>CALEYL010000001.1 GCA_937926205.1 uncultured Saprospiraceae bacterium
AGCCTTGCGGCGCCGCGTTGAACTGAACGCTTAGTCCTTCGCAACCTTCGATTGAATTTTGTTCCCAACTTGCGACTGGCGGTAGGAGAATGAAGACTTCGCTGCTGGTGGTGTCGCTGCCGCAGGCGTTGGTTGCAATGAGGGTGACGGTGTAGGTTCCATCTGCTTCGTAAGTATGGGACGTATCAGTAGAGGTACTGCCAGTTCCATCGCCGAAATCCCAGGTGTAACTGCTCGCTCCGTTTGATGCGTTGGTGAATTCAACCGAATTGCTACCCAATGGATTGGCCGTAGTGAATGCAGCAGTAGGCGGACCAGTGACGACAATGTAATTTACTTGTTGTGTGGTGTTTTGCAGCGTTCCATTGCTAACTGTCAGGCTTACCGTCCAGGAACCTGGTTCGTTGAAACTTACGGTAGGGTTTTGAGCGGTTGAGGTTGCCGGCGTTCCGCCCTCGAATGTCCACATCCAGGCCGTTACATTTCCAACAGACTGGTCGTTAAAAGTAACCGTCAGCGGTGCGCACCCCTGCTGAAGTGTTGCTGAAAAAGTTGCAGTAAGCGGTGAGGTGACCGTAACGCTGATTTCTTTTACCGATTGACCACATTCATTGTTTGCCGTGAGCCGGATGGTGTAGGTGCCGGGTTGGGCGTAGGTATGCGCAGGCGAAGTTGCCGTGCTGGTTGGCGTTCCGTCGCCAAAATTCCAGACATAGCTTGTGGCATTGGTCGAAAGATTGGTCGTTTGGACACTCAGGTTGGTATGGCTTGCTGAAAAATTGGCGGTTGGGCTACCGAGTACCGTAATGTAACCGGTTTCCGTAACTACCGCAACGCCGCCTGCATTGCTGACAGTAAGGCTTACGTCATAAGTTCCTGGCGTATTGTAAGTTACTAAAGGGTAAAGGTCTTCTGAGAAATTAGGATTGCCGCCGGGAAAGCTCCAGGAGCGGTTCGATACAACGCCTGTTGAAATGTCTTCAAACTGAACAGTCAGGGGCGCACAGCCGATGCTGACGTTTGAAGTCAAAGCAGGGGTTGGCGCAGCCAGAGAAGCACAGGAGCTGCTGATGCGGACGTTGTCAATGTACAGGTTGTTGCCATGTCCGGTTTGATTTTCGATGCGGATGCGTACATCCGGTTCGCCGCTGAAGGCCGAAAGGTCTATGAGCAGGCATTCAGCTCCAAAATCTGTCCCAAAACACCAGTCGTTGGCATTACCGGGAGTAAAAGCGGACTGGGAATCCGTTGCTGTTGCAAAATTCCCACCTCCGGTCTCCTGTCCCTGAAATACGACCGTCGGGAAAGTAATTCCGCCATTAGTGGATACAGAGACAATGAGCTTGTCGCTGCGGGTAGCGTTGAACCGGCGGTAGGCGTAATCAATTTCCAGCAATACTTCTGCTTCTATACTCAGGTCCAGTGAAGGCGAAATCAATCCGTCTTTTTGATTGAGGCTGGTGTAATTGAAATTATCGAGTTTCATGGCTTTTTTGCCAAAAGGAGATCCGCCAATGGTTACCCATTCCCAGGTAATGCCATTGTCAGGGTTGACAATGTCCCAGGGGCCGGGACTGCCTTCGAAGGTTTCATATAGCAGGTACTTGGTGCCGTTGTCGTCTACCTGAATGGGGAGGTCTGCAATATCGGTACCCTGGCTGTTTGATACGATCAGGGTAGCTACATAATTGCCCGGATTATTGTAGCGGACGGTTGGGTGCTGTTGGCTGGAACTGGAAGGCGTAGCGCCGGGCATGATCCAGTTCCACGAAGTTGGGTTATTGGTGGTCTTGTCTATCAGCGGAACCACGCTACCTGCACAAATATGGACGGCAGGGGAGGTAATGGCAGCCACTGGCGGTTCGGCGGTTACCACACAATCCGAAAAACACCCGCCTGCGGCAGAAACATCGCTGATGAAACTGTTGATGACGCTGATTGACAAGTTTGACCAGGTATTGGTACTGTTGACGGACGGCGCCATGATGGTATTCGATCCATCGGGGTCGTGATCGGCATTAAAAAGGTGGCCGATTTCATGAGCCTGCAACACGCGTAAAAAGGAAGCATTGGTGGAGAAATTTTGCAGAGCACTGTACCGCATGTCGGTACAAAGCCCGCCCAGCCAGGCCACACCGATGGTCGTGCCCGCGAAATCCCGGTTTGTCCACAATGAAGCAAAGTCAAAAGGCACGCCAAAGTTGCCGGTGTTGCCCCAATTGGCGAAGCTGTTCAGGAGTGTAGCTGCGTCGTTAGAAGCGCTCCATGGGTTGCCACCGGAAGTGGTTACAATGAATTCAGTGACGACTTCAAAGCGAATTTCATCGGCAAATTCAGTATCGTAATTGGTTTGAACGTTATTCAAAACCCCGAGCATGAAGTTTTGAACACCGGCAGAGGATCCGAACACCTGAAACATCGAAAAATCAGATGCCAGGGCAATTTCGGCTTTATAGCAGTTGCCCAACAGCTTTTCTTCGCCGGCTTCTTGCTGCTTTATTTCTTTTTTGCGGTGTTCCGATTGCGCCCATCCACAGCGCAAATCCGGGCGCGGGCGAACGGCATCTGTGCGGTATACCACGAAGTAATTTGCCGGCAGGCCCTGCTTAAAACGCATGGCCGGTTCGATAAAATAGGTCTCGCCGTCTGCTTCCAGGAAACCAAAGATGAAATCTTCATCCAGGGTCATGCGTACATGGTTTGCCTGAATTCCCTGTGAAAATCCGGCAAAAGTATTGTTTTCTCCTTTTGGAAGCTCCTGTACCCCTTTATCTGTTAAAACGCGTAAGCTGTAATGCTGTGACCGGATGTCATCCGGGTATAGTGTCAAGTTCCAATCGTAAGTGTCGCCCAGTTGCAGCCAAAAAACGGCCCTGTTTGGTTCTCTTTTTACAAAAGCATTTAATTCGGCAGCATCAATTTCATAGATGCTCCAGTTCATAAATTCCCGCTCCAATTCAGGAGAGGTGATCCCCTGTATCTCTCTGCCTTTGAACACAGCCTCCTGAGCAGCCATCAGGTTAGAGAAAAGAACAAATACAAGCAAACTTAGCGTAGAACGTGTTGCCATTTTTTAAAAGGTGTTTGTTGCTGACAGAAAACAATAAATTCACCAAAGGGGGAGTTCTGGCTATTCGGGGAAGGAGGGCGCCGGTGTTTGTGAAACAAAATTTTGGTGCGCGAATATATAAATTTGATCAACGCTTTTTGAGAAAATGCTTTTTCGGGGTCAAGCAGCTTACATTTATGTCAAGGAACTTACACTTTCTGCTTGGCATTTCGAGACAGCGTCTATCTTTGTGAAAAAACTAGGTGCTATGAAAAAGATCATTCAAATGTCTTTATTGGCGATGACTCTGATGGTATTGGCTCAGACCCAGGCTTTTGCCCAAAAAAAGAAATCAAGCGACAAGGCCAATGCGGAATATTTTGATGAAAGCGGCAGTTTTGTCAGTCGTTTATGGTTTGGTGGCGGTTTTACCTTGGGTTATGCAGGCAATCAATTTGAAAGCCTGTTCCAGCTTGGCATTTCGCCAATGGTGGGTTATAAGGTTACGAACAACTTTTCGATCGGGCCACGCATCAACCTCCAATACGAAAGCTACCGTATCGATACCGGCAATGGCGTTGCCAAAGCGAATCCGCTGACCTTCGGTGGCGGCGTATTTTCGCGCTATAAAGTCATTCCTGCATTGTTTGCACATGTGGAATACGAACTGGCTTCCGAAGTTTTGTACAGTTATGCCGGCGGAACAGATTTACAAACCACGCGCATTCAACAAAACAACATGTACCTCGGACTTGGATATACCAGTACTGGCAGCATGTTTGGCTATGAAATAGCCTTATTGTACAACATCAATGCACCGGAAAACACCATTCAACAGCCTTTTGACATCCGCTTTGGATTCAATTATAATTTCTAAAAAAGTGCTTTGTCCCGCTGAACTCCGATTCAGTGGGATACGCTTTTGATGGAATGATAGAACCAGGTTACTTGAGCAGGCCGCCGTGCGCCAATTCGGCTGTTCATCACAACTGCACTACGATAACATGAATATTAAACTCCTGTTTCTGCTGCTCGGTCCGTTGGTTTTCGTATTGATGTTGTGCATTCCTGCACCCTCTTTATTTACACCGGAAGCCTGGCGGGTACTGGCCATGTCGGCCTGGATGCTTATCTGGTGGATTTCGGAAGCGACCTCGCTGGCTGTAACGGCTTTATTGCCGATGATTTGCCTGCCGATGCTCAACGTTAAGGGCATCGACCTGGAAGCGGCTGCCGGCCCTTACGGCGACCCCATCGTTTTTCTGTTTATGGGGGGATTTATGATCGCTTTGGCAATGGAAAAATGTGGCCTGCACAAACGCATTGCCCTCAATATTGTACGCCTTACCGGAACTGATGCGGATGGCATTATTCTCGGGTTTATGCTGGCTACGGCCTTTATGAGCATGTGGATCAGCAATACGGCAACTACGGTGATGATGCTGCCCATTGCGCTTTCGGTCATTAACCTGCTAACTGCTGAAGAGCATGGTTATTCACCGGAACAAACCCGGAATTTTGCGGTATGTATGATGCTCGGCATTGCCTATGCTGCAACCTTAGGGGGGATGGCTACCATTGTTGGCACTCCGCCGAACCTCGTTTTTACCGGTTACATGCAAAAAATTTATGGCTACGAAGTAAGTTTTGCCCGATGGATGATTTTTGCTTTTCCCCTTGCCCTTGTTTTGATTCTGACTGGTTATTTCCTGATGGTAAAGCTGATTTTTCCGAACCGGCTTGGCAAGTTTCACAATGCTGCTGCCATTATCCGGCACGAAGTAGAACTGCTTGGCCCGATTTCGAAAGCTGAAAAACGAACGCTGATGGTTTTTGCCATCACCGCCCTGATGTGGATGTTCCGATCTTTTATCAGTAAACTGCTTCCGGGGCTTTCCGATACCGGGATTGCCCTGATGGCTTCCGTGGCTTTGTTTGTCCTGCCCATTGACCGCAAAGGGTTGACGGTGTTGATTTGGAATGATACGCAAAAATTGCCCTGGGGCATTTTGCTGCTTTTTGGCGGAGGCCTCAGTCTGGCCAATGGGCTGGAATCTACCGGAATCATCAATTTGATTGGACAGGAATTTGCAGAGGTTGGCAATTACAGCTTCTGGGTCATGCTGGCACTCGCAGCTGTCACGGTTTATATTTCTGAAGTGATGTCGAATGTGGCTCTCGTGACCATTTTACTGCCCGTAATCGGAGGTATCGCCACCGGAGCAGGCATTGATCCGCTGGTCCTTTGCATACCCGTCACCCTGGCGGCAAGTTGCGGTTTTATGTTGCCCATGGCCACCCCGCCCAATGCCATCGTTTTTGCCAGCGGTCACCTGAAAATGAGCGACATGGTGAAAGCTGGCTGGTGGCTGGATTTGGTTTCGATTCTGGCGGTTGCGTTGGCGGCAAAGTGGGTGTTGCCGTTGGTGTTTTGAGGTTGACTGGGATTTGTTCCTTTAGGAAAACGTAGTTATATTTGTAAAGGAACATTATAAAATATTCAAAAATGACTGCGGAAACTCATACAGATCTGACGTTAAAGGTTTCGCTTGATCAATTGCTTCAAGCGCTAAAAGGCTTGACCGTTGAAGAAAAATTTATTTTAGCGGAGCGACTAAAAGCGGAAGCGACAGCAGAAAAATTGCCTCTAAAAAAGGTCACGTTTACGGTATTGAAAACACAGGGTAAGCCTTACAAATTCAATCGCGAAGAAGCCAATGAGCGGTAAATGCTTTGTAGATACCAATGTTATTGTATATGCGCATACTGACCATGATTTGCATAAACAGGAGACGGCTCAAAAGATTATTTCTTTAGAAAATACGATAATTAGTACTCAGGTCTTGCAAGAGAGTGCCAATATACTTTTTAAAAAATTCCATTTTGCCTGGCCTGATATTCAAACCATTCTTAAAGAGGCAGCATCCAATAACTACCTTCATACAAACGCTGACATTACTATTGATTCAGCCTGTCGTGTTGCTGAACGATATGGATTCTCGTTTTATGATAGTCTGATTGTTGCTGCGGCACTCGAGAGTGGTTGCGAGCGACTATTTTCTGAAGATTTACAAAGTGGGCAGGTCATTGATGGGGTATTGATTATTGAAAATCCATTTACTATTTAATAGTGAAGCTAGCAAATACTAGTAAATACTATGTCTGAACGGGCCTTGAAACGTATTGCTGAAAATAAAAAGGCGAAAGCCAAATCGCACAGCAGCGCTGGGATCGCTGGAACTTATTTTTGATGATATGAACTCCCGATAAAGAGATTCCCTTGCGGTAATGACTGTCCTGAAAGGGCATAAAGCGGCGCAAACAACTGCCTCGTCAATTTTTTCCTCCTGTTTTTGGGGCCAGAATGATCAAATTATCAATTATCAAATTTTCAAATCCTCCCCAAATCCTCCCCCCTTCATTTTCCTTTTCCAATTTTATACCGTACATCTCTCCCTTTTTCTACCTTTGCTCCATGCAACTGTCGGCCAGAGAATTAGCAGCACTAGTAAACGGGGTAGTAGAAGGTGACCCGGAAATTCAGGTTAGTCGCCCTTCCAGAATTGAAGAGGGAGGGGAAGGCACCATTACTTTCCTGGGTAATCCCAAGTATGAAGAATATGCATACACCACCACGGCTTCCATTATTTTGGTTCAAATGGACTTTCAACCCAAAAAGCACATCGGCGCTACCCTGATTCGGGTGGCCGATGTGTACAGCGCAATTGGGGTGTTGCTCAACAGCATTGAGGCTGCCAAAACCAAGGCAAGCGGCATTTCTGCCCAAGCCATTTTGAGCGATACTGCGCAGTTGGGGGAAGGGGTTTCAGTTGGCGCTTTTACCGTTGTGGAAGCCGGGGCATCCATTGGAGAGGGCAGTTACCTAAGTGCTCAGGTCTATATAGGCAAAAATGCAAAGATCGGGCGCAATACTTTCCTATACCCCGGGGTTCGGGTTTTGGAGGAGTGTGTGGTTGGCGACAACTGCATCATCCATGCCAATGCAGTCATTGGCAGCGACGGTTTTGGTTTTGCGCCTCAGGCAGATGGAACATATCGCAAAATTGCCCAGGTAGGCAATGTGCTCATTGAAGACAACGTGGAAATCGGCGCCAACACCACCATAGACCGTGCCACCATGGGGTCTACCATTATCCGGCGTGGGGTTAAGTTGGACAACCTGATTCAGGTTGCTCACAATGTGGAAATCGGTGAAAACACCGTGATTGCCGCGCAAACCGGCATCGCTGGCAGTACAAAAATCGGCAAATCCTGTCGCATCGGCGGGCAGGTAGGGATTGGCGGGCATTTGGTCATTGCAGATGGCACCCAAATGCAGGGGCAAAGCGGCGTCATCGGCTCCATTAAACAAACCGGTACGGCCATTTCGGGTTATCCTGCGATCCGACACCCGGATTATATGCGGGCTTATGTGGTATTCAAAAAACTGCCAGATCTTTTAAGACGCCTGGAGCAATTGGAAAAAATGAATCCAAATGGAATGGACGAAAAGTCGGGTCAATAATTGGGATAATTTTTGGGTACTTTAAATTTGTCAAATCTATTCCGGGATCAATAACATATCTTTGCAGCAATTTTTTTCGAGCGACTATATTATTTTGAATATGAAGCAGCGTACGATCAAACAACCGGCAACGCTTAAAGGAGTAGGGTTGCACACCGGACAACCGGTAACCCTGACCTTTCAGCCAGCTCCGGCAGATCACGGCTACAAGTTTCAGCGCACAGACATTGAGGGCAAGCCGGTTTTCAACGCAGACGTCAATCGGGTAGTTTCCACGCAGCGGGGAACAACGATCAAATTTGAGGATGTGCAGATCAGTACGATCGAACATGCACTGTCCGCTCTTGTTGGCCTGCAAATCGATAACGTGCTGATCCAACTTGACGGTGGAGAAGTCCCCATACTTGATGGCAGCGCACTTCCTTTTGTGCAGGCGCTCCATGGCGCCGGCATTGAAGAGCAGGAAGCTGAACGGGAGTATTTTGAAATTACACAACCCGTTACTTATCGCGACGAAAGTACCGGGACAGAATTAATGGCCTTGCCCAGTGACCATTATGAGATTCTGACGCTGATTGATTTCAATTCAGAGGTATTGGGGCAGCAATATGCGCAGTTGTTGAATATTGAGGATTACGAAAAAGAAATCGCACCCTGCCGCACTTTTGTATTTTTACATGAGCTTGAAGTCCTTTTTCAGCAAAATCTGATTCGGGGAGGAGACCTTGACAACGCCATTGTTATTGTAGACAAAACGGTGGAGCAGGTTTTTCTGGATGAATTGGCACTGAAAATCAACAAGCCAAGCGTAAAGGTTCGGGAAGGCATCCTCAATACGCTTGATTTACATTTTAAAAATGAACCTGCACGCCATAAGCTCCTCGATGTGATGGGCGATTTGGCGCTTATGGGGCATCCGATAAAAGGGAAAATATTAGCGACGAAACCAGGTCATAAGGCCAATGTTGAATTTGCAAAATTGCTCAAAAAGCAATTTCAGGAACAACGCAAGCTGAAGGGCAAACCATTTTACGATCCGGATAAAGCGCCTTTGTTCGATTCCGTAAAAATAGCCCAATGGTTGCCACACCGCTATCCCTTTTTGTTGGTGGACAAAATCATAGAAATGTCCGATAACTACATCGTAGGGGTCAAGAATGTGACGTTCAACGAGCAGTTTTTTCAAGGGCATTTCCCGAACAATCCTGTAATGCCCGGGGTTTTGCAGGTAGAAGCGATGGCGCAAACCGGAGGAATTCTTGCGCTCTCCACTGTGGAAGACCCCGGAAACTGGGATACTTACTTTTTGAAAATAGAGAATGTCAAGTTCAGGTATAAAGTCTTACCTGGCGATACGATTTTGTTCAAATTAGAGATGGTTGCGCCCATGCGGCGCGGCATTTGCCAAATGCTGGGTACTGCGTATGTCGGCAACAGAATTGTTTCGGAAGCAGAATTAACGGCACAAATGGTCAGACGATCTTAATATCATGGATTTCAGAAAACACTCTGTCATACACAAAGAAGCCCGAATCGGCGAAAACGTCGAAATAGGTCCCTTCTGCTTCATTGATAAAGATGTGGTCATTGACGACGGCACCTGGATTGGTTCCAATGTGACCATCTTCGGGGGCGCCCGTATTGGAAAAAGGTGTAAAATCCTTCCCAATTCAATCATTGCCGGCGTTCCGCAAAACCTGAAGTACAAAGTGGAAAGCAATACGGCTGAGATCGGCGATGACACCTGGATTGGTTCTAATGTCACCGTTTTTGAAGGCGCCCGTATTGGAAAATCCTGCGAGATTTTTCCTGGTGCGGTTATTGCCGGAATTCCACAGGATCTGAAGTTCGCGGGCGAACAAACAACAGCAGAAATTGGAGACCGGACAACTGTTCGGGAATACGTTACCGTAAACAGGGGAACCAAGGAAGCCTGGAAAACGGTGGTCGGAACAGACTGCCTTCTGATGGCTTATGCTCATATCGCTCACGATTGTATCATTGGTGATCACGTCATACTGGCCAATAATGTGAATCTTGCCGGACATGTCATTGTTCAGGACTGGGCGATACTGGAAGGTCTGGTGGCGGTACAGCAATTCATGTGCATTGGCGAGCACAGCTTTGTTGCCGGCGGATCACTGGTGCGCAAAAATGTCCCCCCTTATGTCAAAGCTGCCCGGGAACCGCTTTCTTACGTTGGGGTCAACTCGGTTGGACTGACCAGAAGAAAATTCACGGAAAGCCAGATCCACCTCATCCATGAGATTTACAGAAGGTTGTATGTCTCGAGCTACAATACGAATCAGGCACTCGAAATTATTGAAAATGAGTTCAGCCCTTCTGTCGAGCGGGACAATATCCTGAAGTTTGTCCGCAAATTCAGTGGCGATACCGGAATCATGAGAGGATTCCGGGGACTCAATGGGACCAATGTCGATGAAGATTGAGCTGAGCAGGGTAAGCAAGCGTTACCGTCGGGAATGGGTGCTTCGTGATGTTGAGCTGACATTGGAAAAGCCAGGTCGTTATGCCGTAACGGGGCCAAACGGATCAGGAAAATCAACTTTGTTGCGTATTATTTCCGGTCACCTTTCTCCCACCAAAGGCCAGACTGCGTTCTCTCTTCAAAATAGGCCTTTAAACCCCGGTGATGCGTGGAAATACCTTTCATATGCAGCCCCTTATATTGAACTGATTGAAGAATTTACTTTGCTGGAAGCCCTGCAGTTCCATCACCGTTTCAGAAAGTTTTACTCCGGTCTTCAGCCCGGAGACCTTATTGGCTTGTTGGGTTTCCCGGAGAGCGCCGGAGGAAAGCCTGTTCGCTTTTTTTCATCGGGTATGAAACAACGCCTGAAACTGGCTCTGGCCATTTGCTCTGAAAGCCCGCTTTTGTTGCTGGATGAACCTACCAGCAACCTTGACCGGCAGGGGGTGGCCTGGTATCTTGAGTTGATTGGGCAATATGCTGGTGACAGACTCGTTGTTGTGGCATCTAATGTGGAGGAAGATTATGCTTTTTGTACGGAGTTTATTGACATTCTTCAGTATAAAAGTAAAACCCAAAACAAGACAACATGAGAAACAAGGCCATCATGCTCACCGCGCTTTGGTTGTGCAGTTTTCTTTCATTCGTCGGGTGTACGCAGGAGCAAAAAGCTGTGGAAAGCGATTCCCCTGCCATTTTGCCCATAACTTTTGTCTCTGAAAATTTTTTAAAACAATCTCCCAATTGTAAATCAGATTCCGTCAGTTGCGCAACTGTTCATGCGCGTTACCTGCTGGTTTCGGGCGGAACTGATTCGGTGCGTCAGAAAATCAACAATACCCTGATGCATTTCCTGAAAGGATCGATGGCAGTTTATGCCGTGGAAGAAAAAGAATACCGTATTCCCCTTGAACAGGTGGCTGAACGCTTTATTGCGGATTATCAATCTTTGCGGAAAGACAATCCGGCTTACGACATTCCCTGGGAGGTTGAAACGGAAGGGACGGTGCTGTTTCATTCTTCAAAATTAGTTTCTTTTCAATATTCTACTTACTCCAATACCGGGGGGGCACACCCGAATTCCTTCCTGACGTTGTTGGTCATGGATAAAAACAGCGGAAACAAATTGGAACTTTCTGACTTTATCACCGATATGCCGAACCTCAAAACCATCGCAGAGCAGTATTTTCGGAATACCCATGGCCTGAGCGCAACGCAAAGTCTGGATGATGCCGGTTTCTTTTGGGGACAATCATTTGTGTTGCCTGAAAACTATGCTCTGACAGACAGTGGTTTATATTTTTATTACAACAACTACGAAATAGCGCCATACGTGGTAGGACCTACAGAGTTCACAATCCCTTATGCTGATTTGGAGGGGATTATCATTAAAAATAAAATTTTTTGAAGTTTAAAACAGAATGTAAATCATGACAAGATTGCTTGTTTTGGGCGCAATGGCGCTCACAGTACTCTTTATGAGTTGTGGTGGCCCGGATAAGAAAGTTGAAGGGCAGGTTGATCCGGCTCCTGTTGTCGCTGATTCCCTCAGGGAACGGCCCCTGCTTTCAATAGAAAAGAATCAATGGCGCTTGCTCACTTACACACAAAATGGACAGGAGCAGGCCATGATGGGAGGAGATTCCGTGAGCGTTACGATTCGTTTCCTATACGATCAGGCAACAGGAAACACCGGGTGTAACGATTTTGTCGTTTCCTGCCTTGTGGACTCACTTGGCACCGTGCAGTTTGGCGATAGCCTGGCGCATTCCAGTCGTATTTGTACCAATTTGATGACTCAGGAAAGACTTTTGCAGAGCTTGCTTGTGTCCATGAAGTCTTATGCCCTTAGCAGTGATCACCGCCGGCTTGAGCTTTCTTCGGATGCGGCAAAAATGTTGTTTTTAGGCATGAATTAAAAGCCTGTAAACAAGCAAAATCGATAAACGAAATATGAATCAGGCGCCGGGCAGCAGCGAAAGTGAGAAAAGTGCTAAAACTTTGTTTTTGGCATTTCTTCTTGTTTGGCTGCTGCTCAACCTGTTTCAGGCAGCCTTCACTGAACTGGACCCTGATGAAGCTTATTACTGGGTCTATTCTCTGTCTTTAGATTGGGGGTACTTCGACCATCCTCCGATGATTGCTTTGCTCATCCGGGCGGGCTATGCCTGTTTTCATAGTGAACTGGGTGTTCGTCTGGGCGCTGTGCTATTGCAAACCGGTACCTTTTATTTTATTTGGCTTTTGGCCAACAAGCCTTCCAGCCGCCGGGATACCTGGTTTTTTATTGCATTGCTGGCTGCTTTGCCTTTGTTTCAGGTATATGGTTTTATTGCTGCCCCGGATGCGCCACTTTTGTTTTTTGGCGCTGCATTCCTCTGGCTTTATCGCCGGTTTTTGCAAAGATCTTCGCTGCTTCACACCTTATTGCTGGGCGCCTGTATGGCGGCATTGCTGTACAGTAAATACCACGGAATTTTGCTCATCGGGTTCGTCGTTTTGTCTAATCTGAAGGAACTCCTGCGCAAGCCGGCTTTTTATGCAGCGGGCATCTTCGGGGTACTCCTGTTTTTGCCCCACCTCTACTGGCAATACATGGAAAACTTTCCCTCTTTCCGCTATCACTTGTCGGGGAGGGATGACCCATACGAGTTGAAGCACACCTTTACCTATTTGCTCAACCAGCCGATCATGTTCAACCCATTGTTGTTTCCGCTGATTCTGAAAGCAATCTGGAAATCCAATTATCAGGGGGCAGAACGACGGTCTTGGCTGTTTATGATTATGGGCTTTTGGGCTTTTTTTTTCTGGGCGACATTCAAAGGCCATGCCGAGCCGCAGTGGACCGGTTTGCTGGCTATTCCTCTGGTGCTGATAACCTATCAGTATGCGCGAGAGCGGGAAGTTTTTCGGCGATGGATACTTCGCTTATCCCTGATTACGGTAATTGGTTTCCTGATCGGGCGTTTGCTCCTTGCAAGTGCATGGATTCCGTTACCCACAGAATTTCAAAACAGGGAATGGATAGAACTCATTCGGAAGGAAGCCAACGGTTTGCCTGTCGTTTTTCAGAATTCATACCGGAATCCATCCAAGTATGCCTTCTATACCGGCGAGCGCGCTTATACTTTTACGGATGCTTACTACCGCAAGAGCCAGTATGATTTGTGGGACTGGGAAAAGGCGCTGCACAACCATGCCGCGCTGATTGTTGGTCACGACGTCTGGAAATGCAAAACTTGCAAAGTATTGGAAATTCCCTGGAAAAATGATGTGAAAGAGGTGAAATTACTCCGGATCGACAGCCTCCAGATTGCCGGAAAGCTGGAGATTACGCCCGCTGTGAAAGCGATATCAGTGCAACGTGGAGAACCACTCAGGGTATTTTTGCAAATAAAAAATCCCTACGAACACGAGGTGAGGCAAAAAGTTGGAACGATGCCTTTAACCTTTTCTGCCCTGTTTTTTGATGGGGTTCAGGAAGCTCCGGTTGCTATTTTAGATGACGTTTTTGTATTGCCGCGCGGTCAAATCGGAGCCCGTGAAACTGTAGAATTGAACGCTATGCTTCCCCTTCCGGATACTTTAAATGGCAATTTTACGATGGTTTTTGGCGTGCGTACGGGCCAGCTACCTCCAGCCATCAACAGCACGCCGGTCGCTTTACAAATCAATAATTGAGCCAGACATAACGCAGCTATCGGATGCTAAAGACAGACAGACACTAATCTCCGGGGTGCAGTACCAACAACGGCAAATGAGCATGCAGCGCCATCTGTTTGGTTTGGCTTTTGTGAAAAAGTTGCTCCCAGAAGCCCCGCTGGCGGGTTGCCATGACCATTAAGTCAATATTTTCATCGTGGGCATACTGATTCAATGAACTGGCGATGGTGGCACTTTCAACATTGGCAAACTCAAAAGCAAAAGGTGGCTCCTTGTTTTCAAACAATGTTTCAAAAATTTCTTCCCGGGAAGGGTCAAAGGCAGGTTCGCCTTCCCGCTCAACGTGGACAAAGTGGATTCTTGCTTTAAATGGATCGTTGAAGTCGACCAATTGTCCAATCAGCCTTTCATCAGACGCTTCGGCGCTGCTGGCGTACAGGATTTGATCGGGGTTTTTAAATACACTACCCGATGGAACCAATAGAACCGGGCAATGCGCCCTTTGCGCAACTGCTGTGGAGATACTTCCGAACAGGTTTTCTAAAAAACCGCCGTCACCTGTTGTTCCCATAATCACAAGGTCGAAATCTTTCGATTGCTCGATGATTTCATCGCCGGGAAATCCAATCAATATTTCTGTTGTAAACGATTCTATGTTGGCTGGCTTGGGGGCTGTTTCGTGGGCAAATGCGGTCAGGGTTTTCTCCTTTAGCTCCAAAAACTCCTGAACCGGAGGAATAAAGGTCGGCGTAGAGGAAGCTTCGGGCATAAATACGTGGACCATCTTCATGCTGAATGAGCCTCCCAACGCTTTGCAATAATCCAGTGCAAAGACATAAGCATCCCGTGCTGTTTCTGAAAAATCGGTTGGAATCAGGATTTTTTTCATGGTAATTATCATTTTACATTACAATCCAAAAGTACCCTTCTTACCGGGTTATAGTTGTGATCAACATCATGACCTTGTTTGATATTAGTCATAACGAACAGATAAATAAAAGCCATATTTCGTTTCCCGACGTTGTTAATTTTTATGACGCGCTTCAATATTTCAATGCTGCACCGTTTTTCTTTTATATTTTTAGCCATCAGAATTACACTACCCCTTGTCCGGCTGATGGGTGCATTGCAGCATCCCGTCAATACCCTGATTATTTAACCAAACCATACTTTTATGAAAACCCGCTCTTTTTTTGCCCGATGCGCATTCCTGCTGGGCCTTTCCCTAATGATCGCTTTTGCCTGTCAAAAGCTCGAATTTGACGAACCGGACGCAAGCGCTATTGCACATGAAACAAGCAAAAATCCCAATGTATTCAACGTTGGGGGGGGGACGCCATTAGCCCCCGAAGCGACGAAGCAACACTTACGATTTTGGGCAATCCGCGTGTAAATCCTTTTACCGTTCAGGTCATGACAGAAGCCTGGGGCAACCTCACCGGACAAGTACCTTCTGCTCTCCTGCCTGCTACGCATCGCTATGTGAAATTCACGCCTGCGACGCTGGAACAACTTCAAAAATTGGATCAGACCGAACTGGCTCTTTTCGACTACCCGCTGGAATACGAAATTGTCCAGATGGGCGACTACTACGACGATCCCGCTGTGCCGGAAGGCGAGATACCTCCTTTTTACGCCGTTGTAAAAACGGATGAGGTGCTACCCACAGGCATTCCTTTCGAAATCAAAGCAGAACTACTGCTCGCGCCCAACGACAGCTATTTGGTGAAGGAAGCTTTTCGTATTACGGGCAACGACTATGAAGTATCGTATGCAGGCAGCGGCGGCACAAGCAGCGGTCGCCCCGATCCGGGTTGCCAACCCGGTTGCCCCAACTACCCCTGTTGTCTGGAGCCGGATATTTTCTGTGACGATGTGCCTTGTGTGACCGATCCCAACCAGGGCTGCCACCCGGGCAGTCCCAATTGGCCGGAATGTCTGGGCGGCGGCAGCGGTTCTTCTGAGTTTACACAAAACGACTGCGGATGTACGGTCTTCAGCGATGTGCGCAAGCCGGGCGGGTGTATTAAGGTGGAGGATACACAATTACCGGATAATGCAACGATCAATGGAACATCCTTACATTTGGATGGAATCAGGCAGGTAAAGGTAATTTTTAAAGACGACTGGTTTACGACCAGCAGCACTTTTACCGATCAGAATGGTTGCTGGAAAATCAACAAGCGGCACAGTGGCAGAGCGTGGATGTGGGTAGAATTTAAGAGTAGTAGAACAGTCGTTAGAGGCCAGCGGTTTGGGTTAGGGTGGAATCTCTGGGAGCTTTTTGCGCCGGTGAAAGACTATGTTGGCACGATTGCCGGGCCTATTTTTAACAACATTCAATTGAATTATTTTTCAGCTAATGACAATTCCGGAAACAGCAAAAGATTCTGGTATGCTGCCACTGCAAATAACGCTCTTCATGACTTCGATGGGTTTGCCCAACAGGATGGTATATTAACGGCACCGGGACAAACCGTTATATTGCTGACGAACCTTGTAGGAACAGCCGCTGCGCCTATGCTGGCACGGATGCCGCAGGTGGCGGTTCAGTTGCAAGCGAATATTCCTGCTTTCCCTTTAACCATGCTCGAGATATTTGGAATTGAGGTCACAATAGGAACGCCTCTTCTACCCACCAATTTCAACATCAACTTACTTTTGCATCCGGCGGCAATTCCGGATATTGTATATAACTACGGCGATGAAACAGGCGAAGCTTCTGACCGTATCAAACAGACCTTTTATCATGAGTTTGCACATGCTGCTCATTTCGCCGGTCTAAACAGCAACAGCTATTGGCAGGCCAATGTCAATTATGTCATCAACAATGCTATTTCAGACAACAATTCTCCTTATGGAACCCGGGGTACACCTGGTTTTGAGCGTTGTGCTATCATTGAGATGTGGGGTGCCCATCTTGGGCCGCAATATGCGGACAGGAAGTATGGGGTGTTTCATAGTCGGACAACCTTAACAACTCCAGTAGCGATAGAGCGAACAAGGTGGAAATACCAAAAAGAATCCTTCATTCCTGATTTTCTGGGCAGTAGCGATCCGGATAGTTGGATACCAGATGGGCTTTGCTTGGATTTGATTGATGACAATACACTGAACCCGCCAGGCGTGAATGAAGGTCTTGGATCAGGCGGAGACCCCATTAAAGGTTTTTCCACTTTATCTTTCTTTAATGCCATTTGTACGAGTAGTCCGGTCAAGCTGACCGATGTTGAAAGTAATCTCCAAAGCGCTTTACCTCCAGGTGTTTCCACTGCTGATTTAAGATCCATGATGGTTCTTTACGGCTATTGACAATTCTTTCAGCCAGTGCTGCAAAAATACGGCACTGGCTATTTTTATATCCATCAAAGCATCATTATTATGAAACATACAATTTCAACCTGCGCATTGTTGACCTTTGCGGCTCTTTTAACAAGCAATTCCTGTCGCTTCTCTCAGAATAATTGCTACAAACAATACGCCTTTGAAATTAATTTTACTTGTTCACCTCAAAAAGACACTTTTCGCATTGGTGATACAATCTGGATTGAATCTTCAATTCCGTCTTTACTTACCAATCAGATAGATGATACGGTTGCTGATGTGACAGATATGGAATATAAGTTTTCAGGAGCTATTAGTCGCTATAATGAGCAAACACCTCTTTCTTCCGAGGCGGACTTTATTTATATTAACCAAATGGGGAGTGTGTCTATTCAAAATATTGGCCCTTATAATGCACTTAATTTAACCTATCAAAGCGATCGAAATGACATCAAAAAATTAATGGTCGGATGCCTTCCGAAAAAAGTAGGGCTTTATAGCATAACATTTTATTACCTGACAGAAGATTACTATTTCGTTGATGGAATTATTGCCCCGGATTGCGCAGAAAGAATAGAGTTTACCTATAACATGAACAATAATGGAGATAATAATTACCATTTACTGGAGGGATATCCCATGGCAGGTACACTGCAAAGTTTTAAACAAGGGGGAAGTTATGCCTTCTGGGTAGTAGAATAGGGGCGGCTATTGTTTTGTGGTAGTGGAGTGAAAAAGTAAAGAAGCGGTTTAAAGATTGGCGGATATAATAGAAGCGCATCAGAAGACAATTTTATTAAAAAATTGAAAATTGATGCCAACTTTGCAACTTCAAAAAAAAATCAAAACCATGTTGAGTCGCCAAAATCCGTCAGATACCAGGGCCTGGAAACAACTCGAAGCCCATTACACGAAAATCAACCAATTGCACCTGCGCGATTTGTTTGCCGCAGACCCTGGGCGCTTTGAGCGTTTTTCCCTGACTTTTGAAGACATTTTACTGGATTACTCCAAAAACAGAATCCTGCCGGAAACCTTGCAGCTATTGCTCGATCTGGCGAAAGAGTGTCAGGTTTCCGAAAGTATCGGACAACTGTTTGCCGGTGAAAAAATCAACGAAACAGAAGGGCGGGCGGTATTGCACACCGCACTGCGCAACCGCTCCAATACGCCGGTTTTTGTAGACGGAGAAGATGTGATGCCGATGGTGAATGCAGTGTTGGACAAGATGGAACAATTTTCCAACAACCTGATCAATGGCGTCTGGACGGGCTATACCGGTAAACGCATCTCTGATATCGTCAACATTGGGATTGGCGGCTCCGACCTTGGAGCTGTCATGGTCACGGAAGCGCTTCGGCCGTACTGGCAACCTGGTATGTCGGTTCATTTTGTCTCCAATGTAGACGGGACGCACATTGCGGAAATCTTAAAGAAAGTTGATCCGGAAACCACTCTTTTCCTGATTGCTTCCAAAACGTTTACGACTCAGGAAACGATGACCAATGCTTTTACGGCGCGGGATTGGTTTTTAGACAAAGCAGGGGAGGAACGCCATGTTTCACGACATTTTGCGGCCATTTCCACCAATAAAAAAGCTGTGGAAGCCTTCGGCATTTCGGCAGACAATATGTTTGAATTCTGGGATTGGGTAGGGGGGCGTTACTCCCTGACTTCCGCCATCGGATTGCCCATTGCCTGCACCATCGGTTTCGATAATTTCCGGCAATTACTCGAAGGTTTTCATGCCATGGATGTCCATTTCCGGGATACGCCGCTGGAGCAAAACATGCCGGTTATTCTGGCTTTGATCGGGGTTTGGTACAACAATTTTTTTGGCGCCGCTTCTGAAGCCATATTGCCTTACGATCAGTACCTGCACCGCTTTGCGGCCTATTTTCAACAAGGAAATATGGAGAGCAACGGAAAAAGTGTGGATCGCAGCGGGAAGACCATTTCTTATGAAACCGGGCCAATTATCTGGGGCGAACCGGGCACCAACGGCCAGCACGCTTTTTACCAGCTTATTCATCAGGGTACCAAACTCATTCCCTGTGATTTCATTGCGCCGGCCGTCAGCCACAATCCTTTGGGAGACCACCACGTCAAATTGCTGTCCAATTTTTTTGCGCAAACGGAAGCCCTGATGGCTGGCAAAAATGCAGCAACGGTAGAGGCTGAACTCCGCGCATCGGGCAAGTCAGAAGAAGAAATCCGTTTCCTGAGCCCTTTCAAAGTTTTCGAAGGCAACCGCCCTACGAATTCGATTCTACTCAAAAAAATTACCCCGCGCAGTTTGGGCAGCCTGATCGCCCTGTACGAGCACAAAATTTTTGTTCAGGGGGTCATTTGGAATATTTTCAGCTTTGATCAATGGGGCGTAGAGCTGGGCAAGCAGCTGGCTTCCAATATTTTGCCTGAATTAGAGCACGACAATCCGGTGACCGGCCACGACGCTTCTACCAATGGATTGATCAATGCCTACAAAGCGATGAGATGAACAAAACCATCCTCGTTACCGGCGCCAGTGGCCAACTGGGTCAAAGTTTCAGACAAAGCGCGGCGGAGTGCTCTGGTTTCGATTTCATTTTTGCCGATCGCGCTGAACTGGACATTGCCGATAAGGCTAAAACGGAAGCTTATTTTAAGAAGCTGGAAGGGGTAGATTACTGTCTGAATTGTGCCGCTTATACGGCAGTAGATAAAGCCGAAAGCGAAATTAAACGCGCTTTTGCCGTTAATCGGGATGGCGCTGTTTTTGTGGCCGAAGCCTGCCGTAAACAAGACATAGCCCTTATCCATTTTTCTACCGACTACGTATATGGCGGTCAGGCCAACCGCCCGATTTCCGAAGACGATCCGGTGCAGCCTTCGGGTATTTACGCACAGAGTAAATTGGAAGGGGAGCGCCGGGCCATGCAACTCAATCCACTTACCACCATCATCCGCACCTCCTGGGTATATGCTGAGCATGGCCATAACTTCCTGAAAACCATGCTGCGCGTGGGAAAAGAGAAGGGAGAGGTAAACGTCGTGTTTGATCAGATCGGAACGCCAACTTATGCCCTGGACCTGGCCCGGGCAACACTTTCGATGATTCAGGCTGTTGAAAAAGGGGAAGCAGCCCGGGACGCCCTTAACGGGATTTACCATTTCAGCAATGAAGGGGTGGCAAGCTGGTATGATTTTGCGGAGGCCATTTTTGATTTAGCAGATATGCCCGTAAAAGTACGCCCCATTGAGACCAAAGATTATCCGACGCCAGCTGCCCGTCCGGCTTACAGCGTGCTGAACAAAGCCAAAATCAAAGCGGCTTTTGGCCTCGAGATCGCGCATTGGCGTACTGCCTTGCGGGAAGCACTGTTAGCTGTTAGCTGACAGCGCGGTAATCTCCAATCCTTCAATTTTTTCCAGCAATTCCGCTTCTTCGAGGTGTATGCCAGCCGTCAGCGCTTTTAGTTGCAGCAAGGCTGCTGCCGCTTCGCTTTTTCGAATGGCGACCTCGGCCAGACCGGCATTGTCGGTGAATTCCTGCCGGAGTATGGCAAAACCGGATTTTTTGATCGCGCCCATCAGGCTATTCATCACGGCATAGGTAAAATCGAGCCGAAAAACAGATTCAATGGTTTTTTCAACAATTTCGGCTTGCTGAAGGGCTTCGGCGGCGCTTGCTTTATAAGCTTGAATCAGGCCGGATGTTCCCAGTTTCGTGCCGCCAAAATAGCGCACGACGATTACCAGCACATTGGTCAGGCCAAAACTGTCTATCTGTCCGAGAATGGGCCTGCCTGCGGTACCTCCCGGTTCGCCGTCGTCGTTGGCGCGGTAGCGGTTTTTGTCCATGCCCAGGCGCCAGGCGTAACAATGGTGCGTCGCTTTAGGGTGTAGTTTGCGCACTTCATCCAGAGCTGCCTGGCATGCCGCTTCCGATTCGATTGGAAAAGCGTAGGCCAGGAACTTGCTGGCGCGCTCGCGCAATTCCGCTGTACAGGGCGCTTCAATGGTTAGATATTGATCTTCTATTTGCCCCATTTGCGCAATTGGTTCAGCAGCGCCTGAAAATCCTTATGCAAAGGGGCTTCAACGGTAATTCGCAAACCGGTATCAGGATGGTCAAAACTCAGTTTGGCTGCATGTAAGGTCACCCGGCTCATCAAAGGTTTTTCCTCTTCAAATTTTCCCAGGTTGAAATTCCGTTGTTTTATTTCCGAAAGGGCCAACGCTTCGCGTTTTCCGTAAAGGGGGTCGATTGCGAGCGGGTGTCCTATGGATTGAAAATGGACCCTGACCTGGTGGGTCCGGCCTGTTTTGATGTTTGCCTCTGCGAGGGTAAAAGAACGGAACCGCTCGACTACCCGGTAAAGCGTCAATGCCTGTTTGCCAAGAGAAGAAGTCATCATTTTCCCTGCCTGCGAGGGATGTGGCGCAATGGATTTGTCCATAACGCCTTCGTCGGAATAGATGCTGCCGTCTGTCAAAGCTAGGTAAATTTTGTCAACAGTTCGCGCCTCAAACTGGGCATTGAGGTGCTTGTGTGCCTCTTCCGTGCGGGCAAAAAGGATAGCGCCGCTCGTTTCGCGATCCAGTCGATGAACGGTCCAGATTTTACCATACCCTTCCTGGAGCATGGACTGCAGGTTGGCTTTACCCGTGTCGAAGCGATCGGGAATGCTCAACACCCCGGCGGGTTTGTTGACAACAACGACGGCCGCGTCTTCATAAATCAATTCCAGGCGAGTTTTCATGGTTTGATGATGTCTTTAAATTTGTGTTTTTGCAAACCGTAATATTGCCAGACGATGCTGCCGCGGTACCACCCGCTGGTATTGGGCGGCCCAATGGTATGTTGGCGGATGAGTTCATTGTAGTACGCCCTTTTCTTCAGCATTTTTCCAATATTCAGGTAAAAAGCCATGTGTGCGCGAAGCACAGACAGGATGTGGCTCCATTTTCCCTGAAACAGGAACAACATTGAAGCCAGGCCGTCAAATATCAACCTGGCAGGGATGAGCCACAATAGCTTCAGGGGGGATTCATTTTTGAATACCGTATAAAGCGTATTCCTGAAATTCAGGTAAGTTTTTCGCGGTGAGGTATACGCCAAAGTACCGCCGCCTACGTGAAAAACGGTTGCTTCCGGAACGACGCATATCTTGTAGCCAGCACGTTTCAGGCGCCAGCAAAGGTCAATTTCTTCGGTATGGGCAGAATAATCGGGATCGAAACCGCCAAAATTCCGGTACAATGTTGCCCGGATGAATAAAGCGGCTCCGCTGGCCCAGAATATCTCCTGCGGCTGATCGTATTGACCGCTGTCGCGTTCTGTGTCGGAAAAAATGCGCCCCCGGCAGAATGGATACCCCATGACGTCAAGCCAGCCACCAGAAGCGCCGGCGTATTCAAATCGGGCGCGATCATGCCAGGCCCTGATTTTGGGTTGACATGCCGCAATGGTTTCGTCCTGCTCCATATAACGGATGATGGATACCAGCCAGCCCGGCACGATTTCCACATCCGAATTCAGCAGGATGTAATAATCGGCTTCTACCTGCTCCAGCGCAACATTGTAGCCTTTTGCGAAACCGTGGTTAACCCCGAGTGCAATACACTTCACCTGAGGATGGTTTGCGGCAACAAATGCCAGTGAATCATCCGTAGAGCCATTATCGGCAACATAAATAGCCAGTTCCGGATAACGACTTGAAAGCAGTGCCGGTAAAAACCTGGAGAGGTAGTTCAGTCCGTTATAATTCAGAATGACTACTGCGACGGAGGGCAACAGGGGTGTTTTTTTTTTCGGCGCCACTACTTCAGCCTGATAAGCGTTTAAAGAAGCGACGGCTTTTTTTTGGTCATCGGCCAATTGTATCCTCAACGCATCGAGGTCTTGAAACTGGCGGTCTTCGCGGATAAAATCAACCAACTCAACCATGAGTTCCTCGCCGTAAATATCCTGGTTGAAATCAAAAATATTGACTTCAATGGTTTGATTGTTATGGGTTTTTAAGGTCGGGCGGTCGCCAATGTACAGCATGCCCTGATAGGAACGGCCATCGTAATTCGCGTAAACCGCGTAAATGCCTTTGGGGGGTATGAGCTTGTTTTGATCTTTAATTTCAATGTTGGCGGTAGGAAACCCAAGGCTTGACCCTATTTTTTGTCCGTGAACAACCTTTCCGGTAAGGATAAAGTAGTGCCCGAGGAGGCGGTTTGCAGTTTTTAGATCCGCTTTTTCAACGGCAGCGCGAATGCGGCTGGAGCTAACGGAGATGGCTTCTACTTCCTGCTTTTCGATTTCGATGACTTCGTAATCGTTGTCTTCGCCATACCAGCGGAGAAAATTGATGTCCCCCTGGCGGTTTTGTCCAAAGCGGTGGTCGTAGCCGATGACAATGTATTTAGGAGAAAACTTTTCGACGATAAATTTCTGGATGTACTCATCGGCGCTCATTTGCGAGAACTCGATGGTAAAAGGAACCACCACGATGTTGTCTACATGAAAACGCTCCAGCAACCGGATTTTTTCATCCAGGGTGTTAATCAGACGAAGGCTGTTGTCCTGCGGATATACAATTTGTCGGGGGTGCGGATGAAACGTAATGAGCACGCTCTCGCCGTCAGTCTGATGGGCAAGGCGGTTGATACGCTGGATGATTTTTTGATGTCCGCAATGTACCCCATCGAATGACCCAATGGTAATCACAGCATTTCTAAAAGTCGGCAGATTGTTCAGATCGTAAAATACTCTCATGGCCTTGCAAATGTAATTCGATTTTGCAGAATTTGTAAAGTGCGCCGGTTCTCTGTTAAGCAATAAAGTTTTTACCACCGCAAAACCCTTTCAAAACTGTTTATAGCGGCAGATTGTTTGTACTTTTGCAAAACAGCAAACTGGTACAATGGAAATCAATAAAACGACGGTCATCAAGGCGCTTGCTAAAGTAACTGACCCCAACACAGGTCAGGACATCATCACGATGAGCATGATACGCGATCTGGAAATAACGGGAAATCAGGTCAATTTTACGTTAGAACTGCCTTCACTTAACAATCAATACAAATCTGAACTCAATTTTGCCTGCATGGCAGCGGTTCAGGAAGTTTATCCTGATGCGGTTGTCAATGTTCATATGATGGGGCGTACTGATCAGGCGCAAAAAGGGACAAGCGCTTTGCCGCATATTAAGAACATCGTAGCCGTAGCATCGGGTAAAGGCGGGGTAGGCAAGTCGACAGTTGCGGTTAACCTGGCTTTGGGCCTGCAAAAGCTTGGCGCTAAAGTGGGCTTGATAGATGCAGATCTTTATGGTCCCTCTATCCCGACGATGCTCGGGCTGCAGGGGCAACGGCCTAAAGTGCAGGATTTTTACGGGCAACCCAAAATTTTGCCACTGGAGGCCTATGGTATTTCGGTTATTTCCATTGGTTTCATCATCGAACCGGAGCAGGCTGTGGTTTTAAGAGGCCCCCGTCTGACAGCCATCATCAAACAATTTTTCAACGATTGTGTCTGGCCACCTTTGGATTATCTGATCGTTGACCTGCCTCCCGGCACCGGCGATATTCAGCTGAGTCTGGTGCAAACAGTGCCGGTTACCGGGGCTGTTATGGTTACGACGCCGCAGGAAGTGGCTGTTATTGATGCGGTAAAAGCAATGAATATGTTTTTATTGCCCTCTGTGAATGTACCCATACTGGGCGTGGTCGAGAACATGGCCTGGTTTACGCCGGCAGAGCTTCCGGAAAACAAGTACTATATTTTTGGCAACGGCGGCGGCAAAAAATTGGCAAAAGCCAGCGAATCAGTTTTGCTGGGACAAATCCCGATTGTACAAAGCGTTCGCGAATCCGGCGATGAAGGTTTTCCAGCTATCCTGAAAACGGATAATCCTGTGGCTGAAGCTTTCATGGAAGTAGCGCGCAACACGGCCCGGCAAATCGCCGTGCGCAATGAAATGCAGGCGCCAACTCAGATTGTGAAAGTGACGTCGTAGTAATAACTCCTTGTAAAATAATGAATTATGGTACAGATAAATAAACAGGCGTTGTTGGAAAGGGTAGATGCGGCATTGGAAGATGTGCGCCCTCACCTGGCCGTAGATGGCGGCAACGTTGAACTGGTTGATGTTACGGATGACGGGATTGTCCAAATCCGCTGGCTCGGCGCCTGCGAAGGGTGCAGCATGTCGTCCATGACGATGCGTGCGGGTATTGAGCAGTCCATTATGGGCAAAGTGCCCGGTATTTCAGGTGTTGAAGCGGTGAATGGGTTAGCGGTTTAAAAATCAGGCAGAAAAGATGGAGGAAACAACAGCCAAAAGCTCCGATACTTTCATTGAACGCGTCCGCCTTCAAGGGTATAAGTCTATTGAAGATGTTGAGATTACTTTGAAGCCAGGGCTGAATATTTTGATTGGGGGGAACGGGAGTGGGAAGACGAATTTTGTGAAGTTTTTGGATTTGGTGTTGAATAAAGATTATATAAATAATGTAGGAAAATTTGCTGCGGAAATAGGCTTCAAAGAAAGCAACAAGAGGTTTGACTATTACCTGAATTACGAGCATCTTCATCATGGATTTACTAAGTCTGAAGATGAAATTTGGGAAAAAGTTAAAGTTGATGGTTCTAAAGAATTCAACCTCTCAATTAGAAATTATCCTACTCCTATGCAAATTAGAGATTGGGATTTTGTGTGGAGGAATTTGAGGTCAATTAGCGTTTCATACGGCGTTCCGGAATCTTTTAATAATATCAATACCATTGATAAAGTTGAGGTTATTAAATCGCAAAGGCGATCGATTGATCCACCAAGCGCCTTTATTCGGATTGAGCCTTCTGTGGGCCACAAAGGTTTGTACTCGCTTATTTACCTGGTTTTTGAGCCAGTAATTAACCTGCCCACATCAGGAAACAATAGGTTTGAACCGATAATTCCGAAGAACTTTATTGAGAACTTGCGACTTCATTCCCCTATAAAAAATATCCGGATAGAGGAACGTTTCCAAGTTGATGCGACCAAAGAAGATAAAGAAATCCTCCACGTCCGCTTCGAATTTTTCATTGACGGCAAATGGCGCCCCTGGACCCACCTCTCTGACGGTACCAAGCGTTTGGTCTACATCATCACCGAAGTTACTTTTGCCAACAACATCGTCCTCTTGGAAGAGCCCGAGCTCGGCATCCACCCGCACCAGCTGAGTAAATTGATGGATTTTCTGGAGGCTGCAGCTGAACATAAGCAAATTATCATAACAACACATTCGCCGCAAGTCCTGAATGTGTTGCCACTTGATGAATTGGATCGGATCATTATCGTGCGTTATGAAAAAGACAAGGGAACCCAAATGAGCCACCTGACCGGGGAAGAGCAGCAACAAGCGCGGACTTATATGGAAGCAGGTGGTCTTGATTTGTCGGACTATTGGGTGCATTCCAACCTTGAAAGAGAAACTGAGGCAGTATGATTCGGATTGGCATCTTTGGGGAAAATTTTGAAAACGATGCCTGTGCACTTAAAGCTTTGCTGGAGCAAAACAGCTGGAGACAAGGGGTAAACTTCTTTCCAATCATCAAAGGATTGACAGGCTGGCAGCTTGAGAATGTAAGGAAGCTAAAAAAACGCATTGAGGGGGAAATTGCCAGCAACAGGTTGGATTATGTCGTCTGCATGCGCGATTCGGATGCTTTGCTCTCTGAGACAGCTAAGGTCAAGCTTAAGCAGGAGTGGTACAATAAATTAGAAATGGGGAAAACCGGAATTTTTTTCCTCGTCATTGTAGAAGCCGAAGCAATGATTTTAGCTGATATTGAAGCCTTTAACAATAAATACAATGTCCAGATCGCCTATACAGGCAATCCATTAATGAAAGAAAATCCGAAGAAATTTCTAAAAGAGAAAACAGAAAAAGCCCCAAAGCAATATCATGAAAACCACGCACTCGAAATCTTCAAAGCGCTCGATTTTGAAAAAGTATATGCCAACCATACCGGCCCAATCAGCTTTCAGGCTTTTGTTGATGAATTGAAGCAGAAAATAAATATCTCAAAATAAAATAAGTTCATGACGCGTCTTCAACTCAACGAGCACATCCAACAAAAACAATCCTTTCTTTGCGTAGGTCTTGATTCAGATATTCAGTTATTGCCCCGGCACCTGCTTGGGCATGCCGATCCGGTTTTTGAATTCAACCGGCAAATCATTGACGCAACACGCGATTATTGTGTCGCCTACAAGTTGAACACTGCCTTCTATGAAGCGCAGGGCAAAAAAGGCTGGGAAAGTCTGGAAAAAACCCTGGATTACCTGCCTGACACCCATTTTGCCATTGCGGATGCCAAGCGCGGCGATATCGGCAATACCTCGCGGATGTATGCCAAAGCATTTTTTGAAACCCTGTCATTTGACGCCGTTACGGTTGCTCCTTATATGGGAGAAGATTCGGTGATGCCTTTTCTGGGCTTTGAAAACAAATGGGTCATTTTGCTTGCATTGACTTCCAACAAAGGCAGCGCTGATTTTCAAATGACGCCGCAGGAAGATGCAAGGCCATTATTTGAAAAAGTTTTGCGCAAAGCCCGCGACTGGGGCAATGCCGACAACCTGATGTTTGTAATTGGCGCAACCCATCCCGGCCAGTTTGCACAGGTCAGGGCTATTGCTCCGGATCATTTTTTGCTGGTGCCGGGGGTCGGAGCCCAGGGAGGCGATTTGCAGCAAATTGGCGAATATGGGATGAATGATTCCTGCGGCCTGCTGGTCAATTCGTCAAGGGGAATCATTTTTGCAGGCAATGACGAAAATTTTGCAGAAGCCGCTGCCGCCTCGGCAAAAGCAGTACAAATAGAAATGGCTGGCCTACTGGCTGCCAGAGCTCGTTAAAACACCACCACAATTGGATAATGCAGAAGCAGACAATCGGCAAAAACCGGTCTAATTTTGTGGCTTCAAAATATCCGATTGAACATGATCAAAACATTGAATTTAGCTCGATTGCAAACCCCGACCATGGCCGTTGGGTTGGTGTTTATGACACTGAGTATTCTTTACAGCGGTTGGATTGCCCGCATTCCCGAAGTACAATCCAATCTGGGGCTTTCAAAAACCCAGCTGGGCTTTTCTTTGCTCGGCCTTTCTTTGGGAGCGCTTGCCATGACCATCACATCCGGGTGGCTGACATCAAAATTGCGCACCGGCTTTTCTCTGACTACCAGCACCCTGTTGTTTTGTATTTGTATTGCGCTTCCGGCATTAGCCTGGGATCAGTGGTCGCTTCTGGTGGCCCTTTTTGCTGTTGGGGCATCTAATGGGTTTATGAACGTATCTATGAATTCAGCTGCAGCGATTGTTGAGCGTTCGGAAAGGGTTAACATCATGCCTTTCTGCCACGCCATGTACAGCCTGGGTTTGATTTTCGGGGCGCTTCTGGCAAGCTTTGCCGGGGCTGTAGAGATTCCGGTATTCGTTCATTTGTCTGTCTTAGGGGTCATTATGGCTTTGGTTTATACCCTGATTTATCCGGTGTTAAACCAGTTGCCACAGGCTTCAAATGCAGTTGCCCGTTTTTCCCTGCGCTCCGGCCCGCTGCTCATGCTGGTTGCCCTGTCTTTTTGTTTTACCATGAGTGAAGGGGCGGTGGCTGACTGGACGGCGGTGTACCTGAAAAATGAATTGGGCAGCAGTGCTTCTGTGTCGAGTCTGGGCTACGCCTGCTTTGCGTTTGCCATGACTGCCGGAAGGTTTAGCAGTAATTATTTCAGAGGCTTGCTGGGAGTGCGGAAACTGATCCTTTCAGGCGTTGTCATTGCTGCAGTAGGGCTGATGCTTCCGGTTATCTTCCATTCTGTGGCAGCGGGCATCATCGGCTTTGCCATTGCCGGTTTGGGCATTTCCAACCTGGTACCTATTGTTTTTGCGGCCTCGGCCAAAATTGAGGGCATCCATCCGGGCGCCGGTATTGCTACGGTTTCAACAGCAGGATTAGCAGGATTAATGTTCTGCAGGCCGATCATTGGAGCCTTGGGAGAGCGTTGGGGCTTGGAAATGGGACTGGTCTTTATTGCCGGAGCAGTCATTGTGGGCGGGCTGCTTACTTTGATGGCCACCCGGCGTGGCAGGTTGCTGCTTTAGAGCGCTGGCGAAAAGTCATAAAAAAAACAACTTCCCCGCACAAGGTGGGGAAGTTGCTGCTTAACACTCACTAGTTTATGAAACTTAAGCCAACTTAATCTATTTAACGTACTTCTTCCTGCGATGTTACGTTTGGGAACGTTAAGAAATTACTAAATAATTATCCACCACCGCATTCTTTTTGAAGTTGCTTGATTTGCATGATCCAAAGTTGCTTTTGATCCTCAACCTCATCTTCATCGCAAAAGTCTGTGATGTACATGATGGTTTCACCGGTAATGGGAGATGTCGTAATGTTGTACTCCAAATATTCCCCTTCATCCGCTTCTACCCATTTAAGCCTCAACCGTTCCTCTTCTATATCATCAATGACCATGGCTACTTCTACTGAGCCGCCCCATTCGAAAGTATAATAGTCGCCCTGAATATCAGCTTTGTCGCAAAACCAGCGGATAAGACATGACGGCGTGGTCAAAAACTGGTACAGAATGGTAGGTGAAGCTTTGAAAATGAACTCTATCGTAAATTTAACACGCTCCATACCGGAATTTTAATTGGTTTTATACGGCAAGGCCGCACATGTTTTCTACTTAGCTTCGTTCCTTAAGTTTGTTTACAAAAGAAGGAGTTGGCTTGCTGAACAAGCAAGTATAAGCCTCTTCGGTGAAAGAACCCTGCTTTCACGCAATAAAAGATAAAAAAAATGACTTTTGCAAATTTTTCTCCGGATGAACGAAAATATATGTGCTATACCATTGATTACCAACAATCTTTTAGCGAGCCTCGTTCAGACCTAATTTTTGGGAAGTAGTAAACTTTACGGCTGGAGCCTGTTTGAAGAATAAAAGCTCGTGTTCACTTGACACAAAGCCCTATTTGGACTAACTTTGTGCCCTGTATGCACAACGACTTCAGAAACTTCGGCAGGATGACTTTTTGCTTTTTAGGGCAGTTCCGCCCATTTTTTAACAATTTTATTCACTGATTATATCGAAAAGGCCGGCTATTGGTTCAACTATATAGCCATGGGAGGCGTTTTTTCATAAACAAATAAAACACACGTGTAGATGAGACAGCTCAAAATTACAAAATCCATTACCAACCGGGAAAGCCAGTCGCTTGAAAAATACCTTCAGGAAATTGGCAAAGTGGACTTACTTACCCCGGAAGAGGAAGTGGAGTTGGCCAAGAGGATAAAGCAGGGAGATCAGGCAGCGCTCGAAAAACTGACAAAAGCTAACCTCAGGTTTGTTGTATCTGTCGCCAAACAATATCAAAATCAAGGCTTGTCACTTAGCGACCTTATCAATGAAGGCAATTTAGGCTTGATCAAAGCTGCTCAACGCTTTGATGAAACACGTGGATTCAAGTTTATCTCCTATGCAGTATGGTGGATTCGCCAGTCTATTCTTCAGGCATTGGCTGAGCAATCCAGAATTGTGCGCCTTCCCCTGAATAAAGTAGGCTCGCTGAACAAGATCAATAAAGCCTTTTCTGAACTGGAGCAGGAATACGAACGTGAACCTTCGCCCGAAGAACTGGCAGAAATGCTTGAAATTCCAAGTGAAGAGGTAGAAACGACCTTGGGGGTTGCAGCCCGCCACGTATCCATGGATGCGCCTTTTGTAGAAGGAGAAGACAATTCTTTGCTCGATGTACTTGAAAACATCGGCACTCCCAATACGGATCAGGGATTGGAATACAATGAGTCGCTGCGCCGGGAGATTGAACGCTCGCTCAGCACGCTTACTGACCGCCAGTGTGATGTCATCAAACTGTATTTTGGCATTGGTGTGGAACACCCAATGTCGCTGGAAGACATTGGCGATAAGTTTGGCCTTACGCGCGAGCGTGTCCGCCAGATTAAAGACAAAGCCATTAATAAACTCAGGTCAGCCAACCGCAGCAAACTGCTGAAGAATTACCTGGGCGCCTAAGTTTCAAGGATAAATAAAACAACAAAGCCGGAAGATTGACAGTGTTCAATCTTTCGGCTTTGTTTTTGGGGCATACAGGTGGCAAAAAGAGGATTAAGATTCATCTTCTTCGTCCTCTTCAACGATGTGAAGCGGCCGGTTGATGCTTTGTTGAAGCGAGATGAAGGTTTCTGTGCGTTGTATGCCTGCGATTTTCTGGATTCTGTCGTGCAAAACACTCCGGAGGTGGTTGGTATCGCGGCAGACGATTTTCGCAAAAATATTGTAAAGACCGGTTGTGTAATGGGCGTCCACTATTTCGGGGATGAGTTCCAGTTGGCTGGCTACATCATCGTAAAGCGAACTTTTATCCAGATAAATGCCCAGGAAAGCACAAACGTCATAACCCAGCTTTCCCTGATCCACACTGAGGCTGTAACCCGTTACAACCCCTGAATCTTCCATTTTTTTCATTCGAACATGAATGGTTCCTCCGGAAACAAACAACTGTTGAGCGATATCCGTATAGGCCTGTTTGGCATTTTGCATCAGTATAGACAAAATTTTCCGGTCCAGTTTATCCACATCTTTATTTTTACCCATCTTGTAAAATTGGCAGTTTTTGCAAATATACGCTTCGTGTTTTACAAGATGTAAAAAAAAACAGGCTTTTTGTTTGAATTTTTATAAAAAACAATAAAAACGCCTGCCGCTTTATTCCTGCCTGCTGAGACAGACTGATTGCTAATGTGTTGCATCAAAACACCGTTTTCAACATTAATCCATTAATTTTGTATTTAGTCTTTTCACTTCATCCGAAAAAAACAATGGATAATCCACAACGTCGACCCCTTGACCGTTCACAAATCTGGATGCCCCTCGCGCTTGCAGTTGTACTTGTTTTTGGCATGCTGCTTGGCGGACGATTGCAGCAGGTTGTTCCGGCTGTTTATATCGACGGCGCTACCGAAGATCATGCACAGGCCTGGAAACAAGGGACTATAGAAGAATTGATCCGCTATGTGGAAGCCAAATATGTGGACAGCACCGACCGCCGAACAATGATTGAAACCGCGATCAACAGCATTCTGAACGAACTGGATCCACATTCAAGCTACATCCCTTCAGAAGATCTGGCCGAAGTAAACAGCCAGCTGGAAGGCAATTTTGATGGCATAGGCGTCGAATTTTTAATGTTGGACGACACGATTGTCGTGGTAGCGCCCATGACAGGAGGCCCTTCCGAATCTGCCGGTATTCTTGCAGGCGATAAAATTGTCCAGATAGAAGACTCCATCGTCGTTGGCCATAATCTCAAAACAGAGGACATCATCGATATGCTTCGCGGCGAAAAAGGCACACCTGTGAAAATTGGGGTTTTGCGTGCCGGCGAAAAACGCATCCGCAAATTCACGGTCATTCGCGATAAAATTCCGGTACACAGCGTGGAAGTTGCCTGTATGCTCAATAAAAATACGGGCTACATCAAAATCATCCGCTTTAGTGCCAACACTTATGAAGAATTTATGAAAAGCCTGGAGGCGCTTTCCAAAAAGGGACTGAAAAATATAGTGCTCGACCTGCGCTACAATCCCGGAGGTTATCTGCAACAGGCAACGAATATACTTTCCCAGTTTTTTACTGAAAAGGACAAACTATTGGTTTACACAGAAGGTAGAACCGTCAAAAGAACAGAATATAAAACAACTGGACGTCCGTCTTTCGACATTGAAAATCTGGTGGTTCTGATTGATGAGGGATCCGCTTCTGCCAGTGAAATTATTGCCGGCGCCATTCAGGATCAGGATCGCGGACTCATTGTCGGGAGAAGATCTTTCGGCAAAGGTTTGGTCCAGGAGCAATACCGCCTCAGCGACGGGTCAGCCCTGCGCCTGACAGTAGCCCGTTATTATACGCCTTCCGGCAGATCAATCCAAAAGCCTTACAAGGGCAATGATGCCTACGATGAAGATGTTTACCAGCGTTATGAATCCGGTGAATTTTACGCAGCGGATAAAAATGTCGTACTGGACTCTACGAAATTTTATACCAAAGGCGGGCATGTCGTTTATGGCGGGGGAGGCATCATGCCGGATGTTTTTGTTCCGCTGGACTCTGTTCTTATGAGTGATTACTACCTTTCACTGCGACAGCATGTATCGGGATTTGTATTCAACTACATGAGACAGCATGAAAAGAGCTTTAAAGGGTATCAACTTACCTCCTTCCGGAATAATTTTTATACCAGCGATGCGATTTATCAGGAATTCATCAATTACGCACTTTCGAAAGGGGTAAAAAAGAAGCCCGCCGAAATGGCTGCAATAAAAAAAGAAATCAAATTATTCATCAAAGCCCGTATTGCACGTCACCTGTTTGATGAAGAAGGCTTTTATATGGTTTGGAACGATTCTGACAATATCGTAAAAAAAGCGCTCGAATTGCTGGGAAATCCGGATCCGATCGCTGCAGTGAAGAAATGAGGCTGTAAAAAGAACCAACCGTTATGACAGACGCGCCTTTGCCGCAAACCCTACTTCAGCAGGAAAAACGGATCATCTGGCTTGCGACAGGCCTGTTACTGGCAGCCATGTTGCTCAAACTTGGCGTTCAACCCCTGTTTTTGGAAGAACCCCGCCGCATCATGATTGCCCTCGAGTTGGTTGAAAACGGCAATCTTTGGGTTCCTACTGAGCTGGGTGATTTTTACTACAAAAAACCCCCCGTATTCAACTGGCTTTTGCTTGCAAGTGCCTGGGTTTGCGGAAAATATTCTGAATTTGCTTTTCGCTTGCCAACGGTATTGTCTACGCTTTCGATGGCCTTTTTGATTTTTTGGCTTGGCCGTCGTTATGTTGGCGCACGTTTTGGAGCTTACAGCGCATTGCTTTTTGTCACGGGCGGCGGCATCCTGATGTATTTCTCTACTTTGGCGGAAATTGACCTTTTCTACTCCCTGATTACTTTTGCAGGCTTTGCCTCTTTTTTCCATTTCTATCAAAATAACAAATACTGGCCGGCATTTTTACTGACGTATGCACTTGGCGCAATAGGTACGCTGACCAAAGGACCGCCTTCAGTCTTGTTTCTTGGACTGACGATATTTGCCTGGCTGGCCTGGAAGCGCGACCTGAAGCGCCTGTTTTCAATGGCGCACCTTGCGGGAGGCATATTGTATCTCGCCATTTTGGGTGGCTACCTCTATATTTATTCCCAATACAATTCGCTGGATAATTACTTTGCAGGGCTCTGGGGGCAGTCGAGTGAAATGACCATTCTGGAAAAGAGCTTCGGGCAATTGTTGCGCCATCTCGTCAATTTTCCTTTAGATACCCTCAAGGACCTGCTGCCGGGCGGTTTATTGCTGGTGTTCACTTTTCGGCGCGACTTCTGGAAGGTGATCCGGCAAAATGACCTGCTTGTATTTGCATTGATCACCTTTGCCGTAAATTTCCCTGTTTACTGGCTGTCTCCGGGCGCCCGCCAGCGCTACATCTACATGCTTTATCCTCTGCTGCTCTATATCTTTGTTTATTTCCAGCAGGAAAAAGATGCCAGGGCATGGATGCATCGTTTTTTACGCATTTCGTTGTACATCATCATGGGGGCGCTGACTCTGGCCCCTTTGGCCATTAATTTTGTGCCGGATCTGGCTTTTCTCAGTTGGCGACGGCCTTTGTCGATGGTGTTTACAGTGGTGATGGGCGGCATTTTTTTCTATGCCTTGCGTAAGCCGGCACTGCAGTTGCCTTTATTAATTCTGTCCATGATTGTTTGCCGACTTTTATTTGATCTGACGGTGTTGCCACAGCGGGCTGTGGAAAGCGGTGCGCTCCGTGAAAAACAATTGGCTGCCGAAATTCTTAAATACACCGGTAAAGATGAGCTTTACATGTATGGGGAAGGGCGCATCTCTTTTACCAGTACCGTGTACATTGGTTTGATGCGCGGCCAGACTTTGAGACGCAAGCGAAACATCGAATCGGGTAACTGTTATCTGGCAGAAACCCGGCTGTTGGAAGGCCGTGACGATTACAAAACTTTACTTGAATTCGAATACAATGGATTGCCGCACGCTCTGGTGCGGATTGATTAAGTGATATTGCCAAACCTGATGGATTTTTAAAACCCCATCAGGTTTTATCTTTATTCTTCTGTTGATCTTCCAGAATGCCCTCGTGTACCGCGTCTTCAGAAATACCATGTAATTGCACAGGCTGCGCTTTGCGGCGCAGGCGCATGTTTAGAAATTCAACCATCAGGGAAAATGCGATGGCAAAATAGAGGTATCCTTTGGGGACGGTACCGACTTCGGAGCCTGCAATAGAAAGGTCGGCCAAATGCGCACCTTCTGCGATCAGCATAAAGCCGATCAGGATCAAAAATGCCAGTCCAAGCATCTGAATGGTCGGGTGCTGGTTGACAAAATTCCCAACGGGCGTTGCAAAAAGCATCATGATCAAAACAGACAGCACTACCGCTATGATCATAATGGCCAGCGCGCCATAAATGCCGTTGGTCATGCCTATGGCCGTAAGGATAGAGTCGAATGAAAAAACGATGTTGATGACCGTAATCTGGAGAATGACGCTGTTGAACGCAGCTTTAGCGGTTTTTTTTGTATCTTTTTGTGCCGATGGGGCATGCTCAACCCCTTCCAGTTTGTGGCTGATTTCGGTGGTGCTTTTGTAAAGCAGGAAAATGCCGCCTGCAATCAGAATCAGACTCTGGCCGGAGAAACTGCCGTGGATAAGCGAATCTTCCGAGCCGATGGTAAACCACGCGTCTTTCATGGCCACCAGCACCGAAACGCCCAGCAACAGCACAATGCGCAGTGCCATGGCCAGAATCAGGCCTATATTGGTAGCTTTCGGGCGTTCGTTTTCAGGCAGCTTGCCGGCTGCAATGGAAATGAAGATGATGTTGTCTATACCCAGGACAATTTCCAGAAAAGTGAGGGTAAGCAGGCTCATCCAGGTTGCAGCACTGGCGAAATCGGGCATTACAAATTCCATAAAAGCGTATTTCTAAAGTTAATTTTAGTGATGCAATGTTACGGAAAAAGCGAGAAAAAAATAGGAGTAATTCTTTTCAAGGTTAAAGTGGGCAGACTGCTAATTGGAGCAGTACTTCCCTGTCTAAAATCTAACATCTAAAATCTAACATCTTCCAAGGTTAAAGTGGGCAGGCTGCTGATTCGGAGCACACCGTCTCCCGTCAACCCTGCCTGCCTGCCCGCCTACCGGAGGTCAGGCCGGCAGGCGTCCACCGTCAAAAAACATTATACTTCAAAATGCAGTAGATCGCCCTCAATCCGTCTTTCCAGTTGATTTTTTTCCCTTCGGCGTAGGTGCGGCCATAGTAAGAGATGCCGACTTCGTAAATGCGGATGCCCGGAATACGGGCAATTTTTGCGGTCACTTCGGGTTCGAAGCCGAAGCGGTTTTCTTTAAGTTTCAGACTTTGAATGGTTTCCCTGCGAAAAAGTTTGTAGCAGGTTTCCATGTCGGTAAGATTGAGGTTGGTAAGTGCGTTTGAAAGAAAAGTCAAAAACTTATTGCCGATGGAATGCCAGAAAAACAGGATACGGTGCGGATTGCCTCCCATAAAGCGCGAACCGTAAACAACGTCGGCTACCCCGTCAAGCATCGGCCGGAGCAGCAGGTTGTATTCCTGCGGATCGTATTCCAGATCGGCATCCTGAATGATGACAAAGTCGCCTGTCGCTTTGGAAATGCCCGTGTGCAGGGCAGCGCCTTTGCCCCGGTTGACTTCGTGTTCGTGGTATTGGATGTTCAGGTCGGGGTGTGCTTCGAGGTAACGCATGATTGCGCCTTTGGTATCGTCTTTCGAACAATCGTTAACGATGATGACCTCTTTGGCTAAATTCCCGGTGAGGGACACCGCATTCACTTTGTCGAGGATCAAATGAATTGTGCGCGCTTCGTTGTATGCGGGAATAACTATGGACAATACAGTTGCTGACATATTGGGTCTGCTAAGTTTCCGAACAAAGGGCACAAAATTAAGCGCTTAAATCGAAATAGTCTCCTGGCGCGTCTATTTTATGGAAAACAGGCGTTGTCAATACAAAAAGGGCATACAAGCTTCCATCGCCCGATGCCAGGTATGCCAATCGTAATGCGGCCCGCGAAAACGTTCCATCATACTCAGGGAGTAGTAAACCAATAAGGCCAGCAGTAAAAAATAGGCAACCGACCATCCCCGGCGCTTCAGCCCCAATACCCCCTGCGTGACATAGGCAAAAGGCACGGTGAGCAGGGGATACAACTCTACAAACGAGCGATGCCCAAAGGATCCGCCAAACCACCAGCACCACCAACTGGCAAAAAGATACAAACTGATGAGCAAAACGGCCAGCAGAACCCGCGACTCGTAAACATTGCGCCAGGCGCCGGCAAACAGGCCAATGATGGGCAATACAACGATGGGGCTAAAAAGGATCCAGCCACTTTTGATGTCGAAGAGCACCCTGAATACTTCCGGGTGCGCCCAGTTGGTAAAACCTTCGTCGTTGTAGGAATAGATGAGCCAATGCCCCGAGATGTATTTCCAGTAATAAAATTGCGGCACCCACAGCAAAAACGCAATCAGCGGAATGAGCAGCATCATGCCAAAATGCTCCCGGAAAAACCGGATGCGCGCCAGGAAGCCTGCTTTGTCTGTTGCGCCGTAAAAAACAGCCAGTACTGCTGCCACAATGTTCGTCGGACGGATGAGGGTTAGCATGCCCAGCAAAAGAGCAACTAACAGCGTCCTTCTTATCCCGGGGTCGCGGTAAAAATCCGGCAAAGCATACAACAGCCACGCAAACAGGGCAAACGAGTAGATGTGAGACATACTCGGCTCATGAATCGTATAATACAGGAGGTTGGTACCTGTAAGTATGGCAATCACCGTAATGGCGATCACAGGACCTGAAAATCCCATTCGCGAAAGCGCCATCCCCGAAAACCAGAGGCCCAGCAACAAATAAAAAATACCGGCAATCCGGATGAGATGGATATAAGGGCGCTCGTAACCGGTAGCCGGTCCGCCGCTGATTTTTGCGTAAGCATGCGCCACCAGAAAAAACGGGGCTTGCAATACGGATACGCCGTAGGTGTATTTGGTGAAATGTTTATTGGTGCCGGGATAATGTTCAAACTGGTAAGGCGTTCGAACTGGTACCTCCTCGAAGCCCCCATGAATCAAGACCGCCGGAAGGTAAAGATAATAGCCCTCTGCGTCCGACCAAAAAACATTGTCCACATAGCGATCCCGGGTAAAAGGATAGTAAACGGCCAAAGCAACCGTCAAAAACAACAGGCTGTAGAACAAACTGCGAGGCGTGGTCATCGGCACGAAGAATAGTGTTTTGGTTTGCGGGGTAAAACTACGATTTGTTTGCGGGATATGACAAAAGTGTGATTAGGGATGTTAATCACTTCTCCTCTCCCAAAATCCTTTGACCGCCCAGCTGCAAACTACATCCCTTAGAAATAGCGTACAGCCGTTTCACTTTTTCTTCTTTGTATTTTTCCACCACGATGTGCGCGCCGCCGAATTCCGGTTTTTTCTGGTAAGCTGCAAAACCCTGTACGCAGTTTTTCAGCGCGATGTTGCGGATGAACAGCGTGGATAAATCCTTAGAAGCAACGCCGATATTTGCATTTTCGATCACTGCGCTCAAAACCGTAACGTCGCTTTCTTCCCCGGTGCTGATGCCTTTGTCGCCGCAGCCAAGGGCCTTGCAATTGGATACGGTCACGATGCTGCCCGAAAAATCCATGGCATCGTTGCCGATGTTCCTAAAGGTCGTGTTGTTGATTTCCCCTTTGCAAAAATCATTGTCAAAACCATCAAATTCCGTATCGCTGAAAAAGCAATCGTCCATTTTGTAGCGCGAACGAATGACGTTCAGCGCATCCTCGCAATGGTTTTTCAAAAAAGCGCAGCGGTAAAACCGAACTTCCGATTCGTAAAAATTAACAGCTCCGGTAAGCATCCAGCCGCCTTCGTTCAGGGTGTTCATGTTTTCAAAAACGACGTCTTTCAAAACAGACGGCGCGTCAGCCTGCAGCACGGTGAATGCCTGTGCACTGTGGTCGCTGGAGTAAATTTTCACGGGCGCTGCTTCCGAACCCATCAACTGCAACGGAGAACGCGAGATGAATTTGGCTTTTTTGACCAAATCGAGCGAAACACCTTCTCCCATAAACACCTCAAATCCGTTGGGAATGATTACATCCGTTGCAATGCGGTGTGCCCCTGAGCGAAAACGAATGGTTTTGCCTTCCACCACCCAATAATCGTTGCTGACCGGATTTGCCCGATCAAACAAACGCTGTGCTTCCGTGCTGTTTTCCGGCCTTTTCCACTTTGAAATAAGTGCACAAAAAACAGTGTCTAAACCCGGAATTTTGAAAAACAGGTGTGTTACTGCCAGGGGCAATTCCAGCTTTTCGTAGTGGCGGATGCTCTGAAATTTATCGGCGTATTCGTGCAAATGGCGGGCGCTGCTCAAATCGCTCACACCGGCGTCGCGTTGGATGCGGCTCAACAACTGGCGTGGCGACTGGCCGGGCAGCAACACGTTTAGGGTAGCTGCCTGCTTTTTTGAACCATAACCATAACCGGTTATCTGAATGGGCAAACTGTGCGCGTTTCCGACAAGGACTTGCTTTTTATCCCTTACAGTCGCCTGCGTATAGGTTTTCAGACTGCCTTCCGGAAAAGGCAGGATCAGGGAATGTAAATAAGCCGCCTGTTCGGCAATTTGAGAAAAATCGGGTTGGTAATCCGGGAATTCCATTTGCAGCCATTGAAGGCGCGGCGCCCAGTCGGCTTCCATCGCATTGAAAAACTCCTGAAGGTAGCCGGAGGAAGTATATTGATACAAATAGCGGATATATTGTGCTGCAAAAGCTTCATCCTGAAAAAGATACGCAAACGCTGTTTTGGAATCGAGTGTCGCCGGATCCAGAGCGCCCTGCCCCAGAAAGGTATATTGCCGGGCCGGTGGGCCATCATAGCCGTCAAAGCCAATGGGTTCCAGTCGGCTGATAACGGGGTTGTAATAAAAACGCTGGTTGTGCCAGATGATGCCGTGGTAAGCGCTCAGGACATCGCTGATCGCATAAAATTTTGCCAGGCGTTCCAGTTCGAAGATATCAGCAGGGCTTTTCAGGCCATATTGAAACTGATGAAGCAGTTCGCGCGCTTGTTCGTATTCCTGAGCAAGGGTAGGGGAGGCTGCAATCCTGCCTTCGTTAAACGTACCGATGTCGGCATTGTCTTTTTCCATGATGGTGTGCGCCGCCTCGAACCGGGTGTAGCCATGGTTGTTCAGCTGGCGTTCGACGCCTGCCCAGAAACCGTCTTCGTTGAGCTTGACAATGGGCCCCTCCCGCCGCTGCTTAAATTCGGCGAGTTGTTTTTCAAAATGTTCTTCAAAAGCATAAATTCCCAACGACTTGCCATTCAGAAACAACTCGATGAAATCGTAGCGCGTGGTTAGCACATCTTCGCGCTCCCACATGCGGTGCAACAGCCATTCGTGCAGGAAATAACGGGCTGCAGGCGTATGCACCGAAAAAGAGACCATTCTTTTCCAGGCATTGGGCGGTTTCACATTTATTCTGAACGACCATTTTTCGCCTTCCAAATGTTCCAGCCTGTCCCCTTTCAGACGCAGGCTGACCGGTATTTCTGTGCCGGTAATGTCAACAATGCGGGCATTTACCCAGCCGTCGTCACTGTTTTGAAGGACGCCGCTGCGCAGGGCCGCTTCCCGTTTTTCGCGTAATTGGGCCATTGCTTTGTCAGAAACCTGCAAATGAAGCGTTTCAGGACGGAAATGGCTCTCGGGAAATGCCGCCGTTTTTTCTACGCTTAGGTCGTCAAAAAAAACCTCCGTGCTACCCCCTGCGTAGACATAAATCCCTATTTTTTCAATCGTTTTTCCGTAAGGGATGTAAAAACGAATTTCTAATTTTTCCCAACCCTGGCCATCCATTTGTACCGGAGTATCCGTTTCAAAGTGAAAAACGCCTTCCGCATGGGCGACCAAACGGCCTTCGTTGTTTGGGTTTTTAAAACGCCAGACCGAAGCAATGAAGGTCTCGCCGGGTTTTGGCTTCAGCCAGTCGTAGCCGAACCCATATTGTGCGCCTTCTCCTTTGGCTACTTTGGAAGCGTGTTTGCCGGAACGCGCACGGTCTGCACTTTGAGAAGCGCTATTGGAAAAAAGACCGCCTTGTCCCGCGAAAAATTCCCCCTGCACGGTTTCGGCATCGCAATAAACCAGATTTTGGGCGACGGGTTTTCCGGCAATGGTTCGGGAAACCACATAAACCAGGCTGCCTACGAGCAATACGAGCACTGCCAGCAGCAGCATCCGTTTTTCCTGACGATGCTGTTGAATGCGGTATTTGTCGGAAAGGATCATGCCAGGTCGGGTTGCTCGACAACGGAAAGGGCGCTCCCGGGCGAGAGGAGCTGCAGCGCTGTTTTAACTTGTTCCAACTGCTCCAGACTATCAAATTTGCAAAGGAAAGACAACTCCAGTCCTTTGCCGGGGCTGTGCATCCTTTTTAAATCAACATAGGGCAAAGTGTCGGTCAGTATTTTTGAGACGGCTTGCACGCTGTCGGAATCGGTGCGGATGTGAATGAAATAGGCGCCTTCGCGGCGGCTGGCACTTTTTCCGGAAATGCGGAGACTAAGATAAAGCAAAGCCAGAATGAGTGCAAACGTGACGATGGCCAATACAGGTTGGTTGGCGCCTCCGGCAAGTCCAATGCCGATGGCTATGAACAGGTAAGTCAATTCTTCAGGGTCTTTGATGGCTGCGCGAAAACGAACTATCGACAAAGCCCCGACCAGGCCCAGCGACAGGGCGATCGAAGATTTTACAATCATAATGATGAGCAGTGTGCCCAGTGCCAGCGGCAGAAAATTGGCGGCAAATTTGCGCCGGTTAGAAAGCGTTTGCCCGAAGCGAATGTAATACAGGCGCAGCAACGATGTCAGGAGTGCTGTGATAAGGATGTTCAGTAAAAATTCGCCAAAAGGTACGTTGTTGGCAAATTGCTCAATGTATTTTTCCTGAAGCTCCTGCAATAAATTCATAGACACATTACTTTTTATAGACGCGGGTAAAGGTAAAGTATTCGACACAAATTATTCTCGCGACCTTCTGTCATATCCGCCCCCCGATTGTGCCAAAAAATGTTATCTTCACTAAAAACGCGCTTTATGGATCAATTCTGGAACGACCTCACACAACAATTTTTCTCTTATTACGACGCTATAATCGCCCTCTTGCCGCGACTTGCTTTGGCCATTGTCGGCATGATGGTCTTTTACCTGATCGCCGGTAAAATGCGCAAAATGACCAGACAGCGCCTGCACAAGCGCACGGATGACCCGCTGCTGGCCGACTTTGTAGCACGATTAGCGGGTTATCTTCCCATCGTCATTGGTTTGTTGTTTGTTTTTAAAACCATCGGCCTCGGAGGCGCTGCCACCAGTTTACTGGCAGGCGCGGGGGTTTCGGCCTTTATCATCGGGTTTGCCTTCAAAGACATCGGTGAAAATTTTCTTGCTGGTGTGTTGATGGCTTTTCAGCGCCCTTTCCGGGTTGGAGATACCGTTCAGGCTGCCGGAGTGGAAGGCAAAATTACCGGACTGAGCCTCCGGGATACCCAAATCAAGACTTTTGACGGCAAGGATGTCTACATTCCCAATGGCCTGATTTTGCGGCAACCCATTTACAATTACACGATAGATGGCTATTTGCGTTTCCAATTTGAAATCGGCCTGGAATACGATGTCAATCTGAATCAGGCTGTGGCTGTGATTATGGAAGTGATGCCTTCCGTTTTTGGCGTTTTAACAGAGGAAAAACCACCCAATGTGGTTGTCGGCGAGGTGACCGGCAGTATCGCGACCCTGAATGTTTATTTTTGGATCAATACGCTGGATCCTGCTGTTTCAGGCCTTCAAACGAAAAGCGAAGCGATAAAAGCCGTGTTGAAGCGATTGAAGCAGGAAGGCTATCATTTGCCCGCCGATATCCGTGAAATCAAGCAATGGCAGGCGCCTTCAATGCTTTAAATTACGATATCTTCAATGATTGTTAAAAAAAAAGACGCTTCGTTGATCAGAAGCGCCCTGAATATATATTAACAAACAAAAAACATTAGCAATTTTGCGAATTACAGTCCTAACAAAGCTCCCCGGAAAGTGTTCATACAATTTTGGAGAAATCGCTAAAAGATGTCGAACAGAAGAGTGGTCGAAATATTTTTGGCACAGGTGGTCGTCTATCTGTTCCTGTGGGTAACAAACAGCTATCTTGCCTTAATACTCAGCGCCATTTTTGCAGGCATATGCCTGTTGATTTTCCTGGTTTCGCTGGTGGTAGAAGCCGTTGAACGAAGCAGGGTTCCACGCTGGTATTATTATTTCATGATCGCATCGACCCTGGCGCCTCTGCTGGCTATGGGCGTTTATTTTCTGTTGGGCGGCGATTTTTCTGCCTTGAACGAGTTCGGTTAAAAATACAAGTCTTCTTTACCGCTTCCCAAAAGTAGGCACTGCGCTGTAACGCTGTACGAACTCCCGCATTTCATCCACCATATCCGGTGAACCCATGGCGATGGTGGCCCGTTGGTGCAGGTGGTTCACTTCCAGATCAAGCACCCGTTCCAGTTGGCAGGTCATGGCTTTACCGCCTGCCTGTTCTACGATGAATGACAAGGGATTGCACTCGTACACCAGCCGGAGCTTTCCCTGCGGGTATTTCCGGGTGTTGGGATATAAAAAGATACCACCCTGAAACAGGATGCGGTGGATGTCCGAAACCATTGAGCCGATGTAGCGCAGCATGAGGTTCATGTCTGAGCAGTGGTCGATGTATCGGCGCATTTCCAGGTCAAATTTTAAGTAGTAGCCCTGGTTTACCGAATAGTAATTGCCGCGTGCCGGAATCTGAATGTTTTGGTGAGAAAGGCAGAATTCGCCGATGGTGGGGTCGAGCGTAAAGCCGTTTACCCCGCGGCCTGTGGTGTAAACCAGCAGCGTTGAGGTACCATACAGAACATATCCGGCAGCAACCAGTTCATTGCCTTTTTGCAGAAAATCCTCTATGGAACAGGTGCCGGAGGGATCGCTGACACGGCGGTAAATGCCAAAAATCGTACCAACAGAAACATTTACGTCAATATTGGAGGAACCGTCAAGCGGATCAAAAACGACAACATATTTAGAGGGTTTGTTGTCAAGTGGCGGAATGGCAATGAGTTCTTCACACTCTTCCGAAGCGACGCCACAGCATTCGCCGCTGTTTTTCAGGCATTCAATGAGTTTTTCGTTGGCGTACAGGTCGAGCTTCTGAACCACATCCCCTGTTGCATTTTGGCTGTCAGCGACTCCTAGGATGTTGAGCAGTCCTGCTTTGTTGACTTCGCGGTTGACAATTTTGGCTGCAACGCCAATGTCGCGCAATAAGCCGGTTAGTTCACCGGAAGCAAATGGAAAGTCCTTTTGCCGGCGGATGATGAATTCATCCAGCGTTACAATTCGATTCATAAATTTGGTTAGGTTGTTGTTTCCTTTACGGGAAACGCAATTTGGTTGTGGCAGGGACATCCCCTTTATCCAACTGCGAAAATAAAGATAAAAAGTGTCTTGGTAAACAAAAAACGGGTCTGCTATCTTTACGGCCTGTTATCAAAGCAAACAAACATGAAAATTACCTACTACGGTCATTCCAGTATTGGCATCGAAACAATGGGACGCCACCTGCTTTTCGATCCTTTTATTACCCCTAATGAGCTTGCTGCGTCTATTGATGTGGGCAGCATTCCGGCAAATTACATCCTGTTGTCGCACGGTCATGGGGATCATGTGGCGGATGCTGCATCCATTGCAAAGCGAACAGGCGCCCTCATTGTTTCCAATTATGAAATTGTTTCCTGGTATCAGGCACAGGGATTAAATGGGCATGGCATGAACCATGGCGGAAAGTGGGCTTTCGACTTTGGAAAAGTGAAGTATGTCAATGCCATCCATTCCAGCATGCTTCCCGACGGATCTTATGGCGGCAACCCCGGCGGTTTTGTCGTTTGGAATGAAGAGTGCGCTTTTTATTTTGCGGGCGATACGGCCCTGACCATGGACATGCAACTTATTCCAATGACCTGTCCGTCACTCGATTTTGCCATATTGCCCATCGGGGGCAACTTCACCATGGATTATGCAGATGCGTTGATTGCGAGCGATTTTATCCGCTGCAATACCATCATCGGATGCCACTACGATACCTTCGGTTTAATCAAAATTGATCACAATGTGGTAAAAAAAGCTTTTCTGGATAGGGGAAAAACGCTAATTTTGCTCTCCGTTGGCGAAAGCATGGAGCTCTAAGAGCTTGTTCGCAACATACTGCCTTTACGGGTGGAGCACGATGCATCTGACGCTCCGCCCATCACTTTCGATAAAACATCGGGTAAATGGGAAAAGTGATCGCCATAGCCAACCAAAAAGGGGGCGTCGGCAAAACAACAACAGCCATTAATCTGGCGGCAAGTCTTGCCATTCTGGAGAAGAAGATTTTGCTTATTGACGCCGATCCTCAGGCAAATGCCTCCTCAGGGGTAGGGTTGACCAGCGATGTGGTGGAAACCAGTATCTATGACTGCATCATCAATGAACTGGATCCCGCTGAAGCCATCTACGAAACGGATACGCCTAATCTGCACATCATGCCTTCCCACATCAATCTGGTAGGGGCAGAAATCGAGTTGGTCAACCGCTCACGCCGGGAATTTGTCATTCGCGACATCATCGACAAAGTCAAAGATGAATACGACTATGTATTTATTGATTGTCTGCCCTCGCTGGGCCTGACAACGTTGAACGCGCTGACTGCTTCCGATTCTGTTCTGGTTCCGGTACAATGTGAGTTTTTTGCACTGGAAGGTTTGTCTAAGTTACAGGAAACGATACGCCTGGTTCAAAAAAACCTCAACCCGAGTCTAACCATCGAGGGCATTCTGCTTTCCATGTACGACAGCCGGCTTCGATTGGCGAATGTCGTTATCAGTAAAGTTCGGGAGATTTTTCAGGACAAGGTTTACGATACCATCATCCATCGGAACTCCAAGATAGGAGAGGCGCCCAACATGCACATGCCGGTCGTCCTCATCAATGCAGGAGGAACGGGAAGTGTTAACTTTCTGAACCTGGCCAATGAGTTTCTGATTAAAAATAATGACCCGGCAACTGTAGGTCACGCGGTAGCCAGCGTGTAAATAGTTGTCTGTCTTTAGATAGACACTAATTCGCGAAATTAATATTTGATGGAATGGCAAAACAAGTAGTAAGAGTAGGTACAAAGCAGTTGGGATCCGGAATTGACGCTCTTTTTTCCGCAAAAATTGACGATGCAATCCGGGAAAACCCCGCAGAAGTCGTTCGTGAACTTTCTCATACTTTTGCGAACATTCCAATTGGTGAGATTGAAGCCAATCCCGATCAGCCAAGAAAAGAGTTTGACCCTGATGCTCTGGACGAACTGGCTGCTTCCATTCGCGTACACGGACTCATCCAACCCATCACTGTCAGGCGCCTGAGTCCGAGCGAATACCAGTTGATTTCAGGAGAACGGCGTCTCCGGGCTTCGAAATTATCAGGGTTGACGGAAGTTCCTGCGTATATACGCATCGCCAACGACCAGGAAATGCTGGAAATGGCGCTGATTGAAAACATCCAGCGCGAAGACCTGAATGCGATTGAGGTAGCCATTACTTATCATCGCTTAAAAGAAGAATGTAACCTCACCGACGAACGCCTCGCAGAGCGGGTCGGAAAAAAGCGCAGCACCATTACCAATTACCTCCGTTTGCTGGATCTGCACATAGAAGTTATTGAGGCCATTAAGCGCAATGATCTGAGTATGGGACATGCCCGTGCCATTGCCAGCATCGAAGACAAATTGCTGCAAAAAGAAGCCCTTGCAGAAGTACTCAGCAGGGGGATGTCGGTGCGCGATACGGAAAAATTAGTGAAAGCATATTCCGGAAAAGCGGCTAAAAAAGCGCCTGCGCCAAAACCAGGCTCCGATAAACTTCCTTCAGATTACAATGTCATCCTTGGGGATTTTCGGGCATTTTTTGGATCCGGACGTATCCAGATTAAGCTGGATGAAGACGGTAAAGGCCAGATTTTAATTCCCTTCGACAGTGTGGATCAGCTTACTGAGTTTTATCGCTGTGTAGAGCAATAAGCATAAGGAATTCATAAAAATCTTCCGTCCCGCATCATGTTGTGCGACTTAAACGTTCAGGGTTTATGAAATTACCATTACTGCTATTACTGTTTTTAGGGTTGTCCGGCTTAATGCCCTCAAAACTGAGTGCCCAGTCTTCACCGGCTCCGGATACGACCGTCCAGACTGCTCCCGTCAAACAGAAGTTTTTGCCCGTACCCAAAAAATCCCTCATCTGGTCGGCTATCCCGGGGGGAGGGCAATTCTACAACAGGCGCTACTGGAAAATTCCGCTTGTTTATGCTGCGCTTGGAGGCATGGTTTATCTCATCGACTACAACCAAACGAACTATCGCAATTTGAAAACGGCCCTCGAATTAAAAATTCAGGATTTGCCTCATGAGTACAGCGGAACCCGGATTGATGATGTACGAACCCTCCGCAATTTGCGCGATGAATTTGATAAAAACACCCAGCTTTCCTATATCGGTACGGTGATTGTTTATGCCTTGCAGGGCATTGAAGCCTATACTGACGCACACCTGATGAACTTCGACATCAATGAAGACCTGAGCCTTCAGCTTAAACCTCACATAGAATTGAATCCTGCCACGCAAACCATGGCGCCCGGTCTGGGGCTGCGTTTGTGTTTCTCCAAATAAAAGTCGGAAAAAAACTGTCACATTTTGCGCTTACCCGGATAAAGGGTAAAAGCAATTTTGCATGGCTGATTTTTTGAGTAATTTTAGCCCGGGTCGCTCTGATTTACATCCAAAACCAAACGAGCTGATAATGGGGCAGAACAAACACCAGGAAGTGCTTGCGGCATTGCTATTGAGCATTGACGCAGATGGCGCCAGGAAAAAGGAAAAGCGTTTAGCCAGAAAAGCCGCTTTTGCCAAAGCAGAAGTCGCATACGCTGCTGACTTCGAGCAGGAAGTTCATGCCGGGTACCAATTTGCAACCGAAAAAGAAAAAAAAGACGCCTTTAGGCACGCTTTTTCTAAAATTCACGATGCGGTTGAACGGGATCGCGAAAAATGGATTGCGGAAGAAGGCAAACGCCTGCCTTCGTTTTTGAACGATGGCGGCAGGTCCTACCTGGCAAGCATCTGCCAAAGCGTTGCGGATGTACCTGAAGATGCCGAAATTGTACGGGAACTGCAAACCGGTCGGAACGACGCCATCTTTCGGGTGTACGAAAATTACCGCGACTACTTTATTCGTTTTGCCGGCAAACAATTTCCTTCATTGGATGAGGAAACGATTGCAGATGTTTATCAGGATACCTGGATTGTCATCATTAAGTACGTTACAGATCAGAAATTCAGGATACACCGGGATGAACAGGGCAGGGAGTGGCTGATTGGACTGCGCAATAAAGCAAGCATCAAAACCCTGCTTACGGCTATCGGCATCAATATGCTGAATGGTTCATTAAACGCTTTGGATCAGGCTAAACAGGAATTGGATCCAAACATGCCTGAGACTAATGATGATGAAAGTGGTTTTTCAGACGAACAAAGAAGCCAATTGAGTGAGGCCCTAACAAAACTCGGCGAAAAATGCCGGTTTTTGCTGACATGCAGGTATTGGGTCAACCTGTCTTATAAAGAAATTTTGGACGTATCAGGAGCAACTTCCGAAGAGGCCCTGCGAACGCAGACAAGTCGTTGTCTGAAGTATCTAAAGAAAGCTTTTTTACAATTGCGCAATGCCTGAGAAGGCCCAATTCGAATTTGAGTAAAACAGGCAAACCCCGACATCAAAATTTGCCAGACAAAAACACAATTCAAGAAAGAAGACATGAAAGAGGAATTAAACACCAACATCAAAAAAGAATTACCGGGGGCATTGCGCGATGCCATTCGGAAACACCCCCTGAAAAAACTGCTACAGGAAGAGGAAGCGCGCATCCGGTTAAAATCGGCTGAAAAAGTTTCACCCGCTCCGCCGGCGCCTTCTGAAATTCAGGCCCGGGTTGTTCCGATCTGGCGCCGCATAGCCGCTGTTGCCGCTGTCATATTGGTGCTGGGCTTTTCAGGATTCTATACCTGGCAGACCTATTTTGCACCGCCCCCTTTAGCCATTTCGCTGATGATACCGGCTAAAGCAGTAGTGCATGCAGGAGGGAGTATTGCAGAAGAAAATTTCAGAAATGGAAGAGAAGCTTATGCCGAAAAACAGTATAAAAAAGCCATAAGCCACCTCAAACAAATACCTTCCACTGCGAACTTCTATCACGAAGCCCAACTCCTTCTCGCAAATGCTTACCACCTCACAGGTGAATTCAATAAAGCCATTCCGATTTATCGCCTTTTTCTCGACAATAACAGCGCCTTGTTGATCAAGGTCAGTGGGGAAAACCAAAGGGAAGATAATTTAAGATGGAATCTCGTATTGGCCTATTTTGGTAGTAAACAGCTGGAGCAAGCCCGTTCTGAACTCAATAAATTGAAGCAGCTTCCACAAATTAGCAAGCAGATCAAAAGTAATATGGCCATTCTGGAAAAACAGCTCTAGGTCCGCCGTCGTCGCCGGAAAAAGAAGCCTGTACCAAACAGCATTAAGACAAGTGTGCTATAAAAAGCAATCGTTACAAAGGGCTGGCTTTTTTCAGGCAGGTGAATGGCCGCCATATCGCCTACAGGCACGATGCCTGCCCAAAAGAAGGGTTCTGCATCTTTATCGTCCTCCTGGTTTTGTATCCACTGATATTTGGCTTTTGAAAGCGCTTCGTCTTTTGGGCGATCATTCTGGAGTTGCTGGTAAAATTCTTTCAGCAGTACGCCGGAAGTATCTGAGTTTACTGCCCACAAGGTAGTTACAATGCTGGAAGCACCGGCTGCCGAAAAGCCCCGGGCCAGGCTGATGATGCCTTCACCCTGATACAGGCGACCTATTCCGGTTTCGCAGGCACTGGTTACGACCATTTCGGCGTTGAGCGGCAGATCGTATATTTCATAAAGATACAGGTACCGAATGCTGTCCGGAATTTCCTCCGTTCCTCCGTTCATTAACAACCAGGAATTATTGGAATTGCGGTCGTCCATTTTTCCGTGGGTTGCAAAATGCAGAAACCTGGCGCCAGACAGACTCTTTTTTAAAGCCGCTTTGGTATCTACATTTTTGAATTTTTGGTAAAAGAGCGCCCAGGGCGCTGCAAACAGGCTTTGCAGGGCGGCAATTTGGCTGCGAAAAGTCAATTCTTTGGTCAGGCAAAAGGCAAGCAGTTTATTCGCGCCTTTACCTTTCTGGTGTGTCTGCATTTCTTTTAACAAAGCAGCAGAGTAATTATAAGCCATTTGATAACCTTTGGGCCCCATACCGGCATATGCATAACTTTTATAAGCGCCGATTTTTTCGGGCTGTTTCATCAAGAGGGCATCGAAAGGCATATAACCAAGCACATCGTCTGGTATGACCACCAGCCTCGTTGGTTTGGCTTGTGGCGAAGCCTCAATCGGCGCCAGCAAATGTTGATACAATTCGTAGGCATATTTTGCATAAATACTGTCGCAAAAGCTTTTTATGCGATTAAATCCAAGGCTGGTTTTTAACTTGAGCAGGGTGGAATCCTTAATTTCACTTTCCAGGGTATATGGCAGTCGAATGCCGATTTGTACCAGGGAATCTACTTTTCGGTTTAACGCTTCACGGCCAATGCCAACAGGGAATATTTCAAGATTGCCCTGTTGCGGCAGGTAGAACACATAAGATTCCTGATCTCCGATAAAATATTCAACAAGTGCCTGATTGGAATATAGGAGCTTTTGAACAGAAGTAAAATCCGGAGAATTAATAGTGGTCAGTTTTCGGTATTGTTCGTTGGTTTGAAAAACGGAATCAATCCTATCCAGTTCTTTTTGTAATCGTGTAATCTTTTTTTGAACAGCTATCTGTTCTTCTGAAGTACCGGACTTTTCAAATTCATTATTCAGGAATTTTAGCTGCTGTTGCCCAAGCCGCCATGCTTCCTGCGTTTTTTGGTCAACGTCGGGCAATTGACCCCGCGCTTTCATCTGGAGAATGGTTTCCATCAGCACATAAGCTTTGCTTTGTTCGGCGTAGGCAAAAGCTTTTTCTTTTTGGGAAAGCGCCAGAGAGGCTTTAATGGCGCCTTCAAATATTTTTTTGGTTAAAGCGGCTAATTTTATTTTTGAGGATTGATTGGGCATGGATTGCCGAAAGCGATTCGTTAGGTGAATGGCAGCATCGTACCAGGCTAAAGCCAGTTTGGTATTCTTCTGCCTCAGCAATGTTGTTGCTTTTCCCCACAACGCCTCCAAAATATTGATCCTGTAATTTCCCAAAACTGCATCCGGTTCAAGCTCCAGAATACGCTCCGTAGTTAATGTGCTGACTGGAATATTGGTAAATATGCTTAGGGCCCGGTCGTATTCCCTGATCGCGTCGGTATAATTTTTTTCTTCCCTTAATATATCGCCATTTAGGGAATAATTTCCGGCGAGTTTTCCTTTGGTTAAAGGAGAAGCTTCATTGTGTTTCGAATTAAGGGTAATGGCCTGTTTCACCATTTTCATAGCTTTTGAAAGATCGCCGCTTTCCAAATAGATCAATGCCCGATTGTGGTGATCTTTGGCGATATCCTCACCCGGATTGTTGGCAAGCACAGAGTCATATTGAATCAACGCCTTCCGGAAGTCTTTCTTCAACCCATAGCCAGCCCCGCTATTAATAAAAGGTATATAACTTTCACCATCTCTAAGCCCTGTTGCGATGGCCAGTTCTGCATAGCGAATGGTACTGTCTGCCTCCAGCCAGTCTAAATGAAGGCCACTGTAATCCAGGTAAGTGTCTCTGCAGTGCCAGTTAGCCTGATCCTTCATCTGATCAATCAGGGTAATCGCAGTCCGATAATTCCTTATGGCTTCATCAAGATTGTCCCTTTTATACTGGACTCTGCCCATGTAATGGTAAGCTGTTATGCTGCGTTCAAGTTTCCAGTTAAAGACTTGCTTATATTGATTAAGGCTGTCCAGAAAAGCCAAACATTGTTGCTGGAGTTTGTATGCCTTTTCGTAATCACCGGTATCGTAATAACAATTACCCTTGTTTTGGGTGGCTTTAAAAATTCCCAATAAAGTAAAATCCTTGATAGAATCAGGCGCCTGATTCATTTTAGACGCTATTTGCCTGAATATAACGAGGGCCTCATTGTATTTTTCGATTGCGGCTTCTCTATCTTTAACTTTGGTTTCAAGTGTTACCGCCTGTTGGCGAATGTCGTTGGCTTTATTGTAAAGTGATAAAAGCGTATCGACGTTGCTTTCTGAGTTTTGGTCAGGTAATTTTTGCCTCTGAGAATCGTCTGATTCACAGAATGGCAAAGACCATAACAAAGCCAGAATAAAAATGGGGCGGATATGCATGTGTCGGTTTTTTTTTGAGATCAGGAAGGAAGGGAAGCGCCGGTATCCGCTAAAATATTGCGAATACCGGCGCCAGGAATTGATTAATTATTCATGACTACCTGAAAGGCGTTGTTATTAATTGGCACGCCGTTTATGAAGATTTTGATGAAGAAAAATTTTCCTTCTTCTAAACGCTTGCCATCATTGTCTACCCCATACCAGGTTATGGCATTTGTGCTGCAAAAAGTAGCCCTGTAACGGGTATTGTTCGGGATGTTGTCATCAAAATCCTCTGCAACAATAATTTCGACATCATCGTAGAAAGTTCGCCCGTTTCCCAATCTGATGTAATATTTTTCTCTAACGATAGTACCTGGGAAAACAGGGTTTACACCAGTATGTCCGGATGGGATATGAACCAGCGCCCTTGCGATTTTATTATTGATGATATCGATTGGAATAATGTGGTACAAACTATCGATATCCAGACTTCCATTAGAGAAAATTGGCTTGCCTTTATTTCCTGTATAAGGAAGTGGCGCATTGTGCATCGCTTTGATGAGTAATTCCGGCGTGTATAAAGTATCATAAGCAAGAATCAGTGCGGCTTCCCGCGATACATTTGCTGTTGCCATGGAGGTTCCTTTTAAAGTAACATAGCTTGAATCCAGGTGGGTACTGGTGTTCAATCCATTTGTGGCGATATCTACCAGCATTTTTCCCCAGTTTGAATAATTGGCTACCAGGAATTCTTCTCCGGGCTCCCGACTGGATGCAACGACCAACATGTTTTTATCGAGTGGCGCAAGTGGCTTTCCATCCCGGGTTTTGATCGTATTCGCTTTAAACGAAGCAGGCCAGCGCGGCTTCAATGTGTCGCTATTCAGAAGAGCATCAATATCCTTGCCGTCATTACCTGCGGACATGACCACTAATATCTCTTTCTCTTCAGCTCGTTTCAGGGCGTTATACAAAGGTTCGAACGGATATTTGCTGTCGTAACCCAGACTTAGATTGATGACCTGTGCATCATGGCTTACGGCATAGTGAATGGCACAGGCTAAACCAAATACATTGCCTTGTTTCCCTTTGTCGTAAACTTTCAGGTTCATGATCTCCATGCGGGCGTTCTCTGGGAAACGATTGGCTATTGCGCCGGCAATATGGGTGCCGTGTCCGACATTGTCGACCACATTTGCCGTTTTATTGACAAAATCATAACCATGCAAATTTCCCTGAATGCAATCTTTGCTATCAGCTTCGGTATTAACCCAGTCCAAACCCCTTAGTGCAGGATGCCCTGAATTTGGCTGGCCGGCATATCGTAAGTTTACGCCTGAATCAATAATCGCTACACGAATCTGATAACCCGGGCTGTTGTTGTGGCCGGGTGTATAGCTGCAATTACCGGGATCATCTGTGACTTTTGTGTCTTCCAATGGCGGTGTGGTAATGCCTCCAAACCAACCATTATCGTCTGATTTTGTAGAAGCTTGGCCCCCTTGGGGCGGCGTATTGTCGATGATGATAATGTCAGAAGGGCCTGAATTCCAGTGTTGCAGCAACCATGCGCCAAATTCGCAATGACAGGTATCGATGAGTACAGCCCCTTTTGCACGAAGGGTGTCCATAAATGGCCGTATTTTAGACGTGTCTGCATCAAGTACCTGCGTAAAATCCAGGATGAAGGAGGTGTCTCGCGGCATAAAAAAGCGAGATCCGACATCTGATGTTGCGCTTGCTGTACAGCCTCTTTCATCCGTAGCCGTAATGTTGTAATTGTCGGCTTCCAGATTCGTCAGAGTGAACACAGGGCTGTTCAAATTGTTGAAAGTCAATGAGGTTGAACTATTGCTCCAGGTAATGCCATATGGTGGAGAACCATTTAGAATACGGCCTTGAATTTCTCCCTGTCCGCCGTAAGCTATGAAATCATCCTGGATGACAGTGTCTATCTGAATCACCATCTCAAGCGGCGAAGTCAGTACTTCCGTAATCGTGTCGCGGCATCCGGCATCATCAGTAACGATGATTTGGTATTGGCCTGCAAATAGTTGATTGCGGAAAGGTGAAAGCGTAACAAGGCCATCATTGAGCCATTGGTAAGAAAAAGTACGTTCGTTGTACTGGGGATTGGGGGTGAAAAAGATGCGCCCTTCAGCCACGCCAAAACAGCGGAGGTCATCCGTTTCAACACTCGTAAGGTTCTCACATGAAGGTTCTCTGATTTCAAAATTGCAACTGGACATGCCGCAACCATCCGTAACTGTTACCGAATAAAAACCTGCCGAAAGGTTGTTGATTGAATTTAGACCAGGCGTTGACGCAACAAGACTCCCCGATTCCGGGCCGGCCCAGAAGATGTTATAAGGCGGCGAACCATTGCTGCAATCCACTTTTGCTACGCCATCCCCGCCTCCGACCGAACTGACATGATTTAATACGAAACAATTGATGGCGAGGGGCGCCGGACTGCTAATGGTAATGGTCTCTTGTGTGCATAGCTCACCACTATCCGTAATGGTAGCCGAATAAATGCCCGGCCCTAAACCACTCAGACTAAAAGCGGTGTCCGATGCGGGCACACTCCATAAAACCCTGACTTTTGTTAGTTCTTCTGCTCCAACGGAAAATGCCAGATTAATTTGGCCATCGCTTGCTTCGGGACAGGAAACATCCTGTTTGTTTACAGTGACGGTAAACTGACATCCTGTGTTTTGGGAAAAACCGGAAATATGGAGTAATAAGCAGGAAGTAATTAACAGACAGGCTTTTTTCGCAGCCCTGTAGATGGAGCATGAAGGAGTCATATCAGTGGTTTTTTATTCGTTACACAACATAGCAAACCCCATACTTTCAGCTGAAAGCCACGGTTTCATATAGTGCGTCACAGGTTATATTATGGTCGTTTTTTCTTTGGGTCTGGCTTCAAAGATTGAAGCTATTTTCATGTCTCTGCGCCAAAGATAGTAGAAAAGTTGCAATTAGACCTAACACAAAACCAATAAAAACTGAAGGATCATCATGCCATCCACGCCAAAAAGAAAATAAAAAAGATTGCGGTTTTTTTGCCCGGAACCGGCAACGAGTACCAGTGCCATCACACCGGAAATTGCCATGCTATAAGCAGCAGATTCAAGATAAATACTGGCCGAAGTGAACAGAATGGAAATGAAGACAGAAAGCAGCAGTGCCATGAACGCGAATGCGATGGCGGTCCGCTCGCCAAATTTAACAGGTAAGGTATTTACGCCGGCTTCTTTGTCGCGTTGTTGGTCGCGGATATCAAACCCGATGCAAAGAGCGAAAATGAAAGCCGCCCGCCCGATGGCCATTACAAAGGCAACAGCACTCCAGCCCATTCCGGCAGCGCTGGCAGGTAAAATGACGGTGAGCCAGGACCAGCACCCTGAGAGCAGAAAGATTTTTAGGGTAGCTACATCGCGAAGCCGCTTTTTTGCCGGGAGAACAGGAAGGATATAGGCTAAAGCCAAAGCACAGGGTACAAGCGTTTGCCAACGCGCTGCACCGGGTAAATAATACCAACACACCACACTGGCAACTGCCCCTATGCTGGTATTGGCCCAAAGTAAAGACCTGAATTTATCATAAGGGTACCCGGATGCGGCGCCATTTTTTGACAAACTATATAGCCGGTGAGCCGAATAAATGAAGAGCGTACCGAAAAACAGGAAGAGCGCAGGGGCTGAAAAAAACGCATAATGCCCCTGAAGCAAATACTGCGTTTGCAAGGCCATGCACAGGGCAGCGGCGGCTATCCAGAAATTGCCCAACAAAATGGCCTGAAAGATGAATATTATCGATTTCAGAAGTACTTGAAATTATGGCTGTGCTCAATTTTTAGCAAAGTTTCATAAATCAGCCGAATCACGTTGCTCACATCTTCTTTATGCGCCATTTCCACCGTTGTGTGCATGTAGCGCAAAGGCAGAGAAATAAGGGCAGAAGGGACGCCGCCATTGGAGTAGGCAAAAGCGTCGGTATCCGTTCCTGTTCGGCGGGAAGCAGCTTCGCGTTGTATTGGAATTTCTTTTTCCGTAGCTGTTTCGATAATGAGTTGCAGCAGTTTGTTGTGTACGGCAGGCGCGTAGGTTACCGAAGGGCCCATGCCGCCGCGTACATCGCCGTGCTTTTTTGCACTGAGCAGGGGAGTGTGGGTGTCATGGGTTACATCCGTCACAATGGCGATATTGGGCTTGATGGTTTGCGCGATCATTTCCGCACCCCGCAACCCTACTTCTTCCTGAACAGAATTGACGACGTACAGCGTAAAAGGCAGGTTAATGTTGTTTTCATGTAACAAACGGGCCACTTCCGCTATACAAAAACCGCCCATGCGGTTGTCGAGTGCACGCCCCACATAATAGCGGTCGTTCAGAATGGTCATCTCATCCTCGTAAGTAATCACACAACCTACATGGATGCCCATTTCCAGCACTTCTGCTTTATCTTTTGCACCTACATCGATAAAAATGTTTTCAACTTTTGGTGTCAGATTGGCTTCATCGCCCTGACGGGTATGGATGGCAGGCCACCCAAAAACTCCTTTTATGATGCCTCTCGAAGTGTGAATATTTACCCGTTTCGACGGCGCGATCAGGTGGTCGGAACCTCCGTTTCGGATAACGCTGAGAAATCCGTCATCAGAAATATAATGTACGAACCAGGATATCTCATCCGCATGGCCTTCTATTACTACACGATAGTCTTTCCCAGGATTTATTATTCCGTAGGCTGTGCCGTAGTTGTCTATATTCCAGTCGCTTATATAAGGTTTGATGTATTCAAGCCAAAGCTTCTGGCCTTCTGCTTCAAACCCGGTTGGCGACGCATTATTTAAGTATTCCTTTAGAAAAACTTCTGATTTCGGTGTGATGACAGACATCGTTTTTCGGTTAGATTTATAGGTGATGCATAGCGGGTAAAGATAATAATTATTCAATAGCGCGCTATTGAATTTTGATGTCGTTAGTCCACTCGGGACTCGCTCCATGCGCGTGGATTGATCCGCCAGCTTTTCAGTAGTTCAAGGTCCGATTCATTAACGTAGCCCGAACGGGCAGCTTCTGCGATCAGGGTTTCATAATTGCTCAAGGTGTCTAAAGGGCAGGCTGCCTGTGCAAAAGCAGACGTTGCTGCTTCAAATCCATATGAAAAAATAGCCAGGGCTCCTGCGATGGCACAACCGGCTTCTTTGAGCGCTTCGACGGCCGAAACACTACTGCCTCCTGTTGAAATCAGGTCTTCAATAACCAGTACCCTCTCATTGCCGTTGATCTCTCCCTCAATCAGATTTTGACGCCCATGTTCTTTGGCTTTGGCACGAACATAAACGAATGGCATATTGAGTCGATCTGCCAGCAGCGCGCCGTGTGCTATACCAGCCGTGGCTACCCCCGCAATGAGATCGAAAGGCGCCATTGCCTTTGCTTTTTCCTCAAAACTGTCGATGATAAATCGCCGGATTTCAGGATGAGACAACACCAGGCGGTTGTCACAATATATCGGCGATTTGAGACCAGAGGCCCAGGTAAATGGCTTTTGCGGACTCAGTTTTATTGCCTTTATTTGCAGCAGGCTTCGTGCTGTTTCAACAGCAATCTTGGTGCTTGATTCCATATTATTCGATTCAAAAATGCCCGCAAATGTATAAAATCTACATCAACGAAACGCCTTTGTTCTTAAAAGATGCCGTTGAAGTGCCTGAAAATACGACGGGTGATGCACAAAACCTCATCGCGCGTTATGCCGGTAAGCCCAAATATCTCAGCGGTTATATCGACATGCTTGAAAAAACGGGACGCTATCACACCGTCACCATTTACTCCGAACAGCTCGATCAATTGGTACGCGATTTTTTCTCCCTTTTTAAGTTGGTTGAAGCCGCCGGAGGACTGGTGCGCAATGCCTCTGGTGAATTATTGTTCATCTATCGCCGAGGATTTTGGGATTTACCCAAGGGCAAAGTCGACCCGGGAGAAACCATTCCTGACGCTGCACTTCGGGAAGTACGCGAGGAGACTGGTCTTATTGACCTTGAACTGGGTGCTGAGCTCATGCAAAGTTACCATACCTACAGAGAAAAAGACAGCAGGCGCATTTTGAAGCGGACCTATTGGTATCTGATGAAATCAAAAGATCTGGTGCTCAAACCACAGGCAGAAGAAGGCATAGAAGAAGCCGTTTGGATGAGCCTCCACGAGTTTCTGGATACCCCAAGAAGGACTTTCCGAAACATCCGTGATTTGTTACAGCTCTTAGAAGAGGGTGTGAAATAATATTCCGGAATCTTCGCTATTTCTTACAAGATAACTTACCTTTGCGCCGCATTTGAGCAAAGGTCGTTCTTTGAAGCAGCGCGAGAACATATTTTTTTCGATCGAATACCATATTTTCAAATGGCAGAGATTATATGTTTTAGACCCTACATTTTTTTTATTTCAAGTTGAAAACGATCAAAATTTACGCGATAAACCTTTCATTATTTTTTACTCCGAAAAGGAAACCCTTCACTTTAATTCCAGGTATTTAAAGTGATCGTAATTTTTTATCACTACTTTCTTTCAATGCTTCAAATTATCCTTTCTCATCAAAACTATTCGCTGAATTTATAGCGGGTAGCCTGCCTTCTGTTGTTCAGCGGGTAAAATGCGTTAGTAAACATGCAATGCGAAAATCATCGTATTTTATTGTTTTTCAGAGTATTATGTATTTTACTTTGCATGTTGATGATTTGAAGTTATTCACTACCCATAACTATTTAATCAAGTATTGAACATGAAAGAAAGGTTGGTTCGAATTGGTGTTTTCTACGATGGCAATTATTTTTTGCACGTTAGCAATTACTACAATTATGATCATCCCCGAAAAAGGCGACTCAGTCTTTCGGGACTACATGAATTTATCCGGAATCAGGTTGCTCAGGAAGAAGGGGAGGAGCCCCATCTTTGTCAAATTGTAGACGCTCACTATTTCCGTGGGAGACTTAACGCCCGCGAAGCCAGCCAGCGTGCAGACACGCTCTACTGGGATCGCGTTTTCGACGATATTCTGATGTCTGTTGGCATTACCACGCATTACCTTCCATTAAAAACAGTTTTTGGCCGCCGGGAAGAAAAAGGCATAGATGTTTGGCTGGCTCTGGAAGCCTTCGAACTCGCATTTTACAAACGGTTTGATGTTTTGGTTCTCATTGCTGCAGATGGCGATTATGTTCCTTTAGTCCGGAAACTGAACACGCTCGGCACCCGCGTTATGGCGCTGAGCTGGGATTTTGAATACACTACTGATATGGGAAAAAGGATGATTACCCGTACTTCTCAGGATTTGCTGGAAGAAGTATCGTATCCTATTGCCATGCATGAAATCATAGACAACCGGATAAAACGGAATGATCCGCTCATTACCAATCTTTTTGTTCTAAATGAAAGCAGGCGTATGTCAGCTGCCGAAATGGCCGATCTGGAAATGCCGGAAGAAGGAGAAGTACTGACCAGCGAGGTCTTTAGCATTAAGAATGGCTATGGTTTCATTAAGTATCCGCCGAACAACCTTTTCTTCCATTATACAAGCGTTATTGGCGGTGATTTCAATGAACTGCGCGAAGGAGATGAAGTTGAATTTGTGGTAGGTAAAAATGAAGACGGGGGCAGTATTGCTACCAATGTAAGACCACTCGGATCTTCGCTGGTGAACGGAAATGTATTGGATGAAGATCCTTATTGATTCATTTTTCCAGGATTAAAGAGAGATCAGCAATAAACGGGTTTGCAGTTTCAAACAACAGGCAGATTTGAAGGACTTTTTTGCAATGGTGTAAGAACTCTTAATATGACAACCCGATAATCATACCATCACATGTTTGTCAACCTGATCAGCGATACTGTTACCAAGCCTACGCCTGCCATGCTTAAAGCCATGTTTGAGGCAGAAGTGGGCGATGATGTTTTTGGCCAGGATCCCAGTGTCGTGGCTTTGGAAATGAAAGCGGCAACTCTTTTTCAAAAGGAAGCAGCCCTCTTTTGTCCATCCGGCACCATGACAAACCAAATCGCCGTTAAAGTCCATACGCAACCCCTGGATGAAATAATTCTCGAAGAATCTTCTCATGTATACCAATACGAAGTTGGGGGTTATGCCTTTCATTCAGGGGTTGCGGTCAATCTGTTGCACGGAGTCAATGGAAAAATCACGGCCGAACAGGTTGCAGCAGCCATTAAACCGCTGTACGACTGGCTGCCACGGAGCCGGCTTGTCGTGTTGGAAAACACCTGTAATAAAGGAGGCGGCAGCTACTACACCTTTGACGAGATGCAGCCCATTCAGGCGCTTTGTCGCGAAAAAGGCCTTAAATTACACCTCGACGGCGCGCGCATTTTTAACGCTTTGGTGGAAACAGGCGAAACGCCCGCCCAGATCGGCTCTTTATTCGACAGTATTTCTGTTTGCCTCTCTAAAGGACTGGGCGCTCCGGTAGGCTCCCTGCTTATCGGAGATCAGGATTTTATTGGCCAGGCCCGCAGGGTGCGAAAGGTCATGGGCGGCGGCATGCGGCAAGCTGGCTATCTGGCAGCCGCAGGGATTTATGCGCTGGATCACCATGTCGTTCGATTACGGGAAGATAATGACCATGCCCGCACGCTTGGAGCGGTACTGCAACAGTGCAATTATGTAGGTAATATTCGTCCTATTCAGACCAATATTGTGATTTTTGATGTTAATCCCCCCTATACGGCAGCGAGTTTTCTTGAAAAATTGGCAGCCCGGCAAATAAATGCCACTGCATTCGGACCTCAAACGATTCGCTTCGTAACCCACCTCGACTTTACCACTGAAATGCTGGAATATACTTGCGAAGTCCTCCGGCAAATACAATAATTTCTGGCTGCTCAGTTTGGTATCCTCCCTTCATGCCTGCGACTTAAAGCACTGGAGATTAAGACATGTGGCGAATAGTGACATTTTTTCCGAAACCGGGCTTGTTTGAAATGTCATTTTGTCAAAAGTGGTTATTGGCATATTTATGGTTACCTGATCCGATTCCCGCCATTCATCCTTGCATGTACCATGTGGGTTCTGAAGGCCAGGCGGTATGATCTTAAACTATAAAAGCTCATGGTTCATTTCCTTTCTCATCCGGCAATGTCTTCAGACATGCCCTTTCACGCCAACGCTCCAGCAGACGAAGAGCTTCTGGATGCTTATTCCCGAACAGTGGTAGGTGTTGCCCGACGCGTAAGCGATGCCGTTGTACAGATAAAAGCAAATAAACCTTCCCGCCGTGGAAACAACCGGCAGGCTGGAGGTACCGGCTCCGGTTTTATCATTTCTACAGATGGGCTGGTGGTCACCAACAGTCATGTGGTCAGCGGCGCCAGCCAGGTGGAGGTTCACCTTCAGGACGGGCGCCGTTTTGTTGCCAAACCCGTAGGTGACGACCCCGCTACGGATATTGCGGTGGTTCAAATTAATGCTGAAGGTCTTACAACGGCTTCTTTTGGCGACTCAGAACATCTGCAGGTAGGGCAGATTGCCATTGCCATCGGCAACCCTTATGGATTCCAGTACTCTCTGACGGCCGGAGTCGTTAGTGCCCTGGGGCGCACGCTTCGAAGTGAAAGCGGGCGACTTATAGACGATGTCATCCAAACGGATGCAGCACTTAATCCCGGGAATAGCGGCGGCCCATTGGTCAACTCAAAAGGGCTGGTCATAGGTGTAAATACGGCCGTTATTCTTCCCGCTCAGGGACTCTGTTTTGCAGTAGCTTCCAACCTGGTTCAATACGTTGTGGGAAAACTGGTTTTACACGGTAAAGTTAAAAGAGGTTATATTGGAATTGCAGGCCAGGTAATCAAACTACATCCACGAGTTGTAAATGTCAATCAATTGGCGGTTGAATCGGGCGTTATGGTAGAAACCATAGAACCGAACAGCCCTGCAGCAGCAGCCGGACTTCAACAGCATGACATCATTATTGGGCTTAATGAAAAACCAATTTCTTCTATTGATGACTTGCATAAATTACTCAATGAAGACGCAATTGGCCTCTTTTCAAAATTATTGGTTTTGAGGTCAAACCGGAAAGAACAAATATTCATCACTCCTGCCGAATTAATATAAAGCATGTCTGTGGCTTTCAATAGTTGTAAAACCCTGTTTATGCAATAGACAAGTGCCCCGGGCCTGTCCGTTTACCGGACAGGCCCGTTATTTTTTTCTGTATTTTTGAAAATAAAAAAAACGGTATTTTATCTCACCAGCAAGGTGTAAAACGTTTTCACAACATGATCATGTAGTGAGTATTTTTTTTATGTATTATATAGGGTGAATGAGTAGGAATTAACGGTTTATCCCGCCAGTAATCTTTGTTTTTTTGAACTGTACTATTTAATTTTGCATAAATTTTGCGATAAAAATTAACACTACTATAAATAACTACCTGAAACTGAAAACTAAATGCTAATTTTGTCGTTACATAAAAACCCTTCACGCTCGAATTACTTTTGATGTATGTATGGTTTTAATACATTCTCACCTCAGTTATTTCTTTGTACATGTACATAAATATAGTGGTGCTTGTATGAAACGCGTTATTGTCTTGCAGATCAATTAACTTTAATTCATGGTTGTTTGTCATCTAAACTTACCAAAACTGGCTGTTTTTACAAAAAAACAGAATCTGCTTGAATAAATATCATGAAGGAGGAAAATATAACATCACCTCGCTGAATTATACTTTTATGCAATTAATTGACAATTGAAATGAACAAAAAAACACAGGATCCTGCGCCCGATGCGACGCAGCAAACACAAGAACAACACACAACACAGGATCTTTCCACCACTCCGGTAAAAAAGAAAGCCGGACGTCCGGCAAAACCTAAAACTGCAGAAACTGCAGCCAGCAACGAACCTGTTGCTATTTTCGGAAGAAAACGTCCTGTAAAAAAAACAGCTGAAGCCGGTGCCAAAAAAGCAGGTCGTCCAAAAGTGGCCAAACCAGCAGTCGCAGCAGTAGCCGGGGCGGAGAAAAAGCGTCCAGGCCGTCCAAAAGCCGCGAAATCTGCAGAAGCGGCAACAACAGCGGCTGCGGAGAAAAAGCGTCCGGGTCGTCCAAAAGTGGCCAAACCTGCAGTTGCAGCAGCAACCGGGGCGGAGAAAAAGCGCCCGGGTCGTCCAAAAGTCGCAAAATCTGCAGAAGCGGCAACAACAGCGGCTGTAGAGAAAAAGCGTCCAGGCCGTCCAAAAGTGGCCAAACCTGCCGAAGCATCAACGGCTACTGTAGAGAAAAAGCGTCCAGGCCGTCCAAAAGTGGCCAAACCTGCCGAAGCATCAACAGCTACTGTAGAGAAAAAGCGCCCAGGTCGTCCAAAAGTGGCCAAACCTGCCGAAGCATCAACAGCTACTGTAGAGAAAAAGC
>CALEYL010000002.1 GCA_937926205.1 uncultured Saprospiraceae bacterium
GAAAAGAATCAAATGTGGTAATAGGATACAATATAAAGATGTGTATAAACCGTAGATACCGGCCGGCAGGTAAAGCTCAGACACCAGACTAAATGCACGGACATTATTTAGACACTATCTCATCACCAGTTCCAAAAACTCCTGGCGTTTGCTCCGTGCGACCGGCACCAAACGGCTATTGCTCATAAGAACATCGCCATCGGCGCGGATAAATTTTTTGATGTGGTGTAAATTGATCAGGTGTGAATGGTGCGCCCGATAGAAAAAATCGAAATTCAACATCTCTTCCACCTCTTTCAGCGACTTGGAAACCAATACCGATTCTCCGTCCTGAAGCCAGATGCGGGTATAGCTGCCGTCTGAGTCGCAATGAATGATGTCTGTAATCTCAATAAACAACAACCCTTCGAGGGTCGAAATGACCATCTTTTGGGCTACAGTCTGGCGCAAAGGGTTGAATTGCTGCAACACATCGTACTGCTGAAGGTCGGGAAGCTGGGGAGACTGTGTCGCTTTTTTGACGGCGGCAACCAGTTCTTCTTCAGAAAGGGGCTTCAGGAGGTAGTCCAGTGCGCTGTATTTGAAAGCGCGCACAGCGTATTGGTTGTATGCCGTTGTGAAAATGACTTTAAATTGCACCGGATGACATTGATTCAGTACTTCAAAGCCATTTAGTTTTGGCATTTCTATGTCTAAAAAAACCAAATCGGGTTTATCCCTAAGAATGGCGCTTACGCCTTCCACAGAATCTGTATAAGCGCCAATGACATCGAGCTCGGGGCAATGATTGGCTGCTAAATGTTTGAGCAGGGCAATGCTTTGCGGCTCATCGTCAAGGAAAATGGTACGCAACATGGTTAAGCTTCTTTTGGTATCGGAATAATCAAAATGACCCTCGTTCCCTTTCCTTCCCCCTTTTCGTCAAACAAATCTTCTATGTGCACGGTAGCAGAGGTGCGGTAAATTTCATTAATGATTTTGATGCGTTCGTCGGTTACCTGCATGCCGTGGCTTTTGTGGGTTACTGCGCTGCGGCTTTTCAGCTCGGCAGCTTTTTTGCGGCCAATACCGTTGTCTTCTACTTTGATCACCAATGCGCCATTGTTTTGCGAAACTTCGAGTGAAAGCAGCCCCTCGTTTCCTTCCCGGTTCATCAGACCATGCCAGATGGCATTCTCTATGTAAGGTTGTACCAGCATAGGCGGCAACTCAAAGGCATCGGGGTCAAGCGTTTCCGGCACAGTGATGGAATAAGTAAAACGGCCGCCGTAGCGCATTTGCTCCAGTTCAATGTAGTAACGCAGTGTATCGAGTTCGTCGCGCAGGCTGATGTATTCTGACCGGGAGGCGTCGAGAACCCGGCGGATCAATTTAGAGAATTTCTGGAGATAACCGGAAGCATTTTTTGGATCGTTGAGCAGGATAAAAGTGTTGATAGAATTCAGGCAATTGAATACAAAATGGGGATTCATCTGTGCGCGGAGGGCTGCCAATTCTACTTCCGCTACCTGTCTGGAAAACTCAGCCACTTCCCGTTGTAATTCTGCCTCGCGTTGTTTGTACCCGGCTTCGCGTTCGCGCACCTCTGCCTGATGGCGCACCGCCCTGATTCTGTATTGGAAATAAGCATATCCGGAAAAAAGCAATACGCTGATTGCCAGCGTTCTGAACCACCAGGTTGCCCACCAGGGCGGGAGAATGCTGAACATAAAAAGAGCAGGCTGTTCGTTCCAGACGCCTGCACTATTGGAGGCAAGCACCTTGAAGGTATAATCACCGGGAGCGAGGTTGGTGTAGTTAACGCTGCGGGTTTGGGTAGGCGCTGACCAGCCTTCACCGGAACCTTCCAGGGCGTATCGAAATTGCATGCGCTCCGATTGGGTAAAATTGATCGCCGTGAAATCAAAAGACAGAAAATTTTGGGAATAGCCAAGTTTCATTGGTTTGCTGGCCACCGAATCAGGAGTAAAAGGAACGGCCTGGTTTCTGATTTTTAAGAGGTTGATGAGTGGCTTTGCCGGCGCCTCATTTTTATCTGCCAGTTGCGGATCAAAATGAAAATTGGCACTGAGCAGGGTAATGTAATATTCGTTTCCGATTTCAGAGCGACCCTTTACTGCGCCGGTATAATTTCGCAGATAGGAAGCGCCGCCCGGCGCCAAATACCATTTAAAAGTCTTTTTTTCAGTATCCATACGGCAAAGCCCGTGATTGGTGAGCAGCCACAGGTAGCCTGAATTGTCGAAAAAAACGTGATAACAGGCTGTATTGATGAAAAGATGCTGCTCATCAAAAAATTCGGTTTTGGTTGTAGACGGATCGTAACAACCCAGGGATCCGCGCGTCCCAAACCAGATTCGCCCTTTTTTATCGAATGCCATTTCGTAGCTGCCGGTGATTCCGCCATCACCCATGTTACTCTCCGTTAATTTTTCTACACTGCCGGTAGTCCGGTTCACCCGGTGGATGCCAAAAAAGCCTGAAGTGATGATGTTTCCTTCTGCGTCCGGCAGGATATAAGCCAGCGATTGACCGGACATTCCCCCGCGTATCTCTGGGCCAATAGCAGAAAACCTGTTTTTTCCCGTCAGTGAGTTGTACAAAACAACACCGCCAACCGCCATCATCCACAATTCATCGTTATCCATCGGCACAATTTGGGTAACAGGCGCCCGGTTACCTGGTGTTTTGATCGCCACAAACCGAAAAGTAAGGCCGTCTTCAGAAACTGCTGCGCCTTTTCTGCCGGCCATCCAGAGTCTTCCCCGCCCGTCGTAAACAATATCTTCGATGTAGCGCGCTTCATCCGTTTTGAACAGCCATTGCAATACTTGTCTCGTTTTTGTATCATAGCGTACCAAACCGCTGCCCTCCACGGCAACCCACCAAATGGAAGTGTTTGAATGGTCGGGCAGTATTTTGATCACCTGGGTCAGGTTTTCTTCGCGCAGAAATGGAAATCGAACCGGCTGGAATTGCTGATCGTTGAGGTCTAATTTGATCAAGCCCCCCTGATCGGTCGTCAGCCAAAGCATATGGTCATCAAACCGGCTGATGTTGTTTAAACCCACCGCAGGCAGCCCATTAGGAAGATAGGGATCGTGGCTGATATGACCGGTAAAGCGTTTGCTTTCCATATCAAATAGAACTATGCCGTCGCTTGTGGAAGGAATCCAAAGGATGTTTTCACCTGTTAGCCGGGGAAAAACAGTAAAATCACCGGCAATATTGCGCAACCCTTTTTCATAAAACCGGCCAGCTGGAAATTCCGTTATTATGCCCGATTTTGTATCCAGCATGGCAATCTGATTGGCTTCGAGAAACCAGATACGCCCCTTTTTATCTGCATAAATTCCATTAATATTCGACCTTCTCGGGAAAAAGGTCAAAACTTCTGTCGTCGGGTTGTAACGATACAAACCCGTTAAAAAAACAGTAAACCAAATGTCTCCGGAAGCATCCATACACAAGTCAAAAGATGCTTCAATTTCTGCCTTGAGCGGCGTGAGTTCAAGGGTTCGGGTGTTTAACCGAAAAGGTCTTTCCCCACTGGTCAGCCAAATGGTCTCTTTTCCGTCAAAAATCATTTTTCGAGGAGCAAACTCAAAGCTGGTGTCGCGGGGACTGATGTAGTTGAACCGGTCATGGGCTTCATCGTACCAGCAAAGGCCGGCGCCGTGACAGATCCATAAACGGCCGGAATTGTCCAAAACAAATTCAGCTTCTATGGCATTGCGCAGACCGCCGGGGGTGTTTTCATTGAAGGGGTAATTTCTGAAAGAAACCCCGTCAAACCGGCTCAGACCGCTGTGGTGTGATACCCACAAATATCCATGCCGGTCTGTTGCTGTGGCCCATGTCAGGTTATTCGCCAGGCCCTGATTTTTTGTGTACGTGGTGAACTTCAGGTTGTTTAAAGCCTGCGCCTGAATTAGACTTTCACAACACAAAATGAGAAGGAAAAGTAGAAACTGCCGCATGTCTCCCTTTTTGTTGATGTTATAGAACAAAGTTAGGGAAACTTCCTGAATGTCAGTTCTTTAGAAGTTGTCAGTTTGCAGTTGGTGAGAATTCGCCGATGGTTGACAGAAATGGGTTTGTAGTTGGTTGGAAAGTAAAGTAGATCGCACAAAAGGCACATTCCGGGGATCAGGCTATCGGTTTAAAACCCGAACGAGGCGATAAACCCCAACAACGCCTAATATAAAGATGCCAGCGAACAATATAGAATAAACTGAACTGCTGGCAAAAGACAATAAGAAAGGTCCCAGGAAGTACAATAATATTCCTCCCAACAAGATCACAACGGGGATAGTGATCAAAATGTCTGCGACGTGTTTTTTCATGGATTAGAGCATTTTTGGAAGCTGGAAAGTACAACTGCCCCAAAGCTTCGCAAAGAAATTACCCTGCCAGGCCCGCTTTTGCCGATACGTCCAGCATGCGGTCGATACAGGCTCTGCCTTCTTCAATAATGTGTTGTGGCAGCTCGATTTCCGGCAATTCGTATTGCATGCAGAGATAAAGTTTTTCCATCGTGTTGCGCTTCATGTGCGGGCATTCGTTGCAGGCGCAGGTGTTGTTTGGCGGCGCGGGTATGAATGTTTTATGCGGCGAAGCTTTCTGCATCTGATGCAGAATTCCGGCTTCCGTTGCTACAATAAATTCTTTGGCTTCACTGGCTATGGTGTATTTCAGAAGACCTGTCGTAGAGCCAATGTAGTCTGCCTGATCCAGAATATGCGTTTCGCATTCCGGGTGAGCAATGAACAAGGCTTTGGGATGGCGCACGCGCAGCTTTGCAATTTTTTCTGCGGAGAATATTTCGTGAACCATGCAGGAACCGTTCCAGAGTACCATGTCGCGGCCTGTTTTTTTAACGAGGTAGCGACCCAGGTTGATGTCGGGGGCAAAAATGATTTTTTGATCTTTAGGGATGCTGTCTATGATGTGTACTGCATTGGTAGAGGTGCAGCAAATGTCAGTCAGGGTTTTCAGTTCAGCCGTGCAGTTGATATAGCTCACCACAACGTGGTCGGGGTATTTTTCTTTGAATTGACGGAAAAGTGGCGCCGGACAGGAATCTGCCAGCGAACAGCCTGCTTTTAAATCGGGCAGCAACACCTTTTTAGAAGGGGAGAGGATTTTTGCTGTTTCTGCCATAAAGTGCACCCCCGCAAAAACGATGATGTCGGCTTCTGTTTTGGCGGCTTGCTGCGAAAGGCCAAGGCTGTCGCCGATGTAGTCTGCAACATCCTGAATCTCAGATTCCTGGTAGTAATGTGCCAGAATAACGGCATTCTTTTCCCGTTTTAGTCGCTGAATTTCCGCAACAAGATCGAGCGAAGGATCTACCTCCAGATCCAGAAAACCATTTTTATCCAGGTACTTTTCAGCAGTCGCCAATGCCGTCATGCGTTCGTTTTTTTGACGTAAAATGATACTTTGACAACACAAAGATAAGGAAAATGGTTTACTTAGTTTGAAATTGAAACTAAGTTTAACAACCTTTACTGGCGTTCAAAGCAGCCAATGTCCGGTCGCTCGGTGTCGCGGGTATTGTTTTCAAGGTCATTGCTGATGAGGATATTGAAATCAGGAGGACGAACCGGCGTTGCCCGTTCAATGGCGATAGACAGGGAGTCGAGGTGGTAATCGTCTTCGTTGAGGTCTTTGAAAAGCTTGTCTTCGCGTACGCCATTGATGCAAGCGGTACAAAGGGTTTCAAAAAAATCAGCGTAAAGATTGTTTTGTTGGTCCAGTAAGTCGTCTACGCGGACTACACAGTTTTGGAAATTCACCTTAAACATGTCCGGCGTCTGCCTGCTGGTAATGTCGGACAGCTGTAGCTGGTCGCGCCGGGAGCCAAAAAAGATACAATTGTAGAAACCGGCAATCAGCCTGTAATCATTGCGATAAGCACACACTAATGGGTCATCGTAGCAATAAAAATTGCTCATGCCAATAGCAGCGGCATCCACGCCATAACTGGCAGCTGTACAATAAATAAAGCGGTAATCGCCGCCGTTGAGCAATTGGATGGAGTTGGAATTGTTGTTGTAAAACAGACAGTTACGGGCTTCAATGGTGCTGTGAAAGCCAATCAGACCATTTCCTGCGGTATTGTAAATTTGGGAATTCGACAACCGGACTTCCGCTGTAGAATCAGCATATACGCCAAAAGAGCAATTTTTGATGGTCGTATACTCGAAGACATTGCCTTTGCTGCCTTTGCCCAGAATGATGCCATACCATTGGGCAACTTCGTCCTGAAAACCTTCCTCCAGACGGTCTCCCTGCACGACGATGGGATTTTCCGCTGTGCCCAGCATCCGGATTTTTCCTTTGCTCAGGGTATACAGGATGCCGTCGTTGAACACGCCGAAAACATCATTTCGGGCGATACCGCCGTGTACGTAAATGCGCGTACCGGCTGCCACTTCCAGCGCACAGCTGTCGATCAGAATTTCTCCGTAGATGACATAAGGCTTGGGGTCGTCCCAGCGAATGACACCATTGTCGCAACTCAAAATCACCGGCACACCTTTGTTGAACCGGCTGGGGAAATAATTGGCATTTTGCCCCCAGGCCTCCAGTTTTACTTCCTGAAGGTTGCCATTGGTTTCGAACTCAATTTTATCTTCCAGCACGAAAGGACTGACCGAAAGCGGCTGGTCGGGGTCTATGGTTACCTCCACAAAAACATAAATGCTGTCGTTCGGCCAAATTTCAATATCGTTCAGTTCATCACCGGGGAAGCCGTCTATGTTCATCCGAAAATTCACGCCTGTCTGGCCAACAATCCGGGCATGAGATATGAGAATGGGCTGATCGTGGCGGTTGTAGATTTTAAAAGACCGGGTTGCCGACCCCAATTGGGTGAAAACGGTGTCGAAACGCAGCGTATCCAGAGAAAATTCCAGTTTAGCGTTGCTGTCTGTAATGTACGCGTCGTTTTTATCGCAGGCCAGAAAAGAGAGCAGCAGGCCGACAGCCGCACCAAGAATAAAATAAGACTTTTTCATGCTGAGTATTTGAAAATCAATGTTGCAAATGTAGCAATAATTAGAGGCTGCGAAATATCCATTCCGGCGCATCGTCCGCCATGCGGCAAAAAGCAGGGGAGATACTCTTTACGAAACACCTTATTATTTATTGTTTTACATGTCGTTGTTTATTGTATTAAATTGCGACCACTGAAAATTTTAACGTTTGATGCAACCCCTTTAAGAGGGAGTTGTCTATTCATTCAGCCTCGAAAACATAACGAGACATTGGACTACGCTAACACTCATCACGACATCGTTGAACAATGCAAGCAGGGCAGCAGACATGCTCAGTTTGAGCTTTACAGACTTTATTCCAAAGCGATGTACAACATCTGCTTGCGTATGCTCAACAGTGAGATGGATGCGGAAGACGTACTCCAGCACTCTTTTGTGGATGTTTTTTCAAAACTGGAATCGTTCCGGTATGAATCTTCCATAGGAGCCTGGATCAAAAGGATCGTGGTCAATAATTGCATCAACCACCTCAAGCGCGGTCGTCTGCGGTTTGAGGAGTTGGATGAAAAACACCAGAATGTTCTCGAAGAAGCGCCCTATGAAGCGCCCGGAATTAGTGTAGACCTGGTCAAAAAAGCCCTCACTGAATTGCCGGACGGATATCGGGTTGTTTTTTCACTGTACCTGCTGGAAGGCTACGATCACGAAGAAATTGCCGGAATTCTGAATATTTCGGAAGCGACTTCAAAATCTCAGTTTCACAGGGCAAAAAAGAGATTGAGGGAAATCCTCGAATCTAAACACTATATCACATAAAAAACAAGCAGCAATGCAACGCGATTTTATAGAACAATTTATCAACGATAACCGTGAAGCTTTTGACGACGCTACGCCCAGCCTTAAAGTTTGGGCCGGTATTGACAAAACGCTTGGCGCAGAAAGACCTCAGGCTAAACGGGTTTTCATGTGGTCTAAGGCCAGGATCGCCGCCTCCGTGGTCGCACTGATTGCCGTTGGCGCGTTGTTTGGCAGTTATCTGACCCGGGTAAATGATCAGGAAGTGGTTGCCTCGGCCGAGATGCTTTCGCCAGAGTTGCTCGAAACAGAGCAATATTACAGCAGTGAAGTACAAAAGCGGTATGCTAAACTTGCCAATTATCAGTATGATAAATCAGTCGATCAGGATCTGAAGCAAATTGACCAGATTATGGACGAATTGCGTGCCGATCTGGCTGAGGTCCCCAAAGGTAAGGAAGAAGAAATCATCAGTAATCTTATCAAAAGCTACCAAACCAAAATCCGGATATTGGAGCGGGTGCTTGACAGAACGCAATCTAATCATTCAAATAGTTCAAAATCGGCAAACGATGAAGTTGGCATATAATTTATCAATCATCCTTTTTATGGCTGCAATCCCTGGCGCTTTTGCCGGAAATGCGCTCGCAGAGCGTGTGGATTTCACCAAAACCATCAAGAAGGAATACGAAGTGAGTAGCAATGCTACCGTTCACATCAACAACAAATACGGTAAAGTCGACGTAAAAACCTGGGATAAAAACCGGGTGAAAATTGATGTTCGCATCCTGGTGCGCGCCAATACGGAAGCAGATGCCCAAAAGGTTTTTGACAGGATCAATGTTCAGTTTTCCAACACAGGCAACTTTGTGAAAGCGGAAACGACCATTGAACCTTTGTCTCGCAAATGGTGGGACAGCAGTACCCAGAAAAACGATTATTCCATCAACTATGAGGTTTTTGTTCCTTCCACCGTCAGCCTGGAGTTGTACAACAAATACGGCGACGTTTATGCTGCGGCCATTAAAGGGAAAGGTACCATTGATGTGAAATACGGCAATTTTAAATTAGATGGCCTGAACGAAACCTCCAACATCACCCTGGCTTACGGCAACGGGAAACTGACTAAGGCTGGAAATATCGTAACGGATGTCAGCTATGGTCGGCTCAATGTGACCGAAGCCAATGAGATTGACATCAATAGTAAATATTCAACGCTCACGCTGGACAAAGTCGATGAATTGCGCAGTACAAGCAAATACGACACCTACAAAGTGGGGAGCGTGGCAGATTTTCGAAATACAGGTAAATACGACAACATTGAAGTCCAGAGCACGGCCCATATGGTGGTCACCTCCAAATACACCAATGTCCACGTAGAAAAAGTCAGTAAAGTATTGGAAATGAACATGGAATACGGCGGCGTTTCGATTATTCAACTCGACAAAGGCTTTTCCGATGTCAATCTGAGTGGGAAATATACAGACTTCAAGGTTGTGGTTGAAAATGGCGCGGTTTACCAGATTGATGCCCTCGCAGATTATGCCGGCGTTCGTTATCCCGCCGGCATGAAGGTAACCTATGAAAAAAAGGAGAAATCCAACTATGAAATCAAAGGACATGTCGGACAGCAGGGAGCGCCGGCCGTCATCAAAGCCCGCATTACTTACGGTGGCCTGAAAGTACAATAATTCTTGTTCGGGGAGCCCCTTTCATTCTCCCGGGAAACATCAAAAAGCGCTAAGCGGCAGCAGTCTGCTTAGCGCTTTTAGTTTTCAGCTTTCTGCGGGGCAAATTCGTATATTTGCACCGGCGCAAAAAAGCCTGCTTATGTACATTTTCTTCAGGAACCTGTCCAATACGATCGCGTTGTCTTTATGGTTTTTCATCACCGGCTGCGGTGGCCAGCAGGATAACCTGACTAAAATCAACGGCATTTGGCTGGAGACATTTCCGCCTGAAAATCAGGACGAAAACCGCTATACAGCAGATAATAAGATTTTTACAGCAGGCCGTGAGTTTACCTATCGCTATCATTACATCAGTCCCAAAGGCGATACCCTGTTGTTCAAAATCACGGAAAGTGAAACCCCTGAATTTTTACTATACCAGATGGCCTGGGATTTTGTCGACCCTGACACGGCCAATCAGAATACCGTTGAAGCCGTGACTTTCAGGATTGTTGAAGGGCGGGAACCTTTCGTGTTGAATGCTCCGGATTTTAATCAAACGGTTCAGGAAATCCGGCTGTTTAATCCTGATAAGGAAGAATTGGGAGGATTTACGTCTTCTTCTCTCATCGAAAATGACAAAAATGTCTGGATGCAAATGCCAAACATGAAAATGTTCCGCATCCTTGCTCTGAATCCAATGCCTTTCATTCAGGCGCCTTACCAACAGGGCAATGCCTGGGAATGGCAAATGGAGGTAGCAGAAACGAATGGCGATTCCCGCTGGAAAGCCTGGGGTGGCCTTGTAAAAAATACCATGCATTACCAGATCGGCAGCCAGGAAATGGTTCGCGTTCCCTGGGGAGAGGCGCTTTGTCACCTTGTGGATGCCGATGCAGAAAGCGGACTTGGGCGTACGCACCTGAAAGCGGCATTCAACGAGACCTATGGTTTTTTGCGCCTGGATTATACCAATATAGACGGTTCAAAGCTCGTTTTTGAGCTAACCGATATCACAGGGGCGGCAGCGACCATTCCGCAATAGCACGAGATTCATGAAAGATGCCTTTATTTACGACATTGTCAGAACGCCCCGGGGAATGGGGCATCATGGCGGTGCTTTGCATGAAATTAAGACAGTAGACCTGCTTGCTGCCGCACTTGCCGCGCTTTGTCAGCGATCTGGCATCCAATCTGATCTGGTCGAAGACATCATATTGGGATGCGTACAACCCGACGATGATCAGGGGTTTAACCTGGCAACAGCAGCGGCATTGGCGACTGCCTGGCCGGGGAACATCAGTGGTTTACAACTTAGCCGGCATGCTGCTTCCGGGCTGGAGGCCATTAACCTGGCCGCCACGAAAATCCGTTCAGGGTGGGGCAATACGTTTATAGCTGGCGGGGTTGAAAGCATGAGCCGCGTTAGGAAAAGTGAACATGAAAGTCCATTGTGGCAGGACCCTGAATTACTGGCCGGAGGGAGCGCTATTCCGCCGGGCATATCAGCAGATCTGATTGCAACGCAGGAAGGATTTACACGGGAGGCATTGGATGCCTGGGCTGCCCGATCCCGCAGACAAGCGCTTCTTGCCTGGGAAAACGGGTGGTTTGGTAAATCCATCATCCCGATCTATGACCGAAACCAATTAGGCATCCTTGATCGGGATGAATTTTTGCTTGCTCCGGCAATCGACGAAGAAGCGTGTAAGCATTTAGACCCGGCTTTTTCCAATTTAGGCACACAGGGTTTTGACAGTATGGCATTGCACCGCTTTCCGGAAATCGAATCCATCCACCACCTTCATACGCAGGCAAACAGCAGTTTTTCTGCAGACGGCGCTGCGCTGGCACTGCTGGGTAACGGCGCTGTTGATGACAAGGGAAAAAAGCTGCACCCGCGGGCAAAGATTATCGGACTTGCAAATGTTTGCGAAGATCCGATGCAGGGCGCCGCTGCGGCCGCCAAAGCTGCTAAAAAGGCCCTTCACCTGGCCGGGCTGCAAGCGTCGGCCATTGACCTTTGGGAATGTGCGGAGTTATATGCAGCGGATGCCTTGAAATTTCAACTGGATATGGGTATCGATACCGATAAGCTGAATGTTAATGGCGGCGCTATTGCCACAGGATGCCCATTGGGCGCACACAGTGCTATGTTGCTGAGTGCGCTGATAGACGAACTGGAGCGGCGGGGGCAAAACAGAGGTGTGGTTGCCGTCTATACCCACGACGGCATGGGCGTTGCTACCGTTATTGAATGCTGTTAAACGGCATTATTTTCTATCGGACGGCTTCAAAAGACATGTCCAGGCGAGAGTCGATTGAATAAGGTGAAAAATCGTTCAGGAAAAAGACGACCTCGAGCTTAAATTGCTGGCCGATCATCAACTTTCTTACATTGCGGAGGGTCGGTAGCATCCGGATCTGGTTATCGGCACGGCCCCGCAGGTCATTGATGTAGAAAACTTCGTCTGCCGGCGAGCATTCCACCCTGTCGGTTGCGCATATTCTGACCGAAACTTCTTCAATGAAATAATATTCCTGGTTGTTTTGCAGGGCAGTCAATGTTCCAAAAGTCGGGTTGATCGCCGTTATGGATGTCGTATCTGTTGAGCTTTGATTCAGGAAAAAATCAATATTGGTACTCAGGCGGTTGACTTCAAAAACCAACGGAAAAGTCGGATTAACCCCGGCAGGAATGGTGAATGTTGTATTCGGAAAAGCCATTTCAAACAATCGCTCCCGTTCGTCTTTATTGCATCCCCACCAAACCAAAACAACCAAAACCATCCAGCTCAACTTTCTCATAACCGTATCATTTTTGGATTAAACGAAAGAATGGTGCTAAATTATTTGCGACTTTTAAATTATCCCTATCTTTATTGAAGAACTGTGAAAAATCGCGCAAGGATAATCTGATCACATCAAGAAATTCGTACAGGATATGGGTGAACAAAAAGTGTCATTGGTTGCAGGTGACAACCAGTTGCAGAACTTTACAAAGCATTTGTTGAGAGATGTTTATGCTTTTGAATACATGTTGGAAAATGACTGGTTTGAAAGCGGCATCGCACGCATAGGCGCCGAGCAGGAAATGTTTTTGGTAGACAACAAAACGTACAAGCCTGCCATGATCAACATGGAGGTACTCAAAAAAATGAAAAATCTTGACTGGGTAACGACTGAACTTGCCCGGTTTAACCTCGAAACAAACCTCACACCCAGAGAATTTAAAGGCGATTGCCTGAGGCAGATGGAGATGGAGAACATCGAATACCTGAACAAAATCAGGGAAAAACTAAAGCCGTTCGATGCCAGCCTCGTTCTGACGGGGATTCTGCCCACGCTGACCAAGATGGATCTGGAGATGGAGAATCTGACGCCCAATCCGCGATATGTTGCGCTGATGGAAGCCATCAACCGCCAACTCATCGGATCTTTTTACGAGCTCAGGCTGATGGGCATTGATGAAATCCTCGTCAAGCACAAATCGCCCTTGCTGGAAGCCTGCAACACCAGTTTCCAGGTACACCTTCAGGTATCGCCCGCCGATTTTGTCAAATACTATAACATTGCTCAGGCGCTTGCCGCGCCGGTTTTGGCCATCAGCGCCAATTCCCCGATCGTATTCGGAAAAAGATTGTGGCACGAAACCCGCATCGCACTTTTCCAGCAGGCACTTGATATCCGGACGACCCACGACCATATGCGCGAGCGCAGCCCCCGGGTGAGCTTCGGAACGGGCTGGCTTGAAAAAAGCATTATGGAAATTTATCGCGAGGACATTGCCAGATTCCGCGTGCTGCTGGGGGCCGATATTGAGGAAGACTCCATTGAATTGATCCGGCAGGGCAAAGTCCCTAAACTCAAAGCTTTGCAGGTACACAACTCTACAGTTTACCGGTGGAACAGGCCCTGCTACGGCATCAGCCCCAACGGACAGCCCCACCTGCGCATCGAAAACCGGGTATTGCCATCCGGTCCAACAGTGCTGGATGCAACCGCCAACGCTGCTTTCTGGCTTGGCGCGATGATTGGCATGGCCAATGAATACGAAGATATCCGCGATCACATTTCCTGGGAAGACGTTCGGGATAATTTTGCAAAAGGCGCCCGGATTGGCATCGACTCCAATTTTACCTGGTTTAAAGACAAAAAAATATCTGTCTGCGACCTGGTTCAAAAGGAACTGCTGCCGCTGGCCCGCAAAGGTTTGGAAAGCAGAAATGTAGATCCAAAAGATATTGACCGTTACCTGGACATCATTGCTGCGCGTGCCGACCTGCACATGAATGGCGCCCGCTGGCAACTTCGTGCCTTTACCAAACTGAAAAAACAGGTGGGCCGCGATGAAGCGCTGACCGTCATGACTGCCGCCATCATTAAAAACCAATTAAAGGAAATGCCCGTTCATACCTGGGATCTTCCCGAACCGGGAGATCTGGACGAATACCGCCCGTCCAAACTGAAAGTGGAAGAATTTATGGTGACCGATCTTTTTACGGTTCAAAAAGACGATTTAATTGACCTGGTAGCCGAATTGATGGATTGGCGAAGGATTCGCTACATGCCGGTGGAAGACTCCAAAGGCCAACTCTGCGGCCTCATTACTTCCCGCCTGCTGTTGCGTCATTTTACGCGTTTCAACCGGGTCAACGGCAAAGAAGCGGTTTCCGTCAAGGACATCATGATTACACAACCCATGGTAATTAGTCCTGACGCTACTATACTGGAGGCCATGACCATGATGCGGGAGCAAAAGATTGGATGCCTGCCGGTGGTGAAAAACGATGAATTGGTCGGCATCATCACCGAAATGGATTTCCTGAGAATTTCAGCGCGCCTGATTGAGCGGCTGGAGCGTTGAGGTAAGCCTTCGACCTGTTTTACCTGCATAAAAAGCGCAGTTACGCGAACCTTGTTAAATACTGGGTTCGCGTAGCTGCCCTTGTTTTACGCGTTATTGTTTGAGCATTCTCAATGTCTTTGTTCCCTCGGGGCGAACCAAGGTAATAAAGTACATCCCAGGTACCAACTGTTCCGTAGGTACAATCAGTTGGTAATACCCGTTATCCAACCACTGCTGCGACTGTACCTCCATAATCCGGCGACCGGAATAATCGCTAATGAAAACAGAGACGGAGCCTCCTGTTTCCATGGTATATTCTAATAAAGCCTGGTTGGTGACCGGATTAAGCGAAAGTTTGGCCATTAAATGTAATTGAATATTCGGCTCTGAACATCCAAATCCGGGCATATAACCTATGGGATCAAATTCTGAATTGAGTGCAATTCCAGGCAAAAAGTTGATTGTATATGCCTCGATGCAAGCTAAAGGCAAATGAGGCCAAATAGCGTAATTCTTCTAAACATAACAACTGATTTATAAGGGCAAAGAAATAGGAAAAGAAAGCCCCCGCAAGTCGGCTACCCGAAGAGCGGCAATAGAAAAGGGAGCCTGATATTCAAGAATATCCGACTAAATTCGAGGATATAGATATTTAGGAGGAAAGGATAACTACAGTTTCACCCCCACCCACTTGCGCTTAATGCGCTGGCCGTTTTGTGTGATTTCGTAATCTATGTGAAGGGTTCTGTTATCGGGCTGGAGAGTAGCCAATATCTTGTTTGGCGAATAGCACAATGCCTGATTGGGACCAGGGAATAAGGGTTCTTCGTCAATAAAATAATGTGTATTGAATTTGGCATTTAGGCTTCTTGAATCACAACCTTCTGGCATGTTGTTGATGCCAACCCGGGAATGGGGGGGCCAGTCAATTCTCACCTGAAAAGTATCCAAAGGACTGCCTTCGTCATGCCCCAGATACGTTCCGAATATGGGAAACTGTGCAATATACGCTTCGTCGGTAGTGGCCGTGAAAGGTTTGAAATAGTAGGCTTTTTGTACGGTCACCTTTCCATTGTCGCCGGGAAAACAGTTAGCATCAGCCTTGTCATGGTAAGTTGTCAGGGAAAAATTTACCCAGCCGGAAACACCATTGAATACCAGCGAAAACAGGCTGTCTGTGAACACCCTGGGATCTTGGCCTATCTGCCACTCGTACCGGCTCATGCGTGTATCTGAAGCCCTGAAAAATATCCTTAGATCGCCGCCTATTGGTATGGTATCGCGGAAAGGAAGGTAGTACGGATTCGTCCAGTTAGTTACGCTAAACGCTGCATTCGTTTCAAACGCAGAATAACACGGATCATAATTTTCACAAGCCGGGTTTTCAATATCCTGGCAAAGTTCAGGTTTCTTACAGCCGGCATAAAGGAGCAGTAGGGGGAGCAGGAGTGCGAAGATGTTTTTCATACTGGATTGTATTTTGTGAGTCCGTGTTCTTGAAATCAAACACCAAATTCAATGATATTATTCAAATATACTCCCCGTACACCACCAGATTTTGGCGGTCTGGATTTTTTTTTCAGAAATTCAATGTTTGTCTACGTTTATCTGAAGTAAATGATCGCCTCCGACGGCTATCTCAAAATGCAGGTGCACGTCGTCCGTATAATAATAAGTTCCGGCCTCCCTGTCGAAAGATACCGGAAGTCCCAAATCGCGTAATCCTGCGATCAGGCGCTCAATTTTGCGCCGGCTGACCTTGAGCCGGGAAGCCAGATCACTGCTTGTTCCTGTTGCTTTTGCTCTGATAAGGTAATCTAAGCGTTCTAATAATTGTAAGTCATCCAATACATTCATAGCTACATAATTATACAACCGGACATTGCCCGAATGCTTTTGAACCGGGAAAAATATCCCTTTCCCTCTGCGAGTAGAGGCAGCTTTGTTGTGTATTGTTCTTTAGTGTTAGAGAAACCTGACTTATCAGCAGGTTCCCACCATTTTAACATACCTGATCCTACCGGTGGGTAGTAAGCTGAGATGGCGTTCAGGTACTTTTATCTGTGCATATTTTGCAAAAAAAAAATAATTTAGGATAGTTACAAATTCCAGGCGGGGTTTAACAAAAAACGCATGCCGATACCGATTACCAGCTTACCCAAAATAGCATGAGACACCTTGAATATCAGAGGTGTCTCATGACTGACTTATAGAAATTGCAAAAATGCTATGCCTGCACCTCAGTTCCAATCACCGAAGACAAGTACTCCCGGTTCATTCGGGCAATATTTTCCACAGAAATTTCTTTCGGACATTCCGCTTCACAAGCGGTAATGTTTGAGCACATACCAAAACCTTCTTCGTCCATCTGCTTCACCATGGCCTGAACCCGTTTACGGGCTTCAACCTTGCCCTGTGGCAACAGGGCCAGATGCGATACTTTAGCACTGACGAATAACATGGCCGAAGCATTGGGGCAGGCCGCTATGCAAGCGCCGCAACTGATACAGGCTGCTGCGTCGAACGCGTGTGAAGCGATGTCTTTTTCAATGGGAATGGCGTTGGCATCCTGAGCCTGGCCCGTATTGACAGAAACATAGCCGCCAGCCTGGATGATGCGGTCAAGCGCATTGCGGTCAACGACGAGGTCGCGGATAACCGGAAAAGCGCGCGCCCGGAAAGGCTCGATGACGATGGTATCGCCGTCTTTGAAATGGCGCATGTGCAACTGGCAGGTCGTCGTACCCCCATTCGGACCATGCGGTTGGCCGTTGATGACCAAATTGCAGGTGCCGCAGATGCCTTCCCGACAATCGTGCTCAAAAGCAACAGGCGTTTTGCGCTCATTGATCAGCGTCTCGTTGAGTACGTCCAGCATTTCGAGAAAAGACATGTGCTCATTGGCTTCTACAGGATAGGTTTCGAAGCGGCCTTTTTCATTCGGGCCGCTTTGGCGCCATATTTTGAGCGTGAGTTTCATCGTTTGCATGCGAAATTTTTTTATTGGTCTTCTGACCATCCTAAGACCAGGCAGAAGGAGTATCTATAAATTTAATCCGTGGTGTCTGCTCTTTATAGTTCGAGGGCAAGGCACGCGAAGGTCTCAAAAATAGAAGTTTACTCGCGTAAATGACTGTTTTTGAGACCGAGCGTAACGCAGCAATCGGGCTATAAAGACAGACACTATTTATAGCTTCTTTTACTTGGATGCACATCATTAAAAATGAGCGGCTCCTTGTGCAGGATGGGATCTTCACCCCAACCCTTGTATTCCCAGGCCGACACATAGGCGTAGTTGTCGTCGTCGCGATCCGCTTCGCCCTCCGGGGTCTGGTATTCTTCCCTAAAGTGTCCGCCGCAGGATTCATTGCGATCCAGTGCATCCACAACCATCAATTCTCCCATTTCCAGGAAATCGGCCACACGGTGTGCTTTTTCAAGTTCTGGATTGTACTCATTGGCGGTACCGGGCACAAAAACGTCTTTGTAGAAAGATTCCCTTAATTCACGAATCATCGTCCGCGCCTTGGTCAGTCCTTCTGCTGTACGCGACATGCCGCAGTAGTCCCACATGATTTTACCAAGCCGGCGGTGGAAACTCTCGACAGATTGCGTACCCTGAACGCCAAGAAGGCTATCTAAGCGTGCGTGGACATCTTTTTCAGCCGCTGCAAATTCGTCGCGGTTTGTATCGAATTTGGGCGTGCGGATGTCGTTGGCCAGGAACGTGCCAATGGTATAAGGCAGTACAAAATAGCCGTCGGCCAAACCCTGCATCAGGGCTGAAGCGCCGAGACGGTTGGCGCCGTGATCCGAGAAGTTACATTCTCCGGCGGCGAATAAGCCCGGAACATTGGTTTCCAGATTGTAATCTACCCAAAGCCCGCCCATCGTATAGTGGACAGCGGGGTAGATTTTCATCGGCATCTTATAAGGATTTTCGCCGGTGATCTTTTCGTACATCTCGAAAAGGTTGCCATATTTTTCTTCTACAACCTGCTCGCCAAGCTGGATGATTCGCTGGTGATCGGCATGGTGTTCGCCGATGGAGTTGGCCTTTGATTTGCCATAGCGCTCAATGGCTGAAGCAAAATCGAGGAAGACGCCCAACCCGGTAGGCACTACGCCCAGTCCTTCGTCGCAGGCAACTTTCGCAGCTCTGGAAGCCACGTCGCGCGGCACCAGGTTTCCGAAAGCCGGGTAGCGGCGCTCGAGGAAATAATCGCGGTCAGCTTCGGCAATGTCGGTGGCCTTTTTCCTGCCTTCCCGAATGGCCTGGGCATCTTCTTTCTTTTTTGGCACCCAAACCCGGCCATCGTTTCTAAGGCTTTCCGACATCAGGGTCAGTTTCGACTGATAATCGCCGTATTGCGGAATGCAGGTAGGGTGGATTTGCGTAAAGCAGGGATTGGCCATGTAAGCGCCGCGCCGGACTGCGCGCCATGCAGCGGTCACATTGCAATTCATGGCATTGGTAGACAGGTAAAAAACGTTGCCGTAGCCGCCGGTGGCCAAAACCACGGCGTGGGCGCCGAATCGCTCCAGTTTGCCGCTCACCAGGTTGCGGGCAATGATGCCGCGTGCTTTCCCGTCGACAATGACCACGTCGAGCATTTCATGCCGGTTGTACATTTCTACGCTGCCCAATGCGATCTGACGCGAAAGCGATTGATAAGCGCCAATCAGCAATTGCTGACCTGTCTGGCCCCGGGCGTAAAAAGTGCGGCTTACCTGTACCCCGCCAAAAGAGCGGTTTTCGAGCAAACCACCGTATTCGCGGGCAAAAGGAACCCCCTGCGCCACGGCCTGGTCTATGATGCTGGCACTCACTTCTGCCAAACGGTAGACATTGCCTTCCCTTGCGCGGTAGTCGCCACCTTTGATGGTATCATAAAACAGGCGCCAGGTACTGTCGCCGTCGTTGCGGTAATTTTTGGCTGCATTGATGCCACCTTGCGCAGCAATACTGTGTGCGCGGCGTGGGCTGTCGTGAAAGGTAAAGCATTTAACCGCATAGCCCAGCTCTCCGAGAGAGGCAGCTGCAGCGGCGCCGGCCAGACCGGTTCCGACCACGATGATCTCAATGTTGCGCTTGTTGTTGGGCGCGACCAAAGGCATCGTAGATTTATATTGCGTCCATTTTTCCGTCAATGGCCCGGCAGGTATTTTTCCATCGAGCATCATAGTCCAGCGTTTTTAAAGTACATGTAAAGCGGAATAAGCGCAAACAGCGCCGGGATGACCACCGAGTATATTTTTCCGATTGCTTTGATCAGGGGCGTATATTTCCGGTGATTCAGGCCCAGCGTCTGGAAGGCGCTCTGAAAGCCATGCCAGAGGTGAAAAGCAATAACGACCATGGAGATGACATAAAAAACAACAAAACCGAGGTTCATGTAGGCTGCCTTGACAGCGGTGTAAAGGTCTGCTGCTGTTTCACCATCATACATTTTCATATCCAGGGTCCCCAACTTCATTTGAAGCCAGAATTGGTACAGGTGGATCATGATGAAAACAAAAATAATGGTGCCCAGCCATCCCATGTTATTTGCCGCTACAGCACTGGTGCCGGTGGTACGCGTTACCTTGACTGCATATCCCTGAGGGCCTCTTGCTGCGGCGTTTTTGCGCCAAAGTATCCAACCCTGAACAGCATGCAGCAAAATAAAAGCGTATAACCCGTAGGAGATGGTTTTGATCAATGGGTTCGTGGTCATAAAGAGGGCATAAAGATTGAACTTTTCGCCTTCGTCGCTGTATAGCAGCTGCAGGTTGCCCAGCAAGTGAACCACCAGAAACAGGATAAGGAACAAGCCGGTGAGGCTCATGACCAGTTTCCGTCCGATGGAGGATGTGATGAAATTCGTAAACCAATTCATGTTTTTACGTTTTGTTGCAGTTTGAACACACGATGAGCGCAGCGAAATTTCAGAACCGGGATCAATTTGTTCGGCCTTACATTGCTCTGAGCTTGTTCGGGAATTCATCGATGGGCTGTGATCGGCAAACTTTATTTTATGCTGCGTTGGTGTTTTTTCATCGTAGCTGCTGGCTACGTCTGCAAAACCCGCCTTGCCTAAAACAAAATTTCCTCGACCTCGCTCCATCATAAAAACCCGAATAAGCTCTAACTTTGCAGCTCAAAATGTGGTCGCGTGCAAATCTACCGTAATAAGTGCATTCGGCCAACGGAGGTTCATGGGAAACTGGAACTCCTGAATTATTTAGAATCAATCAAAATTAATGAGCGATAAAATGAATTTTGCAGCCTTTCTCGGGAAGTTCCCGGAAGTAAGGTTGCCTGTTGTCCTGAACGACGAAATCCACCACGAGTTCAGCCGCCACAATGACCCCTTGCCCGGCCTCATGATTGAGCGCTTTATTGCGCCGCTGGAAGATGAACCGGTAGACGATCTTACGGAATTCATTGCCTGTTTTAAAATTCCTGACACGGGCGAATTTTACGCGGTCGTGTACTGGAAAGCCGCCCTGCTGAATTACCAGTATGTTTTAGCCACCTTCACCAAAAGTGGCCTTTTAGTAGACAAGCGCGTCATTGCCGGTTTGTATTCCGACGGCAAAACCCTGACCACTTCGGTTGCCACCATTGACGAAGACTGGGTCATTCACGTTGTATCCGGGCAGTCGGATGCCAATTCAGCGCACCTCTACGATGCCTCCCAAAGTAAAATGTACGAGCTGGAGCTGTTGCCGGAAGGGAAGATTGTGGAGGGGTAGGGTGATTTGAAAATTTGATAATTTGATAATTTGAAGATGGGGATGGTTAGAAGGATGAATATTGCCGAAGCTTTTGGCACGCGCTTGCTTGCTGGATTCCCGGCTGCTTTCTTCAGATTTCCGAATTCTCGAAGATTTCGGAAATCTTGGCATATGAAGATCTTGACCTGCATAAGGCCTCATAGCCTCGACCTCGCTCAGCTACCGACGCGCGCCAGCAATGATGATCCGGCGCAGCCATCCGCGTTCCTAAAACACGACAACGGGAACGCGCCTGCCTGACGGCAGCTACGGTTTATACACAACTCAAAGAACGTATATTTGGAGCCAAAAAGGA
>CALEYL010000003.1 GCA_937926205.1 uncultured Saprospiraceae bacterium
CCCGCTAGCGTTCATCCTGAGCCAGGATCAAACTCTCCATAGTCAATTTCTTATGCCTTAATAATAAGGCTATGATTTACATGACTGTCAGAGAATGATTTCCTGTTATAAAAATCAAGTATAATTCGCATCACGATTTAAAATCTTCTTACCTACTCTGCATCAGTGTCAATGAACTTTTTGGAGCCAAGCGAAGGCTTTTTAAGTTGGCTTTTTTGAGCCGCAGCGATCGCTTTTTTCCTTTTTTCTTTCGCGCTTTTTAGACGCTCCCTTGTTGCTCGTTCGCTAAGGGACTGCAAAGATATATGCACAATATTTCCTGTGCAAGCATTCTCGCGAAATTTTTTCAAGAAAAAAGCATCCGCCAAAAGAGCTCCGAAAATTAAATTTGGACAAGCCTTGTTCCGTCGAATTATTATCTCAAAAGCATGCCTGATTAAGCCGGCCTTCAGGGCAAAACAGCGCCATTCTGGCAATAAAAAATTTACATCCCGGGGTGAAACATTTTTCAACCCCTGGATCTGAACGATTCAAATATCGTTACGACTCCCAGAAAAAGGATGAAAGAATAAACAGAATCCTCAAGCGGCACCGAGGTGATCCTGATCCCAAGATATTCTTCCGGGTTATAGATTACGACAGGAGATTTCGTATAGGCGCCGGTCAGCACCCCGTTGACAATTAAAAAAGGAATCCAGCTCACCAAATAAGCCAGGTAAAAGCGGGTGCGATAACTGTTGGGCACACAAATGAAATGCCAGGTCAGTAAACCTCCTGCTATTAAAAAAGTAGTAGCCGTGTACATCTGCGACCAGTGCATCAACCCGGTAATCAGAAAAACAAGGATCAGCGAGATGCTTAATGGCTTGTCGGAACGAAAAAGCAGATCCCTGCGCACATAATAATTGAGACACTCATAAATGAATACGCAGGCAAAAGGTACTGTGATGAAGAACATCCATTCTTCCAGAGGCAATCCCATCCAAAATATTCCGGATACATAGGCATCATTAAAGCCCCAAACACCCTTAGCCGCAAAAAAGATATCCCACAGGATAAAGATGAATCCCATGATGGCAATGGCCGGAAACAGGAATCGCCACTTCTTATAGTAGTGCACGTTTTTGTCGAAACTCAAAAAAAGAATAGGAACAACGGTAAACAGGTGGAGGTACAAATAAGAAAACGGGCTTTCCAGCCAGGCAAACAGCTTTACCTTTGGCACTTCTAACAGAAGATTTTCCGGGCGCACCATATCGGTCAGCCATTGCAGGGCGACGAGTGCTAAGACAAAAAACAGAAAAGCGCTGGCGACTGTCTTAGCTGATGGCATCTAAAGCAGGTTTAAAGTATTACGCAAAGCAGAACTGCAAAGCAGCATGATTTTTTTCCCGTCATTCACGCGGAATCTGGTTTGCACCACTTTCCTGGCAGGAGCCTTTCTGATTTTTTGAAAAAGGTTGATGTAATAAACATAGGCCAGGTACACGCCAAAGCGGGCGCTTTTTGGCAACTGAACGATCCCAAGATAGGCGTCGTCGAAATCCTTTTTGATGTCGGCTTCGATGCTTAATTTGTCTTCGTTGCTGAAACGGGTAAAATCAACCCCCGGAAAATAGACCCTGCCACGCTCGTCAAAATCACTGCCCATGTCGCGCAGAAAATTGATTTTCTGAAAAGCGGCGCCCAGGCTGCGGGCCGAAGGTTTGAGATGCTGGTAGCGGGCGTCATCGCCATCGCAAAAAACGCGAAGACACATCAGGCCAACCACTTCTGCCGAGCCATAAATATATTCCTGATAGAGGTGATCTTCGTAATCGCTGTGAAAAAGATCCATGCCCATGCTGTCTAAAAAAGCATCAATCAGTTCCCGTTCGATACCATATCGGTTCACCGTGAGCTGAAAAGCCTGCAAGACCGGATTCAGGCTGATGCCGGTTTCGATGGCTTTATACGTATCCTGGCGAAATTGGGCAAGCAGTTCTGCTTTGGGAAAATCGTGAAAAGTATCTACGATTTCGTCAGCAAAACGCACAAAGCCATAAATCGCATAAATGGGCGATCGAAGCTTCTTGTCAAAGACGCGAATGCCCATCGAAAAGGAAGTGCTGTAACGCTGTGTAATCAGCTGGCTGCACTCCATACAGGTGTCGTTAAAGAGCTTCAGCATGGTGTTTCGGATAAGTTTAAAGTATTATTGAACAACCTTTATCATTGACAGACGTGCCCTGAAATCTAAAGGCGAAAATCTCTGGCAATTTCCTTTGCAACAACCTGACCTGAAATGATGGATGGCGGAACTCCCGGCCCTGGTGTCGTCAATTGCCCGGCATAATAAAGGTTAGACACTTTAGGGCTTTTCATTTTAGGTTTTAGAAATGCCGTTTGAAGCAGCGTATTGGCCAGTCCATAAGCATTTCCTTTATAAGCATGGTAGTCGCGTTCGAAATCGCGGTGTGCAAAAGAGCGCTTGTAGACGACATGCGGCCGGATTTCCTGGCCCGTCAGCGTTTCAAGCCTTTCCATCGCAAGGTGGTAGTAGCGCTCGCGCAATGCTTCAGTATCCTCCAGTCCCGGCGCCAGCGGAATTAGCAAAAACAGGTTTTCAGAACCTTCGGGCGCTACGCCGGGATCGGTCACAGAAGGGGCGCTTACGTAAAACAGTGGCTCTTCCGGCCAGCGTGGCTGTTCGTAGATATCAATCGCATGTTGCCTGAAATCGGTATCGAAGAATAAGTTGTGGTGGCGCAGCCCCTTCAGCTTTTTATTTACACCTATATAATATAGGAGCGAAGAAGGCGCCATAACCCTGCTGTTCCAATACTGCTCGTCGTATTGCCGGTGTTTGGGTTCCAGCAAATGTTGCTCTACGTGGTGATAATCCGCTGCGCCAATGACAACATCTGCTTCGTACGATTCCGAATCTGTAAGTACATGAGTAGCACGGCCTGCGTTGATGTTAATTTTGCGCACTTCTGCATTCAACACCAACTTTGCACCCTGTTCCTGAGCCACTGCCAGCATTCCCTGCACAATCTGGTGCATACCACCCATGGGATACCAGGTTCCCAGAGACAGGTCGGCATGATTCATCAGGCTATACAATGCCGGGGTTTTTTCCGGCGTAGCACCAAGAAAAAGCACCGGAAACTCCAGCATTTGAATGAGTTGTTCATTCTTGAAAAGTTTGCGCACGTAAGCAGACATGGAACGAAACATCTGCAGGCGAAACATGCTCAGAAGCAGGCGCGGGTCGGCAAATTCAAAAATGGAATGGCTGGGTTTGTGTACAAAATCCCCCATGCCGACTTCGTACTTGTATCGGGCTTCGTCTAAAAAGGTTTTTAGTTTGGCGCTGCTTCCGGGTTCATATCTTTCAAACAACTGGTGCAGGGCATCCATTCCGGCAGGCACCTCCATCACATCGTTTTTCCCGAAATGGATCGTATAAGAAGGATCAAGGCGAACCAGATCGTAATAATCGGCTACTTTTTTTCCAAAGAGGCCAAAAAACTGTTCGAAAACATCGGGCATCCAATACCAGCTGGGGCCCATGTCGAACACAAAACCAGCTTCGCTGAAAACCCGCGCACGACCACCCGGCACTTCGTTCTTTTCAAGAATAGTGACGTCATACCCTGCTTGTGCAAGGCAGGCTGCTGCGGAAAGTCCGGCAAACCCCGATCCGATGACAATTACTTTTTTTGCCAATTTGATAGCGCTTTGATTTGAATAAGGTTGTTCAACAGCACTGTATTGATTTTGTTTACAGGAAGCTTACACTAAAAAAGGATTCCGAAGCCTTTCTCCTCCAATCGTCGTCGCAGGCCCATGCCCCGGATAAACTTTCACGTTGTCTTCCAGCTTCAATAATTGCGTTTTTATGCTGTTGATCAGTACATCATAGTCGCCTCCGGGCAAGTCTGTTCGTCCGATGCTGCCCTGAAAAAGAACATCCCCCGCAACGATAAAGCGATCTTCCCGGCAATAAAAAGAGAGGCTGCCGGGAGAATGCCCGGGCGTAAATAAAACCTCAAGGCGCGTTTGTCCAAAAGTGATCACCTCATCTACCTCAATGAAGCGTCCGGGAGGGGGCGAAGGTTCTTCTATCGCCATTCCGAAATACATCGCCGTCTGTAACAAAGAATCCAGTATCGGGACTTCCCGTTCGTGTATTTCAAGCGGTAATTTATAGTGCTTTGCCACAAAGGCATTGCCCAATACATGATCAATATGGCAATGCGTATTAATAAGGCGTACAGGCCTGAGATCCAGGGCCTCAATGCTGCGCTTCAACTCCTGACGCTCTTGTGCGTTACTACAACCGGGGTCAATCAATACGCATTCTTTCGTTTCATCGTATATAATATAGGTGTTCTCCTGGAAAGGGTTGAATGTCAACCGAACAACATTCGCCATCTTTTTATATTTTTTTACAATCAGACCTTGAAAAAAAATGTTATCTTGAAAGCAGCTTTGAAAACCGCAAAATATTACTCCATGCAAAGGTATATTTTTCTGACTTTCCTTTTGTTGTCTGCTTTAAACACGCAGCTGACAGCCCAATACGTGCGTGCTGAGTTTGGCAAAAACCGGGTGCAATACAACGACGACTTTAAAGAGTGGTCGAAATATGAAAGCGACAACTTCATTACTTACTGGTATGGAGAATCCAGAAATGTGGGGCAAGCTGCCGTTCAGATTGCAGAGCAGGATTTCAAAAACATCCAGGCGGTTTTAGAGCATCCGATAAATGAAAAGTTGCAGATCATTGTTTACACCGACCTCACCGACCTCAAGCAAAGCAATATCGGGGTTGAAGATGCTTTTGTGAACACGACCGGCCACACCAAAATTGTCGGCAACAAAATCTTTGTCTATTTCAACGGCGATCACAACCAGTTGCGCAGCCAAATCCGCGAAGGCATTGCCAGTGTTTACCTCGACGCCATGCTGTTTGGCTCAACGCTGCAGGAAATTGTTCAGAATGCCGTTATGATGAACCTGCCCGAATGGTTTAAGCAGGGTTTGACTTCTTATATCGGCGAATACTGGAATACCGAAATGGACAATTTGCTTCGGGATGCCCTGTTGAATAAAAAATTCAAAGGGTTTGAGCAACTGGCATTAGAAAACCCGCGGCTCGCGGGCCACGCCTTCTGGTATTTTATCGGAGAAAATTACGGAGCCTCCACAGTTTCCAACCTGCTCTACCTTACCCGCATCAATCGCAGCGTTGAAAGCGGGTTTCTGTATGTCCTCGGTGCTTCTTACCCTTCCATCATCGACAGTTGGGAGGAATACTTCAGACGCCGTTATGAAAATGAAACATTGGAACGCGTTGATCCGGAAGGCAGAAAAATAGCCATTAAAAACAAACGCAACCTGCCCATCAGCCAACTCAGGATCAGCCCCGACGGCAGGCAGGTTTTGTACCTGACCAATGAAATTGGCCAAAGTAAGGTCTATCTTCAACCTCTTTCGGGGAAAGGTGAGCGTAAGCTGATTTTTAAAGAAGGCTTTCGCAATGCGTTTCAGGCAACAGATTATGGCTATCCACTCTTAGCCTGGAATCCAAACGGCCAGCAAATTGCAGTGCTCTATGAAAGAAGGGATGTTACCAAGCTCCTGTTATACGATGTAAAAACCGGCAAAAAAATAGTACAGGATCTGGCGCCTGAGTACCAGCGCGTCAATAGCATTGACTATGTGAATCCGGTGACCCTGGTGTTTTCAGGAACCATCCGCGGGTTTTCCGATATCTTCCTTTATTTCATCAATACCCGCCAGTCGGAGCGCCTGACCAATGATATTTTTGACGATCTGGACGCAGCATTTGTCAAAGTCAACAACCGCAGAGGCATCCTTTTTGCTTCCAATCGTCCAGATTCGCTGATGTTGCAACCTAAATTAGACAGCATTCTTCCCATTCAGAGTTTCGATATTTTCTACTACGATTTAGACGATAGAAACGGGGAACTGGTGCGCGTTACCCATACGCCTTATGCCAATGAAAAAGCGCCTGTTGCAGTAGATTCTGCCTATTTCGCTTACCTCAGCGACCAAAGTGGCATTTATAACCGCGAGATCGGTCGCCTTGAACGCTACCTCCACCATTACGACCGCTATGTATCGCTCAACGACGGGACTGAAATCATTGTCAATGCCGATTCCATGCTGAGTAAGATTGATTCCGCACAAATAGATACGATTGTCATGCGCCCTGTTTACAAAAAAAGGGCGATTACCCATACCAATACCAATTACAACCGCAGCATCTATGACCAGCATACCTCATCTGAGGCAATGCGGATTGCAGAACTGACCTACAAAAACGGCGCCTATGAAGTTAGGGTGACCCCCATAAATGCCGACAGCGCCACCTTGGCGGCAAATACCTCTTTCCAGTCTGTGCGGCCTCTGGCAAAACCTTTGTTTGAGACCTCGGCAGAAAACCGTCCGCCGCCGGCTGCTGTTGTGGAAAGTTTGTTAAAAGAATTGCCACCAAGCATTCCCGACACGATTGTTCTGCCGGAAACCAAACAGGATACGGATAAAATAGACATCGACAACTATCTGTTTCAGAGTGAATTCGATGATGAAGACACCCCGCCGGTAGTCATCAAAACGGATGCGGCGGAAAAACCGGCGGAAAACAGCAATCCTGCTGCCAATACCAGGCCAACGGGACCTGTTCGGAGCATGACATCTTCGAAAGATGCGGCGTCAGAGCCTTACCGCTTCCGCCCGGGAATCATCATTCCTTACCGCCTTTTGTTTCAGGCAGATTTTGTTCAGACCCAACTCGACAATTCGGTTCTGTTCGGAACCTGGGAAAGCCACGCAGCAAATTCAAGGGGCGATTTTCAGGCGCCTTTAGGCATTTTGTTCAAAGCCAATTTCAAGGACCTTCTGGAAGATTACGACGTAGAAGGTGGCGCCAGAATTCCGACAGCTTTCAACGGTTCGGAGTATTTTCTTACTTTTAAAAACAAGAAAAAGCGCTTAGATCAATCCTATACCATTTATAGGAGCAATTTCCGGGAAACGGTAGATACGATCAGTTTCATCATTCCCCGACAGGAGGTCAATACCATTCTCGGGCAATATGCGGTCTCCTGGCCTTTAGACATATTCAGAAGTTTCCGGGCGGCTGCCACAATACGCCGCGACCGGGTTACACGGCTATCTACCGAACGCTCTACATTGGAACAGGCCTCTATTAATGAACAGCGGGCAAGTCTGCGCCTCGAATACGTTTTCGACAACACGCTCGATCTTGGCATCAACCTGATGACCGGGAGCCGCTATCGGGTTTATGCCGAAGTGTTTAAACCCTTTAACCTTGACTTCTCCAACGGCGCCAACATCGACTTCGGCAAAGGAATCATGACCATCATCGGTCTGGATGCCCGTCATTACCGTCGTCTGGGTAAGTATTCCATCCTCGCACTGCGCGCTGCGGGTGCTACTTCTTTCGGACAGGAAAAAATTGCTTACCAGATGGGGGGCGTAGAAAACAGCCTTTTTTCTGTGCAGTTTAATGATGAGATTCCCCGACTGGAAGGAAACCTGGCCTTTAATGTGCTGGCGGCCCAAATGCGGGGCTTTGCCAGAAATATCCGAAACGGCAACTCTTATGCACTCATCAATACAGAAGTGCGCATTCCGGTATTCCGATATCTGTCCAAAAACATCCGCTCTACATTTTTCCGTAATTTCCAGGTTGTCGGCTTCTTTGACGCAGGAACAGCATGGAGTGGCAGCAATCCGTTTAGCAAAGATAATCCGCTCAATATCAGTACATTCCCAACAGATATCAAAGACCCGTTGGTCTCAGTTCGGGTAAAATATTTCAGAGATCCGATTGTCGCGGGCTATGGCGTTGGGTTACGCTGCCTGGTATTCGGGTATTTCCTCAAACTTGATTATGCCTGGGGTATCGAAACGCGCCAGGTTCAGGAACCACGTCTGCATTTTTCTTTGGGAACCGATTTCTAAATATTTCTCCCCGCAGGTAAAGTGAAGCTCACTTTACCTGCCGATCAACAGTGCTGTACTTAGCCCCGGCTTCTAAAAAGCCGCTTGCCAGAATAGCTTCCACTAAAGGGGTATTGCGTGTCTTGCTATGCCCACTACCTTCTTTCCTCCTGTAGCCGACCACCAGCCCCCCCCGCAAACAGCGTAAAGAATAGCCACGATTATCAAGGACAATGGCCTAAATACAAATCTTTCAATTTTTACTGAAAATACGGAAATATAAAATCATGTATACACATCATTATAAATTACTAAAAATCAATTATTTACATAAAAACATAGATGAAATCAACCTGATGATAGGTAAAAAATATCAATAATTTTTAAAAATGTTTTGTATTTTGTTGAATATGCTCGTATATTTGGTTCAACAAAACGACAATTCAGGTTTGTATACTTAAACAAAAAAAAGAGAGCATCATGTCACAAGTAGAATTCCATAGCCGCTTTTATGAAATATCTCCTCTGCTTCAGGCCTTTGCATACAACCTGACCAAGAATAATGAGGATGCGAAGGATCTGATGCAGGAAACAGCTTTTCGGGCAATGACCAATCAGGACAAGTTTATGGCAGGCACCAACCTGAAGGCGTGGCTCTTTACCATTATGAAGAACATCTTCATCAATAACTACCGCAAAAAGGTAAAGTCCAATACGATTATGGACTCTACCGATAATCTGTACTACATCAATTCAGGTAGTACCATCATTTCCAACACCGCTGAATCGAACATGACCATGCAGGAACTCATGGGTATGGTTTCCTCTTTAGATGAAAGCATCCGGATTCCTTTTCTGATGCACTACAAGGGGTTTAAATACCAGGAAATAGCTGATAGCCTCAGCTTGCCTTTAGGCACGGTGAAAAGCCGCATTTTCTTTGCCCGCAAAGAGCTTAAAGACATGATTTCCAGACACTATGGGGTGGCGGCTTCTGTTTCGGGAGAAATGGAGATGGTAGAAGATTAATGCGTTCTGCCAGTATTTTCAGGCCCCATACCATTAAAGCTCAAACATTCGTGAAATAGCATTACACACGTTTCTTGTTGAAACGCGCACTCTCGTTTTTTACAACAGATTTTAAGTACTTTACACCAATCAGGAACACTGCCGGGCGTTTATTAATGTCCGGCATACCTGATATTTTCCACTCTTTTACGGTTTTTGTGACGATGAATTCCCCCGGAAGGGTAATGTCCATCCCAATGCACAATAAGGTATCCGGCATCAGCGCCTGAAGCGCAGTTTCAAAAACCATGGCATTCCGATAAGGTGTTTCAATAAACAATTGAGTTTCCTGTTGCCTTGCTGCACGTTGTTCCAGCAATTTCAGGTCTTTGGAAAGCAGTTCGCGCTTGGGCGAAAGATAGCCGTGGAAACAGAAACGCTGTCCGTTCATGCCCGAGGCCATCAAAGCCATAAGCATGGCAGACGGTCCGCTAAGCGGAATAACACTTATACCCTGACCTTGGGCCCAGGCCACCATCATTGCTCCGGGGTCGGCCACACAAGGGCATCCTGCTTCGGAAAGAAGCCCAACATCCCTACCCTTCAACAAAACATTCATGGCCTCCTGCAGATCCGACTCCTGAGAATGTTCGTTTAATTCACAAAAAGCGAGGGACTCCAGAGATCGCTCCGGGTTCATTTTTTTTATCCAGTAGCGAGCTGTTTTTGCACGCTCAACTACGAAAAAATCGAGTTGCCTGAGCACCTCTGCCGTATAGGCCGGGATGCTGTGTAGTCCCTCTTCGCCAAGGGGAACGGGGATGAGATAGAGCTTTCCTTTTTCCGGCATTGCTGATTTATTGCTGTCTGATTCGCAAGAATAAAGGTAATTATTTACCTTTCATACGACTAATGAATGTTTCAAATCCACAGGCAGGCACAACTCTGTTCATGCTTATCTTGTTCAGCAGACACATAATTTTTAAAACCGGCATAACATGTCTTATCAGGACATCCAATTTTCGGCGGAAGAACTAAGCCGCTACAACCGGCACCTCATTATTCCGGAGTTCGGACCGGAAGGGCAGCAAAAACTGAAAGCATCGCGGGTGCTCGTTATTGGCGCAGGAGGCCTGGGGAGTCCGCTGCTAATGTATCTGGCTGCTGCCGGCGTTGGGCATATTGGCATAGCAGATTTTGATTTGGTTGAAGACAGCAACCTGCAGCGACAAGTTCTGTTCGGCGCGGAAGACCTTGGACTTTCTAAGGTTGAAGCAGCCAAACGCCGCCTCGAATCCCTGAATCCATACATCAGCATAAGCCTTCATCACGAAAAACTGAGTGCAGTGAATGCCCTCGACATCATGAAGACTTATGATGTGATCGCAGACGGGTCCGATAATTTTCCGACCCGCTATCTGGCAAACGACGCCTGCGTCCTCCTTGGGAAAACCAATGTGTATGGCGCTGTTTCCAGATTTGAAGGCCAGGTTGCTGTGTTTAACTACCGGGACAAACAAGGAAACTACGGCCCCAATTATAGGGACCTCCACCCAACCCCACCCCCGAAGGGACTGATCCCTGATTGTGCAGAAGGTGGCGTATTGGGTGTTTTACCGGGTATTATTGGCAGCCTGCAGGCACTGGAAGTCATCAAAGTCATTACCGGCATTGGCGAACCGCTAAGCGGCCGTATTTTCATTTTTGACGGCCTGCGTTTTGATTCCCACACGTTCAACATCCGAAGACGCGCAGACAACCCCTTAAACGGCGCCGACCCCACCATCACTCAATTGATCGACTACGAGCAGTTCTGTGACGCGCCATCCAATCTTAAGCCTGTGCGCGAAATCAGCCCCCTGGAATTAAAGTCCTGGCTGGCTAATGGTGAAGCGTTTCAACTCATTGATGTGCGCCAACCGGAAGAACACACGACATTCAATATAGGCGGCGAACTCATGCCGCTGGCCCAGATTATCGAAAATGAAAACAGGATTTCAAGAGACCTGAAAGTGGTCATCCATTGTAAATCAGGCGCCAGAAGTGCCAAAGCCATCCGCGATCTGGAAAAACAGTTTGGCTTCAACAACCTCTATAATCTGAGCGGCGGAACAGACGCATGGCTGGAACTTGAACGCTCCCCGGTTACAGGGTAATGGGCGTGCCGCCAACAATGTTTCCATTCGCGTCGGTAAGACGGGTCATGTAGGGGCCGCGGGGCAAACGATTCGTCCGAAAGTTAAACCGGAACCGATGCTTTCCCGGTTTGCGCAATTCATTTTCAAAAAAAGTGAATACGCGTTCCCCCTGTTCATTGTACAAAGCAAAGGTCGCAATAATGTCCACCTTGTTTTCATATTCAAAAGATCCGCTAACTGCTATCGGCGTATTTTGAAAGGCCTGTTCGCCTGGTTGTCCGGTTCCAGCATACTCAATGTGGTAAGTAGGCTCAGGTTTCCCGAGGAGTTGTGCTGTAAATTTGGCCAGATCCGGATTTCCAATGCCTTCAAGTCCATGATTGTTGCTAACCGACCACATGGCATATTGAGCGGCATCCGATTCGTGCAGTCCGCTTTTGTGGATATACTGAGCCAACTGCAGCATGGCGCCGGCAGCCATCCCGCCGGAAAGAAATGCCAGGTTTTCAACAGGAGAAGACCGGTTTGACCGGATGCACAAGGTGTAAAGCGAGGCACTTTTGCGCATGTCTTTTTCCAGGGTCACCAGCCGATCCCTGACAACAATCAGATCCTGATAAGAAGAATCTGAAGCGTCAAAAAGAAATCCGGCAGGCACCAGGACTTCCAGTTCGCGTTTGTGAAGGTTTTCAATACTAACTTTAAGCGCCTGGTTTTGGTGGCCTCCCAGGCCGCTGGCTTTGATTTTCACCCAGCCATTTGCCAGAGCTTCAGCCAGATCAACAGGCTTGGCCTGAAGGCCGCCGGTCACCAGAACACAGATGCAAACAAAAACGATCAGTTTACGCATGGTCTCTTTTTTGGAAAGATAACGCAGGTTATAAATAAAAAATTTGCTGTGTATGTCGGGTTAAGGGAAAGCTTTTGTACCGGGCTTTAGCGATTTGCTCGGCCATATGCCGCCATTGAGGGAATTTTTCAATCAAGATGGCATATTTTTTCTAACTTTAACCATTATTAAACACTAAGGAAAGCGACTGAGTACATGTACATGAAGCACCTTGATTTCTTCAAAGAAGGCATTCGCAACATTCGTACAACGGGCACCATTACAAGGAGTTCCCGTTTTCTATGCCGTGAGATGATTCGTCCGGTAGATTTTGAAAAAGCAAAAATCATCGTAGAGCTGGGCGCCGGCGACGGCGTCATCACCCGCCATATTCTCGAACGCATGTCCCCGGATGCAAAACTGCTGGTTTTTGAAGTCAACGAAAAGTTTTGTAAAGTGCTTCGCAACATCCACGATCCACGACTGGTGGTCATAGAGGATTCTGCAGAGCACATCAGCCTGCATCTGAAAGAAAATGGTTTTGAACAAGCCGATTACATTGTTTCAGCCTTGCCGTTTTTATCCCTGCCAAAAGGCCTCGGAGCTGTGATCATGCGCAAAAATGCCGAAGCGCTGAAAGAAGGCGGTATTTTTGTACAAATGCAGTATTCCCTGTTGCTCAAGCACCTTTACGATAGTATTTTCGACGAAGTTTCTATACGCTTTGTTCCCATAAACATTCCGCCTGCTTTTGTATTGGTGTGTGAAAAAGGCGCTAAAAAAGGGCCCCAATAGACAACCTTTTGTTCTTCTTTGCTATTATTTTTGAATATGACGATTCTTATTCAACTGACGAGCTATATGAAATTACACCCTGCCATTCTCCTGATTGCTGTCTCAGCCACTGCTTTCTCCTGTAAAAACATCAACCCGCCACCGTTAAAGATATTCCGCAAGGCGATGACATCCCTTCCATTAGACAGCATTAAGCTGCCGGAAGGATTCCAGATTGACGTCTACGCCGAAAACATAACAAATGCCAGATCCATGGCATTATCCCCTAATGGAACACTTTTTGTCGGAACCCGGGATGAAGATAAGGTTTATGCTTTGCGCGATACCAATGGCGATTACCATGCCGATCAGGTTTTCATCATAGCCCAGGGCCTCAAAATGCCCAACGGCGTCGCATTCAAAGACGGGAACTTATATGTTGCAGAAGTAAGCCGCATCCTGAAGTTTGAAAACATTGAAGCCAATTTGGCCAATCCCCCTGCTCCAATCATCGTTTACGACCAATTTCCAACCGAAACACACCATGGTTGGAAATACATTGCTTTTGGTCCTGATGGCAAACTCTATGTCCCGGTAGGCGCCCCTTGCAATATTTGTGAACCGGAAAAGGAAATTTACGCCTCGATCACCCGCATGAATCCGGACGGAACAGGCCTGGAAGTAGTGCAACATGGTGTCCGCAATACGGTCGGTTTCGGATGGAGCCCCGAAGACCGCAGCCTTTGGTTTACGGACAATGGTCGCGACTGGATGGGCGATGACAGTCCTTCCTGTGAATTGAACCATGCCCCACAGGATGGCATGCACTTTGGATATCCATACTGCCATCAGGGAGACTTACCGGATCCGGAATTTGGCGCCAAGCGCATTTGTACCGAATTCACCCCCCCTGCGCAAAAAGTAGGCCCACACGTTGCGCCCCTTGGCTTAGAATTTTATACCAGCGAGCAATTTCCTGCAAAATACCGGAATCAGATTTTCGTGGCGGAACACGGCTCATGGAATCGCAGCAAAAAAAGTGGTTACCGCGTCATGATGGCAACCCTTGAAGGAAATAAAGTCGTTAGCTATGAGCCCTTCGCCCAGGGCTGGCTGGATGTAAAGGAAGACGACGTCTGGGGCCGGCCAGTCGACATTGAGCTGATGCCCGATGGTTCGATGCTGGTGTCGGATGATTTTGCGAATGCGATTTACCGGATCGTTTATACGGCTGATTAAACTACTTCCGGAACGGCGAATTGTCCTGATGCTCATGGATCATGCGCTGGGCATAATAGATGCTCAGTCCAAGCACGCCGGCAGCCAGGAAGACCAATTCGCCGTACATCTCCTGAACGAACAAAAAGTCATAGGCGCCGTGCAGCAATATCGCAACCAGTAATCCGCGCAGCAGCAAACTCCAGCGCCGTGCCGTATCGAACTTTGCTTTCCCGGCGTAATATCCCATGATGACCGCAAATGCGCCATGAGCCGGAACCGCTGTAAACCCGCGAAACACGGTTATTTCTATCCCAAACTGATTGGCGTAGGCGATGTTTTCCATCGTGGCAAAGCCCATTGCAATAAGTACCGCATATAGAATGCCGTCCATGGGCTCGTTGAAAAAAGTACGAAAAAAAGGATAAAGAAGCAAACAGCACCATTTGATGCTTTCTTCTGTCACGGCTACAATAACAAAAGAATAAAAGGCGGCAACGAAAATATTCCTGTGGAAGCGAATACCGGTGGCGGTGTGCCCCCAGACTTCGACCTGAAGTGCCGGCCAGGTAGCGAGAGCGCCCAGCAAAAAACATACCGCAATGGGAATGCGCTGCTCCCGCTCAAATTTATCTGCCCGGTAGATGTACCAACTGATGAGAACACCGGGTAATGCAGCCAGCAGGAACAAAAGTGGCGTCATGTTTTTTTTGTAAATGTCGGCAAACTAAGACAGAATTGTTCATCGGGCAGGTTGTTTTATGGTACTCATTCTGATATTCTGGTTTGAATTTCAGAAATTTCAGGGTAATGCAAAATTTCACCCATTTAATCTTTCGTTGCAACCGGAATCCGGTGAATCACCCCTGCCGCCTTGTCCAGCTCGCTTAATTTCCCCACATCCACCCAGATACCCTCGTGCGGATAAGCGGTAATGGTTTGGGTCGCTGCCGCTTCGAGATAAACCTTCACAATAGAAAAGACCGATTCCGTTGTCGGCATAAAAGCAAAAATTTCCGGAGATAGCACATGGATACCGCTGAAGGACCACGGCATAGCGGATTCAGCTGGCCGGCTTCGCTTTACTTCACCCGTGGCGGTGTTTTGCCAGCCACACAGGGCGCCGGTTTCGTCAAACAGGAAAGCACGGGAACTCGATCGGTGCTGAACCGCCAGGGTTGCCAAACGATCGCTGCCAAGGTGTGTTTCGTACAATTTTGCCAGGTCGAGGTCACTGAGGATGTCTGCATTGTAAACCAAAAACGGGGCGTCCTGAAAAAACCAGGTTGCTTTTTTGAGCCCGCCGCCCGTATCTAACAATAACTCCCGTTCATCCGAAACTTCGATGCGGATGCCAAAGTTGTTGTGTTGGTTTAAAAAATCGAGAATTTGTTCGCCGTGGTGGTGGATGTTGACCAAAATTTCGCGGAAGCCAAATAATTTTAGCCGCCGGATGCTGAACTCCAGCAAGGGCATTCCTGCTACTTCGATCAGGGCTTTCGGGCGGTTTTCCGTCAGCGGGCGCAGGCGCGTACCAAGGCCTGCTGCAAAAATCATGGCTTTCATGTCTGTCAGATTTGTACCTCCGAAAGAGGGTGTTTCAGAAACATGAGCTATTTTGAGTACAGGTATGATCTGTACGACGCTTACGCGTCTGAGAACAGGCTCTGCGTATTCCTATATGTCGCGGAGTCCCGCGGAGTAAAGGAATCTTGCGGTGTAAAGTCCACTGTTTTCACGACTTACGTCATAAAACTCCGTGAAACTCCGCGTTATTTTTCATGGGGCGGATAAACTCATTAAGTTTCTGAAGTGTTTAGCTCCTGATTCGCCTGCCTGCGGCAGGCAGGCATGACTGATGTTTTGCATCCTGCCTTTTAAATAAACCTCATTCATTGAAATGCCGTAAAACTTGTCGCCCCAACAGCATTCAGTTGCACAGCGTCCCGGTCTTTCAGAAAAGGGAATTTTTCCCGGAAAGCTCTTTGAGCATCGGCGGAAAGTTCAACTGAAATGACGCCTTCGGCGCCGACCAGTTCAGAACTCAGGTTCCCTTCGAAATCCACCACACAGGAATCGCCTGAATAAGCAATGTCTGCACCATCGCGACCTACCCGGTTGACGCCGATGGTATAAACCTGGTTTTCGATGGCACGCGCCACCAGCAGGGATTTCCAGGCATGGCGGCGGCGTTCGGGAAAGTTAGCCACATAGACCAACAGGTCGTAGTCCTCCACATTGCGGCTCCAAACGGGAAATCGCAGGTCATAGCAAATCAGCGGGCAAACTTTCCAGCCTTTGAGGAGGACAATCAGCTTTTTTTCGCCGGCGGTATAGGTTTTATCTTCACCGGCGTAGGCAAACAGATGCCGTTTGTCGTAATGCTCGAAGCTGCCATCTGGCCGCATCCATACCAATCGGTTGTAATAACAGCCATTTTCGAGTGCAATAAAGCTCCCGGCAACGACCGCTTTACATTGCGCAGCCTGTTCAGCCAACCACTGCATGGTCGGGCCATCCATGCTTTCCGCAAATGCCGGGGCGTTCATTGAAAACCCTGTGGTAAACATCTCAGGAAGGAGAACCAAATCTGTATCTGCAGGCAATGCGGCAATTCTTTTGCCAAAGTCTTTTAAGTTGGCTGTTTTATCTTCCCAGACCAAATTCGCCTGCAGCAGGCTTACCCGAATATTTTCCATAAACCAAGGGATTAAAATACAAAAAGAGGCAAAGCGATTGTCGCGCGATGCCTCTTTTCACTCTATGATGTCGAAAAGGTTACTTCTTCTTAGCGCCGCCACTTGCTTTTTCAGCAGCCATCGTTGCACTACGCAATGCACGTGGAATTTCAATGGTCGCCACCGGAATACCGGGAGAGCTGAGAATTTCAACACCATCGATTGCTTTGATGTCGCGAACGCGAATGGATTGTCCCAGTTCAAGGCTCGTAATATCAAGCAAAAGTTCATCTACCAGTTTATCCGGCGTGGTTTTGATTTTCACTTTGCGCACTTTTTGAAGCAGTTTACCACCGGCTTTTACACCTGCAGATACCCCTTTGAAGCGAACTGGTACGTCCACTTTAATGGTATTGCCTTCAGCAAGATGCAAAAAATCTATGTGTAAAACGTCTTCGCGTGTCGAATGGATCTGAAGATCTTTCAGGATGCAGCGGTAGTGCTTTCCATCGACTTCTACATCTGCCAGTTTGAAATCAGGCGTATAGATCAGTTGCTTCACATCGTTTTTGGTCGTCGTAAAATGCACAACCGAGTCACCGCCGTACATTACGCATGGAATGAGGCCTGCAACGCGGACAGCCTTCGTTGATTTTTTGCCAAGATCCTGTCTAACTTCCCCTTTTACGGCAATTGCTTTCATGACTGTATTTTCTTTAAAAAACTGCTTCTTTTTGAATGGTACATTGACCCTCAATGGTCAACCCCCGAAACGGGAGGCAAAGGTATTGATTTTTTTGAAAGAAAAAAGAAATCTTGTTTGAAGATTTTTTCAAACTTTTCATGCTGCAAATCGGGATACCGGCTTGTCGCTCAGCGCTCATTGGCAAAATTTCCAAAGTGCGCTACACAAACCTTTCCACGTAAGGTCCGACCAGGGTTTTTAGAGTAGCCAAAGCCAGTCCTTTTGCATCTTCAGCTTTCACACCCTGATCCATATAATAATCTTCGAGCAGCACCTGAGACTGAAAAAATACAATTTTGAAAGCCGAAATCATCTGTTCGTTCAGCGGATCGCGCGTTGCCCAGCCATTCAATCCAATCCAGGTTCGGGCATTCCAGTTTTCTGTTTCTTTCAGGTCTTTCGCTGAAAGGGCTTTAGGCGCATGAGAAAGCTGCGCACGCTGAGAGGCCGCTGCGCCCATCACGGAAGCACTGGGCATCTCTCCTGCATTAAGGTCTGTCGCAATGGCCTGCAACACCTTAATGCTTTCCCAGCTACTGAACTGATCGCAGGTACGAAGCATAATCCCGGCATCAGCATAACTCGCGACGATGGATTGAGCCGTTGCCGATTCCGAAGGATGCCGTTCATTCAGCCAGCACGGCGCCACGTATTGGTTGCCGGGTGCGCTGTGGATGAAATAAAGGTGTAAAATCAACTGATTGAGGTCTTCATATGCATACGTGGCATTGTAGTCAAAAGGCGAACGCCCCTTTAGCTGTTTGCCACTGTATGCGCTCCGGAGGGCTGTATTCATTAAGTTGTTTACCTGTTTGTCAGGTCCAAATGAACGGTACAGCAAATAGGCCCGATAGGCCAATGCAACCGGATCGTTGAAGGTTTCCAGCGTTCTCGACGCCAGGCCGTCAACCGGAATATTGTCGATCGTTTGTTGCAATCGGTTGGTTCCTGAGGTTCCGGAATGCTGGGCTAAAACACGATATTTCTGAATAACCCGGTTATTGTTATACACAGATTCGTAAGCACTTGCTGTTCCCCCGCCATAATAACCGTCGAGGTCGCTTTTGTAAACACCTTCTTCTTTAAGGACTTTTTGTAGCTCCAGTGCGGAACGTCGCTTAATATTTGACCGAATCTTTGGCGTAGCCACCGATTTTGTTGGCGTAACCGGATTCTCAACAACGCCTTTCTGGGTCAGTACCTGTCCATTTTGCGGAGAGATCAGGGTCCAGCCTGAGTTTTCTTCATAATTGCGGGGTACCTCTTTCCCATAAGGGGTGGTATGTTCAATTGCCTGTTGCTGGCTTTGCTGTCCGGGGTTCCTCCTTTCTACACTAGGCGAAGAGGGCCTCGGCCGTGGCGTTTTCGGAGCCTCTTCGAACACCAGAGGAATGAGCGGTTTTTTAATCCCCGTTTCAAAATCGCCGGCTTTGACCAGGAAAATAGAGTTCACACTACGGATGAAGGCATCCGGAAAGCCCGATTTTTTGAGAAAAGCCAGACGCTGCCTGGCCGTTTCCATATCCGGAAAAGTTCCTGTAGCTATTTTAAGGCTTTCACTGCCGACAATGACATACAATTCGCCGGCCTTCAAATAGTGCTGCCAGTCTACAGCTTTCCCGGCATTCGCCAATCCCAGCTGAATGACCGTCAATGTGACTCCTTCTGTGGGAAAACGTTCAACAACACTGGCGTTGCCATAGCCTTTGCGCTTGACCTCTATCAGCATTCTTTCTGCACTAATCCGGTCTTCATAACCTCCAATATGGACGTCGAATAAATTGGCATCTGCCTGAATGGCATACACGAATCCAAAGGGCCGGATGACATCAAAATCCTGCGGCTTTACATCAACAAAAGAGCCTACACGGATGGCATAATAATTCTGTGCGGTTGCAAAAGCAGTTGCGGAGAGCAACCCGAAAAACAGGAGTAGTTTACGCATGAAATCTGGGTTCTTTTAAAAAATAACAGGCTTTTTTCCAGATAAACCGAATAGCCAGCCTCTTTTTTACGTGATTATTAACGCCTTAGCAAGATAAAAATTTCCCGGCACTACGAACCGGCATTCGGTTTTAAGTCTAACAACCTGACAAATATACCAAATTAAACAGGGTGTTTGCGAAAAAACGACGCGCTAAATCGAAACTTGTTAAGCTAAAGTTAAAAACAGCATTCACGGAATTTCTGTAAACCCACTTCAATAAAAGTTTGTTTATCTTTGTTTGGAAGTAATACTATCTAAACAAGAAGTCAAACCAATGGGCAAGTTCACCAACTTTTTTTCTGAAGTAAAACACGATTTTCCGGCAGGACTGGTCGTCTTTCTTGTAGCGGTTCCGCTCTGCCTGGGCATAGCACTGGCTTCAGGAGCGCCGTTGTTTTCCGGAATCATCGCAGGAATAGCCGGCGGTGTTGTCATTTCACTGATCAGTGGTTCGCCACTGGGCGTCAGCGGACCGGCTGCCGGACTGACTGTAATCGTTTTAACCTCCATCCAGTCGCTGGGAAGTTTCGAAACTTTTTTACTGGCCGTCGTCATTGCAGGCATTCTGCAGATTCTGCTGGGTTACGCCAAGGCGGGGATTATCGGCTATTATTTCCCTTCTTCCGTCATTAAAGGAATGCTCACTGCCATTGGCCTGATCATCATTCTCAAGCAAATTCCGCATGCATTAGGCTGGGATGCGGACCATGAAGGCGATATGTCATTCTGGCAATTAGATGGCGAGAACACCTTTTCGGAGTTGTCAAAAGCGCTGAGTTTTTTTACGCCAGCAGCCATTGTCATCAGCGTGATTTCTTTAGGTCTGTTGATCCTTTGGGAGCAGCCCTTCATCAAAAAAATCAAAGCAACTCAAATCCTTCAGGGCCCACTGATGGTGGTTGTTTTTGGCATCATAGCCAATCTTCTCATCCGGGATACCGCATGGGCGCTGCAACCGAATCAGGTGGTCGCCCTCCCCATTGCGAGTAGCTGGGAAGGATTTCTGGCTTTGTTTACGCTACCTGATTTCAGTCAGATAGCCAATCCCGGAGTATATACGGTGGCCATAACGTTAGCAGTAGTGGGTAGTTTAGAGACCTTGCTATCTGTCGAAGCCATTGACAAACTTGATCCGCAAAAGCGCCTGACACCGACCAATCTGGAATTAAAAGCACAGGGAATTGGAAATATGTTTTCGGGTTTGATTGGCGGATTGCCGGTTACGCAGGTTATTGTCCGTAGTTCGGCCAACGTTCAGTCGGGTGGAAAAACCAAAGCCGCTGCTTTTATTCATGGTATATTATTGTTGGTTTCAGCACTGGCCATTCCGGGCCTGCTCAACCTGATTCCCCTTTCGAGTTTGGCAGCTGTTCTGATCGTTGTGGGATACAAGTTGGCCAAACCAGCCATGTTCAAGCAGGTTTACCAGGCCGGCTGGAAGCAGTTTTTGCCTTTTGTTGCCACCGTATTGGCCATCTTGTTTACGGATTTGTTGGTAGGTATTGGGGTTGGACTTTGCATCGCTGTATTTTTCATCCTCCGGAACAATTACAAATCCCCCTATTTCTTCCACCGCGACCAACACCATACCGACGAGGTCATCAAAATAGTCCTCTCTGAGGATGTCTCCTTTTTAAATAAAGCAAGCATCCTGCTCACACTGAAAAAACTGCCCGCCAATTCCCGGGTATTGATCGATGCATCCCACTCCATAAATGTGGATTACGATGTCATTGACATCATCAACGACTTCAGAGAAACAGCAGTACACAAAGGCATTAACGTGCAGTTGATCGGCCTCGATGAGCAATCGATGGAGCTTCGGTCAGAAAAAGCGGAAGTGCTGCGAAAAAACGCGCAAATGCTGGAAAGCATGTAAGATAAAATGGTGACTAAGCTTTATTACAAAAAGGGTGGCGCGAATACGCTGCCCTTTTTTATTGTGAAAATGATACACAAGTCGTTTTATCCATCCAAAACCCTGAAAAAACGAAGCATTCGTCTTATTTTTATGGAAGCGAATACGCTCAGGGCTTAACTTGTCCATAGTTTTGTTCATTTACGCATCAAATAAACCATCGTCATGAGTATGCTCAATGATTTGAAAAAATTGCTGTTTGGCGCAAAATCAGTTGCCAAATCTGCTGCTGATAAAACGGTAGAGGCTGGAAAAGAAGCCGGAAAAGATCTTTTGGATAAGTCAGGAGACCTTTTGGGTAAAGCCACTGAAAAAGCAGAACAAATTGGAGCTGTCGTTATAGATAAAGCGGAAGACATCGGACAAAAAATTTGGAGCGAAACCGAAGATTTTGTTGCGAAAGCTCGGCAATACGCGGAAGGCGTAAGCAGCGGCGGCCCAAAAGAAGAAGCAGGAACAGAATACAATCCGCCTGCTACAGAAATGCCTCCGGCCAATGATGAACCGGAAATCCCGGTTACAAAAGTCCCGGAGCAGCCTGTTGCCAGCTCAGAAACCGAAATGCCCCCCCTGAGCACTGAGCCGGAGATGGCCCCTCCGCCAAATATTGCAGAAAAGATCGGCTCAAAAGTCGGCGACGCGGCAGTCAATGTTGGCGAAAAGGCGGAAGATATTGCTGAACAGGTTGGCACCAAAGTGTTGGAAACTGCTGAAAACCTTGGCACAAAAGCGCTGGAAGCTTCTGCTGATCTTGGCGAAAAGCTGAAAGGTGTGTCAGAGAATATTGGAGAAACCGTGATTGAAAAATCCGGCGAATTGTACGAAAAAGCAAAATCTTTTGGCGAAAACCTCCTGGGTAAAGCGGATGAATTGGTGGAAAAAGCACAACGCGCCGCTGAAGCAGAAAGCAATATAGACGAAACTACGGCCAAGGCAAAGCAACTCAATGATTTGCTCAGCACCAAAGTAGAGGAATCAGCTCCCAAAGGCGGGCCAATAGATACCAAAGAAGGCATGCTCGACAAACACGACAGCTTTTTTGATCGGGCCAAGCGCTTCGCCGAAGGCGATTACCACAACGAAGGCGGCCGGGATACCCGCCTGTTTAGCAGCAACTTTGATGACGCTTCAAAAAACAAAAAAGGAGGCAAAGCTGCCGGCTTCGAAGATCTGGATGGCGACGGCAATGAATTGATTGACGATGCCATTGTAGAGGATTAAAATTTCTCTACAATTTCCTGAATATCAAGCTGCTCCTGTTCACCACTCTGCATGTTTTTCAGGGTCAGTTTTCCACTGCTCATTTCCGATTCGCCGATCAGAACGACGAAGGGCACGCCGCGTTTGTTGGCGTAGTCCATCTGTTTTTTGATCTTCGCAGGCTCGGGATAGAGGTCGCAGGCCACACCCGCAGCCCGCAGGCGTGTGACACATTCGAAAGCATAGCGGTGACAGGGGGCATCAAACGCAATAAACAGCACCTGTATACCTCCCAGTACTTTTTCCGGAAACAGGTTCAACTCCTCCATGGCGTCGAAAATGCGCTCCGCGCCAAAAGAAATGCCGACGCCGGAAACATTGGGCAGGCCAAAATTCCCGGTGAGGTTGTCGTAGCGCCCGCCGCCGCCAATGCTGCCCATCTGCGCGTCTTTTGCCTTGACCTCAAAAATGCAGCCGGTGTAGTAACTCAGACCACGTGCCAGGGTTGGATCGAAAGCAATTTCATTGCTCAGGCTGTCAGCGCCTAAATAACTAAAAACCGTTTCTATCTCTTCGATGCCCGCAATACCGGTCGGACTGCCCGCAAATAAGGTCCGGAGTTTTTCCAGAGACTGGGTCTGGAGCATGGTTTCTATGGCTGCGATGGCTTCCGATGCCATGCTGCGTGATTCCAGTTCCCGGCGCACGCCTTCGATGCCGATTTTATCCAGTTTATCAATGGCGATCGTCATGTCCATAAAGCGATCGGCTACGCCTGCCGCTTCGGCGATTCCGGCCAGGATTTTACGGTTGTTGATTTTAATCGTTACCCGCACGCCAAGTTTGGCAAATACCTCGTCGTATATACGCGCCAGCTCTGCTTCGTACATCAGGCTACCCGAACCTACCACATCGGCGTCGCACTGAAAAAATTCCTGGTAACGGCCTTTCTGGGGACGGTCAGCGCGCCAGACCGGCTGTATTTGGTAGCGTTTAAAGGGAAAAGCCAGCTCATTCTGGTGCATGACCACATAACGCGCGAAAGGAACTGTGAGGTCGTAGCGCAAACCCCGTTTGGAAATAGACGCTGCCACCTTAGGTGAATCCATGGCCGCAAGCGCCTCTTTATTCGCATCCGCCAGAAAATCACCATTGCTCAGAATTTTAAACAACAGCTTGTCTCCTTCCTCGCCGTATTTCCCGGTAAGGGTAGCCAGGGCTTCCATGGCCGGCGTTTCAATGGGTTGGTAACCATATCGGACAAAAACCTCGCGGATGGTGTCAAAAATAAAGTTTCGCTTATTCACCTCTTCCGGTGAAAAATCGCGGGTACCCTTGGGTATGCTGGGTTTCATGAATTGCAGATGTTAGATGTCAGACATCAGATTTTAGATATCAGACATTAGATTTTAGATTTTAGACACTTCCTTCTTACGGATGAGATGCAGGCTGGGCCATTCGTTGAGCGAAGCCAGGCAAAATCCAGGTCAGTAGAAGAAGGGATTGGCGGCCAGACTACACCACAGCGGTAAAAGGCCGCAGAAAACGCACATCACTTTCGAACAGCGAACGGATGTCGCTGATGCCGTAAAGGCGCAATGCCTGCCGTTCAATGCCCATTCCAAAAGCAAAGCCGGTATATTTTTTAGAGTCTATGCCACAGTTTTCCAACACTTGAGGATCTACCATCCCACAGCCAAGAATTTCAAGCCAACCGGTTCCTTTCGTCAGGCGGTAGGTTTGTTCGGTATCGGTGCCAAGATAAACGTCCATTTCTGCGCTGGGTTCCGTGAAAGGAAAATAGGATGGGCGCAGGCGGATTTTAGTCGCGCCAAACATTTCATTGGCAAAGTAATAAAGGGTTTGGCGAAGGTCGGCAAAAGACACGCCTTCATCCACGTACAAGCCTTCTACCTGGTGAAACTGGCAGTGCGACCGCGCCGAAATGGTTTCGTTGCGGTAAACGCGCCCGGGTGCAATGATGCGGATGGGCGGCTTCTGGGTAGTCATGGTGCGCGCCTGAACCGGTGAGGTATGGGTACGCAGTAACATTTCAGTGCTGCCTTTCAGGTAAAAAGTATCCTGCATGTCGCGTGCAGGGTGATCTTCCGGCGTATTCATGGCCGTGAAGTTGTACCAGTCTGTCTCGATTTCAGGGCCTTCTGCCACCACATAGCCAATGCGTTCAAAAATGCTGATGATGCGGTTCAGTACAATAGAAACCGGATGGCGCGAACCCAATTCTATGGGTTCACCGGGCGCTGTAAGATCCAGATGCCCGGCAACGCCCTGCTCTGCCACACTTTCCAACTGCTCTTTCAGTGCATTGTACTTGGTTTCTGCGGCTTGTTTGGCGCTGTTGATCAATTGGCCAAATTCGCGTTTCTGGTCGTTCGCTACATTTTTAATTTCGTCAAACAAGGGTTTGATGACATTTTTCGAGCCAACAAAGCGAATGCGAAATTGCTCCAAAGCCTCAGGCGTTTCCGGCGCTAAAGCTTCTATTTCCTTCAATACGGTTCTAACCTGATCGAAAATTGCTGCAGACATAAAGGAACAGTTCTATTGACCATGGGCAGGTATCAGGTGCCCAACGGTCATGTTTTGGATTTTAAGCCGCAAAGGTAATGATTTTAAGAAAAGCATGCACGTCAATCCTTATCTGTAAGGGCGACGATATGCCGCAGGAGCAGGCGGACGCGACCTCCTCAGGATGAGCCTGAACCAGATTCCCGCCAATACGCCAAAAACAAAGCCGCCGATGTGCGCCCACCAGGCAACCCCGCTTGATTCGGCCGTTTGTACCCGAAGCGATGCCTGCCCATTGAGCAACTGCTGGAAAACCCAAAAAAACAGAAACAGGAAAGCCGGGATGCGAAATGGGATAATAATGAACAGGAAGTGGATCCGGAATCCGGGAAAAAGCATCAGGTAGGCTCCCATAACAGCCGAAATAGCGCCACTGGCGCCAACCGTTGGAATCTCGCTGGACAGGTTGAAATAGATGTGCGCAACATGTGCTGCCAACCCGCCAAGTAAGTAAAAAGTAAAAAATCTGGGAGTGCCTATCAATGCTTCAATGTTGTCCGCAAATATCCAAAGGAACAACATGTTGCCAAACAAATGAACCCAACCGCCATGCAGAAACATGCTGGTAATCAACGTGTACAAGTCCTCTCCCTGCATGATGTGGGCCGGAATAGCGGCATATTTCATCATAAAAGCATTCTGAAGCGGCAGAGGGAGGGAAGCCTCGTAAAAAAATACAGCCAGGTTTATCGCAATGAGCGCATAACTAAACAACGGGAAATAGCCTCCTTTTACCTGGTCATCGCCATAGGGAATGATGATCATACACGCCCGGTTTATTTTTTATCCTTTCAAAATAAAAGAAGCGCCAACCCTTGTTCATTCCAGGTATGGCTCACCCGACGAATTTAGTCCATTTGGCAAACTTTACCAAAAATAATCAGGCGGTGACTTCCAGTTTGCTTTGTTTGAGTACTTCTTCGTAGTAGGCTTCGTATTCCGGTACAATGAGATCGATGTCAAAGCGACGGGCCTGCTCCAGGGCATTTTTTCTGAATTGCTGCAGGGCAACATCGTCGCTCAGAATGTTGATGGCGTTTTGTGCCATTTGTTCGATATCACCGACATTGCTCAGGAAACCCGTTTGGCCATGGATGTTCAACTCCGGAAGTCCGCCGACATTGGTAGAAATAATGGGCACTTCACAGGCCATGGCTTCCAAAGCTGCAAGACCAAAGCTTTCACTTTCAGACGCCATGATGAACAAATCAGAAACGGCAAGTAATTCTTCCACGGCATCCTGCTTGCCCAAAAAACGAACTTCGTGACTAAGTCCGATTTTCCGGCACAATTCCTCCATGGCATGCCGTTCCGGTCCATCGCCAATCAATAGGAGTTTAGAGGGAATTTTATCGTAAACTTTCTTAAAAACGCAGATAACATCCTCAATGCGCTTTACCTTACGAAAATTGGAAATATGAGTCAGGATGCGCTCGCCATTCGGAGCAATGGCTTTTTTGAAATGATCCTTGTCTATCTTTTTGAAACGCTCGAAGTCAATGAAATTGTAGATGACCCGAATGTCCCTCTGGATGTCGAAGGCATCCAGCGTCTGTTGCCGCAGACTTTCTGACACTGCCGTAACACCATCCGATTTATTGATGGAAAAAGCCACCACCGGCGCGAAGGAGTTGTTGCTGCCAACCAGCGTAATGTCGGTACCGTGTAAGGTTGTCACAACCGGTATATAGCGCCCCTCGGTAAGCAATATCTTTTTAGCCATGTAGGCGACCGCAGCGTGCGGAATGGCATAATGCACATGCAGAATATCCAGGTCTTCGAACTTTACCACATCCACAAGTTTGCTGGCGAGCGCCGTATCGTAAGGCGGGTATTCAAACAAAGGATAATCCTCGCCACTTACTTCATGAAAGTATACATTTTCATGAAACACAGATAAGCGTGCCGGGCGCCGGTAAGTGATAAAGTGAATTTCATGGCCTCTTTTAGCCAGTCCGAGGCCAAGTTCCGTTGCAACAACGCCACTGCCTCCATAAGTTGGATAACAAACAATTCCTATTTTCATAATCCTGCTGACGTGGTGATTGGGAAAATCGTGTGATTTCTTTGAAGGATACACTTATTTTTCGAAATGGTTTAAAAACGGAAACAAAGAAGGGGCACCCCTATGACCGGAATGCCCCTTCAGACTTATCTTTTTATCAAAAAGATCAATGCATTTTGATCAGTTTTTCTGTGTGTACCTGTCCGCCAGCGACAATGCGAACCAGATAAAGTCCGCCCTCATAATTACTCAGGTCCAGGCGGTAGTTGCCTTCGCGAACGTTCTGTTCCCGGGTTTCAAACAAGCTTTGACCGACATTGTTGATCAAAGTAATGCGGGCGTCGGTAGCTTCGCGGAAAACGACATGCAACAGCGCATCGCCAGAAGTCGGGTTAGGCGCAATGCGGATATCGCTGATCAGTCGCTCTGCTTCGCCGGTAGCTACGACAACGTCCACCATAGCAGCAACGACATCGCTGCAACCCGCTTTGTCTGTAACGGTGATCGTGTAAAATCCGGGAGCGAGGTTGTTCAGGCTTGTACCATTCTCGCCGCCACTGGTCCAGTTGTAGGTATAAGGCGCTTGTCCGTTGCTTGCGTCAATGGTAATGCGTCCGTCGCTGGCATTGGCTGCAGTAGCGCCGGTTGCGGTGGCAGTAAGCCCCAGCGTAGCAGGGCAACGCTTCAGGTTGATGTTGTCGAAATCAAACCAGTTATCACCACTACCCCAGGTGCTTTTAAACCGGAGCCGGATAGACTCCCCGTCGAAGGCATCCAGGCTGAGACGTACAGTCCGGAAGGCGGCAGAGGGAACGTGATTGCCGGAATTAATGGTATAAAAAACATTGTAATTAGCGCCACAATCGGTGGAGATGAATACTTCGATTTTGTCATTAGGCCCGGGAACAAACGGCGTCGTTCCTGCCGACCATACTGTAAGGCGGTAATCGAACAACAAGCTGTCACCCAAGGCTATCGGGCCATAAACAGTCGTCGTTACTTCAAAATTCTGGTCGCCCGAGTAAATATTATCGCCAATAATGAACGATGAATTGTTGTGGGCGTTCGGGAAATAAATCGGGTTAAACTCTTCTGTTACCCAGCCTACTGGCAATGCGCCACTTTCAAAGTCTTCCACCAGCGGCAATTCCCTGGAGGTTGCAAAGGTGAAAGAAGTCGTGTCGTTCAGCTCAAAATCATCCGGAAAAGATGTCCAGACCACAATTTCGTAGCTACCTGCTCCCGATGAGTTGAATGGCACGGTAAACGTGTAGTTAACCTGCTGGTTTGGCCCTATACTGGTCGGGATTGTTTCTGTAACAACGTCGCCGCCATTGATCTGGTAAGAGACATCAAAACCTGTTTGTTGATTTGTCCCAAAGTTTCTGACAGTAACCGTAACCTGATCGTTTGCATCACCGCATACCGCTGTGGCCGTATGCCCGGCAGCAACGGCGCCAAGGTCATTAGCCAGTGGCGTAGCGATGAAGATATTATCAATGGCCATCCCTTTATTGATCACTGAAAAATCAGATGAAAACATAAAGCGGATGTTTACATTTGAAAAACCGGCAGCGCCCGTCAAAGTATTATAAGCAGTGACCCAGCCGGTAAATCCGCCAGTACCATCCCACCATTGATTGGTGGCATCGTTATACCAGTTCAGGCCTGTACCGTTGGTTCCAACTTTCGTCCAGGCAGAATCGGGATGTACCCGCATCTCTACCCATCCTTCATCACAACAAGCTTCGGAATCAAAGTACAAAGAAAAGGTCAGCCTCGGATCTTCCGTAAAGCTCGAAAAATCGTAGCAGGGCGAAATGATGGAAGACATTTCGAGGTTGTTGTAATCCCCGGTCAGGTTGGTTACCCAGGCATTATTACCGCTTGCTGCAGCGGGAAGGTCAGCACTGGAGGGCGTTCCGAATGCCCAGGTTGAATTCACATTGGCACTTCCCTCGCCACGACGCCAGCCGCCTTTGCCGTCCTCGAAATTGTTGTAATGAGGAAATTCCGTTACAACAGGAACACTCGTTACCAATACATGTGTGGTATCGTTACTCAGGTCGGAATCGCCGGGAAGCTCCGTCCAGGAAAGGATATTGTATTCGCCCGGCTCTGAAAAGTCGAAGGGCGTGTCAAATTCTATGGTATAAATGCTGTCTTTGCCCAATACCCCGGTAAAGAAACCGTCTAAAGGCTGTCCAACGGGTATCAGAACCCCGTTGATGCTGAATTGGAACGGGATGAGCGATTGCGGGGTGCCGCCAAAATTCTGGAGGGTCACGGTGAGTTGCTCAGAACCAAGACCGCATGCCGTTTGCGGAGCAGAAATGTCTACAATCCCGGTATCATTAGACCAAAGTGTCATAAAACTGAATGGTCCAATGGTGGTACTCGTGTCCCCATTGGCGCAAAGTACGGTGAGGTAGAACTCGTAAGCCGTGTGCTCCTGAAGGCCGTTCAGGCGTATTTTTTTGTCGGCTGCCATCGTTGTATTTCCGGTTCCGGGAGTAAAGCCAACCGTGTCATACTCAACAAGATAAACCCCTTCAGGATCCGAGAACAACCAACTGAGGTCAGCCCGGAATGCACGTACATCGTCAACTGAAACGCTGGAAGGCGGAACCGCCGGACAAGAGGGGCAGTTCAACGTGGCATTAAAAACCATTCCTATATCGGGGTTAGGCCCATCGTTGAAAAGCAGGATGTTATCGGCGTCGTAAAAGAAGTAGGTGACTTCATTTTCCCATGCGCCACCAGCGTACGTGAAAGTAACGACGTCACCAGTCGTTATGGTGATTGGGAAAGATTCGAATATCCCGTCATCTGTTAAGTTGTTCAGGGTATAAACAGTGGGTGTGCCGTTTATAGTAATCGTCAGCGAGGCGCCATTCCAGCCGTCGCCAAAGCTGTCGAACAAGTCCAGTCGGTACTGGCAGGAAATCTGCCCCTGTAAACCAACGGACGTCATCATGAACAAAAAAAGACCAAGCGTAAAATGCCACTTCATAAGCGATAGTTTTGATGTTGTCACTAAAAGCAAACTTACGTCCGATGCGGGACAATCTAATGATTTTGCGATCATTAAATCTGACTGCGTCGGCATTCCGACTGATTTTCCGGACCTGCGCGATTGCTCATTTATTATTTCGAAAGCTAATCTATGAACTTTTCGGTCAATGCAGCCCCCAAATTTATCCGGAGCTGCATCAAAATAATGCGGGAGGGTTCAAAATTAAAGTAAAATTATGGCGCAAACAGCGCTTTATATCGGTGCAACCTGTTCAATTTGCTTCAGCAGATGCGTCGCAGCACGCAAGCCCTTAACGTCGTCGCGCACGAGAATGAGGCTTCGGGGCGATTGTTTCAAACTCAGCCCCTGGGCTTTGCCTTTTTCAGCGACATAGCTCAAAATGTGTTGAAAAACAGCACTTTCGTAATAGGGCGACTGTGGGTTTTCGACAAAATAGCAGCGCAGTTTGTTGTTCTTCAACGCTACCCGCTCGAAACCGAGGTTTTTGCAAACCCATCTCAACCGCAAACCTTCAAACAACTCCTTCGCTTCTTTCGGCAGCCGGCCAAAGCGATCGGTTAGTTTTTCCTCAAATTTTGCAATGCCTTCTTCATTTTCAATGGCATCCAGTTCCGTGTACAGACTCAGGCGTTCCTGGGTGCTTTCCACGTACTCGTCCGGTAGCAGCATTTCGGCATCGGTTTCGATTTGCACGTCGCGAACAAATTTACGGTCTTTTTCCAATTCTTCTTTGAACAGATCGCGAAACTCATTTTCTTTCAACTCCTGAATGGCCTCATCCAGAATGCGCTGGAAAGTCTCAAATCCGATTTCTGAAATGAAGCCGCTTTGTTCGGCGCCGAGCAGATTGCCTGCTCCGCGGATGTCCATATCGCGCATGGCAATGGAAAACCCGCTGCCCAGTTCAGAAAACTCTTCCAGCGTGCGCAGGCGCTTGCGGGCGTCGGTTGTGAGCGTGGAAAGGGGCGGACTGAGCAGATAACAGAATGCTTTTTTATTGGAACGCCCTACCCGGCCCCGCAACTGGTGCAGGTCGCTCATGCCAAAATGATGGGCGTTTTGGATGAGGATGGTATTGGCGTTGGCAATGTCGAGACCGGTTTCGATGATGTTGGTGCAAACCAGCACGTCGTGCTGCCGTTCGATGAAAGCCAGCAGGGTTTCTTCCAGGTGGTGGGATTCCATTTGCCCGTGTGCAACCGCCACGTCAATGTCGGGGCACAGGCGCCGGATATGCGCAGCCGCTTCCTGCAGCGATTTGACGCGGTTGTGCACAAAAAAGACCTGCCCGCCCCGGTTGACCTCGTAATAGATGGCATCGCGAATCAATTCGTCGTTCGGCACCCGCACTTCGGTATGGATGGGCTGGCGGTTGGGTGGCGCCGTTCGGATGACGGATAAGTCGCGCGCCGCCATCAGCGAAAATTGCAGGGTGCGCGGAATCGGCGTGGCGGTCAGCGTCAGCGTATCCACGTTTACGCGCAGGTTGCGCAGTTTTTCTTTGGCGGAAACGCCAAATTTTTGCTCTTCATCCACTACCAGCAGCCCAAGGTCTTTAAACTTCACTTCGTTGCTCAGCAGGGCGTGCGTGCCGATGATGATCTCAACTTTGCCGTTTTTCAGGTCTTCAAAAATCTGCTTTTTCTCTTTCGCCGAACGGAATCGGTTGACGTATTCGATGTTTACATTGAATTCCTTCAACCGATCTGTAAAGGTCTGATGATGTTGCAGAGCGAGGATGGTGGTCGGTACCAAAACAGCCACCTGCTTGCCTTCGGTAACGGCTTTGAACGCAGCGCGGATCGCAACTTCGGTTTTGCCGAAACCCACATCGCCACAAATGAGGCGGTCCATCGGGAAGGGTTTCATCATGTCTTCCTTGACGTCGTTGGTGGCCTTAAACTGGTCGGGCGTATCTTCGTAAAGGAAAGAGGCTTCCATTTCGATCTGCAGGTAGCCGTCGGGCGCACAGGCGTATCCCGGCGCGGCGCGGCGTTTGGCGTATAGTTTGATCAGCTCTCCGGCGATGTCTTTGACCTGTTTTTTGGTCTTGTTTTTCAGGTTTTTCCAGGCTTCCGAACCGAGTTTGCTCAACTGTGGCTCCGTGCCGTCTTTGCCGACGTAGCGCGATATTTTGTGCAGCGAATGGACGCTGACGTAAAGGATGTCGTTGTTTTTGTAAAACAGCCGCACCGATTCTTGCTGGTGGCCGTTGATGTTGATTTTTTCCAGCCCCGAAAACTTGCCGACGCCGTGGTCGATGTGGGTAACGAAATCACCGGGCTGCAATTCGTTCAGCAGCTTAACGTTCAGCGCAACATCGCGGGTAAAGCCCTGGCGCAGTTTGTAACGGTGAAAACGGTCAAAAATCTGATGGTCGGTATAGCAGGCCACTTTCAGATCGAGGTCTATGAATCCCTGGTGGATGGCTTTGGTGATCGGCTGAAACTGCACATTGGCCTGCAGGTCTTCAAAAATGGCATAAAAGCGCTCGATCTGCCGGGGGTTTTCCGTAAAAATAAAATTGCTGATGCGGCGCTCGGCATTGGCCGTCAGGTCTTTGATGAGCAGCTCGAAATGTTTGTTGAACGCCGGCTGCGCTTTGGCGTGGAAAGCCACGGTTTCGGAGAGGCGGAAATTTTCGGGCACGTCTTTCAGAAACAGGATCGGGAAGCGCTGGATGCCTTCCACCACCTGAGCCGGCGTGGTGAACGCACCGTCGCGGAATATTTCGGCCAGTTCGCTTTCATCGATCACAGAAACGGTTTTCCGGAACTCAGCCGCCTTTTCAAAGCAGGTTTGCAGGCGATCCACGATCTGCTGAAAATCGCGCACCCAAATGACCGTATCGGACTTCAGGATTTCAAACAAGACCGTTTTCTGCGATTTGGAAAACCGGGTGTTGATGTTGGGAATAATGGACACCCGCCCGATGTTTTGCACCGACAATTGGGTCAGCGGATCGAAAGTGCGGATGCTTTCTACCTGGTCGTCGAACAGTTCAACGCGGTAGGGATATTCGTTGCCGTAGGTGTAAATGTCAACGATGCCGCCGCGCACGGAAAACTGGCCGGGTTCGTATACGAAATCTTCGCGGCGAAACCCGTATTCCATCAATACCTCGAAAATGGTGTCCATTTGCACCGTTTCTTTTACCGTCAGATCGATGCGGTCGGCGTCCAGGGCTGCGGGCGATACGACCTGCTCAAACAGGGCTTCCGGGTAGGTCACCACAATTTCGCCATTGGCCAGAGAGGTGGCAATTTTATTGATGGTTTCGGTGCGCTGCAGCACGTTGGTGTTGTTCAGCGCCTCAAAAAAAGCCGGGCGTTTGAAGGAATCGGGAAAGAAGTGAACGGGCTTTTTTTCGAGCAGGTTGGCCAGGGTATTTTGCACGTAGGCCGCCTCTTCTTTGTCGTCGGCGATGAACAGGTGGCTGCCCGGTTTGGCGCGGTACAGTCCCGACAGGACAAAGCATTCCTGCGATCCGCTCATCCCGGTTAATTGAAAACGGGGCGAGTCAAGGATTTCCAGGTTTTGCGCCATGCGGCGCACCTGTGGGCTTTCGCTGTAGCGCAGCAACAATTGCTCTAATGCATTCACGGGGCGAAAATACGATGTTTACTTTCTGTACCGGCGAATTTATTCGCAAGTTTTTTTGTGGGAGCATGAATTCGCGATTGCGGGCGTCCCCGGCGGCATTGAAGGACGGATCGCCTGCTCAGGCAGCGCGTGGTTTCAGCCATGAGCCAGGGCCGATTGTTATCTCAACTTTCACTCCTTAGCAGTTTTGTCACTCCCGCAGGGCTACGGTTTACACATATCTTTGTAAGAGAAAAAAGGATTAAATGACAGGAAGAATATTCTATCCAACGAGCAGTAAAGATAGTGTGTCGTTATTTGGCAGACATGGTTTTGGAGATAAACGTTTGGAGGCACGTCACAAGAAGTTGTTGAGTCAATTATCAGAAAACCAGAGTTCGGTAATCTACCAATTGAGGGATGGGAGAAAAGCACAAGGAGGTGCTTATCGTTTTTTAAATAACGACAAAGTAAGCTTGAGTGAACTGATTGCTCGAACATGTGCATGGGATTTAGGCAATTGTGGAGATCGAGATTTGTTGGTTGCCATAGACAGTACATCGGTTAAGCTAAAAACGGGCTCCAAGGATAAGCACGAGCAGGTAAAATCGGTAGGTGTTTTAGAAGATAACCGGACGCCAGGGTTTTTTTTGGTTCCTTCATTGCTCATAGATAAAAAGACACATCAGACGCTAGGGCTAGGAGATATTTTACATTATACACGACCGTTAATAGAAGGGAGTAAAGAACAAAAACAGCAAGGGCGGGCGCAACGTCGTAAGCTGGAGTTGCAAGACAAAGAGGCAGGTATGTGGTCGATTGTAGCCCAAAATACGGCTAAAGGCCTACAGCAGGCGCGGAGCATGACCTTTGTCATGGATCAGGGTGGAGACAAATACGAGTCACTCCAACAAATTTTAGAGTGTACCAATCAGAATTTTATCGTTCGTGTTAAAGAAGATCGCCAGGCGGTGAGCACTACCGACCAAACCCAAGGTCACTTTAGTGACTTATTAGCTACTCAATGCTGGATGGATGTGCGCCACGTCGCTATACGTTCTCTGAATCATTACAGTAAAAGTAGTGGCAAGTGGGTACAGCGTAAGGCTCGAAAAGCCTTGCTGACTATTCGATATATAACACTCAGACTAGAACGTCCAAGTTCCTATTCCAAACATAAGAAATTGTTAGATAAACCCTTATGTTTGGTTGAAGTTTTAGAGCATTCGTCAACTGTTCCACCCGGTGAATCACCTATTCACTGGCGATTGTTAACCACCTGGACAATAGATGAGCTTCAAAAGGCCTGGCAGGTAGTCAGCGCTTATCAAGCTCGATGGAATATAGAACAACTTTTCAGGATCTTGAAAAAACAAGGCTTTGATATCGAAAATTCCCAGCTTCAAAATCCAAAATCTATTAAAAAACTAACCGTGATGGCGCTTAAAGCATCTGAACAAGCCCTGCGATTATCCACCGCTCGCGACGGCCGAGACTTTGCTCCTATTGAAAGCATGTTTGATCAAACTCAACAGCAATTACTTATCAAACTCAATGCTAAGTTATCTGGTCAAACCCCAAAAATTATTAATCCCCACGCCAATAACTCTTTAGCTTGGGCCGCATGGATCATTGCTAGGTTGGGGGGCTGGTCTGGTTATAAAACACAGCGTCCACCTGGGCCCATTACTATGTCCAAGGGATTAACTCAATTTTATGCTTTCTTCGACTTCTACAACCTCATCGACGGAACCTAAGATGTGTGTAAACCGTAGCCCTGCGGGAATGACAACTCTGCTGGGACCGGCATCCAATAACGCGATATGCATAGCCAACGCTCGCCAGTAAAGTGGTTGAATACAAACACCATTTATAGAATCCCTAATACACTGACATTCAACCCTCTCAGGGTTATGCGTATAACTCTTCTACTATGCTTTTAACTCCGGATTTCCTGCCTACTGGCAGGTAGACATCCGGAGTTATTCACAGTTAACCGCTTTGCGGTTGCTCGCCAGGCCCTCCGCAGATGCCCTGCCTGCATTAACATCCAAAAAAAAGCCAGATTGATAGGGATCGCCAGGTTCAATAGCCATACGACGCCCTCAAATCCTCAAATAACCAAATCCCCGAATCATCAAAAATCCCCCCATCATCAAACCTAGTCCTCTCATCATCAAATCTTCAAATTATCTAATTTTCAAATTCCCCCTATCTTCGTCCCGCACCAAAATCATCCGATCATGCGGGTTTTTATCTCCACTACCCTTTTCCTCGCGGCCATTGCAACGCTGGTTGCTCAAAAACCGGCCAACCGCTCGGCCCTGAAAATCGAACAATTCATGCAGGGCGAACGCTTCACAGGCTATGCGCCGCAGAACATCTCCTGGTCCGAAGACAGCAAAACCATCTACTTTTCCTGGAATCCGGACCTCGATACCCTGCGCAGTACCTATTCAGTGGGTATTGAGGGTGGCCAGCCGCAAAAACTGACCCCGGAAGTCCTGCGCGACCTGCCCGGCGACGGCGACTACAATAAAGCCCATACCTTAAAACTCTACGGCAAAAATGGCGACCTCTTCCTCTTAGACCTTGCCAGCGGCCGCAAACGCCAAATCACAAATACGGTGGACCGCGAAAGCAATGCCCGTTTTTCCGGCGATGAAAAAATGGTCATCTACCAACAGGGCGGCAACCTCTACGCCTGGGAAATTGAAGGCGGCGGCCTGCGCCAACTCACCGATTTCCGCCGCGGCGGCGCCAAAGGAGAACCGCCCCTTTCAGAGCAGGAGCAATGGCTGAAAAACGACCAGCTCCGCTGGTTTGAAGTGCTGGCAGAACGCAAAGCCACCGAAGAAACCCGCGCCCGCCGCAACAAAACCCAGGATCCGAAACGGCCGCTCGAAATCGCTTACGGCGAGCGCCAGCAGTTATCCAATGTGCAGATCAGCCCGGATTTAAAATACGTGACTTATCGCATCAGCACGCCTTCGCGCAGCAAAGGCACCAAAGTGACGGAATTTGTGACGGAATCGGGCTTTACCGAAGATCAGAATGCCCGCCAAAAAGTCGGCGCTGCCAACGATGCTTATGAAATGGGCGTTTACGACATTGCGCGGGATACCAATTACACACTGGACATCAAGCAGCTAGAAGGCATTTACGACAAGCCGGCTTACCTCGCCGAATACCACAAGGATACCACGGCTTTTAACCCCAAATTCAAAAATCCCCGCGAGGTCATCCTCCACGGACCGGTTTTTTCTGAAGACGGCAAAGCAGTCGTTGTAGCGCGTGCATTGGACAACAAAGACCGCTGGATTTTGCTGCTCGACCTGCCCACAGGCAAGCTCAAACTGCTGGACCGCCAGCACGACGACGCCTGGATCGGCGGCCCCGGCATTGAAGGCTGGAATTTTTCGATGGGCAGCATCGGCTGGATGCCCGACCAACGCCACGTCTGGTTCCAGTCGGAAGCCACGGGTTTTTCCCACCTCTATACCTTAGATGTGGAAACGCTGGAGAAAAAAGCCCTGACGAGCGGCAAATTTGAGGTTCTGAGCGTACAAATGAACCAAAACAGAGATGCTTTCTACCTGACGGCCAACGCAGAAGGACCGCACGAGCAGCATTTTTACCGCTTGCCTATAACCGGCGGCAAACTGGAAAAAATCACCCCCGAAGCCGGTGGCAACGAGGTGACGATGTCTCCTGATGAAAAATTACTGGCCGTGCGCTATTCCTACAGCAACCGCCCCTGGGAATTGTACGTCATGGAAAACAAACCCGGAGCTGCCATGCGCCGGCTGACGAAGTCGACCACCGCTAAATTCGACGCCTACCCCTGGCGCGATCCAAAAATTGTGTGGTTCACGGCCCGGGACGGCGCAAAAGTACCCGCCCGGCTTTACCGTCCGGCGAAAGCCAAAAAAGGCGGCCCCGCAGTCATTTTTGTACACGGCGCCGGTTACCTCCAAAACGTCCACAAATGGTGGAGCACCTATTTCCGGGAGTTCATGTTCCACAACTATTTGGTCGATAACGGCTATACGGTGCTCGACATCGACTACCGCGCCAGCAGCGGCTACGGGCGCGACTGGCGAACGGCAATCTACCGCTTCATGGGCGGTAAGGATTTAGACGATCACGTGGATGGCGCGCGCTATTTAAGCAAAGAACTGGGCGTGGATGCCAAACGCATCGGCATTTACGGCGGCTCCTACGGCGGTTTCATTACCCTGATGGGGTTGTTTACCGCGCCGGGGACTTTCAAAAGCGGTGCAGCTTTGCGCTCGGTGACCGACTGGGCCCACTACAACCACCCTTACACCGCAAACATCCTCAACACCCCGGCGACAGACAGCTTAGCATATGCCCGCAGTTCGCCCATCTACCACGCCAAAGGCCTGAAAGACCGCCTGCTGATTTTACACGGCATGGTGGATTCCAACGTGCAGTTTCAGGATGTGGTGCGCCTGTCGCAACGCCTGATCGAACTGGGCAAAGACGGCTGGGATTTTGCCGTTTATCCGATGGAAGACCACGGTTTTGTGGAACCCAGCAGCTGGGCGGATGAGTATAAGCGGATTTATAAGTTGTTTGAGGAGACGCTGAAGTAAGAAGGTTAAAGGTTAAAGGTTAAAGGCTAAATGAATTGAATCAATTATATATCATACAATAGCAAAAGTGCTGTTGATAGAATTT
>CALEYL010000004.1 GCA_937926205.1 uncultured Saprospiraceae bacterium
TAAATTCTATCAACAGCACTTTTGCTATTGTATGATATATAATTGATTCAATTCAGCTAAGTGCTTGAATTATATAATTTTGTGTCTTCTGTCAAGCATCTGAAATCTGAAATCTAATATCTAATATCTAATATCTAATATCTTGAATCTGATATCTAACATCTCACATCTTAAATCTAATCTTACTTACCGCCTTCCAGTTTCTGAATGCGCTGCATCAATTCAAGCATTTGCGCATTGGCCGCGATTAATTCCTTACGCAATTGGGTGTTTTGCTTGTCTGTTTCGATGGTATACAGGGTCAGTTGTTCTACTTTTTCCAGCAGGAGTCGCTGCATTTCGCCAACTTCCATACCACCTTGTGCGCTGACTTCCGCTGCACTCGGGATGCCCGGCAGGTGTCCTTTTTCGGCAATGTGCTGCTGCACCTCCTGAAGGCTTGGCAACTGATAATCTGCTTCAAAAACATAATCCGGCCAGGAAGCGGAATTGCGAACCCGAAGTTCTTCGCAAATGACGCGGCCATCTACAGCGAGGGCATAACCTGCGGGCATTTCTGCAAGCGTTACGCCAATGCCGACCCTTTGTGAAGCCAGATCGGCTACCAGCGTTTCGCTACCGGCGCCACCCATGTAAATGCGGCGTGTATTGCGGCTTCCCGGGGCATTGATGGCATTGTATCCTGCGAGGTAAACGCCGTCAGCATCCCAGCCTTGGTAAGTACCTACGAGGTCGGCCTCTCTTCCGTCGGCGCTTCTGCCGTGTACGACAGCGTCAAAACCATGTACTTTCATGTTTCCAATGACCTCAAAGCGATCAGATGGTGCGATGCCTGAATTACCGACGATGACGCTGCCGCCAAAAGCGCCGAGGTAAACATTATCTGTGTTGGAGTGGATGTAAAGCGGCCCATCGTTGCTGTTCAAATCGAGGGCTGCGCCGTCGGTGCGCAATTCTACAAAGCGGTTGGGGTTGCCCGGCGTGCTGAGGCGAAGGCGATTGCCACTGGCGTGGAAGGCTACCTGAGGTGCGATGCCAAACCCATAACCTTTATCGGCCCGGAAAACCATATCGCCGCCATCGGTTACATTGAGCACCTCCATGGTCGTATTGCCTGGCTTGGTGAATCCAAATATACCGATTTGATCGATGTCAGTATTCAAACGGAGGTAGGTCGAATTTTCGCCGCTCATGGTGATGGTCTGGCCGTTTTGACGGAAATATCCGTCGCCTTCTACATGGAGACGCGCTGTTGGGGTGTGGGTTCCGATGCCGAAATTGCCGCTTTGGATAAAAGAGCTCAGGCCGTTTAAGCCAAACTGGGCGCCAATGTCGCTGCTGCCGTCGCCATTGAATAAACGAAGGCCTTTGGCGCCGCTGAAATTGCTGTTTCGGTAATGCGAAAACCAGCCTTCATCACTTGAATTGATGGGGAAAATGCTGGCGTCGAAATAATTGGTGGAGCCCGAAGTATTCATAAAAAAGCTGGTTCCGAGTCCGGTAGAATGATTGATTTTGATCAGTTCGCTCAAAGTAGAAGGCACCATAAGGTCCATTTTTCCGCCATTGATCAGAACTTTGGTGCTGGGGTCGGTTACGGAGTTGGCGCCTACGGCGAATTGGTAGCTTGTCGGACTGATGCTGACGGTATTGCCGACGAGATCCATCAAGGGGAATTGGGCAAAAGCCATTGAAATGCCTGCTAATGCAAACAGGGTGGTGAGGAAGATTTGCTTTCTCATAGGTGATGATTTTTTGGTAGTGTGTAGAAATTGGTAATCGGCGACAAGCCTGAAATGCCAGGTACTGCTTTACGCGCGTTTGCAGCAGAACCTGAATTTTTTGCTTGTCGTTTCCTTTATACAGGGAAAAGGATCAACGTTACCTGGAATAACAAAAAAATAAGTAAACGATTGTTTCTGGCAGCGTATAACATCCAGTAATTCATTAGATTACGACTAAATGTCTTGTGCCGTCAGAAGATAACGAGTGCGGAGATGAGATTCCATAAGTTTGTATATTGGCGTGCTTTTTCCAGAGTAGTTCGGAAAGTTGTGAATTTTGTAATCTAATGAACTGCTAAAAAATAAGTTATGATTTTCAGAAGAATGATGCCTGTATTTTGCTGCCTGGTATTGATGATTTCGTGCAACAAAGTAATAGAAGAAGTTCCATTACCTCCTTTTGAAATTTTTCCTAACCCATGCGTAAATGTCTTTTTTGTGCGTTTGGATGCCAATTTTTTTGGAAGTAATCCTGCCCGTATTCGTTTGTTGGACGGTAAAAAAGTATTGCTCGAGCAACCCGTGCTGTTCCCTAATGAAACCATCGTATTAAGCCTTGATGGCCATGACGCCGGTGTCTACCATGTGGAAGTTAGTGCCAACGGGTTGATATTTACAGAACCGGTTATAAAAATTGAATGAGGATGCACAAAACATTGATCCTGTTTATACTCTGTGTTTTAAACGCAGGGTTCCTTTCTGCTCAAATCTGGACGGTACACCTGAGTGGAAACGAGTACTATCCGGTCAACAGTGAAAACAAAAGTTATTATCCGATACTGTGGTATTCCGGTGATGAAGGCCGTGGTGTTTTGCTGGGTGGCTTTGGGGCCGGCGTTTCTTATGAAAAGCTTCTGGATCCCACTTTTTCATTGAAGTACCAGATAAATCTCCAGCGTTCTGTCTTTTACGACGAGCCTTTTATTGCGACAGATGAAAATGGATTTCCCTTTGGGGCAGTGATTGGCATCAATATTCATTATTATTCAACACTGTTGTGTCTTCCAAAATACCATTTCGGCAAATGGTCTGCAGGATTGGGGTTGGGTGGCAGAGGGATTTTTAGCTCTAAAACCGATTATGGAGGCGTCATTGTGCAGGGAAGCATTCGGAATTTAAATGTAAAAAACAAAGCGCAATCGCCTGTAATTCTGATGATTCCCTTTGAATTTTCTTACCAGCCCTGGCAAAGATGGGTTTTTACTGCCCGTGCAGAATTGGGATTGAGTAAAGCATCCCGGCTTGCGGCAGATGCTTCGGAAAGGAGTCTGGTAACGGTTTTCGAAGTAGGTTATCGATTCGTCAGGGATTTACAGGACTAATATCCGGATTCATCTGCACTAAGTCTAAACAAGGCTTCGCATCCCGATTATTTGCCTTATTTTTGGCGAATACAGACCAACATTCATGATGTCACCATCCTTTCTTAAAACCGCTTGCTGCCTGCTCCTCATCATATGGAGCCTCGGCAGCCTCGCAGCCCAGCAATCTGCATATACTGTTGAAGAAGTACCCAATCCGAAAGACCGTGGCAATGGTTACGTCAGCGATCCGGGAAACTCACTTTCCGAAGATGCCGTAACGCAGCTTAACCTGCTGTTGGCCGACATGGAAAACAAATCCACTGCTCAAATGGCTGTTGTTGTGCTGCCGGGCATTGGAGAAGAAGTGCCTAAAGATTTTGCCACCCGCCTTTTTCAGCACTGGGGTATCGGACAAAAAGGCGTCGACAATGGGTTGTTGTTGCTGGTTGTCATGGATCAACGGCGGGCAGAATTCGAAACAGGCTATGGACTGGAGGGGTTGTTGCCGGACATCATCTGCCTGCGAATTCTGCTGGAAGAGCTGGTCCCTCATTTCCAACAACAGGATTATGATGGCGGGGTGATTGGCGCTGTGCAAAGGGTCAAAGCCTTGTTGGAAGATCCTGAAGCACTGGCAGAATTGCGGGCTTCGCTCGACCCACAGCGCGGCTGGCCCAGGGTAATGGGACAAAAAATCCATCCGGCATTGTACTGGTATGCCATCATTTCCTTGTTTTTTGGACTTGGCGTTATTGTCTGGATGTTGATCAATTTACTCAATAAGGAGGATCTGTACGACAAATACCGCCATATTAGATATGCAACCCTGCTGATCTTTGTTTTTATTTTTCCAATCCCTTATCTGCTGTTGTATTTCATGTTAAAAGGCGTGTTGCATCGTCTGCGGAACCAGCGTCGTTTTAGTAAAGTTAACGGCATGCCCATGCGAAAATTAAGCGAGGGAGAAGAAGATACCTACCTTGAAAAAGGTCAGGTTACTGAAGAAGCACTGGGCAGTGTTGATTATGATGTCTGGGTGACGGAGGATGACAGTGATGTGGTTACCCTGAGCTATGCCAAGCTTTTTTCAAAATACCAGGCCTGCCCGGAGTGCAAATTTCGCACTTATCACAAAGCCAGTTCCAAGGTATTACAGCATGCGACCTACAGTTCTTCCGGAAGTATGGAAGTCATCTATGAGTGCAAAAACTGTAACTACCATAAACGAAAGGTTATGGTGATTCCCATGAAAACGCGGTCTTCTTCCGGTAGTGGTTCCGGCGGTGGCGGCGGTAGTTGGGGTGGCGGATCTTCAGGCGGTGGCGGCGCCGGGGCGAGCTGGTAGATATAGTTTAACTCACAATCTTTGCTTACGTGTTTGTACGACCTTTCATCCGTCAGCTTTCGCTGACAAATTTCAAAAATTATGCACTCGGGCGGATTGCTTTCGGAGCATCACTCAATTGCATTGTCGGCCGGAACGGAATGGGGAAAACAAACCTGCTGGACGCTATTTATTATCTGTGTATGGGCAAAAGCTATTTTGCTCAAAATGAAGCGCAGGTGGCCCTTCACGAGACCGATTTTTTTAGAATTGAAGGTCGGATTGAACTGGATGGCAAAGAAGAAAAAGTGGTCGCAAAAGTCATTCCACGCCGACAAAAAACTTTTGAACGCAATGATGTCCCTTATAAAAGATTAGCGGAACATGTCGGAACGCTTCCTGTCGTCATTATTGCTCCGGATGACACGCAGATTGCAACCGATGGCAGCGAAATCAGAAGGCGTTTTCTCGACAATACCCTGTGTCAGTTTGATCCGGCTTATTTACAGCAACTGATTGCTTATGAACGTATTCTGGAGCAACGCAACGCCTTGCTCAAGCGTTTGGCGGAGCAGGGAAGCAAAGACCGCTCGCTGCTAAGGGTTTACGCTGAGCAACTGGTTTTTCCTGCAGAAGCCATACACCAGGCCAGAAAAAACTTTGTGGAGAAACTGCGCCCGGTGCTGCAGGCGCTGTATGAAAAAATCTCCGGCGGTCATGAAACCATCGACTGCCGTTATCAATCTCAGCTCGACGAAACAGATTTTGCCACATTGTTGCAGCAAAAAGAAGAAAAAGACTGCATCTTGCAACGAACTACCTGTGGCATACACCGGGACGACCTGCTTTTTGCCATTGGCGGGCATTCTCTTAAAAACTATGCTTCTCAGGGGCAACTTAAATCGTTTGTATTGTCACTAAAACTGGCGCAATATGAGTGGTTGCGCGATGCAAAAAACATGCTCCCGTTTTTGCTCCTGGATGATATCTTTGACAAGCTGGATGCCGGCCGCGTGGCGATGCTGATGGAGTTGTTGTGCACGGGGAATTACGGACAGATTTTTATTACCGATACAGATGAAGCGCGGGTGGCAAATATTGCGAAAGAAAGCGGAATGGCATATCAGCAACTAGTGGTGGATCAGGGTACAATTATTTGAGGTAAGGTACCGGCCTTGCCAAACAGAACGCCCATTGTCTGGGCAATATTCAAATCTAAAACTATGAAAAGGGCAAACAATGACATTTCACTTAAAGAGGCCCTTAAGGCAATGCTGGATGCTTACAAACTGAAACCACGTCTCCATCAAACGCAAATCAGGAGCCTTTGGGCAGAAAAGATGGGACCCACCATCGCCCAGTATACCACTGAAATAAAACTCTACCGAAACAAACTCTACCTGACCATTACCTCCGCCTCCCTCAAACAGGAATTAACCTTCGGAAAAGACAAAATCCGGGACATGCTGAACGAAGCGCTCGGTGAAGATGCCATTGAAGATGTGGTTATCCGTTGAAAAGATGCTTTGTCTGACGTGAAAATCGGAACAAGCGCTTACTTTTGCAGCCTCTTAGACTAAAACAGCCCTGTGTTTTTCAGTACAGGGAATAAATTAACGATACCAAACATGCATTTAAGCGAACAGGAAATTATCCGCAGAGAAAAACTTGAAAAACTACTGGCACTTGGCATTGATCCATATCCGCCGGAGGCCTTTCCCGTCAGTATTCATGCGGCTCATTTGAAGGAGTTTTTTGAAGAAGACGCAGAAGGCAAGCCACTTAACTTTCAGGAAGTAAGTCTGGCAGGCCGGCTTATGAGTTTTCGGGTGATGGGCAAAGCTTCGTTTGCAGAATTGCAGGACAGCTCCGGTCGGATACAGCTTTATATTTCCCGCGACGATATTGCTCCGGGTGAGGACAAAACCTTGTACAATGAGGTGTTTAAGAAGCTTTTGGATCTCGGTGATTTTATTGGCGTCCAGGGCTATGCTTTCCGGACGCAGGTAGGTGAAATTACCGTTCACGTAACCGGCCTGAAGCTACTGGCCAAGTCACTGCGCCCCTTGCCGGTCGTTAAACGTGACGAAGAAGGCCATATCTTCGACGCTTTCACCGACACCGAAGAGCGTTACCGCATGCGTTATGTTGACCTGGCCGTTAATCCGCACGTAAAAGAAACTTTTATCAAGCGTACTAAGATGGTTTCCGCCATCCGGCGCTTTCTGAATGAGCGGGGTGGCCTGGAGGTCGACACGCCGGTGCTGCAAAGCATTCCCGGCGGAGCAGCGGCACGCCCGTTTATTACGCACCACAATGCCCTTGACGTTCCTTTCTACCTTCGTATTGCCAATGAATTGTATTTAAAAAGACTCATTGTAGGCGGTTTCGACTGGGTGTATGAATTCAGTCGCAATTTTCGCAACGAGGGTATGGACCGCACCCACAACCCGGAATTTACCATCCTGGAATTCTATGTAGCTTACAAAGACTATTTCTGGATGATGGATACGACGGAGGCCCTTCTGGAACAGGCAGCGATGGAAACCTGTGGCACTACGGATGTTCAGGTTGGTGATAAAATCATCAATTTCAAAGCGCCTTATCGCCGCGTCAGCATATACGATGCGATCAAGGAACATACCGGCGAAGACGTTTCCGGAATGGACGAAGCGGCTTTGAGAACGCTTTGCAAAAAACTCCACATTGAAACGGACGACAGTATGGGACGGGGAAAGCTGATCGATGAGATTTTCGGCGAAACGGCTGAACGCCATTTCATTCAGCCTACCTTTATTACTGATTACCCGGTAGAAATGTCGCCACTGACCAAAAAGCACCGGGACAAGCCAGGGTTGGTTGAGCGGTTTGAATTGATGATTAATGGCAAAGAAGTGGCCAATGCTTATACAGAGTTGAACGATCCGATAGACCAGCGGGAACGATTTGAGGAGCAGGTAAAACTGATGGAACGGGGAGACGATGAAGCCATGTTTATTGACCATGACTTTTTGCGGGCCCTGGAATATGGGATGCCACCAACTTCGGGTATCGGCATCGGCATCGACCGTTTGGCTATGTTGCTCTGCAACCAGCATACCATCCAGGAAGTATTGTTCTTCCCGCAAATGCGGCCTGAAAAGTTTGAAGAATAGTTTGTCTGTCTTTAGAGCCCGATAGCTGCGTTATGCTCGGCCCCAAAATCGGTCATTTATACCAATAAAATCCCGTTTTTGGGGCCTTCGCAAGCCTTGCTATTGAACTCCCTGCCTTGCCGGCCCGCCTCCCGGAGGGCAGGCAGGCAGGTAAAGCTCAGACAACCAATTAATTGGATAGACAATAAATAAGCAGATAGTGATCGGTGTTTGCAAAATAAAACGAGAGCCATCCCAACCTGGGATGGCTCTCGTAGTTGTGGGGTAGATGCAATAAAAAATATCAGAAGCTGGAACCGCCATTCCCAATGTTCAGGAATATGGCTGAAGCGCCAGGGAAGGTTATGTTTGCCACCGGAGCCGGATTGCCGCTTGAAGCAGGGAAGTCAAAAATCAGAACTCTGCCACCGCCATTGGCACGCTCAGCGACGTAGATTTTATTTGTTGCACTGTCGTAGGATACATCAACCGGATTGCCGAGGAAGGTGTTGCCTCCGGCGATGCGAATCTGTTGGTTTAGTGCTATGGTACCGGTAGTTCCACTACCTAAAGCTGCTGCAGCTTTTTGAGAGAAATTCGTTATGACATGAATGGCGCCGTCCGTAGCGCTTCCTGCATCTCCTACATCCGTCAAAACCATAATATCTGCTGCCACGTCATACTGCAAACCGTGTGTCCGAACAAGTCCCTCGATGGTTAATTTCCAGCTTGGGCTGATGGTTGTATTGCCCGGCTTATTGAAGAAGTTTTGATAAAATGCCAGGTTACCGGAAACGTCCTGAACTGCATAAACATCTTCTCCAATTGCCTGTAATCCCCAGAGGCTGATGTCTGCGTCGTACGTTTTTTGCAAGTTGAAGGAGTAAGGACTGGCACGATAAACCAGGAACCTGTTGACATTGCCATTGGATGGGTCTGCATCCTGGATGGCGACAACGCGACCCTGGCTAAATGTTATTTCCCGACCATTGGTGAAATCTGAACCGCTCATGGCGCTTGGGCTTGGAGTGGCGCCGTTGGGAAGGGTAGAGATATTGTTATAAGCCATCATTCTGTTAGAACTGCGGTTCAATTGAAAAACAGCGTCTCCATAAGGATACAGGGAGATACCGTCAGCATCATTGTTGCTTACATTGATGGTTTTGCTCGTAACGCTTGCCGGATTGGTTACATCGAAGATGCCCATTACGGGGGTTGTGTTTGAAGAAACGTAGATATTTGCTGTTTGCCCCGGAGCCAGTGCGCTGGATGTTCCTGCCGCTTCAGGAATTGGTTGAAAATCTTCCACTGCTTTTTCACAGCTGGTAAAAGAGAGTGCGAGTGTCAGGACAGCGGCGCCTGATACTTTTAAGATGCTGAAGGTGTTCATAATCAGAGATTTTGTGATGAATAGGAAAATGTATTTGTCACGCCCAATCATAGGGATATGATTAGTTACGACAATAGATGTTGAAGCGGTTTTCCTATTCTTACAAATTTTTTAGAAAGGTAGGGCAGAGCGCCGACCAAAAGGGTAGGGGGAGCCGGTTCTTGAAATGCAAATCATTAAAAATGAATAATTTGTATTAATTATTTTTTTCTATTTGCCCATAAAAAAAGTAAACGTTGGAGCAAACGATTTTTCCAGTCTGCCCTTTTTTCTGGTGTGTTTTCCGAAGCAATGTCTGTTTTGTCTCCCTTCCATTGCAGCTCTTTATTTGTAGTTTCTTCCTTTGGTGCGGCATATATGTTTTCCAACACACGCAACACTTCACGTTTAACCAGGTTGCGAAATGGTATGCGTGCAGCCATGCCATAAAACGCCGCGCTTTCACTCAGCTTTTCCGGTTTTTCGCTGATCAGCTGAAGGGAATCTTTTAAATCGCTGGCATAGTCATCTAAATAGGGCAGGTGTTGAGGCATCAGGGTAAGGTGTATGCTGTCGGGAAGATGTTGGCGGTCAAGCGACCAGCCCCTGCGTTCCATTTCTTCGGCCAGGGTAAACAGGTCTGGTTTGCCGTTTTTGGTGCGGTATGCCATTGCGGTCATGCAGGGGGAGCCGATAATTTCAATTTCCGGCAGGGCTTCGATCAGCGTGCGCAACTTTTGGATGCCTTCCATTAATTGACGGGCAAGGTTTAGGTAGCCTGCTTCACCGAGTGATTTTGCTGCTGCCCAGGCTGCTGCGAGGCTGCCCCCGGAACGAGACCCCATGAGCGCTCTGGACGCGTATATGCCACCTGGCCAATCAGTAGAAACAAAAAATTGATGACGCATCTGCTCTATGTTGCGGTAAAGGATCACAGAGGCGCCTTTTATACTGTAACCATATTTATGCCAGTCTGCCGAAATGGACGTCACTTCCGGTATTCTAAAGTCCCAAAGGGGCACCGGATAACCCAGTTTTTCTACCCACGGGAGCATGAAGCCGCCAATACAGGCGTCCACATGCAGGGGCAGGCCGTGTTTTCGGGCGATAACAGCGATGGCTTCAATCGGATCAAGGATGCCGTGGGGATAAGCCGGCGCCGATGCAGCGATCAGGATGGTTCGGCGGGAAATTAGTTTTTCCATGGCAAACGGATCTGCCCGGAAATCCGGACCAAGTGGCGCTTTTCGGACCTTCAAATCCAGCAAGTGGGCTGCTTTTTCGAATACAGGGTGTATGCTGACGGGCACTACAATTTCCAGTCGCCCGCTGCTGAATTGTTTTTGCCGCCTCGCGTATTCGCGATAAGCGTAAAGCGCCAGCGTAATGCTTTCAGTCCCTCCTGAGGTAAAAACGCCGGTACTGGCTTCGTCGCCGTGCATCAAAACCGCCGCCATGTTCACCAACTCTTTTTCGATCTCCAGAAGGCTTTTAAATGCCAACGGATTGAGTTGATTTTCAGACAAGAACATTTTGTTTGCCGCCTCCATTAATTGGAGGTGTTCTTCGTTTACATAATAGACCATGCTCCATAGACGGCCGTGGAGCCAGTTGGCGTCGCCCGTTTTTTTGGCCCGGAGTTGTTCCAAAACCGTTTGTGAGGGAAGTCCATGGGGAGGGATGCCTTTTCCTGCCAGGGTATTCATATTCATCGTGTTTTTGCAATGCGAATATACGGTATGTTGGTTTGTGTATCCGGATAATCAATTGAGGATACACTTTGCAGCCTCTTCGAAAAACTTCCCCTACATTTTTCTTATCTTCACCACAAAATCAAATTTTTCCAAAAACACGAATCGTTATGAAAAGCAAATTACTCATCCTGTCTATGCTTTCCCTTGGTTTGTTGATGCAAAACTGTACTGGTTCCAAAACACCGGAAGAAAAAGCTGCTGAAGAAGCGGCCGCAGCAATAGAGAAGCATGCCGAAGAAGCCGGCACCGATATGGAAAAAGCGGCCAAAGAAATGGCCAAAGCCATGGAAGGGCTGGCAAATGGCGAAAAGATGCCAATTGTCGAACCCAAAAAGCTAAAGACCCTGCTTCCGGAAACCCTGATGGGCATGACACGTACCGAGTTTGAAAGCGAATCTGTCGGCATGGCCGGTTTTCAGATTTCCAGCGCCAAAGCCGCTTATGAAAAGGACGGTGGAAAAATTCGCATCAACATCGCCGATACCGGGGGAATGGGGGTGGCTATGATGGGAATGGCTGCCTGGGCGTCGGTTAGCATTGATAAAGAAAATGAAAATGGCTACGAACGCACTGGAGAAATTGACGGCTATAAAAGCTTTGAACGTTACGACCGACCCGGTAAAAATGGAGAAGTCAGCGTTCTGGTAGCCAAGCGTTTTATTGTGACGGTCAACGGAGACAACGTAAGCGAAAGTGATTTGAAGAATGCCGTTAAAGGCATTGACCTTGGGAATCTGGCAGGTATGAAATAATAAAATGATGCCGGGTAATTACCTGAAAAATAGAATACTAAGTTTTAAATACGCCATCAATGGGCTCCGGACACTTGTAGACGGGGAACCAAATGCGCGCATACATACAATCGTAGCCATAGTGGTTCTTTTCGCCGGCGTATGGTTTTCCATTACGCCGGCGGAATGGGCCCTGGTTGCCCTGAGTATTGTTATGGTGCTTGCCGGAGAAGCCATAAACAGCGCGATCGAAAACTTGTGCGACCTTGTTTCTCCTGATTTTCACCCTCTGGTCAAAAAAGCAAAAGACTTAGCTGCAGCAGCGGTATTCCTGCTGGCGCTCGGTGCTGCCTCGGTTGGAATGATAATTTTCCTGCCCAGAATAATCGCTTTGTTTTAAACGTTCAGCTTTTTTACCTTGCGCAAAACGACACGAAGCGCTTCATCCCCATACCGACCCCGGTTTAACATAAAAGGGATTTGCAATCCTGACATCTATGAGAAAATGATCACGTTGAACAGGTAAACACCTGCGATATCCGCATGGGTATGCCTGATTCATTTTCTTATTTGACGTTTTGAGATCTGTTTACCAAACCCTTTTGCTATGCAACTACGCTGCTTATTTTCAGCCCTATTGACGGGATGCTTTTGTTTTGTATTGAGTGCCCAGGAACAACTTGGCCTTCGGGCTCATACTTATGCCGGTATAAACGGCGCCCTGCTTAATCCGGCTGCGCCGGCAACTTCTCCTTTTGCCTGGGATCTTAACCTCGTTGAAGGGGCGTTTTTTTTCTCAAACAACTATGCATTTTTACGGGATACCAGAGCAATAGACCTGTTGAAGGCAAGGGACAATGCTGAGTTTTTTTCTGCGCCTGATTTTGCAGAGGATGCCCAATTGCCCGAAAATGGCTTTCTGGTTGATTTTGTTGACGATGGCAGGAAGCAGTACGCCAACACGCTAACGAGCTTTACCGGCCCCTCCTTCTTTTTTCGAATTGGACAAGCGCATACACTGGGCCTCATCACCCGGGCGCGATTCATGGCTACCGGCAATGGCGTTTCTGACAACCTGAGCTATTTTATCTATGATGCCCGCCCTTATTTTCAGGAATTTGTCGTGGAGCCTTTCCGCATGGGCCTTATGGGCTGGTCTGAAATCGGATTAAACTATACTTATACAACGCCAACTTCATCTGGTAACCTTAGTCTCGGAGCTACGTTGCGCTACTTACAAGGCTATGAAGGAGCCTATCTTCGAAGCAGAGAAGCCTTCGACCTGACCAAATTGCCCGACCGCAATCTGAGTGGCACGCCATTCGATTTTGAACTGGGTTATTCCAACGGGCTGCTGAACGATGAAGACTACACCCTCGAACGCAACGGAAGCGGATTTGCGGCTGACCTTGGGATGACTTATACCATTGGCGATGAAGAAGGCGCTTTTGACTGGAAAATCGGCGTTTCGCTGCTTGATCTTGGTGGCATCCGGTTTGACGGGGATTTGCATCGGGCTCAAACCGTAGATGTTCGCAGTGTGAATGGCGCTGATTATGATGACATTAGCAGCCCTGCCGATTTGAAGGACAAACTTCGCGTTTTCAGCGCTCAAACATTGGGTGACTCGACCGCTTCATTTCAGGATAATGTATTCAGAATGGTGCTGCCAACGGCTTTCAGCTTGCAGCTTGACCACATGTTTACGTCTAAATTTGCCCTTAATGCGAGCTATGTTCAGGGCGTTCCAATCGGAGCAGCCGGGGTGCAGCGTGGCGCGTTGCTTGCTCTGACACCCAATATTGGAACCCGTTGGTTTGGAGCAGCCATGCCCGTTTCTTTGTACAACTGGCAGCAACTCCAGTTAGGCTTATCAGTCAGATTGGCTTTTATTACACTTGGTTCCGACAGAATTGGCAGTATCTTTAGCCGTGGAGATTTTTCGGGTACGGATTTTTATTTTGCCCTGAAAGTGAACCCCTTCAAAATTCGCAACAGCGAAAAACAGCACAAAAAAGGATTCCGCGGCAGTGCTGGCAGGCGGATGAAAGCGGGCAATGCAAAAGTGAAATGTTATGGATGGTAATACCTTGCATTTTAGTTGCAGGTTTTTTGATGAGTTGACCATTTACGAGCTATATGATATCATGGTGTTGCGCCAGATCGTCTTTGCCGTTGAACAAAACTGTATTTATCTTGACGCGGACGGAAAAGATCCGAAATGCTGGCACCTCATGGGGCGCAACGAAGAAGGTAAGCTCTTGGCTTATGCCCGCCTGATTCCTGAAGGAATTTCGTTTGATGGATATGCCTCTATTGGAAGGGTTGTGTCTTCTCCGGAAGCAAGAGGCATTGGCGCAGGCCGGCAACTCATGAAAGAGGCAATGGCAATGATGCCGTTGCTGTTTCCCGGATCACGGATACGTATCGGCGCGCAACAGTACCTGATTCATTTTTATCAATCATTTGGCTTTCAGGTAGATAGCGGTGTTTACATGGAGGATGGCATCCCGCATGTAGAAATGGTCATGTTGTAAAATCCGATGCTATTTATATGAGCAGGTAAGAAAGGAGGTCAGTTATTCAAGCCCCAAACCCAGTTTCCTTCGCTGTCGCAATACCCGATTTTATCACCTTGCTCTACCCTGAAAAGTCCCTGACCGGCATAGGTGATGAACTCGTAATCGGGTTCTGCAATGACTTCGCCTTTTAGATTGCTAAGGCCGTTAAAACCTTCGATGCGCACTTTGGCAAAACCATTTTCAAAGCTTTCAATGCGGTCGTATTTTGGCGGAATCACTTCAATGCCCTTTTGATTGATGATACCCCATTTGCCATTGATCTGAACCACGGCAACCCCATGTTTGAACCCTGAAGCTCGTTCATAATAACCATCGTACAGGTTTGCTTCTTCAGTGATGTAATAAAATTGGTAGCTGCTTTCATCCCGCACCAGGCCGCGGCCTTCTGCGAACAACAACAGCCGGTCAATGCTTGGTTCTATGATTACCTGGCCGTTGCGGTCGATGACTCCCGCTTTGCGCATGCCCTTGTAAACAACCGCTTTACCGTCTTTAAAATCAAGGCAGCGGGAATATTCCAACGGAATAACCTCTTTGCCGTTGAGGTCGATGTAGCCGCAGAGTCCGTTTTTCTGAACAACGGCACGTCCTTCTGAAAACCCGGAGACCTTTGGATATGTACAGGGAATGACCAATTTGCCGGTCGTATCAATGAAACCGAACAGATCCTTGTTTTGCACTGCTGCCAGGCCTTCGCGAAACTCTGCTATCTGATTGTAGTCTGGAGATGCCACCACATTTCCGGAAAGATTGATGAGGCCATAACGGATGAACTCATTGCCAATTGCGGCGACAGCCAGACCGTGTTTGTCGAAGCTTCTGATTTCGTTGTATTTGGGCCTGAGTACATATTTCCCGTTTTGGTCAATCAGGCCATACTTTCCGCCGCTGACAACGCGTGCTATCCCCTGATAAAAATCAAAAGCTTTGTCAAATTTGGGTTCAATGACGATTTCGTCTTTTTTATTGATAAAACCGGCGCCCTGCTCGGTGTGTATCCAGGCAAGATTGGCGTTGAAGTTTCCGGCTCTGCTGTATTTGAATTGGATTTCTATGTTGCCAAGTTTGTCAATAAACCCCCAGTACCGGCCAAGTTTTGCTGCAGCAAGGCCTTCTTTAAAATCGCCAACTTCCCTAAAACGGCAAGGGATCACTTCCAACCCATCGGGATTTACAAATCCCCACATGCCATTTCGTTTTACGGCGAGCCTGCCTTCCGAAAAAGAACCGATTTCTTCATAAATCGCGCTGACGGCAAGTTGCCCAAGCGTATCAATCAATCCATATTTTGGCGCTTGTTTATAAAGACGCACGATGCGGTTGTTGGTGTTTTCAAGAAAATCTATGCCATCATACTGACACGGGATCAGCCAGTCTCCTTTTTTGTTGATCATGCCCCATTTTGAGTCCAGGCCCTGCACAATGCTCACACCGTTGACAAAATCTTTGGCGAAAGCAAATTTTGGCGAGATGGTTGCCATTCCGCTGGTGTCGACATAGCCCCATTCGCAGCCTTCACAAACGAGGTGAGCGTTGTTTTGAAAAATCTGGTCATAATTGGTATAGTCGCTCATGTAGTTTGGAGAAAGCATGCCGTTGAGATGGTAGGCCAGTTTACCCAGGCTGTTCTGAACTTTGAGGCTGCCGGATAACCTCCCCTGCATGCTGATTACAGCCAAACCTTCACGGAAAGGGCCCACATAAGCGCAATCCCGTTTCACGATCTGCCCGATTTTGTTCACCAGGCCGTATTTACCGTTGTCAAAAATACACCTTGCCAGAGGATTGCCGTTTCGAAAATCATCAAACCGGACATCCCAGAAAGCCACTTCGGTGACCAGGAGTCCTACTTCGTTGTTCACCAGTCCATAAATGGATTCAAAACGGTAGGTAGTGCGCTCAAATTCATACCGCCCTGTCTTTTCAATGCTCACCAGGCTGAAATTTAAATCTTTTTCAACCTGAACACTGTGAAATTTGGGTTCAATTTGAACGCTGCCATCTTCCAGGCGCCGCAACCCCCATCGGTCGGCCAATGGGGAGTAGAACCATTCAAATTTATCAATCAGATAAGGGTTTTCGTCATCGCTGCCCGTAGCCCGGCTTTTGGAACCGTCTTTTTTTCCGATGATTTTGACCTGAAAATGCTTTTCGAAAGTACTGCCATCGGAAAGGCTTCCCTGTTCATCAAATTGAAAAAGGGTAAGTGTTTCGGCGCCATTTCCCTTGCGTTGGTAAGCGCGGGCTCGATTTTGCTCCAACTCAATTCGCTGAAATTGTGGGGCGACGACCACGCTTCCCATAGCGTTTACAATTCCCAAAAGCCCGTTTTTACGGGCACTGCAAATATTGCCTTTAAGCGGTGCGATATAGTCGTATTCAAACGGAAGTAATATGCTGTCGCGCACTTGTACCAAACCCCATTTGCTTTTGTAGTTAACGCGAAAAATATTGTCTTTGTGGACCTGAATTTCATCGTATTGCGGTTGCAAAATCAGGTTGCCGCACCAGTCAATCAGACCCAGTTGCCGGTCTTTTTTTACCAGCAGGTAGCGCCGGGAGAAAGCATAATAATCTTCGTAAGATTCCTGCGAGATAATGTTGCCGAAAGTGATCGAATAGATGTAAAATTTATTGTTAAAAACCAGTTTGATATAGTAGTCGGAAAGTTTTTTGAATGTTTCGTATTTGGCGGGAATGACCATCTGGCGGTTGATGTTGACTGCGCCCCAGCTTGGTCCGTTTCGAAAGAAGAACAAGGTGTCATTGAATACTTTAATTTCATTGGCCACCGGAGACAAAATTTCAGTACCGGAAGAGGACAGCAAACCTGAGAAATCCCCTCTGCGGGTCATGAAAAATTTATCGCTGTAAGGTTGAATGTCGTCATAAACTGGCTCGGAAAGGACCGTGCCATCTCTTCGGATGAGGCCCCATTTGCGGCTTTTTTCAAAAGCAATATAGCCGCCCGGCCATATCTGCAGGCGCTGATACCCTTTTTTCAGAATGATCCTGCCTTCAAGGTTTACAACCATCCACTCTCCAAGGTCCATAACGGCAATAAGCGTGGAGTCCAGTACTTTCAGGTCATCAAACTTTGGAGGAACAATTTCATCGCCACTTTGATTCAGTAAACCTACACGCCCTTCGCGTTGCATAACTGCGTAGCCAAAGTGTTTGAAATCTCCGATGGCATCGTAGACCGGCTTTACGGCTATTTGCCCTGAAGTGTTGATCAGCCCCCATTTTTTTTCCACCTTGACAGGGAAAAAAGGCTGCGCCAATAATGCGAGCGGCGTTAAAAGCAAAAGAATAATGAGGCACGGTTGGCGCGTCATGCTCATAATTGGAATAAAGTTTTGATGATCCGGCGATCAGAAATTCTGGAGACCGTTATTTTGAACGCAAAAATAACAGGCAAAGTACATGTTCAATACGATATTGACGATATGGCTGCAATGCCTTAGATTGCGGTGTGAAATTAGCATAATTCTGTTTTGTGGCAGATATTTAACATTTCGTCGGTTAAAAATCTGCGTTGGCAGATGCACAAAAAATTTATTGACTTTTTGTCTTTTTCAACCCAAAAGCATTTAACGGTGTTCTACCTTATCTCCAAATACAAGCCGAATGCAAAAGTTACCTCTAATCTTTGTTTGCGTCTTACAATAAAAAAAATGAGAATGAGAGCGCATTCAAAAAAAAATGTACTTTTGCGTAATCGCTTGGTAATTAAAAAATTACAATTGCTTTGTTTGGCTATAAGCCGTTAAAAATCAGGTATTTTTGCACAATTAACGAATAATACCTTATGTTAAAAGGGCTTCGTAAAGCAATTGTCACTGACAAGTTTAACAAACAGAATTTTCTTTTGAACCCTGTATTGGGATAACTACTAATTCTACTTATCCATGAAGCGTAACACCGGTAACACCGTTATAGAAAGTCTGGGCGCCTATCTACCGCCCAAATCGGTCACCACGCGCGACGTTGTGGCAGGATGCGTCAATGAAGTTCGTTTCCCGATTGAACGCATAACAGGAATTAAGGAACGCCGCATGGCGGGAGAAACAGAATTTGCCATTGATCTGGCAATCAATGCCATAGAAGATTGTTTCAAATATTCTAAATACACACCTCAGGACATTGACCTGGTCATTTGTTGCAATATTTCGCATTACGACCAGCACGAGCGTTATTCCTTTGAACCAAGTGGCGCCATTCGTTTGCATGAACGTTTTGGATTTGACAACGCCACAGTTTATGACATATCGAATGCCTGTGCCGGTGTTTTCACCGGGATTAACATTGCCGATTCATTTTTGAAAGCCGGCAGTGCCAACCGCGTTCTGGTGGTGAGCGGTGAATACATTACCCACCTGACCAAAACTGCTCAGAAAGAAATCCAGGAATTGTACGATCTGCGCCTTGCTTGCCTGACTTTGGGTGATTCGGGAGTAGCCATGGTTCTGGAAAGGTCTGACCGCACGGATATTGGCTTTCAGCAACTGGAGATGCTGACACTGGGCAATTATAGTGCTTTTTGTGTCGCCAAAGCAACGGAATACCCTCATGGCGGCGCAATCATGTTGACTCAATCTGCTGAATTGTCAGGAGTTGCTGTTAAAGAAGGCGCCAAGCACGTTTGTAAAATGGTTTGGGCGGTAGGTGAAGATTCGATTGACACCATGATCACCCACCAAACCTCCAAGATCAGCATTCAATCCGGTATTGCGGAAGTGAACCGAATTTTGAACTCAGAAAAATTCAATTCTGAAAATACCATCAACAACCTTGAGAAAAGAGGAAACACCTCAACAACGTCTCATTTTGTTGCTGTGATGGACAACATCCAAAGTGGCCGTCTGAAATCTGGCGAGCATGTCCTTTTCAGTGTCAATGCGTCCGGTGTAACTTTGGGAACCGCAGTTTATTTCTTTGACGATCTGCCTGATCGCATCCGTCAGTTTCAGGAAACAAATACCCGGGCTGAAAAAATGGAAACCAGAATGGTAGAGCATCCTGGTGTAATCGCAGAACCTACCATCTCAATTGGAAGCATTGGCATCGTTCCGAAAGGAATCGACATCAAAAAAAGTACATTTGATCTTGCCAATCATGCTGCCAGAGAATGCTTTCAGCAATCCGGCATTAATGGAGATGACATCGACCTGATGATTTTCTCCGGCGTTTACCGCGATGAATTTTTGTGCGAGCCGGCTGTTGCCGCCATGCTGGCGGGCGATCTGCAAATGCGCTCCGATGTTTATCGTGAAACCGGTAATTCCTTTGCATTTGATGTCCTGAATGGCTCTCTGGGCTTTTTAAATGCCCTGCAAACGGGCATCAGCATGATCAGCAGCGGAAAGGCAGACAATGCCCTGGTGCTGGCATCGGAGATCGAAAACAATTGCGAGCGTTGGCCCGAGGATTTGTTGGACGTTGAAGAAACCGGGTCAGCCATGTTCCTGAAGAAATCAGAGGATGGCTCCGGTTTTGGTGATTTTGTTTTCAAAAAATTCACTCAATATTCCAATGCCCGGATCGTCGAAAACATCTGGAAAGACACCAAACCATTTTTGGAAGTTCAACTCGATGAACAGATAGAAGATTACTACATTGCCTGTATGGTGGAAACTGTAGCTGAGCTGATGATGAAGGCCCGTATTGATATGGATAAGATTGCGAAAGTTTTTCCTCAGCAAATTTCGTCAACTTTTATCCAAAAGTTATCAAAGGCACTAAATTTGCCCGCTGAAAAAGTGGTTGATGTTACGGCTGGAAGAAAAGACTTGTTCACGTCTTCTATTCCATACGCCATGCAGGAAGCCATCAGCAATCAGGAAGTAAAGAAAGGCGATATAGGCCTGATTATCAGTGTTGGTTCAGGGATTCAGACAGGCTGTGCCATTTATTACTTCTAATTGAAGCTGCTGAAACAGATTTGTTAACGCTATTCATGTCAGAATTAAAGGATTATGCTTAATTTCCTTGGATTGCTTGCACCGATTTTCTTTGTCGTTGTTTTGCTCGAATGGTTTATTGGGAAGCGCAAAGGCAAAGAGGTATACCAGTTTAGTGATGCTATTGCCAACATGTGTGCAGGAATGGCAGAAAGGATGTTTGATTTTTTCTGGGCAATCATCATGCTTTTTATTTTCAAGTGGATTTATGACAATTTTGCCATTTTCCACATTCCGCGGAATGTCTTTACCTGGATACTTTGTTTGTTGGCTTATGATTTCCTCTACTACTGGTATCACAGGCTTGGCCATGAAGCCAATTTTCTGTGGGCTATTCACATTGTACACCACCAGAGTGAAGAATATAACTACACTGTTGCTTCCAGACAATCTGGAATTCAGGCGATTGCGAAGACTTTTTTCATTGCTCCTTTGCCTTTGCTGGGATTCGCACCGGAGTTTGCCTGGACGGTCTTTATTGCTGCCGGCGTACACCAATTCTTCCTGCATACACGTTTAATTGGCAGACTTGGTTTTCTGGAATACATCTTTGTGACACCTTCGTTGCATCGGGTACATCACGGCCGGAACGATGAGTACCTCGATAAAAATTACGGAGGCGTATTTATATTCTGGGATATGCTTTACAAAACCTACGAACGGGAAGAAGCAGAAGTTCGTTACGGCATCACCTCCGGGTTTGCCAGCCGTAATGTCTACTGGTCTTATTTTCACTATTGGGTTGACTTGTTTAAACAGGCGAGGATGATTCCCCGCTGGAAAGATAAAATTGCCCTTTTCCTTGGTCACCCGGGATGGATGCCGGATGACGTGAAACCTAAAACACCGCCTAAGCCAAAACCGCTTGATCGCCCGAAATATGCACCACAAGCGCCCGCTCAACTGACGGTTTATATCCTGATGCAGGTAACCATCTGTTTGGGTTTGCTGGCAGGAATGATGATCCAGAAAGGAGACGTTAAAAGAGGTTATCCCACGCTGGAGTCATTCTATACGGAATACATGAGCCCAACGGAAGTGGCTGTTTATGCCGTATTGATTACCCTGGCAACTTTGACCATCCCGGTGTTGGTTGAAAAGCGCCGTTGGGTTTATCTCGCTGAGCAACTCCGTCTGTTTATGATGGCTGTTTGTGTGCCCTTTTTTCTTCTTGAGTTGGAAGTCGGAAACCCCTGGGGGAGCCTGATTGCAGGAATGTTCATCGCCTACAGCGCCTGGTTGTATCGGATGCGGCATTTTTTCAAATCCGGTGTTCAGGATGAAAACAGCTCAGGTGATGAAAAAAAGGATGGAGGCGACGTCAAACTTGCCCTATCCTGATGAATATTAATGCTTAAAAAACAATAGTTTGCCGGCTGTAAACTGTTGAATTGCGCTCCCCCGATCGTAGCGAAGTATCGGGGTATTCAAAACCTATAACTTCTACTTTAAAACTTCTGTTTCGTCATGAGAGTAACATTTCAAAACGACAGCCCAAGTGAATTCTATCTGACTTTAGCACAGCGGATAGATGCCTATTTTAAAAGCCAAAAACAAGGAAGGAAAGCAAACACACTCTACTGGGTTAAGGTTGCCAGTTTATTTCTGATGTACTTTGCCTTTTATTTTGCTGTTTTGTTTCTTCCATACAATTTTGCAACCGCAATGGCATGCTATGCCGCTATGGGAGTGCTGATTGTCTCAATTTTATTCGCTGTGGGGCATGACTCTGTTCATAATGCCGTTTCTCTTAACCCCAAGGTTAATTACCTGATGGGTTATATATGGAATTTTTTCGGTATAAGCAGTTATTTTTGGCGGTTGAAACACAACATTTCTCACCACGCTTTTACCAACATTCCGGGCAGCGACGGCGATTTGGATCAAACCAAACTGTTGCGTCTCAATCCATTGGCGCCCCGATTAAGTCTGCATAAATACCAGCACCTTTATGCCATGTTTATCTACAGCTTACTCGGCCCCTACATTGTATTCGTTCGTGACTTTAAATTGTTAAAAGAGAAAAAATTCGGGAATACAGTACTGGAAAAGCACCCATTGAAAGAAGTCATCATCATCATCCTGAGTAAGATCTGGTTTTTCAGCTTTATAGTACTGGTTCCAAAATTCCTGACCGGGATGCCCTGGGTTGATTTGATTGCCATGAACCTGGTAATGTTATTCATTGCGGGTATCTTTACCGCGGTCGTATCCTTTCCCGTTCATGTTACTTATGAAAGCGATTATGCGCTTCCCAACGAACAAGGGGTGGTTGAAATGGATTTCATGACCCACCAGTTGCTGACAACCGTCGATTATTCGGCTGAAAACAAATGGATTCACTGGTTTTTTGGGGGCATCAATACCCATGTTGTCCACCATATGTTTCCCAGTGTAAACCATATACATTATTACGATCTGACAAAAATTGTGAAGCAGACAGCCGCAGAATACAACCTGCGCTATGTGAACAAAACCCTGGCAAATGTGATGCGCGACCACCTTCTTTTCCTTCGGGAACTGGGCCTGCGAGACAACCCTTCGAACCTGAATCTGATCTAGAGAAATTGTAACCATATGAGTCTGAAGTCTTTTATTGCAAAACTGATGGCGCAGTATTACGCCGGGAAAGTCGCTAAATGGCGCAGCAATCCCCTCGCTTATCAGGACCGGGTTTTTGAATACAACCTTTCTGTTGGACGCAATACGCTTTATGGGAAGGACCATGGCCTGGATAAAGTCAAAAATTATGAAGACTTCAGGAAGGCTGTTCCGCTTCAGGAATACGAAGGCTTAAAAGGTTATATTGAAAAAATTAAAGCGGGCGAGCAAAATGTGCTTTGGAAAGGGTTACCAAAGTATTTTGCAAAAACGTCCGGAACGACTTCCGGCGTAAAATACATTCCGGTTTCAGAGGAAGGCATGCCCACTTTTATCAGTGCTGGTCGTCTTGCGCTGGCCATGTACACCCACGAAACAGGAAATGCCAGTTGGGTAGACGGAGGCCTGATTTTTATTCAGGGCAGCCCGGAGTTGAACAAAGTTGGTGCGGTGCAGGCCGGGCGCATGTCCGGAATTACCTATCACCACATTCCCAAATACCTTCGCCGCAACCTGACTCCGAGCTATGAAACCAATATTCTGGAAGACTGGGAATTAAAAGTAGACCGGATTTGTGAAGAAACACTTCAGCGCGACATGACGGTCATCGGCGGTATTCCGCCCTGGGTGCTCATGTACTTTGAGCGGCTGATGGAAAAAACCGGTAAAAAAAGCATTTCCGAAATTTTTCCGAATTTCCAGGTTTATCCCTACGGCGGCGTCAATTTTGTGCCCTACAAAGAGCAATTTCAAAAGGCGATAGGCAAAGACATTGCCTATGTTGAAATGTACAATGCCTCGGAAGGCTTCATCGCTTTTCAGGACAAACAGGGTGTTGAAGGCATGTTGCTGAATCTGGATGGCGGGATATTCTATGAATTTGTTCCTGCTGATGAAATTCACGACGAAAACCCAACCCGTCTTACCTTGAAAGACGTTGAACTTGGTAAAAATTACGCCATTATTCTCAATACGAACTCCGGGCTTTGGGGGTATATCATTGGAGACACGGTTAAATTTGTCTCCAAAGACCCTTACCGCATCATCGTTACCGGGCGTACGAAGCATTTTATCTCTGCTTTTGGGGAACACGTCATTACCGAAGAAGTAGACGAAGCCCTGCAGCTTGTGGCTCATGAAGCAGGCGTGGGAATTCTTGAATTTACGGTGGCGCCTCAGGTGAATCCGCCGGATGGCAGCCTCCCTTATCACGAATGGTTTGTAGAGTTTTCAGAAACCCCGAAAGACATGAAGTCTTTTGCGGAGAAAGTAAACGCCCTGCTTTGCGAAAAAAACATCTATTACCGGGATTTGATCGTCGGAAACATGTTGCAGCCGCTGATCATTCGTGTTGTTCCCAAAGATGGTTTCCGGCATTATATGAAAGCCCGGGGTAAATTGGGTGGCCAGAACAAGATGCCACGCCTTGCCAATACCCGGGAATATGCAGATGATTTGATCGAGGTGCTGGAACTCAAGTTTTAAAATTTCATGAAATACATCGTTGTTACAGGCGTGTCGGGGGGTATCGGGTTTGAGACGGTGCGCTACCTGCTCGAAAAGGGTTTTTATGTATTTGGCAGTGTGCGAACCGCGGCCGATGCAGCAAAAATGACCGAAATTTTTTCTCAGAATTTTAAGGCATTGGTTTTTGATCTGACAGATGATGCTGCCATTGCGGCTTCTGTTGATCAGGTAAAGGCTGTAATTGGCAAAAACAACCTGAGCGGATTGGTAAACAATGCCGGGATGGTAATACCCGGGCCAATTCTGCACATGCCCAAAGAAAAAATGCGCCTGCAGTTTGAAGTCAATACTTTCGGCCCGCTGGTTTTGTGCCAATTGTATTTTCCATTACTGAGGGGGAGTGCCGGCAACAACCCCGGCCGGATTGTGAACGTAAGCTCGCTGTCTGCCGAAATTGCCCTTCCATTTATGGGCCCCTATTCCGCTTCCAAAAGGGCTTTAAGCAACCTTGCCCATGCTTTGCGCAGGGAATATTATCCTTATGGTATAGAAGTTATTGATATTCAGCCGGGTCGTGTCAAAACCGGCATTACGGATACTTTGCCGGCTAATGCTGCGGATTTTTCGGGAACGGAATTTGAAGAGGGTATGGGACTGTATCTTGAAGCAGCTGACGAAGCAGGCAATTGGGGGCTTCCACCGAAAGCCATAGCAACTACCATTTTCAAGGCCCTAACTGTTGCAAAACCATCTTTGCGCTACATCAGACCTTACCGATATTTTTCCCGATGGAAAATTCCGGCCAGCTTACCGGCACGGGTACTTGACCGGATACTGGCAAGGCGACTCCGTCTGCTTCCGGGCCATTTGAAAAACACAAACAAATTTTGATCATGCGTCATATCCTTATCACAGGTGTTTCTTCAGGCATTGGCTACGCTTGTCTGAAATACTTCATCGGGCAGGGCTGCCATGTGTTTGGGAGTGTGCGCAGGGAAGAAGATGCCCTTCGGCTACTTGAAGAATTTCCCGCAAACTTTACGCCACTTCTGTTTGATGTAACAGACAGTGATGCCATAAAAAAAGCAGTTGAAAAAGTCAGCGCGGAATTAAAGAAGGGAGAAAATCTTTCGGGGCTGGTCGTCAATGCGGGCATTCAGATACCCGGACCTATTTTGTACCTTACCCGGGAGGAAATGCGCTACCAGTTTGACGTGAATGTATTTGGGGCCCTGGAAGTTATTCAGCAATTCGTTCCCTTTTTGCGGAAAACACCCCATCAGAAACCCGGTCGAATTGTACACGTTGGATCCACCTCAGCAGCCATTACACTACCATTTACCAGTTTTTATTCTGCAGCCAAAAGCGCCATGCACAGCCTCTGTGATACCCTGAGGCGCGAACTGATGATTTATGGGATTGACGTAATAGATATTTATGTTGGGCCGGTGAACAATCAGATGGTTTCAAAAGTAGCTGCTTATAAAGAGCGCTACCAGAATACCGACTATTATGAAGCCATTTCCATGAGGCTTGAAAGTGCGCTCAGTAAAAACATTCCGCTGGGGCTGATGCCCGAAGAAGTGGCTGCTACTATTTTCCGCTCCCTGACCAAAACCAGGCCCAGGCATCGCTTTGCATTGAATAAAGACTGGCTGAATACCTGGTTTCTGCCAAATATATTGCCACATCGACTGCTTGACCGCATTATCGCTAAGAAATGGAAGATGCGACCCCGGGATTTTAGAAAAGACTAAGTTTATGTTTGCCCGCAGCCAGACTTCGGCCTTGCGTATTCTATTTCAGGAGGCTTTTAACCTGCCCGTGTTCCGTTGCGAGACAAAGTATCCTGGCATTTCATTCCCGGAATCTTTCCCGTGTGCCGGGTTACTGGCCCTTGTTTTTCCGCTCCAATACTCTGTGAAAACGCAACAGATGATCCGGAGCACTTTCGTTATACAGGCATAATATCAACACATTGCGTTTGCGGCCATCTGCCGGGAATAATACCTTGATAGGGTTGTGAACATAGCCATTGTCTTCAAACAAAAGGATTTGTTTGTTGCGCGTGGGCAGTCTGAACAGCTCCAGTTCCTGTATATTGGCGGGAAGCGGCACTTCAGCGTACCCTTCTTCTTTTAAAAACTGCCTAACCATCTCGTAGCTATGAGCCAAAGAAGCCCCTCCGAAGGTCGTACGGTATTCGTAGCCATCGCTTTCGCCGCCCAGGTATTCAGAGCCAGCGGGAGGGAATTCGTCACGCAGTGGCATGGAGTATTTATTTTACAAGTATTTACCCTTCATCCTTCTCCGGCAGCCTGGCAATCACGGTCAAATTACCTTTCACAACCTGCCCGATATTGACTTCCATTTGAGCATCCATAGGCAAAAAAACGTCTACTCTTGACCCGAATGTAATGAAACCCATTTCGCTGCCCTGTTCGACTTTGTCGCCAACGCGAAGGTAATTTTTTATCCGTTTCGCCATGGCTCCTGCTATCTGACGAATCAACAGTTCTTCATTTTCACTGCTCAGTACAACGGTAGTGCGTTCGTTTTCAGTGGAAGATTTTGGATGCCAGGCAACAAGGTATTTACCGGGATGGTGTTTCAAATAAGTTACTTTTCCTCCAATCGGGTTGCGGTTCACATGAACATTGAGGGGCGACATGAAAATGGAAACCTGAAGGCGTTTTGACTGAAAATACTCAGGCTCTTCTGCAGCTTCTATCACAACGACTTTACCGTCAGCTGGCGCATACACGATGTGCTGATCCTTTTGAGGGATGGTACGACCGGGGTTGCGAAAAAACTGCAAAACCAGCATGAAAAGAATGACCGAAACCAAAGTTGAAAACAATAACGCTTCGGGAGATATCCAATTGAGGAACAAATTTAAGATGATCAGGGCGATAGCCAACAGGGAAAGAATTTTGTATCCCTCTTTATGAATTGTCATTATTTGAACTGAGTTTATTTAATCCAATACAAATAGCCCGTTACAAAAGGCATGATGAAAATAAGACCATCAAAGCGATCCAGCAAGCCGCCGTGGCCGGGTAATAAATTTCCTGAGTCTTTAACCTTCAGGCTGCGTTTAAACATGGATTCAACCAGATCGCCAAGAGAGCCCAGCACTACGATGATGAACGACAGTACAATCCAATCTGTTAATGTAAAAACAGACATGCTAAAACTGCAGATGATCATGGTAATGATGGTGATGAACAGACCGCCAATGGCGCCTTCCCAGGTTTTTTTAGGTGAAATTCTTGGCGCCAACGGCGTTTTGCCAAAGCGACTCCCAATGCCATAAGCACCAGAGTCATTGGCCCAGCTTAGCAAAAGCAAACCCATCATGATGTTCGGTTCGTAACCCTGATCATTCGAAAATGAAATCAACAGCATTAAGGAAAACGGGGCGCCAATGTAAATGATTCCCAATGCCAGCCAGGCTAAATTTTGGAGCGGCGTTTCAGATTTTCCGGAAAGTTCAAACAACATCATGATGAAAAAGGCCAGTAATAATCCCGGGAGTGCATGCACAAAATAATCCGGTGAATCACTTTTGTTGAGCGCTTGTATGGCCATAAGTACAAAAGGCAGTAAGCCTGACAAGATACCCATGACCCGTCTGATCTGGCCATGCTTTCCTTTTACATCAAGCGTCAGACCAAAAAACTCCCATAGACTCAGGGTTGCGATCAATCCAAAAAGCGCGATAAATGTGTAGGCGCCCCCATAAATCCCGGCGGTCATGACAACAACAAAGATGCTGCCCGTGATCATTCTCCTGCCAAGGGTACTCATAAAGAAGGTTCGTTTTCGATATCCTCCTGATTGTCAGACAAGACAAAATATCGATAAATTGAATAACCGGCCATTATCATAAGGATAAGTGAGATGATGCCGGCAACCCAATGCGGGTTGTCGCTTTGAGCAGTATCCAATGCTTCCAGTTTGTCGGCTGCAAAATATTGTCCAAGTACCTGAATGCCATTGAAAAAAAAGTGGGCTAAAATGGGAATCCAAAGGTTTTTCGACCAAAGAAATAAATATCCCAGCATGGCGCCCAGCATCAGGCGGGGCAGAAAGCCTTCAAATTGCAAATGAATGGCACTAAACAGAAAAGCTGTAATCCAGACTGCCATACCCGGCGACGGCACAAGGCGATAGAACTGACGCTGTAAAAAACCGCGGAAAACAAGTTCTTCACCAATGGCAGGCGCTATGGCTACCACCAGTAGATTAAAGAGGAGTTCCCCCGGCGAGTTCATGACCATCAAGCCTTTGATCAGATCGGAAACGTCGCCTTCCATACTGCTCATCCATTCCGGCAGAGGCAGGTGGCGATTCAGCCAGTAAATGCTTTGTGCAAAAGGGAAAGAAACCAGAATGAATAATATGCTGAGCGTAGCCGCCTTCCATTTCGGGGGGATGTGTAGCCTGAGTTCCCGGAGCCAATTTTTGCGATAAAGGAAAATCGCAACGAACAAAGCTGGCACTGTAAAGGAAACGAAATGGCTGAGCAGGCTCACCCAACGCAGCATCTGCCGGTCGGCATAAGGACTGTTTTCGCCAAAACCAGACAATAAGGATGCCATTTCCCTATGGGAAGCATAGGCAACCAATGCGCTCACTGCACCCCCCAGGAGGTATCCCATGAATATGGCGAGTACCAGCAGCAGCAGTACCAGTTTGGCCGGAATCGCGAAATTATGGCCCGGTTTCAATTCTTCAATAGGAGCAGACTCCATCTTATTATTTTTGCCCTGCAAAAATGGCAATTGTTTTCGGGTTTTCTATCTTTATCCTGAATACAAGCAAGAACATATGACTCGATTGAGTGTAAACATCAACAAAGTAGCGCTGATCCGTAACTCCAGAGGCGGTAATCTGCCGGATCTTGTTCAAATAGCAAAAGACTGTGAATCATTTGGAGCTCAGGGAATTACGGTACATCCCCGACCAGATGAAAGGCATATCCGATACAGTGATGTACCCGCACTGAAAGCTGTTGTAAAAACAGAGCTGAACATTGAAGGCAATCCTACAGATGATTTTATGAAGTTGGTGCTGGAAAACAGGCCACACCAATGCACTTTGGTTCCGGATTCTCCGGATGCATTAACCTCTGATCAGGGATGGGATACCCTTGCGCATAAAGATTTTCTTACTGAAATCACAGCCTCTTTGAAAAAGGAGGGTGTAAGGGTCTCTCTTTTTGTAGATCCGGTGGAACGATTTGTAGAAGGGGCAAAAGCTGTCGGAGCTGATTGTATTGAATTTTATACAGGCCATTTTGCCAAAACTTACCACAAAGATCCAAATAAGGCTGTCGCACCCCATGTTCGGTGTGCCCAACTTGCCGGAGAGATCGGACTGGGTATCAATGCCGGACATGACCTGAATTTGGACAACCTTCGCTTTTACAAAAATCAGATTAAGGGGCTGCAAGAAGTTTCCATAGGCCACGCTCTCATTAGTGATGCACTTTACTTTGGTTTACAAAACACGATACAAATGTATCTTAACTGCCTGGCTTAAATGTTTTTACAAATTTATTTTCAATAACTTTTAAATAGTATTTCTAAACTTCTTGAAGTTTTTTTTCGGATATGCAGAAGGATATTCTTAAGTTTGCATTAATGCTTCCCAAAAGCTAATTAAAATTTTGGCCTTTACGCCATTTTTATTCACGACAAGCACTTCATAGCTCACCTGGCTAATCAACTTTAACTGGTACTCTTGCTTCGATCCATTTGGAGGCTTAATATCCAAATGCTCTTAAGCTGTGTAGATATTTATTTTACTTTTTTTAAAAAGGACTAGCATGAAAAAACTCTCACTAGTATTGCTACTGGTCTGTTTTGCTATTGGCCTAACCATGGCTCAGCGAAACATCAGCGGGACAGTGACTGACGAGAAAGGGGAAGCCCTTATCGGCGCCAGTATCCTGGCCAAAGGAACATCTTCGGGAACGATTACCGATATAGACGGTAAGTTCACCTTTACGGTTCCGGATGGTGTAACCGCATTAGTCATTAGTTACACCGGTTTTTCCACACAGGAAGTCGTTTTGGGCAATCAAACCACCTTGAGTATTAGCTTATTGGAAGGGGTGATGCTCGAAACAGCTGTAGTAACAGCTTTGAATATTTCCAGAGATGAGAAATCTCTGGGTTATTCCGTGCAACAAGTTGGCGGAGAAGAACTGACAAGGGTTCAGGAAACCAATGTTTTGGGCTCTCTGGCCGGTAAAGTAGCCGGTGTTCAGGCCGTAACCTCAGCAGGCTCTGCAGTTGGTGGTTCTGCCAAAATACGGGTTCGCGGCGTCAGTGGTCTCACCGGCGGCGACCCGCTTTTTGTAGTGGATGGCACACCACTGGCGAACAACAACTTTTCCAGTTCCACAGGCGGCGCCGATTATGGCAACCTCGCTTCAGACATCAACCCGGAAGATATCGAGAGCATCTCTGTATTGAAGGGCCCTTCTGCTACAGCACTTTATGGCGAACGCGCCAAATACGGTGTCGTTATGGTAACAACCAAAAAAGGCAAAGCTCGCCAGGGACTGGGCGTTACTTTCAAATCTTCAGTATCGGTTGAAAATGTCTACATCCTGCCTGAGTATCAAAATGAATACGGTGGCGGATACGATCAGAACTTCATTGAAGTGGTTGACCCCGTAGACGGCAAAACTTACAATACGCTGGATTATTCAGCGGATGAAAGCTGGGGCCCCCGTATTGACGGAACCATTTACCGCCCATGGTGGAGTTGGTACGATGATGAAAATTATGGCAGAACCATTCCGCTGACAGCCAACCCGGATAACGTTCGGGATTTTTATGATCAGGGGGTAACGAACACCAACTCAATTGCTTTCAGCGGCGGCGCGGGAAATATCGGCTACCGGTTAGGTTTCACCAATCTGTCCCAATCCGGCATCATTCCTAATTCTCAATTCAACCGGAACAACATCAACGTGGGGCTGAATGCCGAGCTATCGAAGAAGCTGACTTTGATCACCAACGTGAACATGGTTTTCAGCGACGGAGCAGGCAGGCCTTCTTTTGGTTATTCGCCTATATTTGGCAACTCTACCCAATCTTTCAACCAATGGTTTCAGCGTCAGTTGAACATGGATGAATTGAGAGACTACAAAGCAGCAGACGGCACTTTCCGTACCTGGAACATTAAGTCTACCAATGACCCGTCACCATTGTACTGGGATAGTCCGTTTTTCTCTGTGAATGAGAACATTCCAACAGATAGCCGCAACCGCTATTTTGGCGACATTACGCTGCGATATGCCCTCACCAACAACCTGAGCATTCAGGGTGCTGTGAGAAGGGATAACTTCAACCAGCGCATCGAGGAGAAAATTGCTTCCGGTGGTCTGGAAGAAGCCTACTATCGCGAATATGTGGCCAATGGCCAGGAAGACAACTTTGAATTACTGGGAACCTACCAGCAGAATTTTGGTGACATCTCTATTGATGCCAACCTTGGCGGAAACCTGCGTCAAAACAGATTCCACTCCAATAATGCGGCAACAGTCGGTGGTTTGAATGTACCCAACCTGTTCAATCTTGGCGCATCTGTTGACCGCCCGACGCTTTCCAGTCTGATTACCCGCAAAGACGTTCAGTCTGTTTTTGCAGCCCTTAACCTGGGTTACAAAAACTTCCTGTATGTTGGTGGTACACTTCGTAATGACTGGTCTTCTGCGCTTCCGGTTGACAACAACTCATACCTCTACCCATCCGGTAACGTAAGCTTTGTATTCTCTGAACTGATTGGTTCCAGTGTGCTTTCTTATGGTAAGTTGAGGGCATCTATAGCTCAGGTTGGTTCGGACGTCGATCCTTATCGCATTGCTTTTTCTTATGGAATCGGCACGCCTTATGGTTCATCTTCTTCGTTTAACGTACCGGATTTGCTGCCGAATGAAGATTTGCGCCCTGCAATTACGACTTCCTGGGAAACGGGTTTTGACCTGCGTTTCATGGGAGATCGCCTGGGTTTGGATTTCACCTATTATAATAACAACAGCAAAGACGAGATCCTGTCTATTCAGGTTCCCGGAGCAAGCGGTTTTGGATCAGCGTTGATCAATGCGGGTAACATTCAGAGCAAGGGCTACGAAATCGGCCTTATGGCGGAGCCTGTTTCAGGCAGCAATTTCAGCTGGACAACCCGGTTGAACTTTGCGAATAATACCACTAAAGTCGTAGAACTTACGGATGGTATTGAAAATTACCTGCTGGCAAATGGCATTGGCGGACAAGGCTGGGGCGGACTTACCCTCAACGCTGCCATTGGCGAAGAATGGGGCTTACTCAGAGGTGGTGGCTATACGTATATTGAAGGAAGTGACCTTCCTGTGATCAGAACCAATGGTTCTTACGTCAGAACTGCCAATAAGGATTTGGGCTCTATTTTGCCGGATTTTACGGGTGGTTTTACCAACATATTCCGCATATACGGATTTGATGTTAGCGCACATATTGACTTTCAGGCAGGCGGACAGTTCTTTTCCACAACCAAAATGTTCAACAACTACTCTGGCTTGGGTATAGAAACTGTCGGCAACAACGACAAAGGCTTTTCAATCAGAAATCCGGTGGAAGAAGGTGGCGGTATCCGTGTAGATGGCGTCCTGGCTGACGGCACACCAACAACGGTTTATGTGGAGCCACAAACTTACTATGGACGTCTGTTTGGTTTTCACGAAAAGTGGATTTACGACGCTTCTTTTATCAAACTTCGCGAAGTTAGCATTGGCTACAACCTGTCGAAGCGCATGTTGGGCAACGGAAGAATTCAATCTTTGAAAATTGCTTTGATCGCAAGAAACCCACTGTTGATTTATTCAGCAGTTAAGGGCATAGATCCTTCGGAGATTTTACCGGGCGCCAACAACCTTGTTTTTGAAGAAAGAGGTCAGTTGCCAAGTGTTCGTTCTTATGGCATCAGCTTTACGCTGGGCCTTTAATGATCATTCTAAAAAAGAGAATTATGAAAATCAAACATCTGATATATGCCTGTGGGTTGCTTGGATTAAGCGCCTGCGGCGAATTTGATGACCTGAATGTTGATCCGAACAACCCGGTCAGCGTTCAAACGGGAACCTTGATTACATCAGCTGAACGCAGCATCAGCGATGCTATCGGATCCAGCCTTGGGGCCCTTTATGCCCAGCATATTTCTGACATCATTTACACAGAAGGTGGACGTTATCAATCCATCCTTGCGGATTTTTCCGGTTGGTACTCCGGTCCTTTGCAGAACCTGCAAACGGTCATTGACCTGAATTCAGACCCTGCTACCAGCACAGCAGCCGCAGCCAGTGGCTCTAATGCCAATCAAATTGCAGCGGCACGTATATTAAAGGCGTATTTCTTTCATTTTCTGACCGACCGCTGGGGGGCATTGCCTTATTCAGAAGCGCTTAAGGCCAGAGGTGGAATTTATGCTCCTAAATACGACAGTCAGGAGGCCATCTATACAGATTTGCTGAAGGAATTGAGAGAAGCAGTAGCTCAAATCGATGGCGGTGCAGGCGTAAAAGGCGATATCATTTTCGACGGTGACATGGACAGCTGGAAGCGTTTTGCCAATACCATCAGAATGAACCTGGCAATACGCATGGCAGATGTTAACAATGGAAAAGCACAGACCGAGTTTAATGATGCCATCGCAGCCGGCGTTATTGAATCCAATGTGTTCTATCCATATTTAGGAGAAGCCAATAATGAAAACCCCTGGTTTTCAAGCTTCAGAACAAGAACGGACTTTGCAATCAGCGAAAATTTAGCCAACTACATGAAGGGCGTTAACGACCCCCGGTTGGCCAAGTTTGCAGACCCTACCCTTAATTCTGTTGCTGCCGGCAATCCGGTCATTGTCGGGATGCCTTACGGCGTTACCAACCCAATTTCATTGCCACCTGATGTTTCATACCCGAATTCGTCTTACGTAAAATGTCAGGATTGTCCATTGCCTATTTACACCCTGGCACAGGTTAATTTTGCGAAAGCAGAAGCAGCAGCCAGAGGCTGGATCGGAACAAATGCTGAAGACCATTTTAAAGCGGCTATTCAGGCCAGCTGGGATCAGTGGGGTGTTGATTATACGGCAGCAGATCTGGATGCTTATTACAACCAACCTGAAGTGAAGTGGAATACGGCCAGTTGGAAAACATCGCTCGCAAACCAGAAATGGATCGGTTTGTTCATACAGGGCTACGAAATGTGGGCTGAATGGAGAAGACTGGATGCGCCACAACTGGTTGTTCCTGCTGAACCGCTCAATCCAAGTGCCGGCATTCCGCTCCGGAATATTTACCCTACTTCAGAGGCTTCTCTGAATGGCGTAAACTACGCTGCTGCTGTTTCGCAATTTCTTGGAGGAAATGACAGCGATGGCGTAAAACTTTGGTGGGATGTTAACTAAATCACGCTCGTTTAACGTGTAGGTTTTTTTGACTTCACGCTATAATTGAGAAGAAAGCTGCCGGAAAAGAACCGGCGGCTTTCTTTTTTTTTGCCCGGTTAGCTGTGTACTTATCGATAAAGTATTGCCCAACCTCCCTGTTTTTACTGCAAAAATTGTTTAAAAGCGCAAGTCAGCTTTCCTTCCGCTTTTTACGAATACATCCACTAAACGATAATATTTTATTAACATTTTGATAAAAGCCGAGGCAGCGTTATATTTGCGACGTTCGTTCAAACGACAGAACATCATCTGCCCCTTTACCAATCAATACCACATATTTTTAAGCTTTCCCGACTGAAACACAATTTTATTCAGGGCAGATGACATCAACTTTAATACCTTTTGTTTTACCCAAACGTTAAGAAAATGTTGTTGGGATAAAATGATTTGTATATTTTTGATTTCAGTTTTTTAAAACAAAATTGGATTAGTATGAAAAAACTCTCACTAGTTTTGACGCTAGTCTGCTTCGCATTTGGCTTCGCCATGGCACAGCGGACAGTGAGCGGAACCGTGACGGATGAAAAAGGTGATGCGCTTATTGGAGCCAGCATCTTGGTCAAAGGAACGTCAAATGGTACCGTTTCCGACGTAGACGGCAAGTATTCTCTCTCCGTACCTGCCGGTAGTAATGTGCTCGTTATAAGCTATACCGGCTTTAGCGAGCAAGAAATCACTCTGGGTGCATCCAATATTCAGGATGTTATCATGAAAGAGGGAGTTCAGATTGATGAAGTCCTTGTGACGGCAGTTGGTATTCAGCGCGAAAAGAAAGCGTTGGGGTACTCAGTCACGGATTTGAAAGGGGACGATTTGGCACAACGCTCAGAGCCGGACCCTGTTCGTGCGATAGCGGGTAAAGTGCCTGGTGTTCAGATTACCGGAGCCGGTGGCGGTCCTGGTCAGTCCACCAAAATCAACATCCGCGGTAATTCCTCTCTGACCGGAAATACCCAGCCTTTGTTCGTCGTTGATGGTATTCCTTTCGACAACTCAACAAATGCAACAACGGGCGCTAATGGCGGCGCTCAGTACAGCAGCCGGGCATTCGACATTGACCCAAACAATATTGAGTCTATGACGATCCTGAAAGGCGCTGCAGCAGCTGCCCTTTATGGCTCCCGCGCCACTAACGGCGTTGTTGTAATCACCACCAAGAGCGGTAGCAGAAACACCCGCAAAGGTCTGGAAGTGACTTACAACTCTTCTTATCAACTGGAGCAAATCTCCGGCATTCCGGATTACCAAAACACTTATGGGCAAGGTTCTAACCAGGTTTATAACGGTGGTTTCATCGGAAACTGGGGGTCGCCTTTTGCTTCTGAAGTAGACCGCCTCAACTCAACCTACGGAACGAACTACAGCAAAGTGATCCAACCGGGCTACCCGGAAGGCACCGTAGCTCACCCTTTGGTTTCTACAGGATTTGCAGCGCCTCGCTTCTCCAGCGTTTTCCCTGAATTGTTCGAAACGCTGCCTGATGGAACGCGTCGTGCCATACCAGTGCCTTATCGTCCTTATGACATCATTCAGGACTTTTTTGAAACCGGACAGGTTTGGGAAAACTCTCTGAACATCAACGCAGGCGGTAAGGAAGGAAGCTTGAGTGGTACGGTCTCCAGAATGTCAAATAATGGTATCGTTCCAAATTCAGAAGCTTCACGGACTTCTTTGAGCTTCGGTGGTAATGCAAAATTATCGAACGGCCTTGTTGTTTCCGGTAACGTTACGTATGTAAATACGACTCAGGGAACACCTCCGACTGCCGGCGCTCTTTTTGGCGGCAACTTTGGCGGCTCTGATGGCGGTTCTATCTTTACGCGCTTGTTCTACCTGCCGCGTAACTTTGACCTGAACAGTTCAAACCCGGAAGGTATACCTTATCCGTTTGAAAACCCGGTTAGCGGTGATAATGTGTTCTACCGCGCATTGGACAACCCGCTGTGGCTGGCTAAATACAGCCGTTATGAGAGCGATGTTAACCGTGTTTATGGAAACATTGCTTTGAGCTACGATGTATTGCCATGGTTGAACCTGACTGCCCGCGGCGGTATGAATACCTACACTGACAGCCGCAAAAATATTTTGCGCCCGGGTGGAACGAATGATGCTAATGGTCGTATCTGGACCGATGACATCACTTATCGTGAAACCAACCTTGACTACCTTGCTACCATCACAAGAGACATTACCAGCGACATTGACTTCCGTCTGATCGGTGGTTTGAACCTCAACCAGCGCGAGTACAAAGACCGCTATGTAGATGCAGATAATGTCATCTCTCCGGGTTTGTACAATACAAATGCAACTTCTTCCCAAACCAGCTATGAAGAAAACCGCAAGCAGCGTTTTTACGCCATTTATGCGGATCTTCAAATTGGCTATAAGAACTACCTGTACCTTGGCGCTACGGCACGTAACGACTGGTCTTCTACTTTGCCGCAGGGCAAAAACAGCTATTTCTACCCAGGTGTTAACGTAGCGTTTGTATTCTCAGATGCTTTCGGGCTTACCAACAACATTTTCAGCTATGGTAAAGTACGCGGCGCCTGGACTCAGGTAGGTAACGAAGCCAGCCCTTACCTTACGGCGACGACTTACCGCATCCTTAATACACATACATCTCCTGGCGGTACGGTGTTTAACCGTGCAACACTGGACAATCGATTGGGCAATGCCAATCTGACGAACGAGTTGACAACAGAAATCGAATTTGGCGCTGACCTGCGCTTCTTCCGCAACCGCGTTGGTCTTGACATTACCTGGTTCGACCGGAAATCAAGCGACCAGATTACTCCTGCCCGTTTGCCGGCTTCTACCGGATTCATTGAAGGCATTGTTAATGCCGGTGAAATCCAGAATAAAGGCTGGGAAATTGGTTTGAACCTGACGCCGATTCGTACGGCTGGCGGTTTTGAATGGAATGCTTTGGTAAACTTCTCAAGAATCAGGTCGCTTGTTATTGACGCAGGTGACGGAAGTGAGTTGTACCTTGAAAACCTCGGTATTACCTGGGGTGGTGGCGGTAGCGTTCACCGCGAAGGTTTCCCTTACGGCCAGATTATTGGTTCTGCTCCGGCACGTACCAACTCCTACGATGCTGACGGCAACTACATTGGCGAAGGAGATTACCTGATCAATAAAGAGCTGGGTACTTATCTGGTGTTACCGGATCTCGAAATCATTGGTGACCCGAACCCTGACTTCCTGTTGGGCTTCGTAAACACGTTCAGCTACAAAGGTCTGTCTATTCAGACTTTGATTGACTGGCGCCAGGGTGGGGACATGTTCCTGACAACAGCTGGTGACCTTATGCTGCGCGGACAACTGAAAATTACAGAAGATCGTGAAGCACTTCGGGTTATTCCGGGCGTTTACGGCGATGCTGCTACCTTCCAGCCTGTAACGGATGAGAATGGCAATTTTATCAAAAATACAACGGGTATTACTGCCTTCGATTACCATTTCGGCGATGGCTTTGGATCTTATGGAGCTGACGAGACCAATATTTACGATGCAACGACCATTCGTTTGCGCGAAGTTTCTGTCTCTTACGATTTTCCAAAAGGTCTGTTGAAAAAGACACCATTTGGCTCGGCACGGCTTTCTGTAAGTGGTCGTAACCTGTGGTTTGCAACGCCAAACATCCTGGGCGACCTTAACATGGACCCGGAAGTTTTAGGTGAAACAGCTGGTTCTAATGTTCAGGGTTTTGAATACGGTAGCTACCCGACAACGCGTCGCTACGGTGTGAACCTTTCAGTTACTTTCTAATAAGGTAGCTGATTGCTGAGATTTTGATGAATGTGGGGTGCAGGAATATCGATTATGATGCCTTCCCACTTCATCAAAAGCTTATTGAAATGTGTGAAACAGGTAATTCGAAAGAAGCGTCTGTTTTTGTAACATTCACTCATAAATAATTTAAGATGATGAAAGTCAAATATTTAAATAAATTGCTCATAGCATTCTCTCTAATGTTTGTGATGGGCAGTTGCAACTTGTTCGAGCTCGATATCAACAACGACCCGAACAACCCGACGCAGGCTTCTGTAAACCTGCTTCTTACTCAGGCTGAATTGACTTTAGCCAATTCGCTTGGTGGCGGTATCAATGACAACCTGATGGGTTTTGCCGGCCTGCTGGCGAGTGGTGACAATTTTCAGTTATTTTCAAACTCTTACGATGGTAACTGGAACTCCCTTTATACAAATGCGTTGAAAGACGTGCAGGGAATTATTGACATCGCTTCCAACCCGGACGCCCTTAACCCACACTATTTGGGTATTGCTCAGTTGTTGAAAGCTTATGGCTTCTCTACGCTTGTGGATCTTTTCGGAGACGTTCCGTTCTCTGAAGCGCTCCAGGCGGATGCAGCAGCTGCCATTAAGGCGCCGAAATTTGACGATGATCAGGCTGTTTACAACAGTTGCCTCTCATTGATCGATGATGCGATCGCTAATCTCAGCGGTCCAACACCGGTAGCTGTGAGTGGAGACATCATTTACGGTGGAAATAAAGATAAGTGGTTGAAATTCGCCCGTTCACTCAAGCTGAAGTTGTTGATGAATACCCGCAACGTTAATCCGACTGCGGCACAGGACATCAGCAAAATCTTTACGGACGGCGGATTAATTAGTTCTGCTGCTGAAGATTTTCAGTTGCAGTTCAGCAAATTGCAGACACCAAACGACTTCCGCCACTCCTGGTACGAAGCTTCTTATGCGGGTGCTTCAAATGGCTTTACTTACTTCCTACACCAGTTTCCTGTGGAAATGCTGATCGATAAAGATCCTCGTTTCCCATTTTACTTCCGTCGGCAGACTAAGAGATTGCTGGATCAGGCCAACCCGTCAGACCGTAATACAACGCCTTGTTCCCAAACACCAGGCTGTATTTATGGTTACGTTGTCCTGAATCCGAACCTGCAAGAAGCTATTTTTGGTACAACGTCCCTAACTCAGGCACAAATTGACTTCCTGGCTGGTATTTTTGGCCGCGACCGCGCTGACCCAGCAGGTGTACCTCAGGATGGCGACCTTCGCTTGATGCCAGGCGTATATCCTTGCGGAGGATTTTATGATGTGCCTACTGCTGCGCTTTCAGGTTCATTTAAAGCTCCGGGCGGAGGTATCTTCCCAATCCTGACGCATATTAATATTTCTTTCTACCAGATCGAAGCCATCCTGACGCTTGGTATAGCGGGTGATGCACGGGCTTTGTTTGAAAAAGCCATGCGTGATCACATGAAAAAAGTGATTGATTTTGGCGTGGCAACAGATGTCGCAAACAGCGTACGTCCGGCTCAGGCTGAAATCGATGCCTATGTGTCACTTTGGTTGGATCGTTATGATGCTGCTGCATCTGACAATGCCAAGCTGAATGTTGTCATGAAGCAATTGTGGTTCTGCAGCCAGGGCAATGGATATGAAATTTACAATGCCATGCGCCGCACGAAAGATGCCAACGCGATGAATACCTATGGCTACGATGGTTACCCGAACACGATTCAGGAGCCGATCAATGCGCCAAGGGATTTCCCTAAGCGTTTGCCTTACCCACAGCAGGAATTATCGGTTAATCCGAATGCTTCCGGTCTTTCATCCATTGTATACGACCGTGATGCTATTTTCTGGGACAACTAAGATTCAATCAACCCGGCCTGAAATCCGGATAAATTGAATTTTACTTTTCGATTCATTTAAAATGACCAAGTCATGAATAAATTTAAAATAGCGCTTTACACTTTCCTGACGGCATTGATTCTGCCGTTCTCGGCCTGTAAGGACGAGTCGCTGAATCCGGTGCCGCAATGGGAATCGGGTATCCACGCCAATGGTGAGTTTGCTTCAGGCTCGCCGCAAAACTTTGTTTTTGCTGAACCCGACACTAAAATCACCCTTGATTTTCGGTGGATATCCATTGATAACCTGAATACGGTTACAGAAGTCGAGTTTTACGTACTTTTTAACGAAAGCTACGAGGACAATGACGGCAACCCACGTACAGCCGCTCATGGTGGCACCGAGGGTAAATTGCTGAAAAAACTGACCGGTAGCGAAGTCAAAGGAAACCGCGAGTTGATGAACATCACCATTTCTCAGGATGACGTTTACAACCTGTACAAGGACAATACGTTCAACTACGGCGACGGTGTTGTGAATGTATTTTCCAATCCGGAAAAACCGGATCGCGGTCCTGGCAATCAGTTTGTAGCGGGCGATTCGTTTAAAGTTCGCTGGGCAATGCGTACTTCAGATGGCCGTTATTTCGATTCCTGGTCGATTTCAGTTTGTACGGAATTCCCGGATGCAAGCTGCGATGTTAGCTGGGCGATCATTTGCGTATCTGATCTGGCTGGCACTTTCGACTATGTTCAAACGGAAATGACTCCTGGCCCAGGTGGTGGAACTTGCCCTACAGAAATTACCGGCACGGTAACCTGGACGGAAGACTCTCCTGGTAAATATTTTACGACGGATTTGACGTTTGGCATGTTCCCATCTTCCTGCTGGAATGATGATCCGGCCAACAGTGCATCGGCGCGGATTCTGGATCAGTGCAACAAGATTATTGTTGGTGGTGGCGACCAATACGGCGATACGTACACTTATCAGTTTTCCGATTTCAATGGCCCTACTATGACCGTGAAGTGGCAAAACACTTACGGCGACAAAGGTACTGTTGTGCTGACCCGTCAGGATGGCAGAAACTGGCCTAATTTGAAAGGTGGGTAAGTAACTAATTCCTGAAATGGAATTTTATTATTCACTTCGGGGAGAGCATTCGGCATTGCCGGGTGCTCTCTTTTTTCTTTTAAACAAGGGGTTCCACTTGAAGGCTATTCTGACCCGACAGGATGGCAACAATTGGCTGCCATTAACTGAGGTAAATGAAATTACTTCTCCGATCATTTTGTGCTGCTTTGTGGTTCTTTTTTGTTGCTTTTTCCTGCCAGATACAACAACATTGGCTGAAAACACCTTTGCTGAGCAGGGAGCAAACACTGCCACTCGCGGTTTCTCTTGACAAGGACAAACCCATCGTGCTGTTTTTCCTAGATAACGAATGCCCGATTTGTCAGAAATACACCAAAAACATCAGAGAATTCAAGGCGAAATATCCTCATGTACAATGGATCGGCGTTTTTTCCCGTTGGCATACGCCAGAAAAAATCATGGCATTTGAAAAGGAATACAGACTGGGAATTCCGGTTTTTCTGGATGAGAACAACCGCTTAATCCGGAAATTGGGGGTGAAAGTAACGCCCGAGGCTGTATTTGCAGATCCCAATGGAAAAATCTGGTATCAGGGCGCCATTGACAACTGGTATTTTGGACTTGGCAAACACCGGCCTGCTGCAACCGAAAACTTCTTAATTGACGCCATCGAATCCCGGAGTAGGGGAGAGGCGCCAAAAATTTCGAGAACCACTGCGATAGGATGTGTCATTGAGCAGTAAAGCCACGTGTGCCTTCAAAAATGATCCTGCCGCTGCGCATTAAATATTTGCCAAAGCTGAACTTATCTTTTAGCCTCTCTTATCTTTGCTGCCCAAATTAAAGCAGGATGGCGAAACTGCGGGAACGTTATCAATCAACTCTGGATTACTTGTTTGGGCAATTGCCTATGTTTCAACGCATTGGCCCACCTGCGTTTAAAAAAGGGCTGGGTAATATCACAGCCTTGCTGGAGGCTTTACAGCGCCCGGAACAGCGATTTCCGGCCATACACATAGCCGGTACGAACGGCAAAGGGTCATTAGCGCACATGCTGGCGGCTGTTCTTCAGGCTTCCGGTTACCGAACTGGGTTATATGTTTCTCCGCATTATAAAGACTTGCGGGAACGCATTAAAGTCAACGGGCAGTATGTGAGTAAAAAATTTGTGATCGATTTCACGGAACAGCACAGGGCTCTTTTTGACAGGGTTAAACCTTCTTTTTTTGAGATTACAGTTGCTATGGCATTCGATTATTTTGCCAGTCAAAAAGTGGATGTAGCGGTCGTGGAAACCGGACTTGGCGGGCGATTGGATTCCACCAATGTGCTCACTCCGGTGTTGAGTGTGATTACCAACATCAGTATGGATCACCAGCAATTTCTGGGAGATACCTTGCCGCTTATCGCTTTTGAAAAGGCCGGCATCATAAAACCCAATGTACCTGTCGTCATTGGTGAAATGCAGCCTGAAACGAAACCGGTATTTGAAGAAAAAGCAGCTGAAATGAAGGCGCCGATATTTTTTGCAGACCAGTTTTGGCAGGCAACCTGGAAAGCAGAAAACCTTACGCATTCTACTTACCAGCTCAGCAAAGAAGGAAAAATTGTCTATGCTGATCTTGAAGCCAACCTCCATGGTGCCTTTCAGCTTAAAAACCTGCAAACCCTTGCCCAGTCGGTAGAATGCCTTCAACCTCATTTCAACATCAATGCTCAAAGCTTTCAAAACGGGTTGTTCCACCTTAAAACGCTCACGAAATTTATTGGACGCTGGCAGGTTCTTGGCGAAAATCCGACCATAATTTGCGATAGCGCCCACAATGAAGGGGGACTCCGCATTTCCCTGGCGCAGATCAATCAATTTCCCAGCCGCAATTTGCATATTGTTTTCGGGACCGTGAACGACAAAGACCTTGCGCCGGTTTTAAAATTACTTCCCCAAAAGGCCAGGTATTATTTTTGCAAAGCCAATATTCCAAGAGGAATGGATGCGCAAAAACTACAAATCCAGGCCAGAGACGCCGGTCTGCAAGGAAGACATTATGTTTCTGTCAGGCGGGCTTTTCAAGCCGCAAAAAGAAATGCAGCAGCAGATGATCTGATTTTTGTAGTGGGAAGTATTTTTGTAGTTGCAGAGGTTTTGTAATTTTTTTATCATGTTGATAAAAATAAACGGGATTCGTTGCAAAAATCTTTATTTTTGTGCTTGAAATTTGAAAAAACAAAATAATGGCAGAATTGGTACAGTCGCTGTTAACCCAGCGCATTCAATTGATGGAAGAATCAGCGACCATAAAAATGGCGCAAATGGCCAGAGATCTTGCTGCTCAAGGCCACGATGTGATTGACCTAAGCCTGGGCGAACCGGATTTTGACACACCTGTTCACATCAAAGAGGCGGCAAAAAAAGCCCTCGATGATGGGTTGACCAAATACACTCCGGTGCCTGGTACCCTTGAATTGCGCAAAGCCATTATCGCTAAGTTTAAGCGGGACAATAATCTGGATTTCGAACTCAATCAAATCGTTGTTTCCAATGGCGCCAAGCAATCCATTGCCAACGTTTGTCTTTCTTTGCTTGAGAAAGGGGATGAAGCGTTGATTCTTGCGCCTTATTGGGTCTCTTATGCGGAAATCGTCAAACTAACGGAGGCTACTCCAGTGTATGTCTATGCGGGGATCGAGGACGACTATAAATCAAGTGCAGCTCAGATTGAAGCGGCCATTACAGATCGCACGAAGTTGATCATTTTTTCATCTCCATGCAATCCTACCGGTTCTGTATATACCTATGATGAACTGGAAGCAATTGCAAACATGTTGGCGAAATACGATCACGTGACAATTGTTTCAGATGAAATTTATGAATACATCAATTTCTCAGAGAAACATGTAAGCATCGGGGCTTTTCCTCAGGTGAAAGACCGCACGGTCACCATCAATGGTTTTTCCAAAGGTTTTGCCATGACAGGCTGGCGTTTGGGATACATCGGTGCACCAGCATGGATTGCCGCCGCATGTAACAAAATGCAGGGACAAATTACGTCCGGCGCTGCAGCATTTAGCCAAAAAGCTGCAGCTTATGCCCTAAGCTCTGATATGGAACCGACCTGGAAAATGCGGGATGCTTTTCTCCGGCGCCGCGATCTTGTTATTGAATTAATCAGCAAAATACCTGGCGTGAAAGTGAATCGCCCGCAGGGAGCCTTTTATGTTTTTCCGGATATCAGTGCTTTTTTCGGAAAAACAGATGGCAATATGGTTGTCCGTGATGCGGATGATTTCTGCGAATACCTCTTGCATACGGCTTATGTCGCTGCAGTGAGTGGCGGCGCATTTGGTGCTGACAACTGTTTCCGTATTTCCTACGCCACTTCTGACGAAAAACTGCGGACCGCCATTCAACGCATTGGCGATGCCCTGGCGAAATTGAAATAATTGAATTTGTCTTGTTACCAGTCATTCCCTAACCACAAACTTCCCAAAGCTACTGAATGGAAGGCTATTTTTTGCCTGGGCTGATGCCCGGGCGATCTTGACTGGCAATTTAGAAAATTGAATTATGGATCTTCTTCGACGCGCCTACCGGGCAGGTATGTGGCTTGGCTTGCTACTCTTTCTAACCAACGAGACAAACGCCCAGGATTTTATGATGCAAGGCTGGTATTGGGACTACCCTAAACCAGGCTGCAACAGCTATGCAGGCCAGTCACTGGCCAGTGAGTTATCAGGTAAAGTAACTGCTTTAAAAAACGCGGGATTCACCATGTTATGGCTTCCGCCGATGAGCAAAGCCAGTTTTGGGGATTGCAGCAACGGCTATGACCCCAAAGATTTATACGATTACGGGCAGTATAGTGGTCAGACCGGCTTTGGAACGGGCGCCCAGGTTGATAATCTGATTGGCTCCCTGAATTCAAACGGCATGATTGCGGTAGCTGATGTGGTTTATAATCACCGCGATGGGGGCAATTATGAAGACAACCCCGCCGTGCGCAATTACATCATGAATTACCCCCCGGCTGGTTGTGGAAGCAGTGCAACGCCTTATCCGGTAAACGGGAAAGTGCGTTATCGGCTGCCTCTGGGCGGCGCCAGCAACAATGGCGCAGGCAATTATTATTTTAAATTTAGTTCGGCTTCCGCCAACAACAGCTTCAGTGGTCGCCCCTATAAATTGTATTTCCGCACACAAAATACAATCTATAATTCTACACCGATCAATGAATCAGAACCGAATGGGGGAAGTGATTGTGGCCAGGGTAATAACCAGATATTTCTGGGGCGCGACATCTTTGCCAACCAGGAAGTAGGTGGGTGCAACACAGATGAATTTTTCCTGGCGCTCGGAGCAGGTGATTTTAATGCATCCGGCGACAACCTGGAAATTTACATCGAGGAAGTGGGGGGCGGTGGTTCTGGCATTGATCAACGCCCTTACGGGATCTGGTCGGCTTCGCGGGGTGCAGACATCATAGGCGATCTGGCACTCCAAACACGGACCAGTTATGCAGGCCTTCCTAGTGGTCAGGGAGCAATGAATTACCTGAATTTTAAGCCCAATGGCGCCAACTTCACCTGTATGACAGGCGATCAGGATTATCCTTATTTCTTTTTTGATGTGGAGCAGGGCCATTTTAGCACGCAAACAGCTTATAACGATTGGACTAAGTGGTTATGGAACGATGTCGGCATCGGAGGTTTCCGCATGGATGCCGTGAAGCATTTTCCGGCTTCTTTCGTAGGACAACTGTTAAATGCCCTCTACACCAACACTCCCAGCATTCAACCCTCTATGGTGGTGGGCGAGCACTTTACCTCCAATGCCGGCGTTCTGGCCGGTTGGGTGAACGAAGTGAACTCCTATATGAGTCCGCAAGCAAGGAGCGCCATCCAGGTCAGGGCTTTTGATTTTCACCTTCGGGATAATCTTAAAGCTGCAGCAGAGAGTTTCGGCTACGATGTCCGTGGCATCTTTAATGTAGGGATGGTTCGTGGGGCTGGCGCCAGTGCTTATTCCGTTGTGACGATGATCAACAACCACGACTTCAGGTACGAAGATGCTTACCACAACATCAACCCGATGCTGGGATACGCCTACATTCTTACCAACAACCAGATTGGGCTGCCTTGCGTTTTTTATCCCGATTATTATGGCGCAACCTTAAAAATGGACGACAATACGACACTGGTTGTCCCTTCTCTTAAAAGCCAGATTGACGCTTTAATCAGCGTGCATAAAGCCTATATTTTTGGCGCGGATCAAATTGATTATCTGAGTCGTTTTTCGACGCCATATTTCCAGTCGTTTACCAGCGGTGGGGCTTCTACCACTCTGTTTTATCAGATCATAAATACTTCTACCGGACGTAATGTGCTGGTTGCCATAAATTTTGCAGGACAAACATTGACCGCCAGCCATGGGGTAAATACCAGTGGTGCGGGCCTCAGCAATGGCGATGAACTCACAAAGGTTGCCGGCTCACCATCGGCCAGTGCCAGCGTCAGCGTTGTAAATGGCCGGGTGAATCTGACCGTACCTGCCTTCGGCTATGCTGTCTGGACCGGGGTAAGCCTGCTCCCGCTTGATTTACTGACTTTCGAGGTAGAAAAACTGGAGAAAAAAGTAGCCATCCGTTGGACCTCCGCCAACGAAACTGATTTTGAGGGTTACGAAGTACAGCGTTCGCTTGACGGTCATGTTTTTGAAAAGATCGGATGGGTCGCAGGACGTGGAGCGGCAGACGGAAACAATACTGATTATTTGTTATTGGACGAAAGCCCGGTTTTTAATAAACCGCTTTATTATCGTTTACGCATGCTTGATCAGGATGGCACATTTGAATATTCCCCCCTGCGCTCCGTTGTTGTGAGGGATGAGCCGGAACTATTGCTTTACCCCAATCCTACAAATGGGAAGTTTTGGATTAATTTCCAGTCGCCGGCTCCTGAAAACACCTGGCTGGAAGTTAGGGATGCTTTGGGGCGAGTCGTATTGTCCGCCGCAGTGGATGTGTACACCAAAATCAGGGAAATAGATTTAAGCGGGCAGCCAGATGGGATGTATTCCTTGTTGATAAAAACGGATCAGGATCTTATTTGGAGCAGGTCTTTGCTGAAACAATAACCGGGACTGACAAATTTTTGGCCTGATTTAGCACAGCTACGTGTAATCAGGCTAGAGATCTAATAATCCATCTGGCAAGTCCATATACAAGACTGCTTGTTCATCGTTTGCCTGATGAATGAATTGATCATTCAGTGGAATCAATATTTCGCGCCCTTTATAATTTACAACCGCCATCATTTGCTGGGGCATTTCAATGACCTGTTCAATTTTGCCTACCGGACCATAACTGGCATCTTCAATATTGTAACCAGCATATCGTTCAAAACCAGGTTCGAAAACTATGGTTCGTTCTTCATCATCCAGTAAGTCTTCCGTTCTGATAAACACCTCTTTTCTGTGAAGCATTTGAGCGTCTTCCCGGGCATTGATATCTTCCAGTTTCAGAATAACAGCGTTGCCGGCCCGGATGTCTTCTACAAAATAGGGGAGATGCTGTCCCCTGGTTTCCAGAAAAATAATCTCAACATTGAGAAAGTCCTCCCAGTAAGCGTCTTCAATGAAAACTTTAACTTCCCCTTTGATGCCGTGTGCTTTTCCGATCCGGCCGATTTTGACCATTGTATCCATGATGACCATTCAATTATTGCCAGTGCAGCAGTCGTTGTCGCAGAATAAATCCCTTCTCTGCCTTTTGGTTCCAGTTTGTAGTGGAACAGGTTACCAAATTGCCATTGCAACAAACCTCGCATTGGGTGTCTAGTATTTGTAATTCCCTGTAAACCAGCCCGATGTTTTTGGCATAATGTTCAACCCCCTGTCTGTACTCGATGAAGTTCTCGCTGTTGGCCAATTGGATCGCGCAAACATCCTGAAATGACATTTCTCCCACCTGGAGCGAAGATCCAAGCTCAAGAATGCGGTAATCCCAATCGATAAACATTTTAATTTGTTCACCGGCTACTTCTACATTTGTGGTTTTTGAAAAAAAAGTATTTCCGTCCCAGGATTCATTTAATTTAAGCGGGAATGTCATTTTGATAAAACGGAGGTTGTCTTCGGTTCTGAAAGCCTGGCGCTCATTCCGGGCTTCGGCGAATACTTTGCCGATTTGCCAGGGCAAGGTATCAGACTGGCGCTGGAGACGTTCGATACGATACCAGATAAGCCCGTCCTGGCCGGGGAAAGAATCCACTACAGCTTCCTGAATCAGCCATGAATTGGTATCGATTCTGGTGCCGCCAGGGGCAGGGTCAAAGATGATGGAGTCTACCGCAAATTCCCGGATTTGTCCAACCTTTAGCGGGAAGTATTCGTATCCAAAATCAGGATCAAAGGGCTCCGTGTCATGCTTGTCGCAGGATACCATACCGGTCAACAGTACGATTAGAACGACTGCTGTGCCTACTGAAAAGAAGAAACGGCTCAGGTTTTTCATGACAGGTTGGAATTGAGGCTGCTATAAATGATACCTCCTCCAACAACATCGTCATTTTCATAAAAAACAGCGGATTGGCCGGGCGCCACGCCTTTGACATTGGCATCGAATTCGACGCGGATTTTGCCCTGATCGTTGTACAGCCGCCCGATTGCACCGGCGTCTTTGTACCGGATTTTTGCAACGACTTCCATGCCATCTTCAATGCTGGCATATTTCATGAGGTTGGGTTGCCCCACCGTCATTCCGTTTCTGATAAGTTCATCTTCCAGTCCCAGAACAACGGCATTGCTTTCCGGCCGAATTTCGGTCACAAACATGGGCTGACCAAAAGCAACACCCAAGCCTTTGCGTTGTCCTATGGTATAAAAGGGATATCCCTGGTGTTTTCCGATGACTTCGCCACGGCTGTTCAAAAAATCACCTCCGGCGACACGCTCTTCCAGTTCCGGAACACGGTGTTTCAGGAAACTGCGGTAGTCGTTATCCGGGACAAAGCAAATTTCGTAGCTCTCCGCTTTTTTGGAAAGTTCCTCATAGCCAAAGTCGTACGCAAACTGCCTTACTTCGGGTTTGGTATACCGGCCAAGCGGAAAACGACTGCGGCGCAGGCAGTCCTGGCTAAGCCCCCAGAGTACATACGACTGATCCTTATTCAGGTCTGCCGATTTGGAGATAAAATGTCTGCCCGCATTTTCATTGATGATGGCGTAGTGGCCCGTGGCAATGAACTCACAATCCAGTGCATCTGCCCGCTTCAACAAGGCGTTCCATTTGATGTGCGTATTGCAGAGCACACATGGATTTGGGGTACGTCCTGCGATGTATTCGTCAACAAAATTATCAATCACATAATCGCCAAATTCTTCACGAATATCGATGATAAAATGGTGAAACCCCATGTTTACCGCCACCTGGCGGGCATCATTGATGGAATCCAGACTACAGCATCCGGTTTCCTTTTTAGAGCTGCCGGAATTGGCATAATCCCATGTTTTCATGGTTATGCCAATGACTTCGTATCCCTCTTCGTGCAGCATCATAGCCGTTACTGTGCTATCAATACCACCACTCATCGCTACCAGCACCTTTCCGAGTTTGCTCATAAAACAAAGTTTATCTGGATAATTATGTGCAAAAATACAAAATGCACAGCCTTTTAGTTCAACTCAATTTCAATAGATCGGAAAGTATAGGGCAATGAAGTCGCATAAGGGGGCGTTACTGCACATGTCAACATTATTGTCCAGACGTTCAAATAGCCCTATATTTGGGCGTTTGATTGAATTATTAAAGCAGATATCATGAGAAACCGATTCAGATTTTTAGCCATTTTCTTTCTGATGAGCGGGGCTTTAACGGCTATGGCTCAGGATACAGAGACTGGGTTCGCTTCATACTACGGAGATGAGTTTCAGGGACGCCGAACAGCGTATGGAGACACTTATGACAAAAATAAGCTTACCGCTGCTCACAAGCGTCATCCATATGGAACCATGATTAAGGTAACCCGCCTCGATAATAAAAAATCCGTCACTGTTAAAGTTACCGACAAGGGGCCTTATGTAAAGGGTCGGGTAGTTGATCTGTCGAGAAAGGCCGCTGAAAAATTAGGGATGTTAAGGGACGGTTCTGTGGAAGTTGAGGTTCAGATCGTAAAAAGGGTAACAAAAGAAGATGAGCCCGTTGAGGACGTTGCAGCGGTGAAAGAAACGCAGCTGGATAAGGAACTGGCAAAAGAACCTAAAGCCGATCAACCAGCTGAATACGATTTCAAGGCAGATAATGTCCCTTCAGAAACGACTAAAACTGAGGAAGCCCCTAAGGCGACAACAGCAAAGAAAGAAACGAGCGTTGCAAAAACGGAGAAGCCTGCCGCAACCAAAGTGGCGAAGGACGAAACCACCAAAACTTCGAGAACCCGGGGCAAACTGGTGGGTAAAGATTACAAACAGTATGGTCTGTACAAAATCATTCTGGAGCGCCCAAGCCAAAAAGGATATGGCGTTCAGGTAGCATCACTGACTAACTATGAAAATGTGCTGAGGCAAGTAGCTGATTTGCAGGCCAAATGGTTTGAAGAAATTCTGGTTAGCATTGAAAAAGGAGACAACGGCAATTTGTATAAAATTATTCTGGGGCCTTTTGAAACAGAAAGCGCTGCAAAAAATTATGCCGCCAACATCAAAAAGAAGCAGAAAGTCAATGGTTTTGTGGTGAACCTTTCTGAGATAAAATATTGATTCGGGGCTCACTCAGGCCACTTGAGGTAATTGGCCGAGCTTTGAGTAATCCTCTGCAGCTTTTTCATTGTGCTGCCGTTCGTTTTTAAGCATTGTTGAAAACGAGCGGCAGCAGAACGATATTAAAGTCATTTCACAGTTACCTTTCCGTCAACGCCTTTAATACCCAAAATTTCATCCTTGGTATTAACGGCTTCAAAGGGAGTTGGTTTATCCACAAAATTGATGGAAGAATGCTCGCCGGATTTGCCTTTTACTTTGTAGCAAATCTGATATATGGGGCTGCCATCGGCGATGGTAATGCCTTTCAGTGCATTTTCGATCCACAACGCGGTCAGTACGCCATCTTTTACATGGTTTGTGCCAAAATTGTTGGCATCCATGCCCGGGAGGCTGAAGTTTTTGAGTTCCATGAAGTCCAGCACATTTTTATCCCAACGTACGGTGTATTGCATGGATAGGAGGTTCTGGAAGCCGGCCACGGTGATGTCGATGCAGACCGTACTACCGGAGGTTGCAACGAGTCTGGGAGCAATTAAGGTAAGATTGGCGCCCACTATGGGCGTTCCTGATGTCGGATTTTGAACGGCAACAGCGTCAGCAACGCCTGATTTTTCATCAGGTTGTTGCGTTGAGCCTCCTGTACAAAATGTAAAGAGCGCGCATAGCGCTGCAAAAATGAGTTTGTTGTTCATGACGGAAATGAAATATTTCTTTTGATGAATTTGGCTCAAAGTTAGGAATTACCGCTTATTTCAGGCAGGCAATAAACGTTTTAGGCAGGGCGTTGCAATGTGGTGTTTGTATCTTTTTGCCTAAGATGCATTATCTTTGGTGTTATAACAAAAGCAGATTCTATGAAACCAACTATGGCAATCCTATCAATTTTGAGCATCATACTCCTGACAACAGGATGTGTAACTCAACTGAAATACAATGAACTGGAAGAATCGCTCACGTATTACAAAAAAGAAGCTCAGGCTGTTGATTCCCTGAATAACAACAATCAGGAACTGGATCGCACCAACAAAGAGCTTGAAGACCTGCTTAAAGAAAAGACCTATGAGGTCGAACAATTGACGGCAACAAACATTAACCTCAACCGAAGTTATCAGGAAGTACTGGCCAGTTACAATGGCCTTGTTGCCAAAGGTGATGAAGTTCTGGCCGTTAGCGCATATGAAAAAACGAATCTTCAGAATCAGTTGTCCGCTCAGCAAAACGACCTGGATCGCCAGCGGAAAACGGCTACAACAATGGAGTATGAACTTTCCGAACGCGAAGCCCGTATCAGCCAACTTGAATACAATTTTGACGGTACGCCCAAAGGCTATGATACACAACAAAGTGATTATTCAAAGATTTCGGGCTATTTGTACAACAAACGGGTTCTGATTGCTGAATTAAAGCAAAAACTCCAAAGTGCATTTTTAGGCTACAACAGTGAAAATATTTCGATTATTGATAAAGACGGAGGAATTGCTGTCGTTTTTAGTGAAGCCTTGTTGTTTCCATCCGGAAGCGAGCAGGTAGACATTGGCGGCCGCCGCTCTCTGGTTCAACTGACGGATATCATCAACCCACGTATTGCTGAGCTGGACATTCGGATTGAAGGGCATGTGAACTCTGAAGCGATTGCGGAACGAAACTGGGATGTGAGCACGCTTCGGGCAGTTTCCGTCGCCAAAGTGCTGACAGCCTATGGCATTCCTCCTGAACGCATTACGGCTACAGGTCGGGCTGATTACGCGCCGGTAGCATCCAATTCAACCCCACAGGGACGTGCCGCAAACCGGAGAACAGAAGTTATCATCACTCCGAATCAACAGGAACTCAATTTATTGATTTCAGGAAAATGACATGTACCACCGGCTATGTAATGCCGGCATTCAATTGATATGCGCTTCATTCTTTTTATGGTCTTGATCGCCGCTTCTCTGCCTGTGTCTGTATTGTCGCAGCCGCACTGCCTGTCTCAGGATCTGCTGAATGGGCAGTTGAGCCAAAATGAGGGAGTTGTTGAAAACAGAACCCGAATTGATGCATTCACCCGGCAATGGATTGAAGCAGTGGGCCAAACAGAAATGGAAGGCACAGCAAGGCAAGTAGCCATTATCCCCGTTGTGGTACATGTGGTTTGGCGAACTGGTGCTGAAAATATTTCAGAAGATCAGATTGTTTCGCAGATAGATGCATTGAACCGGGATTTTCGAAAGCTGAATGCCGACTCAGAAAACGTTGTCTACCCACCATTCCGGGATGCCCGTGCGGATGTGGAAATAGAATTCCGTCTTGCTACAGTTGACCCTTTTGGAAATCCGACTACCGGGATAACACGTACTCAGACGAGTTTACCTGAAATTGCTTTTTTGAGAATCGCCGGAAAACGAGCCATTTGTTACGACGACCTGGGCGGGCACGATGTTTGGTGCTCCAATCATTATCTGAACATTTGGGTTGGGGCTTTCCCTTCGGGAATTGCAGGAGAAGCAAGTTTTCCCGGCCAGGATATCCCCGAAGAAGATGGCGTCAGGATAGCTCCTGGTCGATTCGGGACTACCGGAACTGCCGCTTCTGCTCCGTATCACCTGGGGCGAACCGCGACGCACGAAATCGGGCATTATTTCAACTTATACCATCTTTGGGGCAATTCCGGGAATGCCAATCCCGATTGTCTTTTCGATGATGAGGTTTCAGATACGCCAAGGCAGGCAGGAAATTACCAGAATCTTTGTCCTTCTTTTTCACCGCCATGGCAATCATCCTGTGTCACACTAATGCCTGATATGTTTTGCAATTACATGAATTACACCGATGATGCTTGCATGGTGATGTTCACCCAGGGTCAAAAAATGCGCATGGGGGCTGCGATTGCCGGTCCCCGGGCATCTCTTTTGTCGCAAGAGGGAGATTGTCTCCCTGTGTCCGCAAGTACGACCCATGAACAAACGGAGAGGATACGGCTAATGCCAAATCCGGCGGATCAATTCGTTGCAATTGAAGGGCTAAACAACCATTCTTCCATTCGCTGTTATGACATGAATGGCATACTTTGGCCTGTTTATCAAGAACTTGAGGGCAAAGTTCGCGTCGGACATCTACCGCCGGGATCCTATGTTCTCCAAATTAAAAATGAAGTAAATATGATCACTAAAATGCTTATTATTGCCCGTCTTTAGAGCTTGTTCGGTAGTTCAAAAGGATGTGAAAATTTGCTTTGCGATGATGAATTTCCGAACAATGTCTTTACCCAATTCTGCAACTCATTCTACATTCAAAACCGTTGTCATGTTCAGAAGTATGCACTACCCCCGCGGGTTGAGGCTGTTAATGATGGTCTTTATTACACTTGCTTTCGCTTCTTGTGTCACTGATGTAAGAAAAATCAGGTTAGAGGAATTGAATAAAGTGGTTGAAATCAGCAAAGGGCCGTGTTATGGCCGTTGTCCGGTTTTTACCCTTACCGTTTACCAGGACGGTATTGCCAGTTATCTGGGCGAACGCAACACTGACCGCATGGGCCTCTATGTTAAACGATTGGATAAAGAAGTCTTTGCCAATCTTGAAAAAGAGTTCCGGGACGCCAATCTATGGCAGTACCAGAATGTTTACAAAAGCCGTATCGCTGACCTTCAAAGCGTTACGCTAACGTACTACGAAGAGGGTGACATCAAGTCGATTACCGGCAAGGAAGGAAGGCCTCAGGCGGTATTGAAACTGGAACAAACCCTCGACCGCATTGCTGCCGGAGCCGATTGGGTTCTGAAAGAAGGTCCGCCTTCCGACTTACCGGAAGATGCTGTTCCTAACGAACTGGTCGTTCAATTGAACAATGGCGTAAACGCTTATGCCTGGACGGAAAAATACACCAAACAGGGTATGAAAGTGCTGAGAAGCCTTTCAAATGACGGGTATCACTGGCTCATTTCTTATGATGTTTCCGTGGTACCTCCCAAGGATATGATCGAATTGGTACGCAAAGACGCTGTCGTCGTCGGAGCAGAATTCAATCGAAAAGGGAACAACTGATCTAATTTAGCTTTAATAAAAAAGCCTTCCGGTGTGCCGGAAGGCTTTTTTTATGCCGTTATTTTTCTAACGTTTCCAGGGGAGTCGGTTAACCGATCTTCCAACGCGATAGCCTAACAACAAGCCCTGTTCAGAATCCATCCGGAAGTGAACGCCGATTGGAATCCGGGAAAAGGCATTTTCTTCAGCCATTTCATAGAATGTGTTGAAAGTCCGCGGCGTGCTGATGAAATCGGTCCTTCCCAAATGACAGTTATCGGTCATGCTGTAAGAATAACCGTAGATATTGCTCAGTACTTCAGTAGCAGCGCCTCCAAAAGTAGCATGACCAGAAGGATATGCAGGGAATGGCGGTGTATAAAATTCAGAGCCATCCGGGCACATGATGCTGTTCCAGTTGTTATCGCCCATCACCTGGCGGATGTAATCAATCGGGCGTTGGTAATTGAACCGGTATTTTTCATGCCAACAGGCAATGCCTGCATCTGCAAGGGCCATTCCTACTTTTGCATAAGTATATACTGCCGTCGCAAGATCGACATTTTCCTTATCGACAACCTGGTTGGCAACAGCAATCCAGCGGCCGGCCGGGCTAAATGTCTTCGCGGCACAATCGTCACTCCAGAAGTCCGCAATCCAGCGTTCTTCGTATTTCTGGCCAGACTTAATCTGGTTGATGGTAATCTGTGTTTCTCTAGCCTGAATGTAGATGTCTGAGTTGGGATTTGTACTGTACGGAAGCGGATCTTTTACCCGCATTTCATCCTGAGAAACAGCAAAACGCCGGACGCTGCCCCAATATGGGAAAAGGGCTCTTGTATAATCAGGATAAGTTGGTTGCCAAAGCCCGGGACCGCTCGGCGGAACATAATCCGTGGGGTGGGGTCTCAGATAAGCTTCATGACCCGGCGTATCCGTTACAGACCAGGCGTAAACTGCATTTGCTACCTCGCGCCCATACTCCTGAGAGCGGTTAAAAACTTCCTGGGTTACCTGATCTATAAATGCGTTGTTAAACTGTGTTTCCGTAATCTGAATTTTTGAAGCGTACTCAAATGGAGCTGTAGGAAAAAAAAGCGACATTGAACGCGCATAAGCGGCATTTAACACAGTTGGCCAATGGTATTCAGAGCCCCGTTCGATATTGGGTACATCCAGCCCGGGGTAGAGGTCGGCAATTGAGCGGTACTCATCTGTCATGCCATTTACAACAGATTCGTATGCCGTTAGGCTGATGTAGGCAATATTTCTTGCTGAAACCGGAGGCCGATAGCCTGGAGTAAATCGCTCCAGATCAAGCATAACCAAATTCCAGTCTAAAGCCACTTCGTGGTTAAACGAAGCGGTGGATTGTACAATGCTGTCTACCTCATCATCGGTACACATGGTGATGCTGAACGTCATTAAAACGAAGATGCCCAGCTTCCATAAATTATGTAATTTCATGGACATAGGATTAAGAATTTAGGTTGTTCTAAAATTGTGATGATGTCGTGATATTTGTTGAACAGAACTTGTAGATATAAACTTTGTAAACCGCACACTTTGGCGCCGTTTAACCAGTTGTTTTACAGCTTTCTTTTTGGGCCGCCTGCAAGCGTTTCAAGTACTTTATACGTAATTGGGGGTGATTCGTTTCAACTTCTTTCAAAAAAGCTTTCATTTCAGATTCACATGCATCGTACTCTTTTAGGAGTATTTTAAATTGTAATGTTAGTACAGAGTCAAGTGCAGCGGCTTCGGAAACCAATTGCTTTGTTTCTTTTTTAAGCACTTTATATTCCGGAAGCATTTTGACCAAATGTTCAGCCTTTAGACCTAAAAAATTGGCTCTGGTTCCGGGCTCCAAATCTTCTGGCAAATCCTGTGCCATAGCCACAACCGCAACATTCCATGCTGAATCAATCTGGCGTTGGAGTTCGGCTTTGTTACAAGCTGTCTTTCTGATACGTTGCTCCAGCTGTACGACTCTGGGTTCGAATTGAGTCGTTCCTTCCTTTTCACAATTATAAAGTAGCAGTAAGAAGAAAACTGCTCCAATTGCGGGTTTCATAAAAAGCAATTTATTTGTTATCGGGAATTCATCAAGGGATATGAAAAACCGTAAACAAGCTGTAAGCATAAATCAGGCGCTAAATTAACAAGATTCAATCAAATATGATAAAGTAAGTTATTCTCCCGCACTTAAAGATTTTACTTTTAATCCAAGGATTTTTAATTTTCTTAATATGCCTTGCTTTCCTCCAAGATGGCCTGCACCAATTGCGAAAAAGACTGTGCGGGCGCTGGCCATCTTTTCAATACGGGTAGCCATCACCGTATTTCTGTTGTATAATAAAAGCCGCTTCAGCTTCCCCTGCCCATTAATGGACGCCCGATGCAGTTGTGTGAGGTTTTCGTTGGCATACCAATTTGCCATTTTCAGAGTTTGGAGCCGGTATCGCGGAAAATTTTCTGCTATTTGCGTCAGGTTTTTTACATGCGCGTCTATTGGTATTTTTTCTACGATGGCCAGTTGCTCTTCCAGCGTTTCGATCCCCGTCGTTTCCTTTCCAATTGCTTTTGCCTCATGCCAGAGGTGCTCATCTAAAGACAAAGGCATGTCTTTTGATAAGATCAGGGAAGAGATGGTATTGATCAAAACGAAGGGATGCATGTGTTGATACCCATCCAACGAGAGGCCAAGCGACTTTAGCAGAACGCGATTTAATTTTTGCAGGGTTTTTTCAGGCAGCACCTCGATTACGGTCTTGCTTTTTGAAAAATCAGTAAAACGCGAAACTTCCATCTCGGAATGATTATCCAAATCATATTCGGCTGCCATTGCATCACATTGGTGAAGCAGGGTTTTTACCTGATTGATCAATCCAAAAGCTTTCACATCATGGACGTGCATGGTGCCAAACAGGTACGATGTACCAGGTAAGTCTTCCCGTTGGATGCTCCAGAGTAAGGACGGTTTATAACTCATGTTTTAGGGATACCAGGGAGACAAAAACAAACAGCCGCTTTCGCAAAATAGCATAAAGCGGCTGTTGGCAGGAACGTCTCCTGAAATTTACTCATAACGATAAGGCAACACTTTGCTGTCTTTTACGGTGGAAAGTGTCATCAACGTTTTCAGACGTTCAATTTCTTCGATTTGTGACAGGGTTTTAAAGAGCAATTGTTCATACGTTGGAATGTCTTTGCAAACAATCTTGATCAGAAAATCCGCTTCACCGGTAATGATATAGCATTCCGTAATTTCTTCAATTTCCTTGATTTTATCGAGGAAGTTGTTGAGCGCATTTTCCTTTTGCCATGCAAGGGATACCAATACAAACGTCTTGACATTCAAGCCCATAGTTTGTGGATTAACCTTTGCGTGGTAGCTTTCAACTACGCCAGATTGTTCCAGTTTCTTAACACGCTCCAGGGTTGGAGCAGGGGATAGACCTATCTTTTTTGACAGGTCGAGATTGGTGATCTTGCTGTTGTCCTGTAGGATGCGCAGTATCTTTAAGTCAATTTTATCTAGTTTGTCCGACATTGGTTTGTCCGTTTATACTTTGAGGAAAAATAACGCTGGAAAGATATCACATTGAAAAATAAAAATCAAGGATTAGTGCAGAAAAGTAGTATAATATTCTTTGTTAAAGATTCATACTACCTGGAGCAGGACAACTATCAGAACAAATTCGAAAAGCGGAACCAATGCCATGAAAAGCTTTGGCTCCGCTTTAGAACGATATTCTGAAATCCTTATGGGAAAATACCCATGTTCTGATAGTCGTTGCTTATTTTACTGATGGCATTTACAAATGCTGCTGTCCGGAGATTCTCGATCTGACTTTTTTGCATTTTCACTTCGCGAATCTGATGATAAGAGCTGACCATCGTTTCTTCTAATCCGGAACGCACAAGATCAACTTCTTCTGCACCGCGAGCAATCAGACGGCGTTGTTCATCAGAAATGTCCCTGCCGGTATATTGAGAAACAAGGTCAACTAAGTTGTTGTAATTCTGTTGGTTAAAGCGCTTATCCATGCGTCCGAACCGCATGTGTGAAAGGTTTTTCAACCATTCAAAATAAGAAACAGTAACCCCGCCTGCATTGAGATATACATCCGGGATGACCAGTTTACCCATTTTGCTCAGAATATTTTCAGCCTCGAACGTTGTCGGACCATTCGCTGCTTCCGCGATGATTTTGGCTTTGATACGGGCGGCATTTTCGTCGGTTATCTGGCTTTCCAGAGCAGCTGGAATAAGAATGTCGCATTCAAATTCCAGGACTTCTCTACGGTCTTTTTTATCAAAAACCTGAGCACCGGGGAAGCCAATGATGGATCCTGTTTCTTTTCTGAACTCCAGAAGTTCGTGAATGTCAATACCATCCGCTTTATAAATAGCGCCTTCGACTTCGGATACCCCAACCAGAATGGCGCCCCCTTCGTCCTGAGCGATGCGGGCAGTGTGGGCGCCAACGTTTCCAAGGCCCTGAACGACCATGGTTTTGCCTGCGATACCCGGAGTAAGCCCCAGCTTTTTCATGTCTTCAGAAAAAGAGCAGGCTTCCCGTAGGCCATAGAAGACGCCGCGTCCTGTTGCTTCATCCCGGCCACGGATACCATTTTGATTAACCGGCTTTCCGGTAACACAACCGGCAGAGTCTATTTCATCTCCTTTGAAGGTGCGGTATGTGTCATAAATCCACGCCATTTCGCGTGCCCCTGTACCATAGTCGGGTGCAGGTACGTCAATTGAAGGGCCAATAAAGTTGCGACGAATTAATTCCGTGGTATAACGGCGGGTAATGCGCTCCAGTTCTTCTTCTTCGTATTCCCAGGGATTAATTTTCACACCACCTTTGGCGCCACCGAAAGGAACATCCACTATGGCACATTTATAGCTCATCAGGGTAGCTAATGCCATGACTTCTTCCTGGTTCACGTGGTTGCTGTAGCGAATTCCCCCTTTGGTAGGCGTTCTGTGGTGGCTGTGTTGAACCCTGTAGGCCTCAATCACCCGTACTTCACCTTTGATCTTTACGGGAAAGTTGATTTGATAAACTGCGTTACAGACTTTGATCTGCTGAAGTAAACCGGCTGGCAGATCCAGGTGCCGGGCTGCTTTATCAAAGTAGTCTGAAACACTTTGATAAAAACTAGGAACTACTTGTGTCATGATTTTTAATTTGGTCCTCTAATCTGGTTAGTTTCCTGTCAAGGTAGATTAGAAAAAAAATAATCCCGATGAATACCATTACGATCACCGCGACGACAACGTAGATTTTCCCCGTGCTCCGCATAAAATCTGCACTTTCTGCAGCCCTGGCGCAGACAGGTAAAACAGACATAATCAACGTAAAAACAGTGAGCAGAAATCGATTCATCGGTCGATTATTGACGAGCCAAAAGTCGTTTATATTTTTCATTTAACGAAATATTATTTGGTAATTTTTGTCGATTTTGTCTCTTTTCAGGATTATTCGTCGTCGTCCAGACGTGCTTGCAAACTTTCCAGCCGGTATGCAATATTGGACATCCAAATCCCGATGAGTGTCCAGCCTATAATGGCCGGATAAAATACCAGTCGCATGGTATTGTCCAGGTCTTCTCCGCCCAAAGCAGGGTTGTTGGAAGCGCCAGGATGAAGGCTCACCTGTGCCATACGGGGTATAACATAAATGAGGGGGATCAGCGCTGCGAAAGCAAACAGGTTGTAAACAGCAGCAAGGCGCGCTTTTTTTTCAGGCTCTTCAAAGGAGGCCCGCAGCACGAAATAGGCGCCATAAATGAGCAAGGCAATTGCGGTCATCGTTTGTTTAATGTCCCAGCTCCAGAAATCGCCCCAGGTGTATTTTGCCCATATGGCTCCGGTAGTTAATCCGAGCATGCCATAGAGCATGCCTGTTGTTGTAAAGGCATTGGCCCGCCGATCCAGGTAGGGTTGTGGTTTAATGAGGTACCTCGCACTGTAAACCACCGAATAGATAAAAAGAAAGGCCATGGCAAACCAGAGAGAAACATGGAAATAGGTGTTTCGAATGGTCTCGTATAATATGCTTCTGAATGGGAAGTCGAATCGAAATCCCGCATGGAGGTATTTTTTCAGGTCGTCTTTCAGCCAAAATTTCAGGCCTTCCTGCCGGTTAAAGGAATCCTGTGTGATTTGAATAGCCCTTGGCAAGAGTGCAGCGCCATATTTTGGACTGTCAGCAATAAGGGTAAAACGGGAAGAGCGTTTGTCAAAAGGCAAAAATGGAGGAATGTCAAAAACGACGCTCATGGCAGTGTCACTGTGTATCTTTGTAATGATTCCGGAAATCCATAGGCTGGAATCTTTATCGCCATACAAGCCAATACTGTCAGGTTTGAGCCATACACTAAGTTCTGCAGCATCTTCTTCAAAATGCGTATTATAACCATTAACCCTTACTTCAAATTTTGAACCAACCGGGGTGATGCCGGGGTGAACGCCAATAATGCCCGGGTGCAGGGGCGTTAACATGCCTACGACAAAGACATACAATAAAATAAGGACGCCGAGCGCTTTCCACCAGTGTTTTTTCATGTTGTCAAACGATTAGATTGATTTAGTCACGCCACAAATTTGGATACAATACGATTGCCATTCCGGCCAACACCAGGTCTATGGCAATCAGAATATTGATGTCCCTTTGAATGCCGATCTCGCTTGCTTTTTCCAGAGATTGGGCAGATAGTTTTACCAGTGTCAATAATATTGGTATGGCTACAGGAAAACCCAGTATGGCCGTTAGTGTTGCATTATTGTCCGCTTTCGCAGAAATGGCAGAAATAAAGGTAAACGTAATGGATAACCCTATACTCCCCAGTAGCAGGGCTGTCAGGAAGAGGGAATTGTTTTGAACCGGGCTTCCGGCCATAAAAGTCAAAGCGCCCCAGGTTAACAGGTTAAGCGCAAGCAAAAGCCCCGAGTTGTAAATAAACTTGGCCGTCAAAAGTGCCAATGGACTGGCAATCTGGTAGTAATACAATTGCCGGCTGCCGTTTTCCTGTACAAAACTTTTAACAATGGCGTTGATGGACGCGAAAAGGACAATGCTCCAGAAAAGGGCGTTCCAGGTGTTGGGCTCCACTTCTGCAAAAGCAGCATAGATGATGAAAACAGCAGACAGGACGTATAATAAAATGCCACTGATGGCATACTTCATACGCCATTCGAGCAACAATTCTTTTCTAAGCAATACAACAATCTCCCGGAATAACAGCATAATTCAAATGATGGCAGTTAAAGCTTGAATGTTGCCCGAAGGTAAGTAAAAAGCAGTTTGAAGCGAAAGAGTGGCCTGAAAAATGACAAATTGGTGGCTTGCTGATTTTTTGAAAACGCAAAACCCCGACTTTTTTGTAAAAGTCAGGGTTTTACGAAGAGAATAATGCCAATTTGGGGCAATGCGGACTTAGCTGTTAGTACTAAATTGCAGTTTCTTTCAGCTGTGCCTCAATTTTGGCGGCATACACCCCCTTAGGAGCAGCGCCGACCTGCTTATCTACTACCACGCCATCCTTCAGGATCAGCACAGTAGGAATGCTCCGAATGCCGTATTTCATAGAAATATCAGGATTTTCATCAACATTTACCTTGCCAATCAAGGCCTTGCCATCGTATTCTTTAGACAATTCTTCAATGATTGGGCCCACCATGCGGCAAGGTCCGCACCATTCTGCCCAGAAGTCTATGACTTTTATGCCCTCAGTGTCGAGAACAGTTTCTTTAAAGTTTGAATCTGTGAACTGAAATGCCATTGTTTGCTATTTTTACAAGTAATTGAATTAATTGAATAACTTAACAGCAGCCAGGCTGTTTTGGTTTTATTCCCTTCGGCCTTTCTCGCCGATTCGGGTGTAAAGATAAACACAAGTTTAGGTATGTATCATCCGTTGGCGGACACTTCTCACTTTTCGAACACAATAGACGCAGTTTATGTTCAAACGTCACACCAAGCAATTGATCTGGATTGCGCTCGGAGCGCTTGTTATTGTCTTGCGCCAAATCACTGATGCACACCCTGAATGGATCGAACGTTATTACAGTCGCTCCTTTTTTCAGGTATTGCGCATCGGGATCGATTATGGATTGGGTTGGATACCATTTCCCCTGATTTACCTCTTTGCTCCGGCACTGCTGTTGTTGCTGGGATTTCGGATACGCCGGTTTTTTCGGACGCAGGGAGGCTTTTCAGAAAAACTGATTTCCGGTACACTTTCCGTCCTCGGGTTCGCCGGAGCGCTCGTTTTTTTCTTTATGGTACTCTGGGGCTTTAATTATGGCCGTTTGCCCGTTGAGTCCGTCCTGAAACTGGATCCGCATCCGTTGGATGTGAAAGAACTGGAAATGGAGTTGGAGAAAGAAACTGAAACCATTATCGCTTTAAGAGGCGCAATTCCCGGAGTTCCGGATACAGGAGCACTGGTACCTGCCAATTTTCCTGCAGATATGGAACAACAACTCCGAAAAGCGCTGAAGGAACAATTGTCGCTTTACAATTATCCTACACGAGGGCGTGTCCGTGGCCGGTTGCTTTTCCCCAAAGGAATATTTCTCAGATTCAGTTCAGCAGGGCTCTATTTTCCGTTTACCGGTGAAGGACATGCTGATGGGGGGCTGCATCCCCTGCAATTGCCCTATGTGCTTGCCCATGAAATGGCCCACGGATATGGGTTTGGCGATGAAGGCACCTGTAATTTCTGGGCTTATTTGGCCTGTTCCCGGGCTCAATCACCGGTATTGGCTTATTGTGGCCATCTGACGCATTGGCGCACGCTGGCTGTTCACTTTCGCCGCTACGAACCGGAAACCTATAAGCGTCTCCGTGAGTCGCTTCCACCGGGTATTTTGGCAGACATCATGGCTATCAATCGCAATATTATGGAATACCCCGACATCATGCCTCGATTCAGGGAAGCAGCGTATGAGGCATATCTGAAATCACAGGGCATCAGTGAAGGCATCCAAAATTATGACCGTGTTGTCATGCTGGTAAAAGCCTGGCGAGAGGGGAGGAGTGGAGAGGGTAGTGGCAAATAGCAAATAGGCAAAACAAGGTTAAAGGTTAAAGGTTAAAGTAAAAAGGATAAAGTAGATGACAACTCAACATGCATTTGTGCGGCTATTGAGTTAACAGCTTTTGCCAATTTGCCCTTTGCTTATTGCCCCTTTAATATTATCCACCTGATTTTTTAGTTTTCGTATATCCTTCCCGGATTAACAGGTCCATGATTTTGTCGCGCATGTTTCCCTGTACGAGAATGATTCCGTCTTTTACCGATCCGCCCGTTCCGCATTTTGTCTTCAGCATTTTACCGAGAGTCTGGAGACTTTCTTCACTTCCAATGTATCCCGTCACAAGGGTAACCTCTTTGCCGCCGCGTTGTTTGCGGTCAATAGAGACCCGGAGGTTTTGTTTCCCCGGTTCTATGTCTACGGGCGCTTCCGTTTCTTCTTCCTGATTCCAGTTGAATTCGGGATCGGTTGAAAATACCAGTCCGCCTTGTCTGTTTTTTTGCCCTTTGCTCATGGCTGGGTGTTTTTTGTTGCAAAAAAAAGGCCGCACACATGATATATATGTACGGCTACTAGCAATGATTATAATTCCACGAATAATAAACTTACCAGGGTTTTCAATGGTCTTTACAAGGGTTAACGGATTGGTATTTGGGCTTAGTATGTTTTATCTTGTTTATTGGATACTGCTTAGCGGCAGGAGCCAACAAGCAGTATCCAAATAAATTATACCATTAACGAAGTACTTCTACTTTTTTCGTCGTCACTCCGTTGTTGCTGCGAACTGTCAGGAAGTAAAGACCATTCTCCAAATTGCTAACATCCACCATCGTACGTTTGCCCGATACATTGGCATGGAAAACCTGTTGACCGGAAATGTTAGACAGGGTCACTTCCTCCATTTCGTAGCCACCATTCAGATGCACATTCAGGTAAGAAGAGGCAGGGTTCGGATATACTTTCACCTGGTCTGCGCGAATCGGCTGTTGTACCTCGTCCTGTGGCTTAGGAATAATGTGTAAAGTAAAGTTTTGCACCGGAATGCCATAGGTTTGACCAGAGCCGTTCATACCGGTGGCAAGGCCGCCTGTAAATTCAACGGTTATGCCTTCCCCATCCTGGCGGAAGCCTTGAATGTCATCCGAAACGATTAACCTTAATTTGCCGATCTCACCCTGTCCAGATGCAGCGAGTCCACTGGTACGGGTATAACCAGCCTCTAATAAGCCTGTCTGGTTGTTACGCGTCATGTGCAACACCGGAGAATTATAAGTCAGCCAACTGTTGCGGTTGAACTCAATCTCGACACTTTCCGGTTCGAACAAGATTGGGTTGTAAACAAAAGGAAAAGTAAAGCCATATACGTTGCGTGCCGGATTTGCGGAACTGCCAAGGATCATGTCTAATTCAATCAAATCACCCGGGGAAGCAAAAATATTGCCCTGGAGCACAATTTCATTTTCGTAATAAGGCACCCGTGTCGGCGTCAATGAATGGGTACGGCCATAATAGATGCTGATGGCTGTTGTATCCAAAGCGGTTACCAGGCTGTCACCGTCGGTATCTAAGTGTTTTAAATCCAGGGCGGTCGGGTCAAAAATATTGATCCAGTTGTCTGCATATTGCCCATACCAGGTAGTAAGTGTGGCATTGGCGCGTGGTTTGCCCACTTCCCCCATGCTGAGACCCAATGGCAAAATGTCTTCCATATTCACCACACCGTCAAAGTTGGTATCCCCTGGCCAGACACAATCACCAAAGCACATTGGTTCGTCACCTGTTCCAATATTCAATATGTCCATTTCTACTTTGACTGACTTCTGATAGGTGCAGTCGCCATCTTCGTTCGTAACGCAGTAGCGGACTTCGAATTCGTCCATGCCCTCGTCCACGTTTTCGTATGGAATATAGAGTATCAGATTATAGCCGCTGATAGGCTGTCCATAAATAACGGTATCAACCTGACCTTCAAGGAAAACAGCTTCTCCAAGATCGCCCTGATCGGTGATCTGGAACTGGAATTCTGAAATGGGAACACTGTAGCCGATGATCAGTGGGGTCCTTTTGGGCGTAGACATTTCGAACTTGGACCGAGCCGGTTCGAAATTGCTGACAAAAACACGCACTTTAGCCACTTCAGGGTTTCCGTTGCAGAGAGGCGGCCTGCTCGAATACGTAAACTCATCTACGCCGGTAAAGCCCGAAGGAGGCGTATAGCGGACATCTCCATTACCCAGGTTTTGGAGGCTGCCATAAACGGGCGTACCAAGATAAAAACAACCTGCGCCAGTGCCGTAAAGGTCATTATCCAATACATTGAATTCGACTGAATTGTAGGAGGTTGTATTGAAGACATCGTCAAATGCGAAGGTATTATCTGAAATGTTCAGAACATCGACCTCAACAACTTTAGGCGTACCAGCATAATCGTAATTGAGGTAGTCCAGTCCTGTGTAGTTCTGTGCCGGGGTGTACTGAGGTATGCCGGCTACAATCCCGTAAGTACCATGCTGAGGTCCGCCTGAAAGGGTATAAGAACCTGGAACGAGGATACTTTGGGCCTGATTTTTTTGAGTAAAGACACGGAGTGTATCCGGAAGACCGGGGCCATTGACACTGATGCTGACGGTCCCATTGTCGCAGGTACCGGCGCCATCGCAAACAATGTAGTTTAGATGAGCCAATCCGACGAAATCAGGTGTAGGCACAAAGTTGATGGAGTTGCCATTTGCAATAGTAGCAATGCCATTGTTGGCCAAAGGAACTCGGGTAAGTATCAATACGCCGTTGCTGCTGAAGTCGTTTGCAAGAACGTCAATGTCAACAGGAACGTTAACCATCGTAGTGGCGAAATCCGGGTTGGCGGTAACATTAGCAGGCAAAACCGTGATCGCAAACTCCAGAAACCCAAATGTAGAAGACGCCGGTGGATTGGGCGTCCAGTAGGATATCCGGATCAAATCTGTTCCAACATAATCTTCCTCCGGAGTATATGTCAGCGTGTAATTGAACGTTGGTGACTGGACCAGTTGCCGGGTACCGTGTTGTGGCTCAATCACAACATACGGGGGATTGGGAGAAGACACAAACCCGTACTGTATCGGCACATTTTGGTAGGTCGTCAGGTTGACAACCTGAGCTCCGAGGGCCAAAGGCGCCCAGGCGAGCAGGAGAACTAAATAGAATCGGTTTTGTAACAATACATTCATGGATCGTGGATTTAAATCATTGCCTTTTGAAAATGGTCTTTGCCTTTGCTTTAGACAAAATTTATACGTGGAAAACGAGTTTTGGTTACTAAAAAGCCTGCTCATATCCAATTGAGAAGGGCTGTTTAGTTGAGGTTTGTGGTGTTTTTTTCTCTTTCTAACTTAATACATTTAGTTGAATACAAGGCGTTTCTGAAAAAGGATTTGTATGATTTGTGAAAAATCTTACCTTTGTATCAGCCCTACTTGTATCCGAATTGACATGCAATATTACCAAGATAAAGGCAATCTTGCAAGCGCATCCGTCTAAAATATGTGATAAAATTTTATGCAAAGCAGTAAACTTTATTCTATTCTTCAACACTTTGACAAGTACGAACAGAACCGGTGCAGAAAGTACCTGCAATCGCCCTTCTTTAACATCAACCAGATTCTTGTAGATCTATACGATTTGTTGATCAAAGACATTAACAAACCCGGCCCGGAAGGTGGTTTGAAAAAGGACAAAATCTGGAAAAAATTATCTCTCAAGCTGCCATATGATGACACACGTTTCAGGAAGTACTGTTCAGACTTGCTGAAGTTGGTAGAAGACTATCTGGCACATGGCGTTTATCAGAAAAACAGCCTTTTGCAAACGACCCTGCTCATAGAAGCTGTTGGAGAAAAGAAATTGGAAAAACTGTATAACTCGGTCATGAAAGATGCCCGCAGAATATCTGAACAGACTAAATTAAAAGACGCAGATTTTTATTTAGCCCAATATCAAATTGAAAAAAATTATTATAATCTCACCAAATATGAAACCAAGCGAACTTCAAAATCTAATGTTGAAGATATTGCAAAGAATATTGACCTTTTTTATTTTAGTGAAAAACTTAGGATTGTTTGTGAGGTATTAAGTCGTCAGAATCTTGCATCTTACGATTATAAAATTTCTTTGATTGACGAAATTGTTAATTATGTACATTCTCCTGATTTTGAATCAGTTCCGCCTGTTCTTGTTTATTATCAAATTTATTTATTATACACAGAACCTGAAAATGAGGATCATTACCATAAATTAATGACACTCTTAGATGAATTTTCTTCTTTTTTCCCGGAAGAAATAGTTAAAGATGAACTATATATGTCTGCTCAAAATTATTGTATAAAAAAAATCAATCAGGGCAATCAAAAATTTTTAAAAGAATTATTTTTTTTATATCAAACATTATTAAAAAAAGAAATAATTATTGCTAATGGAGAAATTTCCCCTTGGTATTTTCGAAATATTGTTGTTGTTGCATTGCGTTTGGGAGAATATTCTTGGACAGAAGAATTTATTATTAAGTACCAGAATTTTCTGGAAGAGGATTTCAGGCGTAATACAGTAACTTTTAACCTTGCGCAACTCTATTTTTATCAAAAGAAATACGGGAAAGTTCTTGAACAGCTACGGAATGTTGAATACGATGACATTACGTATAATTTAAACTCTAAAACAATGTTAATGGCGACTTATTATGAATTAGATGATATTGATCCTTTATTCTCTTTGATGGAAAGTTTTAGAACCTATTTGAATCGACAAAAAACACTGCCAGTCAGTAAAGTACGCGATTATCTTAATCTAATTCGTTTCACAAAAAGGCTTGTTCGTCTGATTCCTAAAGACCATGAAGCTATTAACAAACTTAAGGAAGATGTATTGAAAGAAAAAGGTGCTGTGAATGCCAACTGGCTCCTCGAAAAAATTGCTGAACTGGAATAAATTCCGACTCAGTCTTAATCTAATTAAACCATGCCTCAGCCCTCCGCCATCCGGTACTTTGGCACCAGAAATTTCATGATCAACCAGGCGGCCAGGTAAGCCGTTGCGCAGAAAGCAAACATAATGGTATAACCGGTTTGAACGTGCCCCAACCCCTCATAATGATCAAACAGGGCTCCTCCGACTTTAGATGTCAGCACGCCGCTCAAGCCTCCGGCCATGCCTCCGATTCCCACAACGGTACCTACTGTTTTGAAAGGAAACAAATCGGAAGCGGTGGTGAACAGGTTGGCGCTCCATGCCTGGTGCGCTGCAGCGCCGATGCCGATAAGTACAACGGGAATCCAATAGCTGATGCCTCCAAGTGGCTGGGCCAATAATACCACCAATGGGAGAAGGGCAATCCAGAACATGGCCTTCAGGCGGCCCTCATAAGCAGGAAGACCGTTTTTTATGAAATATACCGGAAACCAGCCTCCGTAGATGCTGCCAAACATGGTCATGGTGTAGATGAGTCCGAGCGGGACAACGATCGCGGGACCTGTAAGGCCATATTGCGCCTTCAGGTAAGCTGGCAGCCAAAACAGAAAGAACCACCATACGCCATCGGTAAGGAATTTACCGGCTATAAAAACCCAGGTTTGGCGGTAGCTCAGCAGTTTTATCCAGCCGGGTTTGTGGGTGGCAGCCGGAGGGGTATCTGCTCCGGTTCCGGGCTGTCCTTCTTGAATATACGCCAGTTCTGCCGCCGAAATTCGCGCTTGTTTTTGTGGTTTTTCGTAGTAAAAAAGCCAGAAGGCCAGCCAGATAAACCCCAGGGCGCCAATAGCAATGAATGCCATTTGCCATCCCCATTTATAAGCTATTAGCGGTACAGTAAGCGGCGCTAAAATGGCTCCGATATTGGAACCCGAATTAAAAATACCCGTTGCAACGGAGCGTTCTTTTTTGGGAAAATATTCCGCTGTCACTTTGATGGCTACCGGGAAATTGACCGATTCCCCAAAAGCCAGCACTGCCCTTGAAAGGATAAATCCAAGGACGGACGCCGGAACAGCTGTCCAGCCCAGCCATTCCAGCAGGGAATAACCGGCTTTCCCAACAGGAAAGGCAACCGCATGCATGATGGCGCCAAGCGACCAGATGGTAATGGCCCACGCGTAACTGCTTTTGATGCCTATTTTGTCCACAATCCTGCCAGCAAACAACATGGAAACGGCGTAAACAATTTGAAATGCAGCAGCAATGTTGGCATAATCGGCGTTTGACCACGAATATGTCTCGGCAAGCATCGGTTGCAGTAAACTCAATACCTGCCGGTCAAGGTAGTTGATGGTGGTTGCCGTGAACAGCAGTGCAATGATCGTCCACCTGAAGCGGCCGTATTGTGTGTCAATCATATCATTGGAAATTAAAATAGCTTTTGGCGTTGTAGTAGCAGATGTCTTCAATGATTTTTCCAATCCAGTCAAAATCGCGGGGCAGCTCCCCGTTTTCGATATCGTTGCCGAACAGATTACACAGAATGCGACGGAAGTACTCGTGACGCGGAAACGAAAGAAAGCTGCGCGAATCGGTTAACATGCCCACAAAGCGGCTGATCAGACCTAAATTGGACAGCGCATTGAGTTGTCGCTCCATGCCGTCTTTCTGATCCAGAAACCACCATGCTGCCCCAAATTGCACTTTTCCGGCTACAGAGCCGTCGTTGAAATTCCCTGCCATGGCTGCAAATAATTCATTGTCAGCAGGGTTGAGGTTGTAAAGAATGGTTTTGGTCAATTGATTGCCCGAGTCGAGACGATCCAGAAACTTCGACAATGAGACGCCCTGAGGAAAGTCGCCAATGGAATCCCCGCCGGCATCAGCCCCCGATTGTCTGGCCATTCTCGAATTGTTGTTGCGCAATGCTCCAAGGTGGTATTGCTGCGTCCATTGTTTCTCATGATCCCAGATGCCAAAATACACCAGCATGGCAGACTTGAATTTTCGGATTTCCGGGCCTGTCAGTGTTTTTTTGTCCCGAATTTTGGAAAAGATGGCCTTGATTTCCTGATCCGAATAATCCTCTGCATAGAGCTCTTCCAGCCCGTGGTCAGAAAGACGGGCGCCCATTGCATGAAAAAAATCGTGTCTTTTTTTCAATGCATCCAGGAAGTCATTGAATTGAAGAATGGCGTGATCTGCTGCGGCTTCCAGACGGGCGATGTACTGTTTGAAAGTTTCAGTATTTTCGACCGACATGGCCCTGTCGGGCCTAAATGCAGGCAACACCTTGATTTCGAAACCATCGGCAGCTATCTTTTGATGAAAATCCAGCGAATCAACCGGGTCATCGGTTGTACACAGCGTCTCCACCTTCATCATACGGAGCAGGTTGCGTACGGAATAAGCCGGGGATTGCAGTTTTTCGCCGGCACGTTCGTAAATATTACGCGCCGTAGCCGGGCTAAGCAATTCGTCCACATCGAAATACCGTTTTAACTCAAGGTGCGTCCAGTGATACAGTGGATTGCGCATGGTGTAGGGCACGGTGGCCGCCCATTTTTCAAACTTCTCAAAATCTGGCCGATCCCCCGTGCAAAATGCTTCCGGTACGCCATTGGCGCGCATCGCCCGCCATTTATAATGATCGCCGCTAAGCCACACTTCCGTCAGGTTGGAAAACGCCTTGTCTTCGGCAATCTCCTGCGGTGAGAGGTGGTTGTGGTAGTCAATTATGGGCAGAGATCGGGCATGCTCGAAATACAAATAACGTGCTGCTTCGCTGTGCAGCAGGAAGGATTCGGAAAGAAAGCCCGGTGTCGTGGCAGCACGCTTCTGAATGGACATTGCCTTTATTATACTAGCCTGAAAATGAATTTATTAACGCAATTTTACATTACTTTAAAAGTGCCTTTCGAGACATTGCCACTTGTTTTTCGTTTGACATCCGGCTGCCCACCGCCAATACTGACGGCTATTTTGCCATTAGGCTGACTGATGGCTCCGGCTTCGTCAACCAGCGATAATTCAGCCGGGGTCAGCATAAAAGTAAGCGTCCTGCTTTCTCCGGCCTTCAGGTGGATTCTTTGAAAGCCTTTCAACGCCCTGATCGGCGCCTTCTTATTAATCCCGGGGTGTGCCAGATAGAGTTGCACCACTTCATCGCCCTCTTTGTTTCCAATGTTCGTTACGGTAACAGCGATGCGAACAGGTTGACCGGCTTTCACAGCACGCGCCATTTTTAGTTTGCCATATTTAAACGTTGAATAACTCAGGCCATAGCCGAAAGGATACAGCGCCTCGCCTTTAAAATAGCGGTAGGTTCGATTGCTCATGTCATAGCTCTTAAAATCAGGCAAATCGGCATCGCTTTTATAAAACGTAACCGGTAAACGTCCGGCAGGATTGTAATCGCCAAACAATACATCGGCAATGGCTGTGCCCGCACTTTGCCCTCCGTACCAGGCATTCAAAATGGCCGGGATATGCTCGTCTTCCCAGGGGATGGCAATGGCGCTTCCGGTCATCATGACAAATACAACGGGCTTTCCGGTTTTTTTCAGGGCTTTCAGCAGCTCGGTTTGAGCAGTGGGTAACTGAATCGTGGTGCGATCGCCACCATCGAAACCCTCAAAATTCACCTGCATCTCTTCTCCCTCCAATTGCGGAGAAATGCCGCCCACAAAAACAATGGCATCGGCATCTTTCAGCTTTTCAGTGAGTTGGGCAAAATCTGATTTTACATACTTTCCTGTCCTGAGGTGCAGGCTTGCCGGGCCTTCTCCCTGCCAGTATTCTATGACCAGTTTGTAAACAGCATCTTTGCTGATTGGCAGTTTGTAAACTTTAGGGCCCCAACGATTCCGCAGCCAGGCATTCAGCACTTCTTTGTCGTTGATGAAAAATCTGTACCCGTCATCGCCGCCTATTTCAAATGTGATCTCACCGTTGCTGTTTGCTTTGAAATTAGAGGTATAACGCGCTGAAAAATTGAACGCCCTGACCTTGCCTGCAACTTCCTGTCCTTCCTGCCACCTATGGTCGATCTGATTTTCCATCTGCACGATTTCAGGGGCGCCGGATAAGTCTTTGTTGTTGAAATATTCCGCTTTAAAGCCCGCTTTGTTTTCCCAGCTTAGCTGTCCGGGTAAGTCGACATAACTCAGTAAGGTGTCGTTGGTGAAATTGACGCCTTTTTCATACACAACCTCTACATTGCTGCCTACTTTGTTTTTTATGCCTTCAAGAGCGTTAACTACTTTAGATGGCGTGCCGTTGTAATTCCCCAGAACAGCAATCGAATTGTCGGCATTCGGGCCCACCACTGCTATTTTCTTAAGATTTTTTTTCAGGGGCAGGGTATTGTTTTCATTTTTCAGCAAAACAACAGCCTCTTGTGCCATTTTCAGCGCATGAGCTTTGTGTTCGGGAGCTTCCAGTACCGTTTCGGGGGTTTGAGCATATTTTACAAGAGAAACCGGGTCAAACATGCCCAGGCGCAGGCGAATTGCAAAAAGCCTTTGAAGGGAAACGTCCAGCTGTGCTTCCTTAATGGTTCCGTTTTTTACTGCATCCAGTAGTGATTTGTATACAGAGGTCCCACACTCTAAGTCAGTGCCATGGATGACTGCATCTACCGCAGCGCTGGTAGCATCCGGGTGTGTTTTGTGGTACTTGAAGAAATCGTCAATTGCCCAGCAATCGCTGGTAACGTAACCCGTGAAATTCCATTGCTCGCGCAAAATATCGTTCATCAAAGGGTCGCTTGCGCAACAAGGCTGTCCATGAAAAGCATTGTAAGCGCACATCACACCGGCCACATTGGCTTTGGTCACCAACTCCTGAAAAGCAGGCAGATAAGTGTCCCATAAATCATAGGCGGAAGGACTGAAATTGTCTACATGGCGTGATGGCTCCGGGCCACTGTGAACGGCGAAATGTTTGGCACAGGCAGCCGCCTTGAGGTATCTGGGGTCGTCGCCTTGCAAGCCGTAAACGAAAGCCCGGCCGAGCATGGCGGTGAGGAAAGGGTCTTCGCCATAGGTTTCCTGTCCTCTTCCCCAACGCGGGTCGCGGAAAATATTGATGTTCGGCGTCCAGTAGGTAAGGCCCAGGTATCGCTCGTTGGTTCTGTTCAGCGCCAGTGCTTTGTTGTAAACGGCGCGTCCTTCCAATGCTGAAAAATCTGCCATTTGCTGAAGAGCAAGCGTATCCCATGTAGCCGCCATGCCAATTGCCTGCGGATAAGAAGTCACCCGGAACGGGGTTCTGGCGACGCCGTGGAGCACCTCGTTCCACCAGTCGTATGCCGGAATTCCAAGCCTTGGAATGGCGGGCGTAGCGTTCAACATTTGTCCAACTTTTTCTTCGAGTGTCAGTCGGCTGACGACGTCGGCTGCGCGTTCGGCAACCGGTAAGTTGGCATTCCAAAAAGGGAAACTTTTGTAATCCTGTGCGAAAAGGCTGTGAACGAACAGGATTCCTAGGACAGGGAGTATCTTTTTCATGAAAATTCGCTGTATGTTTTTTAGAAAATTTGTGTTGTTGATAAGGGCTTCCCCGTAAAAAACTAAAATCCAATGGAATTGCCCCCGTCTACAGGAAGAGAGACCCCTGTTAAGTACCGGGCCGCTTCTGATGCTAAAAATACTGCCGCCCATCCAATGTCTTCCGGTTGGCCGAAATGGCCCATTGGCGTACGGTTAAGGGCTTTATTTATTCGGGCAGGATCATTGCTCATAGCGGTATGCATCATTTTTGTTTCAATGAAACCCGGTGCAATCGCATTTACCCGAACGTTGAATTTGGAAAATTCGGAAGCAAGTACTCTTACCATGCCTTCAAGACCGGATTTAGAAGCGGCATAAGCCGCAACGCGATCGAGTCCATAATAGGCGGCCATTGAAGAGATCATGATGATCGATCCCGATTTGCGCGCCACCATCCGCGATGCGCAGGCTCGTGTGAGTGCAAATACGGCGTTGAGATTGGTGTGAAGAATGCGGTTGAATTCTTCGTCTGAAACCTCTAATGCCGGCTTTTTCATATTGATACCGGCATTATTGACCAGAATATCTATGAAGCCGTATGTGGTTTCCGCTTTATCTACCATGTCTTCCAGTAAGGTCAACGCCGTTACATCGTTGACGATATAAGCTGCATTGTCGCCTATAAGTGTTATTGCTTCTTTTAATGCATCCTCCCGACGCCCGGTAATGATTACCGTTGCGCCAGCCGAAGCCATGCATTGAGCAATGTGAAAGCCGATGCCGCTGCCGCCGCCGGTTATCAAAGCCGTTTTGCCCTTCAACGAAAAAACCTCCGGAAAGTGCCTGGATGCTGCTTTGGGCACAGTTTCTTGATTATTAATTAGTTGGTTGTCCATCATTGACCGCTATAGAGAGGAGTTATTTGAAATCAACCACGGCTTTGTATGCCAGTTTAGGCTGGTAGTTTTGATCAAACAGCAGTGGATAATCTTTCCTTCCTGCTACCGGAAAATTATCTAACCAGGATGCTTTGTCCGATAAATTCCAGAAAGTGACGCTCGTGATTTTGTTTTTGTGTTTTCGGAAAACTTCAAACAACATTTGGTAATGAGCCGTTTGTTTTACTTCCATTTCCGGAGTATACTGGCTGACATCATCCGGTCTGCGCTCGCGGCGTTCATGTTCTTTGGGATAGACAGAAACGTCCAATTCAGTTATATGAACCTGCAACCCCAACGAAGCGAATTTCTTAATGGATGTTTTTAGTTCTTTCGCGGAAGGTTCATAAATAGACCAATGGCCCTGCAGTCCCATGCCGTGAATTGGGACCCCCTTTTTTTTCAATTGTTTCAACAAACGAAATATGCGATCGCGTTTGGAAGGATTTTCGGTATTGTAGTCATTGTAAAACAAAAGCGCATCCGGATCGGCTTCGTGGGCGTATTCAAACGCTTTTTCGATGTAAGATTCACCAATGATTTCGTAAAATTTCGATTTCCGGTAAAGTTCCGTTCCGTCATCAGGTACAGCTTCGTTCACCACATCCCAGGCATAAACTTTGCCTTTGAAATGACCGACAACATCAAAAATGTGCTTCCGAAGCCGCGCCAGCAATACCTCTTTGCTCACCTCTTTTTCATCAGCATCCACGAAAAACCAGGCTGGTGTCTGGTTGTGCCAGCATAAGGCATGGCCGCGAAGCTTCAGCCCGTGTTCGGCTGCGAAGTCAGCAATCTTATCAGCCGGTGCCCAGTTATAGCGGTTTTCTTCCGGGTGAATTGGCCCCATTTTCATGGCGTTTTCAGCTGTCATGCTGCTGAATTGGCTAAGAATCAGGTCGGCCTCGCTGCCCGGACTCATCATTGCAGGACTGACTGCCACGCCAATCGGAAAATGGTTTTTGTAATAATCTTTCAGGCCCTTGGTTTGTGTTTTAGCAACAGCATTTTGCTGTGCCGACAAGGTACTTGCTGCAAAAAAACACAGGATGGCCAAACGGTTCGTTAAACTCATATTAATTTGTTTGATGGTGGCGAAATTCAATCCTCGTCATCAGTTCTGAAAGGCGAAGCAGGAAGGCCTGCTTCATTGTAAAGGTTAATACCCAAAGGCATATCGGCCCAGGCGTACCGGACAGCGACAGGACTTTTTACCGCTTTACTTTGGACGATTATTTTGTTATTTTCAATGCGCGCTTCTGCCCACACGAATTTTTTGTCTTCCCCGGCTATGGCGAACCCATTGAGTGGTTCACCGCCTTTTGAAACCAATTTGCTGCCTTTCTCAAAAGTGAGCACGGCTTCGCTTCCTTTGATCTCTATTTTGCGGAAAGTTGGTCCTTTATAGACCACCTTTTTATCGCCATAAGCAATTCCCCTGGCAGCAAGGGCAAGTCTCCTGCCTACATCTTTTTTATTCAGCGGGTGTATGTCGTTCCACTCGCCAATGTCAATTGTTACGGCCATCCCTGTTTCGGGAAGAGACAAGGTTTTTAATTGCGCTTCCCGCAACATGGCCCAATTGCTTTCAGAAGGCTGGGGCTTTGCTTCCATAAAATTGGCTAACTGAACAAAGAGGAATGGAAAATCACCCTGATTCCAATGTTTTCGCCAGTCGTTTATCAGCGCCGGGAAAAGTTGCCGGTATTCTTTGGGGTTTCTGGTGTTCGACTCGCCCTGGTACCAGATAACACCTTTGATCCTGTAATTCAACAAGGGATGTATCATGGCATTAAATAGCCCGAGGGGTTTCCAGCGGATGAAAGTCTGGCTTGCAAGGGGCTCCATCGTGGCGCCGATGCGGTATCGCCATTCGCCTTTCAGGTCAATTTTATGCTGACCTATGGTCAATTCGTAAGGCTTATCCGGCACAAATCCGGCACTGCCGATGTTGCTAATGACCCTGACGACCAATGAATTTAGTCCTGGTTTTAATATGCCAGCAGGAACGGAATACCACCTTGGAGGATACTGATAACTGGTTGTACCAACAAATGTCCCGTTTATGAAGACAGAATCAGCGTCAACGATTCGCCCAAGGTTGAGTCTTGCAGCCTGACCGGATAATTCTGCCGGAATTTCGAGCTCTTTTCGAAGCCAGACGACCCCGTTTCCGGTTTCCGGCCAGTAGCCGGGGATGTCCCTTTTTTTCCAGTCAGAATCATCAAGTGCCGGATCGAACCACGGCTTTCCAGGTGTTTGATAACCTTCGTCTTTTTGACGCAGTAAATTGTACCAGGCCTGGCTTCTGAGGCGGTCACCTGATTCAATTTGCTGAATAAGCGCATTGTCTCTGAATTTTTTCGCTTCTGACAAGTGGTCAGGAAATGCCTGAAGGGTGGATTCGCTTATCCAGGCTTCGGCAGGAGATCCACCTAAACTGGCATGAATCAACCCAACGGGGATTTTGTATTTTTCATAAATTTCTTTTGCAAAAAAGTAAGCCGTCGCGGAAAAAGCAAGCACGCTTTCCGGCGTTGCGGATACCCATTGACCACCCGTAAGGTCTGTATGCGGCGTTGAAAAATCGTATTGCTGCGGTACTGTAAATTGGCGGATATTTGGATTTTCGGCATTGGCTATATCTTGGCCGTAAACGGGGCTGACCCGCCGCATGGGTAACTCCATATTGGATTGCCCGGAACACAACCACACTTCCCCGATGAGGATATTGGAAAGGGTTATCGTGTTGCTGCCGCGAAGCACCATTGGGTAAGGGCCTCCTGCCTGAAGTGTTTTTAGTGCAATGTGCCATTCCCCATTGGCATTGGTAATGGTGTTGTAAGAAGATCCTGCAAATTCAACTTGAATCGGTTCCATTGGGGTAGCCCAGCCCCAGATTTTTGTTGATTTGCCTTGTTGCAAAACCATGCCGTCGCTGATCAGGCGTGGCAATTTTATCTGACAAAAAGCAACTGCCGCTTGTCCGGCTAAAAGTAAAATCAATCCAATTCGTATTATTATTTGCATATACTCAAGTGCTTGATTATTAAATTGATTAATCGGGAAAGGTAGTTTTTTTGTGTTTTTTAACATTTACCCGCTTTATTTTAACTGGTATATTTCCACGATTTTTTTCATGTCTTCAAGTGTTCGGGTTGGTTGCTCATAAGGAGCAGGAACAGCCATTTTTGAAAAAGTCTGGAAGTAAAGTACGCAAGCGTCGCGCCAGTTTAGCGCTTCCCGGTATTGCGCTTTTAATCTTCCGCTTACATCTGCAAACATTTCTGCGTCTACAAAAGGCTCTACTTTCGCCCATTCGCTTTGCATCCAAAGGACTTCTTCTACGCCTTTATAATAGCGCGAACAAAATTCGTCCCAGAATGACTTTCCTGTGGATAATTTCTTATTCCAGGGGGTATGGTGAAACCAGATCAGATAGTTTAAATCGCAGGTTTCAGGGTTACTCCATTGCTTCCGGGCTTCGGGGTGGTACAATTCAAGTGCACGGCTTCCGCTTGCTGTCCGGTCAAAACCAATGCCTGCAGAATCCGCCCGATGGTAATAAACAGAGGTCCAGTCTGGGCGCGCACTACGTGATAGCCAGGGCTCCGGACCAAAGTGTATGCCTTGTCCCATGACGTGATGCAGTCCCAGGGGCGTTGTAAAATCAACATAGATATCCCTTGAACGCAGCAGAATGTTTTTGATGGTTGTGATTGTAGCCTTATCCTTTGCCCAGGTCATTTTAATCCATTCATCGGCGATTTGTTCCGCACTCAGCGTGTGGTCCCAGGCCAAACGGCCAAAAGCGTACCAATTCGCCTGCGACATCAGGTGGCCTGTCCAGTTGCGGTCAGAGCCGGTATTGGCTACGCCGGCAATGGCGGTGAATGCATATTGGTGTAAGGAGCCATCAATGACCTTTGCCACTGTTGAGCCTTTCCCATTGAAATAGGTGTCTGCGTCGAGGCATTCCCTGAACAAAGTAGCCAGGTAAACCAGGTTGGTGGAAAACCCAAGGTATTCCTGCGTAATCTGAAACTCCATGGCCAACGGCGTCTTCGGCATGGCGCCAAAAAGCGGATGAAATGGCTCTCTGGACTGGAAATCTATGGGACCGTTTTTGACCTGAACCATGACATTATTGTCAAAAAGGCCGTCCAGTGGTTTGAATTCCTGATAGGCTTCTCTGAAACGGTCGCCTGCGGGATCGGGGCTGTAAACAAAAGCGCGCCAGATTACCCGGCCACGGTAGGGATTCAGCGCTGCTGCCAGCATGTTGGCGCCATCCGCATGGGTGCGCCCGTGTTCCTGTGGTCCCGGTTCGCCTTCGGAGTTGGCTTTGACAAGAAATCCGCCAAAATCCGGAATGGCGCGATAAATCTCCGCAGCCTTTTCTTTCCACCACGCTTGCACTTCAGGGTCCAGCGGATCTGAAGTTTTGAGTTTTCCGAGAATTTTCGGAGAAGCAAAATTGACAGAAAGAAATACCTGTATGCCATAGGCCCGGAAGCCATCAGCCAGTGCTTTTACTTTGGGTAAATATTCAGCAGTCAAAAATCGCGTACTGGCATTGACATTGTTAATGACCACTGCGTTAATGCCAACAGAAGCATTCGCCCGGGCATAATCGTGGTAACGCGGGTCGATTGTTTCCGGTAATTCATACCATTTCCAGAGAGAAGCGCCGGCGTATCCGCGTTCGATCGTTCCAAGGGGATTGTCCCAATGGTTGAGCATCCTTAATTTTATTTTTGGCGCACTTTCCCGGTTTATTTTAGAAAGTGGCGCTTCTGTTTGCATCTGCCTAAGCAAGTCAAATACTCCGTAAAGAATGCCCTGGTCGTCCCTGCCGGAAACAACAATATTGCCCCCTTCAGCTTTAATGCGGTAGCCTTCTTCGGGAAGGGAATTGTCTTTTTGCAGGATGATGCCGCCTTTTGATTTTTCTGCCGAGCTTACCGAAATACCCAATAATCCTTCGATTCCATGTTTCAATTCTGCCTGGGCAGTTTGAATGACGCTTGTTTTTTCAGTACGCAATTGGATGAAATTGGCGAAAAGCCGGTATTCAGACCGGGTTGATTCATTTTTTAATAAATCGTATTTCAGCCATAGCCGGTAGCCGTCGTCAGCTTTCGCATCAAGAAAGGTCAGGATCAGGCAGAACAAGGTTAGTTTTTTCATCATCTCATTAAGCATTAGTTTTCCGCTGAGCGGATAAGAGCGGCTTCCAATCCGCGCAACTCTGCGAGTCCGCGCAAACGGCCAATTGCGGAATAGCCCGGATAGGTCTTTTTTTGCAAATCATCCAGCATCTGATGTCCGTGATCGGGTCGCATCGGGATGACAGGGGTGCTTTGCCCTTCTTTTTTTCGGCGTTTTTCTTCGAGAACGAAAGCCTTTACAACCGCATACATGTCTGTATCGCCTTCGAGGTGGTTGGCTTCGTGGAAATTATGCGTGATTGCCTCGCGTTTGGTATTTCTCAAGTGGATGAAATGAACGCGGTGGGCAAAACGCTTAGCCATTGAAGGCAAGTCATTGTCGGGCCGTACGCCCAGCGAACCCGTACAAAAAGTAATGCCATTGCAGGGGTGATCAAAAGCAGCCATAAGCTGATCGAGGTCGGATGCCGTACTCACCACGCGAGGCAACCCGAGCAATGGTCTCGGCGGGTCATCGGGATGAATACACAGATTTACGCCGGCTTCCTGAGCGGCAGGGCCCACTTGTTGTATGAAATAATAAAGATTTTGACGCAATTCCGGATCGCCGATATTTTGGTATTCATCCAGCAGATCCTGAAATGTTTCCAGTTCAAATGCTTCGTCTGATCCCGGCAAACCGAGCAATATGGTATTTTTTAGCGTTGAAAGCGCTTCGGTACTGAGTGATTTGAATTTTTGTTGCGCAGCCATTCTTACAGCTTCTGTGTAATCTTTTTCTGCTCCTGGTCGGCGAAGGATAAACAAATCGAATACGGCGAAATCCTCCCAGACGAACCGAAGGGCACGTGAACCATCCGGCATTTGAAAATTCAGATCCGTACGCGACCAATCCAAAACGGGCATGAAATTATAGCAAACGGTTTTGATACCACATTGGGCAAGATTGCGGAGTGATTGGCGGTAATTTTCAAGATAGACCTCGCGGGATGGCAGACCTTTTTTGATGGCTTCGTGGACTGGCAAGCTTTCCACAACTTCCCATCGCAACGGTGCGTAGTTGTGGTTGTGTGCTTCAATGATCGCCATTCGCTCCCGGATAGCCGCAACCGGCCAAACTTCACCAACCGGAATATCATGCAGGGCAGTAACAATACCGGTGCAACCAGCCTGGCGAATGTCCATGAGTGAAACCGGATCTTTGGGCCCGAACCAACGCATTGTTTGAAGCATAGTTCTGAATTAAAATTCAATTTACAGGCTTTTGGGGTCGAACGATAAAAATTACCGCAGGCCAATTTCTTCTGGAAACAGGACACTTTGATGATGATTTGACCTTCGGGAAATTTCGAAGCAAAAGTGGAAATATCGTGAACATCAGTTTTTGCAACCGATTTCTATTTTTTTGCATTTACAGCCATAGCCTGTACTTTTCTACAGATGCTGTTTTTACTCCTGGTGTTGTAAATACATAAAGCTGAATGAGCCGGAGCATTCATCATAAGAGGCGGTTTTATCCTTTGAATTTTTTAAGAAAACTTAAAAAATCATGGTTTTTATGCTTAAAACAGGTTTTTTAATGCGCCTATAAGAAAAAATCAAAAGTATTATCCCTGGCAATTGAAATCAGGCATAGTTCATTTGGTAAATGTAAAAATATCCATGAAAAATGTAACCGATTGTATCCATATTATTTTTCAGCATTTACATATCTTTACCTTATCTCATTGTTGGCTGTACAGAACACCTTTACACATCTTATTGATTTTCAAACATGACAGGCCTGGTATGAAACCCAAAAAAAAGGAGGTTACGATCTATGACATTGCCGCGAAACTCAAAATATCGGTCGCTACCGTGAGCAGGGCTTTGCGTGATCATCCGGCTGTTAATGCCAGGACCAAAAAGAAGATCTTTGAAGTAGCAGAAGCATACGGATACCAAACCAACCATTTTGCCAGAAACCTGCGCCAGCAAAAGACAGGCGCCATCGGTTTGGTCGTACCGCATTTGAACAGTTATTTTATGGCCACGGTGATTTCCGGGATAGAGCGGGTTGCGAATCAGGCTGGGTATAACCTGCTCATCAGCCAGTCGTCAGAATCGCCGGAAAGGGAAGTTGAAGTGGTGAAAACGATGTTTAACAATCGGGTAGATGGCCTGTTGGTGTCACTCGCGTATGCCACAGAAAGTCTGCAGCATTTTGAGCGCTTTTCCAATAAAAACATTCCGGTTATGTTTTTTGACCGGGTATTCGAAAGCGGAGCTTTTACAAATTTGCGGATCGACAATGTAAAGGCTGGCTATGATGCGACAAAGCATCTTCTGGAATCAGGGTGTAAAAACATCCTTCATGTGAGCGTATCCGGTACACAGAGCATTTACAGGGATCGCTACAACGGCTATGCGATGGCTTTGCAGGAGTTTGGCATGCCATTGAAGCCTGAAAATATTTTTATCTGTGATTTGACTTTTGATTCCGGTAAAGCTGCTGCCGAGTACGCACTTTCCTTGCCTAAACTCCCGGATGGCATTTTTGTAGCCAATGACAATTGTGCATCAGGTTGTCTGATTGCGCTTAAACAAAAAGGGATACGCATTCCGGAAGACGTTGCCATCGTTGGTTTTAACAATGACCCCGTGTGCATGATTGTAGAGCCGAACCTGAGTTCCATTCAATACCCGGGTTATGAAATGGGGGAAATGGCGGCAAGGAACCTGATTAATCACCTCTCCGGGGATGAAAACCTTATGCTTACCCAAAGCATTACGCTTCGATCTGATTTAATTGCACGGGCATCTTCTCAGCGCCAGACAGGATAGGATGGAAATGAGTTTGCTACCAAAAAGACCGGATGGGAAACTGTTTGAAGATCTTAGCAGTATCTTGTACAAACTGTTCCTCAAAACGCCCGTTTTTCCAAAGCAGCAGTGTGGCAGCTTCTTCATTGCGCTCCAATACGGTGTCTTCACCAGGTATGATGCTGTGTGATAGCTCTCGCCGAAGCAGGTCTTTTTTGCCGTCGCCGTCATAATCGAACAGCCAGCTTTCGGTTAGAATCTGGCCTCCGTCCCCGCCGTACAATTCGGCTACAGTGATCCGATCCGTGAAAATTTTTCTCTTTTTATCGTACACGAGCAAGTCATGGTGATGGAACCAAAACTGTCGGATTTCCACCCAGTAGGCTTCGGTGCGTTCGTCTAAGGCGAAATGGCTTCGGCCCAGTACTTGTTGGGCTGAGGAAGAGTCGACTACATAATCTACCTCTTTCAAAAACTTTTTAGGGACAGTCTCGAAAAACAGCTTATTGGGAATGCTTTTTCCGATTATAGGCGCATCGCCGTCCTGATATATCTCCATGTGGAGGGTGTCGCAGGGTTTTTCTGTAGGGAAATAAGCGAATAGCCGGGGTGCTTTGCTTAAAGTTGTTTGTTTGCAGGAAGCAAATAATGCCATCAAAGCGGCCAAAAGGAAAAGCAGTAACCTGGTTTGTGAAATCATGATTTTGTTTTCTACTTTTTACCTCCCAAAGCACCCGCCATCCAGAAAAAAAACAAAACCATTATGGCCCCGATGATTAAAGGAACTATCCCCAGCCAGGCTGCTGCCCGCTCTGCTGCGCTTAATGCACTGCTGTGGCGCAGCATCAGGATCATGCATTTTATACTCAGCACCGCAACTACGGCGCCGACGATCACCTGAGCCAGGCTCACACTTTCGTCCCAGCGAATAGAAGCCGGAAGGAAGCGGGGTATCAGGATGATTGCCCCTATTAAACCCCAAATGAGTTTGGACCAAAATGGCAAGGATTGCGCTGACCAGCCCCGGAGCAATACACCGACGACCAGCGCAATGCCACAGGCCAGTAAAATGAAGATAAATATGGCTTTAGAAAGAGGCATTTAAAAGCCATCTATATCAACAGTGACTACTTTATCCCCGCCTTTTACTTCAAGCAATTGATCTTCAAAAAGGATTTCTGATTTCGTGAAAGTGCTCATGATGTTTTGAATTTAAGTTTGTTATAAATACACGCTGTAATATTATTAAAAGAAATCTATTTTCTGTCTATTTTTTCGAGCTTGCTCATTTTTTGTGCAATGGTTTGCCGGTCTGGTATTGTCTTCGCCAGTAACAGGGCTTTTTGAAGATTTGCGATGGCCAGTTGTTGATCCACATCGGTGTAAAGCTCGCCCAGCAGCACAAAATAATAAAGGTTGTTGTTGAGTTGAAGTTTTTCTGCTTCCTGGATGGCTGCCTGTTTCCCTTTGACTTTAGCCAGCGCAAAAGTACGGTTGAGTGCAGCGATGGGCGAATATTCTAACTGCAGTAGCTGATTGTAGAGTTGCAGAATGTTTTCCCACTTTTCCCGACTGTCTTCTTTTTGAGTGTGCCAATAGGCAATGGTCGCCTCCAGATGGTATTTTGAAATCCTGTCGCCCTGGGATGCTTCGTGAAGGTAGTATACCCCTTTTGCGATCAGTTCCTGATTCCAGAGACTTTCATCCTGATCATCGTACAGAATCATTTTACCGCTTTCGCTTTTCCTTGCCGGAAAACGGGAAGCATGAAAGCACATTAAGGCCAACAATGCACTGACTTGTGGCTGCTTCGTTTGTTCATTTCCAAGAAGCAGGGATGTTAGACGCATGGCTTCAATACAAAGGTCTTCCTGCAAAACGGCATCTCTACTTTCGGAATAATAACCTTCATTGAACAGCAGGTATAGAGTTGTCAAAACGGCTTGCAGGCGCTTGTTTATTTCTGAAGCCGGGGGAAACGCAATTGCCACGTTTTCAAGCCGCAGTTTTTCTTTAGCCCGGAACAATCGCTTGTTAATGGTTTCTTTGTTGCTGAGGAATGCGCTTGCAATTTCTTCGATGCCAAACCCGCAAAGGATGCGCAGCGATAATCCAATCTGCGCTTCTGCAGAAATCCCCGGGTGGCAAATAGCAAAGAGCATTTGTAATTGGCTGTCAGTGATACTTTTATCTGATAAATCGAGCTCCTGCCATTCATCGGAAGATTCGGTATGTTTGATTTCCGGCGCGATTTTTTCAGCGAACAGCTGATTTCTAAGGAGGTAGTTTTTAGTTTTATTTTTTGCCACGGAATAAAGCCATGCAGTTGGGTTTTCCGGAACGCCTTTGTAAGCCCATGTCTCCATGGCCTGCAAAAAGGTATCACTGACAATGTCCTCTGCAATCCCAATATGGGCGGCGCCAAAATATTTGCAAAGGACGGCCGCGATTTTACTAAACTCTGTCCTGAACAAATGTGGAATCAGTTCCTTGTTTTTCATAAAAAACGAAACTTGAGACATCCCGAATTTTGTAGGTTCGCACCTTATCTCACGGTATAAAATTCAAGACGCCTCAAGTTTTGGCCACATTTTAATGAGTACCGTCATTTTTGGCAATTTTTCGCACTTCGACACTATTGCCTTCTCCCTGAAGAACGGGGCAGCCTTTGGCAAATTCAACGGCTTCCTCTACTGAAGTTGCCTTTACAATGATAAATCCGCCAATGGTTTCTTTGATTTCTCCAAAAGGCCCGTTTGTTACGACCTGGCCCGACTTAACAACCCGGGCGTCATCAAAGGGCAAACCTGTACCGCTTACAAACTTGTTTTGTGCCGCAATGCCGCCTACCCAGTCCATGGTCTGTTGCATCCAAACCTGCATTTGCTCGGGAGAAGCGAGTTTGCTGCCATCCTCATGTCGAAAAATCAAAATAAATTCATCCATGTTGTTGTGTTTTGATGGTTGATGTAAAATGAAATACATCTAACCGACAATTGGGGTGGCGGAAATTGGACATTGCCGGAAAAATAATTTTGGATGGAGATACAAAAGACAAAAGGAAAACCACAGACGACCTTGCCCTCCCGCTGAGCGGGACAGGTTTTGCCTTTTGCCCCTTGCAAATTTGCCTTTTACTTATTCCGCTACAGGCTTACCCGATTCAAGGGTTGCTATCATGGCTTCCAGCGATTTTTTATTCAAATCATCCGGCGCCTGGGTCAAAGCTACCTTTGCATATTTCAGCGCATTTTTGTAGTCACCCAGTGCAGAGTACCCACGCATCATCCCCACATTCGTAGGCCACACGCCGTTGTTTTTCTTGAAATTTTTCTCAAAAACGACAAAAGCTTCTTTGTATTTTTTCTGGCGGACCAACTGCCGGCCATAACCATGCATTTCAATCGGCGATGCATTTTCCATGGCCATTTCCATAGCGGCGTCTGCTTCCTGAGTGTTGCCTTTTTTGCGCAGCAATCCGGCTTTGGTGGAAAGGGCTGCAAACGTCTTAACGCCTCCCAGGCTGGGATCAGTTGCCGAGTTGATCCAAACCAGCGCCTGATCGAGGTTCACATCGTTGTTGAGGCACCATTGTGCAGCAGCCTGAAGACTTGGCGGGTCGAAACCGATGCCGCCGGTCATTTGACTTTGAATGGAAGCGAGGGTTGTTTGTGTCAGGTCGACCGACACGGTGAAAGGAATGCGCCAGCGTTCCCACTCCAGCGCGATGACGACAGAGCGGTCAGTTTGCTCTGAAAAGGTGTACTCCAGGCGCTCACGACTTTGCGGAAGGTCTTTTTGTTGTTTGACCTTTACTCGCAGGGCGTCGAGTTCCGGTTTGTAAAAATAGCTGCCCCAGCCAGCTGTGTTTTTGGAGAAAATCAGGGTGCATTCATTCTCCTGCAGCTCAATAAAAAAGCCGTATTTACCCGCTGCCAGCTTTTGGCCTTCGATGCTCACGTCGGTCGAAAACGAAATCGTCGTGCTTTCGTTGGCGCCGGCCCGCCAGGGCGATTCGCCATTGGAGCCGAAGCCGAGCACAGCCGTACCATAGTAAGCAGTTGGCGTTCCCCAGATTTGGCCTTCACGGCCTTTTACACCGGGAGCATTCCAGTGGACTTCCACATCGGTGATGCCGACCCGACGGCCAGCCCAGCTTTTGTGGTTGGTACCCCCTTCTGGCAGCGAAAGGGCCTGGCTGAAAATGCCGGAAATTGAAAAGAACAGGCAGGCGAAACCGAGCGCCAGCCCACGGATTGAAGTGTGCTTAATTTGAACAGTCATTGGTGAGTGAATTGGTTGGATAATAAGTTCTACATCAAAGGGATAAATGTAGTAAATATCCCGGAGAGGGTGATGGAGAGTGTGAGATTTTTGAGGGGGATGGGATGGGGGGATTTTTTTGTGCTCCCCATGGCCGGGCAGAACCCGGCAAATAAGAAGCACGAGGCCAGAGCTGTCGCGCCACCAAAGAACAGAAATCAGTGTTTTCTGCGTCATTCGCGTTATCCCTGACTGCCGTCAGGCAGGCGCGTTTCTATGCCGGGCGGAACCCGGCAAATAACAGGCACGAGGCGGAGCCGTCGCGCCAGCGAGGTTTAATAAAAGGTACGAGGCCGGAGCCGTCGCGCCAGCAATTAATATGCTGAAAGCTTCGCCGCTGCGGCCTCGTCCAGTAGCCAAATCAGCGTTCCATTCTCAGGCTCGACCAATGCTGCCGGCAGTTTTTTCCAGCCTGTTTTTTTATTCAGCACGTTCGCAACCATCTCCGCTTTCGCCGCGCCAGTCGCCAGAATAACGACCGTTTTTGCCTTATTGATTGTTTTACCGCTTACCGAAATGCGCTGTTGCCCGCTTTGCGGGTGCTCGGCGACGATAAAAGGCTGCTCGCTCTGGAAAAGGTGGATGTTTTTTGGGAAAATGGAAGCTGTATGCCCGTCGTCTCCCAGTCCAAGCATGAGGAGGTCAAAAACCGGAATGCCGTCGATAAGGGGAAGCTGGTCCTTTACAACTATGGTGTACCTCAGTGCCTCGGTTTCAGGATCGGCTTCGCCCCATATCCTGAAAACATTTTCTTTCGGAACCGGAACATAATCAAGCAGGCCCTCTTTTGCCATGCGGTAATTGCTTTCCGGACTTTCCGGTTCCACGCAGCGTTCGTCGCTCCAAAACGCCTGCACTTTGCTCCAGTCGATCTGATCCCTGAAATGGCTGGCCAGGTATTCAAAAACGGCCTTTGGCGTAGAGCCTCCGGACAAGGCGATTGAATAATACTGTCCTTCTGCTTTGTTTTGGATGCCAGCAATAATGAACTCAGCAAAATACTGGGACAGGTCGGCTGTGTTGTGGGATATTTGGATGTGTTTTTTCATAATTACAATTCGCAATAAACGCCGTCATCCGACAAATTCTTACAGGGATAACGCCAGGCCATGTTAGCATCTTCGATCAGGTCATCTGCCGTTTCAGGGCCCCAACTGCCTGCAGGATATCCGAACAATGGCACTGTTTTGTCATTTTCCCAGGCTTCAAGAACGGGAGATAAAAATTTCCAGGCTTCTATCACTTCTTCTGTCCGTGCAAACAAAGTGGCATCCCCTTTCATCGAATCGTGCAGGAGGCGCTCATAAGCCGAAGGTATCCTTTGGTTGGTGAGATCAGAGTAGTGGAAATCCATGTTGACACGTTGCACATCAAAGCCTGCCCCCGGCGTTTTCATGCCAAACTTCATCAGAATGCCTTCATCGGGCTGAATCCGGATTACCAGCTGGTTACAGGCATTGGCTGCTTCACCTTTTGAGAAAAGAAAATGCGGAGTGGGTTTGAAGTGGATCACGACTTCTGTTACCCGGGTGGGCAGGCGTTTACCGGTTCGGATGTAAAACGGCACGCCGCCCCAGCGCCAGTTGTCCACGTAAAATTTCAAAGCCGCATAAGTCTCCGTTCCGGAAGTTGGGCTTACGCCTTCTTCTTCGCGATACCCCGGCACTTTTTCACCTTTTATGGTAGCAGCTACGTACTGACCCCGGATGGCATGCGTTTTGACATCTTCTTTTCGAATGGGACGCAGCGATTGAAAAACCTTCAGCACTTCGTTGCGGATGGCGATGGGCTCCAGCGAAGAGGGCGGCTCCATTGCCGTGATGGCCGCCACCTGAAGCAGGTGATTCTGAACCATATCGCGCAAAGCGCCGGCCGTTTCGTAATAGCCGCCGCGTTGTTCAACGCCGATGCTCTCTGCAGCGGTAATTTCCACGTGGTGTATGTAATTGCGGTTCCACAAAGGTTCGAAAATGCCGTTCGAAAAACGGGTAACCAGCAAATTTTGCACGGTTTCTTTCCCCAGGTAGTGGTCAATCCGGTAGAGCTGGTCTTCTTTCCAGTCTTTCAGCAGGATTTCTTTCAGTTCCTGCGCCGATTCGAGGTCGTAGCCGAATGGTTTTTCGATGATGAGGCGTTTCCAGCCATCTTTCTGTTTGTTCAGGCCAACCGAAGCCAGGTGTTTCGGGATGACCCCGTAGGAAGTTGGCGGGGTAGACAAATAAAATACGGTGTTTCCGCCAATTTGCTCTTTTTCCCGCAGGGCTTCCAGATACTGTTTGAATGCCGGATAAGCAGCAGCGTCATTCACCTGGACGGCCACGTAGTAGATTTTTTCGAGAAAGGCATCGATCCGGGAATCGTCTTCTACTTCTTTGTATTTATAGATGTCTGCCTTCATCGCGGCCCGGTAGGCTTCGTCCGTAAAGGCCGTCCGGGATACGCCAAGCATGGCAAATTTTTCGGGTAATAAGTCCTGGACGTAAAGTGCGTATAGAGAAGGAACTAATTTCCGTTTATTCAAATCGCCCGATGCGCCAAAAATGACGTACAGGCTGTTGTCGGTCTTTTTCATGAATTATTCTTTCGTTTTTACAGCGTGCCCGCCGAATTGATTTCTAAGCGCAGCCAGCATTTTCATGGCGAAGGACTCTTCTTGTCTGGATTGGAACCGCGTGAACAGCGAAGCCGTGATCACATGCGCCGGCACATCAAAATCAATGGCGGTTTGCACCGTCCACCGGCCTTCTCCGCTGTCGGAGACATAGCCTTCGATGCCTTCCAGTTTGGGGTCGTCTTTTAAGGCAATGACAGCCAGTTCCAGCAGCCAGGAGCGCACGACGCTGCCGTATTGCCAGGCATCGGCGATTTTAGGCAGATCGAGGCCATATGGCGCTTTTGCTAAGATCTCGAACCCTTCCGCGTAAGCCTGCATCATGCCGTATTCAATGCCGTTGTGCACCATTTTTACCATGTGCCCGGTTCCCGAAGGGCCACAGTAGACCGAACCATTTTCCGGCGCCAGTGATTTGAAAATAGGTTCCACATAATCTGCAGCTTCTTTAGCGCCGCCGTACATCAGGCAATAGCCGTTTTGCAGTCCCCAAACGCCGCCGCTGGTGCCACAATCCAAAAAATCGACGCCGTGTTGGGCCGCTTTTTCAGCGCGTTGCTGGGTTTCCCGCCAAAAGGAATTGCCACCGTCGATGACAATGTCATTTTTGCCCAAAAGAGCCAGCAACGCCTCGAGGTTTTCATCCACCGGCTTCCCGGCAGGGACCATCAACCAGACTACTTTCCGGGCTGGTAGTTTAGAGGCCAAATCTTCAAGCGACGTCGCGCCGATGGCGCCCAAGGCTTCAATTTTTTGGATCGTTTCTTCCGATCTGTCCCAAACGACCACTTCGTGCTGGTGTTGCAATAAACGATGGACCATGTTGAAGCCCATTTTTCCAAGTCCGATGAATCCGATTTTCATGATGTATGCCTTTTCGTTTGTAGGTGTATGTGCTGATTTCAGCTGGTGGCTGTGGGGTAAAGGTAATAAGTCAGTAACATTACCAGTGCCCCGAAAGGTTTAGGATGTGGGTAATTGTAGGTTAAATGTCACGAATAATTTTGTTCCGGGTGTGCCAATGCATAGGCACTGGACGAATAATGCCATATACTCGCACGCGGCAACAGGGCGTCACTGCGTGGGATCGGATCAAGGAGGAAAAACCAAATGATTACGCCAATTGGTTGATGTCCTGGTTTTCGAAATGCGTTAAAGTGGTACTTTTTGACAAACTATTTATCATTGCCTGCCCCAGTTTTGTCGTAGTTGTGATGCTTTTGCTATTCCTGAGAAATGGAAACAGCGGACGGATAATGAAGTAGATGAAATTGTACAGACCAGTCCTGGACTTGATGCCTTTTTCGGGGATGATGGCGCCCGGGCGGAACATCAACGCTTGCTTGAAACCTTTGTTTAGGATGTAATTTTCGGTTTTACCTTTTACCCTGGCCCACATGCTGCGACCTTTTTCACTGCTATCGGTTCCGGTGCCGGAGACGTAGATGAAGGTCATGGCAGGGTTCAACTCGTACATAAGGTCGGCTAAATTTTTAGTTACCTCGTAAGTGATTTTGGTATAATCCTCCTCGCTCATCCCAACAGATGATACGCCCATACAATGGAAGCAGGCATCGTACCGATCCAATTGGTTTTTAAGGCTGGCCACATTGAGGAAATCAGGTAATAAAATTTCCTCCAGTTTCGGGTGCTGCATATGAATAGAACTGCGATTGATAACCAGCACCTTTTCAATTTGTGTGCTATCGAGGCATTCCAGAAGAACGCCTTTTCCCACCATTCCGGTAGAGCCTGTGATGATGATTTTTTTATTCATATCGTACTAAAATACAGTGAGCACCTTGTCGGATTCAATAGCACCGCTACAACCTCACACTGGCATTGAGACAGAATGCATGCTCGTTTAATATAACAGAATCGGATCGATTATACCGATGCCAGTAAAATGTGTTAATGGTCAATGTTTTATTAATTATAAATCCGGGACGAACTCCTCCTCTCGTATCTGGATCACAGCGATAGCAGCGAAAGTGGCAAACGCCTTCGAGAAAATGCCATTCGAATCATGGCTTATTTTGCCAATCCCGGAAGGCAGGAATAGAAATGGGTGATAATTAGCCGAAGCGAGGAAAAGATTTACGAACCGTTCCCCGCAGCATTAGTAAAACTTATTATAATGCTTAAGCGCTTTGACATAGTACTCCCGTTCGTTGCGCATCACCAGTCCGGTAATCGAGACGCCTAACCCGCCAGTTGTTAACGCCAGACCAGCATACGTCAATCCTTTGCTGCGTAATGTAGTAACGCCTGTTTCGTCCGGGCCGAAGCCTGCTGCGAAACAAGCCGTACCTAAAAGCATGCCTCCCAGACCAGATAACACAAGCGTTTTTCTGGTTTTTTTTCTTTTTAAGCCTTTTTCAAGAAGATCCAGTACTATTTTTTTCTCCCCGGGGTGGTCGTTGTTGGGGAATACTTTGAAATCTGATTTTAGGTTATCGTAGCTGACTAATTTTAAATCATCAAAACCTTTGGTATATAAATAGTGCTTGGTACTTACCCTGCGTGAGTAACCGTCTGAGGTATAATAAGTGCTGCTCTCTACGAATGTGTACAGATCGAGTGTTCCTTTTTCCTTGCGTGTGACCAAACGATTACCGTAAGCAGCATAATATTCTTTAGAGCTTTGGTAAAATTTAATATTCTGAAAATCAATTTTTTCCCCATTTTGGTAGAAGCCTCTGCCAAAAAGTCCCCGTTTCATTTCGAATTGATCCCTTTGCAGCATTGTGCCGTCTTGCAGGTAGAGAAAGGGTTGGATGGTATCTTGTTTTGCCTTTTGAGCAAACAAGTTGATTGGCAGTAAAATCGAGAACAGGGCAACGTAGAATGTGTATTTCATAAATGATGTTTTTGGTGTAAAAAAAATGAAAAGGGTAGGAGAGGCTCCTGATTATTAATAAAAAAGCGAGTCATGCAATACCGCATAACTCGCTTACAATCAATGGTCGGGGTGACAAGATTTGAACTTGCGACCACACGCCCCCCAGACGTGTACGCTACCAGGCTGCGCTACACCCCGAATAAAGTGTGAGTGTGGGTGTGAGTGTGAGTGTGTGTGGGTGGGGTGCTGAGATGTTCTGGCGTAGTTGGGGGACGTCAGAACAACATTACCCTGCTCACTGCATAGAACGAATCATGCCGAGGAGCATCCGGGAAACTTTCTCAAAACCCTCATAAAGCTCGTCATAAAGACTTTTCTCTATGACTTCCGTATCAAGTAATATTTGTAAAATCGCTACGCATTCGAAGACCGAAGCGCGGGCGGTCGTATAAAATTTCTTTTTGTCAGGACCAGACATCCGGCCGGTACCTTCTGCCAGATTGAGCAGCGCACTTAAGCTGGCGCGTTTGAATTGATCGAGAAGGTAAGGATCAAGAACAGCTTTTTGGGTGAACAAGTTTTTGAGGACTTTTAAATTCACCACCCGCATTTCCTGATAGACCTCCAGTTTTTCAAAGTCAAACACTAAGCCTAAATTTTATTTTCCAATTCGCTGACACACCCCACACCCACACCTCACACCCACACTTCCTTGTGGGTAATACAGGATTCGAACCTGTGACCTCTGCCCTGTCAAGGCAGCGCTCTAAACCAACTGAGCTAATTACCCTGGTATTAGTGTCTGTTCATTTAGTCCCGTGTCTGTTCTTTGGGGTTCGAGAGCAAGGCTTGCGAAGGTTCCAAAAACGAGAGCCCCGCAAAGCGGGATGACCGATTTTGGAGTCGAGCGTAACGCAGTTATCGGACCCCAAAGCCAGACACTTAATAAAACGTGCGCAAAGGTAAAGAAGATTCCATTGCTTTATGAAATTTTCGTCCCGAAAAAGTTGTAGAAAAATGAACCGATGCGGATGACGATGATTTTAGGCAACTGGCCGGACAAAATCGCTTATTCGTCCTAAAAGTTCTTTTTTTGTGGCCCTGCCATGCAACTTTTCGTCATAAAGTCAGTTCATTATCACAGAGAGTTTTTTCATACTAGTTCAATTTTGGCAGGGTCGTGTATTCAATGCACGACCTTTTTTTATGCCCTTTCCCGTCCTGTCTTTCGTTTTTCGCTGTCATGAAGAGCAGCCCTTCAGAAGAAAAGTCTCTCACAATACCTGGAGCAATTGCCAGTCGCGCCATTTTTTTTCATCCGGACCTTTATCCGCTATAAATCTGCCATAAAATCGTATTTTCGCGCACTCATTTTTGACATCACCAGCGCTGCGGCAGGGCAAATGAAAAACGACCGTTTTCTTCAGGCATTGGGAATTATCGTACTGGCAACCGCCATGGTGCTCCTTTACCCATTGGCACACCGAAACATCCCTTTCCTTCAGCAGCACTTCATATCTTACAATTGGGAAAATGGATTTGCGCTGCCAGAAAAGCTTGTAGTTACAGACTCTGTCCAGATCGTTCGGGACAGCGTCGGCGAGGAACTGGCGCCGGACTTTCTGGAAGGAGCGGCTTATCTGGAATCCTTTTTTCAGACATTGGATGCTGGCAATGAACAAGTGCGCGTGGCCTACTACGGCGATTCGTCCATCGAAGGCGATCTGATTACGGAAACCCTGCGCGACAGCCTGCAGCGCCTCTTTGGCGGTACAGGGGTGGGGTATGTGCCCATTACTTCCCATGTCAATACTTTCCGCAGAACCATTCGTCACTCTTTTTCAGGATACTGGTACACCTGCACACTGGGCCAGCACAACTGGCGCAAACTGACACGGGGCATTTCCGGCGCTTATTTTACGACCTGGACTGCTCCGGTGATCCAGGATACGATCATTGTGTCGGACTCACTGGCGGTTGCATCAGCGCCTGTTCCGGATTCTGTGCCTCAGGAACCTCCGGCAGCAGAACCCAAAGGCCATCGCGTATCTTATGGCGCCATGCGCATTTATCCGGGTACCAATGTTTTTGAACAAACTTATTTGTATTACGGTGCGCCGAAACCCGACAGCACAGCACGCTATCGTACGGGCAGCGTAACAACCAGTTTCGGCGGAGGTCTGGAAGGCAAAACCTACCTGCTGGACGGCGGAGATAAAGTAAACCGGCTTGCTTTGATGGAGGCGCCCGGGCGACGGGTTTCGCTCAGCTTCAACATGCCGGCCCGGATACCCTTATTTGGCGTTAGCGTAGAAAGCCCGAAAGGCGTTATCGTTGACAACTTCGCCGCCCGGGGCAACAGCGGCAGTACGCTCACGACCATTGATGCCGATGTGATGCAAAAATTTCAGGCCTATATGGATTTCGACCTGATCGTTTTGCAATACGGGCTCAATGTGTTGAATCCCAAGATGAAAGATTATGACTGGTATCGCAAAGAGATGGGCCAGGTCATCCGGTATTTTCAGGCCAACCTGCCCGGTGTAGCCATTCTGGTAGTTGGCCCGTCGGATAAAGCCACTAAAATTGACGGTGTTTTGCAGACTGATCCCAGCCTGCCGCTCATTACGGAAGCGCTCCGCGATGCGGCAAGAGAGAACCATGCTGCTTTTTTTAGTATGTTTGAAGCCATGGGAGGCGCGGGTTCGATGATTGAATGGGCCGAACGAAAAAGCCCTGCTTTGGCGAATCTGGACTATACCCATTTTAATTTTGACGGGGCAAAAGAGGCCAGCCATCTTTTGCTTGCGGCATTGCTGGATGCTTATAAAGCGCAGCCCCGCCGGACACAGGCAGGTAAAAAAATGCCGAACAATCCGATACAATGAGCAAAACGAGGTCAACATACAACTTTCGGGCATGGATGCCGCTGCTTTTGGCGGTGATGGCTTTTTGCGCTTGTTCTGCGCAGTCGATGGTTCAGGCTCCCGAAGGTGCCGTTGCAGTGTCGGCCCGAAAAGAATTTACCTGCCCGTGGTCTTTTGTCAGGACTGACAGCAACCGCATTCTGTTTGCTGAAAATCTGGAACCATTTTTTGCGCAGCTCCGCAGCCTTGGCTCCGACAGCCTGCGCCAGGTCAGCATCGTTCACATCGGCGATTCGCATCTTCAGGCGGACGTTTTTTCGGGCAGGATGCGGACTTTGTTTCAGGAGGAATTTGGCTCGGCCGGGCGGGGACTGGTTTTTCCTTACCGGCTGGCGGGCACCAATGGCCCCCGCGACTATACCTGCAGCAGCAATGTTTATTGGCAAACACTGAAAAGCATCTATGCCGGTGAAGGGTCCTCGATGGGGCTGTGCGGCATGGGCATTCGCAGCAGCAATGCATCGCCCGCGCTTTATTTACAGATGAAGTCGCCGCAAAACGTTTTTGACCGGGTAACTATTTTTTGCAAAGATACGTCCGGAGATTGGAGCATTGGTTTGCCGGCAGGAGGTGCTTTGACGCCTGCTTCCGTAAGCTATGAAAATGGCGCCAAACGCTACCACAAAGTACGCTCCGGGGATACCCTTTACGACCTGGCTAGAAAATACGGATGCACGGTGCGCAAACTGCAAAGCTGGAACGGCATCCGCGGAAGCCGGATCAACCCCGGGCAGCGGCTGGTAGTGGGTATAACCCGCAAAGTAGTGCCGACTCCTGCTGTTGAAACAAATCTGCGCGCCATCGGATCTGAAAAAATTGCATCCGGCCCCAATTACCTGGTTTTTCAAATGGATACCCTGCTGTCTTCCGCCGCACTGGCGCATAAAGGAAGTGCGTTGGTACACGGCATTATGCTGGAAAACACCCGGGAAACCGGCGTTTTGTACAACATGATCGGGGTAAACGGAGCGACTTACAACCATTACAATCAATCGGCATATTTTTTGGCCCAACTAAAGGCCGCATCCCCAAATCTTATCATCATTTCGCTGGGTACCAATGAGGCCGTTGGGGGGCGTTTTGATGGCGCTGCGATTCGCAATGATGTGGAGCGCCTGATTCGCAACATACAAAAAGAACTGCCCGGAACGGCTATTTTGCTCAGCACCAACCCCGATGGCTTAAAAAGCCGCCGCTACCTCAATACGAACAATCTTGCGGTACGGTCGATTCTGCTCGATGTTGCGCAGAAATACCGGCTTGCTGCCTGGGATGTTCATAAGGTGATGGGAGGACATGGTTCCATCCGCAATTGGCGCACCTCCGGATTGGCTGCAAAAGATGGCATTCATTTTTCAACGAGCGGGTATCAGTTGCTGGGATCGCTGTTGTTTGATGCCTTAATGAAAGCTTATGATGCTGCTGGAAATTAACTGGTCCGACATCATACAAACCTTGTTTGTGTATAGCCAGGAGCGCCCGCTGGTGTTCAACAGTGCCGCATTTCTGGTGTTATTCATAGCAGCTTATGCCATTTTTATCCCTTTGCGCCGCGCAACCACCTGGCGCAGCTTGTACCTGCTGATTTTTTCGCTTTTCTTTTACTACAAATCAAGCGGCATCTTTTTTGTCCTGCTGCTTATTTCAACAGTTTGGGATTTCGGCCTTGGGCATCTGATGTACAAAGCGGTATCGAAACCCAAACGCATTTTCTTTTTGATGCTGAGCCTTATCGGCAATTTAGGGCTGCTTGGCTATTACAAATACACGAACTTTTTTATCGGTACGCTGAATACCGTAGCCGGAACGGAATTTGCGCTGCAGAAAATATTTCTCCCGGTCGGCATCTCCTTTTTTACATTTCAGACGCTGAGCTACAGCATCGATATTTACCGGGGTAGTCTCAAACCGATATCTGCTGAAGCCCGTACCTGGGGAGACTGGCTGCGCGGTCTGGTTGATTTTTCTTTCTATGTCAGCTTTTTTCCGCAATTGGTGGCCGGCCCTATTGTACGCGCAGCTGATTTTATTCCGCAAATCCGCCAGCCCCTGGCACTCAACCGGGATCAATTGAGTTACGCATTGCTGCTGATTTCAGGAGGGCTCTTCAAAAAAGCGGTCATATCGGATTACATCAGCGTCAATTTTGTGGATCGGATTTTTGCCAATCCCGGCCTGTATTCCGGTTTTGAAAACCTGATGGGCGTCTATGGATACGCCATTCAGATTTACTGTGACTTCTCGGGGTATTCTGACATGGCCATTGGTTTGGCCCTGCTGTTTGGTTTTCGCCTCGCCGAGAACTTCAGGAGTCCCTACAAAGCCATATCTGTTCAGGACTTCTGGCAACGTTGGCACATTTCACTGTCTACCTGGCTGCGTGATTACCTGTACATTTCACTGGGTGGCAACAAAAAAGGGAAATTCAGGACCTATCTCAACCTGATGATTACCATGCTCCTGGGAGGACTGTGGCACGGCGCAAAATGGGTGTTTATCATCTGGGGAGCACTTCATGGCCTGGCACTTGCCATTGACCGGTTTTTGAAAAATCTGGGACGAATAGGGAGTAACCCGGCTGCCCGCGCTTTGATTGTCATGCTGCTTGTACAGGTTTGCTGCCAACTTGCTTTCTACCGCATTTACGCATCAGGTGACCTTGACGATCTGGAATATGCAGATTTGTCGGCAGGAAATCTCCTGATTGCCGGGATTTGGGTAGGCATGGCACTGCTGGCCATATCATTGGACAAGCTTTTCAAAAAATCTTTGCTGAGCCCTCTTGCGGCGGGCATCATGGTATTCCATTTTGTTTGTTTTTGCTGGATCTTTTTCCGGTCGGGCGCGCCGGGTAGTCAGGTTCCGCCACTAGAGACGACATTTAAAATGATCTATCAGGTTTTTGCGGTATTTCGACCGGAAGTCGTTAGTCAGGTATTGACGGGTTACTGGAAGGTGTTTTTGTTAATTGGAACGGCATTTGCACTGCATTTTATGCCTGCCGGCTGGGAGTTGCGCTTTGAGCGGGGTTATGTAAAAACGCCTGCTGTTGTAAAAGCCTTTGGACTGGCTTTTATCATCTGGATTGTCATCCAAACCGGGAACGCCGAATTGACGCCGTTTATTTATTTCCAATTCTAAGTACACGACTGAACGCTGTTCGGCAAAATGCATTTAGCGTACCCTATTTCACAGACATAGAAACGACATGAGCCACCTCAAAAATGAAGTGGCTCATGTCGTTAGAAAAGTATTCGCTTTTGTGCTAACCTGGGAAGATATCAGAATTAGCCAACAACCACAGCCATGATGATGCAAAGAATGAACAATGCACTCACCAGAATCCAGGTCGCTTTTTCTATAAAATCAGTCGATTTTGATGCTCCAAACAGTTGGTTTGCCTGATTTCCTCCAAAAGTGGAGTCAATCCCGCCGCCTTTGGGGTTTTGAATCAACACGGCTGCCATCAGCAAAATGCAGATAATGGCAATGATAATACTCAATAAAGTAGGCAACATGGTTTATTTCTTTTTAAGTTTTTCAATTTTGGACGCAAAGTAAGCACTTTTTTTGGGAAACTTCAAAATCAGACGCTCATACATTTTTATGGCCTTTTCGTACTGTTGCTGAGCAGCGAGCAAATCTGCCAGCGTTTCACTGATTAAATCTGCATTTTCCGTTACGCTTTGCCGGGCAATCTCTGAAACCACATCGCCTTTTTTAGGTTTTTTTTCAGGTTTGGCGACAGGAGTTACAGGGCTTTGAGGCTCGTGAACAACATTGGATAGAGTCGTTTCAGGCCGGGGCCAGCTTCTGAAAGCCGATTTCGGCATAGGAGCGCCTGTATGCACCTGCGATGCTTTTGCCAAAACTGCTTCGGCAGCGGCGAGGGTGGCACGGTATTCTTCTTCAGCCTTCAGATCCGTTTCCGGAATTGGTTCCTCTGCAACAGCATCCTGAATGATAATTTCTTCATTTACAATTACAGTGTCTGCTTTAGCTGCCGTTTCTACCGGTATTTCTATATTATCTGGCTCCGGTTCAGCTACTTCTGCCTGTACTGTTGGCTCAAAGTCCCTTGTTTCTTCTTCAGGTGCAACAAATTCCACAGCCTCGACTTCAGGGGCTGCCACTTCTTCCTCGATATTTGTCTCGGCCACTGTTGTGACTTCCTGTTTGTCAATGGGAGGGTAGGGTGGTGAAAAATCAAAAACCAGGTCTTCTTCGTGGTCGCCCGTTTCGATGGGCTCCGGCGTCTCCCGAACAGCCTTAATTGGCGTAGCCCGGGGGCTTACCGTTTCTTCCAGGGGTTCGGTCAGTTCTTCTTTTATTGCCGATAAATCTTTGAGTTCAAGCACGTCTTCGCTGAAGACAAAAAGCGGTGATTCGGTTTTTTCGTATTGTTTCTGAAAAAAACGATAAAGTGCACGCCTGTCAATGCTGTAAACAGCTGCTTTTGCCAGCGCCTTCTTAACGTCAGGACGGTGATCCATGCGGCTTTTTTCCAGCAATAGCCAGCGAAGATGCGCATTGTATGGATACTCCAGCGCAAGACTCTTCAATTCCTCGTACGGCACCTGATAGAGCAACGAAGGATCGTTAAGGTAGTTTTTGAAGTTTTCGGCGTTCATATCCTGCTGTTTAGTATCTGTCTTTATAGTCCGATAGCTGCGTTATGCTCGGCCGCAAAATCGGTCATTTATACAAATAAACTCCCGGTTTTGCGACCTTCGCATGCCTTGTTCTCGAACTCTAAAGAACAGACACAGATTGTATGTACAGACACTATTGTGGCTGGTTTGTATATATTAAAACAACAACTGTTCCCTTCCCGGCGGCACAATACCCAGGTGTTTGTATGATTTCTCAGTCGCTTCCCGGCCGCGGGGCGTACGCTGGAGGTAGCCTTCCATGATGAGAAAAGGCTCGTGTACTTCCTCTATCGTACCAGGTTCTTCTCCTACGGCTGTAGCAATGGTGGTCAAACCAACGGGGCCGCCTTTAAACTTGTGGATGATGGTCGACAGAATCCGGTTGTCCATTTCGTCCAGTCCGCCGTCATCCACATTTAAAGCGCTGAGGCCGTAGTGTGCAATTTCAGTATCAATGATACCACTGCCCTTAACCTGTGCAAAATCCCGTATCCGCCGGAGCAGTGCATTGGCAATCCTGGGCGTCCCCCGGCTCCTCCTCGCTATTTCATTGGCGCCATCTTCTGTAATGCTGATGTCCAGAATCGAAGCAGAGCGTTTCAAAATGCGTTTCAGGGTGGCGACATCGTAATAATCGAGGTGGCAATTGATGCCGAATCGTGCCCGCATGGGAGCCGTCAGGAGACCCATCCGGGTTGTAGCACCCACGAGAGTAAATGGATTCAGCGCGATCTGAATGCTGCGGGCGTTCGGACCGCTGTCGATCATGATGTCGATCTTGTAGTCCTCCATGGCCGAATACAGGTATTCTTCTACAACGGTATTGAGGCGATGGATTTCATCAATAAACAAAACGTCATTTTCATCTAAATTAGTCAGTAATCCGGCCAAATCTCCGGGTTTTTCGAGGACAGGCCCGGACGACATTTTCAGATTGGCGCCAAGTTCGTACGCAATGATGTAAGAAAGCGTCGTTTTTCCAAGGCCCGGCGGACCGTGCAGCAGGACGTGATCCAGCGCTTCTTTGCGCTGTTTGGCGGCTTCAATGAAGATGCTCAGGTTTTCGGCAATGCGGGGTTGCCCGCTAAAATCGTCCAATGCTTTGGGACGCAATGCGCGTTCTACCTGTTTGTCCTCGCTTGCCTGGTGTTCTCCGCTTGGATCAAGATATGGATTTTGCATAATTTTTACTTCTGATGCCAATGTTTTCCTTTCAATCTTCACTTGCCATTTGCTGTCATAACTGGTAAAAAACGATATGACATGGCACTGTTCAGGCAATTATTTTTACCTTTGCCCGGTTTTTGTGCCGAGGCATAAAAATCGGGCTGCCTCCCAGCCAAATTTCATCATAAACGAATGCATCAACCATGCCGTTGCGGTGAAAAAATGCGCTGAACGGCATGACCTAACCGGTAACATCGAACAAAATACAACAATACAATGAGCGGAACAAAAGTAAGGATTGAAAACGGAAAATTAATCGTCCCGAACGACCCTGTGATCCCTTTTATTGAAGGAGACGGCACAGGAGCGGATATTTGGGCAGCTTCCGTGCGCGTTATTGACGCAGCTGTTGAAAAAGCATACAACGGCACGCGCAAAATTCACTGGCGCGAGGTATTGGCTGGTGAAAAGGCATTTAATGAAACCGGAGAATGGTTGCCAAAGGAAACGCTGGAAGTCATTGCCGATTGCCTGATTGCCATCAAAGGCCCTTTGACAACACCCGTCGGTGGCGGCATCCGTTCGCTCAATGTGGCTTTGCGCCAGGAACTGGATTTGTACGCCTGCGTGCGTCCGGTGCGTTACTTTGAAGGCGTTCCTTCACCTGTTCGCCAACCGGAACTGGTTGACATGGTCATCTACCGGGAAAATACCGAAGACATTTATGCCGGTATTGAATACCTGGCCGGCACGGATGAAGCAGGCAAGCTGTTGAATTTCCTTCAAAATGAACTGGGCGTCAAAAAGATCCGTTTCCCTAAAACGTCTTCTTTTGGCATTAAGCCGGTTTCTGTAGAAGGTACCGAGCGCCTGGTGCGTTCAGCGCTTAAATACGCTATTGAACATAAAAAGCCTTCTCTGACCCTTGTTCACAAGGGCAACATCATGAAATTTACCGAGGGTAAATTTAAAGACTGGGGCTACGAACTGGCAGAACGCGAGTTTGGCGATCAGGTATTTACCTGGGCACAATACGACAGGATTAAAGAAGCCGAAGGAGAAAGCGCTGCCAATGCGGCTCAGAAAGCAGCTGAAAATGCCGGCAAACTGATCGTTAAAGATGTCATTGCCGATGCGTTCCTCCAGCAGATTCTGCTGCGTCCGGCCGAATATTCGGTTATTGCCACCCTGAACCTGAATGGCGACTACATTTCGGATGCACTCGCAGCGCAGGTAGGTGGTATTGGCATTGCTCCCGGCGCTAACATCAACTACGAAAACGGTGCTGCCATTTTTGAAGCCACCCACGGAACAGCGCCAAAATATGCAGGCCTGGATAAAGTAAACCCAAGCTCTGTGATCCTCTCTGCCGTTATGATGCTGGAATACATGCGTTGGAACGAAGCTGCAGACCTGATCGTTAAGGGTATGGAAAGCGCCATCGGCAAAAAACGCGTAACGTATGACTTCCACCGCTTAATGGAAGGCGCTACGCTACTCAAGTGCTCTGAATTTGGTTCAGAAATCATTGCGAATATGTAAGAACGCTTCCGGTTTTAACATAAACCGGCAGTTGTTTTCTATCGAAGCAAAGGGGAGATGATCATCGACCCGAACATATGAAAACATGAGACATCCGGATTTTTTCGGATGTCTCATGTCATTTATACTGCATTGTAAATCAGGCAGGTATTGATTAGCCAGTCGCAGAGGGCATTGCGGACCCCCTCACCTGGCTGGGTACTGAAGCATGAGGCCCTTGCCTTTTGCCCCTTGCCTTTTGCCTTTTTATCACTCCCCTCCATCTACTTTTGCCACATTCACAGCATAATTCGCCACATCACGCCCTTGTGTAATGCCAACTTCTGCATCAAAGCGGTAATGGATGCCTGCATACACGCGGGAAATGGCAGCCTCTTCTGCCCAGGCATCGGCTTTTGCTTTTTCAGCGGGGTAAATATGTCCCAGCACAGTGGCTGCAGCCGCGGAAAAAGTGGAGTGCCCGGAGGTATAGCTCGGAAAGTTCGGTATGCCGAGTATGGTTTTGAAACCCGGAATAACCTGTGAGGGCCGCGGATAGTGGTAATAGTATTTTGCATCCCAACAACTGATGCCTGCGTCCATGATCGCCATATTCATATAAGCGAAAGTTCGGGCTGAGCGCAGGGGATTTTCCCGGTATTTCACCATCAGATCTGCTGCAAAACGATTCCAGTGGCCTGGTGGTGTGTATGTTCCAAGGCCATCCCCCCAGAAGTTTGCAATCAAACGCTGATCATTGGTCAGGTTGTCTGCGAAATCTTCCAGTTCTTTTGCTGCGGCCTGAAACTCGGGCGTGCCGGGTGCTGGCGGCGCAGGTGGGCGTACGGCTTCAACACTTGGAATGCACCAGGGCCTTACCTGACCAAACAGCGGTGTGATGCCTACCGGACGAGTCGGCGTTTCCAGGTTTTCCCAGTGCCATCCAAAATTTGCCTGCGCTGCTGCGCGCAGGGAATCTGAAACCGGTTTAGGCGCTTGTGCATTGGCCATGCCGTCTGTTTTGGCGCGATTCATAAAGATGGTTGCTACCGCTCTTCCGAGAGAGTCACCAGCAACGATGTCACTGGGTACATTCATGCCCGCCCAGAGGAGGCTGTTTTTATGCTCAGCTGCCTTTTCTGCGATAAAATCCTTTTCGAGGGGAAACATAGCCGTCAGAATAACTTGAGATACCGCTGCTATTGCCGCGCCTTCAGAAGGGTAGGAGGGCAGTCCGTTTTCAGGAAGATGCGTTTCTATGGCAGGGTCAGCGAGGTATGGCGCTGGTCGATTGAACTGGTACTTATAGTGCCAGGTTGCGATGAGCGCATCAAATTGCGCGCCACTCCAGTAGGCCAGCATCCGGCAGGTATACGGTGGGTGCGCAAAAGGAAACAGTGGATACTGATCAGGTTTTGCAGGGTTGGGCGCGCTGTAAGTCCCGTCAGGATTCGGCGCGGGCGTCAGGTTGTATTTCGCTGCCAGTTCGCGGGCTATTTCATTCCAGCGAATGAGGGCATTGCTGCTCCAATAGCGGATGGCAGCATCCTGTGCCCCGGTGATTTGTGCTGATGTGGTTTTCAATGCGGCCAGTTCAGCGAGATAAGCCGGGGAAGAAGCAGATTCCGGTGCTGGTATCCCGATTTGGTTCGGATTGCCAATCAGTAAAGCTTTCCAATCGCCTCCGTCTTCGTCCAGTCCTGTGAATTCATAGGCTTCAAAATCAAGTTGCTGTGGCAGGTCTTTTTCACAGGATTGAAAGAATAAAAGCGCCGCCGCGAAAACCATCAGGAGTAAAAGTATCTTTTTCATGGTGTGGTGTTGATTTTAGGAAATAAAAAGTGCAATGGAATATTTGAGGTGAAGACATTACCATATTCCAAATTGATAAGTAATGCCGCCAGTGAGCGCCAATGACTGACCAATATTCCGGCCACTGAGTACATATCCACCCGTAGCTAGGACACCCAGACCTTTTATGGTTGGGAAATAATACTGAATGCCGCCACCGGCACGGGTAAAGATCATTTTGTTGGATGGGAACCCTGCATCTTGCCGGCGAATGTCAAATCCGCCGAGTGTTTTGAGTCCGTCAAAAGTAGCCTCGATTTTAAGCGTATTGTTAAACAGCCAAATGCCAGCCACGGCGCCGTAGGTTATTGCGTCAGGCATATCCACTTCGTCGGTGTAATATCCCTGAGTCGTATAGTAGTAATCACGCTCGATGGTGCAATTGCCACGCAGGTGAAAGGCGCCTTGCCCGCGCAGGTAAAGGCCCGAACTTGTATTGTATTGTAAGATGCCCCGAAGAGAAGCATCCACGCAACCTAAACCTAAGCTGAAAGGCGCAAAATCGGGAAGGTAATTGGCTGCCGGTCCGCTCACACCGGCTGTAGCATGGAGCGTTAGTTTGCCTGTTCCAAGTTCTTGCTCCAATGCTGTACCTTTAATCCACAAGCCCCAGTCCTGAAGTCCGCTGGCGCCTCGAACCTGCCCTTCACTGGCTGAGGTTTTCACCCAGGGCAGGGCAGCAATGATATTCAGGCGGTTTGTGATGCCCAGTGCAAACATGGGCATTACGGTCTGGCGGGTCAGGATACCGATGTTGCCGTTGTCGCGTTTGAGTTTGCCCTCCCAGTAGTGGTCCCAGGTGTCGTGGGTGTACAAGGCTGCAATACAGATTTGCCCTTTTTCCATCATCAGGGCATCGCTTGGTGTTTGTGCCAACAGCTTTTGAGAGGCTGCCCCGATGAGCAAGGCCGGAAGCAATAATGCAATAAAAATTGGTTTCATAAACAACTGATTTTAGGATAAAAAATAATGTGAGTTTATGTAAAACAGTCAAAGTTGCGACCAATAAAGAGCTGGGAGCCCCGCACCTTCATGCATGAAGTAAGGGGCTTCCCGGTTCTTTGAAAATGGAGTATGTATGTATTGAATAGCGTAACAGATGCCAGGCATCTGGTTCTAGATAACCTAGTTAAATCATTGTAATACAATAAAATAGAAAAATGAAAGTGGATTTTTTAGAAAAAATGAAAGGAGCAGCGGTTCGTGCTGTGGCGCACAAACGTACAGTACTGAAAACCGGAAAACTTGTGATGCTCATCAAGTAAGCCACTTTGCTTTTGATCAAAGCAAAGTAATGTTGGAGCACACCAACTTCCGGATTTACAGACCTGTGGGAAGGTTAGGCCTGAGCCGGTGGATGGATGAAAACAGGAGAAAAGGGAAAGCTGCAGGGAGCAGCATAATGGAAAACAAGGTCAATTGAGCTTGCCAAAGGAGCAGATAAGATTTCAGCCTCTGGCATCATAAATTCCTGAAACAAGCTTTTCAGGTGCTTTGCCTGTCGGGAATCCGTATCGGAATCTTTTTGATCAGGCGCGTTGGAAATTACTTTTTGTGTCGTTAATGCAGTTTGATTTTCAACGACATAAAAAGTTTTTTCTACTTCGTCGGTTTTAGAAAACACAAAGTCGCCGTAGAAATTACCTCTCGGGGTGATTTCGTCTTCTGACAAAATGCGGACGGCGCTGTTGATGCCGGTTTCCTTGCGAACTTCATTGGCGAGCGCCAATTCAGCGTCATTCATTTGTCGCTGAATTTCAATGAGATAGTTGACTTCAAAGCACAGGTGCCCTCCGACCCACTGGGTCACAGAGATGAAGAGCAAAAACCATGCTGAAGCAATTCTCATAAAAAAACAGGATTGTCCTACTGCAAAGGAAACAATAATTTCCGAATTGCATAAATATTGTGCCTCTCTTTACCTTCCCGTCTATCGCAGGCAGGAAGGTAAAGTAGGGCAATCGGCCGGTACTACTTAATGGTATAGCGCCCGGAATCTATCGAATCACTGCAATTTTGTAGTATTGACAGACCCCCGGGGTTGCAATTGCTGATAACTTCAGCAGATAAAATCCAGGGGACAGGTCTGATGTATTGATACGCACACGCTGTGCGCCCTGAACAATTTGATCCGACATTCGCTGGCCACCGGCGCTAAAAATGCTGAGCTCGAAATCACCTTGTAAACCCGCCATGTGAACCCAGATGGCTTCGCTGGCCGGGTTTGGAAAAATTTCTACTTCTGAAAAGGCCTTCGCTTCCTGATTACTCGTAATAACAGCGCAGGTTAGTCCGCTCTCACAGGTCTGATTTTCTTCTACCTTGTAAATGACCGTCCCGTTTTCCAAATAGCAGGTCAGTGCGGGTTGGGCGTCTACGACGAAGAAACCGCGACCAAGAGGCCCCATGATGCTTCCTATCCCTTCAATCCAGACGTCGGGAATGCCATAGGAAGTCTGAAATCTGATTTTTTTATGCAGCGATCCTTCGATCATGATCTCTTCGACACTTTCCGTGTAATAATCAATGTCCCAATCGTCGCCAACAACTTGCAGATGGAGGGTGTCACCGACTTCCACGCCGAAGTCATAAAGCAGGGTTTCCTGATTGGCGCCACCGGCGATGACCCAAACCTTTTGGCCATCTACCCGGGTACAGGCGTGATAAAACGTGTTGTAAACAGTTCCGTCAAAGTTGTAGTTAACCTGGTATATCTTGTTGTATTTGATGGTGTTGATCGTCGTATCGCCACACATCACTTCAGCAAATGGAATGGGACCGGCAATACCATAAACAACGCCCCTCCAGGCAACGCTGTTTTCTTCCGGAAAGGATTGTGCCGTGAGCAGCAATGGCGCTGAGAGCCATAATATAAGGGCGGATACGTTAAACAAGCGCATGTTTTGTCAGTTTGTGGTGATCTAAAGTATGTTTGCCCGGGGATAGACAGGAGGTAACGGTAATCTGGTTGGGGAAACAACAAAGAGCAGCTGGCCTACAGGTTAAGGGCAAACGAAATAAGCCAATACCGAAATTGCATCGTTAGCAGTTTCTTTTCTCTAAGTGCAGGATAGCACTTTATTGAGTTTCTATCCATTTAGTATGTGTCTGTACTTTACCCGCCTGCGGCCGGCAGGTAAAGACAGACACTATTTAGTCTCTTACCCACGAATCCCGGTCTATGCTCATGGCCCATGCCGATCCACCGTTTTCGATGCTGTTGAAAAGCGGCAGCCAATCGCCGGGGCCTGATGATTCTGTCAGAATCTCGTAGCGGCGCAGTTGGAGGATGATGTCTAATGGGTTAATAAGTACTGGGCAAGCTTCTACGCAGGCATTACAGGTCGTACAGGCATGGATTTCTTCTCTCGTAATATAGTCAAACAAATTTTTGCCATCGTCAAAGTTGTCGGCTGTCAGCAGGATGCCTTCCTGGTTTTTAAATTCCGCTTTCAGGTAATCTGCTGAGCCGCTTTCAATTTTGTTTCCGATTTCTTCAGCCCGGTCGCGGACATCCATCATGATTTTTCTGGGGGACAGTTTTTTGCCAGTGATGTTTGCCGGACAGGCTGCCGTACAGCGCCCGCATTCGGTACAGGTGTAGGCGCCGAGTACGTTTTTCCAGCTCAAATCCATGACGTCTTTTGCCCCAAATTCTGGTATGACTTCCGCATTACTTGCTTCACCGAGGCCCATCATACTTTTTACCTCATTCATGATTTCCGGCATGTTGTCCATTTCGCCGCGTGGTGTCAGGCGGGCGTGATAGGTATTGAAAAATGCCAGGATGATGTGCAGGTGCTTGGAAAATGGCAGGTAATTGAGAAACGCGAAAACAGTCAGGATATGCAGCCACCAGCCGAAGCGCTCCACGACATGCAGGGAAGTTTCGCTCAGGTTGCCGAAGATTGCCGGACCCAGCCAGCTGCTCACCGCCAGTGTGCCGGTATCGGCGTAATGCCCGGGATTGATTTTTTGTAACAATACATCTGCGCCATTCATGCTGAAAATTCCGGTTAACAGCACGATCTCAGCCAGCAAAATGAGGTTGGCGTCCCGTGTCGGCCAGCCTTTCATTTCAGCTTTGTGAAAACGGGGAAGCCGCAGCAGGTTGCGCCTGGCCAGAAAGATGATGGTGGCTACAAATGCCAGAACGGAGAGTATTTCTATGAAGCTGATGACAAAAGTATAGAATCCTCCCAGTGCCGGCGCAAAAAAACGATGCGTACCGGTAGCGCCATCGATAAAAATTTCGATCAGTTCAACCTGTGTTAGCAGGAACGCAACATAGATGAAAAGGTGAAAAAGGGCAGGTATCCAGTTCTTGAACATTTTCTGCTGACCAAAGGCAACGAGCAGCACATTGCGCCAGCGCTGTCCGCTTTGAGCAGGCTCCGGAGCAGGGTCTTTGCCCAGCAGGACATTGCGGCGAATGCGCAGAAACTGTTTGCCCGCAAAACCAAGAGCGGCAATACTAACGAGGATAAATACCATTTGCTGGATCATATCAATGGCTCAGGTTGGTGATGAACGCCCGACAAGATAGGGGCTTTAACAGGTTTTCTGAAATTGTCGCCCTCAAATTTATTATTCCCTCAAAAATTACTGACCCATAACAGAGGTTTTTTATGTTTGTACTATATAGTTTGCCAAAATAGCTGTAAATAGCAGACAAAATCAGCTGCTAACAAATGCAATGCTGGCTTTCGGAAAACACGACGTCATGAAAATATTGGATGACTGGCAGATTAAGCAGAAGATCAAACGCCTGGCGATTGAGATTCTGGAACACAACTACGATGAAAAAGAACTGATTCTGGCCGGCATCAACAACAATGGAATGGAGTTCGCCAACCTGCTGTTGCAGGAATTACTGCCATTGTCCCACATAGACGTCACTTTGACCAGGGTTCTCCTGAATCCTGCAGATCCCCTGAGTTCACCCGTTCAGATAGAAATGCCTGCCGAACGTCTGGAAGGCAAAGCGATCATCATCATTGATGACGTTGCCAATACCGGCCGCACCATTTTTTATGCCTGCAAGCCATTCATGGATGTATTGCCCCGCAGACTGGAAGTGGCGGTTTTGGTAGATCGGAAACACAAATCTTTCCCGGTCAAAGTTGATTATATGGGGTTATCGCTTGCAACAACGCTAAAAGAGCATATAGATGTCCATATCCGGGAAACGGATGCGTTCGCAGTATATTTGAATTAACATTTCAGGCGACAGTATGAAGGCTGTTGGCTGGGAACAAAACAACTCATTAAGGTAATGCAAATTGGTATTCTTAAGGAAAAACACGACAGCCGGGTCGCCATCGTACCTGGTAGTTTGCCAAAAATTAAAGACCTTGGCGTTGAAGTGTTGGTAGAAAATTCCGCCGGGGCGGGTTCCATGTACGACGATGAAACCTATGCAGAACATGCCCGAATCGTTTCCAGAGAAGAATTGCTTGAACAAGCTGACCTGCTCATCTGCATCAATCCTCCAGACGACGCTGAATTGCCACGTTTGAAAGAGGGCGCTGTTGTGATCTCTCAGTTTCAGCCTTTCTTATATCCGGAAGTTGCGCCCAAACTTCAATCACTGAAATTAGTGGCGTTCAGCATGGATATGATTCCGAGAACGACGCTGGCGCAAACGATGGATGTCCTTTCATCTATGGCTTCGATAGCAGGCTACAAAGCGGTGTTGGAAGCAGCTCGTCTCTTGCCACGCTATTTCCCCATGCTCATTACTGCTGCGGGCAGCGTTCGCCCGGCGAAGGTATTGGTGCTTGGCGCCGGTGTTGCGGGTTTACAGGCTATTGCAACTGCAAAACGACTGGGAGCGGCTGTAGAAGCTTTCGATACCCGCAGTGCGGCGAAAGAAGAAGTACTTAGCCTTGGGGCAAAATTCATTGAAGTTGAAGGCGCCCGCGACGATACGGCAGCAGGTGGTTATGCAGTACAACAGAGTGAAGAGTTCCTGCAACGCCAGCGTGCAGAAGTGCAAAGCAGGGCCAGTAAATCTGACGTTATCATTACCACAGCTCAGGTGCGCGGCGGGAAAGCGCCGGTTCTGGTTACCAAAGAAACCGTGGAGCAGATGCGTAAAGGTTCGGTCATAGTTGACCTTGCCGCTTCCAGTGGCGGAAACTGCGAACTGACGCAAAACAATCAAACGATTCTTCATAACGGCGTACAAATTATCGGGGATTCGAATCTTGCGGCGCTGATGCCGGAGGACGCCAGTTATTTGTACAGCAATAACGTGTTGAACTTTTTAAAAATTCTCGTGAAAAACGGCGCACTCAACCTGGACATGGACAATGAAATTATCCGGGGAGCCTGCATCACAAAATGATCAAATAATATGGAGACATTCATGCAGTTTTTTAACGACAACCTCTTGTTGATCTACCTGCTGGTTTTTACCATCCTGTTGGGTTTTGAGGTCATTTCAAAAGTACCTACCGTGTTGCATACACCCCTGATGTCGGGTGCTAATGCAATTAGTGGCGTGGTACTCATTGGCGCCATTCTGCTGGTTCGACAAACCCGCCCTGACGACTATCTTTCGCTTTCACTCGGCTTTCTCGCTGTTGCGATGGGCATGGTGAATGCTGTAGGCGGTTTTGTTGTGACAGACCGGATGCTGGAAATGTTTAAAAAGAAAAAAGCAAAGTAAGGACAACATGGTTACTACATTTATCATAAATCTGTTTTACCTGGTTGGCGCTGCCAGCTTCGTATGGGGGCTTCGTTTAATGAATGCCCCGGATTCCGCACGCAAGGGCAATTTTATCGCCGGTGTAGGTATGGCAATGGCCATCATTGCGGCTTTGATCGAACCGATTTCCGGCGCATTCGACAATTTTGCATGGATTATCGGCGGATTGGTCGTCGGGACTGCCGCCGGTTATTATGCCGCTGTCAAAGTTGCTATGACGGCAATGCCACAAATGGTTTCTATTTTTAACGGACTTGGTGGCGCCTGCGCGGTCATTTTGGGCCTCGTTGAAATCTTGTTGATTTACAGTGGTGAACGGGAAGCCTCCAGCAGTGCGCTGATTATCATTACACTTACCATCATTATTGGTGGAATAGCCTTTACCGGCAGTTTTCTGGCCTATGGAAAGCTGCAGGGCCTCGTAAATGACAGCGCCGTTACGCTGAAACGGCACGGCCTGGTGAACATGCTGCTTTTGGCATTGACGCTGGCTTGTGGTGTTTTTGTCTTTCTGCAGGGCGCACAGGGAAGTCCGATGTGGGCCTTGATTTTCATTGGGATTGCCATGGTTTACGGCGTTTCTTTTGTGGCGCCGATCGGCGGGGCCGACATGCCGGTCGTCATTTCGTTACTCAACTCTTTTTCTGGCTTATCTGCTGCTGCTGCTGGCCTGATTTATGGCAGCCGCTTCATGCTTATCGGCGGTATTTTGGTAGGTGCTGCAGGCACCATCCTTACTGTTATGATGTGTAATGCGATGAACCGATCCTTGATGAATGTTTTGATCGGCGGCTTTGGCGGCGGTGCTACAGGGGGCGCTCAGGGGGCAACGGGCTCTCAGGTTGTGAAAGAAATTTCTCTGGCCGATGCCGCAATTTTGTTGTTTTATTCCAAATCAGTGGTTTTTGTTCCTGGTTACGGTCTCGCTGTTGCCCAGGCACAGAAAATCTGTAAAGAAATTGACGACCAGTTGGAAGCCAATGGGGTAGAAGTGCGTTATGCCATACACCCTGTTGCAGGCCGGATGCCTGGACACATGAACGTTTTGCTGGCTGAAGCGGATGTCCCTTATCCCAAGTTGCTTGACCTTGACGACGCCAACAATGCTCTGCAAAATGCCGATGTCGCCATCGTGGTGGGCGCAAACGACGTTGTTAACCCCGCAGCTGAAAACGATCCGTCAAGCCCGATTTATGGCATGCCGGTATTGAAAGTGTGGCAGGCAAAACACGTTATTGTCATCAAGCGCAGCATGGGCGCGGGTTATGCAGGTATCGAAAACCCTCTGTTCTTTCATGAAAGAAACAAGATGCTTTTCGGTGATGCAAAAGCAGTGTTGTCAAAATTGAACGCTGAATTGAAAAACCAATAACCAGGCTGTATTGTTGTAACAGAACGATAAAGTCTAAAAACTACAAATATGGAAATGTTATTAGCTCCAATTTTTCTTGGCCTACTGGTCATCTTTTCCAGCTTTTTTACGGTAAAACAGCAATCTGCTGCGATCATGGAGCGACTGGGAAAATTTCACTCTATCAGGAGTTCCGGATTGCACTTCAAAGTGCCTTTTATCGACCGTATTACCGGGCGAATCAACCTGAAAATCCAACAATTGGATGTCATGGTTGAAACGAAAACCAAGGACAACGTTTTTGTAAAACTGAAAGTTTCTGTACAGTTTAAAGTCTTGGAAGACGCGGTTTACGATGCTTTTTACAAACTGGAAAATCCTTACGAGCAAATTACTGCTTATGTTTTTGATACCGTACGGGCTGAAGTTCCGAAAATGAAACTGGACGACGTTTTTGAACGCAAAGACGACATTGCAGTGGCCATTCGCCGGGAACTGGAAGAAGCCATGAATGAATATGGATATGGCATTGTAAAAGCATTGGTGACGGACATTGACCCGGATCATGCCGTAAAAAATGCCATGAACCGGATTAACGCTGCAGAACGCGAAAAATTAGCGGCAGAATATGAAGGGGAATCTGAGCGTATCCGCATTGTGGCCAAGGCCAAGGCCGAAGCCGAAAGCAAGCGTCTTCAGGGCCAGGGTATAGCTGATCAGCGTCGCGAAATCGCCAGAGGTCTTGAAGAATCAGTCGATATCCTCAACCGGGTTGGCATCAACTCTCAGGAAGCCTCTGCTCTGATTGTCGTTACCCAGCATTACGATACCCTTCAGGCCATCGGACAAAGCAGCCACAGTAACCTTATTCTGCTGCCAAATACGCCTAATGCTGGTGTAGACATGCTTTCGCAGATGGTTGCTTCTTTTTCTGCCTCGCAGCAAATGGCTGAAGACATGAAAAAAGGCAAAAACATGCTCGAATTGAAAAATCCTGAAAAGATTAAGACAACAAAATAAGATTAGATACGTATAACAGGAATGGCCTGCGAATCAGCCTCGCAGGCCATTCCTGTATTTATTTTATACCAAATCATCATCCCTTTGGTTGTTGTAAACCACAAGGAAAAACTACGCAATATGAACAACAACAGAACCGTCGTCATCCTGGCTGTTTTACTCTTATTATCCCTGATTGGATTGGGCTGGTTTTGGACAAAAAGCAGCCGGCTTCAGGGAGAAAACACCGGCTTTGAAACGCAGGTTGACTCATTAAGTACGCTCAAATACGATCTGCTCGACAATATCGATAGCTTGCAAACGGCCTATCAGCTCATCATTGCAAAAAATGATTCTTTGGGCGTTTCGCTGGAAGATGCTTTGCAAACGGTCGCGGGACAGAATGAACAATTGAAAAGCCTTAAGCGCCAGAATTCCAATGACAAAAAAGGGCTGCTGCAGCAAATCAACCAATTGCGGGCATTAAAATCGGAACTGGAAGGCAATATCGGCCAGTTGATTGAAGAAAATGAATCCCTCCGTCAGGAAAATTCGGAGCTTACTGAACAGGTAGAGACGGCAACAAAACGCAATCAGGAGCTTGCTGATAAATCCAGTAAACTGGAATCGGCTAACCTTGCCCTGCAATCTGACCTCAGCCAGTTGCGTGCCAAAAGTGTTCGGGCATCCGGATTTTTGGTTGACCTGCAAACACGGAGTTCAAAAACAACTTCAAAGTCAGGCCGGGTGCGTAACCTAAGCATTGCCTTCGATGTTGTAGATGTCCCACAGGAACACCAGGGGACTCATACACTTTATCTGGTCATAACCGATGCCAATGGAAACCCGATCGCCAGCGATAATCCGGTCAGAAAGCGCATTGAAGCCAATGGCATGGTTGCCGAAATCATTGCACAACAAGCAAAGGAAGTAACGCTGGAAGAATCACAGCGTTTGAATTTCAATTACCCCATTAGTGAAAAGCTGAAAAGAGGGACTTATCAGGTCTCCATTTATTCAGATCTGGGGTTGTTGGGCTCTTCAAACGTGAAAGTGACTTAGAGCTTGTACCAGCCGATTGAGAGATTCCCGAACAAGCTCTTAATACAAGTGTAAATATTGTAATAATGAAGGTTTTTAAAGGTGTATTGTTGCTGTCAATGGGCTTGCTGACCCTGTCTTCCTGTGTATCCAAAAAGAAGTTTACCCGGGAAATCACAGCAGCGTCTGAGCGGGAAAAAGCACTCCAGGAGGAATTGTTGCTCACGAAAGGCAGGGTGCTGAGCATGGAAACAATGAACAGCAACCTGACCCAATCGGTAACGACGCTTCAGGAGGATAAATTAAGGCTGGAGAATGAAAAAATGCGCCTTGAAGGCCAAATTCGCCAGCTTTCCAGTGACCAGGTCGATCAAAAACAGCAGTTTGAATCCGCGTTGCAGGAACAGGTAAAGGCGCTGGAAGAAAAGGAACAAACGCTGAATGCCTTGCAGGAACTCATCAGCAAGCGCAATGAAAAGCTGAATACGCTACAGGAAGACCTCAAATTCGTCTTAAAATCATATTCCGCAGACGACGTTTCGGTGGAAGTGAAAGACGGTAAGTTGATCCTGACGGCTGCCGACCAGTTGGTATTTGATGCAGGTACAGCGTTGGTGACGCGTAAAGGACGGGAAGTGATCGGACTGACAGCAGCGGCTTTCGCCAAATATCCTGACATTGACATTGCGATTGTTTGTCACACCGACAACACAAGCCCGTCAAAAAAGAGCAATGCCAGAGACAATTGGGAATTCAGTTCGGTACGTGCTGCCGTAATAACGAGGGTGCTGACCAACGAATTTTTTCTGAATGCCAACCAGGTTAGCGCTGTCGGACGTGGCGAGTTTCAGCCCAAAGGTTCCAACGAAACGAAAGAAGGCCGCACCCAAAATCGTCGCATTGAAATCGTTGTGACTGTTAAAATGCAGGATTGGGGCGCAAAGTTGTAGCGTTCAATGTTTCTACTACCTGCAGCCCTGAACCCGAATATCGCCGCAGGGCTCTTCCCGGTTTCAGGATGGCCGGATCGGGCACAACCGCCTGTTCCGGCCATTTTATCCAGGGCACGTACCTGCTGACACAATATCCGGGCAAAATGGACGCTTCGGGATCAGAAGAAACGAGCCCAAGGGCGAGTAGGTGTCGTTTGGGTTCAACGGCAATCAAAATATCTCCGGGCCTCATTTTCAAGCAATAACGAGCTGTTGCCTGCAAATTTTTCTGCTCTTCCTGCGCCAGGAGCCATCCGCAAAAAGCATCCTTTTCCCAAAGTGGTTGTCGCTGCCAGTATTTTTCCATGCATGGATTCGCCCGGTAATAATGCAGCTGCCCGGCGTAACACTGGCGCCAAACAGGCATTTCCCTGACATTAAAAGGTGCAATCCAAACCTTACCTCCGGCGATGATGGCTTTGCGCAGATCCTGAGCAGACCAAAGCGTTGGTTGGTGCACTTGCTGGAAAGAAATGTTTCTTACCGGCTTGTTCATCAATAGACTTAATGGCTTGCTTTGCAAAACCAAATCATCGAATGCATCTGTAAATTCAATGGCCATTTGTGGGCTATCCCAAATGATGACGTGGTCGAAATGGTCGCTGCCAGTCCAGTTGAAAGAGCCATTTAACACGCGCCTGCCATCCGCTATGGCAAATTTGTGGTGCATGAGAACAGGGCCGGGGAAGCCAAAAATCTTTGCGCCTGCATTTTCCAAAGCCCTGAAATCCAGTCCGCCCTGACGAAAGTTGATTTGGTCGAAATTGACGACGAGCTGCACTTCAAGCCCCCCTCCAATTTTCTGCAAGAGCAGGCTTCCCAGTTCCGGATGGGTAAACCAGCAGACGGCGATGCTTAAGGACTGGCTGGCTCCGGCAATAAAACTGGCTACCATTTCAGCGCAGCGTGAAAAGGTTAACACTGGGTTTGAATGCATGCTGCAATTAACAAAAAAAGCACTGTTGGACGGTCCCTTCCGGCAGAAAGGGCTGCCCAAAGGCCTGCTTTGGCTTAAAATGTCCGGAAATGTCCGATTGGTGTAATGTCGTTGGGAGGCCCGCTCGCAACCACCCTCTCGTCAAAAGCGTTCGCTCGCTGCGACCTGCGGTCGCATGCGGGTCAAAGCTGCGGGCTGAACCCTTTGCTGTCTAAAACACCGTAGATACAGTGGTTTCGTCCCTGTCTAGCCGGTCCCGTGTCATCGGTGTCATCGCTGACTGCCGTCAGGCAGGTGCGTTCCTACTGACGCTTTTTTGAAAACGCTCCTGCCTGCCGGCAAGGCAGGGATAACACAAATGACGCTGAAAACGCGGATTGCCTGCCTGGCCGGCTAAGCAGGCTCGCCTACCGGCCGGCAGGCCTGCACAGACAGGCTGTGCTAAATAACTCACTTTTCTAAGGTTGTAATCAGCTTGTGCACCAGCAGGTTGGTAAAGCCAGCCTGCTATCGGTAAAGGATTGCCTTTTCCTTTCCCTTTAAGCTCAAAAATGCTTAAATTTGCCAACGCTTACCGCAAAATGTGTTATAAATGGATATCCGCAGTGCTGAATACCAGGGAAGTTTTACGACAGAACCCGCATGCCCCCAGGACAATAGACCCGAATATGCTTTCGTAGGGCGATCAAATGTCGGGAAGTCATCGCTCATCAATATGCTTACAGGCAAAAAAGGGCTGGCCAAGGTGTCCGGGACGCCTGGCAAGACGCAAACCCTCAATTATTTTCTGATCAACAATGCCTGGTATCTGGTGGATCTGCCCGGCTATGGCTATGCCCGCACAGCCAAAACGCAGCGCAAAAGCTGGAGTAAAATGACGATCAGCTATTTGTCGAAGCGCAGCAGTCTGGAATGCGTTTTTGTTTTGCTCGATTCCAACATACCGCCTCAGGCGATAGACCTGGCGTTTATGACCAAACTGGCGGAAATGGAAATACCTTTTGTTATTGCCTACACGAAAACAGACCGGGTTTCAAAGAAAATACTGAGCGACAACATAAAGGCCATTCAAAAAGCCATGTTGCCGCGCTGGAATGAATTACCGCCACAGTTTATTACCTCAGCAGAAAAAAGAACCGGAAGAGAAGATATTCTGGAATTCATTGGTCAGGTAAACGCGCAGATAGCTGACGCCATAAAATGAGTGAAGAAAAGAAACAATACCCGCCAGTTTTTCCTGACATTGAAGACTGGCCAATTCATAAATTGAGCGAGGACCGCCGCAATTTCGTCAAAGAGATTGATGAATTTATGCTGCGCCGTTTTCTCAAACAGTCGCCTACTGAACTCACCGACCTGATTGCAAAAACCATCTTTCTTGAACGCATCCGCATCAAGGAAGAGGCCTGGAAAGTGGACCCGCCGAATGAGCGCCAGTTCTGGAGGCGCATTGGCAAAAAGCTCGTACGCAATTCGCTGGATCGGAATGATCAGGAAGCGGGCGCCAATAACGAGGAAATCCTGCGTCAAATTGTGAACCGCTACTCTGAGGAAATTGTGGGTACTTTCCGCACCGGTACGTTCCTTTTTGCGCGGCGTTTTCTCACTTTTTTCTTTACCCGCCTGCTCAACACTGCCGCCGGAAAAAATATGGCCCGTTTTTGGGGTAGCCGCTACCGCCTTCAGGATCGCTTTATCGTCAGAGGGGAAATCGAAACGGTGCGCAGCCTGATGACCAAAGGCACGGTTGTCGTAGTTCCAACACATTTCAGCAATTTGGATTCCATCCTGATCGGCTATGCACTCGATGCTTTTGCCGGTTTGCCCTCTTTTTCCTACGGCGCAGGCTTGAATCTCTACAATACAGGTTACACGGCCTATTTTATGAATCGCCTGGGGGCTTATCGGGTAGACAGGCGCAAGAAAAATCCAATCTACCTGGAAACGTTGAAAACGATGTCAAACCTGTCGATTCAACGCGGGGTGAACAGCCTCTTTTTTCCGGGTGGAACCCGTGCCCGGTCCGGCATGCCGGAGGACAAGCTCAAATTGGGATTGCTTGGCTCCGTCGTGGAAGCACAGCGGGCCATGTGCCAGCGCAGCAATACAGGCAAAGTATTTGTTGTGCCCCTGGTGCTGAGTTATCACTTTGTGCTTGAAGCAGAGTTTCTCATCGAACAGCATTTGCGTCAGGTTGGTAAGGAACGCTATATGGGGCGCGATGCTTCGCATAGTCCGTGGCGAATTTTTCAATTCGTCTGGAAGTTTTTTGCCGAAGGCAATGATGTCACGATTTCAATCGGTCAACCCATGGATGTATTGGGCAATCCGGTAGATGCACAGGGCAACAGCTACGATCAATACGGAAACCATCTCGACATTGCTGCTTATTTTAAGACGAAAGGCGAAGTGAAGGAAGACCTGCAGCGCGAGTCAGAATATACGAAAATCCTGGGCGAACACATCGTTGAGCGTTACCGGAAAGACAACATCGTGCTGACCAGTCACCTGGTGGCTTTTGCTGCGTTTGAGATGTTGAAATATCAAAATCCAAGACTTGACCTTTACGGCCTCCTGCGCCTGCCGGCAGACGATTATGTATTTCCTAAGGAACCCCTGCATGAAGTGGTGACGCAATTGCGGGAAGCGTTGTTGCAAATGGAGAAACAAGGGGATATCAAGCTCTCTGAGCAGATGTACTGGGAAATTGACAAACTTATCGAAGACGGCATGTCGCATTTGGGGAATTACCATTTAACTGAACCGCTTTACGAAAACAAAAAAGGGCAGATTGTCAGCGACAATTTCAAACTGCTTTATTTTTACCACAACCGCCTGGAAAACTATGGGTTGCACCGCAAGATTAAGTGGAAACAACTGGAGCTTCAGGAAATGGAATGATTATTGTCCGGCCATTGGCGTGATGTAAAGACAAGCCAAGCAAACGAATGAGTGCCATGAATTTTATTGTATACGACCTGGAGGCTACGTGTTGGGAAGGAAGCCCTGTTACCTTGCAGCAGGAAACCATCGAAATCGGGGCAGTTCGCCTCGATGAATACGGCGATATTGAAAGCGTTTTTCAAAGCTTTGTCCGCCCGGTGGTGAATCAGGTTTTATCTGATTTTTGCACTCAATTGACCAGCATCAGCCAGATTGATGTGAACCGGGCCGGCCGGTTTCCGGAAGTCGTCAAGGCTTTTCAGGACTGGGCCGAAGTTTACGACGAAGAATACCTGCTTTGCTCCTGGGGCAATTTTGATAAAAAACTACTGGTTGCAGATTGCAAATTGCACGACCTTGACGATGAATGGCTCGATGCCCACATCAACCTGAAGCAGCAATACCACGAGTTTAAAAAATTGCGCCAGCCCCGGGGGCTGAAAGCTTCCATAGTGGCTGAAGGCCTGGAGTTTTCAGGACGCCATCACCGTGCCATTGACGATGCAGAAAACCTGGCGCAGCTATTTATTAAGTACCGTGATTTATGGCGGTATTAATTTAGGTTACTTCCCTCACCCCATCGCCAATATTCACTTCTAACACCGTTGCTTCAATTCCAAAAGTTTCCCGATAGGCTATCCGGATATCTTCTCTGAATGTTGGCAAAACTGATTTTTCAAGCAAATTGAGCGTACACCCCCCAAATCCGCCGCCCATCATTCTTGCCCCGGCGACACCAGGGTATTGGTTTGCAAAAGCTGCCAGGAAATCGAGCTCGGAACAACTCACCGCGTAATCATCACGAAGACCGGCATGCGTTTGCTGAAGCAAGGCGCCAAGCTCGCCCATTTTTCCTGCCTTTAACAAAAGACAGGCTTTGTGTATCCGCTCGTTTTCAAACACCACGTACCGACATCTTTGATACGTAACAGGATCGAACAATGCCCGTTGTGATTCCAGCATCGCCGGACTGACATCGCGTAAATGTGTCACTTCAGGATAAAAACGACTCAGCAATTCAACGCCTGCCGCGCATTCCAGAACCCTTTCCCCATAGGCCGATTCAGCCAGTTCATGATGCACTCCGGAATCTACCAGCAGCAGGGCATGGTTTTCAAAATGGGCAGGAATGTATTCATAAACGAGGTTTCGGCAATCCAGCAAAATGGCCATCTCAGATTTCCCCATCAGGCTTGCAAACTGGTCCATAATGCCGCATGGAACGCCCACGAAAGAATTGGAAGAGCGTTGCGCCAATTTTGCAAGTTCCTTTGGCTCCAAACCCAAATCAAACAAACGATTTAATGCAAAAGCCATCCCACACTCCATCGCGGCAGAAGAGCTGAGTCCGGCGCCTACCGGCAAATTGCCTCCAAAAACACAGTCAAAACCCTGATTCTCTTTTAGCTCAAGCGTATGGGCAATGCCTGCAAGGTAGTTCACCCACATCCTTTTTTCAGGGACGGGTTTTGGAAGCGGAATAATGGCCTCCTGGCCAATATCTGCAGCGACGACATGGCACTGGTTGCTTTTGTTGGGGGCCACAGCAAACCAAAGGCCTCTGTCGATGGCCGCCGGTAGCACCCAGCCCTGGTTGTAGTCTGTATGCTCGCCAATGAGGTTGATGCGACCTGGCGCATGAAACAGCACTGGCCTTGTTTCAAATCGCTGTTCAAATAATGTCCGGATAGACTCAAGGGTATTCATCCTGTGTTTTTCTATTTCACCAATTCAGTTTATTTCCTTCAAAACAACACCTAATTGTTCAATCAAAAAATCAGCATTTGCCTTATTGATGCACATGGGTGGTTTGATCTTTATCACATTGTTCATTGGGCCGTCCGTACTGAGCAGGATGCCACGCTCGCGCATTCTGTTGACCAGATAGCCGGCCTGCACTGTCGCTGCTTTTTTTGAATCTGGATCATCTGTCAGCTCCATTCCTAAAAACAGACCAGATCCGCGCACATCGCCTATGATCGAATGCCGGGCTTGCAATTGCCGCATTTGTTCCAGCAGGTAACTGCCCACATTAAGTGCATTGGCCTGAAGCGCCTCTTCTTCAACCACCTTCAGGACTTCATGCGCAATGGCACAGGACACCGGGTTGCCGCCAAAGGTATTGAAATACTCCATGCCATTGGCGAAAGCCAGCGCAATGTCGCGACGTACTACCACTGCTCCAATGGGATGCCCATTGCCTAATGGTTTTCCAATCGTCACAATATCAGGAACAATACCGTGTAGCTGAAAGGCCCAATAAGTTTCCCCGACCCTTCCGATACCCGTTTGCACTTCATCTGCAATGCAAATCCCGCCCGACGCCCTGACTTTGCTATAAATATCCGAAAAATAGGCTTCGGGCGGCACGAGTTGTCCGCCGCAACTCAGAATGCTTTCGTGGATAAAAGCGGCCATCGGCGGCACCTGATTCAAAACAGCCCGGGTTTTTTCAGCAATAGTCTCCTTGCTCAGACGCCAGGCATCCGGTAAAGGCAGTTTGTGGATGAAAGGCAATGCGCCTGATCCGCCCGGCCCGTCAAATTTGTAGGAACTGATTTCCACATTGGTGGCCGTATTGCCATGATAACCGCCCTCCACGACAAGGACATCTTTTCTACCAGTAAAAACGCGTGCCATGCGCAGTGCCAGTTCATTGGCCTCGCTGCCGGAATTGACAAAATAACAAACCTCCAGCTCTGCCGGTAAAGTAGCGCACAAGGATTCGGCCAGTTCGAGGATATTTCGATGCAAGTATCGGGTATTGGTGTTCAGCACAGCCATTTGGCGTTGACCGGCACGAACAACCCGTTCGTGTTGGTGGCCTACATGCGGCACGTTGTTGACGGCGTCTAAATACCGTCTGCCCTGATGATCGTAAAGGTATTGCAGATGACCCCGAACGATGTGTAAAGGTCGTTTGTAGGAAAGGCTGAGGTTGGGACCAAGGCGTTCACGCCGGCGTTCGGACAGCATATCCTCTGACAGGGCAGGGGAGTTCCCCCAGCCGGCCAATGGCGCAGGATCGGGGCAAATACTGCTCCAAATGGCGCTTTGATCCGGGTAGCAAACCCCTGGGTAATCGCCTTTATTACCAAGTAAATCGAGCATGATCTGCATGTGCAAATGAGGCGGCCAATTGCCGTTTTCTGGTCGCGGTCCGATGTCTGCAAGGTGTTCGCCCTGCCGAACAACCATGCCCGGTTTCCATTTTTCAATTGATGCCCGGCTAAGATGGCCATAAAGCGTATAAAATGTCAGTTCCGGAACGGGTGAATGCTCCAGAATGAGGGTTGGACCATAGTCGCGCTCGCCAGCGTTGTCCTGAACAAAAAGCACCTTGCCCTGAAGCGGAGCAAGGATGGCTGTATGAGCAGGAGCCCACAGGTCAAGCCCGAGATGAACGGTCCGCCATTCCGGTCCGTCGTTGCCCTGAGTAGTATAGCTGTCGGTGGTGTAAAATGGCCTGACTTCGTTGTAGCCGCCGGCGCCGATGGAGATGTTTTGGGCATTCATCAGATCTTCGATCATGCGGTCGAAACGGGCATTGTCTTCGAAGTTGTGGTTGTGGCCTACATCCAGACTGCCTACACTAAGATCCAGCCAACCGGTTGTGTCTCTTTCATTCATCGCAATGCACCTTGTAGAAGGCGCTTGCCCCAGACGCCATTGGTCGTATAGCAGCCTTTGAGGACAAGGCTCCCAATCGCAGGCATGGCGGAACGTATAGTGGGCCAGCGCAGGTGGAATTTTGCGCCATTTTTCAAGCAAATCCCAGGCACTCTGGTCGCTGATTTGCAGGTATTCGTTTTCCGGATGTTCGCTTCTGTTTAAGGCGGAAACGGTGACACTAATGCACAATCGCGCAGCTACAAGCGGAAAGAGAACGGCTGCTTCATCAGCTTGAAGCGGGTAATGCCGGTGGTACCCGCGCACAATGCTTGCCGCAGCGCTCAAAGGATCGGGTTTGTCCATGACCGCATAAGCAATGGTGATGGCCAGGTCGCAGATGGTACAGGAATACAGGGCATCGCCGTAGTCGATCAGGCTGATGACTTCCGTTGCAGGAAAACTGCTTGCGTCCAGCAGTATGTTGTAGTCATTCGCGTCGTTGTAAATGACGCTTTTGCGGAGATGGTTCCGGCGTGGTGCAACTTCGGTCTTAAAAAGCGACAAAAAATGGCTCAACACTGTTTTTCTTTCTTCCGGAAAAAGGCCGAGATGAGGCTCAATCCAGGGCAGGGTCATCACGTCCCATTTTAACTTGCGATCCGCATGAGGATGGCTGAAGGACTCCAGCGCAGTGCTGAGCTTTCCAAGGGCTGTTCCCAGACTTTCCAGTGCGGACGAACCAGCAGGGGGTGTTTTTCCCCAGACGCGGCCTTCTACCCAGGTAAGCACACGGGCGTATCGGGCCTTTTTATCAATATTTTCCAATACTTCGATATCTGTTTCTTTATTACTGGGGATGACCCGGGGAAGTCGAAGGGAAAGCCCTTGTTTTGCTAAGTGCCGGAGGAGTTTGTTTTGGAAATCAAGGTGTTCAAAAGCGGTGTCCGGATGAGCGATTTTCAGTACAAAGCCAGAACCATCCTCTCGGGTGAGTTTATAATTCAGGTCGATTTCCCCCGGAAGTGCTTCAATTTTGGGGTTTTGAAAACCAGGCCATAACTGAGCAATTCGAATAATTTCAGGCAGTGTTATTTCGGATTTGATATTTTCCACGGAGCATCAATTTTAATGCCCGAAGATGGGGAGCCTGACGTAGAATAGCAACCTTAGTGTAGGTTTTATTAAAAAGCGGGAGGCATCCTGATTTTTTGGGATGCCACAGCATAGCGCGAAGTTTTGGAATACCTTCATTCAGTTTCTGCGGCATTTTTCATTTTTATTCCAGAATCAGCCGGTTTTTACATCAATTCCGCTTTTCATCCAGAATCCCTAAATGAATGATTCTGCCTCCATTCATATTGATGGGATTGGTGCTCCTTCCGATAACGATGCCATCCTGAGGACATACATATTCTTTGATGACATCTCCAAAGGGATTTCGGAGGATCCCGATGGCTGTACCCTTACTTATCTTTTGATTCAAACGGACCGGTACTTCCAGGTATCCTCCCCGGTCGACATAGGTCCAATATGATTTTTTGCAGATTACGGCAGGCTGCGTTTTTTGAATGGCGCCATGAGTAATTCCAAGCCATCGCATGACATTTTCTACTCCGGTTTTGCCCCGCTCGATCATATCCGGCTGGAACACCTGAGGGTTGCCATATTCAACCGTAATCGTCGGAATTCCTCTAAGGCCCGCCTCCGCCCGCATGGTCCCGCTTTCTGTGACCTGTTCATTGGCGCTTGGGGTTCCTTTGTTGTTCAGGATGATGTCTGCGTCCTGTAAGTAAGCCATTTGTGCCGTTTTGTCGTCATCCAGATCGGCCCTTACGTAAAGGGTGTTTTCCCGTCCAAAACTTGCCGTGTGCATGTCAATCAGGTAGTCCAGTTGTGGCAAGATTTTTTGCGTTATGGCCCAGACGTACTGTTGGGAATTGTTGCCATTTTCCTTTCCGGGAAAAATCCGGTTTAAGTCTTCTTCATCCACATAACTTCTTTCATTCAAAGGAATGCTGATGGCATTTAACCCTGGTATGGCGATCAATGTTCCTTCCAAAGAATCTGGATTGATGTCTTGCAGGACTTGCCGGATGACCTCTATTCCATTGAGCTCATTGCCGTGGATGGCTGCCGTCATGCCGAGGACCGGGTGGGTGGCTTTCCCTTTGATGATGATGACCGGTACCGCTACGGGCTGGGCCATCCCGTTTTCTACCATTTTTAGCCAAAAACGGTGTTTAGAACGGGCTGGCAACGCTTCTAAATTGAGGTCGTCGATGACCGGGATGTTTTCTTGTGCCAGAAGGTGGCTACCGGCTGCCAGCAAAACAATCCATATGGTTAAAGCTCTTTTCATTTTTTTGCCTGTTGTAGCTTGCAAAATACTCGGGCAGTCTGATAAAATCAAGCACAGGGAGATAAATGTCAGCCCAATGTTACTTCAGCTTGTGTTTAAGCACCCATAATTCGACCGTTTCCTCCGAACGCCAGTGTTGGTCTCTTTTTGTTTTTACAGAAGCTGCCTGCACCGATTTTTCAAGACATTTATCTAATTCAAACCGATTGCCATCCAGAAGTTCTTGTTTGATGGGATGCCCTGTTGTTACCTGGGTTATTTGCCCTAAGTTGGAGAACAAAAGGACAATCCGGCCTTCCGGCAGGAGGTGTTCCTTTGCTTCCAGGAAAAACCCGGGAAAGAGTTCCTTATTGTAGTAAATGGCTTCATCCAGACGATCTAAGTCGTGGGATGCAGGAAGCCAGGGAGGATTAAATACAATCAGTTCTGTTTGTTTTTTCCATTTGCCGAACAAATGCCCGTAATCAATTTCTATTTTACGGGATAATTTCGTCCCGTGCATGGACTCATTCAGGCCAATTATTGCATTGGGATTCAAGTCGGTTCCATAGGATTTTTGAAAACCGTGCTGCACCAACAGAAAAGAGAGGATGCCACTGCCAATCCCGACATCAATTGCAGATTTTTTAGGGCCTTCATATCTTTTCAACCAATTGTCAAAAAGCAGTAAATGCTCAAAGCGGGTTGGGAAATAAACCCCATAATAAGGGTGCACTTTATTTCGCAGAACTGGGATGGAAACGCCGTTAAGATACCATTGCCAGGAACTGTTTAAGCCCTGGATTTGGGGAAAGGACAAAAAGAAATCATTTATTTCAGGATATAATTTTTCCAACCAACCGATTGCAGGCGCTTTTTTGACAATTAATTGATGTTCGTTCACCTCGATTAATACAAGGTTCGATAGTTTTTTATAGGCTAAGCGAAACGCTCGTTGTTCCTGAAAAGTAGCACCGGGGTATATTTTTTTGAGATACGACTGGAGCTCATTTAACAGATACAACCCATTGCTGTAAAATGCCACGATTAATACATATTTTCCTGCAAGTAAGGCATCAACAGTATCCTGGATATCAGTAGACCGATTAAAAACGCTCATTTTCATATCCGATATTATCGGCTCAGGTCTCTCGGCTGTTAAATCTTTGCTGCTCCGGCTGTTTTCCATTTTTGTAAGGTAAGGATATTTTAGGGTAAAGTCGCATGGAGTAGCGGGGCAGTGCAATATTTCAACATTCGTCTAAAATGGCAAGAGACATCCCAAATTTGGGATGTCTCTTGTTTTTAGCCAGCCGTTTTCAATTAGAATGAAAGCGTGGCAGCACCCGCTAAAATTTGCTCGTGCACGGCTATGGAGCCGACCACTTTAATGCCTTCCAAAAGGTCGTTTTCGGAGTATCCCCTCACTTTGGCACAGGGCGGGCAAACACAGATGGAGCTTCCTGCTTTGATGACGTTGTCAATCATAATTTTCATAGAAGGATCCAGTGGGTTTAAATGAGCATGGTCAGCAGCTCCTTTTCTTACCCAGTCTACTGCGGAGCTTACGAGAAAGATGGTGACATCCAGGCCCGCATTAATACCGCCGTTGGCAATGCTCCACGCTACAGAAGCGCGTTCATCATCAAGTCCTCTTGAGATTACGATAACTAATTTTTTCTTGTCGCTCATGACTGAAATTGTTTTGATGTTAATTGTTGTTGATTAAAAAATGATTGCACGTATTGTCAGCGCCTGATGCCAGGCGTGTACACATGTAAACTGATTGCCGGTTTTTGGAACGGGTTTTCCACGGAGTGAAAAGCCATGCTGTCATCGAGGTATGCGGTTGCGCCCTTCCTGTATTTGCTGTTGGCCAGCAGGGTAAGCTTGTTGTCCGGGCTGTACCTTTTTTCGACAAGTCTGCCAGACAAAACTTTAAAAGCGCATCCCCCCTCGGGGTGGCCGTGAACGGGCGCACATGCATTTGTGGTCCAGTGAATTAAGACGATTTTTATCAAATCATTCTCAACGAGAACATGCCTTTTGGCCGGGTGATTCAAAAGCAGTTTGACTTCCGTTGGCGTCAATTGGACCTGGTTAAGGACCTCGAGAAATTGAGTTGCCTTAAAAGGGAAATTATTCGCTCTGAATGTATTGATCAGGTTGTTGCATACTTTTTCCAGATCCGGAAATTTCCCATCCCTGATGTCTTCCTGTAATTCAGGGGCCAAAAAAGAAGGCTTCCTGGTATTTGAAGGTTGAGTTGTCTCTTTCCCCGGTCTGAATCGGGTATAACTGACCCGCGCTTTGTTTAAGAAGATAGAATTAAACCCTGTCGGCGTTAAATCTGAAATCATCAATTGCTTCATTTTTCCTTTGCATTTGTGTGACACAAAGGTGAGGGCAATCGCAAAGCTGAGTTTTGCTGATCAGGCCAACTATTTGACTGAAAAGTTCAAAAAGCGGAAAAATGGAAAAAATCAGGACTTTTTATAGTCGGAAGGATTGACGCCCATTATTTTTTTAAAGGCGCGGCTAAAGTGGGAGAGGTCTTCAAACCCCGATTCGAAGGCTATTTGCGTGACACTCATGCGCGTGTTGCTGAGCAGGTTGGCCGCATGGCGAACCCTTCTTTTTTGAAGCCATTTGCCGGGAGCTTCTCCGAATTGGTTTTGAAAATCTCTTTTGAACGAGGAGAGGCTGCGGTGTGTCAAATCGGCATATTCCTCAAGTCGCAGGTTAAAACAAAAGTTATGCTCCATAATTTGCTGCAGTGAAGGTTTGTCATCATCTGCAACGAGCGTGAAGTAAGCTGCCAGGGTAGGGTCGCTGCTCATCAGGGTAATCAGCAACTCTTTTACCTTTAGTATAAGGATGGGATCAGGCGGGCGATTGTGGCCCCGGAAATAGGCAAGCATGGAATGAAAGTAACTTTCGAGCATGTCGCTTTTTTTGACCTCAAAACCAGTAAGGTCATCCGGGCTTTTCGAAGGATTGAAGACATGCTTCCCTTTGATTTCATGGAATACTTCCCGGATCAGGTCGTCAGAGACAAAGAATCCCAGCATGCAGTATTGATCATCAAAATACTGATGAATGACTTCTGCTCCTTTTTTGAGGTAGAGCGTTTGGCCAGGCTCCAACGTCCACTCTCCATTTATGGTTTTATACGTTTTTTTGCCGCTTAAGACATGCACCACATAGTCATTCCGGGAAAAAATGCCAACATGCTCAGCTTCGATTGGACAGGTGTATTCCAGACATACCGTTTCATCGTACTCAAAACGATTGAAATTCAGGTTTTCCTTAACGATTTTGTAAAAGTTGAGCATGGTTTGCGCTTAGCAGTTATGGCGATATGTTGTACTTCACCATCCTGAAAGAATGAAAAGGCATCTTTTCGTCACCAGGCAACAGAACTGACTGATTACGCAAGGTAATACAAATACTTAAATTCCACAAGCTCTTAAAGCTTATCAATCACCTTATTGGGACTACGGATCAACTGGTTAGCTGTTTTTAATTCAATAATAGCAAGAAGGGTGACGATCAGGATTTCGAGCAGAATATAGGTCCAACCCCAAATGGTGATCTTTTCGTAGTGATAAGTTGCCAATCCGATGGACAAACAACAATAGGATAGATTGATGATGGCAAGTCCTTTCAGGAAAATTCCTACCCTGCTGCTGATTTGAAAAAAACAGTACAAATCATAAATGGCAAACAAACACGGCAAGAAGGCCAGAAAGTACAAAGTTGATTCCGGTATTCCGAAAATCCATTCCAGCTTAACCAGTACTATCCCCAGAAGTATGGCGGATGTAACAGCGCCCAGAGCATCCAGCAGAAATAATTTCCGCGGATGACTATTGGCCCATTCTAAGACATTTGTTGTTTTGAACATACATTTAAAGTGTGTCAATATTTACCTTGAACAAATAACACGGAAATGATTACTGCTGATAACCAGTGTAGCTTTAAAGAGAACTTATTGTATTTGTGGGTAGAGTTATTGGTTTGGCTTTATCTAATCCAATAAAAGGTCTTTGTCATCAAGAATTTTTTGCCCACGATTTTCAACTTATTTTGATTTTCTAAATTTAGTGTTACATCAATGGACATTTTACGTTCTAAACTATAGACTTCTCCTTTCCATACTTTATCGTCTGAGTAATATTTTACTTTTTTGAGAATTAGCTCACCAACCCAATCTTTACGATTACTTTCTATTATTTTGCCATATATATGGCCATCATCTGCTTTATAAACATTAATCGTGGAGTTTTCCATTTCAGTAGCTTTCCAATTGCCAATAATGTCTTGTTTAGCAATATTAAAAGCCATAGAGATCGTAATGATCAATGTCGTGATTAAAATAAAAAATGATTTGGTCATTATTTTAAGTTTTAAATGTTTAAGTTGTTATTGCAATAATTGATAATCGCCCAAGTATTGAATAATATGGCAAATCCTACCATAATGAATATGTGTTTTGTGATATGAACCAGACCACTTCCGTTCAATAAAATCATTTATTTATTCCTGCCTGCAATTACAACTGGCTGTGCTATAAAAGGAAAAACGGTTTAACTGTTTATTATAGAATCACAATGCAAATATAAATGCACTCTTCGGATTAAACAAACATTTTAATCATTTGTTTAAATATTTTTTTAAGCAGTATCAATTTGTTACTGATCTTTTATCCTGGATTAGGGTAATCGCGTTTTGAAGTATAGTACTATTTACTGTTGTGCAGTTAGTTTTATAGCTTGCAGATAATGAAGATATAGGCGCACCTGCGGAAATTGGACTGCACAATGCGTGTTTCAATACCCAATTTTAGCCCCAAAAACCACTCCCTGCAACAATCGCACCCCAATTAAGGTTAGGAAGAAATCAAGTTAACTTACTCCGATCACAAATCACACATCTTATGTCTTTACCTAAACTCCTCCTGGCGTACCTCCTTACCACCATCGTCTTTTTCGCCATCGACCTGACCTGGCTGGGACTCATTGCCAAAAACCTGTATGCGAAATACCTGGGAAGTTTTCTCAGCGAGCAGGTCAACTGGACAGCTGCGATCGTCTTTTACCTTTTGTTCATTGTGGGGATTTTCCTGTTTGTCATCCTGCCGGCAAGCGAAAAAGCCTCCTGGCAGCATGCGCTGATTTACGGTGCACTGTTTGGCTTCTTTACTTATGCGACTTACGACCTGACCAACCTGGCGACGCTCAAAAACTGGCCGTTGACGATCGTTTTCATTGACATGGCCTGGGGCATGGTGCTGACCGGAGCGGTTAGCCTTGCCGGATATGGCATCACCCAATACCTGAAATTATGATCTGGCAAAATATCTCAGAACTTTCTGCGCTGATTTTCGGGTATGCAAGCGTCTGGTTTTTGATCTCCGTAGCGGTCAGGAGGAACGATGTGGCCGATATTGCCTGGGGACTGGGTTATGTGCTGATTTGTGTGTACCAACTACTGACCAAAGAAAGTACAGCTGTGGCCATCGTGGCATACAGCCTGACAACCATTTGGGCTTTGCGCCTGTCTGGCCATATTTTCCTGAGAAACCGGGGCAAAACGGAGGATTTCAGATACCTGCAATGGCGAAAGGACTGGGGCCGGTCTTTTTACCTGCGCTCTTACCTTCAGGTCTACCTGCTGCAGGGACTACTCCTGCTGGTCATCGCTGCGCCATTGATTGTTGCAGGCGCCGGCGGAGACGCGGACATTGGAGTCTGGACCTTTCTGGGCGCCGGCATTTGGGCAACCGGATTCTTTTTTCAGGCTGTGGGTGATTACCAATTGCAACAGTTTCTCAAAACACGGACCGATAAAGAAGCGGTTTTGCAAACGGGGTTGTGGCGCTACAGCCGGCATCCGAATTACTTCGGTGAAATTTTGATCTGGTGGGGCTTATTTCTAATCGTTTTGCCCTTGAAATATGGCTACTGGGCATTGCTCAGCCCTCTTACCATTACTTTGTTGCTGGTATTTGTCTCCGGTGTGCCTTTGCTGGAACGGCGGTATCGTTGGAATGCTGCTTATGAAGTATACCGGAAGCGGACCAGTATGCTGATCCCCTGGTTTCGGAAAGATGGATCTTCAAACATTTCCCGCTGAGGGAGCTGGAGGACGTAAAGGTCGCAAAGCAGTATTTACTTTAACTTTATAATATTTTACTCAGTTAAAATTTTCTTTCTAATATAATTTATTAATTAAAAAGAATAGTCTCAATACGAGTCTGAAAAAAACGAATCGCAGGTACATCAAAGAGGGGAGAGGTGATTCGCATTATTGGATGCCGGTCCCAGGAGGGGTGTCATTCCCGCAGGGCTATGGTTTACACACATCTTGGCAACTTATTGATTTTCAATGGTTTGTAAATTATACCGTAAAAAAGTAATTCATTGAAAATCAAATACTTACAGAACGAATTGTCGACTTGTGTGTAAACCGTAGCCCGCAGGGAATCTGCGACATCATACAAAGTGCAGTTGGTTTTGCAAGTTGATTATCTTTGGTTCAAAATACTGATCTTCAATCATCTATCGTGTAATCGATGAGCAACTGTCGCGCTGTTGCAGACTCCCTGGCGTGAGTGACAAGCTGCCAGGAATAAAAGATAAGATACCGACCTGCAATGCAGCCATGCACAATCAATATGCGCAACAGAAGCTTAGCGGTAGCGGGAATGATACAATTGGACGGGATATGGCATGATTGCCTTTCAATAACCCTCAGGTTTCTGGACATTTCCCCCTTGAAATACTTATAAAAATGGTATTTTATCCCTTAATTCAATCTTTAGAAACCTGATCTTATCCCAAACCTGGTTTTTCTGGCCTGACCTTAAGCCCTACCTTTACCTTTGTGCTCAGCTGCTCTCTGACACCATGTCTGTAAAGCTATGAAAATGACACCTCGGTTTTCGCTGTAAAAGGCGATGAACAAGTTCTCGAATGCAATTGAACGGCTCCCGATGCTCTTGTCGGGGCCGTTTTTGTTTTTCTGCACCGGGTGTGGAAAACGCGATCGGGCTGTATGTAAAGAATTGTCTAATTTGGCGGACTAAGAAAAACCAGCTGCATGTCTGTTGAACGTCCGCCATTTTCTCAAATCATCATTTACGCGTTGGGCCAGTTGGGTTGGTCGCTGGCGAGTTTTGGCGCAGCGAACCTGCTCGTTTATTTTTATTTGCCTCCGGAAACAGGCAGCGGGGCTTTATTCCCGGGCTTTGTTTACCAGGGCTCAGTTTTGGGAATAGCATTGCTGGGCATCATCAATTTCAGCGGACGTTTGTTTGACGGGATTACCGACCCCATCATCGGGAATTGGTCGGATCGGAGTACATCAGCCTTTGGCAAGCGAAAAAAATTCATGGCCATTGCAGCCCTCCCTTTTGCCCTGTTTTCTTTTCTGATTTTTTTCCCGTTGGATTCGGGTGTAAGCACCCTGAATGGCATTTGGCTTACCCTCTGTATTTTGTTGTTGTATTTGTTTATGACCCTTTACGTTATTCCCTATACCGCACTGATTGGAGAAATGGGGCACCACCCTGATGACCGGATGCGGATCAGCACAATTACCTCCCTGACATGGGCGCTGGGTTTCATGATCGGCAGCAATGCCTACGCGTTACAGGCTCATTTTCAAAAAACGATGACAGCGACGCTGGCTTTTCAAACAACCATTGGCGTTTTTGCGGCCGGTTCGCTGTTTTTTATGCTTGTGCCTGTTTTTTTTCTGAAAGAGTCGCGGTACTGCCGACAAGTCAAAGCTGAAAGCAATGCGCTGAGGGCCATGCGCGCTGTTTTCCAAAACCGGAATTTTATTTTTTTCGCGATTTCTGACCTGATGTACTGGTTGGCGCTTACCTTCATCCAGTCGGGGGTAGGCTATTATGTTACTGTACTGATGGGTTTTCCGAAAGAACAGGCTACAGTCTTTCTGACTTTTAGTTTCTTGACCAGTTTGCTGCTTTATTGGCCGGTAAACCTTCTGGTGAAACGAGTTGGAAAGAAAAAAACGGTGATCGCTGCATTTTTCATATTCAGTTTTGTTTTTGGGCTGACGACGATTAGCGGCTGGCTGCCGATTTCGACTAACCTGCTTTTTTATTTGCTTTGCCTGTTGTCGGGATTCCCGCTGGCGGTTTTTGGCATTGTGCCGATGGCCATCATTGCCGATATCCTTTACCAGCACGAAGCGGAAACAGGCGAACAGCACGCCGGCATGTTTTATGCAGCCCGCAATTTGACCATGAAACTGGGGATTTCCCTGGCAAACCTGATTTTTCCATCCCTGCTGTTGTTAGGGAAAAGCATCCAGAATCCGTTCGGCATTCAGCTTTCCACCTTGCTGGCCATGATCTTTTGTCTTACAGGGTGTTTTGTCTTCATGCGATACCGCGAATTCAGTAAGAAGCATTCGATAACATGAATCTTGATAAAGCCAGAATAGCACTTAAAAAATACTTCGGCTACGACCAGTTTCGCCCCATGCAGGCCGAAATCATTGAACGGGTCTACGGAGGCAAAGATGCATTGGTGCTGATGCCAACCGGCGGGGGCAAATCGGTTTGCTTTCAGATTCCTGCAATCACGATGAATGGCGCTTGTGTGGTTGTTTCTCCACTGATCGCCCTGATGAAGGATCAGGTTGAAGGCTTACGGGCCAATGGCGTTCGGGCTGCCTTTCTGAACAGTACTCAGGATGCGCCGGAAAGCCGGAAAACAGAAGACGATTTTTTCAACGGTAAAATTGACTTGCTTTATGTATCCCCGGAAAAGGTCGTTTCCCAGAACTTTTTGCCTTTGCTGCAAGGCAGCAAAATCAGCCTTTTTGCCATAGACGAAGCGCATTGTATTTCCGCGTGGGGGCACGATTTTCGCCCGGAATACGCACAGTTGAGGTTTTTGAAACAACAATTTCCGGCTATTCCGATCATTGCGCTTACTGCTACGGCCGACAAGGTAACCCGCCGCGATATTGTCGAACAACTCGCCCTGCAGGATCCTGAAACTTTCATCGCTTCTTTCGACCGCCCTAATATCTCGCTTGAAGTCAGACCCGGCCAAAAACGCATGGAGCAAATCATTGCTTTTATTAAACAAAGGCCCGGGCAGTCGGGCATCGTTTATTGTTTAAGCCGGAAAAGTACGGAAGAACTGGCTGTCAAGCTGCTGGGTAAAGGCATTCGGGCGGCTTATTACCATGCCGGGATGCCCGATATTGCCCGTTCGCGTGTTCAGGAAGATTTTATCAATGACAAAGTACCGGTGATCTGCGCAACGGTGGCTTTTGGCATGGGTATTGACAAGTCGAATGTCCGCTGGGTTATCCACTACAACCTTCCCAAAAACATCGAGAGTTATTATCAGGAAATTGGCCGCGCGGGCCGCGACGGTGCGAAAGCGGATGCCCTGCTATTTTACAGTTACAGCGATGTGACTGTTTTGCAGGATATCCTTGCTCAGAATGAAAGTGAAAACGTGGAAATTCAACTGGCCAAACTCGACCGCATGAAGCAATACGCCGAAGCCCTGGCCTGCCGCCGCCGCATTCTGCTCAGCTATTTCAGCGAAGATTTGAGCCTCAACTGCGGCAATTGCGACGTTTGTAACAACCCGCCCCAGATTTTTGACGGCACCATGATTGCCCAAAAAGCACTTTCCGCCGTTTATCGTTTGCGGGAATCCTGCGGCGCGGGCTTGTTGATTGATGTGCTGCGTGGCTCCGGGAAAAAAGAAATATTTGAAAAAGGCTATCAGGATTTGAAAACATACGGAGCCGGTCGCGACATCGGCTACGGCGAATGGCAGCATTACCTGCACCAGCTGATCAATCTGGGTTATCTTGAACTGGCGCCGGATCGCCACCACGTGGTATGCCTTACGCCAGCCAGCCACCGGGTATTGTTTGAAGGAGAAAAAGTGGCGCTGGTGCGTATGGCAACAGTTCGGGAGCGCATGGAATCCGAACAGGCGAAAATCAAAGTTACCCGGGAGCGCCAGCGTTCGCGGGGAGAATTATTTGAAGAACTCCGGCAACTCCGGCTACGTCTGGCTCAAAAACAGGGCGTACCGCCATATTTGATTTTCAGCGATGCGAGTCTGGAAGAAATGGCTGCTGTTATGCCTGAGGAGGAAGAAGAAATGCAGGACATATCCGGTGTTGGAGAAAAGAAAATGAAGCTCTATGGCGCCCTGTTCCTGAAAGCCATCAAAGACTATGTCCGGCGGAATGCCGTCCCTGAGAAAACTGCTAAACCTAAAATATCCCATTCACAAAGAATGACACTCGAGTTCATCCAGGCAGGCGTCAAACCAGAGGCCATTGCGCGGGAACGGGACCTCAAAGTGGCCAAAGTATACGAACACCTTTGGCACCTTATGGAAGCAGGCGAAAACATACCGATTAACAAGATTGCCTCAAAGCAGGAAATCACGGAAGTTAATGCCGTGTTGCCCCGACTGAAAGGGCCGCCTTACAATTTGCGCGCTGTGTACGATGCCTGTGGCGGGGCCATTCGCATAGAATTGATTCGGATAATTCTGGAACATCTTCAAGAGAAAAAAGTCTAGGAGTTGGTTCTTTTTTCTAATTTGGCAACCTATTAATCAAGTAGAAGGGATATGAAACAATTAATGATTTTGTCATTTGCAATGCTTTCATTAGCAATTTCTTGCAAACAAAACGATGCTTCTAAATCCAATCAGAAGGCCAGTGCTACGGCTGGTGCTCCCGTAGATACTTTCGTTTGGAGCCCGGAGAGTTTTTCGGATAAGAAGATGATCCGGTATCAGATCCCGGGTTTTGAAAAGTTGTCGCTGCAACAAAAAAAGCTGGTTTATTACCTAACCCAGGCCGGATATGCTGGCCGGGACATCATATGGGACCAAAACTACCGCCACAATCTGGCCATCAGGAGGGCGCTCGAAAATATTGTGCAAAATTTTCAGGGAAACCGAAATTCGGATGACTGGAAGGCATTTATGCTCTACACCAAAAATGTCTGGTTTTCAAACGGCATCCACCACCATTATTCCAATGACAAGTTCATTCCCGGTTTTTCCAGAGAATATTTCATCAGTCTCATGGGGTCGGTTGGCGCCCGCCTGAGCGATGAAGCCCTGCGTGCGATGTTTGATTCGGAGTACGATGCCAAAAAAGTTTCTCAAAATCCGGAAGACCTGGTTAAATACTCTGCTGTTAATTTTTACGATCCGGGCATCACCGAAAAAGAAGTCACTGATTTTTATGCCCGAAAAAAAGCCACACTCAAGGATCCACGGGTTTCCATGGGGCTCAATTCCAAGATCGTGCGCAATACCCGCGGCCAACTTGAAGAAAGGGTATGGAAAATCGGGAGCATGTACGGAAAAGCAATTACTGAAATCGTAGGCTGGCTGGAAAAAGCTGTAGGGGTTGCTGAAAACGAAAAACAGGCCAATGCCCTGAAGTTACTCATCGAATACTACAAAACCGGGGACCTGGTCAAATGGGATGAATACAATCTTGCCTGGATTGAAGCGACTTCGGGAGACATTGATTACATCAATTCCTTTATTGAAGTGTATAACGATCCTAAAGGCTATAAGGGGTCTTATGAGTCGATCGTACAGATTACAGACTTTGAAGCTTCCAAGCGCATGAAAATGGTTGTTGACAATGCGCAATGGTTTGAAACGCACTCGACCATCATGGATGCCCACAAGAAAAAAAATGTAACCGGCATCAGTTATAAGGTCGTTACGGTTGCCGGCGAATCTGGGGATGCTTCTCCTGCTTCGGCCATTGGAGTCAACCTGCCCAATGCGGACTGGATTCGAAAACTTGGTTCCAAGTCGGTAAGCCTTGGCAACATCATTGATGCTTACAACAACGCAGATGGCCCCGGACTGCTCAATGAATTTGCCAATGACTACGAAGAAAAAGAGCGCGCCCGGAAATATGGCGAACTGGCTGCAAAACTTCATACAGCGCTGCACGAAGTCATCGGCCATGCATCAGGACAGCTGGAGCCGGATGCCCCGCCGCCTGCGGAAGCGCTCAAAAATTATTACTCGCCTCTGGAAGAAGCGCGTGCCGACCTCGTAGCCCTTTACTATTTAATGGATCCAAAGCTGGTTCAGATGGGACTCATGGAGTCGCTGGATGTTGGAAAAGCTGCTTACGACCAATTCATCCGGAATGGCCTCATGTTGCAACTGCGCAGGATTGAACCTGGTAAAAATATCGAAGAAGCGCACATGACCAACAGGCAGATGATTGCCGCTTGGGCCTGGGAACAAAGTCAGGCTGAAAACGTCATTTCAAAGTTGACCAGGGATGGTAAAACCTATCTGAAAATCAACAATTATGAAAAATTGCGCACCATTTTTGGGGAATTGCTGCGCGAAGTCCAGCGCATCAAGTCGCAGGGTGACTACGAAGCGGGCAAAAGCCTGATTGAAGGATATGGGGTAAAAGTGGATCAGCAAATTCATGCGGAAGTCCTGCGCCGTGCCAAGCCCCTGAATATTCCACCATATGGCGGTTTCATCAATCCCCGTTTGGTACCCGTTACAGACGCCGATGGAGAGATTACGGACATTCGTGTAGAATACCCGATTGATTTTATGGAGCAGATGCTGGAATATGCTGCCAGGTATTCATTTTTGCCTGATTACAATTAGTGTCTGAGCCTTACCTGCCTGCCCTCCGGGAGGCGGGCTGCCCGCAAGGCAGGGAGTCCGATGGCTGCGTTGTCAGGTTTTGATCAGGGGAGACATGAGTCATCGCGAACTTTGTAGCCCAGGTGCAGCGCACCGTAACATTGGCGCCTAACGCAGCTTGGTGTTACGGTGTGCTGCACCCCGCTTTGCGGGACAGGCTCTAAATCTACCTTTCTGATTCACGATTACAAATATTCGGGGTGCGCTGCACCTACAAGGTTTCAACAAGTAGCTAAAATGGCATGAGCCATGTCTGGTATTTGTATGATGCACAATACCTGACAGCTCGTATTGTAGCAAGAGACACTCCGCCCCACACAGGACATAGTTTTTCCGCGAACCCTTGTGTCATAAAACGAAGCGCCCAATCATTGGAAAAAGTAGCCAAATCGCTTACCTTTGCGCCCTCAAAACATTTGCACCAATTGGCCGTTATAGTTTATTATATAGCGCTTCCATTCATTTACCTGCTCTCCCTGCTGCCTTTCCCGGTATTGTATGGATTGTCGAACGTGGTTTTTGTTGTGCTGTACAGCATGTTGGGCTACCGGAAAAAGGTTGTTCTGACGAATTTGAGGAATGCATTCCCTGAAAAAAGCGAAACAGAAATTAAGTCGCTGTGTAAAAGCTTCTACCGTTATCTGTGCGACTTATTTCTGGAAATATTCAAAACCCTGACCATTAGCTCTGATAAAATGCTGGAACACTGCCGTTTCTCACCTAAGGCAAAGGCTGTATTTGATGAACTGGCAGAAAAGCATCAAAGCGTTATTCTGGTTATGGGACATTTGGGAAACTGGGAGTGGGCTGGCAATACATTCAGTATGATGTGCAGGCAACAGCTTTATGTCATTTACCACCCCATCGCCAACCCTTATTTTGATGGGCTGATGTACAGGATGAGGACCCGTTTCGGGACAAAGCTGATTGCCATGAAAGACACTTACCGGAGTATGCTGAGCATGAGAAAGGAGTTGAATTCTACCGCTTTTATTGCTGACCAGACGCCCTCTTCTCCCCATACGGCTTATTGGACGACTTTTTTGAATCAGGATACCCCCGTTTTTCCAGGGCCGGAAGTCATTTCGAAGAAAATGAATCTACCGGTGGTTTACACGGTGGTAAAGCGACTCCGGCGCGGCTATTACGAAATAGACGCTGAAGTCCTTGTGGCGAATCCTGCTGAAATGAAAGAATGGGAAATTTCTGAAATACATACCCGTCGCCTCGAACGCGACATCCTCGAACAACCCGAAACATGGTTATGGACCCACCGAAGATGGAAACACAAACGCCCTGTTAATAATTAAATACGCTTACAAACACAACAATGCTGCAAGGAAAAGAACTTATGCTGGCTACCAGGCCTTACGCGCAGGAAAATCGCAGGAAAAGCTGGTTTTATACTTTGACCACCCTGGGGCTTTTGATCGGGCTTACGGCTGCGATTTTGGCGATTCCTGTATGGCCTGTTCGCATTGCATCCAGTATTCTGCTTGGTTTAGTCATTGTGCGGATGTTTATCATTTACCACGATTACCTGCATCAATCTATTTTACAGCACTCGTTTTTGGCCAATCTGATAATGACCTCTTTTGGTTTGTATATCCTTGCACCGAAAAGTATCTGGAAAAGATCCCATAATTACCACCACGATCACAACAGTAAGTTGTTCAGTGCCAGTATTGGGTCTTATCCGATTGCCACCAAGAGCAAGTTTCTAAAAATGACACCTTCGGAGCGCCGCACCTATCTGGCCATCCGTCACCCCCTGACCATCATGTTCGGCTATATTACGATGTTTATTCTGGGGATGTGTGTGGGATCCTTTACCAGCAGCCCGAAACGTCACTGGGACTCCCTGCTGGCACTGATACTACACGCGGTATTTATCACAGTTGTTATCATCTATTGGGGCTGGGCTGTCTGGCTTTTGGCCATCTTTTTCCCATTCCTGATTGCCACGGGCATTGGATCCTATCTTTTCTATGCCCAGCACAACTTTCCGGGCGCGGTTTTTAAGGAGAATGCGGACTGGACCTACGAAAAGGCTGCACTGGAATCTTCCAGCTACATGGTTACCAATCCATTCATGAGCTGGGTGACCGGAAATATTGGCTATCATCACATCCATCACCTCAATTCCCGGATTCCATTTTACCGGCTTCCTGAGGTAATGAATAATTTTCCTGAATTGCAGCGTGCTTCCAGAACCTCGCTTAAGCTCAGGGACATCCGGAAATGCCTGGAACTCAAAATATGGGATCCGGAAAAGAACAGGATGATTCCGCTTCGGGAATTGTAATGGATGATTCATGCCTGCCTGCGGCTGGCAGGCGAATCCAGGGGCTATTTTTATCGGGGAATGCCCTATTAGACGCTAAAGCGTCAATGGGCAAGTCTCTGTGGACTCTTTTGGTCGCGGAGTTCCACGGAGTAAGGGCGTCTCGCGGAGTAATGCAAGCTGTTTTACGAAGAGCCTCATAAAACTCCGTGAAACCCCGCGTTCACTCCGTGAAACTCCGCGTCATTTTTAATCGGCAGATCAATTCTTAGCGCATACCAACGGGTTTTAACCCTGATTCGTATGATTCCTCCCTCCGGGAGGCGGGCCTACCCTCCGGGAGGCAAGGACGAATGATGAGATTTGTGTCATTAGCGTTATCCTTAACTGCCGTCAGGCAGGCGCCTTCCTCAGCTATAGCCTTTGGGGAACGTGGATAACGCTAATGACACGGACAAGACTTGATTACTTTACTTTCACCACCCGGAAAGTTTTCACAGCCTGGCCATTTAATGTCAGCACAGCAAAAAAGCAACCTGCATCGAGGTTTTCACCGAGGCTGATGCTGCCTTCATAACGTCCGAGTACTTTGTTTTCCTGCAGCCTTCCCAGTACATCGAATACCTTTAGTTCGAGTGTTCCTTCCAGATTTTGGTCTTCGAACTGGTAGCGCAACTGCGTTGAACCGCTAAACGGATTGGGCATTAGCGCAGCACTTAGCGCCGGATTTGTTTCTTCTGTGCTGGTTACAAAAGCGTCAATGAGCAGAAAAGCATCAACACCGCCTTCAACCAGGTGTGGGGAAGCATTTCTGTCGCCGGTTTCAAACGTGACGGTCATGTTGTCCGTCAATCCTATTAAAGAACTGAGGTGGAATTCTGAGCGCGGACGCCAGACACTGGAAGACTCTTTTACCGTTTCCAGAATAATGCTTTCCGTACCATTGGACAGCCGCACTACCAGCGAATCATCGGGTGTGCTGTTGCCCCCGCCATTGTAAAACCAGAGGTTGTAAGATATTACAGGATCCTGATAGGCACTTAGATCCATCACAGGAGAAGTTAAATAGACCTTACCGCCATCCACGTCGGCATTTCCTGCATTTCCCGTAGCGTTGCCAGTAACGTAGCATTCGGTCCCCAAATCATCGGCTACATCGTTTCCGGGATTGGATACCTGGCCATTGTTGGTCGTACGAATAGGCACTGCCCGAACCCAGAAACCAGCGTCTGCCGTGGCATCTGCGGTTTTTACCCAGCCCTGTTCAAAGAGGAAGTCGTCCTGATAGCCCTGCTTCAAAGGAACGATCAACTGACTCGTCGTGGCATCAATATTGACTCCCTCGAGATTGGCATGCAGCCGTCCCCAGACGCCGGCATAAACATTGTACTGGCCTTCGTACACAGATGCAATCTGAAACTGTCCATTGGCATCACTGGTTGTAATAAAAGTGCCCTGTTCGCCGGTTATCAAGATGCTGGCGTTTGGAATGGGTTGTCCGTTTTCATCCCGAACAGATAAACCATTAATGGAATAAGTTGGAAGCGGGGTCATTTCTACATTCAACAGGGTTACCTGACCATTTTCCAGAACAGCCTGCGCGTCGACACTGTAGTATCCGATTTTGCTGAATTGCACCGTAAATGTACCCGGAATGGCCTGCCCGGTCTGGTATTCCCCAAAAGCATCGCTTTGAGCAAGGTTGTCCTGATCAGACTGGATGAGCACTTTTACATCGTTGAGAGGTAATCCTGTAACAGCGTCGGTTACCTGTCCTTCCAGAAAACAAGCGCGCACGTAGTTGGGGCTGATGACATAAAGCCCGCTATTGATGTCTGAAATAAGCACGAGGCCGGAAGGCAGAAACGGATAAGCGCCCCAGGCGCCGTTAAAGCCGAGGCCCGTTCCGAAAAAGGAATCAAAATTGCCAACCTCAATCAGATTTTCAGGTCTGGAAGCATCTACCACGATGCCGCCATCGGTATAATAAGAAATGATGAGCCAGTCGTTCCAAACATGAACGTTGTGAGGGATTACGCCATCCCCGAGGGTCGTTACCGGGCGAAAACGGTCTAATTCCTGAATGTCGTTCAAATTAGAAATGTCATAAGCTGCAACAAAAGCATTGGGACGTTCATCTGTCGTAAAGACCACGTTGCTGTCGTCCGACAGCCAGGCGTTGTGGGTGAATGCGTTTGGAGTCGTTTGGGTGGCCAGTAATACGGGATTGGCTTTGTCGCTCACATCGTAAATCCCCAGATTCCCCTCGTAAATTTGTGAGTTGTAAATTTTGTTGTCTCGGGCATACGTATCGTGTGCATAGGTTGGCGCACATTTATTGATGTATACGGGCGTGCCGGGTGTGGTCGCTACATCAATAAAAAGGACACCTCCTGAGTTGAGGTTGCAGCCGGCAAGGTAGCAAACGCCGAATTCATCTATATAAAGGTTGTGGCAGGTATTCAGTACGCCCAATTCGGGAATATCCGGGTTCCAGTTGTAATAAGGCGCTGCATTGGGCAACTGAGAAAGGTCAATGACTAAAAGCCCTTCTGTGGTCCCTGATTGATCAGCCGTTACATAGGCAAAATTTCCCCAGGTTTTAATGTCGCGCCAAAGGGAGTTTTGTCCGGGAATGAAGACAACTTCCTGTGCATTATCAGGATCAGCGAGGCTGACAATAGAAACGCCGTTGATCAGTCCGACCAGGGCGTATTCGGTACCGTCTTCGGCTACCCAGCCCCAGATGTCGTTCAGGTTGGCCGAATATTGCAGATTCGACCGAAGTGTCATGTTCAATTGGGCATGGCAGAAATACGCAGAAAACAGAATTGCGAGTGATAGCAGTGTTTTTTTCATGTCAATAAGTCGTATTTTTGTTGATTTTAGACCTCGATTTTGAGCGCTCAAAGCTAATGGAATGGTTTGGCTTATCGACGGGCAATAATGGCAATTGTTAGGCGGCTGACGCAAATCAGTTTCCCGGCGTCATCTTTGATCTCGATATTCCAGACGTGTATGCGCCGCCCGATCTTTAGTGGCCGTGCCGTGCCATGAACAAAACCCTTTGTAGCCGAATTCAGATGATTGGCATTAATTTCTACTCCAACCGGCGTTTGCTGCTCTGGTTCTTCCAGGCACAACACGGATGCAATGCTGCCCAGGGTTTCGGCAAGTGCAACCGAAGCGCCGCCATGTAAAATGCGCATGGGTTGCACGGTGCGGTGGTCAACGGGCATCCGGGCCGTCAGAAAGTCGTCTCCGAGTTCGGTGAATTCGATGCCCAGTGCATCCACTAAGGTGTTGCCTGACATTTGCTGCAGGGCTTCAATACTGGGTCTTTGTTTCCAAAGCATCATTGTACATTAATTTAATGGCTGACCATTTTTGATAAGATCCGTTAGTGCTTCGATGCAGGTGTTGATGTCCTCAGGGCGAAGGTATTTCCAAAAACCGTCGCGCCGCGCCCAGGTCATTTGCCTTTTTGCATAATTGCGGGTGTGTTGCTGGATCAGTTGAATGGCTTCGTCGAGAGAGGTTTTCCCATCGAAATAATCAAACAACTCCTGATAGCCTACGGTTTGAAGTGCGTCAAGTTGACGCTGCGGATAAAGGCTTTTTGCTTCTTCTACCAGCCCGTCAGCGACCATTTGTAGTACCCGCTGGTTGATGCGTTCATACAGTTCCTCCCTCTCAGGGCATAAAAAAAGATAAACGGGAATGAAGGGGCGTTCTCGTTTTTCTCCTTTCCTGAAACCGGAAAAGGGCTTGCCGGAAACTTGCGATACCGCGATGGCGCGGATCAACCGCTGCGGATTTTGAAGATCCACAGTGGCATAATAGTCCGGATCGCATTGCTGCAGCAAAGCCTGCAAGGCCGTGATACCGGAATCCTGATACAATTGTTCCAGGTTTGTCCGAACAGATGCGGGAACAGCGGGGAAGTCGTCCAAACCCTCGCACAAAGCTTTTTGATACAATCCCGAGCCTCCAACCAGCACCAGCACCTCGTGCTTTTTGTAAAGTTCGTCCAACAAAGCCAAAGCATCGCGTTCGTAATCGCCGACGCTGTAAGGCTCTTCAACACTCAGGGTATCAATAAAATGGTGCGGAACGAGCGAGCGTTCTTCCAGCGTTGGTTTTGCCGTGCCGATAGTCATTTCGCGAAAAAACTGCCTGCTGTCGCAGGATAGAATTTCCGTTTCGAAGCTTTTTGCTACCCGGATGGCGAATGCCGTTTTGCCGCTGGCGGTTGGTCCGCCGATCACAATGAGGTATTTATTTTTCAAAATCAGGATTCGTTGTATAAAAAGGCTGCCCTTTCAATTTTAACACACAAAATTATACTTTCCACCTTTGAGAGTTTGTAATTTTGAGTCGAAAACACAAAAAACCTGATAAACTAATATCCTGAAATCATGCTCTATAAGATGGTTCGCCCCTTAGCGGCTTTGGCGCTAAAGGTGTTTTTTCGCAAAATTTACCTTTCCAACATCCACCGCATTCCGCAAGACAAACCGGTCATACTGGCGGCAAACCACCCTTCTGCTTTTCTGGAGCCCTGTATTTTAGCTTGTTTCCTGGACCGGCCTATTCATTTTCTGGTGCGCGGCGATATTTTTGTGAAGCCTTTTTATGTGAAACTGCTTCGTGCACTCCACATGGTGCCGGTGTACCGCCTCAAAGACGGGGGATATCAGAATCTGAAAAACAATTATGCGACTTTCCAGTATTGTTACGATACGCTGAAGGAAAACAAGGCCATTATGATCCTTGCTGAAGGACGCACCATACACGAAAAAAGACTAAGGCCACTTCAAAAAGGGACTGCTCGTGTTGTGTTTGGGGCTTATGACACTTTTCCCGACATGGAGGAAATTGCTGTGATTCCGGTTGGCGTCAACTTTACCTTTGCCGACCAGCCCCGATCGGAAGCGATGATAGACATTGGCGAGCCAATCCGCAGCCGGAAATTCTGGAAAACAGGGGAAAACAATGTTGTACAAGCCATTTCTGAACTAACAGAAGAGCTGAAACAGCACCTTGAAGAACGCATCATCATCATCGAAAACAAAGAAGATGAAGCGCTGACAGAAGGATTGTTCGAAATATACCGATCTGAAAACAAAGATGCCAGCTGGCCGATAATTGCCAACAATCCTGAGCGCCTTTTTGCAGAAAAATCCATTGCTGATTTTGTGAATCGCCTGAATCCGGAAGAAAAAAAGCGTTTGAACACCAAAGTTCAGGCCTATTTTCAGAAACTTCGCGAGCTAGGAATCAACGATAACGCACTCGCCGAAAAAGAACAATCCAACTGGCGACTACCTTTTCTGGCCATTGGCTTTATTCCTTTTGCTGCGGGATATTTGTGGAATTATCCTCCGGTACGCATTGCAAAATACATCGCTGATACCCGGGTGGATGGTATAGAATTCTATTCTTCTGTGCGCATTGCCGTTACCCTCGTTCTTTATCTGATCTACCTGCCCATGTGGCTGGTATTTGCAGGCAGAGGGCTGGGCTTACCTGGAATCGCAGGGGTAGGAGTGATGCTGCTCTGTGGGTATTTTGCTCTGATATACAAAGAAATATATAAAGAATGGATGAGTGCATGGAATTTGAAAAAAATGGATGAGGCTTCGAAAAAAGACTTGCAGGAGATGCGGGAAATCATTTGGCAAAGTGTAGCTTCGCAACTTCCGGATGTCAGTAACAATGCGTCTTATGCTCCAACCTCTTCTATTTGAACAAAATCATGAAGCAGGCTCTACACATCGCCATTTTTTTGTTTTTTTCCCTTCAGGGCTTGCTCCCCGTAAAAGCGTTCGGGCAAGATGAACCACAGAAGGTGTTTACAGGTATTTACCTGATGAATGTGTACGACCTTGATGTGAATGAATATTCCTTTTATGCCGATTTTTATCTCTGGTTTAAGTGGAAAGGGGACCGCGATCCTACCAACATCGAATTTGTCAATTCTATAGAAAAGTGGGGGTTTACGCAGACGATGTTTCACGATACCGCACAAGTATTGCCTGATGGCTATTCCTACAACGGCATGCGGGTAGAAGGCCGTTTTTATTACTCTTTTGCTTTGAGCCGTTTCCCCCTCGATAAGCATTCACTGGACATTCGGCTGGAGAACGTCATTTATCCAATAGATTCATTGGTCTATGTGCCGGATACATCGAAAGTGCTGCAAAGGAAAGACCTCGTCATTCCAGGCTGGAACATAGCGCAAAGCAAAATTTCTTCCCACGTCAATTTTTATGAAACGGCATTCGGCGATTCTTCGGAGCGTGCCGACCGCTTCAGCAATTGCACTTTTCACCTGCTCATCAGCAGGCCCTGGAGCTATTTCCTGTTGAAGCTCATGCTCCCGCTGATGGTCGTCATTTTTGCCAGCCTGGGAGCGTTGTTCATTCACCCGGTTTATATTGACGCACGAACGTCCCTGCCCATTGGCGGTTTGCTGAGTTGCGTTTTTCTGCAACAAGCTTATAGCTCCGCGTTGCCGGATGTGGGCTATATGGTTTTAATGGATAAGATCTATCTTTTGTCCTACCTGCTGATTGCGGCCGTGATGCTTCGGGTGATTCTTGCGGGCAATGTCCTGGCTTTTGCCGGAGAAGGGCATTCCGGAGGGGATCTGCTGAGACGGGATAAAGTGCTGGCTGTTGTCTATTTTGCCGTTTTCATCATCGGCACCTTTGCGCTGGTAATTTTTGCTTAAAGACTATCTTTCTTTTTTCTTCTTTCTTACTGTTTCGTAAATGACCTCGCCGTTTTTCAACCGCTCTTCTTTCTCTTTTTCTTTTATTTCCTGATAGGCGGCAACCTGGCTTTTCACATCCAGGGGCTTTCTGTTTAGGTTGCGGTGGTAAGAAACAATGACAAACCGGGCCATATAATCCGGATCGTCGATACCAATGTCCCGAATGAATTTTGCCAGCCTCGAACCTTCGTAGAAGCCCCAGTTGACGGCAATCCAACGCCCCAGACTGAAATGCAACTTGTGGGCAGCTACATCTTCGGGAACCTCCTTGAATTTCAGTCGGGATGGCTCATCAATCAGCTTATTCAACTGGATGAAAGCATCGGTCAGGTCTTTGGGGATGTAAACGTCGTTGATGTATTCCTGCGTAAGGCGTTTTTGGTAAGCTTTTTCAAGCTCTTCCCTGGTTTGCGGCGGCCTTTCCTCCTTTTGTGCATTCAGAGACGTTGCAGTGAAGGAGGCAACAACTGTCAGAAAGAACAAGCTGTACTTTGTTAGATTTGGCATAGTCATGGTTGTGTAATCAAATGCTAAACGCAGCTTTGAAAACAAAATTATCGGGAAAGAAAGAGAAACTTTTACCACCTCAAGAGAGCGGAACCCCAGGTAAATCCGCTGCCAAAAGCTGCCAGGCATACCAAATCGCCACGTTTGACAGCACCTGCTTCTACTGCTTCGCACAAAGCGATGGGAATGGATGCCGCCGTCGTGTTGCCGTAGCGCTGGATGTTGTTCCAGACCTGGTCGTCGCGGAGGCCCATTTTTTTCTGAACAAACTGGCTGATGCGCAGATTGGCCTGGTGGGGAATGAGCATGTTGATGTCGGCGGGACTCAGCTTTTGTTCAGCCAGCGCTTCCATGATGACTTCCGGGAATTTCTGAACAGCGAGCTTGAAAACAAAAGGGCCATCCATGTTTGGAAATATCTCACCGCTTTCAACCATGTATTCATTGAGGAACATCTCGCCATAGGTCGCATCAGAATAATGCAGATCTACGGGTTCACCCATTTTTTCAAAGTGATAACCGCCGTGAGCGCCCGGGTTAATAAAGGCCAGTTTTTCAGCATAAGTGCCGTTGGAATGTAACTTGGTTGTGATGATCCCCTGATTCGGGTCTTCAGTAGGTTGCAGCAAAACTGCGCCGGCGCCATCCCCGAATATGACCGTTACATTTCGGCCACGGGTACTGAAATCGAGGCCCATGGAATGCATTTCTGCTCCGATCAGCAACACATTTTTATACATGCCGGCTTTGATAAACTGATCGGCAATAGAGAGGCCATAAACAAAACCAGAGCATTGGTTGCGGATGTCCAGCGCCCCCGCTTCCTGCTCAGTGATACCCAATTCCCGTTGAACAAGGACGCCGCAGCCAGGAAAATAATAGTCGGGGCTCAGGGTAGCAAAAATGATGAAATCGACTTCTTCTTTGGTGATTCCCGCGCGTTCAATGGCGATTTCGGCCGCTTTGGCCCCCATAGTCGTCGTGGTCTCTTTGTGTTTTTTTCCGTAGCGGCGTTCCCGGATGCCGGTTCGTTCCTGAATCCACTCGTCGGTTGTATCCATCACCTTAGTCAGGTCATCATTTGAGACCACATGCTCGGGGACATAGTATCCAATTCCGCTTATCTTAGAATGCAACATGATGCTTACGTTTTGAGTTGTATAGGAAATATGCCTGATTCAGTCATCTTTCGCGAAAAATCACAAAAATAAGTCACTTCTCCTATGCCTGAAGCTTATTTCTTTTGTATGAATGAAACAACCTTGAACATTTGACGTTCGTTTTAGGTATATTTTATACTTTTGCCGTTCGAAATTTCAGCCTTGAACAATAGCGCTTAGATATTTAAATTCCAGCGGCTTAAACACCGGGCAGGCTAATTTGTTCTAATGGCAATTGATACAATTTTTAACTTCGTATTAAATACAAATAACAGACAAGGATGAGGACAAAGCTGTCACATTTTGCTTTTGAATTACCCCAGAAATTGATTGCGCAATACCCAGCCGAAAAAAGGGATGAATCCAAGTTGATGGTGCTTGACCGAAAAACCGGAAAAATTGAACACCGAATTTTTAAAGACGTCCTGGAATACTTTGGGGATGGGGATGCCATGGTTTTTAACAATACCAAAGTTTTTCCTGCTCGGATGTATGGCCGCAAAGAGAAAACCGGTGCAAAAATAGAAGTGTTTTTGCTGCGTGAACTCAACAGCGATGCCAGACTTTGGGATGTTCTGGTGGACCCTGCCAGAAAAATCCGCGTTGGCAACAAGTTGTACTTCACAGATGACAACGACAATGAGGTATTGGTAGCTGAAGTGGTTGATAATACCACCTCCAGGGGCCGAACCATTCGCTTTCTATATGACGGACCTGAAGAAGATTTTCAGCGGGACCTGAACATTCTTGGCAATACACCATTGCCGAAATACATTCTTCGTCCGGCAGAAGCCATGGACCGGGAGCGTTACCAAACGGTTTACGCCAAAGAAATCGGGGCGGTTGCTGCTCCGACTGCTGGTTTGCACTTTAGCACAGAACTGCTTAAGCGACTTGAAATCAAGGGAGTGAATTTTGCTGAACTGACTTTGCACGTTGGTTTGGGCACCTTCCGAAGCATTGACGTTGAGGATTTGTCGAAGCACAAAATGGATGCAGAGTACTTCCGCATTTCAGAAGCTTCTGCCAATGTCGTCAACCGTTCCAAAGAACGCGACAAAAGAATCTGCGCCGTAGGTACGACCAGCATGCGCGCGGTTGAATCGGCTGTTTCCGCAGAAGGTTTCCTGAAAGCAGCAGAAGGGTGGACGAACAAATTCATTTACCCGCCTTACGATTTCAGCATTGCCAATGCCATCATTACCAATTTTCACCTGCCCAAGTCAAGTTTGCTCATCATGATTTGTGCTTTTGGAGGATACGACCTGGTTATGGAGGCTTATGAGCAGGCCATCAAAGAGAAATATCAGTTTTTCAGCTACGGAGACGCCATGCTGATCATTTAATTCGGACTTGAAAAGGGGCTTTTATGAATGTTTTGGATAATCTGGAGATCAGAGACTTTTCCAATCTTGAGCTGTTGGCTAAACAAGTGGTGGAGGGTTTTATCATAGGCTTACATAAAAGCCCCTTTCATGGTTTTTCAGTCGAGTTTGCCGAACACCGCCTTTACAACCCGGGAGACACGACAAAAAATATAGACTGGAAAGTTTACGCCCGCACCGACAGACTTTTCACCAAACGGTTTGAAGAAGAAACCAACCTTCGGTGCCAAATCGTTATTGACGCCTCTTCATCCATGTATTTTCCGGAAGCAACCGATCCGAAGCTGCCGTATATGAACAAATTGCGGTTTTCGGCACTTGCTGCTGCAGCTTTAATGAACCTGCTGCAAAAGCAACGGGATGCTTACGGTCTTTCGATTTTTGATACGGATGTTCGAATTCATACGCGCTGTAAAACCAATACGACGCATTACCGCCTGATGCTGAGCTATCTGGATGAGCTTATCAATAATCCGGAACGCAATAAATCTACTGCTGCGGCCAAGGCTCTCCATCAAATTGCGGACAGCATCCACAAGCGATCGCTGGTTATGATTTTCAGCGATATGTTTGAGCAATCAGAAGATTTTGATCATTTGTTTGCCGCCCTTCAACACCTGAAACACAACAAGCACGAAGTGGTCCTGTTTCATGTGGTAGACAAAGCCAAGGAGCTTGACTTTGATTTCGAAAACCGCCCCTATCTTTTCATAGATATGGAATCGGATGAAAGGCTACATCTGCAACCCAACCAGGTAAAGGATTTCTACATCAGCCAAATGGCTAAATTCACGGAAGAACTCCGGCTGAAATGTCTTCAATACCAGATTGATTTTGTGGAAGCGGATGTCAATAAGGGGTTTCGCCCCATTCTCCAGTCTTATCTGGTGAAGCGCAGCCGGATGGGCGCCTGATTTTTTGCCATTATTTCCATCACTTTAAGCATCCAACAACATGATTAAACTTGCCGATATTTCTACAATGCCTCCTCCTCATCTGGACGAAGACGAAGCGCGCAAGGAAACCAAAAAACTGGTCGAAAAGCTGGGTAAACTTCAGCATAAACTGCTGGCTTCTCACACCCATGCTGTGTTGGTGGTGTTTCAGGGAATGGATGGAAGTGGCAAAGACGGCGCGGTAAAAAATGTGTTTCAGGATTGCCACCCCAATGGTCTTAATGTTCATGCTTTTAAAAAACCAACAGAAGAAGAATTCGCGCATGATTTTCTCTGGCGCGTTCACCAACATGCGCCACCAAAGGGCATGATCCATATTTTCAACCGCTCGCACTACGAAGACATCCTTATCCAGCGTGTTCACAAGTGGATTGATGAAAAACGGGTGGATAAGCGCATGGAAGCCATCAATGCTTTTGAAGAATTGCTCGCCTTTGACAACAATACCATTGTGCTTAAATTTTACCTGCATTTGTCTTACGAGCAACAGGCGCTGGAACTTCAGGAACGCATTGATGACCGGGAAAAGAACTGGAAATACAATGCAGGTGACTGGAAGGAACGAGAATTGTGGCCGGAATACATGCGCTGTTATGAAGATGCGATCAACCGCAGCCGGATTCCCTGGACGATTGTTCCGGTCGACAAACGCTGGTATCGGGATTACATCGTTGCCTCAACGATGGTAAAGGCTCTTGAGGAACTAAATCTGGAGTTCCCGGCAATGCAGGAGGAAAAATAAATATGGCTGGAAACAAGGCAAGGGTGGATAAATGGCTTTGGTGTGTACGGATTTTCAAATCAAGAACCATTGCCACTGATGCCTGTAAGGGCGGGAAAGTCAAAATTCTGGGTGAAACCGTGAAGCCATCCTACCTTCTCCAGGAGGGTCAGGTAGTTGTGGTTCGGAAAAATGGCTTTGATTTCCAGTTCAAAGTACTCAGTCTCATTCAAAACAGGGTTTCAGCGCCTCTGGCAGCACTTTGTTACGAAAACCTGACGCCACAGGAAGAACTGAATAAATACAACGATTGGTTTACGGGCAAAGGCATTGTTGAACGCCGCGACAAAGGCACCGGGCGCCCAACCAAGCGCGAACGCCGCGATATTGACCGGTTCAAAGACGAAGATGCTTACTTTGATGACGACTGGAGTGAGGATTTAAAAATTTGAAAATTAATCTCCGCCGTTCATTCCTACCGAAAACTTTCCGACACCACCAACTCCTTCGATCCAGGCGTGTATTTGTAAAAGCCTTCTCCTGATTTTGCACCAAGACGTCCTGCCGTAACCATATTGACCAATAACGGGCATGGAGCGTATTTGGGGTTGCCAAATCCATCGTGAAGCACCTTCAGAATCGCCAGACAAACGTCCAGTCCGATAAAATCGGCCAACTGCAGTGGGCCCATGGGGTGCGCCATGCCGAGTTTCATGACGGTGTCTATCTCTTCAACCCCGGCCACGCCTTCAAAAAGCGCATAAATTGCCTCGTTAATCATAGGCATTAAGATGCGGTTGGCGATAAACCCGGGATAATCATTGACTTCAACCGGAACCTTTCCCAATTTTTCAGACAGTTGCATGATGGCCTTACAAGTCTCATCCGAGGTCGCAAAACCACGGATGACCTCTACGAGTTTCATCACAGGAACCGGGTTCATGAAGTGCATGCCAATTACCTGCGAGGGGCGCCGGGTAGCGGCAGCAATTTGGGTGATGGATATTGAAGATGTATTGGAAGCCAGCAAGGCATGGGCCGGCGCAGCGGCATCAATTTTTGAGAAGATATCCAGTTTGAGCGCCCTGTTTTCAGTAGCTGCCTCTACAACAAGGTCAGCATGTTGCACGCCTGAAGCAAGGTCGGAAGAAGGCGTAATCCGGGACAGGGTAGCTGCTTTTTCAGCTTCAGAAATCAAACCTTTGGATACCATTCGGTCAAGGTTCTTCGCTATTGTAGCCATCGCACGGTCGAGTGCTTCCGTGGCAACATCAATCAGGATCACAGGATAGCCGGACATGGCAAAAACGTGCGCAATGCCATTGCCCATGGTGCCTGCGCCGATGACAGAAATATTGGTCATGTGGATAGAGCTTTTCAATTTTGGTGCGAAAATAGAGAAATCCCGCCAGCAATCCCTTTTGCTGCTGAATTTTCATCTGGGATTGCCTGAGATTATTGCAAAAAATTAATACTCAGTTAACATGCTTGTGAATAGCTTTGCAAAACATAATCGTATCAAATGCAATTGAACAGCATCTTCCAGTTTTTTGTCCCAAAAGACAAAAAATTCTTTCCCCTCTTCGAGCAAGCCAGTGCCAATCTGGTCAGTATGGCTAAATTTCTCATCGAATTCGTCCATACCGACGATGAGGCTCAAAGGGAGGTTCTTCGCATGCAAATTGAAGACCTGGAACATAAAGGGGACAAGATTACCCACCAGATTTCCATGGAGTTGAGTAAAAATTTCATTACGCCTTTTGACAGGGATGACATCCACTATCTGGCCAATACCCTTGATGACATCGCTGACTACATCCACGGTACGGCAAACAGGATCAATTTCTACGGTGTAAAGAAAATAACCCCGCCCATCAAGCAACTTGCTGATCTCATTCTGGAAGGTTGTCAACAGGTGGAACTTGGAATCAGGGCCCTGAAAAACATGAACAGTTTTAATCAGGTCATTGAAGCCCGGGAAAAGATCAACAATGTGGAAAGTCGCGCCGACAACGTTTTTGACCGCGCCGTGGCAGATTTGTTTGAAAACGAAGACGATGCCAAGGAATTGATCAAGTACAAAGAAGTGCTGCAGAACATGGAAACAGCGACAGACAGCTGTAAATACGCCGGTGCAGCTATGGAAGCCATTGCTGTCAAAAATGCCTGATTGGGCAAGGCAGCAGCGATAAAACCAAACTTTTCAGCATACCAAAGCCAGTTAAATGGACTTTACATTATTATTGATCATCATTGGCTTAGCCTTGATTTTTGACTTCATCAACGGCTTTCACGATGCGGCCAATTCCATTGCAACGATCGTTTCAACAAAAGTTTTAACGCCTTTCCAGGCGGTACTCTGGGCTGCTTTTTTCAATTTTCTGGCTTATTGGATTTTTGACCTCAATGTTGCTGATACTGTAGCAAAAACAGCAAACACCCTGCAAATTAACCTGGTGGTGATTCTGGCGGCCATACTGGCGGCCATTTCCTGGAACCTGCTCACCTGGTGGTTTGGCATACCTTCTTCTTCTTCTCATACACTGATTGGCGGTTTTGCCGGAGCAGCGCTGGCGCATTCAGGAATGAGCGCGGTGAACATGCAGGTTATCGGAAAAACAGCCGCTTTCATCTTCCTCGCCCCACTGATTGGGATGTTTGTCGCCTATGTCATCAATGTTATCATCATCAACATCAGCAAAAATGCCAACCCCCGGGTAGCGGAATGGTGGTTCCGGAAACTGCAATTGGTTTCTTCAGCCGCTTTTAGCCTGGGACACGGGGGCAACGATGCACAAAAAGTTATGGGGCTTATTTCTGCTGCCATCGTCGTTTACCTGACGCAGGCACATGCAAGCCTCGGCGACATACCCGGCTGGCTTAATCTGGAATACGCCATTAATGATGGAAAAGTCAAAATTATTAATCCCCCGTTCTGGGTGCCATTAGCCTGCTATTCCGCCATTGCCATAGGGACGATGAGCGGAGGCTGGAAGATTGTAAAAACAATGGGAACCAAAATCACCAAGGTGACACCACTGGAAGGCGTTTCCGCCGAAACAGCTGGCGCGCTTACTTTGATAATGACGGAAAGACTCGGCATACCGGTTTCAACAACCCATACCATTACCGGCGCTATCATTGGCGTTGGTTTGTCCAAACGCATTTCAGCAGTGCGTTGGGGCGTCACCATCAACCTCCTCTGGGCATGGATTCTGACCATCCCGGTTTCAGCCGGCGTTGCAGCGCTTATTTACTATGCACTTCAATTGTTTTTGTAGCTTCAACAGGAATTTCCACCTTATTCAGCTTCGGTCGAATGATCAGACGCAGGGATTGGTCATACGTAAAATAGCCCCATACCCAGTTCAGAAACACGAATACTTTGTTCTTCACGCCAAGCAGTGAAAAGAGGTGTACGAACAACCAGACAAACCAGGCAAATGCGCCCTGGAACCTGATCCCGGGCAAATCTACAACCGCCCTGTTTCGCCCAATCGTTGCCATAGATCCCAAATCGCGGTATTTGAAATTTTTCAGCTCCTTACCGGTTTCCATCCGGATAAGATTTTCTGCGAGCGTAGTACCTTGTTGCATGGCTACCTGTGCCAATTGCGGATGTCCTTTAGGAAAGGCTGTTTCTTCGGACATCAGAGAAATGTCGCCAATGGCAAAAATATTATCGTAACCCTGAACTTTGGAATGGCGGTCAACCAGTATCCGACCTCCGGGGCCTTTGCAATCCGGACTAAGACCTACCGGCGCTTTCCCGGTGATGCCTGCAGCCCAGATGACTTTTTTTGACGGAATGGTTGTGCCGTCGCTTAAGGTTACTTTTTTGCCATCATACCCTGTGACCCGGGCGTCCAGAATTACATTTACACCGAGGCCGGTTAAAAACTGCAGGGCTTTTTTAGAAGACTGCTCCGACATGCCGTTCAGCAAAGCTTTGTTGCCTTCAATCAAATGGATGTCGATTTCTTCTACTTTGAGTTCAGGGTAATCTTTGGGCAGGATGTATTTTTTCATTTCGGCAAGTGAGCCTGCAACTTCTACTCCGGTAGGCCCGCCTCCCACGACGACAATATCGAGGTAGTGCTGCCGCTCTTCAAAGTCTTCCAGACTGAGCGATTTTTCATAATCGGCCAGAATGTGGTTGCGTAAATAGAGGGCTTCCGAGACTGATTTCATGGGAATGACATTGTCCGCAATTTGAGCATTCCCGAAAAAATTGGTTTCCACACCGGTAGCGAGCACGAGGTAGTCGTAGTTAACGATACCCAGGTGGGTCAGCAATTGCTTTTTCTCCGGGAGGATGGCCTCCACTTCCGTCATGCGGATATAGGTATTTGCCTGCTTTCTGAAGAGTTTTCTCAAGGGGAAAACAATAGAACTGGGCTCGAGTCCCGCCATAGCGACCTGATAAAACAAAGGCTGAAACTGGTGGTAGTTGTTTCGGTCAATCAGAATAACCTGGAAATTTGATCGGGCTAATTTTTTGACTAAAGAGATGCCTGCAAAGCCACCGCCGATTACGACGACGCGCTTTTTTCCAATTTCGGGAATGTTGATTTTCATGGAACGTCGAATATTTATACAGTTAAACAAAAAAGCAGGCGATATGTTTGGACCTTGCAAAATATTATTTGGCAAATATCCGGATTATTTTTTAATGCAAAAAAGCCCTTCCGGTGAACCGGAAAGGCTTAATTTACAATGGTTTGAAATTTGCAGTAAAACTTACCTTGCAACGACGAACCGCCGGGAAGTCGTTCCCTGATCAGTGGTTAGTTGCACCATATAGGCTCCGGCAGCGAGGGACTTCACGTTGAATTCGATGTTATCTTTCTTCACCTCGCTGTATTGGCGTTCCAGCATAACTTTCCCACTAATGTCGAGTATCCGAACACTGAGATTTTGTGCGTTTTGCTCGAGGTCGTAATCTACATTGAGGATGTCCTGAACAGGGTTAGGGTAGACCTCAACGATGTTATTACCGGAAAGCGGCTCTTTTGCGTTGACCGGAGGTGTAATATTGAGCCTTACAACCGGTACGATGTTTCTGCCAAAGCCATTGGAACTGAATTCTGAGGTAGAAAGGTCTCCAATCGCCAGCATAGAAGCAAAACGCGGCCGATCCAATATTTCGGGACTGTTTAAAAAGACCATTGCAGCATAATCAAAAGCTTCGCTTGCTCCCAGAAACAGGTCCGTTTGATCGTCCGGAGCTGTGTATTCCAGCATCAGAATGTAATGCGTATTGGGCTGAAGTTCGACAGATTCGTCAAATTCGACGGTAATCAGTTCGTCTTCCGTTTCATTACCCGTCACCAGATAGGAAGCAAAAGCAAGGAAAGTTCGCTCTATATCCTGAACATTGCCATCGTTATTGGTGTCATTCCATTCGTAAAGGACCAGAAGCGGGGTCTGGTTAACGGCTTCACTTCCGTTAATGGAGAAGGTTGCGCCCAGAGCAAAATAGTTGCCATTGAATTGCGGTGCAAAATAGTGATTGCCATAAGCCCAGGTATGGGCCTCTCCCGGGTTCCAGTTGCTGCCAGCGGGCACTACATTCCGGGTTGCTCCTAATTCTTTGGCCCAGGTACCTTCTGTGACGATGAAGTCAAAAGAAAGTTCATTATCGGAAGGGTCGAAGTCTGCAGCGTCTCCGGAAATAGAATACGTACCTGTATAACTACCCAATTCGGTAGGAGTAAAGTTGCCGTCAAACGGAACATTTTCAATAGTTGTATTGCCGTCTACATTGTTGTAGCTAAGATCTTCGTCAAATACCGTTGTGGCTGCATCCTTAACGATTGCCATATTCAGGTTGACGTTTGTCTGGGTAGAGGCGCCAATATTGCTGATATCCGCTAAGAAATGGATGGGCTCCGTCATGCTGATTGGCGTCGCAGCATTTTGGGCAACAGCATAGAAATTATCGTTTACCCGCAGGTTATTGGCTTCCTGCTCAACGAGTCTTACGTCGTCTATGGCCCAGAAATAGTAATTGGCTAAGAAGCGGAATTTAACCCTTACCTGCGAAGCGCCCACGGCTCCGGGCAGTGGCAGGCGAATCGTGTTGGAGCTTGAATTGGCATTCACAACAAGTTCGGTATTGATTTCGACTTCCGTCCATTCCTGGCCGTTGTTGATGCTGTAACCCACAAAAAACTGGCTTTGAAATTGTCGGGTAAGTTGCGTGAACTGCAAACTAACCCCGGCGACGTTGGTATTGCTGAGGTCAATGGCGGGTGAAATCAATTCGCCTTCCTGTACGGCAGTGCAGGGACCGGCGCCCGTCGTATTCGGATCTCCGTTGCTGTCGTAAAGGTCAGAGTTGAAAGCCATAGCGCCATTGCAGGCGGTGCGGGAAACAATGGTCGCATCGCCAAAAGCGCCGCCATCCACGCTGCCGTCAGAAGTCCAGCGCCAAAGGTCAAATTCCTGAGCACCGTTGCCACAGGAAATGTTGTTGATCTCCCAGCCATTTAAGCCGCCATTGAAATCGCCTTCGCCTGGGAGGTTACCCCAAATCACATTCTCAGGATCATCAGGGGTGATCACCACGTTAATTGGCGTCAATAAACGCAGCACATCGCAGTTCGGCTTGGACATCATGAAGCAGGGAATCGTAACCTGATCGCCTACGGAAACGCTCCCCATTTGAATGACGTTTGTGGCCGTAGTGTTGTTGCAGACAATGACTGCAGTGGCGCCCCCATTTTGGGCATTGAGACATTTGACGTCAAAATTGCAGGTTCCACGATCAATCAGGGCTACTTTGCCCGCAACATTGGTAATGGCTTCGCAGCCATTCGAAAGAGGCGCCGTCCCGTCATTTGCGATGACCCATTCTCCGGAAAAAGTGCCGGTTGTACAATCGCCGAAAGCGGCGCGCAACAGGGGATAATCAGTGCCATTGATGGTGGCGGTGTGGAATTGGGCGCTGGCTGTGGTGAGGATGCCGGCGATTAATACGGCAATGGCCCAACAGCGCGACAATGCGCGTGAAGTTCGTTTCATAATTTTCATAGCTTTAAGTGAACAATAAATATCCTAACACCAAAGAAACAAAAAGCCTTCCCAGGTTGTCTGGAAAGGCTCTTTGTTTTATTCCTTTAATCAGGAAACTGTCGTCTATTTTGCAACAATGAAGCGGCGGCTGGTAGTGCCGTTTTCAGAAGTCAGCTGCACATTGTAAGTGCCTGCTGCCAACTGCTTCACGTTGAATTCGATGTTGTTTTTCTTAACCTGGCTGTACTGACGCTCCATCACTACTTTGCCTGTTACATCCATGATGCGGATGCTCAGGTTTTGAGCCGTTTCTTCCAGATCAAAATTAACATTCAGGATATCCTGTACCGGGTTCGGGTAAACATCGATAACGTTGTTACCTGCCAGCGGATCTTTAGTGCCAACAGGATCACCGGAAACATTCAGACGAACGATCGGAACAATATCCGTACCGAAACCTGTAGAGCTGAATTCAGCCGTAGAAAGATCGCCAATTGCCAGCATGCTGCCGAAGCGAGGTCTGCCGAGGATGTCCGGACCATTCAGGAAAATCATGGCATTGTAGTTGTAAGCTTCGCTTGCACCCAACCAAAGGTCAATCTGGTCGTCAGGAGCAGTGTACTCTAACATCGCAATGTAATGCGTGTTGCTTTCCAGAAGAACAGGCTCTTCGAAGGGAACCGTAATGATGTCATCTTCGGTTTCTGTTCCTTCTACCAGATAAGAACCGAATGCCAGGAAGCTACGCTCAATGTCCTGAACGTTTCCGTCATTGTTGGTGTCTGTCCACTGATAAAGTACCAGCAGTGGCGTTTGGCCGGCTGCTTCGCCTGCGCCCTGAGTTGCATCAATAGCGAATGAAATGCTGGTTGCATAAAATTCGGCACTGCCAAGATCCGGAGTAGCATAGTGGTTGCCATAAGCCCATGTGTGCGGTTCCGGTGCTGTCCAGTTGGAAGCTGCAGGAACAACGATACGGGTTTGGCCCAATTCTTTTGCCCAGGTAGAGTCGGTAACAATAAATTCAAAGGACAATTCATTGTTAGAATCGTCAAAATCTACTTCGTTGGAAGTGATGGCGTAAGTTGCAGCGTATGCATCAATTGCATCCGGTGTGTAGCTTGCCGTGAAAGGTACGTTTTCAACAATTGAATTGCCGTTAACGTTGCCATAAGGAAGATCTGCATCAAAAGCAACAGAGTTGTCAGACTTCAGGATGGTCATGTTCAGGTTAACGCCGGTTTGCGTCGATGCGCCAACATTGGAAATATCAGCAAGGAAGTTGATCGGTTCAACCATTGACAAAGGCGTAGCAGCGTTTTGAGCTACTGCGTAGAAGTTGTCATTTACCTGAATGTTATTGGCTTCCTGCTCTACCAGACGAACGTCGTCGATCACCCAGTAGTAGTAATTGGCTTCATAGCGGAATTTTACCCGCACCTGAGCAGAACCAACCACGCCAGGCAAAGGCAGGCGTACAACAGATTGGGTTGGGCTGGCGTTGACCACCAGATCCTGGTTGATTTCAATTTCCGTCCACGTATTGCCATTGTCCGTGCTGAAACCTACAAAGTAGGAACTTTGGAACTGGCGGGTAACCTGGAAGAATTCGAGGCTTACACCTGCAACAGATGTTGTGCTAAGGTCGATCAACGGGGAGATAAGCTCTCCTTCTTGTGGCGCAGTACAAGGGCCACCGCCAAGGTTGCCTGAATCACCGTTGTTATCGTAAAAGTCCGTAGCAAAAGCCATAGAACCGTTACAAGTCGTAGGCGCATTGATGACGTTATTGCCAAATGCTCCCTGTACGGAACCATCTTCAGACCAACGCCACAGGTCAAATTCCTGTGCGCCATTGCCGCAGGAGATGTTGTTAATCTCCCAGTTGTTCAATCCGCCACCAAAATCGCCTTCACCCGGGTTGCCACCCCAAATAACGTTGCCAGCCGGAAATTCCGGATAGTTTGGACTGAGCGAAATATCTATTGGAGTCAGCAAACGAATGATGTCACAATCCTGCTTAGAAATCATGAAACAAGGGATGGTGATCTGATCAGCAGTTGCCGGTGTAGCAACGCCCATAGAAATCGGATTACCAACTGCGTTGTTACAGACAACAACAGCAGTTGCACCGGCCATCTGAGCGTTCAGACACTTGATGTCAAAGCTGCAGGTACCGCGGTCGATTAACGCGATTTTGCCATTAATGTCATTTACGATTGCCTCGCAGGCATTTGTAACGGGTGCTGTGCCGTCAGTGGCAATTACCCATTGCCCCGAAATTACAGTAGGATCGCAAAAATCTGCACTGCCGAAACTGGCAGGAACAGCATTGTAGTCATTTCCATTTACAGTTAGGTTGAATTGTGCATTCACGGAAGTGGAAACTCCAATCATGAATAACACAAACGCCGAGAGGCGGATGATTGCATGTGAAAATCGCATCATAGTTAGAATGATTTAATGAACAAAAAGAGTGTCGGAATTGGAAAGTTACGCTTTCGCGTGCAAAGAAATGGAAAACCTCTTAAAGTTTGTCAATCAAGTGACAGAAATGTTGCCTTACTTACAAATCAGTGGCATCCTTTCCTTTTTTGGAACTACTTTTATCAAGTTTGTGTAGCAGAAGCCTGATTGAGGTCCACTCTTTGTATTCCGGGCAGATGAACCTGATTGATGGAACCGATCAGGTTTTTGTAGTGAACGGGGTCATTTACAAAATCCAGATTGCCGGCATCCACGACCAATATTGGAATAGAAGGTTCTGTTTTAAAAAACTCGAAATAAGCCTCCTGTATCTGTGCGAGGTACTCCGGACTGATATTTTGCTCGTACTCCCTGCCCCGCAATTGGATGTTTGAAATCAGATCATGAACCGGCCGGTGTAAATAAAGAATCAGATCGGGTTTAGGGGAGTTGGTGTTCAGAATATGAAACAGTCGCTGAAACAAGCGGTACTCCTCCTCATTCAGGTTGTTTTTCGCAAACAGCAGCGTTTTTAGAAAAAAATAATCCGCGACAGCCTTTTGTTGAAACAATTCCTGCTGTGAAAGTTCGTCCTGTAGTTGTTTATGACGCTCTGCCATGAAAAAAAGCTCAACCGTGAACGCATGGCGCTCCGGATTTTCATAAAAATAAGGCAGAAAAGGATTGTCGGCAAACTGTTCAAGCACCAGCCGGCATCCATAGTCTTCAGCAATCATGCGCGAAAGCGTCGTTTTGCCCGCACCGATATTGCCTTCAATGGCGATGAAATGATATGGAAATGGCCAGGATTGCATGTTCGTTGGTTTTGTACGCCTGCCTACCGGCAGCTACGGTTTATACACATCGTAGAGCCTCCAGCCTTCATAGAGG
>CALEYL010000005.1 GCA_937926205.1 uncultured Saprospiraceae bacterium
GAATCAAACTTGATAATAGTACAATATAAAGATGTGTATAAACCGTAGCTACCGGAGGGCAGGCCCGCCTACCGGAGGGCAGGCATGTAAATACAGACACTACTTAATCCTAAAATTGATGCGCACCCTGCTTTTGATTTGTAGCTTACTACTCGCGGCCGGTGCTTTACAGGCCCAAAAGGAGTGTAATTATGCCAAACTCATGGCAGAAGGCAATGCCTTTTTTAAAAAGCAGAATTTCCGCGCTGCACTGAAAAAATTCAATGCAGCCCGCACCTGCGATGCCTCTCAGTCTAAAGCGGTAGACGACGCCATCAACCGCCTTTTTGATTCTATCGAAGCACAACGCGACGAGGCTAAAGCACAACGTGATGAAGCTCAGAAGCAACGCAAACGCGCCGAAGCAGCCCAGAAACTGGCTGAAAATGAAAAACAACGCGCCGATGCCCAAATCGTCAAAAATCAGAGGTTAATAGACGCTTTTTATTTTTATGGCGGGCGATTGGCACTGGCTTACAGGAATGACCGTTTTGGCTTCATTGACAAAGAGGGCAAAGTGGTCATTGGTTATCGGTATGAAAAAGCGGAACAATTCGATGAGCTGGGTTTTGCCAAAGTTCGCATGGAAGGCCATGAATACCTGATTGATACTTTTGGCAACGAATATAAAGCGGCTTACGATCTTGAAAATCTCAATAAATCGGTTACAGCGCTGGACCTTAGGAAAGCTTCTTTAGACAGTTTTCCGAAGGCCATATTTGAGTACCCACGATTAAAAATATTAATCATGGGAAAGGAATCCTGGGAAGATGCGCCTAATTTTGACACGCTTCCGCCCGGAATTGGAAAATTACAAGACCTGCAGTTTCTGGATCTGGCTCATTTGGGCCTGACGGCTCTGCCCATAGAAATCGGCAACCTTAAAAGTCTGCAATACCTGGACCTTAATGAAAACAACCTGGAGGCCCTGCCTGCCGAAATTGGCGGCCTGGAAAGCCTGACAAGCCTTTACCTGTATGGCAATCAGTTGAAAGCATTACCCAAAGAAATTGGTGGTCTTCAACTTTTAAAAAACATCAATCTCGCCCAAAATGCGCTGCCAAGCCTGCCCGATGGCTTCTGGCAATTGCAAAACCTGAAATACATCAACCTCGGCGGCAATTACTTGCAGACGCTTTCCGAAAAAATCAGTGGATTGCAAAACCTGGAGGAACTGCATCTTTTTCTAAACCAGTTCAGTAAACTACCTGCAGCCATTGGCAAATTAAAAAACCTTAAAACCCTTGACCTCAGCGAAAATAAATTTACGACACTGCCATTGGAGATTTGGGAGCTGAAAAACCTGGAAAAGCTTTATCTTGGCGACAACCAACTCAAAGTCTTGCCTGCTGAAATCGGGGGCTTGAAAATGCTGGAGTGTCTGTTTCTAAGCAGCAACCAATTAGAAGTGCTGCCTGTTGAAATCGGCGGCCTCAAAAACCTGCAATTTCTCTATCTCGACCACAACCGTATCGCTGCACTTCCTGCACAAACCAGCGCCTTAAAAAATCTGAAAAATTTGTCTTTATACGGCAACAACAAACTTGATGCAGCCTCCGTGCTCCGGGCACTTCGCGGTTTTCCCGGGACCATTAATTTTACAACGGACGAATATGGGTTTTCCACCGACCGCACAGAAAATAGTCTGTTGTTGATTCTGGATAAGCAGATGGCGGAGACTAAGGAAGTGAAGGAATTGAGGAAGTTGAAGGAATGAGAGAAGGAGATCATTAATTGAAAGACTTAGATCATAAAATTCATGTTAGGATTTCAAACCCATACCCTCTCATTTATCCAATTCTCCAATTTCAAACCAAAACGCTCAACCATTACCGAGTAATGTTTTTCATTATTTGTTGCTAAGGTCAAATCATACTGAATAGCCGTTGCGCCAATGAGCAGGTCAAACTCGCCGGTAAGCTTGCCTTGCTGGTGTAAGTAAGCATAAATAGTGCTTGCGCGTTTCAACACGGCATCATCAAGGGGGTATATATTCGTAAAGCCCATCAATTCATCAAACTCTTTCAAACGCTTAACTGCGCCAAGCGTTTTATACCCACGATGGCATTCATACCAAGTGAGACAACTAATATTTATTTTACCATGCAAGGAAAGATAAAATCGGGCATTTTCGTAGGGCGTTGGCTCCTTTCTGAGAATAGAGATAAGAATATCGGAGTCAATTAAAGTCAATTTTCCGCTCATTGGCTTTCATTCTATCCTTATAAATCTGTGTTAGATTCAAATCGGGCTCATCCAAAGCAACATAGGCGCCTACAATTTGCTCAAGTGCTTGAAGTGGGTAGACGCCTGCACCAGAGCCAGGCAATGTACTATCTCCGTCGGGTGTATCTGTCTCTTGAGACTCCAAGGTCTTCTTCACCTGTATATAAAGTTGATCCAATACCTTTTTGTCAGTAAGGCCAGTAATCCAGGTAATTAATTCCAACTTTTGAGCATCAGCACTCATGTTGTTCTGTTTTCAACAAATTTACAAAAAAATTGAAATAGAACAAAGTCTAATCACAGGCTTAGCCCCACACATTTTCGTTGACCCAACTCAAGCCACTCCGTGACCGGCATCATATGAGCCTTCAAACCCAGGCCCTATATTTGACACATCCTGTTGAAATTCAATTTTATAAAACCGGATGTGCCATGTTAAAAATCATCTTCAGCGCCATCGTTCTGATCCACGGACTCATTCACCTCATGGGATTTGCCAAAGCATTCGAGTACGGCAACATCACGCAGCTTAACCGGGCAATTTCGAAGCCAATGGGCCTGCTTTGGCTGTCCACGGCATTGTTGTTTGTTGCGGCAATCACCTTATTGTGGTCGAAAAATGAGGCCTGGCTGGCGCTCGCTTTGGCGGCCGCACTGCTTTCGCAGGTCTTGATTTTCACTTCGTGGAACGATGCGAAATTCGGAACCATTGCCAACGTGCTGGTTTTGGTTGCGGTTGGGTTAAACTGGGGAAGTCTGCGATTTGAAAACGCCTGGCGGCAGGACGTGCTGGACAATCTGGCACTCAGCCGGCCATTGACAACGGAAATGCTTACCGAAAATGAACTAACCCCGCTTCCGGCTCCTGTTCAGCGCTATCTGAGGTATGCGGGCGTTGTTGGCAAACCCAAAGTAAAAAACATGCGCATTGTATTTGAAGGTGAAATGCGGGATAGAGGCAAAGACTGGTTCCCTTTCCGTTCCGTGCAGTACAATTTTTTCCAAGAACCCACAAGGCTCTTTTTTATGAAAGGCAAAATGTTTGGCATAACGGTTCCGGGATACCACCGCTACCTTGAGGGAAAAGCGACCATGGATATACGCCTGTTTGGCTGGTTTCCGGTCGTATACAAAGCCGGAGACCTTATGAACCAAACGGAAACCGTGACGCTGTTTAATGACTTATGCCTGATGGCGCCGGCGGCTCTTATCGACGATCGGATTGTGTGGGAAACGATCGACGACAGCACGGCCAAAGCGACTTTTACCAACCGTGGGATTACTATTTCTGCAATCCTGTATTTTAATGAACAGGGACAACTGATCAATTTCGTTTCCAATGACCGCAGCGTGATTGATGAGATGAGAGAATACCCCTTTTCTACGCCTGTTTCTGATTATCAGCACATTAATGGCTTCCACCTGATTGCAAAAGGTGATGCCGTCTGGCATTATCCGGAAGGGAAATTCACTTACGGGAAATTTATACTCAAAGAAATTGAATACAATGTTTCGGATTTGAAGGACTAAACCTCCTTCCTTTTGCTGGCGCAAGGCTACGCCTTGTGTCTTCTATTCCCGGGGTTCCACCCCAGTCCTGTTCACACAGAACCCAAATTTTTTTTACCTTTTCGGGTGATATTTCCAATTTTACCGGCACATCCTAATTAAAGACTCAAATTATGGTGGCAACAGCACAGGCTCCTGTCGTTGGAAAAACATCCGAATATCCGGACAAAGACATCGGCGCACTTTATGAACGGGCCTTCCCGGCAGTGGCAAAATTTGTCAGCCGTATGGATGGCTCATTTGACCAGGCCAAAGACATTTTTCACGACGCTTTGGTCATTTACATGGAAGTCGCCACCCAGCGCAAACCCACAATACACGGCTCGAAAGAGGCTTATATTCTCGGCATTGCAAAGCACCTGTGGTTCCGGAAACACAAACGCGAACACCGCCATATGGCTTTGAGCGACGCGGAATACCACATTGCAGTGCCCGGGGATTGCTACCCGGATGTCAACACCAAGCGCCTGCTGCGGTTTTTGGAACAGAGCGGTAAAAAATGCATGGACCTGCTCCGCGCCTTTTATTACCAGGGACTGCCGGTGAAAAAGATTGCCGACGATTTTGGGTATTCAAATGAGCACTCCGCCAGCGCGCAGAAATACAAATGCCTGGAAAAAATCAGAAATACAGTCAAAGAAAAATCGCTGCAGTATGAGGATTTTACGGAATAACACCCAACATATGGAAGCTTACCTGCAGGGCGCGCTTTCCCCTTTTGGTAAATTGGCATTTGAAGCCGCATTGCGCTTAAATCCTGCTTTGCGCAAGGATCTGCATGCTCAGAAAAAAGTGCATCAAATGGTTCGTTTGTACCATCGGAAAAAACTAAAAGAAGGACTGGAAAACTTGCACCAACAGGTCTTTAGCAACCCGGACAAGGCCGCTTTTCAACAGAATATTTACGAATTATTTCAACAACAACAGGATGATACAGTCGAACCTAGTACCCATGGTCATTGATAATTCCGGCGCCGGCGAAAGGGCCTTCGACATTTACAGCCTGCTGCTGAAAGAGCGCATTGTTTTTCTCGGAGGCCCAATCAATGAACCCCTGGCCGGGTTGATTGTAGCCCAATTGCTCTATCTCAACAGCGTAGATTCCAAATTGCCGATTCACCTCTACATACAAAGCCCGGGCGGCGTTGTTTATTCGGGCATGGCCATTTACGACACCATGAAAATGTTGTCGGCCCCGGTTTCGACTTATGCAGTTGGATTTACCGGCAGCATGGCTACCTTCCTGCTCAGCGCAGGAGAAAAAGGGAAACGTTTAGCGCTGCCGCATGCCACCATACACATGCACCCGACCGGTGGCGGCGCCCAGGGTTATACCGAAGACGTGCGGATCGCAACGAGAGAGCAGGAACGGCTTCAAACCCAGCTTTTCCATCTTATGGGAAAACACACCGGACATACCTGGCAGGAAATAGAAGCCTTTTTCCTGAGAGACAAATACCTCAACGCCCACGAAGCCAGACAATATGGCCTTATTGACGAAGTGATGGGCGACGCCAGCGACCTCATTTTTTTAAACAAACAAGAGTTACACGCAAGTCTTGCGGCCGAGCAAGTATTGAAGGAACGGCTAAGCTGATAATTGTTGCTTTTCACAAATCCTATTTGTTTATTTGCACCGGACCTTGTGTATTGATGCAAGTTAGAAAAGTGATTTGTAGCAAAACAGCATAAAATATGACCACATCCACGGAAGCAAGCCCGCCCGGGTTTACCGGAAAAGCCATTTTAAAATACCTGCTGGAGTTGGTAATTGTCATCTTCGGAGTATACATAGGCTTCATGGCCAATAAATATCAGGAAAATCAGAAAGAAAAGCGTTACACGGAGACGGTAATTAAGGAAATGTATCAAAGCCTTGCCAGTGACATTTCCGATGCCCGCGACAATCAACATGGCCATGAAACCGGCCTGAAAAGTGTCGCTTATTTCCTGAGGATAGCAGAAGGTGTACCAGTTAGTGCGGATACTTTCAGTCAATACCTGTTTGAGCTCACCCGAAGTTTTCTAAGCATACAAAACACAGCTCCTTTCGAAGCACTGAAATCCAATGGATTGAACGTCATTACCAACGACTCGCTTCGCAGTAAAATCGTACATCTTTATGATTTTCAATACGATATCCTTGAAAAAATAGAAGAACAATATCCTGAATCCAATTTCATGGAACGGTACTATCAGGACATTGTGGAAATTTTGGACAAAGGCCTGATCCTTGACAAATCCGGAAGAATTACAGGAATCAGGACGCCACTGCCAATAACTCCCGAAGAACGTGTGCGCCTTTTTTTGCACCTGAAAAGAATCCGATATGCCAGGCAGTTCAATTTAGCCATTTACAACGTTGTTCTTAAAGAAATGGAGGATCTGAGGTCTGCATTAAAAGCCGAATATGGTTATTTGAAATAAAACCCTCAACGCACAATCAACACCGGAATCTTCAGGGCATGGCGTACCGCGCCGATTGTGGTACCAAACACCAAATCTTTAAATGTCTTGTGGCCGTGCGCTCCCATAACCAACAGGTCAACCCCCTGCTCATTTGCCATTTTCGGGAGCGCTTGTTTTGCAGGCCCATAGCCGATGACAGCTTCACAGGCATAGTCAAGCGAGCGTAATTGCTCCACATATTTCCCAAGATATTCCACATCAGAAGCCGTTTCCATGTCGCTGATCTCGCTGCCCATTACCCAGGCTCCGGCAGTCTCTACGGCGTGCATCAGAAAATACTTTGCCTGTTTTCCACCGATGTGCAGGGCATGCTCCAGCGCTTTCTGATCGGCATTTGAAAAATCCAGAGCAACAGCGATCTTTTGATATTCAGGGATTTTGATTTCCGAAATACCTTGGAAATCGGCATGCGGCACCCTGGTTTTCAGGGGCCTCAAGGTTCCAAGCAAAGGCTTAATGGTGATGTAAAGCAACATCCATCCGGTAAAAAACAAAACCGGAATGATCAGGAATCGGACAACCCAGGCCCCATCGCCCGTGTAGTTCAGCCAGCCGGAGACTTCTCCGATCACAAGCCAAACGTTGAGGGCGACGATGACTGCCGCACTGAGCCAACCCCCAAACTTGGTCCAGGGCCCAATCGCAAATACGCCCATCCGTTTCCGGTCACTGACATAATGCAGGAGTGGGATAATGGCAAAACCCAATTGCATACTGAGAATAACCTGACTGAGTATCAGCAAGTTTCCGGTCTCCGATTCTCCCATGATGTTGATGACCAATATGGCCGGTACCACCGCCAGCAATCGCGTAAGCAAGCGTCTCAGCCAGGGAGCAATGCGAAGGTGCAGGTAGCCTTCCATCACAATTTGCCCGGCAAGGGTTCCTGTAACGGTACTGCTTTGCCCTGCCGCAATGAGTGCAATAGCAAACAATGCAGGTGCATAACTCTTGCCCAACAGGGGCTCGAGCAGTCGGTGCGCATCCTGAATTTCAGATACGCCATCATAGCCGTTTTTGTGAAAAACCGCCGCTGCAAGGATCAGAATGGCAGCATTGACAAAAAAAGCAAGATTGAGTGCAATGGCAGAATCTATGATATTGAAGCGAATGGCGCGCCGGATCCCTGTCGGCGTCTTCGTAATTTTGCGGGTTTGCACCAGGGCCGAGTGGAGGTAGAGGTTGTGCGGCATCACTGTGGCGCCTATAATACCTATGGCAATAAAAAGAGCCTCCATGTTCGGAATAGACGGGATAAAACCGGTGACGAGTTCACCCATTTCCGGCTTGGCTAAAAACATCTGGATCGCAAAAGCAACACCAATAACAGCAATCAGTGCTAAAATAAAGGCTTCCAGTTTGCGAATGCCCCAATGCATGAGCAGGAGCAACAAAAAGGCATCGAGTACGCTGATGGCAATGCCCCAGGTAAGGGGGAGACCAAACAACAATTGTAGTCCGATGGCCATACCCACCACTTCGGCCAGATCACAGGCCGCGATGGCAATTTCAGCTAAGATGTAAAGAAAAATATTAGCTGCCGGATGGTAAAGTTCCCGGCTGGCCTGGGCCAGGTCGCGACTCGCAACCACCCCAAGCCTGGCACTCAAACTCTGCAACAGCAGGGCGATGAGGTTCGACATGAGCAACACCCAAATCAGCGAATATCCAAAGCGGCTGCCCCCTGCAAGGTCGGTTGCCCAGTTGCCCGGATCCATATAGCCAACACTGACCAGATATGCCGGCCCCAGAAAGGGCAGCAGACGGCGCCAAAAACTTCCTTTCACATTGGTTTCCACCGTGGAATGTACTTCCGATAGGGAACGGCGGGTATCTTCGTTTGTCAATTTTGCTTTCATGTTACATCCACTTTATGCCCATTTTTCAGGGCTTGACGTTGCAAAAAAAGGGATTAATTTTTGTTTGTGGAAATTTTTAGACTAATTTTTTTAAAATTTTTAGACTAATCTAAATTTTATTATTTCGAATGCCGGCGGAACACCCAATCTCAAGCAGGCAAAGCTTTATTGGCTTGAAATTTTTCAGTCATAAAATTGATCGCCCCAAGCATTGTTGCTTTTAAAAAGTCAAATGTGTATATTTGCATTAAAACATGTGCATAAATGCGAACAAATATTGTGATTGATGATCTTTTGATGCAGCAAGCTTTGAAATTAAGCGGCCTGGATACCAAAAAAGCGGTTGTGGAAGAAGCCTTAAAACTTTTTATTCAAATCCGCCAACAAAAGGCCTTGCGCGAACTACGGGGTAAATTGAAGTGGGAAGGCGATTTGGAACAAATGCGTATGGACCAATGACAATTGTGGATTCTTCAGCCTGGATTGATTATTTCAATGGCAAGATTACCCGCGAAACGGAAAAGTTGCACCAACTGCTGGGTCAGGAACCCATTGGCATTGGAGATTTAATATTAACAGAAGTATTACAGGGGTTTTCATCAGATACCGAATATCAAGAAGCAAAAATAGCTATGGATGCCCTTAATTTTTTCACTTTTGGCGGTAAGGCTATGGCCCTGAAAAGCGCCGAAAATTATAGACTGCTTCGAAAAAAAGGCATCACTGTACGAAAAACAATAGATGTCATCATCGCCACCTTTTGCATTGAGCAAGATTTTCCACTTTTACATTGCGACAAAGACTTTGATCCTTTTGTACTCCACCTTGGCTTAAAAGTTTTATAGAACGCATCCACATCCGGCATTTCTTCCTGAAATACGGGCAGGAGTATAGGCGCAATGGTCGCCTTCTACACGCCGATCCATCCAGCCTTGTATGAATCCCGACAATAATTCAAATACCCGTGAAAAAATAAAAAAACGAATGTAATTTGTCTCAAAATCATGCGGTTATACAATCCATTCCGATTGCAATACTTCAAGTCGTAAAAATTTGAACACCATGAAGTTTTTGAGACTGTCCATTTCAATCGCGTTTTTTTGTGCTCATTTTACGACCCAGGCACAGTTAGATTCCATCCACTGGCTTCCGCCCATGCACGCCCGATCGGAATGGGGGCCGCAATATTTATACCTGACAACCCCTGAAACAACTCCTTTTGAAGTAAGCATCCGCGATGGCGCCGGGAATCTGGTGACCACAGCCAACATCAGCAACACGCAACCCTTTCGTTACTTTCTCGGATCATTCGAAAGCACCGTGGCGCTGGCGCCCGACATTGATCTGCACAAGATTTTGACCGGTAAAGGGCTGGTTATGACCGGGGCCAAACCCTTTTATGCTACCTTTCGAGCGCATGCCAATACCATGCGCCATGCAGACAACCTTACCTGCAAAGGCAGGGCTGCTTTGGGCAAAACCTTTCGCATCGGACATTTGGTGCAATCGCCTTTTGGAGAGGGGCGACGCTCCAATTTCATCGGCATCATGGCTACGGAAGACAATACGGTTGTGTCACTTTCGGAATATGCCACTTTGGTTCGCTTTCGGATCAATACGCTGGATCAGACGATGGGCGCTCCGGTAACCATGACCCTGCAAAAAGGCGAATCGGTCGTTTTTTCAAACTACATCAATGAAAATGGCGCATTCCAGCCGCCAAACGGCTTGATGGGCGCTTTACTCGAATCCAGCAAGCCGATTGTGGTCAATTGCGGCTCCTGGCTGGGAGCTCCGGAAACCTTTCAGGGACACGACATTGGCATTGACCAGATTGTTCCCGTTGAACTGACCGGAAAAGAATACATCCTTTGTAAAGGAAATGGCTCCTCAGTGCTGGAACACCCCATCATCATTGCTCATTACAACAACACCGTCGTTCGGCTCAACGGAAATTCGAGCCCGGCGGCAACCCTCGGTGCAGGCGATTATTATGTCGTTCCGACCACTGCTTTCTCTACCGCTGGCAACCTGTACATTCAAACGAGCGAACCAACATATGTCTATCAGATGATAGGCGGTACTTCCTCAAGTGACGACCAGTACCGAACTGCCGGACTGATGTTTGTGCCCCCCCTGAGTTGCGGCATCCCCAACGCGGTTGATAATATTTTCGAGCCCAACAGCATCGGCACCATGCTGTTTGACGGAGGCCTGATGGTCGTCGCGATGCGCGATTCCCTGTTGACGTTGCGCATTAACGGCACGGCTGTCCCTATTGATTTTCCTAATGCTGTACCCGGCAACCCGGATTTTGTCACATATCGCAAGCTGACCCTGTTTTCACAATCGGACCCGGTTTCCACCATCAGCGTCCATGCGCAAGGCGCGGTACAGGTAGCCATATTTGGCCGCAATGCTCCTGCGAGTTTTGCTGCTTTTTTTTCGGGTTTTACCAAAACCGATAAACCTACTATAGCGCTGACAAAAATTGGCGACGGTGTTTGTCCCGATACGCTGATGGCAAGCGGTCATTTTGACGGTGTTCAATGGATGTACGGAGATTCGGTCCTGCAATACGGCCCGGACAGCATTTTTGTAGCCTACGCCCCCGGCAATTATATAGCTACCGCCTACCTCGGCGTTTGCCGGCGCACCGATTTTGCTTCCGATTCCATTGAGGCAAATTTTATTTCCCCGGCCTTTTCCTATGACATGACAGAACCTTCCTGTTTTGGTTTCGACGATGGCCAGATTACTTTCGAAACGCCATACGGGGGCATCCCTCCTTACGAGTTTTCGGTCGACAACGGCGCCAGTTTTCAGCGCGCCTATACCGTAGGGGGGCTTCCTTCCGGGGCATACCGGTTGGTTGCGCGCGATTCAACGGGTTGCTACAACCGCCCATTGGAGGCCAGTATTGGGCAGCCCGACAGTTTCGGCGTAAAAATCCTCATCAAAAGAATGCCCCAACCGCTCAAACCGGGAGGAGAAGTATTGCTGGAAGGCAACCCTGACCGGGGCATTACGGCTGCCACCTGGGATCCTGCCACCAACCCCGACTGCCCGGATTGCCTGACATATGCTTTTCGCCCATTGATTAGCGAATGGGTTTCACTTACCGTTTACGACACAGCCGGCTGCCCGGCTACCGACCAGATTTTCATAGAAGTTACCCCCAATGTTTTTGCGCCCAATGTCATTTACCCGGGTTCCGAAGATGAGCGAAACCGCATTTTCACCCTTGCAAGCAGAGAGGATTTGCCGGTGCTCCGGCTGATGATTTTTGACCGCTGGGGCGAATTGGTCTTCCAAAAAGAAAACATCCTGACCAATGATTATTCGGCGGGCTGGAATGGCAATTTTAATGAAAAACCGGCGCCTCAAGGGGTTTATGTGTTTTATGCGGAAGTGGAAGTGCTGCCCGGGGTTAAGACTTTTATTAAAGGCGATCTGACGGTTTTAAGATAGGAATACTCGTCGCATGAATCCAGATCTGCATGAGTCGTGTGAATCAGGGGCTAAACACTTCAGAAACTTAGTGAGTTTATCCGCCCCATGAAAAATAACGCGGAGTTTCGCAGAGTATACGCGGGGTTTCACGGAATTTTATGACGTATGTCTTGAAAACAGTGGACTTTACTCCGCGAGACTCCTTTACTCTGCGAGACTCCGCGACATAAAGGAATACGCGGAGCCTGTTCTCAGATGCGTAAGCGTCGTACAGAACATACCTGTACTCAAAATAGCCCCTGATTCGCCTGCCTGTACTGGCGAGCCTCGGCTACGCATATTTTTTCTACGTAGCTGCATTGCTGATCGTTATTCTAACTGTCTCATGTCTACTACGCTGTCATTCCCGCAGGGCTACGGTTTACACACAAGTCGACAATTCGTTCTGTAAGTATTTGATTTTCAATGAATTACTTTTTTACGGTATAATTTACAAACCATTGAAAATCAATAAGTTGCCAAGATGTGTGTAAACCATAGCCCTGCGGGAATGACAACCCTGCTGGGACCGGCATCCAATAATGCGATATGCATAGCCAACGCTCGCTGGTATAGGTACGCAATATTACGTACCTACGGCACGAAACCTCCTTGTTGAATCATTTTTCTAACGATATTTTGCCCCTAATGGGGCATTAAAAAATTCGGGATGACTTATGTTTTCTCTACCCCGCTATACTTGACATTAAAACCCTGAAAGGCTGTCCCCCAGATCGCATATTCTCCCCTCCAAAGCGCCCTGAAATCCCGGGAAACGCTTATCTTCGCAGCAATGCTACCCGGCGGTTTTCTTTACAGGATGTAAGGTTTTTTTGCCAATTCGGGCAAGCTGAAAATAAAGTTTAATCAGGCGCGGCTGTGCCTGTCAGAAACGTAATATTTAATTGAATGAAGATCCTGAAAAGAATATTCAACGGCCTCTTTTCTACCTCCGCCGCTGGTTTATACCTTATCCTTTTTGCCGCTGCCATTGGCATTGCCACTTTTGTAGAAAATGACTTCGGTACCAGTTCCGCTCAAAAAGTGATTTTTAAATCAAAATGGTTTGAATTACTCCTGGTTTTGTTCAGCATTACCCTGATTGTCAACATTTTTAAATTTCGCATGGTCCAGCAAAAGAAATGGGCCATCCTGACTTTCCATGCGGCCATGGTCATCATCATCATCGGTGCAGGCATTACGCGGTATTTTGGCAGAGAAGGCATGATGGGCATTCGGGAAGGAAGTGCCTCTAATTCTTTTTTATCCGCTGAAACCTACCTTCAGTTTCAGATCCAGCACCAGGGTAAAAAATACGCGTTCGACGAGCCGGTTCTTTTTGCCACGCTGGGCGACAATTCATTCGAAAGAGAATACCTCATCGGCAGTCAGTTGCTGAAAGTAGAAGTGAAAGATTTTGTGCCCAATCCCACAGAAATTATTGTAGACGATGATCAGGGCGTCCCTGTTATCAAAGCGGTCATCGCCGGAATGAACGGACGGGAAGAATACCCGATCAAGTATGGCGACAAAGTCAGTATTTACGGGACTTTGTTCAATTTCGGCACACCGGAAGACCCTCAGGCGTTCAACATCAAATACGTAAACGACAGCTTGTTTTTCGTGGCGGGAAAACCCTACACTCAAATGGTCATGGCGACCCAGACCACCGATACCCTCGCACCCGGTGTTTATCACCCGCTCAGACTGCGAAGCATGTATTCTGATGGCCGCAGTGGATTCGTGTTTGGGTTATTTACGCCGCGCGGGCGAAAGGAAATCACGTCTTCTTCGCCCAAAATGGCCAGCACCAGTATGGGAGGATTGCGGCTGAATGTCACTTTTGGAGGCCAGGAACAAGCCGTTTTTGTAAGCGGCAGCCAGGGCGTGGAATCGCCGCCCCGGGTGGTGCCGTTTGGCAATTCAAGCGTTGGCATTGCCTATGGCGCCAAACGGGTAGAACTCCCATTCGCCATCCAACTCAACGATTTTATCATGGAGCGCTACCCGGGCACGAACAGCGCTTCTTCTTATGCCAGTGAAGTAACCCTGCTGGACAAAAGGGAAAACCTTGCGCGAAACCAGCGTATCTATATGAACCACATACTCGACTACGATGGGTATCGCTTTTTTCAATCGTCTTTCGACCAGGATGAATTGGGCACTTACCTCAGTGTAAACTACGATGCACCGGGTACATTGGTATCTTATTTCGGGTACATCCTGCTCACTTTGGGTATGGTATTGACGCTGTTCAGTAAAAACACCCGTTTTGCTCAATTATCAAGAAACCTTAAAGAAATGAGGCAAAGAGAAAAATTGATAACCGTTTTGCTGGTGGGCTTTTTCTGGGCTTTTTCAACACCGTCACACGCCAATATTCCCAGCATGCAGGCGATAGATAAAGACCATGCCACCGAATTCGGAAGGGTACTGATGCAGGATCCGCGTGGACGTTTGAAACCCATGAACACTTTTACCAGCGAGGTTTTGCGGAAGTTGTCGAGAAAAGAAAGCCTCTTCGGCCAAAGCCCGGAACAAATCATCCTGGGCATGGCTGCTAATCCCAGAGCCTGGTATGGCGTGCCGATCATCAAAATTGGCAAACACGAAGAAATACAGAAATTGTTCAACATTACCGGAGAGCTGGCCGCTTACCGCGATTTTTTCGATCAAAACGGAGAATACAAACTCCGTGAGTACGTTCGGAATGCCTACAATGCAGCACCGAGAGACCGGGGCATTTTTGAAAAAGAGATTGTGAAGCTGGATGAAAAAGTGAACATCTGCAGCATGATTTTTTCCGGTCGGTTTATGAAGGTCTTCCCGGTACCCGGCGACAGCACCAATGCCTGGCTCACCCCCGTTCCAGACGAAGCGCCGGAGCGGAACGCAGCTCTTGCTGGCACCATAGTCGATCAGTTTTATCCTGCGTACCTGCCGACTCTGGAGAATCAGGATTGGGGTCTGGCCAATCGCATGGTTGCTGAATTGATCCGGTATCAGCAAAAATACGGCGGTGAGATTCTCCCGTCTTCCAGTGAAATAAGTGCAGAACTGCTGCTCAACAAATTGGACGTATTCAGCCGCCTTGGAAAACTCTATGGCTTGTTGGCCCTTGTTTTCATTACCCTGCTGTTTACCTCTGTTTTCAACCCGGGCCTCAATTTAAAATGGCCTGGAAAAATAGGAATGGGCCTTGTAATTTTTGGCTTTGCGATGCATACACTGGGTTTGGGACTGCGCTGGTATGTTTCCGGCCGGGCTCCGTGGAGCAATGGTTACGAATCTATGATTTACATTGGCTGGACAACCACGCTGGCCGGCTTGATTTTTGCCCGTAAAAACTTCGGCGGGCTCGCCGCAACGATGCTACTGGCCTCTACCATCATGATGGTTGCCGGCCTCAGTTGGCTCGATCCGGAAATCACGCCTTTGGTTCCCGTTCTGAAATCATATTGGCTCACCATCCACGTTTCCATGGAGGCCGGCAGCTACGGCTTCCTGGCACTCGGCGCCTTCCTTGGCCTGCTGAATCTGGTGCTGATGATTTTTGGAAATGTTCAAAATGAAAAGAAGGTATACCGGATCGTCAAAGAAATGACTTATATCAGTGAGATGACCCTTATCGGCGGTGTGTTTATGATCAGCATCGGCACCTACCTCGGCGGTGTTTGGGCCAATGAATCCTGGGGAAGATACTGGGGTTGGGATGCTAAAGAAACCTGGGCCTTAGTGACGATACTGGTGTATTCGTTCATTCTGCACATGCGCTTTATCCCTGGTTTCAGGGGTATTTTTGCGTTCAATGTAGCTACTTTATTTGGATGGGCTTCGGTAATGATGACTTATCTGGGCGTGAATTATTACCTCTCCGGTTTACATTCGTACGCAGCGGGTGACCCCGTCCCCATTCCGACCTGGGTTTACTACACGACCGCCTCTTTGCTGACGATCAGTCTGCTCGCATTCTGGCGGCATCGGCAATATTTAAAAATGGCAAAAGTGTAACGCAGCTATCGGGCTCTAAAGAAAGACATTACTTTAGTGTCCGTTCATTTAGTCATGTGTCGGGGCTTGGGGTTGTGTAAAGAGTCGAACCCCGCTGGGCAGGACAAGTTTTGTTAAATTCGTTAAACACAGATAACGATCATTATACGAATGTACGATTTCAACCAATTTAACCAATTCAACACTCTTTACACAACCCCAAGACAGACATCACTTTACCAGGACGGCGCCTTCCATGATATAATCATACCGGTATCCGGCTCCAAAATCCCGGTTCACCCCAATGGTTCCCTCAAAAGTGACAATGGATTCCAGGGGTACATTTTCGGTAGTTGTTACTGTGAGGTCCATGTTTTTCCCGGAACCATCCTGCAGGTGAACCCAGTTTCTGCCCATAATCATCGAATTGATTTTCACGCATTTGCCCGTCACTTTCACCACTTTGCCATCGTATTTGGCGAGGTTTCCTACCAATTCCGAAATTTTGATCGCGCCTTTTGCCGGCGTTACATTTGCTGGCGGCGCTACGACAGCTGCCGCGCCGGTATTCCCCATGGCATTGCCCGGGCTTCCTGCTGCATCCCGGAAGTCCGACACCAAATAAATCGTCTCAAACATGCGGTTGAACTCCTGGCTTTGAAAGTTTTTCTTTAAGAGGCCGCCGCGGTAGTAATAGGTTTCGCCGATTTTCACATCGCGTTTCGAAATGGCAATCCAGAATTCTTCGCCGTTTTCTTTTACCCGAAGGTAGGAATAGCGTTCGGTGTTCATGGCTTCTTCCACCACAACGATATGTTCATCCTGATTGCTGGCAACCGCATTACTTCCTTGTGCCGCTCCCGGCGTTTCCTGAAATATAGGCGCATTGTCGGTTGATTCATCTTCAGCTTCAATCACTTTAGGCTTGGAGTTACAAGCGCTCAAAGCCAAAAAGAGTATCAATACAGAAAAAAATCTCATAGCGGTGCGTTTAATTTTTTGATGGATAGATGCCCGTACTAAAATCTTTGAATGATTTTGGTATTCAGGCGATGTAAGGCATCCGTGTTGCTGTCGAATGTTCCTTCATAATACACGTGAAAAGCCAATTTACGATTCAAATTCAAAGAAACATCCAGCCCGCCGATTTCCTGTTGAATTTTGTATTCAAAGTTCGTGTATTTATATTCTACAAACCTGAAATACAAGTCAGTCGTTAATTTTCTCGGGATGATTTCTTTGGTAATTCTAAGGCCAAATATCTTGCTGTCCAAATAATTTGTCTGAAGAATATTTGCGGTCACAGAAGCAGATGCCTGAATCCACGGTACCCGGGTAAAGTTCACATAAGTGTTCAGGTTTTTCGACATATTGGCGCCGCTTTTCTGGAAACGCCAGCTTGCATTTACGCCCCAGGTAATGGTTTTGAATACCCGGTAGTTTACATTAAAGCGCAAGCCTTGCCGCGTTTCATCATCAATGAGCTGATCGATATAACTTTTGTACGATTCGTAATAAATGATGTTTTTCCGGTTGTCGTAAGAGGCCGACAGACTGATTTTTTTAGAGAGTTTGTAGCGAAGCGAAAGGTACAGGTTTGTCAGGTTTAAGGAATTCGTCACCTCGTCGTGGATGTTTTGGTACAGGTCAACTTCAAGAGAGCCGAACAAGTTGAGGTCTTTAAGCAAAACACCGGAATGCTGCAAATAGAGAAAACGGCGATCCGTTTTTGAATGGTTTCTTTGCTCAATAAAAGCAAAAGTACTTTGCTGGTATTTGTTGTTTTTATTAGAGCTGTGGCCAAAGTATGCCCCAAACTGAAGCAGGTTGAAATTAATGCCATAATCCAGATAGTCCGGCCTTGACCCGGCGATGAGGCCAACCTGAAAATTTCCCCACCCTTTTTCTGCCTGAATGCCGTCAATAGCCCCCATGCTGGAGATGCGCTGGTTGATTTTACGCCCCAGCGTAATGCTCGATTTTTTATCCAGATCGTATTTAAATGCAAAAGAATATACTTTAAAAGCATCCCAAAAATTGGTTTTTACGGCATCCCATTCCCCAACCGTATGCCGGAAAGTCAGATAACTGTCTGTCGAAAATCTCGAATTCCCAAGGTTATTGCCCTGTAAGATAAAGGCATAGCGCATCCGGTGTGTGGCTTCGTCCCCATACAGGTTGCTATAAGAGGCCGCAGACACACGCCCCCTGATCCTTTCTTTGTAATCCGCTTCTTCATCTGCCGGCTCACGATCCGTTTGGACCGGCTCCGGAGAGGCTTTCACCAAAGGTTCCGGCGCAGGCGGCGCCTCCGTTTTTTCTTCTTTAACTGGCACTTTGGCTGTAATTCTGGCCACAAACGCATCTCCAACTTTTACTTTTTCCTTGAGCAGGGATGAGCAAACACAGGAAGTAGAAGATTTGTCTTTGACGACCAGGCAGGGAAGCAACAGGTTGTCCTTACTGGCAAAAAGCGTATCACCATTGCTGATACCCTCTGTTGATGCAAATTTTACATAAACATTTTGCGAGGATACGTAGGACACAACGCCCTTGACCAGCACAGGGGTACTTTGTCCAAAAGCAGCAAAGCAACAAGACAATAGCACGAAGATAAAAATGGAATGTTTCATGGTCATTGTTTAATGGCTACCGTCCGGGTGACAAGCGTAACAAGCCGAGCTCAAATACTGATATCCAGAAACATTTTCATGGTCGTTTGCTACCTGAGAGGGATTGTTGTGTTCATGGCATTGTATGCAACTGAATACAGTGAAATTTCCGGGAGTCGTATGGCACTCAACGCATTGATTCCACTCTCCGTCGTGTTTTCCACTGTAAATCGGGAAATATTGGCTGTCGTGATTGAAAGTTGAAGGATCCCAGGCATTTACAGTATGACATGGCGTACAGTCAGTCGGGAATCCGGCGGAAGCATGGTTGGGGTTATTGGCCGAATTATAGTCAGCCAGGTGGCAGCCCACACAGGTGTTTGGCGTGTTGTTGTAATTGCCGTTGTGACAGGCAGCACAGTCGTTCGCTATGGCGGCATGCGCTCCGCTCAACACCCAATAATTGTTGTGAATCGGGAATGTCGCCGGATTCCAGTCAGGGGTGGTGGTGTGGCACATCGCACAATCTGTAGGGATGCCCAATGATACGTGGTTGGGGTTCGTGCTGCTGTTGAAATCCGGCAGGTGGCAGCCCGCACACGTATTCGGCGTATTGACATAGTCCCCATGATGGCAGGCATTGCAATCATTGGCAATGGGTATATGTGCCCCCGTAAAAGGATAAAAGGCTGCATGATTAAAGGTAGACGGCACCCAGGTACTTTCGCTATGACAATTTTCACAGGTCACCGGAAACTGAGCATCAGCATGATTCGGATTGATCGTCGCGTTGTAATCTGCCTGGTGGCACCCGGCACAGGTATTCGGCGTATTGTTGTAATTGCCGTTATGGCAGGCCGCACAATCGTTGACAACAACAGCATGTGCCCCATTTAAAGTATAATAGTTGTTGTGGATGGGGAAAGTTGCCGGATCCCATCCAGGATTTGTGGTATGGCACATTTCACAATCCAAAGGCAAGCCTAAGGACTGGTGATTGGGATTCGAACTTCCGTTGTAATCCGCCTGGTGACAACCTGCGCAGGTGTTTGGTGTATTGGTGTAATTTCCATGATGACAGGCGGCACAATCGTTGGCAATCGGTATGTGCGCCCCGGTGAATGGATAAAATGCTGCGTGATTAAAAGTAGCCGGCGCCCAGGCTGATTCCGAGTGACAGGTGGCACAATCCGTTGGGAATTGCGCATCGGCGTGGTTGGGGTCGGTTGTCGCATTGTAATCCGCCTGGTGGCAGCCTACACAAGTATTTGGGGTATTGGTGTAATTGCCGTTGTGACAAGCGGCACAATCGTTCGCAACAGCTGCATGCGCTCCGTTTAGTGCATAATAATCGTTGTGGATAGCAAACATGGCCGGACTCCAGCCGGCAGCCGTTGTGTGGCATGAGGCGCAATCTGTCGAAAATCCAAGGCCGCCGTGATTGGGATTGACTGTTTGGTCAAAATCCTGCGTGTGACAATCCACACAAGCGGTAGACGTTCCCTGGAAACCCGCAGAATGGCAATCCAGGCAGTCCGCTGTAAGGTGCGCGCCGGTCAACTGGAAAGCCGTCGTGTTGTGATCAAAAACCAGATCTGCATCCCCCGACGGGTGACAGGCCAGACAGGCGGTGCTGTTGTAGCTATATCCTCCGACGCCATTGTGCTGATTGTTGGTTTCCGGGTTCATATGGCAGGTTGTACAGGTGAATACGGAATAGTCAGACGGGTTAGTATGACAGTCTGTACATGCATTCCATTCCCCATCGTGCTTGCCGCTGTAAATTGGAAAATACTGTCCGTCGTGGTCGAATGTCGAAGGCGACCAGGCGCCTTCCGTGTGGCAAGTCGCACAATCCGTCGTGAAATGCGCCGCAGCGTGATCCGGATTGTTTGTCGCGTTGTAATCTGCCTGGTGGCAACCCACACAAGTATTGGGCGTATTGTTGTAATCCCCGTTGTGGCAGGTGGCACAGTCATTGGCTATGGCTGCATGCGCCCCGTTCAAAGCATAGTAATTGTTGTGGATGGGAAAGCTTGCCGGCTCCCAATTAGGCGCAGTCGTATGGCACATGGCACAATCCGTGGGGAAGCCCAATGACACGTGGTTAGGATTTGTGCTGCTGTTGAAATCGACCTGGTGACACCCTGCACAGGTATTCGGCGTATTGGTGTAATCGCCGTGGTGGCAGGCGGCGCAATCATTGGCAATTGGCATATGCGCACCAGTGAATGGATAAAATGCATTGTGGTCAAAAGTTGCTGGCGCCCACGCTGTTTCCGAGTGACAGGTTGCACAATCGGTTGGAAACTGATTCCCCGAGTGGTCGGGGTCCATAGCCTGGTTATAGTCGGGCGTGTGGCAACCGGCACAAGTGTTCGGCGTATTGGTATAATTGCCGTTGTGACAGATAGCACAGTCGTTCGCAATGGCTGCATGCGCGCCATTCAAAGCATAGTAATCATTGTGTATGGCAAATGTTGCCGGCGCCCAGCCGGGAGCCGTAGTATGACACGATGCACAGTCAGTAGGCAAGCCCAAAGTTGTATGATTGGGGTTGGCAGCCTGGTCATAATCGAGCGTATGGCACGATGCACAATCCGTCGGCGTACCCGCATACCCTGAAGCATGGCATTCAATACAATCGGTCATGAGGTGCGCGCCGCTTAGCGGGAAAGCGGTGGTATTGTGGTCAAAGACATTGTCCGCATCGCCGGTTGGGTGGCAGGCCAGACAAGCTGTGCTGGTATAAGTGTATCCTCCAACACCCTCATGCTGGTTGTCAGTCTCCGGATTGGCATGGCAGGTTGTGCACGTAAATACGGTATAATCTGACGGGTTGGTGTGGCAATCTATGCAGTCATTCCACTCCCCATCGTGCTTGCCGCTGTAAATCGGGAAATACTGTCCGTCGTGGTCGAAAGTTGCCGGCGACCAGGCGCCTTCCGTGTGGCAACCCGCACAATCCGTCGGGAAATGCGCCGCAGCGTGATCCGGATTGTTTGTCGCGTTGTAATCTGCCTGGTGGCAACCCACACAAGTATTGGGCGTATTGTTGTAATCCCCGTTGTGGCAGGTGGCACAGTCATTGGCTATGGCTGCATGCGCCCCGTTCAAAGCATAGTAATTGTTGTGGATGGGAAAGCTTGCCGGCTCCCAATTAGGCGCAGTCGTATGGCACATGGCACAATCCGTGGGGAAGCCCAATGACACGTGGTTAGGATTTGTGCTGCTGTTGAAATCGACCTGGTGACACCCTGCACAGGTATTCGGCGTATTGGTGTAATCGCCGTGGTGGCAGGCGGCGCAATCATTGGCAATTGGCATATGCGCACCAGTGAATGGATAAAATGCATTGTGGTCAAAAGTTGCTGGCGCCCACGCTGTTTCCGAGTGACAGGTTGCACAATCGGTTGGAAACTGATTCCCCGAGTGGTCGGGGTCCATAGCCTGGTTATAGTCGGGCGTGTGGCAACCGGCACAAGTGTTCGGCGTATTGTTATAATTGCCATTGTGGCAGGTAGCACAGTCATTCGCAATGGCTGCATGCGCGCCATTCAGCGCATAGTAATCATTGTGTATGGCAAAAGTAGCCGGCGCCCAGCCGGGAGCCGTGGTATGACAGGAGGCGCAATCCGTAGACAAACCCAGGTTGTTGTGGTTCGGATTGACCGTTTGATTAAAATCCATGGTATGACACGAAGCACAATCAGTGGGCGTCCCCGCATATCCATTTGCATGACAGGCAATACAAGCCGTGGTAAGGTGTGCGCCGGTCAAAGGAAAATCAGTCAAATTGTGGTCGAATGCCCCGTCGGCATCCCCCGTGGGATGGCAGGCCAGACACGCGGAATTTTCATAAACATATCCGACCACCCCATCGTGTCCGACATCGGTTTCGGGGTTGATGTGGCAGGCGATACAACTGTACTCCGCATAATTTGAGGCGTTTGTATGGCAATCTGAACATTGTTGCCATTGCCCAAGGTGTTTTCCACTGTAAATTGGAAAATAATCGACATCGTGCTGCAGGTATTGCGAAGGCATCCAGTCGGGGTCAGTAGTATGGCAGGCAGCGCAATCATTGGTAAAATTAGCGCTGACGTGATTTGGAGAAACTGCGCTTTCGAAATCAGGCAGGTGGCAGGAAACACAGGTATTGGGCGTGTTGGCAAAATCGCCGCCTGTATGACATTGCGCACAATCCGAAATGTCGTGCCCTTTGGTCAGGGGGAAAAAATCGTGGTTAACTTTGTTCGTACGCCAACCGGGGGTATAAACATCGTGGCATTCTAAACAGTCTTTTGAAAAACCAGCCTGACCATGATTGGGATTGGTGGCGCCATTAAAATCATTGATGTGGCAACTGACACAGTCGTTCCCGAGGCGATCGAAACGCAAAGCAGATTCGCTGACGTGGCAATCGTTGCAACTGATTGCTTTGTGTACGCCAGTAAGCGGAAAGCCATTTTCCTGGTGTAATGCGGTGACGTTGTCAATCAGCCAGTTATTCGGCGTATGGCAACGCGCACAATCCGTTCCAACTGTTTGCTGGTGGACGTCCGTATGGCAGGATATACAATCGGAACTGGCTTCTGAAAACACGAGGGTTTCGTGGCAATTCCTGCAATCGACAGCTATATGGCCACCAGTAAGGGGGAAATTGGTTTTGTTGTGATGAAAACGAAGCGTATCCGAGGGCAAGACCATTCCTGTTGTTCTGGAAATGACCGGTTTCTCCAACTCGCTTTTGCGCCAGAATTCAGCGGATATCTCCCACCCCGCAGACGTATGGCACGCAGCGCAATCGAGTTTCAACGTTGCGCCGTGCGGGTTTTGTGAGAAAAGCGTAGCAGACAATCCCAGAATAAATAATATGCATACCAATCTTTGCAAACAGTCCTTGTTTTAAGCGTCCACGGGATTTAGGGCAAAACTGCATAGGTTTATGACAAATCTATGACATTTCCTCCATCAGTCTCTTCGATGGCATTTGCGGCATGATTTTTTTTACCGAACGGGAATTTTTAGTTGCTGAACGGGAATGATCCCTTCAAACTTCAATCCGGGGCTTTCAAGTCTCATGCCTTAATTCCCCCTCGGGTGGCAGGAATAGCATGCCTGACTGTTATAACTGTAGCCTGAAACCTCATCATGTTCATTGGCGAGGTCGCCGGCATCGTTGTGTTCGTGGCAATCAATACAACTGAACTGGGTAAAGCTCCCTGGCGTTGTATGGCATTCTACACACTGATTCCATTCTCCTTCGTGTTTACCGCTGAAAATTGGAAAATACAACTGGTCGTGCTGACCAAACTCAATGGCATGCCAGCCAGGTTCAGTCGAATGACAAGCATTACAATCGGTCGGAAAGTTGTTCGCTTCGTGGTCTGGAGCAGTCGTCGCCTGGAAATCCGACTGATGACAGGCAAAACAATCAGTCGGCGTATTGATGAAATTTCCGCCGATGTGACAGCGGGTGCAATCGTCGATCCGGTGCCCGCCCGTCAGGGGGAAAAACAGGTGGTTGGCGCCCCCGCCTGACCAAAGCCATCCGGGACCGGCGATGTCGTGGCACATCTCACAATTGGTCGAATAACCCGCCGCCTGATGATTAGGCGATGTAGTCGACATATAGTCTTCGGAATGGCAGTTGATACAATCATTTCCTATGCGATCAAATCGAAGCGCTGTTTCCGACTGGTGGCATGCTTTGCAATCCGCTACCGCATGTTGACCCAATAAAGGAAAGCCATTTTCCTGATGCAATGCCGTGATGTTGTCAACCAGCCAGTGGTTTGTACTGTGGCACCGGGCGCAATCGTCTCCTGCGGTCATTTGGTGCAGGTCGGTATGGCAGGATATGCAATCCGATTGGGCTTCTTCAAATACAAGGGTTTGGTGGCAACTTCGGCAATCCACAACTTTATGCCCGCCGGTCAGCGGAAAATCTGTCTGATCATGGCGGAATCGCTTGCTTTTAACCGGTACGCCCACCCGGTCATCTGAAGGAATGACCAGTGTTTCGCGCTCCTCCCAAAAATCTTTGGCAATCTCCCAGCCCTCCGGGGAATGGCAAGCCGCACAGTCGAATTTCAACGCTGCGCCATGCGGGTTTTGCGCAAAAAGGCTCGTACAAAACCCGAGGAAGAAGAAGATGGATAATTGGTTGCGCATGTTCTCTATTTGTGGCAAACCACGCATTCAAAGCTTTCAAAACGATACTGTACCACCATTTGCCCGTTCATTTCTTTCGGCTTATGGCATTCTCCGCAAGTAACTTTAGCGTGTTTTCCGTCTAATTTGAAACGCGTTTTGTTGTGATCAAACCTGCTCATCGTCCAGTGATCGAATCCATGGCATCTGGCGCAATCGGTTACCCCGGATTTTACAAATTGACCAGCATGTTTGTCTTCATGACAAGACTGGCATGCAGTGGGCAATCCTTTAAATTGTCCGTATTTGTATTCATCATCCGGGACATGACAAGCCCGGCAATCCTGTTTAAGGTGTCCACCTGCCAGCTTAAAGGCCGTTTTGCTGTGGTCGAAGCGGTTCTCGCCTGTCCAGGTTTCTGTGGTATGGCAATTTTCGCAAGTCTGGTTGACGTACCATTTCGCATCAATTTGCCCTTCGTGAATGTCTTTGTGGCAATCGACACAGCGTTCACCGATTTTTCTGAAACGCCATTTATTTTCCTTCCAATGGCAGGCATTACAGGGCGTTGCGAGGTGTGAACCCGTGAGCGGAAATTTGGTTTTGGCGTGCTTTTCAATGGTATAATTACTTTCTGCAAAACCTTCTACGGTATGGCACTCGGCACAATCCGGCGTGACGACAAGGCCTGCAAACTGCCCGTCGTGGTAATCCCGATGGCAGGAAGCACAGGTATTGTGGGGCAAGGGGTCGGTTAAACGATCCGATACGTGGCATTTCCGGCAATCAACCGCAACGTGCTTGCCTTTCAGGGCAAATTTTGTCAGGTTGTGGTTGAAGCCATCCATCTTTCCGACCTTCCGGAAAGATGTTTCGTTGTGGCAATCTGCACAATTGCTTCCAAACTTAGCTTCGTGGACATCTTCATGGCAGGTGGCGCATTGCTCCGTTTTTATGCCCAGCCTGTCCTGAAAAATAGCGAGGGGAGTTACATCCAGTTTGTGGCAAAGGGCACAATCTGTTTGTTTGTGCTTCCCTTTCAGCGGGAAATGTGTTTTATTGTGGTTAAACCGATCCAGATTTTCCAGCGAACTGAAAGATTGTTCGGTATGGCATTCCTTACAGTTGGTTCCCAGATGGTTGTTGTGGGCGTCCTTGTGGCAGTTGTTGCAATTCTGTGCCGGAATATTTGCAAAACGCTGAAAAGTTACCCCGTTTTTGGTCTCTTTCTGGTGACAGTCAATGCAGGCAACCGTTTTGTGTTTTCCAACGAGCGCAAAATCCGTTTTATCGTGGTTGAACTTGCTCGCCGGGGTGAAAGCGTCGGCTGAGTGACACCTTGTGCAGTCGTTAGAAAGGGTCTTCTGGTGGTAGTCTTCATGGCAGGAAAGGCACTGCTGCCCCAAGCCCAGATAGGTTTCTTTTTTCTTCTTGAGATTTGCATCGCTTACATAATCAGGCTTATGGCACTCGCGGCAATCTATTTTTTTGTGCGCGCCTGCCAACTCATAACCTGCCAGATTATGGTCAAAATTTTTCTCATCAAATCGGATCAGATCAAACTTCCGGCCGTGGTGGTCGCTGTGGCAACTAGCGCATTCTTTGCCTTTTACATCTTTAGAAACATGGTACCCCTTCTTGCTGTCTATTTTACTTTTGATTTCTTTATGACAGGCCAAACATTTGTCGTTTGAGACTTTACTGCCCAGCACATGACATTGGGTGCAATTGGACACGCCTTCCAGTTTGGCGTGCGCATTTGACAGATCGCCCGGCGACAATTGCGCCGCTAAGCGCCCGGAAAGGAAGCTGAGCAGGAACAGGATATGGAGGATTTTTCGTTTCACACGGATCAAATGCTTATGTAATAAAATCTAAACTGGTTCTTTTCTAAAAAAACAGGTTTACTAATTGTGCTTTCTCATGGTATAACCAAAGCGTTTTGAAATTTGTACGCCCGCTTTTTGTAGAAACTGCGTCGGCAATTCTCCGCCGGCAAAAATGTACACCATGTCGTTTTCAACCTCGAGCGGTTCTTTTTCAGTTTCGCTCGTTAGCGTCGCTTTTTCTTCGTCAATTTTGATCAGATTGGTTTTGAGTTTCACGTCAAGTTTACCCTCGCTGACAGCGGCTTCCAGTTTTTGGCGGTTTTGGGGTTTGAGGCGACTGAAAGCTTCGCTTCGGTAACTGATAATCACCTGATTCTGATCCGCCAGTGAGAGCGCCGCTTCAATAGCAGAGTCGCCACCGCCGACCACCACCACGCGTTTATTTGCTATGTTTTCAGGTTCGAGCAGGCGATACGCTACTTTTTCAAGGGATTCGCCGGGGATGCCCAATTTTCGGGGACTCCCACGTCTGCCAATGGCCAAAAGAACATTTTTGGTTCGGAAGGTTTCACCCTTGAGGGTGACCACATTGAAGCGGTTGCCATCCACATGAATACCTTCAACTTTTGTGTTTTCCTGAATTTTGATGTTGTGTTTTGCAAGCACGGATACCCATAAACCAAGCAGTTCCGTTTTACTCGTATTGTACAATTTCACTTTCCCGTAAAGGGGCAAATCCATTGGCGCCGTCATCACAATTTTGGAACGGGGGAAGTTAAAAACCGTGCCCCCCAGCGAGTCCTGTTCCAGGGTTAAAAAATTGAGGTTGTGTTTTTTTGCCGTCAGAGAAGCCGAAATGCCTGCCGGCCCGGCGCCAATAATGATCAAATCGTAAGTTTCCATGTCTCGCTTGAAACCAGATTTGACAATACTTTCCACGGCAGCTTCGCCCTGCTCCACACTGTTTTTTATCAGCCCCATACCGCCCAGTTCACCGGCGATGTAAATGCCCCGGACATTCGTTTCAAAATCCTGATTGACATGCGGCAGATCAACACCCCGTTTTTCAGTCCCGATAACGAGGGTAATCGCTTCTACCGGGCAAGCATGAAAACAGGCGCCGTGTCCGATGCAATGAGAAGCGTTGATCAGCGTTGCCCTGCCGTTCACAATTCCGAGGATGTCTTTTTCAGGACAAGCCTCAATGCAGGCGCCACTTTTGATGCAGGTTCCCAGATCTATCACCGGATGCAGTGACACCGGCTCGAAAGTGCCGTCTTCAATCGCTTTTTCGATTTTAGCCTCCGCAACACTGGAAGCCTTTTTCTGCTTCCTCAGGTACAGGTAAATGACGACGAAGCAAAACAGGCCAACAGCGCCGTATATGATGATTTGTTCGAGTAACATGCTTTAAAATAAAATAATGTGAACAGACAATTTCCTTTTACTCAAACGATGCTTAAAAAATCCATCGATAGCCAAACATCAGGGTTATGGTAACGTGAATGATCATAATAATCAGCATGATCAGGGCAAATGGCAAATGTGCCACATGCCAGTATTTAAACAATTCCTGCATGGTGACCAGTCGTTCAATGCGGTTGTTTAAAGAAATTTCATTCTCCACCAGTTTTGAGATTTTTCGGGTGTCGGCCCCCGACAAACCATTGCTGCGCAGCGTATTTTTGATCTGCCGCATGGTCTTTCTATCTTCAAAATATTTGCCAAAGACCCTCGAGAAGAAGTTACCCTGCATCCGCTGGCTGTTGATTTTCACCGCATCCAAAACAGATTGGTAACTGCCCGCGTCCAGTGCATAAGCACCTTTCAGAATTTCCCCAAGGTCTCCTTTTGATTCCCTGACTTCATTCAAACTCAATTCCCTGCCTTCAATGGTGCGCGGTATCTGTATGTAAATAAACCTGCCGATGACCCCGCTGATGACCACCGCCACCATGCTCCAGAAACTGATCGATACAATGCCGCCAAACTTAAAAGCGGTGTGAAACAAAATCATAACCGGCCCGAGACTGCAAAGAAAAATATGAAACTCCAACCAGTATTTTAATCGCCCAAACCGGGCAAGGAAACGAAATTTTTTCTTCGCCTGGTACCCAAATACGCCGATGATGATCAGCAGCGTGCCAACAATACCAAGGCCATGCCCAAAAACACCGCTTGGCTTAAACCAATCGTGATCCGGGTGATAAAACCGCTCTTCAATGGAAGTGCTGTAGTAGGAAATTCCTTTGTATAACAAAAACAGGAAAGTCAGAATAACAATACTCGCCAGTGTCGTAATGTAAATCTGATGCGCAAGTCGGGACATAGTAGAAGCGTTAATTCTGATCCTGTAATTTAGCCATAATTATTGACTTATACAAAGAAAAACAATTGGTTTTATGGTCAGAAAAAATAAAATAAACCGGGAGGAATTAAGAGAAAAATGTTTTCTGGAGCAGCTTTATTATTCCGTATCGTATTAAAGAGTATCGCCGGATGTATCTGCTTATATTCGGAAAAAAATAAAAAAGGGTTGCTTTAGGTGGTAAAATTAACAGGGCAATTTTTTCGCAAGTGCGTCTAAGGGATGCTGTACTATCCGGTTAAATCCGGGATACACAAAGAAAACGCTGCTACCTCAAAAAGATACAAAAGTTAAATAAAACCAAAAACACTTGCACATACCAATTAGTATGTTCATCTTTGTGTCATGATCGACACGCGTCAGAATATTTTGGAAAAAAACTACGAAGCCATGCATCGCCAGGGCTTTCAGGGGGTCCGTCCAGATAAGGTGATCAGCGAACTGGGCATCACCAAAGGCGCATTTTATCACTATTTCCCAAGCAAACTGGAATTGGGCTACGCCGTTGTGGACGAAATCATCGGACCGCGATACACCGGACTATGGAAGCAACTGGATTACCACCAGGGGCATCCGGTTGAAGGCATTGTGTGGTGCCTTGAGGGCATTCGCTCCGGCATGAACGCAACGCAATGCGAACTGGGTTGCCCGCTCAACAACCTCATCAACGAAATGGCGCCGCTGGATGAAGGTTTCCGCAAACGCCTGCAAGCCATCATGGAAGCCATGCACAGCGCCATTTCCCGGGCCCTGCAACGCGCAGCAGACAAAGGTTTGCTGAACAAAAATATTGACGCTGACAATTACGCTTACTTCATACTCGCAGCCATGGAAGGCTGTTTCAGTGTGGGTAAATCCATGCAGGATAAAGGGGCTTTTGATGCCGCTATGGATGCGTTGATAGCAACGCTGCGGGAGATTAAGAGGGAGTCTCAAAAGGCAAATGGGCAATAAGCAAATGGGCGAAATTTATCCCGAAAAGCAGTTTGTTACTCAAAAATAGTCCAATATTTGGTTCAATCTAAGCTCCCCGCTGAGCGGGACGGGCTTTGCCATTTTGCCATTTTTGAGACGGGCTTTTCACAATGCTTCAGGGAAGCATTTTTTTTGGCCCTACAACATACCAACCAGTATGTATGTAATTAATTAATTTTCATCATAAATCATTAAAATCATGTACGTCATCACAGGAGCCTCCGGGCATACAGGCCAGCGCGCCGCACACAAATTACTCGAAGCAGGCAAAGAAGTCGTGGTCGTCGGCCGCAGCCCCGAAAGACTGGCAGGCCTGGTGGCCAAAGGCGCTCATGCCGCCATTGGCGATTTGTCGGATGCCGCATTTCTGACGCAAACCTTCAAAGGTGCAAGGGCGGTCTATGCCCTGATTCCCCCAAATGCCGGCGCTTCCGATTTCCGCGCTTATCAGAACGCCATCAGCGATGCCATCACAACAGCCGTTCGCGAATCGGGTGTACCCCACGTTGTGACCCTTTCCAGCATCGGCGCGCACAGCCCGGAAACGGGGGTAGTTGCAGGACTACACGAATTTGAGCAGAAATTAGCCGCAGCGGTTCCACAAGCAAATGTACTTCATCTTCGCGCCGGTTTTTTCATGCAGAATTTCTTAGGCAGCATCGGCATCATCAAAGGCATGGGCATCAATGGGGGATTCCCATTCGACGGCAGCATTAAAACAGCCATGGTCCATACCAACGACATAGGCGACGTTGCGGCCAAACACTTGCTGGCACTCGATTTTACAGGCCATAGCCATACCTATGTTGCTGGTCCGGAAGACCTGTCCATGGCAGAAGCAACGGCGATTCTCGGCGCCGCCATTGGCAAGCCTGAGCTGCCCTGGGTAACTTTTTCGTATGAAGATGCGCGGAATGGGATGGTACAGGCAGGTTTCAGCGCCAGCCTCGCTGAGGAGTACGTGCAGTTCAGCCGCTCCGCGAACGAAGGCATTCTGATGGGCGACTACCAGCGCAAATCGGAATACAGCACACCAACTACGCTGGCACATTTTGCAAAAACGGAATTTGCGCCCGCGTTTCAGGCATAACGGAGGTGAAGTAGGTGTCTCAAAAGGAAGCTATAAAGCCCTTTTGAGACACTTCTTCCAATGAAATCATATCAGCTTAAAAATATCGGTCGGCGTCAGGCAAAAGACGGCTTTGTCGCCGCGAATGGCAATTGGGCCTCTAATGAGTTCGGGATTGAATTTCAGGACGTTGATCCAGTCTGGCTCTTCGAAGTCGCGGCCACGGATGTTTTCCTGGTAATAAGGATGCGCTTTATTAAGCAATTCTTTTGGATGCAGCGCCAGCGCCTGAAGAATTTGCTGCCAGGTGGTAACGGTAGAAGCGGATTTTTCAAAAGTGTAGCTCTTGATGTGAGACACCACACTTTGCGCGTAGGCAAGGGTCATGCGGTCAGTCCGGGAACCCTCGTTGTAATACATTAAAATCTCCCTTTGATTGGTTAGCATGATTCTTGTATTGATATTGTGAATAATAGCAATATTCTATTTTACAATTTCTGCAAGTTACGGAATTTTATTCATAAAGTAAAGCCAAAAATATTTCATTTGGATTTAAAAGTCATTGTAACAAATTTTAAAAAAAACGTTATGTAGCTTTGCGAAAGATAATCAAAAGCATGAAAGTACTACTGTCTGCCTGCCTGCTTTGCTGTGCAGTTTTTGCGTTTGGCCAATCTGTTGAGGAGTTGGAGCAGAAACTGAAAGAAGCGGAAACGAGCAAAGAAAAGATGCTCTACAGTTTCGAGTTGGGCCAGGCCTATCTCCGTACCAATACCACAAAAGCGCTGGAATACGGCAAGGATGCGCACAATTTGGCCACCCAACAGAACAATCCCGGCATGGCCGCCCAATCCGCCTATTTGGTTGCTGAAGCGTACGAACGTGCCCGCGATGACCGCAATGTGGAAGTTTGGCTGAAAAGTGCGTATAGTTTTGCCAAACAGGCAAAAGATTCTGATCTGATCATTAAGAGTGTGGATAAGCGCAGCCGTTTGGCCAAAAAACAGCGCAATGAACAACGCGCCATTCAGATCTACGAAGAAGCCTTCACTTATTTTAGCCAGAAAGGAACCAGCATCAGTGATCTGGAAAACAACTTCGACCTGCAAAAAGCAGGCATTGACCGCCAAAAGCGCGATCTGGAAAAAGAACGCGACAAACTGGAGTTCGAAGTGCGCAACCTTTCTGCCGAACGCGACCAGCTCAGCAATGACAAGTCCAACCTCGAAGTCCGTCAGGAGCAGTTGGTGAAAGAAACCCAGCGGAAATCCAGCGAACTTTCTACCAAGCAGGAAGAAATCGAAACCATTGAAGAAGAAAAACAGCGCATCGAAGAAGAGAAGAAGATGAAGGAGCGCCTCATCAGTACGCTCAATAAAGAGGCACTGGCCGACTCTCTGGTGTTGTCCGAGCGGGAACTTGCCGTAGAAAAGGCTAACTCTGCCCTCGCAAAGGAAAAAACATACCGCAATTACCTCTACATCGGTGCAGGCTTTCTGGTTATGCTGGCTTTTCTGATGTTTTTACTCTACAGCTCCAGCCGCCGCTCCAGACGAAAAATTGAAGAAAAAAGCCGCCTCATTGACATGGAACGCGAGAAGTCGGACGAGTTGTTGCTTAACATTCTGCCTGCCGCGATTGCTACGGAATTGAAGCAGTTCAGCAAGGTGAAAGCACGCCGCTACGAAGAAGTGACGGTGATGTTCGTCGACTTCAAAAACTTCACCACCATCTCAGAACAACTGACGCCGGAAGACCTGGTAGAAGAGCTGGACCGCTGTTTCAAAGGATTCGACTTCATCATCCACCAGTATCCTGATGTGGAAAAGATCAAAACCATCGGCGACGCCTACATGTGCGCAAGTGGCCTTTCTGAGCGCCGCTCTATGCCCTACAACATCATCCGCGCTGCCATGGAAATGCAGCAATTCCTGGAAGAACAGAAGCAGGAGCGCGTTCGTCTGGGCAAGCCTTACTTCGAAGCGCGCATTGGCCTGCATACGGGATCGGTGGTCGCCGGCGTGGTAGGCGTCAATAAATTTGCCTACGACATCTGGGGCGACACGGTCAACATTGCATCCAGAATGGAAGGCAACTGCGAACCGGGCCGGATCAACATTTCAGAAACGACCCACGATCTGGTTAAATACCAGTTCGAGTGCGAATACAGGGGCAAGATTGAAGCCAAAAACAAAGGCGCAGTCGACATGTACTACGTCAAAAAAGAATTGGTCGGCGTTGCCATTGCCTCATGACACGGCAGCTCGAAATCGTCTGTACCTCGCTCCGCGATGCGGTTGACGCCCAACAGGGGGGCGCCAACCGCATTGAGTTGTGCGCACGTCTCAGCACAGGCGGCCTTACACCTTCTGCTGCACTTTTGCGCAAAGTAAAAGCCAGCGTCCGGATTCCCGTTTTTGTCCTCATACGTCCGCGTGGCGGAGATTTTTGCTACACCGACGCCGAATGGGCGCGTCTGTTGCGCCAAATAGCCGAAGCCAAAGCCAATGGCGCCGACGGTATTGTTTGCGGCGCCCTACTCGCCGATGGCCGTTTAGACGTTCTGCGCGCTGCCGAAATGGTGGCCGCTGCCGCTCCCCTGCCCTTCACTTTTCACAGGGCATTCGACCGCTGTTCCGATCCGCTGAATGCCATCGATCAACTGGCCAAACTGGGCGTACAGCGCATCCTCACTTCCGGGCAATATCCAAATGCTTTAGCGGGCATTGATAACCTGAAAACATACCACCAATACGCCGCGGGTCGCCTGACGATTCTGGTTGGCGGCGGGGTGCGCCCCGAAAATTTACAGCAATTAATGCAGGTTGAAGGACTGAAAGAGTTTCATTCCTCCGGAAGAGGGGGCGATGGCCAGGGGCGAAGGATCAGGAAAGCGGTGGAGGCGATGCGCGCTAAACTGCTCTAGTGTATCCTCCTGTTTGCTGGCAGCCTCACGCTCAGCGCCCAAAATCTGCTTAACGGCAGCTTTGAGCTTAACAGTGCGACATGCGGCTACGATTTTACGCCACAAGTATGTCATGCTGCTCATCTCGAATACCGTTACCTCATTTTCACATTTTCCGCGGGCATTGGCCCCTTACTGAGCCAGAATCAAAACCTGGACTGACCAAATTGCGCCGGGTAAAAGCCATCTGTTTGCCTTAGCGTAGATAAAAAATTATATGCTATTATTTTATCAAATTTAGAATAAAAAGCTAAATTGTCGCCATAATACAAAATTCCAGCGCCTTTTTCCTGATAAACAGACAATTGTATCCTGACCCATTTGTAAAATGTATTTGCCGTCAGGAAACTGGAAAAGTAGAAGCGCTAAAACAACCGCCTCTCCCTTTACCTTAACTTCTCACAAAGATCTGCCATGCCAGCAACAGACCTCCAGTTTTACCTCAATGGCACGCTGATTTGCATCGAAAATGCAGATCCGACCATTTTACTCGTCGACTACCTTCGCTCCGCCGAAGTTGGCCTTACCGGTACAAAAATGAACTGCAAACAAGGAGGCTGCGGGGTTTGCACCGTTATGCTTTCCTCTTTTGACATCACGACGGGCAAAATCGTCTCCCGCTCCATCAATTCCTGCATGCACCCACTCGTCGCCCTCGACGGCATGATGGTGACCACTGTGGAAGGTACGGGAAGCGTGCTTTCTGCCGTGAGCCGGGTACAGCAATGCCTGGCTCAAAACAATGGAACCCAATGCGGTTATTGCACACCGGGCTGGATCATGAACATGACAGCTGCCCTCATACAAAAAGGGAATCAACCCGATGCTAAAATAGGTACCAAAAAAGAGATTGAGGCGCTGTTTGACGGAAATCTCTGCCGTTGCACCGGGTACAGACCCATTCTTTACGGATTTCAAAAAGAATTTGCCAGCGATTGGAAGCCGGAAGTGGACGAGAAAGGTACGATGACCTGTATCGTAGACCCCGCTGAAAGTGTCAGCGTATCGCCAACCATTCCGGTACAGTTTCCAGCTGATTTAAAAAAACCTGCAAGGCCGGTTCACTACCAAAAAAACGGCTATACCTGGCATCGTCCGCTTAGTGTCGCCGAAGCCCTCAAGCTGATGCAAGGCCACAAAGGAGACGACACGAGGCTGGTAGTAGGCAATACTTCCATTGGCGTGTACGACAAATACAAAGAAGACCCGCACCTGTTTATTGACATCTCTCAGCTCGCAGAACTAAGGCTCCGGGTGATTGAAAAGGAATACCTGGAGGTCGGAGCGGCCATTACTTACCTCGAATTCATCGACCTGCTTAACGCCGCTTTAGCCAGCCCCGCCATGAAAGACAAGCGCCATCAATCGGGGCTTCAGGCGGTAAAATACATGGCAGAGCGAACTGCCGGCAATGTCGTACGGGGTGCGGCAAGTCTGGGGGGCAACACCATGATGGTGGTGAAGCACATTAAAGAAGGGGCGCCCTTTCCCTCCGATATGTTCACAGCCCTGGCCATGATGGACGCTCAGGTGAGGATATTATGCCCGGGTTGGAAAAAAGCCAAAACAATGGGCATCCTGGATTTTGCTACGGCATACACCAATTCTAAAGAACTCCAGGATGGCGTCTTGATACTAAGCTATTCCATTCCTTTCCAAAGCGCGTCTGTTTGCCAAACGTATAAATGTGCGCTCCGCGAAGTAAACTCCCACAGCATTGTCAATGCGGGCATGCGGGTTCGTTTTGATAAAACAGGCAAAATTGCCGATGCTACGCTCATTCTTGGCGGCATTGGCCCGTTGGCATTCCACGCCGCCCTGGCAGAGCAATCCCTGCGCGGCAAAGCGCTGAATGAGGCAACACTAAATGCGGCCCTGTCCGCCTTGACGAAGGATGTGGAAACAGCCATAAAAAACAGCGAGAAAAGAATGAGTACCCTCCCCTGGGAGGGGTTCACCGATGCTTACCGGACCCACCTTGCACAATCCTTTCTTTATAAATTTTTCGTGCAATTGATGGAAACTCAAAATGCTGCCGGCGTATCCGCACCAATTAGGTCGGCCGGTAAGCGCGTTCCAAGACCTGTTTCCAGAGGCACCCAAAAATACAAATCCTATCCCAACGAATACCCGGTTAATCAGCCTTATATCAAGCTGGAGGCTTTTCTTCAAACGACGGGTGAAGCCATTTACCCGCAGGACATTCCGCTTCCGCGCAGAGGCCTGGAAGCCGCATTTGCGACAAGCCCCTACCCCGCTGCCGATGTACATTTCATCGTGCCCGGCAAAAAAGGCAAGGCCAGCACGCAGGCCGTACTGGCCGTTTTGAAAGCGAAGTTTCCCGACGTCGTAGATCTGGTAACGGCCGTAGATGTCCCGGGTAAAAAGGCCATCGGCCAGGGTGGCGATCAACCGCTTTTTTGCATCGGCATGGAGCAGCCCGATGAAGGAACGGTCACTGCTCATGGGCAGCCCCTTTGTATGGTGTTGGCCAAAACGTATGTCGCCGCGCAGGATGCCGCGCAATTTCTGCTAAAATATTGTGTGCATTATGCCCCTAAAGAGCCGGTCATCAGCTTTAAACAGGCCATTGAAAAAGGTAGCATTTTTGCCGATAAAGGCGCTTATCCTGTACACATCTGGAAAATCACAAGGGAAAAAACCAATGCCGGCTGGATAAAACCAGCCCTTAATGACCTCCCTTCAACCCTAACTCTTGACCAAAATTCCTGCGTCGTGGTAAAAGGTGCTCAGGAAACAGGCAGTCAACTCCATTTTTACATGGAATCCCAATCCTGCCTGGCCATTCCCGGCGAAGAAGCGCAATTGATCCTTCATCCATCCTCGCAGTCGCCGGACTCGATGCAGTCCAGCGCCGTAGCGGTACTGAAGCCCACAACCCCGAGGTCGGGTGAAGCAACCCCCAGACTCAACAAAGTAGACGTGCGGATAAAGCGCATTGGTGGCGGATATGGTGGCAAATGCGATCAGTCGATGTTTGCTGCAGCCCCTGTTGCGGTCGCGGCATGGAAGCATCAGCTTCCGGTCCGTTTGGCCAACGTGCGGTCAGTAGATACTGCTGTTTATGGCCACCGACATCCCCTGCTGTCTAATTACGCCGTAGCCATCGTTGACAAAGGCCCGAACAGAGGTAAAATCATGGGTTGGCGTGCTGATTTTCACATCGACGGCGGATACACCTATGACGCCTCGTTTGTGGTGAGCGACTGCATACAATTGCGCTGCGATACCGCCTATTTTGTCCCCAACTGGCAAACCTCTTCCGATGTTTGCAAAACAAACAAAGCCAGCAATACGGCTTTTCGCTCCATGGGGCTCGTACAGGGCCTGATCGCCCAGGAAGAAGCGCTGGAGGCAGCAGCCCACGCCATTGGCATGCTCCCGGAAGATGTGCGGGCAAAAAACCTTTATCAAACCGGCCAGACCACGCCGTTTGGCCAGGTGGTGAAGGACTGCTACCTGCAAAGGGTATGGAAAAGTACAAGAAAAAAATCGGCGTTCGACAAACGATTGGCCCAGGTAAATGACTTCAATGCCAAAAACCGCTGGCGCAAAAGGGGCATTTCCCTCATTCCGGTGAAATATGCATCAGGATACAACGCCACTTTCCTGGAGCAGGCCGGCGCACTGGTCGAAATCTACGATCAGGATGCTTCGGTCCTGGTGCGTCAGGGCGGGGTTGATATGGGGCAGGGGTTGAACACCATCATCGCCCAGATTGCTGCAAAAAGTTTGGGCGTTTCACTAAACCTCATACGGATTGCAGAAATGGACACTGCGGTAATTCCCAACCCTGTCAGCACGGGCGCATCCACAGGTTCCGCTTTCAATGGCAAAGCAGTACAGGAGGCTTGTAAAAAACTAAAAAAGCGCCTGCAAAAATGGCTGCATGCCAAAGGCCCGGATTTTTGTAAGAACTACCAGTTCTATGGCCAGCCTGTGCCTTTACCTTACGATCCGGATTACCGGAAAATTCAATGGGATGATGCCTCCTGGCCGGCAGTCGTGCACGAAGCCAATGAAGAAAGAATCAATTTATCTGAACAGGTACGCGTGGCGATCAAAGGAGGGGAAGCGACGGACCCAACCGAAACACTTACGTTTAAACCAGGAACCATACCGGAAACGGTGAATCAGTTTGTTGGTTTCACTTTCAGTGCCGCTTGTGCTGAAGTAGAAATCGACGTGCTTACCGGCGAAACTACCGTATTACGAGCCGACCTTGTATACGACATGGGCAAAAGCATCAACCCCGCTATTGACATCGGCCAGGTGGAAGGCGCTTTTATACAGGGACTAGGTTTCATGCTTTACGAAGACATGGTTTATCAGCCCGACGGTGCGTTCAAAGGGGCTTTAAATTCCATGAATACCTGGGAATACAAGCCGCCTGCAGTGACTTCCATTCCTTTGGAAATGCATGTGGATCTTTTCCCTTATCCGAGAAAACTGAACGATCCCAACCTGCTTTTTTCTTCCAAGGAAGTGGGCGAGCCGCCGCTTTGCCTGGCAACAACGGTGTTTTTTGCCGTCAAACATGCCATCCTCGCCGCCCGTCAGGATCGGGGGCACACGGAATGGTTCCCCCTTTATGCACCGGCTACCGTGCAACGGATTCGGGAAGCTTGTCTGGTAGAAATGGACGATTTGAAGGTGGAGTGAATGGTGCATGATTAAGGTATATTTCTGTTTAGTTTTCTGGCACTTTTGAAGTGCCAGAAAACTAAACAGAAATATATTACGAAAAAAAATTAATTTTCTTTAGATCAATCAACGAAATTTTCTATTTTTACAAATACGTCCCTCCCCTCCAAAGGAATCTTTGAGATCTCTTACATCCAATCCATAATTCCTCCTATTCCCACAGGGGCCGCTGAAAAGTATTCCTTTTCAGAAAGCCACTCTTTTTTATCAACTAAACTCTAATTTCATTATGAACAGGTATTCGACACTCATAAGAATCATGATGTTGAGTGTGTTTTCACTTTGTTTGTTTTCCACAACACAGGTGAATGCGCAAATCAGCATTGGTGGCAGGCCCTACAGTTTTCTTAACAAAACAAAAGACGAGCCCATTCCGGTGGTCGCTGTATCCAGCCTCAAAAAAAAACAAATTGAAGAAGAAGACACGCGAGACGAAGCCAACGGCCTGCCTCCCCGCTTTGGTTACCCGCATCAGGTCAACCTGAACCTGGACAATTCAGGTCGCTGGGAAACCCTGCCCAATGGCGACCGCATTTGGCGCCTCGGCATTTATGCGCCTGACGCGCTTTCTATTAACTTGTTGTACAACGATTTTTTCCTGCCCGATGAATCGGTACTTTACATTTACAGCGCCGACCGCAAACACGTCATCGGCGGCTTTACTTCGGCCAACAACAAGCAGGACCGTATTTTTGCAACGGGTCTTGTGTATGGCGACAATATTGTACTGGAGTACTATTTGCCCCTTCGCAATGGCAAAGGACGCATCATTGAAGAGAAGCCGGCAATCAGCATCAATTATGTGGTGCACGGCTATCGATACATACAATTTGACCCCAAAGATTTGGAAAAGGATTTCAGTAGTTCAGGTTCCTGCAACGTGAATACGATTTGCTCGCAGGGCGACAACTGGCGCGACCAGATCAAGTCGGTGGCCATGTTGCTTGTCGGAGGGTCAAGGTTTTGTACCGGGTATCTCGTCAATAATACGGCACAGGATTGCCGTCCTTTGTTGTTGACGGCCAACCACTGCCTCGGCTCTGCCGATGCCATCAACAGCCCAAGCGTAAACACCTGGACATTCATGTGGCGCTACGAAAGTCCCACCTGTACACCCACTACGGATGGTCCTACCAACATGACCACCAATGGCGGCATGGTATTGGCCAACCCCGACAACCCGGACGACGTTTTAAGCATCGACTTTGCACTGATTGCAATGGATGAAAACCCAAAAGCCGCAGGCTACGATGTGTATTTTGCCGGCTTCGATGCCACGACTACCCCGCCAGGCGCTGCCACAGGTATTCACCACCCCAGAGGCGACGTGAAGAAAATTTCGATGGAAAATGATGCACTTACCGGCACGGCTTATTCCAGCACAAGCGGTACGGCTACCCACTGGCGCATAGCCGACTGGGATAGCGGCAACACTGAACCCGGTTCTTCCGGTTCGCCCATCTTTAGCAACACGACCCAGCGAGCCATCGGTTTCCTCTCTGGTGGCAGCTCTGATTGCGGAAACGATCTCTCTGACTGGTATGGCAGCATAGGCTACAGCTGGAACAACAACGGCGCTACCGATAGCCGCCGCCGGTTGAAAGACCACCTCGACCCTGTAGGGGGCGGAGCAACCACCTTTGTTGATGGCAACGTCTGTTTAAATGGGCCAATTTGCCCCACCTTCAGCAGCGCACCGGCCAATGTAACCATTGTCAACAGCACTTGCAGCAACTATGTGTTATCTGGCGGCAGCATCACAGCGCCGGGCGGCACGCCCTGCCCCACAGGCGCTGTACTCCAATATCAGGTTGATGGCGGCAGCTGGAGCACCATATTGCCAGTCTACAATCAGAACGGCCCGGCGCAAGCCATCAAAACGCGCTGCTCATGTTTGACAGATCCTCAGATGACCAGCGCAGCATCCAATGCAGTGACGACCGAACCAGGTAGCTGCGTCACCTGCCCTGTGTATGCCTCCGCTCCGAACCTCAACCTGGCCATCCCTGATGGTAACCCCGGGGGTGTCAGTTCTACCATTAATGTAGCAACTTCAGGTACTATTTCGCAGTTAAATTGCGTAACAGTAAACCTCACCCATACTTTTACAGGCGACCTCACAGCCACGCTTACACATGTCAGCAGCGGCACATCAGTGCAACTGTTCCGGCGTGTGAATGCTACTTCTGGCAGTTTTGGTGAAAACTCCAACTTAGACGGTTCATATACCTTCTGCGCCACTGGCGCCAGTTTTGCCGATGCAGGGATTCCACTGTCAACTTCTCAAGTTATTCCTCCGGGCATTTATGCTCAATCCAGCGCAAACGCAGGACAAACAACCCCTCCGCAAAACACCAATACCTATGCCAATTTTGTGGGGTTCGAACTAAGCGGTGACTGGAGGCTGAATATAACGGATTATGCGGCTGGTGATTTGGGCACCTTTCGCGACTGGAGTTTTGAGGCATGTTCGGGAGCTGTTTCCTGCCCCACCTTCAGTGGCGCACCGGCCAATGTAACTATTGTCAACAGTGCCTGCAACAGCGGCACGGTATCCGGAGGCAGCATCACAGCTCCGGGCGGCACACCCTGCCCTGTCGGTTCTACGCTGCAATATCAGGTAAACGGCGGCAGCTGGAGTGCTACATTGCCTACCTACAACCAGACCGGCCCGGCACAAACTATTAAAACGCGCTGCTCTTGTAACATTGATGGCAATACAGTGAGTGCAGAGTCCAGTCCGGTGATTACGGCGCCCGACACTTGCCCACCGCCCTGCACCGGCACAACATACGCCTCTGGCAACAACCTCAACCTGGCGATCTTTGATTTTAGCTTTGCCAGTTCCACTATTACGGTGGCCGCTTCGGGTACGGTTACCGAATTAAAATGCGTGTCGGTTAATTTGGAACACCCCTGGGCTGGCGACCTGGTAGCTACGCTAACGCACGTCAGCAGCGGCACCTCGGTGCAGTTGTTCCGTCGTCTGAATGCCACTGGTCCTAACAGTTTCGGCGAATCTTCCAATCTGTCCGGCATCTATACATTTTGCGCTACCGGCGCCAGCTTTGCAACGGCTGGAAACGGCGGCGGAACAGACTATATTATTCCTCCGGGCATTTACGCACAGTCAAGCGCCAGCTTGCAAGCGACGCCAGCGGAGAACACCAATACCTACGCCAGTTTTGTAGGACTTAGCCTGGGCGGTGACTGGAGGTTGACCATTGCAGACTATGGTTCTACTGATCAAGGTATACTTTCCAATTGGAGCTTTGAGGCATGTTCGGAAGCCGTTTCATGCCCCACCTTCAGTGGCGCTCCGGCCAATGTAACTATTGTCAACAGTGCCTGCAACAGCGGCACGGTATCCGGAGGCAGCATCACAGTGCCAGTAGGCACTCCCTGCCCCACAGACGCTGTACTCCAATATCAGGTTGATGGCGGCAGCTGGAGTACTACATTGCCAGTCTACAATCAGAACGGCCCGGCGCAAGCCATCAAAACGCGCTGCTCTTGTTTGGCAGATCCTCAGATGACCAGCGCAGCATCCAACGCCGTGACGACCGAACCAGGTAGCTGTGCCACTTGCCCTGTATATGCCTCCGCTCCAAACCTCAACCTGGCGATCCCAGATCTGAACCCTACGGGTGTAAGTTCTACCATTAATGTAGCAACTTCAGGTACTATTTCGCAGTTAAATTGCGTAACAGTAAACCTCACCCATACTTTTACAGGCGACCTCACAGCCACGCTTACACATGTCAGCAGCGGCACATCAGTGCAACTGTTCCGGCGTGTGAATGCCATCCAGAGTGGTTTTGGTGAAGACTCCAACTTAGACGGTTCATATACCTTCTGCGCCACTGGCGCCAGTTTTGCAACGGCTGGAAACGGCGGCGGAACAGACTATATTATTCCTCCGGGCATTTATGCTCAATCCAGCGCAAACAACGGACAAACAAACCCTCCGCAAAACACCAATACCTATGCCAATTTTGTGGGGTTGGAACTAAGCGGTGACTGGAGGCTGAATATAGCGGATTATGCGACTGGTGATTTGGGCACCTTTCGCGACTGGAGTTTTGAAGCCTGTTCGGGAGCTGTTTCCTGCCCCACCTTCAGTGGCGCACCGGCCAATGTAAGCATTGTCAACAGCAGCTGCGGCAGCGGTTGTACACTGACAGGCGGTAGCATCACCGCGCCTGCAGGCACGCCTTGCCCTGCTGGATCTACGCTGCAATACAATGTCAACAATAGCGGTTGGACTACTACCTTGCCTGATTACAACCAGGCCGGCCCGGTTCAAACCATCAAAACCCGTTGCTCCTGCAACACTGATGGCAATAATGTGAGCGCTGAATCCAACCCGGTGAGTACGATGCCCGGCACGCTGGCCAATCCGGCAGTACCTGTCAACGGCTCAGCTATCGTAGCTTGCCCGGCTTTGGCTACCCAGCCTACGCCGCCAAACGTAACGGCCTGTGACGGTTCGGCCATCACGCCCACCGGCCCGACGGTGACGAATGCACCCAACCCGCTCACTTGCGAAGGTACGCGTACGTACACCTGGACTTACGCCTGCGGAAGTACTTCTTCCACCTGGAGTTTCACCTACACCATTGAGCGCAATCCATTTACGTTGCCTGCCAATGGCGCTGCCACAGTCAACAGCCCGGCACTGGCCACAGAGCCCACGCCGCCAATGGTGTCGAGCGCCTGCGGCGAAACGCTGACGCCTGTCGGACCTACTGTGACGAATAACCCGGATCCTGTGACCTGCACGGGTACGCGCACTTATTCCTGGACTTACACCGACTGCGAAGGCAATACAGCCACCTGGAGTTTCGTCTATACCATCATAGACAACACGCCGCCGACTGTAACTACCGGTTCTATTGCGGCCTGCTACCCATCTTTAGCGGCTGCTGAAGCGGCGGCCCTGGCTGCTACTTCGGCTACCGACAACTGTCCGGGCGCACTTGCTGAAACAGCATCTACTGCAGGTACCTGCTCAGCAGTAATTACCGTAATCACGACTGACGCGAATAACAACGCCACTCCTGCAACTTACAATATCCGTATTGACAATACGCCGCCAACGCTGGTGTGTAAAAATGCAACCGTATTTCTGGACGCCACCGGCAACTACACGCTGGCAGTAGCTGACGTATTTAATGCTGCCGCTTCTTCGGATAACTGCCCGGGAGCGCTGACGGTAACCAACATTTCACCGGCAACAGTCAACTGCAGCCAGCTCAACCAGACGGTCCCGGTGACCGTAACCGCACAAGACGGCTGCGGCAAAGTGGCTACTTGTACCGCTCAAATCACCGTTCAGGTAGGCACGGCACTGCCTGCGGGCTGGGGCGCCGGCAACACAGGCCCCGGTTCGGGTAGCGCAGGTTACAACCCCTGTGGGCCCGGTGGTCAGTTTACGGTTTCTTCAACAGGCTTTATTTCCAGTTTTACCGGCGAAGCCATTCAGGAAGCATACCAGAATATCTGCGGCAATACCACCATTACAGCACGTGTGGCCAGCCTGAGCGGCGGCGGATGGGCAGGCATTACCATGCGGGAAAGCCTCGCTTCGGGTTCTAAAATGGTGACATTAAAAACACAGTTGACCAATTTTGTACGAAGGGAAGTAAGAAGTGCTACCAACGGCGTCAAAGCCACGCAGCAGCTTCCTGCCCTTCCACCTGCTCAATGGCTCCGCATACAGCGTGTCGGCAATGTCTTTTCCTTACAGACTTCGGTTAACGGCATCAACTGGTCACCAGCCGGCTCCGTCACTGTTTCAATGAACAATTGCCTGCTGGTCGGTATTTTTGCGGAAAGCATCAATTTCAATACCACAACCACAGCTGTGTTTGATAATGTTAGCATCAGCGGCGGAGTACCCACTCTGGCGGAGGCTCCCGGCAGCGGCTTTGCCGAAGCAGCCCAGGAGCAACCGGAGTTTAGTGTGTATCCCAACCCCACTACCGGCGAAGTGACGGTGGATCTCAAGGATTACGCTTCCCGCGAAACGCTGCGTTTGCAGGTTTTCAACACCAACGGACAGCCGATCTACAATCTGGAGCTGAATAATTTGGAAACCACAACGCAAAGACTCGATCTTTCGACGCTTCCAAATGGCGTTTACCTGATCCGCGTTCAATCGGACGGGCTTTCAGACGCCATAAGCCGGGTTGTGCTGCACAGCGGTGGTAATGGGAACTAAGCAATCGAAAGGGTTAAAAAAGACAGGTTCTTGATTTTTTTAGCCTACATTAACACATGAGCCATCCCGAATTTTTGGGATGGCTCATGTTCTTTGAGTACTAGCCTTTTGTGGAAGCGGCCGAATAACTACGTGCTAAGTTGCTTACATAAAAAAAGCGCAACTGTTCTGCAACAACTGCGCCTGTTTAGAAGTAATCATCTCTTTTTATTGATGATTGACGATTACATGATTGATGAAGGATGATGTGGGCAGGAATGCGCTTCAAAAAGCAGAACTGCCACATCAAAAATCATCAATCGTCAATTATCACTCATCAATGGTGTGGTCCCACTAGGGCTTGAACCTAGGACCCTCTGATTATGAGTCAGATGCTCTAACCAACTGAGCTATGGGACCAAAAGCGGACGCAAATATAGGCATTCGCGTCCGATCATGCAAATCTGATTTGTTTACTTTTTGATGTCGGCCCTCGCCTGTTCGAAGTCCCAGCTTTGTTTGTGCAGGCGCACATCCATTTGCGGGAATGGAATGTCGAGCGTACTCTTTTCGATGGCTTTTTTCACGTATTCGTGCATGTAGAAATACACTTCCCAGTAGTCATCGCTTTTGCACCAGGGGCGCACGGCAAATTCCACGGAATAATCGCCCAGTTCGGTCACGAAAATATCGGTGGGTTTGTTTTTCAAAATATAGGGGCAGCTGTCTACAACACCCTGAATGAGCGCCCGGGCCTCATCGATGTTGTCTTCATAGCTGACGCCAAATGTCATAAATACTTTCAGCTCGCCGAGGTCGGAAAGGTTGACGATGGCGCCGCTGGTCACCACGCCGTTGGGGATGATGACCTTTTTGTTTTCGTTGGTCACCAAAACGGTGTTGAACACCTGGATTTCGGTAATATGTCCCTGAAAATCGCCGATTGTTACCCAGTCGCCGACTTTGAAAGGCCTGAAGATCAGCAGCAGCACCCCGCTGGCAAAATGCCCGAGGTTGCCCTGCAGGGCAAGCCCGACAGAAAATGCCAGGGCACTGAAAATGGCAATAAACGAAGTCGTTTCGATGCCAAACATGCCGGCAACGCTCAGCAGCAGCAGGACTTTCAATCCAACATTAACCAGAGAAGCCAAAAACGGCTGCACGGTTTCGTCAATTTTCCGGCGGGACATCGCGTGTTTCACCAGTCGCGTTACCCAGCCAACTGCCCAAAAGCCGATGACGAGGGTCGCCAGTGCTCCGACAATGCTTGGCAGGTAGTTGACCATTTTTTCAATCAGAATTTGTACATACTCCATAAGGCTACGGTTTTGTATTTTTGTAACGATTTGCCACAAAGTACATGTGGCTGCTAATTTTCAGCCGCTAAAGTAAAAATCGCGGCCTGAATTACGATGGCGCGCCTCATATTCTTAAGAAATTAAATACGACAACTTGCCTTTGCCCGAAGACAAACCCGGCAACAAACGCACCGGAAAAACAGAAGCCCTGCTGAAGTTGCAGCGTTTTTGCGCTTATCAGGACCGCTGCCACTACGAAGTGCGCAGTAAACTGCTGGAGCTTGGCGTCTACGGCGACGACCTGGAAGAGGTCATTGTGGCCCTCATTGAAGAGGATTTTTTGAATGAAGAGCGCTTTGCGCGTTCCTATGCGCGGGGAAAATTTCGCATCAAACAATGGGGCCGGGTTCGCATCCGGCAGGAATTGAAGCGTCGGCAAATTTCAGAATACTGCATCCGGGCTGCGCTTGCTGAGATCGATGAAAACGATTATACCGATACCCTGCGCAAATTATTGGAGAAGCATCAAAACTCCGTCAAAGGCAAGGACGAGCGCACGCGGCGCGATAAGCTTTTCCGGCATGCCTTGCAAAAAGGGTATGAAGCTGAGTTGATTTTGGAGGTGTTGAATGCACAGTAAAAGCCCTTAAAACCCTAATAAGGGTTGAACTTGAATAGCCCCGAATGGCTTGTCGTAGGCAAGGCGATTCGGGGTTAAGAATGGTAAGCGAATCTCACTCCCAACCCTGAAGGGGTTGAACAATCACAGAACGAATCGACTCTCTTGACCTGTAACGGGGTTGTGTAAAGAGTCAAACCCCGCTGGGCGGGACAAGTTTTGTCAAATTCGTTAAACACAGATAACGATCATTATACGAATGTACGATTTCAACCAATTTAACCAATTCAACACTCTTTACACAACCCCGGTACATTGAGAACCATTTGCCCTGCTACATCGCCCCCCGAATGATCAGCACCACGCCCAAAACAACCAGCGCGACTCCTGAAAAACGACGCATGTAAGTGATGTAGGAGTTTCGGATCCAGAGTTGAAGGCGTTTCGCCAGCAGCACTTTGAGCAGGTCGAAAAAAATGACGGTGCCAACGATGCTGCCAAAAAGCAAAAAGGCATCCGAAGCGCTGAGTTTGCTGCCCGCGGAGCTCATAACGCCCAACCAGAAAAAAGCAGGAAAAGGATTGACTGTGTTGATGACAAACCCCATGAGCCAATAACGGAAATAAGATTTTGAATTGCTGACGGTAACATTACCGGGTAGGACGAAAGAGGGTTTATCCCCTTTGGCCAATGGACGCCGGGAAAGGATGGCCGAACCAATGACGACCAGAATAAGCCCTCCGGCAAGGCTGCTCCAAAAGCGGAAGCCATCTGCGTTCGTCATGCGAAAAATGTAGGAAATGCCGAAATAGACCAGAAAGATGTACATGACATCACTGGCCCACGAACCAAAAGCAGCCATAGCTGCAGCCCGGAATCCCCGTTCAACGCCAATTTGAATGAACACAAACATCATGGGACCAACCAGCAAACTCAGGCTGAAGCCCAGTACCAGTCCCCGCCACATCAACTCGTTCACAAAGCCTGCCTTTTTCCGCAAACAAATTTATCCCAGGCTTCAAATTGGGAGCCTTTCAGAACGCGGGCAATTTTGCTCTGGCCGTTCGCTTTGCCGGATAACCGCTGCCATTCATAAAAATAGCTCAATGGAACGACTTCAATCTGAGGCTTTTGCAGCATGGCAGAACGTTCAACGCGGTAGTCGTCGTTGAGGCGGCACAACTCTTCGTCGATCATGCGACCAAGCAATGCGGTGTCCGGAAGCACATCATTGGTGCCAATGTACCAGCGGTGTGCGTGGTGCGAACCGGCTTGTACGCCGGTTACCGTAAATTCCGGAATCCCCACATTCAGTTTATTTTCGACATTCAATATAGCATGCGTCATGTTATCTACAGAAAGATGTTCTCCGCAGATGCTGAGGAAGTGTTTGGTACGGCCGGTAACGATGATTTCAGCGCGTTCTTTATCCGTAAAGCGCACCACATCGCCAATCAGATAGCGCCAGGCGCCGGAACAGGTGCTCAGCAGCAAAGCATAGTCTTTTCCCTCTTGAATGTCTTCGATCGTCAGTGGTTGAACATGGGGTCTCATGATCCCGTCTTCATCAAAGTTGGCGTCGTCGAAAGGCACAAATTCAAAAAAAATGCCATTGTTCAAAAGCAAACGCATGTCGCCGTCGGGGCGATCCTGAAAAGCGACAAAGCCTTCAGAAGCCATATAGGTTTCCTGATGAATCAGGGGCCGGTCGAGCAGTCGCTCAAAACTTTTCCGGTAAGGTTCAAACGAGGTACCGCCGGTAACGACCACCGACAGGTTTTTCCACAACTGGTGAAGGCTGTCCATCTTATTGTACGCCAGCACTTCTTCGAGGGTCAGCTGCAACCACGATGGCGTGCCCGCAACCAGGCTGATGTCCCACTTGCTGGCGTTCTGGGCAATCACTTTTGTCCGTTCGTCCCAATCGGCAATTCTTGAAATCTGAGTGCCAGGACGGTAAAACCGGCGAATCCACACCGGCGGCTCTTTGGCATTGATGCCACTCAGGTCGCCTGCATAGCAATGGCCAAGGTCTTCCAGAGAAGAAGTGCTGCCGATCATCAGCCACTCTTTTGTATAAAAATCGGGCGGTAAATCGTACTTGGGCATACAGGCAAACATGCGCAAAGCTGCCGTTTTCATGCACCGCCGCATGTCCTGCGACACCGGTAGGTATTTACTGGGGGCGCCCGAAGTTCCCGAACTCAGCGCAAAATAGCGGATATGCCCTTTCCAGCTCACGTCCGCTTCTCCTGCCAGACAGCGGTGCCACCATCCGTTAAACATGCTGTCGTAGTCGTAAAGACTGACGGATTTCTGATAAGCATGGGTGTAGTCGGAAGATCGCAACATATCGGAGAAGCGATAGTGTTGTCCGAAAGCGGTGAATTCTGCCTGTCGCAGAAGGTAAAGCAGAGTGCTGCGTTGTTGAATTGCAGGGGAAATACGCTGGCGATCAAAGTGCTGCAGGAGTTTGATGCCGTTTTTAACCAAGTTGCTGGTAACTGTCATGGTGATAATTAAGTCACATTGAATGTTTCGGAGCCGGATTTGACTGCGAATTTAACGGCACTAAGCCGCATTTGCAATGACCAGCATCACCTTTTCGACGAAGCATCTCATCTTGTGGAAGGATGCGCGTATTTCAGGTCACAATTTGCAGTTTTGCGAACTTGAGCATGATGCGCTTTTTAGGGTCGTCTTCTGCCGATTTAAAGAAGATGGTGGCAATGCGGTTGTCTTTGCCGCCTTCCACATCAAGCACTTCGCCTTCCCCGAATTTGAGGTGCAAAACGCGCATGCCTTTCTGAATCGCGTCGCTGGGACTGGCCTTAAAATTAGCGACATCAACCGCCGGAAGCCTTGAAGCAGGCGAACTTTTTCGAACAAAATTGCCGCTCACCCTGGCGCCGGAGGACAACATTTCCGTTTTGCTTTCAGCAACAGTATTCTGAGCGCCGCGGAAATGGGCGGTACTTTCTGCGTGTTGACGGGGAATTTCTTCCAAAAAACGGCTCGGCTCGTTAAAGCGCATTTGCCCGAACCGGTAACGGCTGTTGGCATAGGACAATGTGAGCAATTGCTCTGCCCGGGTCACCGCCACATAAAACAGGCGCCGTTCTTCGTCCAATCCTTCCGGCGTTTCACTGGCCATAAAAGAAGGAAACAGTTTCTCTTCCAGTCCAACCACAAATACAGCTTTGAATTCCAAACCTTTGGCAGCGTGAACCGACATCAGCGTGACGTATTCTGCGCCTTCAGCACTGTTGTCGTCCTGATCGGTCAGAAGGGCAATGTTCTGAAGGTAAGCCGTCAGCGAACGGTCAGTATTGCCTTCTTCATCCAGCACGGAAATCGTATCTTCTTCCACAAAGGATTTGATGCCGTCCAAAAGTGCGTTGACGTTTTCCAATCGCCCCATACCTTCAACGGTTGTATCGCTTTTCAGCAATTCAATCAGGCCCGAGCTTCTGGCTACGGAAGTCGCAATTTCATAAGCGCTTTCTGTGGGAACCCGACGGGCAGCGCTGTGGATCATTTGGACAAAATCGGCAATGGCATTTTTTGCTTTTGCACTGGCGTCTAAAGCCGGTAGGCACTCCCACATCGACTTACCGGCGCTGCCGGCCTGACTGCTCAGTTTTTCGATGGTGCTATCGCCAATTCCCCGTTTGGGGTAATTCAGCACCCTGCGCAGCGCTTCTTCATCCTTCTGGTTGACCACCAGGCGCAGGTACGCGATCAGGTCTTTGACTTCTTTGCGTTGGTAAAACGATTGCCCGCCAAAAACGCGGTAGCCAATATTGTAGCGGCGCAGGTGCTCTTCAAATATCCTCGACTGCGAGTTGGTGCGGTACAGGATGGCAATGTCGCTGTTGGAAAGGTGGAAGCGGTTTTTGTATTCGAGAATGGTATCTGTTACGCGCTTTCCTTCCTCATTGTCTGTCATCGCTTTGATGACCTTGACTTTGTGACCTTCGCCTTTGTCTGACCAGATTTTTTTCTGGATCTGGCGACGGTTGTTCATGATGACCTCATTGGCAGTTTGCACGATGTGTTCCGTCGAGCGGTAATTCTGCTCCAGCTTGAAGGTCTTGATGCCAAAGGGTTTGAAATCCTCTTCAAAATCGAGGATGTTCTGTATGGTCGCGCCCCGAAAGCCATAAATACTCTGAGCGTCGTCGCCCACCACGCATACATTGCGCGGGCTGCCGTCAAAATTGATCAGTTTGCGGATGATGGCGTACTGCAACTGGTTGGTATCCTGAAACTCATCGACCAGCAGGTATTTGAATTTCTGGCGGTATTTGTCAAGTACAGCGTCCGGGTTACGCTGAAAAAGTTCGTAAAGGCGATACAGCAAATCATCAAAATCCATGGCGCCGGAGCGTTTGCAGCGGGCCACATATTTTTCATAAATTTCATAGGTATAAGGGCGCGACGCCTGGCGGTCCTGCTGGCGCAACTCTTCGTTGTCGGCGTATAATTTTGGCGTAATGAGGGCGCTTTTCGCCGCTGAAATGCGGGAACGAATGGCGCTGGTATTGTAGGCGGTTTTATCCAGGTTCATTTCCCGGATGATGGCGCCGATTACGCTGTTCGTATCTTCTGTGTCGTAGATGGTAAAATTGGAAGGATAACCGATTTTTTCCGCTTCCACCCGGAGTATCCGGGCAAAAATAGAGTGAAAAGTACCTGCCCAAACCCGGTCGGCGCGGTCACCAATCACTTTGGCAATTCTGCCTTTCATTTCGCGGGCGGCCTTGTTGGTAAAGGTAAGTGCCAATATTTCCCAGGGCGCTACGCCGCTTTCGATGATGTGGGCAATGCGGTAGGTCAACACCCTCGTTTTGCCCGAGCCCGGGCCGGCCACCACCAACACCGGACCGTCAATATTCGTGACTGCCTGGCGCTGCACATCGTTCAATTCATCGAGGTAGTTGGATGCCATGGTATGTTTGTTGTTTATTTTCTAAGGTAAAAAAAAGGTTAAAGGTTAAAGGGTGAAGGTTAAAGGGGGCAGACTGTTAGTTCGAGCAGTATTTCCCTGTCTAAAATCTAATGTCTATCCTTTTTCAAGGTTAAAGGGGGCAGACTGCTTTCATTGAGCAGGATACGGCTCACTCACTCTCACTCACTCTCCCCTTCACTCAATACCTTCTACCATCAAAGTGGCAGATTGCACGGGACAGAACAATGCCCTACTTTAACCTTGATACTTTACCCTTTAACCTTCACCCCCTTCCTCCAATTCCTCCCAATATTCCAGCGCCCGTCGCGTATGCGGGATGCAGATGGAACCGCCAACTAAATTGGCAACGGAAAACACTTCAAAAACCTCATCGCGGGTGATGCCCAGTTCGTAACAAGTGCCTAAATGATAGCGGATGCAATCATCGCAGCGCAGCACCATCGATGCAACCAGCCCCAGCAATTCTTTGGTTTTTTTGTCTAATGCCCCGTCTTCATACGTGGTTTTATCCAGCGCAAAAAAGCGATTGAGCGCCTTGTTGTTTTGAGCGAATATTTTTTCGTTCATTTTGGCGCGATAAACATTGAAGTCTTTTACTAGCGACATGATATTAATAATCTATTGATTAACAGATTTTTAAAGCAATAATCCACATTCAGTTTGCGAAATGTATGCCCGGTAAAGGTAGGGAAATTGGCGGAATGGAATGCTTTGCGAGTTAAAATAATTTGTTTATTACCACCAATACAAAGTGTTTTTAAATAAAAAAGAAAAGGCGGCCCGAAGACCGCCTTTTGCCATTAAGAAGCAAAACTAAAAACTAATTCTTTGGTAAACCTGATAGGGCTTGGTAAACCTGATAGGTTTTGAAAACCTATCAGGTTTGAAGAAAAAGGCAGGAGGAGTTTATCCCTCCTGCCTCCAATCCTGTATGAGAAACCCTTTACAAACTTACTATTCTCCTTCAGTGCCGATTTTGACGGCAAAAAATTTCATGGTTTATGTGCGGGAATTTATGGCAATCCCGGGGCCAGTTAACTAAAGATCATTTTTGTGCACCGCTGCCGGCAGTGCCTGTGTCGTCAGTGCGTGATCCGGCAAAGCCAACTTTGGCATTCCGGTTGCAGCAGGCCCATCACCCGTTTCCGGGCAGCGCGGCAACGCAATGGATTGCAGTGCTGTAAACACATTATCCGAAACCCGGTCGCTGATGGTCCAGTGGCGTTCCAGAACGCACTTATCCGAAAGCTGAACCAGGTCATCCGACCAGGATACCAGAAAATCACAATTGCTCCGGTCTATAACCACACGGTCAAAAGTAGTGGCAAGGTTGCCATCCTGATCGATGAAAGGATAACCGGTACAAACCGGATCGGTACATATTGGCGTTTCAGCCAGCCCATTTTCATCAAAATAAACATCCCCGGGAAACAACACGTCAGCAATTGAAGCCTTGCTTATCGTGACGTATTGTGGAAATGCAATGCTTTCCCCTTTTGCATTTGTGGCTGTCCAGCGACGTTCCCAAACGCCGGCTGCATTGGTAAAAAACCGCAGGTTATTGATTTGCAGGTTCATCACCATGTCGGTAGCGTTATCAAAAGAAAGCGTCAAAACATCGCCGCGGTGCAGGGAAGTGGAAAAAAACTTCGCTTTCGGAGCCTTCTGCACTTTCACAGAAGCGCCCGCGCGGACGGTAAACAATTGATTTAAAAGATTGGAGCCCCCAAAATTTTCATAGTCAAAAGCAATAAAGCCATCAGCAGGAATGACAATCTGAAATTGCACCACACTTTGGGCTTCTACTCTGACCTGAGCGCTATTAGCCCCTTCAACTAATATTGCATTGGGAGCTCCGGTGACATCTACCCCACCGTCACCTTTAACCTTAATTGTTTCCCAGCGGGAAATGGAAAAATAAGCTGTCCATTCTTTAGATGCTGAAGCCAGACTAAAGTACTGGTCTTCAGAAGAAAGGCCGGTGATTTCACCGGAAATGTCTTTAACCTGAGGTTGTGGGAGGGCACTTAGTGCGTTGGTTTCGAGGCAGTTTACAGTCAGGTGATTGGGGATAACGCTCCATCCGTCAGGAAGGGGTTTGGACGGAGATTGTGCGCATACAGTACCTGCCATAAAGAGACATGTACAAAGCGCCCCGCAAACCAATTTGGCGGATAAGCTGATTGAGAACCGGTATGGGTCCGGCAAGTTCATGGGATAGTTTTTTTTAATTCACAGGGATAAACAGGGGCCTGCGAATGATGAAATAAATGAATCATGCGCAGGTGAGACGACAATGACAAAACATCGTCACATCATGAACTTGTAATACCGACTAAATATGGAAGGAAAAATTTTTCCCGGTGACCCGGAAAAAAATTGCGGAAACGCAAAAGCCCAAAACGGGCTGACAGGTAACATTTTTGTACGAAAATCATGGGACTACGCGGTTTAAGGGAAAACGGATTACTTTGATTAACTCGATTTCCGAGTGTGTACGCACTCTGTTTTGGGTTGTTTAAAAAAAATACTTTAGATGTATTTCTAATAAACTTTTGAACACTGCAAAGATAGAGGTCCCTGATACATCAATTCCATACCATAAACAGGGTATTTTTTAACTAATTTGGAGAAAATTGAACTATTTATCAGCAATTAAGGCGGCTGAGTCAATACAATGATCACTTTTCTGGGAGCGAATTGTGGCTCTGCGAACTTTTTTCGCAATTCGGCATTTCACTTCCATCAATTCATCAAACAAGAAGAATCGTATGTTGGTCAAAAAAAAGGAATGGCAACAATTTGTCCCTAGAAGTCTGGAAGAAGTCTGGCAATTTTTTTCCAGGCCCGAAAACCTGAATGCCATTACTCCTGAAGACATGTCTTTTGAAATCCTTACTGATATCAAGGATATCCCGATGTATGCCGGAATGATCGTTCAGTATCGGGTAAGCCCCTTTCCGGGAATAAAAATGCGCTGGGTAACCGAGATTACGCACGTAGCCGACCACGCCTATTTTATTGACGAGCAACGCTTTGGGCCATACGCATTGTGGCATCATCAACACCATTTTAAAGCAGTGGAAGGCGGCGTACTGATGACAGACCTTTTGCATTACAAAGTCCCTTACGGCCCGATTGGCGTATTGGCAGACAAGTTATTCGTGGAAAAAAGAATTGAAGATATTTTTAAATACCGGGTAAAAGCGGTGGAGAAAATATTTGGATTTTGAGGAGAAATTAGAAGCTAATGCAATGAAACTTCAAATTCAAATACCCCAATCATCTTTTTCCTAAAGTTCACCACCTTTCGAAAATCTGCCGCCTCCACCGCAGCCGGAGCCCACTCCGTTTCAAAAGCTTTGCAGGTACGTGCATTACAACCATAAGCAGCGGCCAACAGCATGTTTTGGTAATGCAGCAGATGCCATTTGTAGACAGCTCCGTGGCGATCCAGCCATTTGGAGAAATTGGCGACGAGGGCGCCCGCCAGTGCGTCCGACCAGGCATAGCCCGGCGTACTCAGCAGTTTCACGACGCTTTGACCGCTGTCCAGTTCACTGTGCCGGGACAGGTGTTCCAATCCTGTCGCATTAAATGCTTCATCACTCATCTGCTCGGGGTGTTTGTCCTTTGTTGATTTGCGGCCGGGAATGCCCCATCGGGGGTTCAGAGCAATCAGCCAATCAGCACGCGGGCCTGCAACCGCTTGCAACAACGCACGCAAGGAGGCATCCCGTATGGCCAGTTCGAGCAATGCTGGCAGGTGTGCCGGAGGTACATGAAGCTGTTTTGCAGCGGCCAGCTTCAGAAATTCGGGCAGGGCCGGCTGGAAACCTTCAAATAAAATCTGATCCAAAATCTTGTCAATGGCAGGGCCGCCGAGACGTTCGCCCTTCAGATTGGGAGGAGTAGGCAAAGGATGTGCTGCTCCGGAAAATTGAGCATGTGCCAAATGTTGCCGGTACAAAAGGGCGGCGCCGTCCAGCAGTGCTTTTTCCGGCATTACATCCGGGGCAATCCCTTCAGATTGAAGCGCGAGATGGAGCTCTTCCGGCATCGGGCTGCGCCCAAGACCAAGTAAAGCAACAGTGGTTAGTTTTTGCCACACCGGATTATAGTTTGAACATTATTTTGAGGGCATTCCATAAAGCGCCGGACAATTGCTTGCCCCCTTGTTTGCGTTCTTCTGAAATGGCGGCAATATCGTGTGCCAGCAATAAAGTCAGCCCTTCGATTTCTACCGGCTGGTAGGCCTGAGCCAGGGCCTGAATCCCCATGTTTGCTGCAGGAATACCAAACGCAAGCACCTGCTGTATGTTTTTTTGGCGGCTAAGCTGCGGCAGGCTAAACTGTTCGCCTGGCTTCAGATACAATACATGGGCATCTTTATGCAAGTCGATCCGGGCTGCAGCCAGTACTTTTGCAACAAAAGCCTCCATTTCCTCCCGAAGCTCGGCAGTCGTCGTCAGCACAACCAGGATTCCCCCGGCGCCACCTCCAAAACAACGCTCTGCAAGGTTGTTCGCATCCGGAACAATATACAAATTAAAGTCGAGAAAACTCACGTTTTAAACTTTTATGCCACGCCGACGCAGCGCAACCGCTTTAATATAAAAACTTCGGGTAATTTTGCAAAAAAAATTCAAAATGAAGTACAGCATCAGGATTGAAAAATCAACTACTTCCCGTTTATCTCAAATAGACTTCAATAACATACCGTTTGGAAAAAACTTCTCGGACCACATGTTTGTAGCCGATTATGACAACGGTGTGTGGGGCGATTTTCGCATTGTCCCTTTCGAGCCTTTTCCTATGCATCCGGGATCAATGGTGCTGCACTATGGCCAATCGATTTTCGAAGGCATGAAAGCTTCTAAAAACCAGCACGGCCAGGCCATGCTGCTTCGTCCGGAAATGCATGCCCGACGCCTGAATGCCTCCGCGGTCAGAATGAGCATTCCCGAAATTCCGGAAGATTTGTTTCTGCAGGCACTACACGCCATTGTCAAAACGGACAGCGACTGGATTCCGGAACAGGAAGGCAGCGCGCTTTACATCCGGCCATTGGTTTTTGCAACCGACGAATTTATCGGCGTGCACAGCTCTTCAAAATACCGCTTCATCATCATGACGGGCCCGGTTGGCCCTTATTACCCCAAACCCGTTCGCCTATGGGCAGAACGCCATTATGTTCGCGCTGTGAAAGGCGGAACCGGGGAAGCCAAAGCAGCCGGAAACTACGCCGGTTCTTTGCTGCCCGCAAAACTGGCAGCAGAGAAAGGGTTTGACCAGATTATGTGGATGGATGCACACGAGTACAAATACATCCAGGAAGCGGGCACAATGAACATCTTTTTTGTCATCGAAGACCAGATCATCACGCCGGCAACCGACGGGGCAATCCTGAAAGGCATCACCCGCGACACCGTGCTGCACATCCTGAAAGAAAAAGGCTACACCGTGGCAGAACGGCCCATTTCTTTAGACGAAGTTATTGATGCTTATCATGCCGGTACGCTTCAGGAAGCCTTCGGCACAGGCACCGCAGCCGTCGTTTCTCACATTGCCGAAATCGGATGCGATGACCTGATCATCAAACTTCCCCCTGTTGACAAGCGGCCAATAGGCGAACTCATCAAATCAGAAATCAACGGCCTGCGCTCCGGACGGATTGCCGATACGCATGGATGGGTCGTGCCTGTGGCGGGGTAAGGTAGTAGAAAGTAGAAAGATTATAGTAGAAAGTAGAAAGAGGCAGACTACTTTCAATTTGAGCAGGATTCCCCGTCCACCTTCTACCGCCTACCGTTATTAAAATAGAAAGTAGAAAGGGGCAGCCTGCTTCATTTGAGCAGGCTGCCCCTACCGTCTACTGTCTACCGTCCACCCTGCCTTGCCGGCAGGCAGGCGTCCACCGTTAAAAAATATACCGCAAACCTACCTGCAGCTGCCAGCGCGACAAGAGGCTAAAATCATCGGTAAACGTCGTTTTCAGATCTGTATCAAAACTATAAGTCGGAACGCTGTTGGTTACCGTAACGCCTACCGGCTGGGTATTGGTCGGGAACTGACGCACGCCCCATTTGTTGCTGATGAGGTTGCCGACATTCAGCACATCCAGGCTAAACTGGATGGTGTTGTTTCCCATCTTGTAGTCCTGCAGAATGCGAATATCCCAATTGGAATACCAGGGGCTGAGGATCGCATATTTTTCAGCGTATTGCCCGCGACGTCCATTCAGGTAATCATCCTGCTCGATGAAGGCATTGAATGCATTGCGCTGAGCAGTCTGTTCTTCAGCGGTGCCTGTAAACTGCATTTGACTCAGATCGCCACTGGTCGGAATGTAAATCAGGTCGTTCAGGAAAGAACCATCGCCGTTCAGGTCTCCCGAGTAGGTATAGGTGAAACGCCCGCCCTGAGCATACTGGAAGAACAAGGAGAAGGTGGTTGCCCATACATTTGCGTATTCAAACTTCTTGTGCGCAGCACCCACAATCCGGTGGCGGTTGCCGTACAGTGAAGGCGTTAAAACCGCCTGATTTACATTACCAAATGCCGGATTTCGGTCAAAAGCGTCGCTTGAAATTTCGGCTTCGATGGAACTGGCATCCTTCGCATCCAGGTAGTTGTAGGACAAAGTAGTGTAGAGTCCGTTTTTCCAGTAGCGCTGAATCTGCAAAGTGGCGTTAAAAGATTGTCCCAAATCCGTATTCGTAAAGACATACGCATTGTTTGCAAAAGGAACGGTGCGGTCTGAAGCCTGATAAATCGGGCGCCCGTCCGGGCCAACCAGCTTACCTGTCGGCGGCTTCACGCCATAGTTGCGCACCATCATGGCGTTGATGTCCTTGGTATAGATCAAATCAGCTGAAACAACCCAATCGCCTGCAAATTTGCGGTCAAAGCCCAGATTGGTCCGCCAAACCTGCGGATATTTGAAATCCGGGCGGGTCACGTTGTAGAAAAAGAAATTCGGGTTGGCCACCTGGTTGCCGATCCATACAAACGGGAAACGGCCGGTGAACAAGCCTGAACCGCCGCGCAATTGCATGGTTGAATTGCCAAGGATGTCCCAGTTAAAACCAACGCGGGGTGAAAACAAAGGCGTTTGGTCCGGCAGTTTGGTATGATCAAATACGATGGGGTTGCCATCTTCGTCGAAGTAAGTGATGTCAGGAACAAAGCAGCAATTGCGGTCAATGACCTCCTGAATTTTCTCAGCAGTATTAAAATACAAAGGCATATCCATACGCAAGCCATAAGTCAGCGTAAAATCGCGACCAATGTTCCATTCATCCTGCGCATAAAGAGCCAGCTGCCCAAGATTGGTTTCGGCCAGTGCCCAGTCTGACGGAGCAATTGGTCTTCTGGCGAAAGCCACATCGTCGTCAAAAGAGCCTGTTTGTACGCTGTCGAGAAATGCAGCGACGCTTTCAAAACCGGGGCTGAAAGTACCGCCATAAGCATCGAGGTTGAAGGAGTTGTTGAACTCAAAACGCTCGAAACTGCCGCCAAGGGTAATGGTATGATCACCGGCATAAATGTTGAAGTTGTCGGTCACATGGTAAACATCCTGATCGAGGATGTTATTGATGGAGAATGGTTCGTGCCCGGCAACGATGTAACGAATCCCGTCTTTATTGATGTTGATGACCGGAAAAGGGGTAGAGAAGGGATCGCGTGAATCGCGGAAAGAAGTATAGCCGACTTTCAGTTTATTGGCTGCTTTGTTTCCAAAAATGGACTTCAATTCCACTACCCCGGACTGTATTTTGTTGTTGATGCGGTAGCCTGAATTTTGAAATTGCAGGGTGAAAAAATCCGGTCCGCGGCGTCCGATTGCGGAAGGGTGCGCGGGTTTGTCCTTGAATGCGTTCAGGAAATTATAGGTTGCCGTCAGCGTGTTGCTGCGGTCGATGTTCCAGTCTAATTTCAGGATGCCTTTTTCGTTATTGGTCTGGTGGATGTAATTTTCATAAGCTCCGGTTTCGTAGCTAAAGCGCTGACGAAGAGCGTTTGACACCGCTTCCAGGTCCTGTACTTCGACACGGGCAACGTTTTCGCCCGAGCGATTGGCGCCAGCTGCAATAAAATTGGAGCCGAGGTCTTCCCGGCGTTCAATTTCCGCATTTACAAAAAAGAAAAGCTTGTTTTTAATGATCGGGCCGCCAATGCTGAATCCCGTTTGCAGTTGAGTCAGCGAAGGCACAAAAATGCTTTTGCCATTCACCTTGGAGCCGGTCAAATCCTGGTTGCGGTAAAAGCCGAAAACCGTACCGTGTACCATGTTGGTGCCACTTTTGGTTACAGCGTCGATGGAAGCTCCGGTGAACCCTGACTGGGTCACGTCATAAGGCGCCAGGGAAACCTGGATTTGTTCGATGGCATCCAGCGATATGGGTTGGGCATCGGTTTGTCCACCGGGTGTGGCGGCATCCAGACCAAAGGGGTTGTTAAAAATAGAACCGTCCAGAGAGAAGTTGTTGTACTGGTCATTCCGGCCGCCAAAAGAATTCCCGTCTGAAGCGGGTGTCAGCCTGTAGTAATCCGAAGCAGAACGAGAGATGGTGGGCAGACGCTGGAGCAGGTCGGAGTTGATGCTGGTTGCAGCGCCCGTTCGCTCGTTGTTGAGAACCAAATCTGACTTTCCTGTTACGACTACTTCTGATAATTCCTGAGATTCCGACTCCAATGAAAAGTTCAGGGTCAGTTTTTGCGCCAGTATCAAAGTGACATCGCTGTACGCTTCAGATTTGTAGCCGACATAAGAGGCCTCTACTTTATAAGGCCCGCCAACCCGCATGTTGGGTATGGTATAGCGACCATCTTCCCGGGTCGTAACGCCGTAAAAAGTACCGCTGGGTTCGTGTGTTGCTACTACAGTAGCTGCAATAAGTGGCTCCCCTTTTGCATCGGTGACGATGCCGTTAAGGGTTGAGGTAGTTGCCTGCGCGTGAAGCCCGGCAATGCCTGCAAGCATAAAGCAGGCCGTCATAAACAGTAAGTGCTTAAGTCTCATAACGTATAAGATTAGTTAGCAATAAGTCTTATTGAAGGAGCGCGAAATACAGGGTGTGGTATAAGTCGCATGATCGATTTACCTGTCATGTTCATGGGTGTGCTGTCTGTAGACAAAAGTAGATAATCCTTATTTAATCCAAAGTTAACTTTATTTTTTCATAAAAGTGTAGTGCTGAAAAATACCATTGAAGAAACAAATTAATTCATCAAAATCAGGTAATTACAACTTAAATCAATCGAGCATGATTTTGGGAAACTTAATACTGAATTAACACGATCCTACATTTTTATCACGCTGAATCCGCCGGTATGATCGCCGATAGTCAACCGCAGCCAATAGCTCCCGGCAGGTAAAGCAGACAATTGCAGTTCAAACTCGAGATTGGGCGCCGTTTTTTCTAAACTGCGGCGCAACAATACCCGGCCCGTCACATCTAAAAGGGCAGCATCGAGTATCCCGATCAGTTCGTTTTGCAGCATAATGTCCACTCTATCAGAAGTTGGGTTTGGCGAAAGCCGTACCGCATGGACGCCAAGCTGTTCCCCGCTGCCTGTAGCTTCGCATCCTGAGTTGATGTGATCTTCAACTGCCTGACGAAGAGCCGGCAACATTGGGTAGAATGCATCCCCCGGGCAAGCCGTATTACAACCATCGCGGTGGCCGGAAATGTATGGGAGAATCAGTCCGGAAGAAGGATGGAAAGCAGAACCTAAAGGGTCTGCGCCAATATCGCAGGCTTTCCAGGCCAGCATGGATTCGAGACTCGACAAAGCTGCTGCTGTCGGGGTAATTGTTGTATAATTGCCCAGCATGCAAATGCCTGCGGTTCCTGTATTTTGTGCGCAAAAATGAGCGCCCAGAATTTCATCTCCCCGCCCGGTGTAAATAACGCCATTGGGGTCTATCAACCAGTTGTATCCAATGTCGGCCCAGCCATTCCCGTTGACATGAAAGTCCCAAACCGAGCGCACCACGGCGGCCCAGTCGCTGGAAGTATTGGTTCCGGCTGCGTGGTGTACAATCAGGTGCGTGGTAGTGGTTGGTGTCGGATTGGGGTTGGGCGGACAATTGCCCGCAGGGCACCACTGTGCACGCGTCAGGTTTTCAGGCAAGGGGCAGGGGCAGGAACGGGGTTCCAGCGCATCGTGCTGTACCTGTGGCGTCAGCGGCTGCGAATCGCCGGGGTTGTAAAAATGACAGGCTACCTGTCCGGGCGACGCTGATGCGGAAACCTGAAAAAAATGATGTGTTTTATCGGTCATGCCCAGTTGGCTGATTTTTCTGTCTTCATGTTGTTCCGCGTGACCATCCGGAATAACCGACTGCCATGGCGCCCAGTTGCGGCCATCGCTGGAAAATCGAATTTGAAAGCCGGTCGCTTCGCCCGACCATATCAGAAAATAGGACAGAAAAGGGGTGGCTTCAAGCGGTACCTCAATGGTCTCTGATTGCCAGGTATGATTATTAGTTGTTTCTGGTACAAAACCGACGATGGCGCGCTGCGACCAGGCCGAGGGCAGAATGGTTGCGAGCAGGAGCATGCAGGAGAACAATACTTTCATGAGGCAATATTGATTTAAGAACAATACAATTTGTGAACAAAGATAGGAGGAATGCGTAGGATGTGTCGGGGTTACTGTTAGCTTTCTGAATGAACGTTTTTTTTAGTCTTCAGGATTTCAACAGGCATGAAAAAGAGCTTTTTTAATAAAAAATGCTTCGGGAGTCGTCTAAACCACGGCTTTGCTTCTCCATAAAGAGGTTGATCCAATGAAAAAAGCCACCCTGGATTGAGGATGGCTTTTTTATTATTTGATATAACGAACGAAAAACTAATCCGTAATAAACGGATAATCTTCCTGCATGTAGTTGTTTTCAAAAAGCAGGTCGCCATCCGGGTATGGAGATTCTTCAGCGAAACGAACCGCTTCAGCAATTTGAGCAGCAACCTTATCTTTAATGGCCTGCACCTCTTCTTCTGTTGCAAAGCCTTTTTCCAGCAATTTTCCTTCTACGTATTTGATCGGATCAAGGCCGCGGTAATGCTCCACTTCGTCTTTCGAACGGTAAGTAGCCGGGTCGGAAACAGAGTGCCCTTTATAGCGATAGGTTAAAATTTCAAGCAGGTAAGGTCCTTTGCCGGCCCGAATGTGTTCGGCCGCTTTTTTCACAGCTTCATAAACCGCTTCCGGCTTCATTCCGTCTACTTTTTCGGAAGGCATATCATAGGATAAGCCCAGTTTGCTCATGTCTGTGACATTGCTTGTGCGGCTTACGGAAGTTCCCATGGCGTAACCGTTGTTCTCGCAAATGTAAAGAACCGGCAATTTCCAGGTCATGGCCATATTGAACGCTTCGTGCAAAGCCCCCTGACGAGCAGCGCCGTCACCAAACATGGTCACGCAAAGGTTGTCTGTACCTTTGTATTTTTCTGCGAAAGCGATGCCTGTGCCGATTGGAATCTGCGCGCCCACGATGCCGTTGCCGCCATAATAATGGTGTTCTTTGGAAAAGAAGTGCATGGAACCGCCTTTGCCCCTGACAATGCCGGTAACTTTTCCATACAATTCAGCCATACAGGCTTTTACATCACAACCCCGTCCAATGGCCGTTCCGTGCTGGCGATAAGCCGTCACGATGCCGTCTTCCCGGCGAATGGCTGACTCAATGCCGGCTGCGACTGCTTCCTGGCCAATATAAACGTGGCAAAAGCCCCTGATTTTTCCACTCTGGTAGCCACCGAGTGCGCTTTCTTCGAAACGGCGGATAAGCAGCATCTGTTCGTACCAGCCAAGGTACATGTCGCGATCATAGGCGACGCGGCCGTTTGATTTTGCTGCAGAGCGTTTGTTCTTTTCCACAAGGGTATCCATAAGCTGTGTATCGTTTTAGCGAATTTTCGCGTGATTCAAGTTGTTTGCGCTTGTAAGATAAGGCAAAAGTTTGCAGCCGCGAAATTAGGGAATGATTTTGATTTAGGAAACAACGAAGAAGAGATATGGTTCGTGAACGCATTTTCAAAATCCGGGGATGCCTTTTTACGAGGATTTCATACACACAAATCTGCAATTTTTTCAATAAATCGGCCAAAATGACACCCTGTTTTATAAAAAAAAGACAAATTGTCATCCTGTATTTAATTTTTTCCTGTCGAAAGGACATTTTTCGTGCATTGGTACGCAAGTTGATCTTTAGGGAATCGTAATCAATCACAAAAAAAATAATCGACCATGTTTCTCGTAAAAGTTCAACCCGCTACAAAGCGTATTATTTCTCAACCAAAATCTGTACAACCTATGGGAACTGTAAAGTATAATCCGTTCATGCCGGCAAAGGCTTTCACCAACTTCTTTGATGAATTCCTTAACAGGGGTTTGGGTGATTTTGTTGGATCTGATTCCATTTTTACACACCCTTCAGTAAATGTGCTGGAGACAAAAGATAATTTCCGGATCGAGTTGGCTGCCCCCGGCCTCAACAAAGGCGACTTTGAAGTCAAAGTAGACAAAGGCAACCTGATCATCTCTGCGAAAAAAGAAAACAACGAAGAAACGACGGAGGGCAAATACACCCGCAAAGAATTCAACTTCGCTTCGTTTACCCGCAGCTTCCAGTTGCCTGATACCGTTCAGGCTGGCGGCATCAACGCGGCTTACGAAAATGGCGTCTTGCTGGTAACCCTTCCGAAAAAAGAAGAAGCCAAAATTGAAGATGCCCGCACGATCGAAATTGGCTAAATGAAAAAACCCGGTCGGGTTTGAGAACCTGACCAGGTTAAGAAATAGGGTTTTAGGTGTTTTTGAAGGCCGAAGCAGCAGCGATGTTGCGTCGGCCTTTTTTTTTATTGGCGAACAACCTTCAAACTTTTACGCTGTTTTCCTGCAACGATTTCCAAAACATAAACGCCGGCTTCCAAATCTTCCAGCCCGAGCAATTGAGTGTGTTTCCCGGCGGCGCCATCCCATTCAAAGTTACGGAGCAGCTGGCCCTGCAGAGAATAAACACGGCCAAGGACCTGCGTTTCTGTCTGTGCCATTTCGTAATTCAAAACAGCATGGCCTGAAAACGGATTTGGAGAAATTTGTACAACAAATTGATTCAGGTGATCCCCCGGAGAGGTAGCATTGACTAAAAAATCGGTCTGGTAAACATCCAGTGCGCGTAAGGAGCTGTAGGCCATCCAAACCCGCCCGGTATTTGCGTCGAATCCGACATCGTAAATATCCCGGCGCTGCAGGGGTGAGTTTTCGGCGGTAAAGACTTCCCAATCGTTGCCGTCATACAACAAAAGGGTCTCGCGCGTCGCTGCAATGATGCGCCCATTGGTGATTTCGATGGAAGTGATGTACTGGGTCGTTCCAAAATCCACCGGCAGGTCCATCGCATGCCAGCTGCCATTTTCCCAGTACCCAAATCCGGAGCCACCGCCATATAGCCGGTTGGATTGCGCATCGAATTTAAGGACATTCAGAGAATAGTAGGAGCTTCCCAAATTGAGGTTGAAAATAGAAAGATTTTGATCTGTAATCAGCCCCAATCGCCCTCCCTGGTTAGAATACCACAGGCTGACCCATACCTGGCCATCGGCGCCGGCTTCCAGATCTATGACAAAGTTTTGAACAAGCGCCGCATTGCTGAAATGTTTCCAGCCGTTTGCGCTGTCATAGCGGTAAATGCCATTAGAATACACCGCAATCCAAATGCGGCCATAGCTGTCAATAGTCAGGTTATTAAACCCTGATGCATCAGGTAAATCTGAGTTGGTGTAGTCAAAAACCTCCCAACCGTCGTCCGTTTTGCGCAAAACGCGCTTGCCGCTGATGGCCCAAAGGATCCCTTCATTTGTGAAGGCATAATCTGAAATATAAAGAGGCGCGCCATCGTCGTTAAGGCTAATGACGGCGCCGCTCTCGAGGTTCCGCAACCGGCTCGTATTTTGGTATTCCAAACCCCAGAGGTTGCCTTCGTGGTCTTGTTTGAGGTTCCACAACGCACCTTCAAACGGATAATTACCCAACAACGTTTCCGTAGAGACGCCATTGGCATCGTGCCATTCAATGGTTTTTGGCGCGCTCAGAATGGGGCCTGATTCAGAAAAATAAAGCCCGTTTGGATTTTCTATGTTCGAATTTGCTACTGGCGCTGCGGCTTCCCAAAGGTCGTTTTCAGCATTGTAACGCACAAATCCCTGCCAGCCCAAATGAGCCCAAAGCTTTCCTTCACGGTCTTCTGTCAAAAAATCGAGTTGCTGGAAGAAAAAGTCCGGGTTGTCGATATTGGAGCTGATGTGCCAGATTTCGCCATCATAGCGCCCTACTGAGCCAACATCCGTAAAAAACCAAACTGTACCATCAGCCTGGGCATGTACGTTGGCATCGCTGTAAGAAAACAGGAGGTTAAAAGGATTGCCATTGGCATCCATGGGAGACAACTGCTCAAGATCCTCTCCGGCCGTACGGAAAAGTAAATTACTGCCCAAAAGCATCCTCCCTTCTGCGTCTTTGGCCATATCCCAGACGCTCCTGAAAAAAAGACCTGTATTGCCTTCATTGTACCATTTCCAGTTGTTGCCCGTTGCATTGGCATCGTAACGCAAAGCGCCATTGCTGGTCCCTATCCAAAGCCGGTTTTCCTGATCAAACTCTATACAATAAGTCATCAGGGAGTTGCCCGAACCAACACCTGCCACCACGTCCTCGGGGTAAGGGATGTTTTCCCAGGAGCCATCCGTGTTTTGAACCGATATGGCCGCGATGTCGTAGGTACCGATGAAAATCTGGTGGGTTGTAGCATTTCTGCGGATGGATTCGACCCGGTTGGAAGGAATACCCACAGACTGCTTCGTCCAGTGTTCCAATACGGCGTGCGTTGATTTGTCCATAACAAAAACGCCGGCATCGGTTGCGAGGTAAAGCTTATCGGCTTCTTCAAGGTAGTCGTTGACAATACCCGGTTCGAGGTAACTCGTCCAGCGATCAGACGCAGACTGCGCTCCCAGCTTCCAGGTGTGGAAAGCAAGCAACAGCAGGATGATGGATATTATTTTTTGCATCTTTTTATTGATTTAGTGTGATGGTTGTTCAAATATGGCTGCAAGTTGGCACGAAATGCAGGCTTAGGCAAATGATTTATTGGTAGAAAGTAAAAAGTATAAAGTAGAAAGATGTTAGTATTTAGTATATAGACGTTAGATTTGTGGTGATTATAAATAAAAAGTCTAAATGAAACCAGCCGGTAAAGATCTCTATGAATTGGTACACGCACTCAGTCCGGCTGAGAAGCGTTATTTTCGTCAGTTTGCTTCGCGCCACATCATTGGCGACCAAAACAACTACCTGGCCTTGTTCGATGCTGTGTCCCGTCAGGAAACATTTGACGAAGCGGCGTTGAAGCAAAGCCTGCAAGACGCGACTTTCCTTCCGTATTTCGCTGTCGCCAAACGCTACCTGCACCAACAAATCGTAGAAAGCCTCTTCTGGTTTCACCGCGCCTCCTCAAAGGAAGCACAGGTGCAACAAAACCTCCATGCTGCAGATATTTTACTGGATAAAGGGCTGACCGGACAATCGAAAAAGCTCCTAAAGAAAGCGAGGAAAGACATTTATGCCTGTGAGTTGTTCCGCCTCTTGCCCGATTTACTGGAAAGGGAACGCGCGGTTATGGACCGAACCCTTTACAATGGCCTGAGCGCTCAGGATCTCGACGATTGGGAAGCAGAATGGAACCGGGCACTGGATTACCTCCAACAGGATGGCCGCTATGCCTGCTGGAGCAGCTCTGTTGCGCAGTTGCATTATCAGAAAGTGGCCGTGCGCGATCAAACGGTGCAGCAACGATTCGAAACACTGTTAAACACCTCCCCTACCGACACCAACCTGAGCCTGCGGGCGCAATTGGATTATTACAAAGCCATGTCCACCTGGCATTTTATGAATGGCAACGCAGAAGCAGCCTGCGATTGCAACCGCGATTTGCTGCAAGTCCTGGAAACCCATCCTTTTTTAATGGAGCAATATCCCCGCCGTTACCTCACTGCGTTGAACAACTATCTCATCGACAACCACCAGCTGAAACGCTACGAGGCGCTGGAACAGGGCATTGCCAAACTAAAAACCCTGCCGCAACGGGCAGAATTCCGGCGTATTCCGCAGTTGTCGGAGAAAATCTTTGAATTGAGTACCTTACTGGAATTGAATGCCTGGGTAGGCCAAAGGCGTTTTGAGGCAGCCTTAAAAGGGTTGCCCGATATACAAGCCGGACTCACGCGCTACGGAAAAGGCCTGGCGCTGCACCACAAGCTCACCTTTTATTACCTGATGGCCTACATCTATTTCGAAAACAAGCGCTACGACGATGCCCTGACCTGGCTGAATGAAGTCCTGCAACAACCCTTGCGCGATGTGGTGGAAGAATTGTTGCGCTTCGCCAATTTACTAAAATTGCTCACCCATTTTGAACTGGGGCATTACGATTTGCTCGAATACCTGATCAATACGGTCAGGCGGCAACACAGCCTAAAAGGCGCTTTGTATCAAACGGAAAAATTGCTGTTCAGCTACCTGAAGAAACTAATCAATGCCGCTGGAGAAAAGCGGCAACGTGATTTGTTCGCACAGCTTTGCGACAAGCTGGAAACGGCAAAAGCGGAGCCGGACGAGCGGCGGGTTTTTAATTATTTCGATTTTCAGCGCTGGGCGGCGCAAAAAAAACAGGGCTGACCAATCGCCCCCTGAATTGAACAATTTCCCCGGAAGCCAGTGTTTATTAAGCATTGAAAAGTAATCCACCCCACCTGACCATTTTTGTATTTTTTTCGATTACAATTCCATAAGTCTGCCCCGAAAAGCAGACTTTTGCAGCTCATAAAAGCCTAACCATGAAAAAAGTTTATATCGTATCCGCCGTTCGCACACCTATTGGCAGTTTCGGCGGTGTCTTTGCCGATGTTGCCGCTACGCAATTAGGCGCTACAGCCATTAAAGGCGCCCTGCAAAAGGCGGGCCTTGCTGCCGACCAGGTAGAAGAAGTCTTTATAGGCAATGTCTGCTCAGCCAATCTCGGCCAGGCGCCTGCACGCCAGGCAGCTCTCTTCGCCGGTTTACCCAACACGGTGCCCTGCACCACCATCAACAAAGTCTGCGCATCGGGCATGAAAGCCATCATGCTGGGCGCGCAAAGCATCATGCTGGGCCTGCGCGACGTAGTTGTTGCCGGGGGTATGGAAAACATGAGCCAGATTCCGTATTACCTGCCCAAAGCGCGCTACGGTTTCAAATACGGCCACGGCGAAATCGTGGACGGGCTGCTTAAAGACGGATTGACAGACGTGTATAAGCAGACGGCCATGGGCGTTTCCGCCGACGCCACTGCTGCAAAATTTAACATCAGCCGCGAAGAGCAGGATGCTTTCGCCATTCAGTCTTACCGGCGTTCCGCAGCCGCTACCGAATCGGGCGCATTCAAAGAAGAGATCGTGCCGGTAGAAGTTCCGCAGCGCAAAGGACCAGCCCTGGTTGTTTCGGAAGACGAAGAATACAAGCGCGTGCAGTTTGAAAAAATCCCGGCCTTGAATCCGGTTTTTTCCAAAGACGGCACCGTAACTGCCGCCAATGCGTCCACCATCAACGACGGCGCAGCTGCGCTGGTGCTGATGAGCGAAGAGAAAATGAAGGCGCTTGGCCTGACGCCCGTGGCCTGTATCCTTGGTTTTGCCGACGCAGCACAGGAACCAGAATGGTTTACCACTGCTCCTGTGAAAGTAGCGCCTATGGCGTTGAAAGCCGCCGGTATCGAAATGAAGGACGTCGATTATTTTGAAGTCAACGAAGCTTTTGCCGTCGTGACTTTGGCCTTCAGCAAACTGCTGGAGCTCGACAACGAACGCGTGAATGCCTTTGGCGGCGCGGTCTCATTGGGCCACCCCCTCGGCGCTTCCGGCGCACGGATCGTGACCACGCTCAACAACGTGCTGCATCAGAAAAAAGGAAAGATCGGCATGGCAGCCATTTGCAATGGCGGCGGTGGGGCTTCGGCGATCGTAATTGAGGCGTTGTAGCAGAGACAAATCATTTAAAATGAAGGAAGGGCTTAAAAATATTGTATTTTTAAGCCCTTCTCTATTTTGATATGTTGTTGTGTCTATCGTTTTCTCAGTAGGGGAACATCTCCAAAAAAAGGACATGTTCACGGGCATAATTTGCGCTGTTATGGGAGTCAATTTGTTAGTCAGCAAGTCCAGAAAAACGTTGCTTTCCAAAAGAAGTGTTAAAAAACAAGATTGAACACACTAAAAGTGCGTCCGCCATTGTTTTGTAATGGCTGCAAAAGTAGTAAAGTTTCCGAACAGCATTGAACTATTTTCGCGATATTTGTTTTTAAAAGATATAGGCTTTTTAGCCAACAACTCATGGGATTATAATTTGTTAGTAGCAGGTCGTATCACTTTTTTTGTGATGCGACTTTTTTTATTGTCGCACCCGCTTGTTCGTTTGCATAAAAAGTCGTTTATTTGCCTCCGTAGGAGATAAACTTACTAAGAGAATTTTTGGTCCCCACCGTTCTCATAACGATAATCAATCTGCGCAACCCCTGGCGAAGCAGTTCAATAACTGCATCGTCCTGCAACGATTGTTTATTGCCCCTTCATTCAGGCTTCCCTGCTGTTTTTACAGTTAGGGAGACTCGTTTTCTTTGTATCAAAACTAATCCTGGTGGCGCTGCTTACGCTGGCGTACACTTAAACATTGCGGTTTTTCCCTCCCATTTTTGATTTGTACTAACAAATTATACATCCACTATGCGTACAGTTTTACAATTAACATCCAGCTTCAAAAAGCAGGATCCCGGCGTTTACAAGCGCTTTACCCTGCTTACACTTTCCCTGATCTTGTTGGCGATGCCCATGGCGAGCGCACAGATCAATGTTTTTTTCAGCGCCAGTCAGCCTTCCTGCTTTGGCTTGCCCAATGGCAGCATTACGGCTACACCGGTTGGAGGGACCGGTCCTTACACCTATTTATGGAGTAACGGCCAAACGACACAAACGATTTCAGGTCTGACAGCCGGCACCTATTCCGTTACGGTAACGGGAGTTGTCGGCACAGGGAGCAACAGTTTCATCCTGAATCAGCCGCCTTTAGTGACGGTGACCCTTCAGGCAACAAACTGCTCGATTCCTTTTACCGTTACAGCAACCGGTGGCGGAGGGGTTCCGCCCTACAATTACCACTGGAGTACCGGGGCTATGACACCTGTCATTAGCGTTCCGCCAGGCACCTATTGTATTACGGTAACCGACCAGAACAACTGCGGTGCGGTAGATTGTATTACACTCAATTTCACGCCATTAACTGTAAACGTTACGGCTACGGGCGTCACTTGCCCCGATGGCAGCAATGGTTCGGTTCAGGCCAATCCGGCTGGTGGCACGCCACCATATACGTATTTGTGGAGTAATGGGGCAACCACACAATCCCAACAAAACCTTAACCCAGGTTCCTACACGGTAACCCTGACCGATCAAAATGGTTGTACAGCCGTTGCGACGGGCGTAGTGGCCAATAAACCGCCCATCAACATTAATGTCAATGCCACTAACCCAACCTGCGCAGGTTTTACCAATGGCAGTATCGGGGTGACGGCGAGTGGCGGCACGCCTCCGTTTACGTATATGTGGAGTACCGGGCAGACCGGCCCATTCATTGCCAACCTTGGCGCCGGTTCTTACACAGTGACCGTCAATGATGCCAATGGATGTCCCAAAACCCAAACGGTCGTACTGAACCCACAATCGAATTTAATGGTTGGCGCGCTGGGTACTCCCCAAACCTGTCCTGGTATCAACAACGGCTTTGCAACCGCCAATCCAACAGGAGGCGTCCAGCCTTATACTTATCTCTGGAATACCGGCGGCACCACACAAGTGCTGACCAATATGGCGCCCGGCAGCTATTCCGTTACGGTAACGGATGCGGTAGGCTGCGTAGGTACGGCAACGGCAGTTGTTGCTGCAGCCCAACCCTTTCAGATCAATGTAACAGGCACCAACATGACCACCTGCGGTGTCAGCAACGGAACGGCAACAGCTACCATTGTCAGCGGCTCCGGACCTTTCACCTATCTGTGGAGTAATGGCGCAACAACTTCTACCATTAGCGGACTTGCCCCCGGAACATACAGCGTTACCGTCACCAATGGCAACGGTTGCGTTACCTCCGGTTCTGTTACGCTTACTGCGCCACCCAATGTTTTTGTAAACATTATGGCGCCAAACCTTGTCTGCCAGGGAGCGACCAACGGCTTTGCCATGGCCGTTATTAGCGGTGGCACGGGACCTTTTAACTTCCTTTGGAGCACCGGAGCTACTTCTCAAACCCTCCAAAATATTGGCCCCGGCACCTATTCGGTGACCGTTACCGATGCCAACGGATGTTCGGCTACTGCAACGCGAACCATCCAGCAAGCTCCGGCGATCAACGTTCTGGTGAGCGGCACATCGATCGTTTGCGGTGATGGCAATACCGGTTCGGCAACAGCTACCGTTACAGGTGGCGTTGCCCCTTTCAGTTATTTGTGGAGCAACGGTGCGACAACGACATCCGTTACCGGACTGGTAGAAGGCACTTATTCCGTAACTGTTACCGATGCCAATCAGTGTACAGCGACCGGTTCCATCAACATCAATGTGATCGACGACCTGGACCTGACGGTTGAAATTCAAAATGTGCTCTGCTTTGGCGGCAATACCGGCAGCGCCATGGCTTCCGGCTCTGGTGGCAATCTTCCTTATACGTTCCAATGGAGCACCGGCGCTACTACTCCGAACGTCGGCAACCTCACAGCTGGCACTTATATGGTGACCCTGACAGATGGCAACGGTTGTAGTGTCTCCCAAACCATTATGGTGACCCAGCCAAGTGATTTAACGGTTATTATCAACGCCAGTGCCCTGGTTTGTATCGGAGAGAGTACCGGAACGGCAACGGCAGTTCCTTCCGGGGGAACACCGCCATACACTTACCTGTGGAATACCGGCGCAACAACGGCAACCATCAGCAATTTACCGGCAGGTGGTTATTCTGTCACGGTAACGGACGCGAATGGTTGTACAGAAACGGCTACAGTAACCATTAACGTTGCGCCGCAATTGATGATCAGTATTGAATCAACTGAGGTTGTTTGCGGTGCTGAAGACACTGGTATTGCTACCGTTCAGGTGAGTGGCGGCACCCAGCCATACACTTATCTATGGAGTACCGGCGCCAATGGAGAATTTATTGAAAACTTAGGCACCGGCACCTATTCGGTAACCGTAACCGACGCCAATGGCTGTTCGGCGACTGCAGAAACAGATATTCTGGTTGTTTCCGACTTTTCCATTTCAGTCATTCCCCGAAATGTGCTTTGTTTCGGAGGCAACTCAGGCAGCATCCTGGTAACGCCGAGCGGCGGGTCGATGCCCTATACTTTCCTTTGGAATACAGGCCAATCTGGTGAAGAAATACTCAACCTCACAGCCGGCACGTATTCCGTGACGGTAACCGAGGCCAATGGCTGTTCGCTCAGTGAAAGCATTACCATTACGCAACCGCCATTGCTCACGGTCTCTGCACTTGGAAACAACGCCGACTGTTTTGGCGATGAAAGTGGCAGCGCTACCGCAACAGCAAACGGAGGCACCCCACCCTATTCCTTCGACTGGAGTACCGGGCAAAGCGGTGCAAGCATCATGGGCCTCGAAGCCGGTTCCTATTCGGTGACCGTAACCGATGCCAATTTCTGCACAGCTGAAACCACTGTGATTATTTCTCAGCCTGCGCAACTGAACGTCACCGTCAATACACCTTTGATCAACTGCGGCGGCACCAGTACGGGTTCTGCAACAGCAATTGTTACAGGCGGCTCTGGTGGATACACTTACCTCTGGAATACGGGCGCCACTACCGCTTCGCTCAACAACATCCCGGCTGGTTCTTACAGCCTGACAGTTACGGATGGAAATGGTTGTACGGCAATCGTACAGACGATTGTCGTGAGCGAAATACCACAGCTGGAACTCAGCTTCAATGTCAACGATATCATTTGTTCCAACCAGAACATCGGTTCCGTTACGGCAACCGTCATGGGCGGCACTGCGCCGTTTACCTATGCCTGGAGCAATGGCGGAAGTACGGCGACCATCAGCAATCTTGCTCCCGGAACCTACTTCCTTACGGTAACCGATGCAAACGGATGTATAGCCACCGGCAGCGCAGGGGTGGAGCAAACACCGCAGTTACAGGTTATTCCTACTGCAGTAAACGTTACCTGCTTCGGACAAAACAACGGTTCAATCAGCATTGTCGTCAACGGCGCAGTTCCAACGGTGACTTACCTTTGGAGTGATGGCGCAACCACGCAAAACAGAACGGGGCTTGCTCCGGGAACGTACTCTGTTACTGTCACCAGCGGCAGCGGTTGTATGGGAACTGCCAGTGCTACCATTACCGAACCTCCTGTGCTGACTGTACAAACCACTGCTACTCCCGCCAATTGTTTTGGCGCTGCGAACGGTGCAGCAACGGCAATTGCCAGCGGCGGCACTGCGCCTTATACCTATGCCTGGAGTAGCGGCAATGCCGGAACTTCCGTAACCGGACTTACAGCAGGTAATTACACTGTTACGGCTACCGATGCCAATGGCTGTACGGTTACTGGCAGCGTTACCATCATGCAACCGACAGCAGTTCAGGTATCTACCATGCAATTGTCAGGCACTTGTGAAGGCAGCACAACGGGTTCTGCTTCCGCTTCTGCCAGCGGCGGTACAGCGCCTTATACTTATGCCTGGAGCAATGGCACAAACGGCGCCGGTATCAGCAATCTGGCTGGCGGCACTTATACCGTTACGGCTACCGATGCCAATGGCTGTACAGCGACTGCGACTGTGAATATCACCACTTTCAACAGGCCAGTGTGCTCGATTGAAGTATTACAGGAAGTGACAGACCCTGCTCTCAACGATGGCCAATTGCGCTGTATGGTGACAGGTGGTACCGGTCCTTACAACTTCCTTTGGAGCAATGGCGCGACAACAGCAACCGTAACCAACTTTGGCATTGGCACCCATTCGGTGACCGTGACGGATGCCAATGGTTGTACCACGACCTGTTCCGTTATGCTTAAAGGTCCTGCACGCATTGGTGATTTTGTGTGGTTGGATATTGACCGCGATGGCATCCAGGATCCGGGCGAATTCGGCATTCCAAACGTCATGGTTATCCTTTCGGGTAATACCAACGATCCATACGCTGATACGACTTTCACCAACGCCAATGGGATTTACCTGTTTAGTGTACCGCCTCCGGGCACCTACAAAGTAACCTTTGTACCGCCTTTTGGCAACTTTATGCTTTCTCCGCAAAATCAGGGGAGCAACGATGCCGTTGATAGTGATGCTGACCCGATTACTTTCATGACCCAGTTTGTATTCGTTACTTATGGCGATGAAGACCTGACACTCGATGCCGGTTTTTATCCCAAGTGTCAGAATATTACAAACGCAGGTACCATTGCTGCTAACCAATACCTTTGCGGCCCCGGTGGCGATCCTGCTCCTATCGTACCAGTTACGCCGCCTTCAGGCGGAGAAGGCAATTTGGAATACCTGTGGATGTCCAGCACCATCGGAGGTCCTTTCAACGACCAGTTCTGGAGCCCGATTCCTGGTGCTACGGGCGCTTCCTATGACCCGGGACCACTGCAACAAACGACCTATTTCATTCGCTGTACCCGCCGGGAATGTTGCACCACTTATCTGGAAACCAACATCATTACCATCACGGTAGATGACGTGGCGGTAGCTGCTATTGGCGGCCCTGACATCGTTTGTGTAAATGAGGTGGCAACCTTTACGTCTACAGCATCAGGTCCAAATGCTGTTGTAAGCTGGTCTTTTGGCCCGGGCGCTTCGATACAGACCGCTAATGGTCCTACTGTTCAGGTACACTGGGTTTCTTTTGGGAATTTTACAGTTACCCTGACCGTAACCGAAAACGGTTGTACTTCTACCATGACAAAACATGTTACGGTAACGACCTTGCCGACCATATGTGGCAACGGTCTCGGACTGAATGCTACTGCGCTGGAAATGGGTGGAGCTTCGGTTGTAGGACTCGATTGGGCATTAGAAGCAGCAGTTGCTCAGGGGCTATCTTTTGCCGTTGAACACTCGGCTGACGGGGAGCATTACGAGGCCATCGGCCAGGTTACGGATCCGGCTCGCATCACTTCGGGCATGGCGTTCTTCGAATTCATGCACCACGAGCCCAAGAACGGCATCAACTGGTATCGCCTCAATGTGACGGATCAGGCTGGCAGAAGCCGTTACTCACAAATTGCGGAAGCGGTTATTTTAGTGGATTCCAAACTGGTCTACCTCTACCCTAACCCTGTAAGCAAGGAACTGACGATCGAATTGTTTGAGACTTTCAATGAACCGGTACAAATAGAAATCATCTCGTCCAATGGTACGGTACTTCATAAAACGAATGCCGGTCCTCTGGACCAACGTGTTATCATAGACTTTGCCGATTACCCCGCCGGCGCCTATTTCCTGCGCATGCGTTATGGAAAAACGGATGTTAAGGTAATTAAGGTGTTAAAACTCTGATTTTCGGCAAAAGTCCTTTCTCAAAAGGCTGTCTTCCGCCCCCGGAAGGCGGCCTTTTTTATGGTAGGGAGTAGAAAGTAGAAAGTAGAAGGTAGAAGGTAGAAAGAATCAGCCTGCTAATGTAAGCAGTATTACCCGTCCACCCTGCCTTGCCGGCCCGCCTACCTGACCTCCGGCCCGCCTACCGGAGGTCAGGCAGGAAGGCGTCCTCCGCTTTCAAGGTTAAAGTAAAAAGCCTGTCATGCCAAAGCGGGGGGTAAAGGGGGCAGACTGCTAAATGGAGCAGAAAACTCCGTCTACCGTCCATCATCCACCGTCCACCCTGCCGGCAGGCAGGCGTCAACCGACTGTCGGCTTCTTTGTTCAATTAAAAATCTGGCACCTTTCACTGCTTTGCATAAAAAATTTGTACTTTCGCAGCGCTTTTTGAACCTCTTGGTAATTCGAGTGGTTTTAAGTGGCCAATTGTTTCCATATAACAGGAACACTGGGCACGAGTATCAGCGATACAAACAAAGCGGGTGTGGCGAAATTGGTAGACGTACCAGACTTAGGATCTGGCGCCGCGAGGCATGGGGGTTCGAGTCCCTCCACCCGCACGAAGTAAGGAAGGAGGGATGAGAAGTTTATCCCGGCCTACAAGAACTGGCTGACTTTCGGAGGCCTTAGTTCTTGTCAGCCGGGGAGTCCCTCCACCCGCACGAAGTAAGGAAGGAGGGATGAGAAGTTTATCCCGGCCTACAAGAACTGGCCGACTTTCGGAGGCCTTAGTTCTTGTCAGTCGGGGAGTCCCTCCACCCGCACGAAGTAAGGAAGGAGGGGCGATATGAGTCCCTCCTTTCGCACGAAATAATCTTACCACTTGTTGCAAAATTGTACCGTCATTGCATTACCGCACGAGAAATACGCATCACAAACTACCATTTTCGGGTGTGCGGTAAACCTGCATTCATAAAAACAAAAGAACATGCCAAAATTTGTAAGAGAGGATGTCGACGCCATTAATGCGGTTCTGACCGTTACGCTGGAAAAGTCTGATTATGCAGACAAATACAATTCTGAACTGGCAACTTATAAAAAACAGGCGCAACTGAAAGGCTTTAGAAAAGGCAAAACTCCGGAAAGCGTCATCCGGAAAATGTATGGCAAGTCGGTTTTGGCTCAAATTGTGAATAGCGAACTGGAAAAAGCCCTTTTTGGATACCTCGAAGAACAGCAGGTAGATTTTCTTGGCCAGCCCCTCTCCGTTGAAGATCATGAAGATGTTTCTTTTGATCCGGGAAATTTGGGTACTTATAATTTCAAATTTGACCTTGGCCTTGTGCCACAATTTGAATTGCAGGGGATTGGCGACTCGGATTTATATGATTATTATGTCATTGAAGTAGACAAATCGCTCATAGACCAGGACCTTGAATACGCTGCTCGTCAGAAAGGCGAATTGAAGGATACAGATACGGTTGGCGACGATCACACCATTAGTCTTTTGCTGGAAGAAATGGCGGATGGCGCCGTAAAACCGGAAGGCATCAGCCATGAAGCCAAAGTATTTACGGGAGCGCTTTCCGAGTCTGCAATGGCTACTTTGAAAGGCAAAAAGACGGGCGACAAATTCGTTTTGAATCCGTTCGAACTGGAAAAAGAAAGCTCTGTTGCACAAACCCGTAAGTACCTGCTGGGACTGGAAGACAATGATGAGCGCGAAGTGGGTGATACTTTCCAGGCAACCATCCAACAAATTCAGTATATGGCGCCGGCTCCTCTCGATCAGGAGCTTTTTGATGCCATGTTTGGAGAAGGCGTCGTTGAAGGAGAAGCCGGAGCCCGTGAATTCATTCAGAACTCCATCGCTTCTGCTTATGCTGTTCGCTCGAATTTTATGCTCCTGCTGGACGTTCAGGAACGGCTGACCAAGTTGCATAACTTTGAGCTTCCCGAAAAATTCCTAAAGCGCTGGCTCAGTATTGCCAATGAAAAGATGAGCAAACAACGCCTGGAAGAAGGCTTTGCCAATTTTGCAGAGGGCCTGCGCTGGTCATTGATCCGGGACAAAATCGCCCAACAGCTTGGGGTGACGGTCACCGAAGCAGAAGTAAAAGCATCCATTCGTGAGCGCACAATCCGCATGTACCGCCAATATGGCCTGCCGGATGATCTGGTCGATCAATTGGTGGAGCGGATGATGAACAACGAAGACCGCAAGCAGGTAGATGAAACACGCCAGGAATTATTCAGCATGAAATTATCAGCAGCTCTGCGGGATGCGCTGAAAATCAAAGAGATTCCTGTAAGTCTTGATGCCTTTACAGAAATGGAAAACCAGAAGGTTGCCGCATTGAAGGCTGCTTCGGCCAACCAAATGTTGAACGAAAGTGATGAAGAAGAATAAAGCCGGGCATTTTATTCAACCGACCTGCCACGGATTTGTTATCATTCATTATCTATTCAAAAAGGAAAAAGAACCATGTTTCAAAAAGATGAGTTTCTAAAATACGCGACGCGTCACCTGGGGATGAGCAGCATGCATCTCGAGCATTATGCAGAGAAAACAGCGGTTTCCGTACCAAACATCCACGGGTTTACGCCAAATGTAATCGAAGAGCGTCCAATGAACATCGTTGGCATTGACGTCTTTTCACGCCTGATGATGGATCGCATCATCTTCCTTGGGGTGCCGATCAACGATTATGTTGCCAATGTTGTCCAGGCACAGTTGCTGTTTTTGGAGTCTACTGACCCAAAGCGGGATGTGCAAATGTTCATCAATAGCCCTGGCGGCGGCGTGATTGCAGGCTTGGGTATTTACGATACCATGCAATACATCACCCCCGATGTTGCTACAATCTGCACAGGATTGGCCGCTTCAATGGGCGCTGTTTTGCTCACAGCCGGCACACACGGAAAACGCACCTGTCTCACACATAGCCGTGTCATGATTCACCAGCCATTGGGAGGCATGCAGGGTCAGGTTACCGAGATGGAAATCTACTACCGCCTCATCAAGGACGAGCAGAAAAAACTGTACGAAATCCTCAGCAAGCACTCCGGACAAGATTACGAAAAAGTGGAAAAGGATTGCGAGCGCGACAACTGGATGACGGCTGTTGAAGCCAAAGAATACGGTTTGCTGGATGAAGTCCTCGAACGCAAAAAAGACGCGAAGTAGTGTCTGACTCCAGAGTCTGATAGCTGCGTTCGTTTCGACTCCGCTCAACGACCGTTCGCTTTGACTTTGCGCTGCCACTGTTCTTCGACTCCGCTCAACGACTGTTCGTTGAGTGGAGTCGAAATCTGGCTTTCGCAATCCCTCTTATACCCTCTTCTTTAGGGAAATCAGACCAGTGCTATTGCCCTTTAGCAGAAAACCACCTATATTGTATTGATAAATCAACCATAATGCGTCGTACGAAGCAAAATTACCACTGTTCTTTTTGTGGGAAAGACAAATCAGAAGCTCTAATCCTCATTGCCGGAATTGAAGGCCATATTTGTGAGGTTTGTGTTGAACAAGCCGGTGAAATTGTTCAGCAGGAATTGTATGGCGTTCAAAAAGCCGCCGAAAGCGAAGCCAAAGCAAAAGTGCACGTTCCGGCTTCCATTAAACCCGGCGAAATAAAAGCCTATCTTGACGAATACGTCATCGGGCAAACTGAAGCGAAAAAATACCTTTCCGTTGCCGTTTACAACCATTACAAAAGGCTGGATCAGCCTAAGAGCGGCGATGTAGAAATTGAAAAATCCAATATCCTTTTGGTCGGTCAAACCGGTACCGGTAAAACCCTCCTCGCAAAAACCATTGCCCGCTTCCTGAATGTACCTTTCGCCATCGTGGACGCTACGGTCTTTACAGAGGCCGGCTACGTTGGCGAAGATGTGGAAAGCATCCTCAGCCGCCTGCTTCAGGTTTGCGATTACGATGTGACGGCGGCAGAACGCGGCATTGTGTACATTGACGAAATTGACAAAATTGCCCGAAAAACGGACAACCCTTCCATCACCCGCGACGTTTCGGGCGAAGGCGTTCAGCAGGCGCTGCTGAAAATGCTGGAAGGTACCGATGTAAACGTTCCTCCGCAAGGCGGCCGCAAACACCCGGAGCAAAAGATGGTAAAGGTCAATACCGAAAACATCCTGTTCATATGCGGGGGCGCATTTGATGGCCTGGACAAACTGATTGCCCAGCGCGTCAACACCCAGGTAATCGGCTACCGCTCCAACGACGCGGAAAGCATTGAAAAGGACAACCTCCTGCAATACGTTACCCATCAGGATGTACGGCATTTTGGCCTGATCCCGGAACTGGTTGGCCGGCTGCCCGTGCTCACCTTCCTCGACCCGCTCGATGTGCCTACCCTGCGCCTCATCCTGACACAGCCTAAAAACGCGCTGGTGCTTCAGTACCAGAAATTATTTGAATTGGAAGGCATTCAGTTGAAGTTTACGGATGACGCCATCGACTACATTGCTCAAAAAGCGCTCGAATTCAAACTTGGCGCCCGCGGTCTGCGCTCCATTTGCGAAGCCATCATGACCGACGCGATGTTTGAATTCCCGTCACGCACGGACATCAAAGTCTTTGAAATTACTGCGGAATACGCCGAGGAGAAGTTGTCGAGATCGAAGATGACGAAACGGTTGAAGGCGGCGTAGAACTGTAGGTCCTGGCCAACAAACAGGAGACATCCCAAGTTTTTGGGATGTCTCCTGTCATTTTTGCTACATTTTCAATTTTGTAGGAACGGCGCACCGAAACAACAATCTGTGCTACACAGCAATGTTTCGGCGCGCTGCACCTCTTAATTTATTGATTATCTTATTACTAATGATATTTGGGTGCGCTGCACCCGGGTATCAGATTCGCGATGTCTCCTGTTTATTTGGGAAAGTTGCGGATAGCTTCTCTGAAATCTTTAACGACCTTCATCCCTACCTCGAAGCTTTGCTGGTCCTCAAAAATTTCTGGTGTTTGGCCATACCTAAAATAAAAAATGCATTCACCCCGAGCAATCGGTGTGAATGCATTTTAGAAAAATAAGAAAGGAATAATTACTTCATCAGCTCAAACCCTGCAGCTTTCACATCTCTCGAGTTCGTGCCCACAAAAACCTGAAACTGACCAGGTTCAGCCACAAAACCTTTGCCCTGGTGCCAGAAGGCCAGGTCGTTTTTGCTGAGGGTAAACGTCACCGTTTTTTTCTCGCCGGGCTGAAAATTCAGCTTTTGGAAACCTTTCAGTTCTTTCACCGGACGGGTAACGCTGCCTACGAGGTCGCGGATGTAGAGTTGCACCACTTCTTCGCCGGCACGCTTGCCGGTATTGGTAACATCTACCGTGACCGTCAGGGTTTCATTCATGCCAATTTTTGATTTGCTCAGACGAACATCCGAATACTGGAAAGTCGTATAACTCAATCCAAAGCCGAAAGGATAGAGCGCATCGGATTTTACGTCGCGGTATTTTGCCAGGTAAATTCGCTGGTTAGCCGGCTCTTTGTAGTCGCCTTCATAAGGGCGGCCGGTGTGTTTGTGATTGTAATACAACGGCTCTTGTCCTACAGCGCGTGGAAAACTCACGGGCAGTTTGCCGGATGGGTTGTAATCGCCAAACAGCACCTCTGCAATGGCGCGACCACCTTCCGAGCCGGGCGTCCAGCAAGCCAGAATGGCCGGAACGTTTTCTGCTTCCCAGCTCAGGTCCAGCGCACGTCCGTGCAAAACGGTTGCAACGGTAGGTTTACCCAAAGCAGTGATGGCTTTTACAAGATCCAATTGTGCGATCGGCAGGCGGATGTCAGCTCTGGAAGCAGCTTCGCCATTGTCAACAGCAGCCTCCCCCACTGCCAGAATAACCACATCTGCTTCGGCAGCTACCAAAAGTGCTTGTGCAATATCCTCCTTTTGCGAGTTGCCAAAAAATCCGGCGCCTTTGGCCGTCAAAATGCGGGTATTGGGACCAGCTTTCGCCTTGATGCCTTCGAGGATGGAAACCGGGTGTTCGGCTTCGCCAAAAAACGACCAGCAACCGTTCAGCTCTGCTTTGTTGTCGGCGTAAGGGCCTATGATGGCAATGGTGAGGCCGTCTTTTTTCAGCGGCAGCACGTTGCCTTCATTTTTCAGCAAAACGAAGCTTTTTTTGGCGATATCAAAAGCAGTGGCCAGGTTTTCCGGGCTGCGAACTTCTCGTTTTTCGCGCGCTGCACTGGCCTGATAAGGGTTGTCGAACAAGCCGAGTGCAAACTTCATTTGCAGCACATAGCGGACAGAACGGTCGATCTGTGCCATCGTAACTTTGCCTTCTTTGATTAAGTTCGGCAATTCTTTCAGGTAGTAGGAAGCCATCATGTCCATGTCGCAACCAGCTTTGATGGAAAGCTCGGCAGCTTCCGCCGCATTGGCCACATTGCCGTGGGCCACCATCTCGGAAATAGACTGCCAGTCTGATACCACCATGCCTTTAAAGCCCCATTCTTTGCGCAGGATTTGATCCAGCAGAAAAGCATTAGCTGTTGCGGGAACGCCATTCAGTTCATTAAAAGCGGTCATGAGGGAAGCCGCTCCCTCATCCACCGCAGCCTTGTAAGGAGGCAGGTAGACGTCGCGCAGCAATTGTTCCGACATGTCCACGGTATTGTAATCCTTGCCGGCTTCTGCAGCGCCATAAGCCGCAAAGTGCTTGACGCAGGCAGCTATGGTATTGGTAGCGCTAAGGTCTTTACCCTGAAATCCGCGGACACGCGCTTTTGCAACCAGCGAACCGAGGTAAGGATCTTCTCCCGCGCTTTCGGCAACCCGGCCCCAACGGGCGTCACGCGCAATGTCAACCATCGGCGCAAAGGTCCAGTTGATGCCCGATGCACTCGACTCAATCGCCGCCACTCGTGAACTGGCTTCGATGGCGTCCAGATCCCAGCTGGCGGCTTCCCCCAATGGCAGGGGCGTAACCGTTTTGAAGCCATGAATGACGTCGGCTCCAAAAAGTAACGGAATGCCGAGACGCGATTCTTCCACAGCAATTTTTTGAAGGCGGTTGACGTATTCCGAGCCGTAGATGTTGAACAAACCAGTGATTTCACCTTTGCGGATGCCGTCGTCGAAGCGCGCACTTGTTGAAGTACGCACTGTTGGCCCCGTATTGAACAGGTCGCCAACGAGCAGGTTGAGCTGACCCAACTTTTCAGTAAGGGTCATTTTTGCCATCAAGGCGTCAATCTTTTTTTCGACCATTGGATCCGGTCGCTGTGCCTGTACGGCAAGGACGGTAGTGAGCATAAAAAAAATGCAACTTGTCAGGACTTTCATAATCAGACTTTCTTGGTAAAAGTAAGTTAATGCTTGTTTTTCAATGGAGAAAATGTTTTTCAGTTGGCAGCGGGCAGTGGGCATTTTGCTACGGATTGACATAGATAATATCAATTGGCCGAAAAGAACAGATTAGTTGGCAGTTTTTCAGTTGGCAGCGGGCAGTGGGCATTTTGCTACGGATTGACATAGATAATATCAATTGGCCGAAAAGAACAGATTAG
>CALEYL010000006.1 GCA_937926205.1 uncultured Saprospiraceae bacterium
TGCGTGGTTATCGTTATCGGACCTTCCACTGTCAGTGTTGCTTCGGCTGAAGTTACTGCTGAACAACCAGAAGTATAAACATTGACCCGGTAAGCATTGCCGTCAAGACCAAAAACATCACTGATATTCAGTGTTGGTGTTGTCGCACCACCGTAAATACCACCATCGATAACATTTACCCAGGTAATGCCATCTGTGCTAACTTGCCATTGATACAGTAATCCGCCTTCAGCGTTATTGTCGGCCGATACAGAAAAACTAACTGAATTGCCTGCACACGCTGTTTCATTTGATGGACTGGCAGTAATGGTTACAGCTGACGGATCAGTCAATACAATACCAGAAGTTATTGCCTGGCAGCCATTTCCATCTGTAATTGTAACATCGTATGTTCCGGCACTAAGACCAGTAATATCGAAATTAGCTGAAGCAATTCCACTTCCACTACCTGTTGTCAGACTGTTATCCCATTGATAACTATAATTGGCGGTACCATTAATGACCATAAGGCTAATGCTGCCATCCATTCCCGCATTGCAGCCTGGATTCGATACTGTATTGCTAAGTCCAAGGCTGGTTATTGCGAAGGAAGTGTTCACAGAAACACTTGCAGGAGCACAAGAATTGATATCCGTCACATTAGTTATGGTCACACTTTGAGTACCTGTTACATTTGTCAGATTAACTGCCGGAATTGTCAATATTCCCATTCCACCTGAAATCGTTACGCTACCGGTAAGGCCTACTGCGGTATTTGGTGCAGCAAGGTCGTAGGTAAAAGTATAAGTACCATCTACAAGATTGCCGGCAATAATATTTACAATACCATCATTGCCCAGGCAAACCGTAAGTGCCGAAAGTCCCATCGTACTGACATCAGGCAGATCATTAATCGTAAAGTTCGCGCTTGTGCTCAGCGCAGACGCCGGGGCACAACCATTGGCATCTTCCACACTTGTAATCGTCACCGACTGTGAAGCTGTGGCATTCCCCAGACTGGCTGACGGTATCGTCAAGATGCCCATGCCGCCGCTGATCGTTACCATGCCCGTTTGTCCCGTCGCTGCGTTTGGTGCGCCAAGATTATAGATAATCGTATAATCGCCTTCGGCAAGACCGGAAACAGTCACCATGCCGTCTTCGCCAAGGCAGATTTCTACTGCGCTTGCCATTAGGTTTGTTACGTTCGGAAGACCATTGATCGCAAAGTTTGTATTTGTAGCAAGCATAGTAGCTGGCGCACAACCCTTTGAATCTTCCACACTTGTGATCGTTACAGACTGCGACGCTGTCGTTACAGAAAGACTTGATGACGGAATCGTCAAAGTCCCTGTTCCGCCGCTAACTGTCACCATGCCCGTCTGTGCCATCGCCGCGTTCGGCGCACCAAGGTTATAGGTTATGGTGTAAACACCATCTGCCAGACCACTCACTGTCACCAGGCCGTCATCGCCGACGCAGATCGCGGATGCACCCGCACTCAGGTTGGTTACATCCGGTAGCGGGTTGATTGTAAATGTTGCGCCTACGCTCAGTATGCTCGACGGAGCACAACCGTTCATGTCTTCCACTATCGTAATCGTCACCACCTGTGAAACTGCCGCATTCGTCAGGCTGGCTGATGGTATCGTCATCACACCCGTGCCGCCGCTGATCGTTACCATACCCGTCTGTCCCGTAGCTGCGTTCGGCGCGCCAAGGTTATATGTAATCGTATAATCCCCGTCTGCCAGGCCGCTCACCGTTACTGCACCGTTTTCACCAAGGCAAATCGTCGTTGCACCCGCACTCAGGTTCGTTACATCCGGAAGGCTGTTGATTGTGAAATTGGCGCTTGTGCTCAATGTAGACGCCGGGGCACAACCATTTTCATCTTCCACACTTGTAATCGTCACCGACTGTGAAGCTGTGGCATTCCCCAGACTGGCTGACGGTATCGTCAAGATGCCCATGCCGCCGCTGATCGTTACCATGCCCGTTTGTCCCGTCGCTGCGTTTGGTGCGCCAAGATTATAGATAATCGTATAATCGCCTTCGGCAAGACCGGAAACAGTCACCATGCCGTCTTCGCCAAGGCAGATTTCTACTGCGCTTGCCATTAGGTTTGTTACGTTCGGAAGACCATTGATCGCAAAGTTTGTATTTGTAGCAAGCATAGTAGCTGGCGCACAACCCTTTGAATCTTCCACACTTGTGATCGTTACAGACTGCGACGCTGTCGTTACAGAAAGACTTGATGACGGAATCGTCAAAGTCCCTGTTCCGCCGCTGACCGTCACCATGCCCGTCTGTGCCATCGCCGCGTTCGGCGCTCCAAGGTTGTAGGTTATGGTGTACACACCATCTGCCAGACCGCTCACCGTCACCAGACCGTCATCGCCGACGCAGATCGCTCCGGCACTCGAACTTAGGTTGGTTACATCGGGTAGCGGGTTGACTGCAAAATTATCGTTTACACTAATCGGGCTTGCGGGAGCACAGCCGTTGGCATCAATAAGTCCAACGATGGTAGCTCCCTGAACTGCCGTTGAATTGGTCAGATTGGCAGAAGGAATTGTCAGGATGCCAGTTCCACTTACATTCACCATATCTGTGAGGCCTGCAGCTGCATTGGGTGCTGCAAGATTATAGGTCAATGTATAATTGCCGTTGGCTAAACCTCCGATCGTTACAACTGCATCTTCTCCAAGGCAAATATCAGTGGCAGTAGCCGTTAATCCGGTCGCATTGGGCAGTGGATTGATCGTCACGAGAACCTGATCACCAAGGATGCCTGTACCGGGACAAGCGCGGGCGTCTGTAATGCCCGTTAAGGTATACGTTGTCGTCGAACCAGGCGTCACAATGATCGGCGTGCCGCTGGTGTAGTTGCTCTGTGCAAAATTATTGGTACCATCTGTCCACTCGATATCATATGGTCCGGTGCCGCCCACAACTGTCAGTCTAAGTCCCGCTGAAGCGCCTGCGCAAATGGCTGTATCTGCAGACCAGGTAGCTGCTGTGATATTCAATGCGGCACTGAAACTCAAAATCATACCATCAGCATCCAGTTCACCAATACAAGCTCCCGAATTACCGGTTACCGTCATGGTGAGCGTTACACTGCCATTTGATTTATCCATGGCACTTGGCGTATAAACCGGGTGCAGGGCATTGGCATTATCAAAGGTACCTGTGCCTGAAGTTACCCAGATGATGCTGCCGTTCCCTGCCGAAGGCGGCGTGGCGGAAGTACTCAAATCGTAGGCTTCAATATTGATACAAACCGTTTCATTGCTACCTGCATTGGCAGCCGGAGTGTTGTTGGTATCAAAATATAAGATCATAAAATCATTGGCTGCTCCAAATGAACACATGCCTGTTCCGGTGACGACCAGCGTCAGCGTTACGTTGCCATTCGCCAAATCCGCAGCGCTTGGCGTATAAATCGGGTGAATCAAATTTGGATTGTTAAACGTACCCGTGCCGTTCGTTGACCATACAATACTACCATTGGCTGAACCCGGAGGCATTGCCGACATGGCCAGATTGAATGGATCCCCATTTCCACAGACCACTTCGTCGCTGCCCGCATCGGCCATTGGAGACGCCATATTGAGCATCAAAGTCGCCCCACCGGAAGTCATTGAGGCACAAGCCCCTGTGCTTACAATTGCACGATATTGATAGCCATTCAGGCCGGTAGCGTTGGAGATGTTGAGCGTAGACGTTGTCACATTGCTGTAGACACCGCCATTACTCAGGTTGTTCCAGGTTGTACCGCCATCTGTACTGATTTGCCATTGGTAACCCAATACCCCTGCTCCTCCATTTGAGACAGCAACAGCAAATGAAGTCGGACTGCCCGGACAAACCGTCACATCCGAAGGATCAGCATTGATGACAATCGGGCCTTCTACCGTCAAAATAGCCTGAGCTGAATTTTGAGTTGTGCAGGCGCCGGTAGCAATCATCACCCGGTATCTTCGTCCTGATAGTCCACTGACGTTGCTGATGCTCAAATTAGCTGTAGCTGTTCCACTGAAAACACCTGCATCGCTAAGGTCATTCCAGGAAACGCCGCCATTGCTGCTTTCCTGCCATTGGTAAAGGACAGTACCGGAGCCATTGTTGGAAACGACTGTATTGAAGGCGGCACTGCTGCCATCACAAACCGTCATATTTACAGGTTGTGAGATAATGTTTAGCGGGCCTTCTACCGTCAGCGCAACGGCATCGGAAATCACATTGGCACAAGCGCCTGTACTGATCACAACTTGATATAGATAGCCATTTAATCCCGTCGGATCGCTGACAGACAATAAATTTGAAGACGCGCCACTGTAAACAGCATTGTCAACAACATCCATCCAGGTACCGCCATTGTCGGCGCTGAACTGCCATTGATAAGCCAGTGTGCCTGCCCCCGGATTATTGGCCATTACGGTAAAGAAAGTTGGCGTACCGCTGCAGGTCACCGCCGCCGTTGGCTGCGCGCTCACGGTAATCGGGCCTTCCACCGTCAACGTTGCGGAGTTGGAGGCAATGGCGGCACAGGTAGTTGTACTGACCTGTACGCGGTATTGGTTTCCGCCAAGGCCTGTTACATCACTGATGTTCAGAGAGGCCATTGTTGCGCCGCTGTATACGCCGCCATCCGTGACATTCGTCCAGTTGGCGCCATTATCAGTACTCTCTTCCCATTGATAGAGCAAGGCGCCAGCGTTTGAATTTGCCGCTACCGCTGTAAAGCTGGCACTACCACCGCTACACAAAGTTGCATCAATAGGCTGTGTGGTAATGGTAAGCGGACCTTCTTCTGTCAATGTCGCTGCATTGGAATTGACGGAAGCGCAATTTGAAGTACTGATTTGTACCCGGTATTGATTGCCGTCAAGGCCTGAAACATCACTCAGGGCAAGGTTTGACGTTGTGGCGCCGCTATAAGGCGCTGTATTGGGTACATTTGACCAGGTAGTCCCGTTGTCGGTACTCACCTGCCATTGGTAGGTTAATGTGCCTGCTCCCCCATTAGTAGCTGCAACCATGAAATTTGTTCCATTACCCGCGCACTGAGTCGCATCAACCGGTTGGGTTGTCACCACAATCGGACCTTCTACATTCAGCGTTGATGCAGTCGAATTAAATGCGGCACACTCTGCGGTACTGAGCGCTACCCGGTATTGGTTTCCATTCAGACCTGTACTGTTACTGATACTCAATGTAGCTGTTGTAGCGCCGCTGTATACGCCACCGTTGGAGACATCGTTCCAGGTAGTCCCGGCGTCGGTACTGACTTGCCATTGGTACAAAATCGTCCCCATACCAGTTGCAGTGACACTGAAACTTGCTGCACTGCCGCTGCAAACATTCGCATCAACAGCCTGGGTATTAATGGTTGGCGCTGACTCTTCCGTAAGCGTTGCCGCGTTGGAAGTGATGGCGTTGCAATTTGTCGTAATGATGCGCAGGCGGTACTGGAAATTATGCAGGCCTGCCACATCGCTGATATTCAATGTATTCGTGCCGGCGCCACTATAGATGCCACCGTTGCTAACGTTGGTCCAGGTGGATCCGCCATCACTGCTGGATTGCCATTGATAAACAATCGTTCCGGAACCGGCGTTGGTAGCCGTTGCCGTGAGGCTCGTGCTGTTGCCCGAACATTCTGTAAGATTGGCGGGATGCAGAGAGAAGCCAAGCGGGCCTTCTACACTCAGAACAGCAGCGTTGGATGGTACAGAAGTACACTCTGCCGAACTGATCAACACCCTGTATTGGTTGTTACCTAAACCTGCAACATCGCTAATATTCAGCAAATTAGCTGTAACGCCGCTGTAAGGCGCTGCATTGGAGAGATTCGTCCAGGTGCCACCGCCATTTGTACTGACCTGCCACTGATAGGTTAAAACACCTGCTCCTGCATTGGTCGCATTCACAGAGAAAGAAGCGCTGCTGCCAGAACAGGCTGCTGTATTCGCAGGATGTGTTGTGACTGTAATTGGTCCTTCTACAGTAAGGTTTACTGAATTTGAAGCTGTAACTGAACAAGTCCCCGTACTGATAAGTACGCGATACAAGTTGCTGCTCAGACCCGCAACATCACTGATAATCAGATTCGTCGTCGTCGCGCCGCTGTAAACGCCGCCGTTGGTAATATTAGACCAGACCAACCCACCGGTTGTACTCAACTGCCACTGATACGCCAGCGTACCTGCACCTGCATTCGATGCTGAAACGCTGAAACCTCCTGCATTGCCGGAACACTCCGTAATGCTCATTGGTTGAGTCGTAATGGTTATCGGACCTTCTACCGTCAGTGTGGCTGAACCGGAAGTCAACGCCGGGCAATTGGCTGTACTGATCTGAACCCGGTAGCGGTAATTGCCCAATCCCGCAACATTGCTGATGGACAGAGTCGCCGTAGCGGATCCGCTGTAAGGTGCAACATCTGTTAAACCCGACCAGGTAGCGCCATTGTCGGTACTCAGTTCCCACTGATAAGCCAGAGTACCTGCGCCGCCATTGGCCGCCATTACGGAGAAACTGGCCCCGTTTCCGGAACATTGGGTGCTGCTGACCGGCTGAGTCGTGATGGTTACAGGACCTTCCACATGAAGTGTTGCAACTCCGGAGGTCAATGCGGAACAAGTAGCGGTGCTGACCAATACACGATATTGATTGCCATTCAGACCGGAATTATTGGTGATATTCAAGGTGGCCGAAGTAGCGCCACTGTAGATGCCGCCGTTAGAGATGGTACTCCAGCTGCTGCCTGCATCGGTGCTCAGTTGCCATTGGTACAAAATTGTTCCCATAGCCGTAGCGGAAACCATAAAGCTGGCAGGGCTGCCAATGCAATCACTATGGTCTACCGGTTGGACATCAATAGACAGGCCACTTTCTACTGTCAGTGTTGCTGCGTTGGAAGCTGTTGGCGGACAATTGGCTGTACTCGCCAGTGCGCGATACTGGTTGTTGTTCAACCCACTTACATCGCTGATAACAAGCGTTGTTGTGGTAACGCCGCTGTAGGGTGCGCCGTTGCTTAGGTTTGTCCAGGTACTGCCGCCATCGGTACTGACCTGCCATTGATACATCAACGAGCCGGAGCCGCCATTTGAAGCAGCCACCATGAAATTGCTGCTGTTGCCGGCGCACTGGGTGCTGCTTATTGGCTGAGTAGTAATGACGATGGGACCTTCTACCGTCAGTATACCAGCATTCGAAGCGACTGGCGTACATTCGGCAGAACTTGCCAGCATACGGTACCAATTGTTTCCTAATCCACTAACATCGCTAATGGCCAATGTCGTTGTATTTGTGCCGCTGTAGACACCGGCATCACTCAGTCCCGACCAGGTACCGCCTGCATTGCTTGAAACCTGCCATTGATATGTCAAAGTACCTGCGCCGCCATTTGTGGCCGCAGCCGTAAAATTGGCGCTGCCAGCGGCGCAGACCGTTGCATTTAGAGGTTGGGAGTTTATGGTAATCGGGCCTTCTTCTGTTAACAAAGCGCCATTGGAATTAACCGCTGCGCATTCAGATGTTGACACTGATGCACGGTACTGGTTGCCACTCAGGCCTGCTACATCACTAATGCCAAGCATTGCCGTAGTAACACCACTGAAGACGCCGCCATTGCTTACGTTCGACCAGGTCGTACCGCCATCTGTACTCACCTGCCACTGGTAAGCGAGCGTGCCGATGCCGCCATTGGTGGCTACTACCGTAAAGCTGGCGCTATTACCAGAGCACTCAACGACTGCTGCCGGTTGGCCGCTTATCGAAACCGGGCCTTCCACGCTGAGAATCGCCGCGTTGGAATTGATCGCCGAACAAGTTGCCGTACTTACCTGAACACGGTATTGGTTGCCACCAAGGCCTGCTACATCGCTGATGCTCAGATTGGCCGTCGAAGCGCCACTGTAAACACCGGCATCTGAAAGGTCATTCCAGCTTGAGCCGTTATCGACACTGAGCTGCCATTGGTAAAGCAAAGTTCCTGTGCCACCATTGGTAGCGACAACCCCAAAGCCAGCTCCGCTGCCTGAACATTCAGTAACATCAACCGGGTTTGCGCTCACACTGAGTAGGCCTTCCACGCTAAGCGTGGCGGCACTGGAATTGATCGACGAACAGGTTGAAGTGCTGATTTGAACACGATACTGGTTGCTGTTCAAACCTGTTACATCGCTGATGTTCAGCGTAGGAGTTGTTGTCCCGCTGTATACGCCGGCTTCCGCTGTGTTGTTCCAGGTAATGCCGCCATCGATGCTCACTTGCCACTGATAGCTGATGGTTCCCATAGCCGTGGCCGAGACGGTGAAACTGGCATTGCTGCCACTGCATACATTTGCATCCAATGGTTGCGTATTAAAGCTCAGACCACCTTCTACAGTCAGTATGGCTGCATTGGTATTCACTGCCGGGCATTCCGCTGTACTAATGGCAGCACGGTACTGGTATGTATCTAATCCTGTTACATCGCTGATGGCCAGCGTAGCCGTAGTGGCTCCGTTGTAGATAACACCGTTTGAAATGTTATTCCACGAAGAGCCATTATCTGTACTGAGTTGCCATTGGTAACCCAAAGTTCCGCTACCGGCATTGGTTGCCATCACTGTAAAACTGGTAGAATTGCCTGCACATGCTGTAGCATCAGAAGGGTGCAGGGTGATCGAAACAGGCCCTTCTACCGTCAGCGTTGCCGCGTCAGAGTTGAGGGCTGCACAAGCTCCAGAACTTGTCTGCATGCGGTACTGATTGCCGCCAAGGCCTGCTACGTCACTGATATTCAAAGTCGTAGTTGTCGCGCCGCTATATACGCCGGCATCAGAAACATCATTCCAGCTGGAGCCATTATCGGTGCTCAACTGCCATTGATAAGTCAGCGTACCACTTCCACCATTGGTCGCCGTGGCTGTAAAGGAGGTGCTGTTTCCCGTGCATTCAGCAACGTTTACGGGCTGAAGGTTCATGAAAAGAGGGCCTTCCACGGTCAAAGTGGCGGCATTGGAGCTGACTGCCGCACAAGCACCGGAAGATACCCTTACACGGTATTGATTGGCGTTCAAACCCGCTACATCGCTGATGGCGAGTGTGGCTGTCGTGGAGCCGCTGTATACGCCTCCATCCGTAACGTCATTCCAGGTACTGCCGTTATCGGTGCTGAGCTGCCATTGATAACCCAAAGTACCGGCGCCGCCATTTGAAGCTGCAGCGGTGAAGCTGACGTTATTGCCAGAACATTCCGTCGCATCAGCAGGATCCATGTCAATCAAAATGGGACCTTCCACCGTTACCGTTGGCTGATCGCTCAGGTTCATCGGCGAGCAGCTCATGCGGGAAGCCTGCACCAGATATGTCGTCGTAGTCGTTGGCGCATTCGCCTGAAGCATGGTCAGCGTCAAATCGCTGCCGGTGCCCACCCCTGTGACAGGTGGTGTGAGTGAAACATCGCCCAGGGTTTTCAGTTCGTAAGTAACGCCAGCGTCGGCATTGGCAATGACAATTTCCACATCTCCCGAAGCGGGGTTGCAGATAGTGGCATCACTGACGCTTAGCGCGACATCCAGACCTGCAAGCACCTCTACTAATGCGGTACCGCTTGTTGCGGTTGTTGCGCAGGCAAAGTTATCTTCTACACTAACTAAAGTATAAGTCGTTGTTGTTGTCGGACTAACCGGAATACCATCCCCTGAAGTATACGGATTGACGGTAAAATTGGTACTGCCGTCTGAATATACGACTGCATAGGGGCCCGTACCTCCAGTGATGTTAACGACCAAATCAGTGCTGTTGCCGGTACAGATGGTCGCATCACCGGAAAGCACTGCTGCGGAAGGCGGCAGGTTCAGGATGATATTGCGGGTGCCCACAACGATCAGGCTGCCATTATTGACCCTGAAAGTCAGGGTACGCGTACCGCCTGTAGCTGTGGCAGCACTAAATGCCACTGTACGCAGAATGGCTTCCATCTCCTCACTGGTAATGAATTCACCGACCACCGGCGTGATCGTTAATGTCGGGTGCATATAAACAGCTTCCGCATTCGGATAACCAGAAAGGTTAACCGTCAGCATGTCATTCACGGCGTCTGTCGTACCTGTGATTGTCACGGTGGCTGTCATGTTGCCAACCGGCAGGAATTCCATGGTTGGGAAAATGTCTAGCTCGGGTGCACCGGCGCAGTAGTTGATCGGTTCGTCGTCAATGATGGTGATCGTGTGCACGTCGTTTGTCGCCTGAAGGCAGATATTCTGCGGATTGGACAATTCAACGGTAAACTCCTCATCAAAGTCCGCATCGGCATCATTCAAAACGGTGACGCCGAAAGTTCCGCTCGTCATGCCTGCATTGATGGTCAGTGTCGTGGTAGAAATATTCGTGAAATCACCATCCGTTGCTGTAGCCGAGCCATCTGCAGTTGCGTAATCTACGCTGACACTGTGGTTGAGTGCAAATGGTATTTGCACCGTGAGCATGATCGGGCTGGCGGAGGCCAAAACGGCTTCCGTAGCGGCTGTTTCAGTCGTGGTCAGCGCAATTTCAAATGGCGTATCTAATTTTGTTCCAAAGCTGAAATAACCATTGCCGCTGCGCATCGCCGAGGTCAGGGTAACGTCCCAGTTACTTCCGCTGCTGTTGGTCATTTCAAAAGCGCTTGTTCCGCCATTGGCAAAGTTGCCGTCGTCATCCAGGAACAGGTAGTAGGTTGTAGCACCTGAAGGAAGCGCTTCAACATCAAGTTGTGGGTCATCTGTGTCAAGGCGAAGAAGCACATCTTCTGCATCGCCCAATTCCTGAAAACGCCAGGTGCGGTTGATGCGCAGGTGTTCGCATTCACTCCCGGAAACGTTGATATCCTTCAGATTCCAGCCACTTACGCTGCCGTCATTGTTACCCCAAACCAGGAAGCTCATATCCGCAAGGGCAGCCGTATTCGCTGCATTGGTGGTATCAATCTGATTGGCCGCGCCCATCGTTACAATGGCATCGCTGTTCACGCTTTTGGATTGTTTTTGGTTCAAATCCGTACACTCATCGCGTCCAATACCGGCGATGTCGTTGTTGTACAAGGGATTGGCAGCAGCATTCCAGGTAATGGTTGAGCCGTCGCTGGCCACATAATTGGTCGCTGTAGCCTGATTAAGGGTTATGCCGTATTTGATCGCCAGATACGATTCCACCTGGTTGCGTTCGGCTGCTGTCAGAAGGCGGTTATAGGAGATAACCTCGCTCATGTGCCCATTGAAGGCAATGCCTCCACCTGAATTTACGGCGCCTAATCTGGCGCCTGCAGCGCCGGAACCAACAAGGTAGGTACCATCTGCTCCGGTGAAAGTTTCTTCCAGACCATTGGCCCGAATGGCAAAATCTTTAGGACTGTTGTTATTGGATGTGAAGCCAAATATGGTTGGATCGGCAATCGTGAAAGCCGATGTATGCAACATGTCCGTTGTTGTAATATTAAAAGTAAAGTTATTGGCCCGGCCACTTCGCCAGTAGAAACCAGGCTGATCCTGCCCAATCTCTGCCAAAGCCTGAGAACTTGTGTTCACGACATCCGTTCTTGATACAAAATAGAAAGTAGAAGGATCTGTCGGATTGATGCCGTGGGCGAAATCCAAATAGTCATTCGTGCCGTCAAAGTCCAGTGCCGGGTTAAAGTTGGTACCAAATAAGGTCGTTGCAGCCTGGTTTGCTAAGGTGGCCTGTGTTGCATTGAGGCCGTTACCACTAAAGTCTACCCAGTTGGCGCCAGTTGCTGCATAATCTGCACGCAACCATACCCGAATGCCATTATTTACACAGTTCGGGCCGGAAATGCGGGTACCGATGGTGAAGTAAGCGCCATCCGGCAGCAAACTGGAATTGAAAGTCACACAGCCTGTGCTGGAACTAAAGCTCAATTGCGTATCGCCGGCGCCGAAAGTAGCGTCGTCACTGATGAGCAGGTAGCGTTCCCCGCTTTGAGACACGCAAAGGGTAATGTCCTGATCCCCCCAATTGGTTTTATCTACCTTCCAGGTGCGCGCCATACGTACAGATGCATTCGGGAAACCGGAAACCGGAGTCGTAAAGGTGGTTGCCGCGTTGTCGTTGCTCCACGTAAGGAAGGAAACGTCGTTGGTAATCTCTACTGTGTTCTCTAAATTGCTTGGCGCAATAGAAGAGCCAAGTGCGATCGTCACTAAATTATCGCTATTGATGGAAGCCGATTGTTTTTGATTCAGATTTGTACAATCATCACGGCCAATACCGGCGATGTCATTCCCAAAACCGGCATTATCTGCAGCCGTCCACATCCGGGTTGTACCGTCTGTTGCCACGTAATCCGTTGGCGACGTCTGATCCAGCGTGATGCCATATTTGAGCGACAAATAGGATTCCACCTGATTGATTTCAGCAGGCGCCAATTTTCGGTTGTACACAATAACCTCCGACATGGTTCCATTGATGCCCTCTGCTCCCGATATGTACCCCCCTACGCCAAAATCTTTGGTGTAACCGATATTCGTAAAATCCATTAATGGCTCAGTAGCAGCAGTTCCGTCTCTGCGCAACTCAGCCCCGCCATTCGTTCCGCCTGCCCAGACATAGCCTGAAAGGTGCGTTTTGTCTATGGTCAGCGACAAAGCGGCCGGGTTGAATTGTATCGGACTGGAGCCGTTTTTATAAACAACCAAACTGCTGTTTAACCTGCCCAGGTGTGGATCGTCGGCATCAAAATCTACCGGACTGTCATAACCTGCCAGATCTTTGTATTGCGAAATAAAGAACACACTACCGCTACTCGTGGCATTGGTAAGCACCTGCTGATCAGTTTCAAATACATCCCCTCCGTCGAAACTGACGAAAGGATTGTAATTATGCGCACTGTTGGCTGTGCCAAGCGTTGCTTCCCGAGCATCCACAGTTTGCGCTACGTGCAGGTCGTTTCCGCTTATGTCATCCCACTGGATACCGTCGGTGATGGAAGATAGCCCCGATGCGGCGTCAAGCCAGACCCGGATCCCCAAATTCACGCAACCCGGACCACTCAACTTCCTTCCTAAAGTGAAATAAGCGCCGTCTTCCAGCAGGCTGGAACTGATTTGGATGCATCCATCACTGCCCAATGGAAACTCATTGTCTTCCGGTCCAAAAGTAGCATCACTGCTGTATAAGAACGAATAATTCTCATTGTAGCCACTGAAGCAGATCGTCATATCCTGATCTCCCCAGTTGGCGCTTTTATCCACACGCCAGGTGCGGGTGATGCGGGTGTTGGCATTCAATCCGGCTACAGCTGTGCTGAGCAGGTAATCGCCATCGTCGTTGCTCCAGGTCAGGAAAGATAGGTTATTGGTAATCGAATCGCCGTTGCTGAAATTCGTTGCCGCAATGGTGTCGCCAAGTGCCATGGTAACGACATCGTCTGTATTAACTGAGCGGGACTGCTTTTGATTCAATTCCGTACAATCATCACGACCAAGTCCGGCAATATCGTTTCCAAAGCCAGTATTATCAGCCGCTGTCCACATGCGGGTGCTCGCGTCGCTGGCAATGTAATCGGTTGGCGTGGTCTGATCCAGGGAAAGACCATATTTCAGGGCGAGATAGGACTCTATCCGCAGCCTTTGTGTGTTGGTAATCGGGCCGTCGTAAATGACAACTTCTGCAACCCTCGCATTAAGGGAGTTAGCAGAACTGTAGGCATAACGCCCAATATCAAAGGCATTGGCATTAACCCCTGTAAATGTCAGGGGTGATGTTGCATTGCCGACAACCTGCGCATGGTTTCGATAGATATATTTTCCTGTGGTAATGTCAGCACCAGCCGGGTTGCTGGTTAAGCTCCAAAGCGCCGGTGTCCCTAAAGTACCCCATGCACCTGCTGTCGTGTTGATGCGGTTGGTAATGGGCGCATCCCAATACATAATATTATCACTCCATGGAATATGGGTTGAGTACTGAGCCGATCCCAACTCATAAAAAGTAGATTGTGCTTTTGCCTGATCACTGATCTGGACGACAAAAGCATTGGAATGGGTATAGGTTGTTCCTGTACTGAACAAACCTCCGGCCAATGACATAAAGTCGTTGGAACCGTCAAATTTCATCGCAGGATTGAAGTTAATCACATTCGTCAAAGGCTGGGGTTGGCTGGCAACGGTGCTTTGTGTTACATTTTTTCCGTTACCGCTATAATCGACCCAGGTTTCACCGGTGGCAGCATAATCAGCGCGTAACCACATCCGGATGTTTGAATCTACGCAGGCAGGGCCAACTATTTTAGTAGCAATGGTAAAATAGTACCCATCTGCCAGCAGGGAAGAATTAAACCGGGCACAGCCATCAATGAAGCTGAACGGTATTTCTGTATCCCCTGCTCCAAAAGTAGCATCGCTGCTGATGAGCAGGTAGCGCTCGCCGCCCTGAGGCACACAAATAACGATGTCCTGATCTTCCCAGTTGGTTTTGTCTACTTTCCAGATCCGCGGCATGCGCACCGTGGCATTGGCGAGGCCAGTCACCGGCGTTGAGAATGTTGTCGCCACGTTGTCATTGCTCCATACAAGGTAGGAATTGTCGCTGGTGACGGACATGGTATTGGCCGCATTGGAGCTTGCAATGGCGTCACCTAAAGACATGGTGATCAAACGATCGCTGTTGGAAGAACGGGATTGTTTTTGGTGCAGTCCCGTACAATCATCGCGGCCAAGCCCTGCGATGTCATTGCCATAACCTGCATTGTCGGAGGCATCCCACATGACTGTCACCCCATCACTGGCGATGTAATCAGAAGCCCCATTGTTCATGGTGAGGCCGTACTTCAGGGAGAAGTAAGCATGCACGCGTTGCAGTTCAGGTGCGCTCAAAGCCCTGTTGTAGACAATGACTTCACTCATAGGGCCGTGGAAGGCGACATCGTTCGGCGGCGTTCGGTTGCCAAGCCGGACATTGTTCGAATTGTAAATGTGTGCAACCGTTGACGTTCCGTCAGCCGTGCCATTGTTGAAGATGGCAAAGTTATTGCCAGTACGCGTTGTTGAAATTAAGGTGGGTGTATTGACCGGTACGGTGCTGGTGCCCGTAATCGTATTACCTGTACCAGTGCGGTGCGTTGCCGGATGATTGGCACTGTCAAACCCAAACAATATACCACCGGTGGCAGAACTCTGGTGCGCCAGGAAGGCATCCCAGGTGCCTACACTGTTTCGGGCGCCCATGCCAATTATCGTAAAAGGATTACTGCCTGTCAGTCCTAAATTGTTTGTAAAATCAAGGTATTGCGTTGTACCGTTAAAATCCAGGGCTGGGTTAAAGTTGATGGCAGAAGCCATAAATGGCGGCTGGTTGGCCAAAGTGGCTTGTGCGGCGTTGTTGTCGTTGCCGCTGTAATCATCCCAGGCAGCGCCACTGGCCGTACCGTCGTCGGCGCGAAGCCAGAGCGAAACGCCAACATTCACGCAGGCAGGGCCAACGATATTTTTGCCCAAAGTGAAATAAGCGCCGTCGGGCAATTCAGCAGAAGAGATCGTGACGCAGCCATTTGAGCCTAACTGAATTTCTTGTTCAATGTCTGCAAACGAGGCATCCGTTGTGTGGATCAACAGGTAATTGTCCTCATTATACCCCGTGAAACACAAAGTCATCGTGCGATCAGCAAAATTGGTGCGGTCGACTTTCCAAACCCGCGCCAGGCGCACTGTCGCAATCGTTGCCGGAACAGAGTTGTCAAAACTCAGGGCGCCATTGTTGCTGCTCCAGGTAAAGAAAGAATTGTCGTTCACGATCGTATCCATATTCGCGCTGTTTGACACAGCAAAAGCAGAATCCAATGCGATGCCTACAACGGAATTGGCGTTCACCGATTGTGACTGCTTTTGATACAGATTGGTACAATCATCACGGCCAATCCCGGCAATATCGAAACCAAAGCCAGTGTTGTCCGAGGCTTTCCACATGGTGGTCGTACCATTGCTGGCCAGGTAGTCCGTGGGTGGCGTTTGGTCCATCGTAATCCCGTACTTCAGGGACAAATAGGATTCAACCTGTTGTAATTCCGCTGCGGAAAGTACCCGGTTGTAAACTGCTAATTCGCTGAAATGGCCATTGTAATAATTGCCTCCCTGGTGGTTGCTGCCTACCCTGCGTCCACCTGCTTGCTTGTTTAAAGTTTGCGCAGTACTGCTGGCAGTAACCAAGCCTGCATCCAGAACGATGGATCGTATGGAAGTGCTTGAGTTGTATTGAAAACGAGTCAACCTTGGTGTTGCGGGAATGCCTGCAGCACTCAATGCAAGATTGGAGAAATCATGCGTTGCCGTAGGGGAAGTGTTGCGGGTATAGAAACCCTGACTTGTCGTCGCACTACCTTCCGAATATTGGGTTCCCCCAATTCCGGTTCCAACCCCAACGATGGTGTAAGGGACATTGCCTGTGCCCAGTAAATCCGATACCGGGGTCATAAAGTCATTTGTCCCGTCGAAAGTCATCGCAGGATTGTAATTGATACCGGATGGCGTCAGTACCGGCTGACTGGTGGCAACTGCCTGGCTGGCATTGTTGTTGCTGCCGCTGTAATCGATCCAGCTGGCCGGGCTGGCTCCATAATCGGCGCGCAACCACATCCGGATGCCATTATCCACACAAGCGGGCCCGTTAATTTTTGTTGCAATGGTAAAATAGTAGCCATCGCCCAATAAACTGGAATTAAATGTCAGGCAGCTGGTACCAAAATCGATGGGCAACTCCGTATCGCCGGCGCCAAAAACCGGGTCGCTGCTGATGAGCAAATAGCGTTCGCCGCCAGGAGGCACACACAGCGTGATGTCCTGATCTGCCCAGTTGGTTTTGTCCACTTTCCAGATTCTGCTCATACGCACCGTAGCGTTGGCCAGGCCCGTTACCGTAGGTCCAAAGTCGGTTGAACCGTCGTTGTTGCCCCAGACTAAGAAAGAGTTGTCGTTTCCTATACTATTGAGGTTATCGCGATTTGATGTTTCCTGTACGGTTCCGGTTGAGAGGGATATCAAGCCGTCAGCATTTACCGAGCGCGATTGCTTTTGGTTCAATTCCGTACAATCATCACGACCAAGTCCCGCGATGTCATTTGCATACCCCATATTATCGGCAGCCGTCCACATTCGGGTAGTACCATCGCTGGCAATGTAGTCGGCAGGCGTTGATTGATCGAGGGTGATGCCGTATTTGAGCGCCAGGTAGGAATTTACCTGTTGAGCCTCTGTTGAAGAAAGTGCCCTGTTGTAAAGGATGACTTCTGCAACAGGCCCCTGGAAGTACTCCCCGGCTGCCAAACGCGATCCAATGCGGGATTCAACCGATAAAACGGTATTGTAAGTTCGTGGAGAAGTAATACGACTTGCGCCATTCGTATGAATGGAAGCGGTCGTACCGCTGTGACCAAACATTGCTATAAAAGGAGCGCCCAGCGTGTAAGCGTTTGCCGGCGACACAAAATCATTACCAAATCCGATATAACGGATTGCCCCCGAAGCTTCTACCCGGAAAGATTGGTTTTGTGATGTTGTGCTATTTCCATAATCAAAAATAGTCCGGTTGGCTGCTGAATTAGGCAACGTCACTGAAAAAACGGTTCTTGCCTGATTGCCTGTTGGGAATCCATTCTGGTCCGTTGTCGGGATGCGTAAAAAATCATTCGAACCATCGAAATTCAGAACCGGGTTATAATTCAGTACGCCATCCTGCCACAGTGGTCGGGAAGCTGCCGTAGTTTGGGTGGCCAGGCGGCCAATGCCACTGAAGTCAAGCCAGCTACTGACAGCATCACCAGGTTCAGCATCTGCTCCAATTGTATTTTGAACAGAACCATCCGCGCGCAACCATAACTGGATACCTGCATTCACACAGGCCGGCCCGAGGATACGCTTGCCCAGGGTAAAATAGCTGCCATCCGGCAACAAAGAAGAGTTGAATGTAACACAGCCGTTCTCGTTCAGGGGCAACTCGGTATCCCCCGCGCCAAAAGTAGCATCACTGCTGATCACCAGGAAATACTCTCCGTCGTAGCCTGAAAAGCAGGCTGTGATATTTTGGTCGCCCCAGTTCGTCTTATCCACTTTCCAGGTACGGGGCATCAGGGTATTGGCATTGTCAAGACCTGTTATGGACACACTCATGGTCGTCGCCGCATCGTTATGTCCCCAGGTAAGGAAAGACTCGTTGTTTGTTATGGTGGCCGTGTTGCTTAAATTGCTGCCGGCAATGCTGTCGCCTACAGCCATGGCCAAAAAGTTGCCGGTATTGGCCGAACGCGATTGCTTTTGGTTCAGAGCTGTACACTGGTCGCGCCCAAGCCCTGCAATATCGGTACTAAACCCGGTATTGTCCGAGGCCTTCCACATGGTGGTTGTACCGTTGCTGGCCAAATAATCCCGCGGCGCGGTCTGATCAAGTGTCAGGCCGTACTTTAGAGACAGGTATGATTCGATTCGCTGGCGCTCAATTGCTGAAATCGGCCCGGTATAAATGGCCATTTCTGCAATTTTCCCATTGTAATAATAACCGCCTGACAGCGCCGCCTGACCAATGTACAGCGGACGGTTGTTACCAGTGAAATTGTTCATGGTTGCATCGGACGCCAGTGATTTACCATTCTGGTAAATGCCCTGCCCGACCCCTGTTTTTGCAGTCAGAGAATATAGAAAAGGCGTACCGTTTACGACACTTGGCGCCGCTACATTCAATCTGTTGCTCGCTGTTAAATTTCCTGCATCCCAATACAGATTGTTGTTGTTCCAGTTGATATGGGCATTCAGATAATTCGTTGTACCATTGTTCCCTTCCTGGAAAACAGAGCTAATCTGTAAAGCATCCTGCGTGGTAACGACAAAGGCGTTGACATCCGAATAAGTCGCACCGCCAAGAATACCATTGGCATCTGCCATGACGTCGTTTGAGCCGTCAAAATCCAGTGCAGGGTTGTAGTTTGTCTGAGATTCGATGAATCCGGGTTGCTGGGCAGTTGCAGCCTGTACTATATTGTTGCCAACGCCGCTGAAATCCGTCCACTGCGAGACGCCGGTTTCTGTAGCTGTGCCATAATCAGCACGCAGCCAGATTTTGATATTGGCATCCACACAAGCCGGGCCGCTGATTCTCGTCGCCAGGGTAAAATAAGCGCCATCAGGGAGTAACGATGAATTGAACGTGACACACCCCTGGCTGTTCAGTTCGAGTTCCGTATCCCCTGCGCCAAAAGTTGCGTCACTGCTCAACAACAAATAACGTGCTGAAGCGCCCTGAACGCAAAGCGTAATGTCCTGGTCGGTCCAATTCGTTTTGTCTACTTTCCAGACCCGATTGGTGCGCACAGTAGCGTTGGGTAGTCCGGCAACCGCTGTGGAAAAAGTCAGCGCGCCATTGTTATTGGCCCAGGTAAGAAAGGAATTATCTGCCAGCGTGGAAGCATTGGCAGCATTCGTGGCCGCAATAGCACTGCCTGCTGCAATGGCAATCACCTCAGCAGGATTGCTGGATCGCGATTGTTTTTGATACAACTCATTGCAATCATCCCGGCCCAAACCCGTAATATCGGTCGTGTAACCAACATTATCAGAAGCTTTCCACATGCGGGTTGTACCGTCAGCGGCTACGTAATCTGTTGCGAGGGTCTGGTCGAGCGAAATGCCGTATTTAAGACCTAAATAAGAATGTACTTTTTGTAATTCCGCCGCAGACAGCGGAAGGTTGTACACCAGCACTTCTCCTACATATACCTTCGAATACTGGCTGTAAGCTGCTGCGCCAATATCTAATCGCACACGGCTATTCGCCGATGAGGCGCCCGAATACAAGGATTTTCCATCTGCATACATGGTATAGGCGCCGGCGTTTTGCCGCACCACGGAATAGAGGTTAGAACGGGTTGATGCGGCCACTCCGGTAAGCAAATTGGGGTTGCCATCCATATAGACTACATCTTCTTTCCCACCATGATAACCCATAAGCCAGTTGTCGCGAACGCTGGTTAATACGCGACCGTTTTGAGTGCCCTGCATTTTAGTGACGCCGATCACGGTATATCCGTCGCGCGCCATAAAGCGCAAACGATGCGCATCATTGCCATCATAATAAACAGCAGGATTGTAGTTGATGCCGTTCGCCTTCAAATCAGGGTCGCTTACGGTAAAAATTCCAGGATTGCCAATATTGGAGTAATCATTCCAGGTAGGCACCGGATCGTTGTCATTTGTAGCGCCTGCAATGCGGTCAGCGCGCAGCCAGCTTTGAATCGACTTGGGCGCATCTGTTGACAATACGCTGCATGGGATGGCCTGTTTTGCAATAGAAGGACCGGAGTAGCGAACGACTAAGTTGCCCGGGCCACCGCCATTTGCCGTTTCTACCCGTATGGGATAAACGCCGGGGGTAAGATTGATGGTACCGCTCTGTTCTGAGAGGCTGGTAGCAACGATGACGGCTGTATTATTGACATAGATGGCTCCACCATTATCGCTGGTCAGATAGAAGCGATAAGTACCTGGCGTTGAGATGGTGATGTTGCTGAAATATTTAGCCCCAACATATTCACCGCCATAGACCAGACTAAAGGTATTCGTATACCCCGTTTCGTTCAGGTTGGCAGGAGTCAAAGAGCTGGTTGAGGTATTGGTATTGGTATAAAATTCATAATAAATGCACCCGGGCGCTGTTGTCAGTTCACAGGAGGGTGTACGAATCTGATTGGCAAAACTAAAGTAAGCACCGTCAGGCATCAGGCTGCTGTTAAAAGTAACGCAGCCATTTTCGTCTAATGGCAAAGCCTGGTCAATCGAGGCAAACGAAGCGCTGGCATTGCTGATGATCAGAAATTGGCCTGCATTGGCTGCTCCCAGACAGAAGGTAAGGTTTTGATCGGCCCAATTGGTGCGGTCAATACGCCAAACCCGTGCCATGCGGAAGTAATCGCCCCCGGGAATGCTCACGGGTATGCCCAATTTAGAAGAACTGCCATTATCGCCCCAGGTAAAAAACGACAGTTCGTTTGATACGCTGCCGGTATTGGCATCGTTACTGGCATCTATGCTGTCTCCTATCGCTACGGCAAGCTGTATGTCGCTTGAATTGACCGATTGAGATTGCTTGTGATACAAATCAGAGCAATCATCCCTGCCTACACCGGCTACGTTAATCATATAGCCGCTGTTGGCTGTTGCATCGCGCATAACGGTTCCATTGCTGGCGATATAATCCGTAGGTGTTGTTTGATCAAGCGTCAAACCATATTTGAGTGCAAAATAAGAATGGACTTTTTGCTCGTCGGTTGCGCTCATGCTGGCGTTGTACACCGCTACTTCTGCAATGGTACCAAAAGGTTGTCCGCCCCCCTGATAATTGCCAAAATAGTTGATGACCGCATTCGTCTCGTCAATACCGGTCATATTGGTTCCGGCTTTGCCGTTTATTTTGCCAACGGCAATATTCGTGGCTGCTGTGTGGGTTATGGTCATCAATTGGGGCACACTTGCACTAAGCGCAAGCCCGGTTCCTTTGAATCCAACATTGTTATTGTCGTAATAACCAAGCGTGTTATTGGCATAGTTCCCGATCAGCTGGTGATCCTGTACGCTGCCCCGGAACATGGTTTTCCAATTGGTTGTGTTGTTTGACCGAATACCTACGGCAAAGATTTTCAGGTTATTGTGCGGAATTCCCGGATTCGGAAACTGCATAACCTGATTACCCGTGAAGCGAACTGCCGGGTAGTAGTTAAACTGGTCGCCATTCAGGAAATCAGGCTGTTTCGCCGCAGTTGCCTGAACTGGGCTCCGGTTGTTGCCGCTGAAATCGCCCCAGGTGTTTACTTTAGCATCTGTCAGGCCGTAGTCGGCCCGCAGCCAGGCTTGTATTCCGCCGTCTACACAGGCCGGGCCGCCGATTTTGGTTGCCAGGGTAAAATAATATCCGTCTTGCAACAGAGATGAATTGAATGTTGTGCAACCTTTGTTGTCAAAGTACAACTCCGTGTCGCCGCTTCCAAAAGAAGCATCGCTGCTGATGACCAGGTAGCGCGCGCCGGTTTGCCCGACGCACATGGTAACCATCTGATCGGCCCAATTCGTTTTGTCTACCCGCCAGATCCGGCCCATGCGCACCGACGCGTTGGTAAGTCCGCTGATGGCGACATCAAAGGTCGTGCTGCCATTGTCATTTCCCCAAACCAAAAAAGAATTGTTATTGGTAATGACACTGGTATTCGCAGGGTTGCTGGCAGCGACACTACTGCCCAGTGCAAGTGTAATTTTAGCATCGCTGCTAACCGATTTGGATTGTTTTTGCTGCAATCCGGTGCAGTCATCACGACCGATGCCGGCAATATCATTTTTATATCCGGCATTGGCTGTCGCATCCCACATGAGGGTAGAGCCATCGCTTGCAATATAGTCTGCCGGAACAGCCTGATTGAGCGTAATCCCATATTTCAGCGCCAGATAAGATTGAATTCGTTGCTCCTCCATCGCAGAAATATTGCCGTTGTAAACAGCGACTTCTGCAATTTGTCCAAAAGCCTGCCCGCCCCCCTGGTAGTTGCCAAAATAGTTGAGGGCAGCATTTGTTTCATCTATGCCATTGAGTGTTGTTCCGGCCAGGCCGTTCAGTTTTGGGATGGCCGTATTTGTCGTTGCATTGTGGCTGATGCTCATTACCTGTGGCTCGGTAGCGCTCATTACTAACCCGCTGCCTTTAAAGGCGCCATTGCCGTTATCGTAATAGCCCAGCTGATTATTGGCATAGTTTCCTATCAATTGATGGTCCCGGACAGCGCCTCTGAACATTGTTTTCCAGTTGGAATTGTTGTTGGTGCGTTTTCCAACTGCAAATATTTTAAGGTTGTTATGCGCGATTCCGGGGTTTGGAAACTGCATCAGCTCATTTCCGGTAAACTCTACCGTCGGGTTAAAATTGAACAAATTGGCTGGCAGAACATCGGGCCGGATGGCTGCGTTGTTCTGAACCGGCGTACGTCCTGAACCACTATAATCCACCCAGGACGAAACTTTAGTGCCACTGGCAATTACAACGCCGTTATCTGCACGAAGCCAGGTCTGAATCCCGGCATCTACACATGCCGGACCATCAATCATGGTTGCCAGGGTAAAATAGGCGCCGTCACTGAGCAGCGAAGAATTGAAGGAAACGCAATCTGTATGAACGTCAAAAGCCAGCTCTGTGTCGCCGGCGCCAAAATTTGCGTCATTGCTGATCAGCAAATACCTTGCCCCTACTTTGGGGGCACACAGGGTGATCATCTGATCGCCCCAGTTGGTTTTGTCAATCCGCCAGGTACGCGCCATACGCATGGTTGCGTTGGCAAACCCAGATACGGCTGTATTGTAGCTTGTCGCGCCATTGTTATTACCCCAGACAAGGAAGGAATAATTAGTACTTATCGTGTTGGCATTTGCAGCATTGGTTGCCGCCTGCGTATTTCCCAGCGACACCGTTATCATGTCATCCGTATTGACAGATCTCGATTGTTTTTGGTAAAGCGCCGTGCAATCATCTCGGCCAATGCCGGCGATGTCGTTGTTAAAGCCGGTATTATTACCTGCATCCCACATCAGGGTGGATCCGTCACTGGCCACGTAATTTGTAGGCGTGGTTTGATCCAGCGTAAGTCCGTATTTGAGGGCGAGGTATGAATTTATTTTTTGCTCTTCAAGTGCGCTCAACAGGCCATTGTATACGATGACTTCCGAAAGTGCGCCAAATGGCTGCCCCCCGCCCTGGTAATTGCCAAAGTAGTTGATGGCCGCATTTGTTTCGTTAATTCCGGTCATATTTACGCCGGCTTTTCCATTGATTTTGCCAATAGCTGCGTTGGTAGAAGCCGTGTGTCCAAAACTCATCAACTGAGGCACGGTCGCACTCAATACGGCTTTGGTGCTTTTGAAGCCGCCATTTCCATTATCGTAATAGCCCAATTGGTTGTTGGAATAATGCCCGATCATTTGGTGGTCTCTTACAGAACCCCGAAACAAGGTTTTCCAGTTCGTATTGTTGTTGGCACGGGTTCCCACAGCAAAGATTCGGAGGTTGTTGTGCGGGATTCCGCCTGGAAATTGCATCACCTCGTTGCCAGTAAACTCAACTGCCGGATAGAAATTAAACCGGTTGCCGCTTAACAGATCAGGACGCAAGGCATTGTTAGATTGAGCAGGCGTTCGGTTATTACCGCTCGCATCTGTCCACGAAGCTATTTTTGTCCCCGTTGCGAGGTTAACACCCTGATCGACGCGCAGCCAGGTCTGAATGCCGGTGTCAACACAGGCGGGACCTGCAAGCGGTGGCGGTGGCGGGGGGGGAGGCGCCATCAGCCCGGATAAGGTATGGGCCATTTGCCCGATAGCCGTTTTTACATTTACCGAAGCAGACACCTTGTCATTCCATTGAAAACCACTCCTGTAATAAAGCGATGCCGCTCCGGAGCTAAACAATGCAGCAAGGCAAATTGCCGTCAGTGTTCTTTTCTTTTGATCAAATCGTAGTGTAAAAAATGAAGGGAGCGAAATTACCTGTTTGTAATTTTTTTTCATGACGGATTATTTAAAATTGGCCAAAACCGTTTGGGAGATAAACTGTTGACAAAAAAACAAGGCCGTTTATGCCTAATATTTATTTAATTGACATAAAAAGCCCGCCCCACAAGCACAAAAAACCTGCAGAATAATGGCTAAAAAACCCTTTAAATATTTAATTTAAGTATTTACACAAAATCCAAACCGTGCAAAGAATTATCATTTCTTTACAGAAAAATAGTTAAAAAGGCATCATACCTTTTCAATTCTTTACAATGTTGCAAACACTTGTAAATACTCGATTTTATTTTGAAGAATGTTGAGTTGCTTGACAGCAACACTTTCACAGGGATAGAATGGCAGCTAATAACAAAAGCAAAGCTACAGTATGGCAACAAGGAAAAGCGAGACAAATAATCGATTTTACTCCACCTTAAAAGTGTTATAAAATTGAATATAATATAATTCAACACTCTGATAAACAGAATATTAAAAATCAATTCTCGCTTTTCCTAAACACATACTCCAGAGATACCCTCTTTTCGTATGGCGCCATAGCATTGCTTTACAAAATTGAACCGAATGCAGGGCAATAGTTTACCTGTTTGCAAAACAGTAACCTTGCATGAAGTTCAATTTTTCATACATCCAGAATCGCCGCATCAGAAAGTTTCCGATAAATCCAGTGGATTTATTAAAACTTATCTGTATTTGTCATAGTGGTGAGATGTGGAAAAAATCGGCTGGGTAAAACACCTTAGGCAAACAGGAAAAATTAATTTGCCAGGGAATAATGTGTAATTTGAATATAGGATACCTGATCTTAAATAAAAAATTACAGAAAACAGAAGCTGTCAATTTGAGTGCCCAAATTACTCATTCTGATTTTTTATTTTGGGGGTAAACCAGGTAAATAAAGTTTTAAAAAATGCGTTTTACTGAAGCGGTTTGTGTTCGGGTAATACTCAACTTAAAGCAGTAGTAATTCAAGGCCCTGTAATATCTACAACGATGATGCTGAGTAGCAATTGCAGGTCCGTAATTAAATTTGTTTCATACAGGAAGTTAAACATGGTAGTCGTCTTTTAGTAATGATTAATGATTGTTCACAAAACTACCCTACATAATGATGTAATACATGGACATAAAACAGCATCTACTCCTCTTTAAAGAGAAGCTTTTTTTTAATAAACAAGATTTAATAAAATGATAATCAATATATTAAATCAAGTCTTAAAACAATTTCATTTGAACTTTCATGAATAGAAATAAAAAGGCAGGAAAATCATTACTTTCAGAAAATGGTTGATGAAATACATAGATATGCCAATTAATTATCAGGTAAATAATTAACAGATTAACCATAATTTACACTGCAATGACCACAGTTTACAAAAAAAAGAAGGGCTCAATAAATTAAGCGCAGACCTGGGTTTCCATAATTGAAAGAATCAATGAATTGACATAATTAATAAATTAAATAAATCACAAACAACGATTCAGTCTGGTAAAACATGCGTGCTTTTGCTTAAGGAGTGCATGCCAAACCGGTTCTGGCTCTGTATTGCTGCTTTTAACGACCTGATTTTTCTGTTATTTTTTCCTGTCGACTCCAAAACCAATTCCCATAATACTTCATATGGAATAATTTCAATTTCAGAAGTCTGACGTGCTGATTCGAGAGGAACCGAATTCAGAAGATTTACCAGCTTTTCTGTTTTTCGGATGAGGCTTTTGGTTTGAAACTTCGACTTTGGAATTTGCAGCAACATTTTAATAAAACAATTGCTTCTGAAAGTATCCCCCTGGCGCAAATATCTCGAACAATATTTTTCAATAGATTCGATACGCCCCAAAGCGGCATCATGCTTTTTAAAATGAATAAGCAACAATATTTGTACAATTAAAATCGGGATATTAAGTCCGCGCTTATCTTTTGAGAATATAGGTGTATCATTCAGAAATTTATTCAGTTTGAAACGATGCAATTTTATATCGCCTGAATCCAGTTCGATTTTTTGAATCTCAATCAGGTAATAGATATATGCTTCAAAGATCCTCCAGTATTCCAGCACATTGGAGGGGAGTGATTTGTACTTGGAATGCGCCTGAGTATCCTGAAAGATCCGGTAAGCCTCCTGGTAGTTTTGGGTGTGCATCGACAACAATAAATACTGTTCCTGATATTTAAACCAGTTGAAAGAGCCTTCTTCCAAAGAGTCCAGACATTTCAGGGCAGCATGTTTGCCCTTTTCGAATTCTTTCAGCTGAGTGAAGCAAACCAAAAGTTGATAATAGCAGATTTGAAGAGGTGTATTGGCGACGTATTCTTTAGCCTCAAAATAGGCGATGTAAGCTTCGCATACGGCAATTGCACTTCTGTAATCGTGAATGCTGGTTACATATATCAGTTGTATCATCATAGCGCACAGGCGGAGGCCATAGGAGTCGGAAGTCTTCAGCAAAGCTTCTGTTTGCTGAAAATAAGCCCCTGCCTCTTCTCTGATTTCAGACTGGGTAGCTTTGCTGTTTACAAAGCGTGCTACCAGATCGGCGTAGAACAACTCTGCTTTGCCCTCGGCCAAATAAAGTCTTTCTGCTTCCAGATATTGTTCCCTGTACTGTTCGTACTTTTTAATATCGCCATCCCGGTTGGCATATTGCAGGCATAAGTTGCGGGTGATGTCAAGCACAAGATCTGTAAACTCATATTTCTTTGCAATCTTCAATACTTTATGGAAAAGCGTCATGCCTGCCATACGGGCATCTTTCCCGAAAAGTATTTTGGCAGCGGCCCAATCCTTATAACATTCATAATACGCCTTCTGGCGTTCGTTATAGGAAGGTTGCTTCAAATCAACCAAAAAAAGTGCATTGATTAACCTGGACTTCAGATTGGCTTTCAGTTTCTGGTATGCCTGACCACCAGGTTCTGATTTAAAGAAGAACAATGCCGCTTCCTCATCGGTTTGAAAGCGGTTTTGCAGAATACCTTCGTAGAAGGTTTTGAGTTTTTGTGGTTGGCCGCCTGAATTGGCTCTGAATAGGTCAACCGTTTTTAATTTGCCTTTGGTTAAAATGAAGGCCAGTTCCTGAAGTGCTTTCATGCCTTTTTCTTTTATGCATAATTCTGACGCTCCCAGAATCTAGTGCGTAATAAGCCGGAGCAGATTAATGAACAAATAAACAGCCCTCCATCTGCACGCGACAGATGAAGATCAATGCGTCTTTGTCCATAGTTAAAGTCAGAATGGCATACCACTTGGCAGGCAGCCGAAGGCTCAAGAGCCCGGTCTTTGAATTTGTTGTGAATGAGGTGCTACAACTCAACACCTGACTGCCTAAAGTCAACTGCGGTATTCTTCGCAAAGGAAGGCAGTCGTGGAAATCGGTTAAAGGAGAAGAAATTTAGGTGCTTTGATTGCTTGTTGTCTTACAAAGATAGGGAACCAAAGTACAAAATGCAAAAATGCATACAAAAAAATAAGTCGCATCGCTTAACGCGATACGACTTATCTCAATAATCATAATCCCATGAACATAAAAAGAAACTGAAAGGCCGGCCGAAGCCGGTATATTTTTAAGTTGTTACTGTCGAATTTGTTTTTGCTACGTTTGTTATAGTAAGTCAGTTTATTTTCCGGATACCCTGACTTACTATTGACAAACAGATTCCCATGTACTTATCCATTTTTTTGTGCGCTGATTCTTTAACCTGCGCTTATTTCGTTTGACATTACAAACATCCGACCTTTTAAGCGCCAATACAAAGACAAAAATTGGCTATTGTGAAAAACAAGCACTGGGTTTTCATCGATTGATTTAAGTGTAAAAATTTAAATATCAATGACTTAAATCAATATATTCACTACAAAAAGTGAGAAAAAAAAGTATTTAAAAGTCTAACGGAGGTGAAAAAAAAATGAAAAAAAAGTCCCCGGAGCGGGTACACTTCCGAAAAAAGTGTCTGCTCCGGGGACTTTTTTTGTTTGCGCTGCGGTCAATTGGCCGTTTCAACGTGCCAGATATAGAGTTTTCTCTTAGGGAAGTTGATGGAAAAAACCAGGTTTTTAAGGAACGGATAGCCCAGCAATCCGTCAATTTTCAGGCCTGTACTTACATTAAGATGCTGTAAATCGGTAAAAAGAAAATCCATTTCCCCATTGAGCGGCATGGCTTCGAGAGACAAATCGGATATGCGGGCAGCGGGTACTACCTGCATTTGTTGATCTACGCCGCGTACTTCTTCCTGTTGCAGCACTTTGAGTTTGTTTGCAGGCAGATCGTCCAGCCATCGCCGGTCAACCAGGTTCACCCCGGCGCCGGTATCAATGCCAAATGCCAGTTTTTGCTTGCCGGCCTGAATGATAACTACCGGCAGGTGATCCTGCAATTCGAACGGAATCTCCATAATCGGCGATGCAGCACGGTGAAGGGCATTTTTTCGGGCATCGTAAAGCGCCATCCTGTTCTGACGGTAATCGAACAATACTTCGTAAAGTTGTAAAGCATTGTAGCCAACCATACCGGAAAGCGGGCGTTGGGTTGATGATTCCAAATGGCTGATGTCCAAAGCCAGGGCATCCAGATTTTGATAACTCATCTTCGACCATTGAAAGTGGTCAATGACCTCTGCAGCATATACGATGGCATTTGCAATGCTTCTTGCCTCTTTGCGTGCTTCTGCGGCCGGCGTTTTATTGATGACCATGAGTGGCGCACCGGTATCCACGATGAAATCGCCTTTTTCCCCGTTGAGCTCAGCCTGAACGACAATCATTCCCCTGCAGATCTCAAAAGGAATGAGCTCTTCACTTCCCCTGTTCGCAGAAGGGCGAGAAGAAGAGACCTTAACCGATGATGGCAAAGTATTTAAGAACGATACGCTGTGCTGCCCGTTTGCGCCGTGCAATCCAAGCAGGCAAATAAAGCAAGCTGCCCATTTCATAAGCCCCGGATTTTCAAATGAAACCATAGAATTCTCCACAAAACATTTGGAGAACAACATCCACAATGAGCAACTACCTGACTCACAAGCTTTAACGGCTGCTTTGTACTGGTGCATTAGCTGGCGTGGTAAACAAAAATACAAAACCGGAGGCTGAAAGTCAAATTAAATTTACACTGAATTCAACTTTAATTTACATTAAGTTAACATAAGGATGGCCGGAAAACAAATTTTGTATTTTGAAAATCCAGATTGGTACCTCCTCTCGTATGTTGATTTGAAAGCGTGAATTAAAAGATTGGCATCGCTTGCAAAAGCAGTTTTCTCTGGCGCAAGCGATGTTCTTTTCCCTCCCATGGCCGCTTTCAAAAATGAATTCCGATTTCAGGCCTGCACCGGAATTCACCAATAAGCAAACTATTTTTTTAACCAAAATTATGTCACAATCATGATGACCTTTGTCAGAACCTTACGGTTAGTAACGCTTGGATCGTTGCTGTTCGTTGCCCTGACAGCCAAGGCCTCCAGCCACCGTGAAGCCCCGCTGATCGCTAACGATCCCCTTGCGGACAACACGGATGTCTATGCCTTTCGCAGTCCGGACAACCCCAACACCATTACCATCATTGCCAACTACATCCCTGCGGAGTTACCGCATGGCGGCCCGAACTACAACACGTTCGGAGAAAACATCCGCTACGAGATCCACATTGACAATGATGCTGCCCATTTTGGCGATGAGATTGTTTACCGCTTCACTTTCAGCCGTGTAAACGAAGACCCTACGACGTTTTTCAACATTCGGCTGGGCGCTCAGAACCTGAAAACGACTTACACTCTGGAGCGCAGCATTGACGGAGGCCAGAGCTTCCAGGTCATTCTCTCGAACGGAACCGTTCCCCCGGCCAATATCGGTCCGCGTTCCATCGAAAGCGGCGCTGGTTTGAACACAACTTACGAACAGTTGATTGCCAATTCCATTTTGATGAGCAGCACCGGTGAACGCGTGTATTGCGGACCTGCTGACGATCCCTTCTATGTTGACCTGGGCGGCGTATTTGACCTCGGCAACCTGCCTCGCCAGGGTGGCGCCAGTCCGCGCGACGGCCTCGGACGCTACAACGTCCACAGCATTGCCATACAGGTTCCCATTTCAACGCTGTTGAAATCAGGCGCTCCTGCCACTCCGGTTAACATCCTTGATCCCGATTATGTGATTGGCGTTTGGGCTTCGGCCAGCCGCCGTACCATGCGTACTTTGGGAACAAACGGAAACCCGAATACAGAAAGCGGCGACTGGGTACAGGTATCCCGCCTCGGAATGCCCCTGACCAACGAAGCAGTCATTCCTATTGGTTATAAAGACTACTGGAACTCCCTGACACCCTATGAAGAGTTGGCAGAAACTACGTTGGATCAATTTTTCTACAATCCGGAACTGGCATTGTACATGGATGACGATTTGTTTGGCGGCGCAGTGCCTGCTTTTTCAGCCCTGCGCATCCAGCGCAATTCGCTCCAGGGATTCGATTTTGGCAATGGCCAGGATGGGCTTTATGCACTTAAAGGTTCCCCTGCCGTTGCCGGAACAGCGCTTGATGATGCCATCTTTGGCACGCTGTTGTTGCCTGGCCCGGGCATGCCGCGTTCGGTTGATCTCTGGCCTGCTTTCCACACGGGCGTTCCTAACTTCCCGCCATACCAACTGGCAACCGGAAAAAACGGCAACCCACTTGCAGCCGGCAAGCCTTTCATCAACAACTTCCTGCCAAACGGCGGCGACATGCTTCGTTTGAACATGGCAGTTCCAGCCACGCCACGCGACGATCCTGACTTCAGCGCCAACGGCCTGATACAGGCTGCTGTTCTGGGTCTGACCAATCCAACCTATAATCAGACAACCGACATTCAGTTCATTCCAAACATGGATGGTTTTCCGAATGGCCGCCGCCTGGAAGATGACGTCACGCGCATCGAATTGCAGGCAGTAGCAGGCGCGGTGTTGGCAGCAGTTGGCTTGTGGTATGATGACTACATTGCAGGCAGCCCGAATCCGGTTACAGATGACCTGATTGGCGTATTGACTTATTCTACCGGTGTCGATGCCAATGACAAACCATTTAAATCAAGCTTCCCTTATGTCGCAACCCCCTGGATTGGAACAGGAACGGGCGACTAATTAATCATTAGATGAAAGATTTCAGACATTAGACTTGAGACTTGAAAATTTGTTGTCTGATGCCTGAATCAAAAAAAGCATGTCATGAAACTCAATCATAAACTCTTTTTTATCCTCGCGCTTTTGGGGCTTCAGTTTTCCCTGATGGCTTCGAGCCACCGCGAGGCGCCGCTGATCGCCGACGATCCGCTGGCCGACAACGTGGATCTCTACGCTTTCCGAAGCCCGGATGATCCAAACAAAATCATCATTGCAGCGACGTATGTACCCCTGCAATTGCCGCAGGGCGGACCGAATTATTACAATTTCGGTGAAAACATCCGCTACGAGATTCACATCGACAACAATGCCGACAAGCGTGGCGATGAAATCATTTATCGGGTAACTTTCCGTCAGATCAACGAAGATCCTTCAACGTTCTTCAATATCCGCCTCGGAAAAAGAAACCTGAAGCTGGTATATACGCTGGAGAAAAGCATCAACGGTGGCAAGACCTTCCTTCAGATCCTGGTGAATGCGCCCGTGCCGCCAAACAACATCGGCGCCCGCTCCATAGAATCTCCGGTTGGTCTCAACTCTGACTATGCCACTTTGTCAAAGCAGGGCGTCCGTTATACCCAAACCGGCGAACGCGTATTTTGCGGTCCGGTAGACGATCCTTTCTTTGTGGATTTGGGCGGCATTTTCGACCTTGGCGATGCGCCCCGTCAGTCAGGAGATTCCCGCGATGGACTGGCCTGCATGAATACGAGCGCCATTGTACTGGAAATTCCGATTCCTTACCTGCGTAAAAAGAATACACCGGCAACGAGCATCCTCGATCCGGACTACGTCATCGGCATTTGGGCTTCAGCCAGCCGCCGCGAAATCCGCACCCTGACACCGGGTGGAGAAACGCACAGCGGCAGCTGGGTACAGGTTTCCCGTTTGGGCATGCCGCTGACCAACGAAGCGGTTATTCCAATCGGCATGAAAGACTACTGGAACTCCATCACGCCATACCAGGAATTGGAAGACCAGATTCTGGACGAATTTTTCTACAACCCGGAACTGGGTTTGTACATGGATGACGACCTCTTCGGGGGCGCAGTGCCTTCTTTTGCACCGTTGCGGATTCAGCGCAATTCGCTGCAGGGTTTCGACTTTGGCAACGGACAGGACGGCCTTTATGGTTTGAAAGGTTCTGCAGCAGTGGCCGGAACGGCGCTTGACGATGCCATCTTTGGCACGCTGTTGCTGCCGGGAGCTGGTAAGCCGCGGTCGGTAGACCTCTGGCCGATTTTCCACACGGGTGTTCCGAATTTCCCGCCTTACCAATTGGCAACGGGGAAAAACGGCAACCCACTGGCAGCCGGCAAGCCTTTTATCAGCAACTTCCTGCCCAACGGCGGCGATATGCTGCGCCTGAACATGGCTGTTCCGCCAACACAGCGCGATGATCCGAATTTCAGCACCCTGGGCCTCGTGCAGGCTGCAGTATTGGGACTCACCGATCCGGCATACAACCAGAATACAGACATCCAGTTCATTCCGAATATGGACGGCTTCCCAAATGGCCGCCGCCTTGAGGACGACGTGACCCGCATCGAATTACAAGCAGTAGGTGGCGTGGTTTTGGCTGCCATCGGCCTGTGGTACGATGACTACATCGCAGGAAGTCCAAACCCGGTTACGCAGGATCTTGTCGACGTGCTAACCTACACAACGGGTGTAGAAGCCAATGACAAACCTTTCCGCAACAGTTTCCCCTTCCTGGCATTGCCCTGGAGCGGCGACGGCGAATGCGGCGGAACAGTGGCTGGTCTTGCACAGGGCACACCACAAATACCTTCAACCAGCCTTGGTATGGCGCCAGCTTCTGTTGGCAGTCAGGCAATTGTGAGCAGCTACCCGAATCCATTCTCCGGTACAACAACAGTGCGTTACCGCGTGGATCAACCCGGCAACCTGCGCATAGACATCCTGGATATGAGCGGCAAAGTGCTGACAACGCTGGTGAATGAGTACAAAGAAGCCGGCATGTACGAAGCAAGATGGACCGCTTCAGGTCTGCCCGCAGGCGCTTATTTCGCAAAAGCGATCAACAGCAGGGGGCAAATTTTGCAGGTGCAAAAGCTGGTGAAAACGAATTAATTCATCTTTGAGCGGGGGATTGATTTGAAGATTAGTTGATTTGAAAATTTGAAAATTGGGTTTTCGGATAACCAAATACTGTAGCATTCCATCCCTAATCTTCAAATCCCCGAATCTTCAAATTTTCAAATCAATTTCCCTGCTCCCAATTCCTATAATCATGCATAAACTATCCTTCCTCCTTATCGGCGGCTTCATTGCCAGCCTCCTTTTTTCCTGCCAGCCTTCTGAAAGCGATATGGCTGCGCGATTGGGCTTGCCTGAAATTCCCAAACTGCTCGATCGCCACCCTTCCATCCAGCAAGGCAAGGAATGGGACAACGTACAAAGTCTTTATGGAAAATACCGCCAGGAACTCACGCTGAAACCTGACGCATTAGAACCCAAACTAAACCTCGCACAACTATTTGTCAACGAAGCGCGCATCACGGGAGAACACGGACACTACTACCCTGGCGCTTTGGTTTTATTGAATGAAGTGCTCGACAAAAAACCAGAAGATAAAGATCTGCTGTTCCGAACTTTAGCAATCAAAGCAGGCGTACAGCTTTCCCAGCACGAATTTTCGGATGCACTGGTTACCGCTAAGGAAGCTGTTGCAATCAACCCCTACAATGCCCAGATTTACGGCGCTTTGGTAGATGCCAATGTGGAACTGGGACTGTACGATGAAGCTGTAAAAATGGCTGACAAGATGGTGTCCATGCGCCCGGACCTGCGCTCTTACTCGCGCGTATCTTACCTGCGCGAAATCCACGGCGATACAAATGGCGCCATCGAAGCGATGGAAATGGCGGTTTCTGCAGGTTATCCCGGACAGGAGCAGACCTGCTGGGCGCGCATGACGCTGGGCGAATTGTACGAACATTACGGCGATCGCCGGATGGCGGAAATGCAGTACCGCATCATCCTCGAAGAGCGCCCTGAATACCCATTCGCCATTGCAGCGCTGGGCAAACTGGAAATCCAAAAAGGCAACGAAGCCGAAGGAGAAAAACTGCTGAAACAAGCCTGCGATATCATTCCGGAATTCAGTTTTTATGAAGCACTGGCAGAACTGTATCAAAAGCAGAAAAACCAGGCGGCTTTTGAAGCTGCAGAAAAAATCCTGCTGGAAATGTTCGCCGACGACGTCAAAAGCGGCCACAATATGAACCTCGAATACGCCAAATTTTACCGCGACCAGGCAGGCGACTACGACAAGGCACTGGCTTACGCACAAAAAGAATACGAACGCCGCCCAGCCAATATTGACGTAAACCGGGTGT
>CALEYL010000007.1 GCA_937926205.1 uncultured Saprospiraceae bacterium
AGGTTCCCGGCTTTAAGGTCGATGGAATTTCCTATTGTTTGTGTGTCCGTAGATAAACTACTATAACCTCAATGAAAGCACTTGCCCTGTGGGAGCATTTTCCACAGGGCAAATGCCCGCTTCGAAAGATGCTGATTTATTGCCCGTAGATCTTCCGGGATCAATTTAAAGTAAAATGCTTCGATGCTTTCCTTCGCCCTTTTAGGTAGCCTCACCCCTCCAAATCACGCAACAGCCGGTACTTCGCCTTTTCAAAAAAATCATTGTTCAACACATAAAAACGCAGGGTTGCCCGCTGGTCTTCCAGCGCTACGCTGACGGGGCTGGACAGGATGATCCAGGGGTTGCTGTAAAGGGCTTTTTCCATTTTTTGCCTGACTCCGACAGGATTGTTTGCTGACAATTCCACCACAAAGGTTTTGTACAGGATTTCTGGCAGGCTTTTTTGGCCGATTTTTACTTCCGTATTAACCAGGCGGTAGGGAATGAGCATCTTTTCACCTTCCGGTCCGATGATTTTTAAATCGCGGCTGCCAAATTCCAGGATGCTGCCGGTATGCCCGTTCAGGCTGATGGCATCTCCCAACTGGAGCTTATCGCTGAATTTCAGCACGATCCCTGAAAAATAGTTTCTCCAAAAGTCAAAAAATGCAAATAAGATAAGTCCCAGCAAAACAACCGTCACCGGCAGGCTGGTAACCAGCGCCTGATATACCAAAGCCACGGCATAGACACCCCAGATAATGATTTCTACCCGGTCAAGGCTTCTTTGATGGGCCTTGCCGCTTTCTTTCAGCAGCATGATCGGCAGAATCAGGCGACGGTACAGCCTGAATCCCATAAAAATGAGGACTCCAATGACGGCCAATATAAAGACCATAGAAAAGGGAATGCTGTTGATAAAAGGCTCCATACATGGATTATTTTAAAATGTTATTGTGTGATAACCAGTTTTCGATATTGGGTTTGACTGCGGAATGTATCGTATACGTCCCTTTTTCTACTTCATCCAGAATTTCCGCCTGAAGCAATTCCCGTAAATAAGGAGTGACTTCCGGCATATCTTCACCAAACAGGGTTTCCAGCTTTGTTTTGGTGAGATTTTTGTTCATCAAAAACAAGTAAAGCAACCATTTCCAATGGCTTTCGGATGCTTTTAGCGTCTTCAGCGCAGGGCGCATCTCCAGGGTAATCCTGTTCTCCGAAAATTCTTTGATTTGCCGCAACCAGATTTGCAAACCGAGGCCGATATTTCCGTTGCTTTCGGTGTGAATTTTATGGATCAGGCGGTTAAATGTTTTCCCTTCCAGCCTGTTCTCCTCCCCTTCGAAAACAAGGTCCAATCCGCCAACTTTATGCCGCTCCAGAATAATTTCCCGGAGGGCTTCTTTGCTGACCGGAGACAGCACGATCGTCGTCGCAAGGACCTTTTGAATCGGCCTTTGGCGGCTCAATGCTTCGAGGGCGTGGAGGTTAATGTTTAATATAAAATGATGCTTTTGATGGAATTTTTCGATCATTTCAATCAAAACGGACAGGGCGTCTTTTTCCAGCCTTCGATCCCACCAAACTTCGATGTCGTTGAACAGGAAGATGGCATGTTGGGTTAAGCCTGAAAAACACTGTTCCAATTCTCCGGTTCTACCCGTAGCCGATGCCACAGCCCGTTGCAGCGCTTTGACGGTTCCTTGTTTTCCAATGGAATCAATCTTGTAAATTTTACCTTCAAATCGGGTGTCCGCAATGAAGTCAGAAAAGTGTGTTTTGCCGGAAGCGCTTTTGCCGGCTATCAGAATTGCGCCTTTTCGTCCTTCCTTCAGGACTTTGTCCAATTGCTCCAATTCCCGCGACCTGCCCAGGTATTGCTGGTGAACGGGCAGGTGTTTTCCCTGAAACAGTTGTTTGTAATAAAAAGGCAATTTATCCAGTAACGCTTTATCGGGATAAAGGTCGTTTACAAAATCAAGCCCCAGTTCGATGTTGCTTTTTAGAGGGTATTTCGATTCGAAAACAGAAATGGCCGCATCGTGTTTTTGTGCGGAAAGCGTACTGTTCAGGCGCTGGCGCCACGCAGCTAAGGTTGTAGTAATTTGTTCACTGATCTGGGCGATCCCTTTTTTGCGTTTAGAGACATTCATGTAACGGCTCCAGTTATCGGCGTGTTCTACCAGATAATGGGTATCCAGCTCCATTTGCAGGTCGTATTCGATGGCCCGGAGGTTTTCGTTGAATCGAAGGATCGTGTTTTCAAATAAGGTATTTTCTTCAATAAATTTGGCTTGTACACTTTCCAGCAGTTGCCGGATTTCCGGACCTCCCTGTACTTCCGACAAGGAATATTTCAACAGGTTAATCCGGTTAATGTGGTTGTCGTAAATATTGGAAACCTCTCCTAAATAGCGTTCCAGATGATTTTGAACTGGTCCGTTTAATTTTGATGCCAGGAGAAAATCCACAATATTGGGCAAGTCAACCGTGATGGGGGTTGAACCTTCCAGCTGCAGGTCATCAAAATTGTCCATAAGGGCCAGACTCATTAGTTTGACATCTTCCCGGACGATGTTTGCCACGGCATCCGTCTCCTCTTTTAGTTTTTGCATCAGCATGTCTACACTGGCAAAAACACTTTCTTCGATGTTGAGGTTTCCGGCAGACTGGATGGCGCCTTTGGTTTCAAACTCCTGCACCAGGGACTGAATAATTGCTGCATGCGGGGTAAACTGGGCCATAATCTGCTGGTTGACATGCTGATCCAAAGCGTAGGACAAGCTGCCGAGGCCTTTGCTCACCAGCAGATTTACCTGAGCCAGTTTGAAATCGGTCTCGATGGAATTGTGAATGACTTCCTGGTTGCTGATCCAGCGCGCGGGAAAAGCGCGCCATTCTTCCAATCGGGTATTATGTTGTCTGTAATTTCGCTGCTGCTGTAAGGCCGTAAACTGCTTCCCAAAATCATTTTCCTGGCACAGGGTGGCCAGTTCATTGCAACAATTCCGGCAGGCAGTTCGCAGTTCGAAGTCAATTTGAGCGCTCAGATTCTGGAAAAACAACGATTGACGTGCGGTTATCTGCGTCAACTCCACAATCAGATCCTGTATTTCCTGTTTCAGGGAATGGCTGTTTTGATAAAACCCGCTTATTTCAAACAGCGCGTAAATTTTCGCAATAATTTCATACCTGGTTTTGAAAAGGTTTTGATACGACCCGATCCCAAAATTGACAAAGGTATCGTGAATGGAGGCAAACAAAACCTGCTCCTTCAGCAGCTGAGCGGGCTGATAAAATTTGACGGTTCTGTTTCGCGATTCGATGGGAAGCTTTAGCCGGGAAGGCACATCGCTGAACAGGGCCTCTATTGTTTCATGGAAGCGTTTGTTTTCTTCCGTAAACAACTCCTGAATAACCGGCAATTCTTCTGACCTGATCTGTTGCAGTTTTTGTTCCAGGCGTTGCAGGAAATTCGAAAATTGCTGGTAAATGTCGGGAGCAGCGATCTCTTTTTCTTCAAACTGAGCCAATGCGCTTGCTGCCAACTGATAAAAACCCGTATATTTTTCCTCAATCGGACGAATCGCCTTTTCAATAAAATCGACTGTTGCTGCTTCAAAGCCGGTTTCAATTTTCCGGATTAAGTTATACAAGGCAGGAGCCTCGGCGGGGACAGGTTCAGGAAGAACCAGACGGGCGCCACCCTCGCTGTCAGCAGGGGGCAGCACATTGCCCTCTGCAGCAACAAAATCCATGACTTCAAAACGCGAAGACGCTTTCACGAGCAGGGTGGTACCAATGGTGCCTACCAGGTCGTTGGTTTTGGTGACAAAGTTTTTGGCTTCTTCCAGTTTGACTTTAGGGATACCCACCAGGACCAGATCGGTTTCGGAAGAATAAATTTTCATTAATTCGTAGATGGGCCTTTCATCCAGCACATTTCCAATGACTTTAATCGAAGCGGGAACCCGGTATTCTTCCAGTAGCCGCCTGATTTTTTTTTCGATGACTTTCTTGTTGCTGTTCGTGTTGTCCACCATGATGACCCTGACCCGGGCATTTCGCCAAAGCTGGGAAGAAAGCAGGAATTTGGAGATGTTCAGCATAAGTTCCGCATTGTTCCCCACGCCGCGCCACCACAAATCAATTTGCTCATATTTTCTGAAACCATACCGGGCGTCGTAATCCAGGTAAAGCACATTGTAATCCAGATCGATTAATTTCTGGGTCATTTGGGCAAACCAAACCGGATTTTTGGTATTCCTGCCCCACCCCATCAGAATCGTGTTGGGCTCTATGCCCGAAAAGCCGAAAGTTGCCGCTATCGTTTCAATGCCTTTGAAAACATTTTTCACCTCTATTTTTCTGCCGAAAACGCCGTATTCCTTTAAAATGTCGTCGCTAACGCTTTGCTGGTGCTTGGGGAAGAGTACGCTGGCTTCCTGATTTTCATGCAGGTCAAAGTTGGTGACGATGCCCCGGGTGCCAACCAGTTCTTTGCTGAATTCCAGCAAATAAGGCCGGTCATTTGATCCCCCGCTGAACAAAAGGATATTGGGCTTCCAGTTGCGCTTGTGGTCCTGTTTATCGTCCATTTTACGCAGACCGGTTTTGACGATGGAAGACCAGACACTCTGCCAGACATCGCCCGAACCCAGAGCCAGTTCTCTTTTGGCCAACCAGAAATAGATGCCGCCGATCACCAGAAATGCGACGACCATGGCCGCCATATCGAGACGGAACATCACCACAAAAGTGGCGATGAATCCGACCAAACCAATCCACCTTTTTATTTTGAAAGTAGGGTTGAAATCAGAACTCGCCCAGCTTTCCAGATAGAAAGAAAGGTTAATGAAACCGTAGGCCGCCAAATAGAACATGGAACAAATGCGCGCAATGGTGTCCAGTTCGCCGATCAAAATCCCGCCTTCAGCAATGAGCACGGTAAAGAGGAGTGCATTCCGGGGTTCATTGCTTTTTCCAACGCCTTTGGCAAAACGCCGGGGGGTAATTTTGTCTACCGACATGGCCTGAAGAATTCTCGGGGCCCCTAAAATGCCTCCGAGTGCCGAGGATAGAGTGGCGCCCCAGATACCAGCTACGACTGCCGGCGCAAACAAGGCCAGTTTGAGCATGATGTTGTTGTCGGTTTTCAACAAATCAGCATCCACTCTGAAGAAGACAAACAGGGCAAGGCCGATGTATACCAAAAAACCGGTTGCAATGGCCAGTAAAGTGCCTTTTGGGATGGATTTTTTCGGGTCTTTTAAATCTCCGGACATGGCAATGCCAGCCGTGAATCCCGTAACTGCCGGAAAAAAAATAGCAAACACTTCTTCAAGCGAAGCACTGCCCGCCGAACCCCAGAGTGGCAGGGATTTGGGGAGTTCAGGCGACACGCCAAAAAAGATCGAGATCAGGGACACGCCAATGGCTGCCATGATGAAAAACTGAGCCTTTAAGGCGACAGAGGTGCTGATCAGGGCCAATATCGTTAGGGATAACAGGGCTAGTGATCCGCCGATTCGCAAGCCGTTGATTCCGGCGTCAAAGCCCATATAGGCGTTGAAACTTTCTGCAAAACCAATGAGGTAAAGGGAGATGCTTAACCCGGTTCCCGTAAACAGGGTAACTCCGATGGCTCCGCCTATGGGAAGTCCGAGGCTTCGCGACAAGACGTAGTAGACGCCACCCGGGCCTACTTTTTTATCTGTTGCAATGGAGGAAATACTCAGGCCGGTCGTGACAGAAATCACATGCGCGACAACAATGATCAGGATGAGGCCAACCAAACCTGCATTGCCTACTACCCAGCCCAGTCGCATGTACATGATGACGCCAAGAATGGTGAGCAGGGAAGGGGTATATACGCCTGCAAAAGCGCCAAATTTCTTTTGTTCTGACATTGTAGACTGGTATAAAAGTGGCTGAGTTCAATACGATTGCACAAAATGCGAGGCCCTGAACATTCAGTGATGTATGGGAAAATCCATAATACGGATGCCGTAAAATAAGCAATATATAAGCATTTACAAAGAAAGTAGGCGTCTTGAATAGGGAACATGCCCTTGCGTCCAACAAACGAAGCTATCAGTTCAACTCATCAGAATATTTTTTCTTACTTTGGCCAACTAAACCACGATTGTATGAAAAATACAAGCTTCCTGTTTTTTTCGCCGGGATTTTTTCTGCTTTTAATACAGTTGATGGGCTGCCAGTCTGCTCCGCAAAGGCCTGACGCCAATTCTGCCAGTGCCGACTATTTATTGCTGACAGAAGACACCAGCGGCGCGTACGGATACCGCAACCAACTGGGAGAACTCCTCATTCCTTTTGGGAAATACGCCATGTGCCTGACCGATACTTTCAGAACCTATGCGCTGGTACTGGGAGAACAGGGCTTCGTGGTCATAGACCGTCAGGAGCAGGTGCAGTACCAAGTTTTTAACTACGACAATGGCCCCGATTATCCCTCGGAAGGGCTTTTCCGAATCGTTCAAAACGGAAAAATCGGTTACGCCGATGCCGGGACGTATGCCGTTGTCATTCAGCCGCAGTTTGACTGCGCCTTCCCTTTTGAAAATGGCGTCGCAAGGGTAAGCAATAATTGTAAAACCGAACAAACCGGCGAATACAGCACCTGGGTCAGCGATGCGTGGAAGGAGATTGACAAGCAGGGAAATGCCACTAAATAAATTTAAACTACAACTGCATTGAACGCAACCGTCTTTCTACTTACGCCGCCGTTTACCCAACTCAATACGCCTTACCCCGCGACGGCTTATCTGAAAGGCTTCTTAAATACTAAAAACATCAGCGCTTATCAGGCTGATTTAGGCATCGAAGTTATTCTGGCTTTGTTTTCAAAAAATGGCTTGTCCCGTCTTTTTGAGTACATCCACCGCCCTGATATTGCGAAAGCTCCAGGCCAATCTGATTTGTCAAATCCTCATTTTTCAGAAAATGCTCAGCGCATCATTGCCCTAAAGCAACACTACATCCATACCATCGACGAAGTGGTGTCGTTTTTACAGGGCAAAAACCCGACGCTGGCCCACCTCATTTGTCAGGAAGATTTTTTACCGGAAGCGTCCCGTTTTGAACAATTGGACGATCTGGAATGGGCATTTGGCTCAATGGGTATCCAGGACAAAGCGAAACACCTGGCCACCTCATACCTGGAAGACCTTTCTGATCTGATTACGGAGTGCGTGGACGCGCATTTTGGCTTTAGCCGGTATGCCGAGCGGTTGGGGCGTTCAGCCAATAGTTTTGACGAATTGTACGACCATCTGCAACAACCTTATACCTATATTGATGAACTACTGGTCAGTCTCCTGGCGCCCCGGATGGCTGAAGTTGCGCCCAGGCTGGTCTGCATTTCCGTGCCTTTCCCTGGCAATTTGTACAGCGCTTTTCGCTGCGCGCAATGGGTAAAAAAGCACTGTCCCGGCGTCAAAACGGCCATGGGCGGCGGGTTTGCCAATACGGAATTGCGCTCGCTTTCCGAACCGCGGGTATTTGAATTTTTTGATTTCATTACCCTTGACGACGGCGAAGCGCCTATTGAGCATTTAGTGGAACATATAGCGGGTAAACGCCCCGTGGAACTCCTCAAAAGGGCGTTTGCCCTGGCAGACGGTAAAGTGGAATATTTCAACTTCAGCCTCAGCCCGGATTACAAGCAGGCGGAAGTTGGGACCCCGGATTACAGCGACCTGCCACTCGACCAATACATCTCCGTGCTGGAAGTCGCCAACCCGATGCACCGCATGTGGAGCGACGGCCGCTGGAACAAACTCACCATGGCCCACGGCTGTTATTGGGGGAAATGCACTTTTTGCGACATCTCGCTCGATTACATTAAAGTATATGAACCGGTGGCTGCGCAACTGCTCTGCGACCGCATGGAAGAACTGATTGCGCAAACGGGGCAGAACGGCTTCCATTTCGTGGACGAAGCCGCCCCGCCAGCCCTCATGCGCGCACTGGCGCTGGAGATCATCAAACGCAAACTGACGGTGGCCTGGTGGACCAACATCCGCTTTGAAAAAAGCTTTAGCCGCGACCTCTGTTTCTTATTGAAAGCTTCGGGCTGTATCGCCGTTTCCGGCGGGCTGGAAGTGGCGTCTGACCGCCTGCTGTCCTTGATTGACAAAGGCGTTACGGTAACGCAGGTGGCTCAGGTCACCGGTAATTTCACCGAAGCGGGTATCCTTGTTCACGCCTACCTGATGTACGGCTTCCCGACCCAAACGGCTCAGGAAACCATCGACTCTTTGGAAATGGTGCGGCAAATGTTTGAACAGGGCATCATTCAGTCGGGGTTCTGGCACCAGTTTGCCATGACAGCCCACAGCCCGGTGGGCATGTACCCTGAAAAATTTGGCGCTGTGTGTGAAAACCCGGTCGAAGGCAGCTTTGCCAACAACGACCTCGTTCACCGCGATCCTGAAGGCGCCGACCACGAAAAATTCAGCTATGGCCTGAAAAAATCACTGCTCAACTACATGTACGGCATTTGTTTTGAGTACCCGCTGCAGGACTGGTTCGACTTCAAAGTGCCGCGCACAAAAGTGGCGCCCAATTACATCGAAATGGCACTGATGCAGGAAACCTTCGAATCCCCGAAACCCAGTGCAAAAATCGTGTGGCTGGGTTCGGCGCCTGCTGTCCGCTATTTCAGCAAAGCCAGAAAAGGGCAACAATGGGAGATGGCCGAGCTGCTGTTTTATGGCAAAAAAGAAAACCTTTCCGTCAAGCTAGATAAAGCCCCTGGTGATTGGCTGGCGGGCATACTGCCGGAATTGGCTGCCGCTTCCGGAAAACTCTGGACGTTTCAGGAACTGCAGACACATTATGAAGGAGCCGGTTTGGATGATTTTGAGGGGTTTTGGAATGGAAAGGCGATTGGAAAGTTGAGGGCGGATGGCTTGGTCGTGGTGTGAGGATGCAGGTATGCTCATTTGCATTGTGCAAAATGTCACGTCCCTCAATCCTTCATCAGCCCCACCTGCCACAACAGTTTCCGTTCAATAATCCGGTCTGGATGGTTGATCTGGAAAATCTTTATTGTAGCAGCGCCAATGTTCGTTTTAGGATGGATTTCGCCAGTCTCGTTTAATTCAAAATGAGCATGCCATTCATCGGTTCGGGGATGGAAAAACCGGACAAGAACAGAACTGTTATGGAGAAATGTGCCCACGTCAGTCCCTTTGTTTCGATTGCAATCGGGGCAGGCATAGGCAAGATTATCAAGTGTTGTATCGCCGCCATGTTTGCGGCTGATAATATGATCAACATGGAATCCGTAGAAAGAATCTTCCGAAGGCAATCGGCAGTATTCGCAACGATAACCAGCATTTTGGGCTGCTGCTCTTCGAAGGGCTTCAGGGATTTTACGGCTCATAATTATGCGAGGCGTATCCGGGCATGCGCTTTAGCCAGCCGAATTAACCGCTCAAGCACGATATAATGATCCAACTCATCTTTTTCCTCTTCGGTGAGCTCCCCGTCTTTTTCTTTGTCTATTAAATCCTCCAGGCGAATGCTCATACCTTCCGGCGCTTTCATTTCCAGAACCCGTTTAGGATCCATACTGGCAATAAAATCGGCGACATGGTCATATACAGTTTGGACACTCATTGATGAATGATTTTATACAAAAATACGATAATTCACCCACATTAGCAATCCGTTATTCTGTGAAACCTCTAACCATTCATCCTATCGAAAAATCGAAAGGAGAATGTGCTCAATACGCCCGTTCATTCCGTTTCTCCATATAATTCATAAAAGCCCGGTTGACTACCCGGTTGCCGCCAGGCGTGGGGTAGTTGCCTGAAAAGTACCAGTCGCCATTGTTCTTTGGGCAGGCTTTTTGCAGGCCTTCGATGGTTTGAAAAATGACCTCTACTTTGGGTTTGATGCCGGGAGGGGTGACGATTTCGGCAATTTTTTTGGACACCAATTCGTAGTCAAACTGGTCGTAGAGGAACTTCACTTCGTTCACTATCTTATCTTTTGGCAGGTCTTCCTGCGCTTTGCAGCGTTCGTAAACTTCCCACATGAGGTTTTCCTGATCTGATTCTTTCAGCAGGGCCACCAGCGCCTGAAAAGCGACAAAATCCTTCATTTTAGACATGTCGATGCCGTAGCAGTCGGGGTAGCGGATTTGAGGCGCCGAGGAAACGACGATGATTTTTTTAGGCCGAAGCCTCGACAGTATTTGAATGATGCTGTCGCGCAGGGTGGTGCCGCGTACAATGGAGTCGTCGAGCAAAACCAGGGTATCTTTTTCGTTTTCGACGATGCCGTAGGTGACATCGTATACGTGCGAGACCATTTCGCCCCGATTGGCGTCGGCGGTGATGAAGGTGCGCAGTTTTTCGTCTTTCACCACCAGTTTTTCCACCCTCGGACTCAGGGCCAGAATTTTTTCCAGTTTTTCCGGCTTTAAGTCGGCGCCCATTTTCAGGATTTTTTCCTGCTTGAGGGCGTTTAATTCTTTTTGCATGCCTTCCATCAGCCCGAAGAATGCGGATTCCGCAGTATTGGGCACAAAAGAAAAAACGGTGTGTTTAAAATCGTGATTGGCTGCTTCCAGCACTTTTTTTGCTAGCTGTTCACCCAACTTTTTGCGCTCCCTATAGATGTCGTGGTCGTTGCCCCTGGAAAAATAAATGCGTTCGAAGGAACAGGCTGCACGCGGCATCGGATCGGTGAAAGGCTTTTCGGAAATGGCCCCATTCTTTTTGATGATCAGCGCATGGCCGGGTTTCACCTCGCGAATCTTGCTGATGTGGGCATTGAAGGAGGTTTGCAAAGCCGGTCGTTCGGAAGCTACTGCAATGATTTCGTCGTCCTGATAGTAGAAGGCCGGCCGGATGCCGGAAGGGTCGCGCATCACAAAAGCGTCGCCGTGGCCAATCATACCCGCCATCACGTAGCCGCCGTCAAATTTCCGGCTGGCGCGTTTCAACAGGCGCTGTACATCGAGATTGTCGTAAATCAGGTCGTTGATCTGGATGTTATTGTACCCATCGGGTTTGAACCAGGTGTGCAGGCGCTGTACTTCATCGTCGAGGAAGTGCCCGATTTTTTCCAGTACCGTCACCGTATCCGATTTTTCTTTGGGATACTGACCCAATTCCACCAGCTCTTCAAAAAGTTCGTCAACATTGGTGAGGTTGAAATTACCCGCCAGGATAAGGTTGCGGGAGATCCAGTTGTTTTGCCGCAGAAAAGGGTGGCAGGTTTCAATGGTATTGTCGCCGTGGGTGCCATAGCGCAAGTGCCCCAGCAGCACTTCGCCCACATAGGGTTTGTTTTGTTTAAGCCAGGCTGCATCTTCCAGCTGCTCCGGAGGCAATTCGTTGAAGTGCCAGTAAACCTGGTCGAAGAGATCTGCTAAGTAGTTGGAGGCATTGCTGCGTTTTCTGCTGATGTATTTGGTGCCGGGCGCCGGGTCGAGTTTGATGGTGGCAAGGCCTGCGCCATCCTGGCCGCGGTTGCGCATTTTTTGCATCAACAGGCGGAGTTTGCTCAGGCCATAGAGGGCAGAACCATATTTTTCCTGATAAAAATCGAGGGGTTTCAGCAGGCGGACTAATGCAATGCCGCATTCATGCTTGATGGTATCGCTCATGTATGTTTTTGAAATGAAGTTGCAAAGGTACATTAATACACCTACTCAAACGGTGCGAATGCCTGCATAGTTTTGACTTTTTCTAAGAAAACCACAATAGCAAAGCCTGAACTTATTACAGCGATGTTTCTAAGTTTCTATCTTTGCGCTCCCTATCCAAATAGACGGAGAAATGAACAAAAAACATTGGATCAGCCCGGATCATCTGGGTATCGAAGCCTTGATGGCCTGTATAACCAGTGATGCCACCTTGCATCTTTCGCCTGAAAGCATCCGGCGCATCCGGGAGTGCAGGGCTTTTCTGGAAACCCGCCTTGCTGAACCAGGAAAAGCATATTACGGCATCAATACCGGCTTTGGCGCTTTGCACAACATCCACATTTCACCAGAAGAAATTGAAACCCTGCAACACAACCTGGTGCGCTCGCATGCCTGTGGCGCCGGAGAGGAAGCGCCGGCTGAAGTGGTACGCATCATGCTGTTCCTGAAAGTGCAAAGCCTGTCTTATGGCTATTCCGGGATACGGGAGGAACTTGTTCAAAAACTGCTGGAACTGTACAATCATGGCATTACACCGGTGGTGTATCAGCTGGGGTCGCTGGGCGCATCGGGTGATCTTGCGCCATTGGCCCACCTCAGTTTGCCGCTGATCGGCGATGGCGAAGTCTATTATCAAAACGAAAAAATGAAAGCCGCTGAGGCTTTAAAACGTGCAGGCATCTCGCCCATTACCCTGAAAGCCAAAGAAGGGCTGGCCTTGCTGAATGGCACCCAGTTTTCAGCGTCGTATGCTGCCTGGTGTGTGCATCAGGCCCGGCGTTTGTACCATATCGCCAACCTGTGTGCCGCCTTGTCTTTGGACGCATTCGACTGCCATCTGGCGCCTTTTGACGAACGCCTCCACCGCATCCGCCCCCATGCCGGGCAGCAGGAAACCGCTGCAAAGGTCTTACAGCTACTGGAAGGAAGTGAAATTTCGGAGCAGGGCAAAGTACACGTTCAGGATCCTTATGCTTTCCGTTGTGTGCCTCAGGTGCACGGCGCCAGTCGGGACGCAATCAATTACGCCAGCTCCGTTACGCTCACAGAAATTAATGCCGTCACCGACAACCCGAACATCTTCCCGGAAGAAGGCGACATTCTTTCCGGGGGAAATTTTCACGCGCAACCTTTAGCGCTTGCGCTGGACTTTTTAGCCATCGCGCTGTCTGAGCTGGGAAGCATTTCGGAAAGGAGAACCTACCAGCTGATTTCCGGAAACCGGGGCTTGCCTGCTTTTCTGATTGCAGATCCCGGCCTGCATTCCGGCCTGATGATTCCCCAATACACGGCCGCTTCCATTGCGAGTCAGAACAAACAGCTTTGCACCCCCGCTTCGGTGGATTCCATTGTTTCCTCCAATGGCCAGGAAGACCACGTCAGCATGGCGGCCAATGCGGCAACCAAAGCCTGGCGGGTCGTAAAAAACGTAGAAATGCTTCTGGCCATCGAATGGATGACAGCTGCACAGGCGCTGGAATTCAGAAGACCTTTAAAAACATCCCCTTCACTGGAAAAGCTCGTTGCCCAATACCGCAAAGTGGTGCCAAAATTAGAGGCTGACCGGATACTTCAGGAAGATATGGCCAAAACGCTTACTTTTTTGCAGGAACAGATGCTATTTTCTGGGGTTGTGTAAAGAGCGTTGAATTGGTTGAATTGATTGAAATCGTACATCCGTATAATGATCGTTATCGGTGTTTAACGAATTCAACAAAACTTGTCCAGCCCAGTGGGGGTTGACTCTTTGCACAACCCCCATTTAGAGCTTGTTCAGGATTTTCTGATTGAGCGAGGGTGAGGAAATTTTATTTTAGACGAGGCGGATTTTGCAGACATAGCCGGCAGCTATGGCGAAAAAATTCAACGATGAATAAAATAAAATTTGCCACTCACAGCCAATTGAGAAATTCCCGAACAAGCTCTTAGTCAGTGTCTGAGTTTTACCTACCTGCGGCAGACCCGCCTACCGGAGGGCAGGCATGTAAAGACAGACACTAATTGCCCTGTTGCTGCGGCAAAGCCTTCTCAAAAAGATCCTTGAAAAATTTGGCGCCCATTTCCGTCATGCTGTTCGCTGCGAACGGGGTTTTGCCCTCGTCTTTATACCAAATGTAGTAGTAGCAGCCTTGTCCAAGAAAAAAATCGCCTATCAGCGCATTGCGACCTCCTACCTGAAAGAAAATTCTGCCTTCCGGTTTACACGCATTGCTGATGACCGGCACATCTGCCGCTACATGCTGAATGGTGGCCTTGATCGCATTCGGTTCGTTTTGGCTTACCGCAATATTCAGATTATAAAATACAAAATCAATGTAATCGCATTTGCTCCACAACATTTCCAGCGTATCCAGCGCGATGCTCGGATAAGTGACTGAAGCGGTAGTGGGCGTTGTGGCAGCAGTTTCCTGGTTGTCCCCTTTCGGAGATGGTTGACAGCCCCAGAACATCATGCCTGCTAGAGCAAATACGCAATAGATACGAATCACGGTGGTACTATTTTATGATGAAAGAATAATCTAAAACAAATATACACCCCGGATGCTAACCTGGCGCGCAATAATTCTGCCATCGCCACTGTCGGCCTGAAGGCTGTTAAGGCCCTTTGCCCAGCGGACATCCATCCCGAATTTTTCGGAAAAGAAAAAGTTGACGCCCACAATGATGGAGAAAATATCAGGGTTGTAATTCTGGTTGTCGGTGATGTCCTGCCCAACCACATCAATCACTTTATAATTGATGAGCCGGCCATATGAACCACCTGTGTAGACTTTAAATTTCCAGTCTGTAAAACTGATTAAAACCGGCGCTTCCACAAAATTCAGGCGAATGTTGTCGTAGATGGAAAAGGGATCATCGTTGCGGGAGCGATCGCTTCCCGATTGGGAATACAATAGCTCAAGCGACAATTGCCACCTGTCGGACAATACGGCAGCCGCGCGAAGTCCGCCGCTCAGTCCAATCTGGTGATAGCCTGCAAGCCGGTCGCCATCGAGTTGCGACATGTTGATCCCGGCGGTAATCCCTCCCAGAAAACGCTGGGCGTAAGTGGAAGGCAAAGCCAGTGCGAGCATGGCAAAAAGCAACATCAGTATCCGGAAATTTGTTATCCTCATGAGCGTAGTTTATGTTGATGTACAATTTGGGGCAAAGTTTGGTTCGGGATACCCGAATCGGTTTTGCAAAAATAAGATTATACCCTGACTTCTGCGTATCAGGACTCTCTGAATGCACCGGAAAGGAAAACATGTACGGGAATGCAACAGTTATTTTATCTTTGTCGTCATGGGAATGGTCAAATATACTAACGGAAATCTTAAAAAAATGGAAGCTCTTTTGGAAGAGTTGGGTTACACCGTTCGTTACGAAAGAGGAAACTTCCAGTCTGGTTATTGCATTGTTCAGGATCGGAAAATTGCGGTCGTCAACAAATTTTACGACACAGAGGGGCGCATCAATTGTTTGATGGAAATTACATCCGGACTCGACGTTGAACAAGCGGTACTCAGTGAAAAGTCGCAAAAACTCTATCGCCTGATCAGCAGTCCGGGAGGAGAAGAAACGGAGGAAGAAATTTAAAAAGAACAACCGATACAAATCATAGCCGTTATCGAAGCCAGCATTACTTTTTTGGGAACGGGGACCTCACAGGGTGTGCCCGTCATCGGATGTGATTGCACTGTGTGCCGTTCGGACGATCTGCGTAATCACCGTTTGCGCACTTCAGCGCTCATTCAGGCAGGAGAAAAGAACATTGCTATTGACTGTGGCCCTGATTTCCGGCAACAGATGTTGCGCAACGGCGTCCGGAGTCTCGAAGCCATCCTGCTGACCCACGAACACAACGATCACGTAATCGGCCTCGACGATGTACGTCCTTTTAACTTCCAGTCGCAACAGGACATGCCCATTTACGCTACCCCTGCTGTCGCGTCCGAAGTGCGGCAACGCTTTGCCTATGCTTTTTCAGAAAACAAGTATCCAGGCGCTCCTTCAATGCGGTTTGAGTACATCGATAAAGACCATCCTTTCAAAGTAGCCGGCGTCCCGGTCATTCCGATTGAAGTGATGCATGGCAACTTGCCCGTGCTGGGGTTTCGCATTGGCGACTTTGTTTACCTGACGGATATCAAAACCATCAGCGACCGGGAGCTCGAAAAAGTTCGTGGTGCTAAGGTGCTGGCAATCGGGGTATTGCACCACACGTCCCACTATTCACACCTTTCTGTGGAAGAGGCCATCCGGTTGGCAGAAAGCATCCGGCCTGAGCAAACCTGGTTTATCCACATCAGCCACAACATGGGGCTTTATGAGGCAGTTTCTGCTGAACTTCCCGAAGGAATTGGCCTGGCATATGATGGATTGAAAGTTAAAATTGAAGGGGTATAAATGGTATTATTTTGACATTCAGGTATAGGGTACAAATTACCCTGATGTAAAAAAGCGTTCAAAAAAGCACCATTGGGGGCTGAAAATCCTTAACTTTCGGAAACAAAACCAATAAAAGCATATGATGTCCAGATTAGATTATGTCACGGTAGCCATTGTTGTTGTTTGCCTGGCTGCTCTTGGGTTTTTGGTATACAAAACGGTAAATCTGATGAATGGAAACTCCGATTCGGATTCACAGCCAACAGTTGATACCGCCTATGTAGACCCTTATCCCATCGATACAACGCTGAAAGACACAACCGGCTTTACAGATCCTGCTTTTAGCAGTACAGACGAAGATTTGGATGATGCACAGGTTAGTTCCTACAGCGAGGAGGACGATATAAAAAGCAGTAAGACTGCAACTGAAAAAAGTTCTGCTGGAAAAACAACCACGAAAACCGCAGCTGAGCCCGAACTAAAAACAACCACTGAGTCTAAAAGCAGCACCGCTACAAAACCTGCGACTACCGCAGAAAAGAAAACGACCACGACGACAAAGCCCAAAACCACTACGACCACCAGCACCAGGCCCAAGACCACCGTTGAAAGCTATTCCGTACAGGCTGGTGCTTTCAAATCTAAGGCCAATGCTGAAACCCTGGTAAAAGAATTAAAGAGGCTGGGCTATCCGAATGCAGAAGTGGTATCGACTGCGGCCCTGGCAAGTGCTGTTGTAGATCGTTTTTCCACTTATGAGGAAGCTGCGGCTATGGTTAAAGTGCTGAAAACCAAGCACAATATAGACGCTTTGGTGAAGCACAAGAATTAAGGAAAAACATTACTGCTGTTGCTGATTGAGTCTTTTGCGCAAGTACTTAATTTGTCATAGCAACACAGATGATAGGATTTCAAGTTTACATAAAACCAAAAAGGGTGCCTCTTTTGAGACACCCTCTTTTATTTTTGTTCGTGCGTCTTGATTATGGCTTCGTCATGCCAAAAGCGTCCATCCATGCCAACATGCCGCCTTCCAGGTTGCGCACATTTGAAAAACCGGCCATTTGCAGCATTTGCTGCGCCATACCACTGCGTTTTCCGGAGCGGCAGTAGACAACGAGTTCCTGATCTTTATCTGCCTCAATTGAATCTGCTTTTGAAGCAACTTCACCCAGAGGAATCAGGACGCCACCGATGTTGAATTCATCGTGTTCGTAAGGTTCCCTCACATCAACCAGGGCAATTTTTTCACCATTACTCAGCCTTGCATGAAGGTCTTTAACATTGATATCCATATTGAAGTCATTTTTAACGGGCAAATGCAACTGCCCGCTTTTCACGAATTACGGTTACTTTAATCTGCCCCGGATATTGCATTTCATTCTGAATCTTTTGAGAGATCATGAACGAAAGTTCGTCGGCATACTGATCCGTCACTTTATCGGCTTCTACAATGACGCGCAATTCGCGGCCGGCCTGTAAAGCGTATGCTTTTTGAACGCCATCGTAAGACAGCGCCAATTCTTCCAGTTCGCCGATGCGCTTGAGGTAACTTTCCAGAATCTCGCGGCGAGCGCCTGGACGAGCGCCGGAAATGGCGTCACAAGCCTGGATGATCGGAGAGATGATGTTGTTCATCTCGATTTCATCGTGGTGGGCGCCAACGGCATTCACAACAGCCGGGTGCTCTTTGTATTTTTCACAAAGTTCAAGGCCAAGCAGGGCGTGTGACAATTCCGTTTCTTCCTCGGCTACTTTTCCGATATCGTGGAGCAGACCTGCTCTTTTAGCCAATTTCACCTGTTTGGCATTCAGACCCAGTTCGGCCGACATCACGGCGCAAAGGTTAGCCGTTTCGATGGAGTGCTTGAGGAGGTTCTGACCATAGGATGAGCGGTAACGCATGCGACCTACCATTTTTACCAGATAAGGATCAAGGCCGTGGATGTCGAGGTCAATAACCGTGCGCTCCCCGATTTCGACGATTTGTTCGTCTAATTGCTTGCGCGTTTTGGCGACGACTTCTTCGATGCGTGCCGGGTGGATACGGCCATCTGCGACCAGGCGTTTTAAAGCGAGGCGGCATACTTCCCGACGGATGGGGTCAAAACTGGAAATCACGATGGCTTCAGGCGTATCATCAACAATGATTTCAGCGCCTGTCGCGGCTTCCAGTGCCCGAATATTCCGTCCTTCACGACCAATAATCTGGCCTTTCAGGTCATCTGAATCCAGGTTGAAAACAGAAACGGTGTTTTCGATGGTGTATTCTGCACACATCCGCTGGATCGTCTGGATTACAATCTTTTTCGCTTCTTTATTAGCCGTAGACTTGGCCTGTTCGATGGTGTCCTTAATCAGGGACATGGCTTCCGTTTCGGCTTTGCCTTTAACCGCCTCCAGCAGCTGCTCTTTGGCTTCCTGCTGGCTGAGTGCCGCTACCTTTTCCAGTTCGCGGATGCGCAGGTCGTTGGCTGCGTCCAACTCTTCTTTTTTCTTGGCGACAACTTTGAGTTGTAAATCCAGATTTTCGCGGATGGCCTTTATATCTGCTTCCTTCAGTTCCAGCTCGCTGCGTTGTGCTTCCAGCTTTTTTACCCGATCTTCAAACTTTTCTTCTTTCTGGCGCAATTCATTTTCGAGGGTCTTGACAACCATCTCGCGCTCCTTCATTTCAACAACATGGCTCGATCGTTCACTTTCAAATTCTGAGCGGTAGCGGTTGAATTTCTCCTTAGCCTCCTGAATTTTGCGTTGTTTGATCTTTTCGTTTTCGATCTCAGCCTGGGAAATGATCTTCTCAGATTTGGTTTCAGCTTCGTCTACAATGCGTTTTGCAGAGAGGCGCGCTTCTTTTACGGCCTGATCTGCTTTGGCGTTCAACTCTTCAACCCTCGACTGCGCCGCATTTTTGTTGAAAACGCGGAGTATCAGGTACCCGATGGCAACGCCGGCAATTAGCCCTATGGCAATACCTATACCTATTTCAGTGGTACTCATATCATTACACTTGTTTTGAGAATGATAAAATGGCTCGCGACAACAGGTCGCTTGCAAAAAGCAACGGCCACAACCTCAGGAAAGGGATTGGAAAAGGCAAGGTTCTAAGACAACAAAAGTTTATCTAACAGTTCATCCAGGCGGGTAAGTTTTTGATTGACAACACCATCCGGCATTATCGCTTGATTGGCCTTGTGCGATTCAACCGCGTAAGTCAGCGCCGCCATAGACAGGCAATCCTGTTTGTCTTTATTGGCGTAGGTTGACTGAAACCGGTTGATGCGATCGTTCAGTTCTTTGACGATACGGCGAATGTCGGCTTCTTCAGAAGCCTTGATTTTCAAGGGATAGGGCCGTCCGGCAATCGATACCGTGATGCTCTTTGTCTCTTGTCCATCTTCACTCATGCGTCAATTGTTGTAAAGCCATTCAATACACTTATCAATCTCCCCGATGTATAGATCAATTTGTTGCCTCAGCTTTTCCGTTGATTCTCCCCCCTTCGCTTCAATCACCTGCTGGGTCGTGCCTAGTTTATTTTTCAAAGTATCCGCAAGCTCGCGATAACGCGCTGCTTCCGACTTTAATTTTTCGTTTTCCTGCAACAACAAGGCCTGGTCGCGTTGAAGCTGTTCCAGTTTCAGCGCCAACTGCCTCACTTTCAAATCAATTCCATCAATTTTCGAAGACAGTTCCATGCTTTAAATTCATTGCAGTGGCCGAAATCACATCCATTGCGAAAACCCGGATACGGAGATCCGTTCGAACAGCGTTCAGCAGCCTGTCAACTAACGCCTGATGAGCGCGCCAAGTTGTGTTTCGTAGGCTGTGATCAATTGTTCCATGATTTTTTCAATTTCCTTATCCTGCAAGGTCTTGCTTGAATCTTCAAAAACAAAGCTCACCGCGTAGCTTTTTTTGCCTTTACCAAGCTGCGCTTCGCTTTCGTAAACATCGAATAAATTCACGTTTCGGAGCAACTTTTTGCCCACTTTTCCGGCAATCGAGGCAATATCGCTAAATTTTACCGATTCATCAATAACCAGGGCTAAATCCCTGCTTACTGCCGGGAATTTATTCAAATCTTCACTGACTATCCGGTGTTTGGCAGCGCTTTTCAGCAAACCATCCCAATTCAGGTCGGCGTAGTAGACCTCGCCCCGGATGTCCATTTTTTTCAGCAACCGCGGAGATACTTTGCCAAAGACAGCCAATTCCTGCGGGCCGCGATGGAAGCGCAGGGCGTAATTGAAAATTTCGTCCTGAACCGCCGTTTCCTGGTAACCCGAAGCGCCGAGACGCGCCAGAATATTAACGACATAAGCTTTCAGAAAGTAATAACCAACCTGCTCTTTGTTGCTGTGCAGCCAGCTTTCGCTCCAGCGTTTTCCGCAAAGGAAAATGCTGAGACGTTGTTGCTCGCGGTAGCCGCCTTCTGCTTTGGTTCGGTAGGTTTTTCCAAATTCAAACAGGCGCAGATTGGGCTGTTGCCGGTTTTGATTGTGAAGAACCGCTTCCAGGCCGCTCATCAGCATCGAAGGACGCATGATGTCCAGTTGCGCACTCGAGGTATTGTTGATGTATACGAGCTCTGATTCGTCTATTGAAGTCAGCAATTCCTTGTAGTACCTTGACTCAGACAACGAAAGCGCCATCATTTCATTGAATCCGTTGGCCGCCAGATAATCGCCGATGCCATTGCGGACCTGATTGGGATCGGGCCAGGGCGATTTGCTGACTGCTATTTTGATATGGCCCGGTTCGGGTACATTGTTGAAGCCGTAAATGCGCAGGATTTCTTCGATCACGTCAACTTCCCTTGTCACGTCCGACTTATTGGTAGGTACCGCTACGGTCATGCCGTTTTCATTTTCTGCCAGAACATCCATGTGGAGGGCGGCAAAAATTTCTTTGACCTTGTCCCGGGAAATCTCAACGCCGATGAGGCGGTTGATGTTGGCATAAGCAATGTCCACCTGTACCGGCTGGATGGGATTGGGGTAGAGGTCTACAATATCGGATGCAATAACGCCGCCTGCCAGCTCCTTAATCAGCAGCGCTGCACGTTTCAGAGCATACAGCGGGAGGTTGGGGTCGCTTCCTTTTTCGTATATTTTAGCGGCTTCGGTACGCAGGTTGTGGCGCGTACTGGTGCGGCGAATCCACTTGGGGTTAAAATGAGCCGATTCGAGGAAAATATTTTTGGTGGTAGTTTTTACACCGGAATCCATACCGCCAAAAACACCGCCAATCGTCATGCCCGTTCCGTTCCCGTCGCAAATCATCAGGTCTTCTGCCGATAGTTTGCGCTCCAGCTCGTCAAGCGTTGTAAAAGGGGTGCCTTCTGCTAAGGTTTTGACGATGACTTTATGCCCGGCAATTTCATCCAGGTCGAAAGCGTGCAGGGGCTGCCCCAGTTCATGAAGGATATAGTTGGTCGCGTCTACCACATTGTTAATCGCGCGTACCCCGATGGTTTTCAGGCGCCGGACAAGCCAATCCGGGGAATCTCCGATGGTTAGTCCGCTAATGACGACACCGGCATAGCGTGGGCAGGCTTCAGGGTTTTCAACGATCACTTCCACAGGCAGGCTGCGGTTTTCAACTTTAAAGGCATCCACGTCGGGCAGACGCACTTTGCCGCTGTGACCGGCATTGATCTTTAAGGCAGCCGCCAGATCTTTTGCCACGCCAAGGTGGTTGGTAGCATCAGAACGGTTGGGCGTCAGGCCAATTTCGATCGCATAGTCGTTTTCCATCTGCAGTACCTCGCGGGCAGGGGCGCCAATGGGGCTATCGTCCGGCAATACGAGGATGCCGCTGTGGTCGGTTCCAATGCCCAGCTCATCGGCAGCACAAATCATGCCTTCAGAAACTTCTCCGCGGATCTTTCCTTTTTTGATCACGAGCGCCTCTTCGCTTCCGCTGGGATACAAGGTCGTGCCCACGGTAGCAACCAGCACTTTTTGTCCGCTGGCGACATTCGGGGCGCCACAAACGATTTGCAGCAGCGACTCGGCGCCAACGTCAACTTTGGTCAGTGACAATTTATCTGCATCCGGATGTTTGTAACATTCCCGGACCAGGCCAACGACAACGCCTTCCAGGCCGCCTTTGATGCTCTCTACTTTTTCCAGGCCTTCCACTTCCAGCCCCAGATCTGTGAGCCATTCGGATACCTGCTCGGCGGTAAGATCAATATCTAAATAATCTTTTAACCAGTTTAGCGAAACTTTCATTACAATGCTTTGCTTTGCATTTTGATCCTTTGCATATTGCAATAGGCGCAAAGATAAAGTTATATTGAGCGCACTTCTTAACTTTCTGCTGCCAACTTGAAAAAACAACACATAAATACAAAATTCAGCATACGCTTATGAAGAACTTTTTATCGGTGGAAGATGTGCCCGATTTGACGGGATTAATGCACAAAGCACTGGAATACAAAGCTGAACCATTTAAAGACAGGCGCCTTGGCGAAGGTAAAACGCTGGGGATGCTTTTTATGAACCCCAGCATGCGCACCCGCATCAGCACCCAGGTAGCGGCGAGGAACCTGGGCATGGAAGTGATTGTTTTCAACGTCGACAAGGAGGGATGGCAGTTGGAATTTGCCGACGGCGCCATCATGAAAGGCGACAAAACGGAACATGTGAAAGAAGCGGCAGCCGTACTGGGACAGTATTTACAGGTTTTGGGCATCCGGAGTTTTCCGAAACTGACCGACCGCAACGAAGACTACAGCGAAAATGTCATCCGGCAATTTGTCCGCTATTCCAACATACCGGTTTTGAGTCTGGAAAGCGCCACCTTGCACCCTCTGCAAAGTCTGGCAGACCTGATTACCATCCGGGAGCATTTCAAAGCGCAGCGCAGGCCCAAAATCGTTCTGACCTGGGCGCCGCATGTGAAAGTTTTGCCCCAGGCTGTTCCAAACTCCTTTGCCCAATGGGTCAACGCGTGGGGGGAAGCAGATTTTGTGATTGCCCAGCCTGAAGATTACGAACTGGCTGAGGAATTTTCCGGCAAAGCCACCATTGAATACAATCAGGATAAAGCCTTGCAGGATGCAGATTTTGTTTATGTAAAGAACTGGTCTTCCTATAAAAATTATGGCAAGATCATCCGGAATGATACGTCGTGGATGTTGACCAATAAAAAGCTGGCATTGACAAACAATGCCCGGGTGATGCACTGCCTTCCGGTAAGGAGGAACATTGTCATCGCCGATGAAGTACTCGACGGGCCAAACTCCATCGTCATTCCGCAGGCCGGAAACCGAATCTGGGCAGCACAGGCTGTTTTGAGCGAGTTGTTGAAATAAGGAAATCATTAATCAGCTTCTGTTGATACCATGGCTGCAACGAATGAAGGGAAATGGGGAATCATTGTCAATTTGACTGCCGGAGGCGGGGCCGTTAAAAAGCATTGGCCTGCTATAGAATCAGCACTCAAAGCTGGCTTGCCCGTAGCTCAGGTATGGTTTACGGAGTATCCGAAGCATGCCATTGAACTGGTAAAGACAGCGATTGAAGCTGGATGCCGGCACCTGATCGCGGTAGGCGGCGATGGTACCAACCACGAGGTGACGAATGGCATCCTGATGCAGCAAATCGTACCTTCCGGAGCAATTATTTATGCTTTACTTCCGGTCGGAACCGGCAACGACTGGGCCCGGATGTACCGCATTCCGTCAATGCCGGAGCCCTGGTTGAAAATGGTGCAGGAGGGAAAAACCCGCTTCCAGGATGTAGGGATGGTCACTTACGCCACAGCTGATGGGCAAACCGGCATGCGCTATTTTGTCAATGTAGCTGGTATGGCTTACGATGCTTTTGTGGTGGAATACGCTGAATCGCGCCGCAGCCAAAGCGTGGGGCGGTTCTACTACCTGATGATGATCCTGCGCTGCCTGTTTCGCTACCGGCACGCCAAAAGCAGGGTGCACCATAACGGTTCCAGCGCTGAAGACCATTATTATACCATCAACGTCGGAATTTGCAGGTACAGCGGCGGCGGCATCCAGATGACGCCCCATGCTATTCCCGACGATGGCTTGCTGGCACTGACCCTCGCAGGTCGGATCAGCAAAATTGGTGTACTGCTGGCGACGCCGCGTTTTTACAACGGAACCGTCGGGGGGCACCCCAAAGTAGATACTTTTCAGGCCGATTCTGTCTTTGTGGAAGCCGCCGGAGAGGCGCCGGTGTTGCTCGAAGCGGACGGAGAATTTTTGGGACAGGCTCCCGCAAAATTTTCGGTTTTGGAGAAAGCGCTTTGCATTCTTGTTCCCTGAAAGCCGTGACGACAGCTAAAACGGGCGTCTAAAAAAGAAGCGGATTCATCTTTTATCTGCCAATACCTGTTTTTAAACCTAAATACAACGAACCATGAAAAGACTATGCTTCTTTTTACTCATAGCCTCCTTTGGGATCAAACTTGATGCTCAGGTGTACGAACAATACAAAACCATGAGCCTCGGCGACAGGAACGCCCTGACCATGACCATCCCACAAAATAAGGACAAATTTGTCTCCGGTATGTGGAGTGACTACATGAAGGAATTCTACAACGCAAAGTCAAAATTCAATAAAAAAACCGACGAGTGGTTTACCGATGATGCAGACATTCCGGCTATTGGTCTGGGCAATACGGTAGACGTTTATGCCACGGTGGAGCAAATCAACGACGATGTGCGCATAGCCGTTTGGTTCGACCTCGGCGGCGCCTTTCTGTCGCTGCGCGAACACTACGACCGCTATCCGGAAGCTGAAAAACTCATGATGCGCTTTGCTTTGGAAGTAGCCAAAAAGTCTACTGAAGTTCAACTGGATGCAGAAGAGAAAAAACTAAAGGATCTTGAAAATGACCTGAAAAAGCTACAAAATGGCGTTGAGCGTTATCAGAAAGACATCGAACGCGCCCGCGAAGCCATCCGCAAAGCGGAAGAAGGCATCGCCAAAAGCGAAAAAGATCAGGCTGAAACCCTCGATAAAATCGAACAGCAGAAGAAAGCCATTGATGCGGTTCGCCGCAAGTTGAATGATCTTTGATTTACGGTTGATGGTGGACGGTAGACGGTTGACGGGCTGGCTACCGTCCATCGTCTACCGTCCACCCTAACGACTATGCCCATAAAAGTTATCGCTTTTGACGCCGACGATACGCTCTGGATCAACGAGCCGTATTTTCAGGAAACAGAACGACGGTTTTGTGAACTGCTGGAAGATTACCTGCCGCAGCATACCGTTTCCCGCGAGTTGTTGCAAACAGAAATTGCCAACCTGCAACTATATGGCTACGGGGTGAAGAGTTTTATGTTGTCCATGATCGAAACGGCCATTTCCATTTCTGAAGGCACCATCGGCCTCAGTGTCATCGAAAAGATCATTGCCGAAGGCAAAGCCATGCTGGACCACCCGATCGAATTGCTGGATGGTATAGAAACCCTGCTTTCGCAACTGAAAGGCCGTTACCGCCTGGTGGTGGCGACCAAAGGCGACCTGCTTGATCAGGAGCGCAAGCTGAAAAAATCGGGCCTCGCGCCTTATTTTCACCACATTGAGATCATGTCAGACAAACAGGAGGCCGATTACCTGAAGCTCCTGCGCCACCTGGACATCCAGCCGGATGAATTTATGATGATCGGTAATTCCCTGAAATCAGACGTACTGCCCGTGCTCAACATCGGCGGGCACGGCTGCCATGTGCCCTACCACACTACCTGGGAGCACGAAAAAATCGACATTCAGGTGGAACACCCCAATTTTTGGAGGGTGGAGAAGATTTCGGAGATTTTCGGGATTTCGGAAATGTGGTGAGCGGGGGCTTGCTAGTCCATTTACAGCAACTTCAGCGCCGCTGCCGACACCCGATTCTTTACTGAGGCGTATTCTTTTTCACCAATAAGCCCCTGCAAGAACTCTCTTTCGGCGCCGACAATTTGCCCCAAAAGCAAAGTCGTTTCATTAGCTTGGGGCATCATGCGCAGGGCTTCTTCGATTTCCCCGGCTTTCAACAATTGACGCGGGTTTTGAACATGCTTTGCAAATACGCCATCCAATAAGCCTGCTACCAGCACATCCTCATAGCTCAAATCGCACTCTACGGTGAGCTTGCCGTTCATCCGTCGCCGCTGAAGTTTTTCATGGTCGTAAAAATGTGGTTCTGATGCTTTGGAGCAGGCCTTGCACATACAGGGTATCATTTTGCGTACCTTCAAGCCTTCCAGGCGCTCATGCATCCTGTCAAAATCCTCGCTGAGGAGGGTAAGCAATTCCTTGGCATTGGCGCCACGGGCACGGATGCGGATGTTGCGGCTACCCCAAGCTTCTGTCACCAATGCCTGTGCGCCTGCCCGTTCGAAAACGGCGCCGCTTTTCCAGGCCAGTTCCGTCTGCTGAATATAGCGGTGATTCCGCACGATATGCTGCGAGAGTAGGCCTTTGGGCATGAACTCGTATTCGTAGCGGATTTGGAGGTTGTTGGCGTCATCCCAAACGAGCACCTCTGGTTGCAGCACGGAAAGCAATTGCGGGGCCAGCCAGGTTTCTTCCCGTTCATCGGGTAGTTTGTAGCAAAGTTCGAACTTCTCCATTAGTGCCAGCAATTCATCGTGTTGGTCGGCATAGCGGACATCAGCCCAGATGCGTCCAAGGGTGCTGCGGGTGAAACGCCCAAAACTACCCTTTACCTCTTCGCAGTCCAGTACTTTATAGACCGCATCTGTGGCCCATTGATTTTTGAGTACCAGTATCTTGCGCAACAGCGGGTGGTCCTGGAAGTGCAGAAAAGCCCCGAAATCGTGCAAATAACTGCTCAGGAACAGCGCCCGCTCCCGCTCTGGTATATCGTGCCGGACGCAGATGCGGTAATATTCTTCGAGGGGGATATGGTCAAGTCCTTCCTCTCTCGCGAGCCGCTCCAGTTCTCTACGGATGTCAAGCCAGGCCTTCGGCTGCTCCTCGCCGATATGCGGCAGTTGTTTGAGCCAGTATTCGATGGCTGCCCAGACCTCGTCCAGGCCGCGGCAGGTGAGTAAGTTGGTGGCTTTGGAATCCTTCAAAAAGCCGAAGCGTGCTTGCATCCCCTTTAGGTCGAGTTGCTTGCTACGGTCGCCTTTTTCGTTTTGGACAATGAGGAGAGGGCTGTTTCCGCCATAAAGGTCCGCAGTTTGTAGCCAATAGTTGAAGGATGGGTCGTTGATAGTTTTATCGTCCTTTCGAGTATCATCGAGCAAGATATAGAGCGAACGTTTAGTCAGGAAAAACTGGTGGGTGGCGTGGTAGATTTCCTGGCCGCCGAAGTCCCAGATGTTGAGGCGGAAGTCGGTACCGTCGGGGAGTTTGAGGTCGTAAGGATATACGTCTATGCCTTTTGTAGTTTCTTGTTCTTCGGGCAATGGGTTAGCCTTGTCGAGGAGCTTTTTGGCAAGGGAGGTTTTGCCTGCGCCACCTTCGCCGAGGATGAGGCATTTCGACTCAGAAAGACGTATAGTCGCACCTTTTGCTTTTTTTAGTTCTTCAAAATAAGTTATTACAGATTTACGTCCCCTGTTAATAATCTCGATAGGAGGTTTTTCAAGTGGACAATCTTTAAGATTAATTCCTGATCCTGAGCTAGACCACTTTGGGGTTAGCCCTTTTTTTATCAAATTTAATATTGTACTCAAATCTTTTACTTTAGTTGAGTAGCAAGTGATAAATTTAAGTTTGTTTAAGTTCATTAATGGAGATAAATCAGATACTTCGGTTGAGGACAAATCAAGCCTTTGCAGATTCGTTAAATTTTTTAACGGAGATAAATCTACAATCTTTGTTGATGCACAATAAAGCTGTTCAATTTTGGACAACATACTTAAAGGACTCAAATTATTTATGGAGGTATTTTGAATATTTAATTGTTTTAAATTTATTAGCCCGCTGAGTGCACTTATATCTGAAACCTTGGTAGTATGGAGAGAAAGTACATTTAATTTAGTTAATCTTGATAAGATACTTATGTCAATTAAATTTTTATTATTTCCGCAGTATAATTTTTCCAACCACGTACAATCATATAATTCATCAGGAAATTTAGTAAAGTTGCAATTACTTAAATCTAATTCCAGTGCATTTTCACCTTTTGCATACTTTAGCTTGTTTTCGTTGATTAATCTTATAGCATAATGCTTAGACATAATGTTTGTATTTAAATAATAGATTTTTAATTTAAACACCCTTTTTGTCTCTTACCTTTTCACCGCTCCCTCCATTCTCTTAAACATTTACCCCCGCCTACCAGAAAATGCCCGGCAAGGACGGGTTCTGCCGTCAGCGCCTTCAATAATCCCAGTGTCCCGGGTTCGACTGTGCGTAATTGTAGCATCGGAAATTGGTGAGTGGTTCGTCGAAATAAGCAGCGCAGAAATGAAGGGCATAGCGGTCGAGATAGCGCTGGTTCAGCGCCACTTCTTTAATCGTTTCTTTGCCATACAGTGACTTGATGAGGTACCAATCGGACAACATGCCGTGTGATAGTACCCGGTCAATAATATAGACCTTGCCCTCTTCCAGCGACAGTTTGCTCCGGTCTATGTCCCAGAAAAGATAACTGCTGAAATCTGCCTCCGTGATGTTTTGTTGCTGCCCCATTGTTGCACTTTGAATTGATAACAAATTTAGCGTTTTTCCCGAACCCTTTTTATCGCCGCCGTCATCCCGGCAAACACCTCCATAAGCCCGAGGTTTTCGAGGGCAAAGAAATGCCCACGGCTGTGCTTGTTTTCAGCGATGAGTTTGAGGGCTTTTTTGTGTCCGTCGGTCATGGCAGTGGGTTCAAGACTTCCGAAGTCTCGAAGACTTCGGAAGTCTGATGAGTAGGCTTTCATACTCAAACAAAGTTATTCATCCCACATCAAGAATTCCAAGGCTTTTTCCAGCTTAAAATCCTGGTGATAACGCAGAAATTCACTTCGCCCTTTCTGCGTATCGCCGTTAAAAAACAAATTTAAGACTTCCTCTCTGCAAACCTTTGTAGGAGCTTCGCTGAGCATGGTCAAATAAGATGTAAATTTCCAATCCTCGTACTGCTTTACCAATTTATGATGAATGGGATTGTGATGATGGTAAGCAATCAGGTAGCAAAGATGGTTTTCATTCCGTATGCCAATCCTTTTGAATCGCTTTTGGAAAACGCTGCCCTCTCTTTGCTCCCGTTTGTTAAAGGCCTTTGCATAACTTATAAGGAACCGTTTCATTTGGTCTTCCAGAAATTCGTCCAGAGTAATTTCCTGCCCAATGAACTTCCTACTTGCTTTTGTTTTCTCGGCTTTGGCGTTTTCCATGAATAACTCATCGACGTTCCGAATCCGCACCGTAAAGTGAAAATGATTTGGAATAAGGGCATACGAAAAGGTGTCCATATACTTGCCCAAAAATTCACCCCACTTTTTCAGAAAAAATTGGTAGTTCTCATCACTAAGGAATATGGTTTCTCTGTTATTGGAACGGTTGTATATGTGGTAAAAGCAGTTTTCTTCAAAAGCTTGCCAGTAGTTCATCTTCAAACGATTTAGATTAGTGGGTTATCTGCTGCCAGATTTCCGAAATCTTTAAGATTTCGGAAATCTTCGTCCTCAAGAAGCTTAGAACGGCACTATTTAAAAACAAATCCCCAAAATACAAAATCCCGACAATCCTGCCTCCCGAAGCATTGTGCCAAAAAAACAAAAGCCCTCGCAGTTTCATCAACTGCAAGGGCTTTCTGTGGTGAGAAGATGGTAGCGCGGGGGAGGCTTGAACTCCCGACCTTGCGATTATGAATCGCACGCTCTGACCAGCTGAGCTACCGCGCCATTTTGTAGAAAACTTGAAGTACTTGCACATCCTTTTTGCACAAGCGGCTGCAAAGATATGACTTTTCCATTTTGACAAGCAAGGGTTTTTTAGAAAAAATAACAGGAAAGGCGTTAAGCTTATCTCAAAACCGCGAAAAGTTGATCACAGGCTGGAAGGAACGACGTACTTTTGGGCTTCGTTCAGGCAAGATTCCTGCGATTCATTCAAGTTTCATGAAACACAGACGCTATTTTTTATTCGTTTTAGGCTGCCTGCTGCCCGTTTTAGCCCTGCTGAGCGGCTGCGCCAACGTCATTGCGCCCGTGGGCGGACCCAAAGATGAAGCGCCGCCGGTGGTGGTATCCGAGGGGTCTACCCCCAATTTTCAGACGCAATTTAAGAAACAGCGCATCCTGCTGACCTTCGATGAGTGGATTCAGATAACCGACGTGGCCAAACAAGTGGTGGTTTCCCCCCCGCTGGAACAGCCTTTTGAGATTACCCTGAAAGGCAAAACCCTGCGCTTCGATTTTGATGAAACGGAAGTCCTTCGGGATTCAGCCACTTACACCATCAACTTTGGAGAGGCCGTAAAAGACCTCACTGAACGCAACCCTGCTAAAGACCTGCGCTTTGTTTTTGCCACCGGCAACCAACTTGATTCATTGACTTTTTCTGGTAAAATTGTGGACGTGCTGACCGGCGAACCCGTTGATGGCGTTTTGTTCATGCTCTACGATAACCTGGCCGACAGTGTGGTTCGCACTGAAAAACCCTTTTATTTTGGGCGAAGCAACAAAGAAGGCCTGTTTAAAATAGAAAACATCAAAGCCGGTAAGTTCAAAAGTTTGGCGCTGATCGATTCTGACTTCAATTACCTCTTCAATTTCAAAACCGAACGCATCGGGTTTCCCGACAGCCTGATCACCATACCCGCCGATACGACAGCCAGTCTGACAATCCGGTTGTTTTCAGAAGAAATTCCGCTTCAGGTTTCCGACAGCGATCTCAAGGGTTACGGTACGGCAAAGGTAGCGTTTAACCGGATTCCGGAAGGACTTACCGTGCGCTACGACCCGCCCGGCGCCGTTGTATACAAATACAGTGAGGCCGACTCCATGCGCATCTGGTATCGCCCGGAGGATTCCACCGCATTACAGACCATTTATCTGGAAGCAGACTCTACTTTCAAAGATACCCTTTATCTGAATCCGGCCACGAGGGAAAGTTTTCTGAAAACAGCCAAACTAAGCGACCTTGGCGCCCGCACAGGCAATTCGCTGCTGAAAGTAACCCCGGGTAAAGATTTTCGCATTCAGTTCAATCACCCCATAGCGTCCCTCGATACAGCCAGAATTGCCGTTTACGAAGACACCTTGCGCAACCGGATACCGGCCCTTGTCCGCATTAGCGAAAGCAACCCGACTGAGGTGCTGGTTGGCTGGACCTGGAAGGAAGGCACCCGGTACGAACTGGAAATGATGCCCGGTGCAGCGCGCGACTGGTATGGCATGAGCAGCGACACGCTTAAAAAAAGATGGCTGCCGGAAGCGGTGAAAAGTTTCGGCAATATAGACCTGACTATTGAAGGCCTGGACACTTCATTGAACTACGTTGCGGAGTTGCTGTTTCAAGAAAAGAACTTAGTGGAAAAAATGTCCATTGACAACACCGGGACCTTTAATCGAAAATTTTCATTGCTGCAGCCGGGGGAATATACCGTGCGGATTGTGACGGATTTAAACCGCAACGGACGATGGGATACAGGGCTTTACAATGAAAAACGCCAGCCGGAACCCATTTTTAAAACCAAACTGGAGCCACTGCGCGCAAATTGGGATTTAGATGCTAAAGTGTTACTGGAATGAGGCATTGGCCTCGCGTGAGCGGCGATTTGAAAATTTCATCAGAAAAAAATATTAACAGCAGAGCATGAATGGTGCATTTAGAATAGCAACACTTTTTGACATCCCCATTAAAATTCACTGGACCTTTGTGCTCCTTGTTCTTTGGGTAGTTTACATAAGCCAGACGACCGGGGAAGAAGGATGGAACTGGATGCAGATGGCCCGGACGGGTTTACTGGTGGCTGCGTTGTTTGTCTGCGTGATTTTGCACGAACTGGGGCATGCGCTTACTGCCCGTCGGTATGGCATCCGTACCCGAAACATCCTGTTATTGCCTATAGGCGGCCTTGCTGTGCTTGATCGGTTGCCGGAAAAGCCGCTTCAGGAATTGTTGGTTGCACTGGCAGGGCCCTTGGTGAATTTTGGACTGGCGCTGATTTTTCTGCCCGCCCTGCTGATTTTGCAGCCTTATGGGTTTAGTGAATTGGTATTTGCGCTGCTGCATCCGGAAAGGAGCAATGTTTTCCTCGATTTTCAGGCCACTGCCATCGAGCGGTTCCTGTATTTTATGGTGATGATCAACTTTTTCGTTGGCGCCTTCAACCTGTTGCCCATTTTTCCAATGGACGGCGGGCGCATCCTTCGTGCGCTATTGTCTATCCGCCTCAAACGGCTTCAGGCTACGCGCATTGCCGTTTTTATCGGGCAAGCTGCGGTTGTTGCCTTTATGGGCTATAGTATGTTTACTTCGGGTACCGTCAACTGGGCTACCCTGCTGATCGGCGTTTTTGTCTTCTTTTCTGCAGGCTGGGAATACCGCGCCATTCGCGATGAAAGCTTCCTGGAACGCTATAAGGTAGGCGATGTGTATCGGGGCTTTTTTACCAAACTTTACGAAAGCGATTCATTGGCCCTTGCCCTGGAATGCATCAAACGCGGCCCCGAGCGGAATTTCCTCGTTTTCGATGAATGGCAAAATCTCAAAGGCGTACTTTCAGAACAAAATACCCTGAACGGGCTCAGCAAACCCGAAGCCACCAGCTTAAAGGTGGTCGATTTGATGATGGACGCACCAGACATTCTTTGGCCTGCCGATGAACTTAAAAAAGCCGTTGTATTGCTTCAAAAAGAAAGCCATCCCATCCTGCCCGTTTATGACGGCGATCGCCTCGTAGGCGTACTGGATGCACAGGGTGTTGACCATTTTATGCAGGTACAGAAATATCTGAACACGCCGGCTACGGCCTAAAACGAGGCTTCCAATGTTATCAAAACGCATCATACCCTGCCTCGACATTAAAGATGGGCGAACCGTAAAAGGCATCAACTTTGTGAACCTGCGCGATGCAGGCGACCCTGTTGAACTTGGGCAACGCTACAGCGAAGCCGGAGCCGACGAACTTGTGTTTCTGGACATTACGGCTACCCATGAAAACCGCAAAACATTAGCTGCGCTGGCTCGTGAAGTAGCCAAAAACCTCAATATTCCTTTCACCATTGGAGGTGGCATCCGTTCTGTGGCTGATGCCGGAGTGATGCTGGAAGCCGGTGCGGATAAAATATCCGTCAACTCTGCTGCTGTTCGTCGCCCGGAATTGCTGGAGGAACTGGCGGATGCTTTTGGCAGCCAGTTCGTCGTCGTCGCAATTGACGCCCGCTGGCATGAAGACGACTGGGTTGTTTACCTCAACGGAGGACGAATTGCCACAGAACACAGACTGTTCGACTGGGCGAAAGCATGCGAAGACCGGGGAGCCGGAGAGATTCTGTTTACCTCTATGGATCACGACGGCGCCAAATCCGGATTTGCCTGTTCGGCACTGGCCCGATTGTCTGAATCCGTTTCCATTCCCATCATTGCTTCCGGTGGCGCTGGTTCAATGGCGCATTTCAGGGAAGTCTTCACGACAGGCCGGGCAGATGCAGGATTGGCAGCAAGTATTTTCCATTTTGGGGAAATTGGCATCAGCGATCTGAAAGCCTATCTACACAAGGAAGGCGTGCCGGTTCGGATGGTGTGAAGGCGACAAGTGCGAATTATTGCTCAAAAAATCAAGGGCTTGCAGGTACGACTTCGCAGATTTCGACATATATTTGCGGCATCATTTTTTGGCTATACTTTATTTTTTATATACGTGAACCTGGTAGTGCCTCTGATTTGCACTATCAGGTTCGCCTTTCTTAGACCATTGTGTTTTTGTTTTAGCCTAATAAAAAACTGTCGGTTATGTACGAATTGGATCAAAAATACATTGACCAGCTGGAAGATCTGGCTCAGGCCATTCAGGAAGCGGATGAATTGGCCAAATACCTCGAAGAAGAAGAAGAATCAGATTACATGCAATTGAAAGAGTTGTATGAGCCGCTGATTGGAGAAATTTATGAAAAAGTAGCCGCAGAAAATCCCCTCCAGTTGGTTTTGCTGGAACAGGTGCTCATTGATCCGGCTTTTGAGGGACTTTTTTTACCCAAAATCCTTGGCTATTCTGTGCTTCGGGGCGGCGTCGATGCCAATTGTATGTATACCCGCCCGCAGGAACACTTTAAAGAAATTCTACTGGCCATTTGCCAGTCATCCAATTTTGAGATTCTGAAGAAGCGCATTGGCCAATCTATCCAGATCGGCTTTGCCCTGAGCAGCGACATTTGGGTTACCAACCTGATCAACAGCCAAAGCAACAAGCGCATCCGGCATTTTTTGCAATCTCAGAAATTAGAGAAATACCGCATATATACAGAGCGTAAAGCAGGCTATGAGCGCTACCAACGCCAATTTGTAAACGATAATTTCTACACGGCTGATTTTCCGGAAACACCAACGGAGCTTACCTTATTTTTCAGCCAACTCAAGCACTTTCTGATCTATCGCATCAAAACGCGTCAGGACAACAGCAGCCTCCTGGAGCCCATGAAAGCTTTCGTGGCCAATACAGAACTGCAGGGGAGCATGGAACACTTGCAAATTATGGGCTTGTATGCCGCTTTTTTTGAACTGGATAAAGCAGACAGCAAGCACCTGGCTACAAACCTGAACAAGATACGCAGTGAAATGCCGGATTTTGATGTGGAATTCCTCAAACTGGTGAGCGAGTTGCACCGTCGAACCGATATCGACCTTGATCCACGGGCTGATCAGCGCATATCTGCTTTGATTGACAAATCTGCGAAAGGCGATCTCAGCGATTTTTACACCCTGACTGACATCATTCACAACAAAGGCTACCTCAACGAAGAAGCCCAGGTAGCAGTGCGTGAGGTCTATAGCGTCCACAAAGGCGTTTCCGTCATCAACGAATGTATCCGCCAGACCATTTACCATTATTTCGCGCGCCTCATCAACAACCTGGAAGAGTATGACTATCCCGAGTTCATCGAGATAACCCGGCTTTTCCCCGTGTACATGCATATTTTTGCCAACGAGCGCTTCAACCAGGATCTGGAAAAACTCTCGATGAACTATGTCAATAAATTGCTGAAACGCTATGTTGATAAGCGTGGCAAAGACTATCAGGACATCAAAAAGTTCGTTTCTTCTGCTTTCGTGGATTTTGGTTTTATGAAAGAAAAGGAACTGGTAGAACTCTTCAAAACACGCCGGAAAAAAACGGCAAAAGAAGAATAGTTCGCGACGTCAATCCCCCGGGCTTGTTGAGACAAATCTGTGAGGGGGCTCAAAAGGAGCAAAAAGCAAAGTGCCAATTTGCCCTTTGATCCCCCTCGTCAAGTAACTAAAGCAAGCATGTCAAAAGCGGCTCCTGATTCCATTTTCGCACAGCGTCTTTTAGCCTGGCACGAGGAACACCCGCGTCCTTTGCCCTGGAAAGAACACCCCGATGCCTATACGATTTGGTTGTCGGAAATCATTCTCCAGCAAACCCGGGTGGAACAGGGCCTGCCTTATTTTGAGCGCTTTCGCGAAAAATATCCCACCGTACAGGCTCTGGCCCAGGCGCAGGAAGACGAAGTCATGAAACTATGGGAAGGCCTTGGTTATTATTCCAGAGCGAGGAACCTACACGGCACTGCCAAAATGGTGGCCAATGAGTTGGATGGGAGGTTTCCGGATACCTACGAAGGCCTGCTTCAATTGAAAGGGATTGGCGCGTATACTGCGGCAGCCATTGCATCCTTTGCCTATAATCTGCCGCATGCTGTGCTGGACGGCAATGTATTTCGGGTTCTGGCGCGTTTTTCGGGGCTCGAATTGCCGATCGACTCGACGGAAGGCAAAAAGCGGTTCGCCGATCTGGCCAATAAGCTGCTGGACAACGACCGGCCTGCTGCCTATAACCAGGCAATCATGGATTTTGGCGCAACCTGGTGTACGCCCCGCAATCCGCAATGCACCGGCTGTCCGATGTCACCTGATTGCAAGGCTTTTTTGCAAAACCGCGTGGACCAACTGCCGCTGAAAACCAAAAAAATGGAAAAAAAGAACCGCTTTTTTCATTTTTTGGTCTTTAATGACGATGGAAAAACCCTGATCCGGAAACGAACAGCCAAAGACATCTGGCAACAACTCTATGAATTTCCGATGGTCGAAAGAGAAACCCTTGCCGATGGAGTGGATGATTTGATGCAAACACCACTTTGGAAGGAACTCGTTGGAGAAACGCCTTTTGTATTGCAGCAAATTTCAGGTCCTTTTCGGCAGGTATTGACCCATCAGAAAGTTGTGGCGCTTTTTTTTGAAATAGACCTCAAAATGAAGCGATTGCCAAATACCACCCCCTTTATAGCTGTGGAACAAAAAAACTTGAATAATTTTGCCTTTCCAAAAGTAATTGATCGGTATTTCAAGGATGATTCCTTATATTTAAAATTGATTTGATGCCCCGATGCATCCCTCCGAAAACAATAAACCGGTATAGACTATGGTCAATAAAGTGATATTGATAGGCAATCTGGGCAAAGACCCGGAAGTGCGCCGCCTTGAAAATGGTGCAGTCGTGGCAAAATTTACCATTGCTACCAATGAAAGTTATAAAGATAAAAATGGAGACTGGCAGGATCAGACGGAATGGCATAATGTAGTCGTTTGGAGGCAGCTGGCCGAAAGGGCCGAAGCACAGTTGAAAAAAGGCATGCCTGTTTATGTAGAAGGAAAACTGACGCATCGCAGCTGGAAAGACCAGGATGGCCATGATCGCTACATTACGGAGGTTGTCGCCAGTTATTTCCGCTCTTTAGCCAAAAAAGAAGGCGGCGGTAATTTCCCAACGCAGGCGGATGAACCGATTGGCAATTACAGCGATGCGCCTCCTCCCTCAGCACCATCGTCTGACGGGAACTCTGATAATGATTTGCCCTTTTAATACCCGGGGCAATCTAATGGTTTCACTAACTTCAAATCTCGTTGGAAACTGAACCTGATAGCTGGCTTTATTCGAGTACCATGTTTCTCTCCTCAACCCCGGTTTTTTCAATCGAGGTCATCCTGGGGTTGTTGGGTATCCTACTTTTATTGGGCGCTTCGGCGCTGATGTCGGGCTCAGAAGTGGCCTATTTTTCGCTCTCGCCCTCCGATCTGGAAAAAATAGAAGAAGAAAATAAGCCTGCCGGAAGAAATGTTCTGTGGCTGAAAAGCCACCCGGGCCAATTGCTTGCGACCATCCTCGTCGGGAATAACTTTGTCAACATCGGCATCGTTTTGCTTTCTGATTTTGTGCTGAAAAGGGTTCTCCCGGATCCAATTGCCGAGGGCTGGGCTGCTTCCCTGATATACAACTTTGGCCTCGGCAATGTCTTTACAGAAGCCGGACTGGCAGATGCCATCACATTTATGTTCACCGTCGTTGGAGTAACTTTTCTGCTGGTGTTGTTCGGCGAGGTTTCTCCCAAAGTGTACGCCCGGTCAAACAACATCAAACTGGCCCAGCTGATGTCTGGCCCGCTGATTTTACAGATTCGCTTGTTCCGCCCACTCACCACCATGCTCATCACCCTAACCGGATTTGTGGAACGACGCCTCGCAAAAAATGCAACGCCGGGTTCGGTCACCAGCCGGGAAGAAATCGACGAAGCCATTACCCTGGCTGTGATCAACCATGACGTGGCCGCCAAACAGGAAATTGATATCCTGAAAAGCATCATCAAATTTGGCGATGTCATGGTCAAACAAATCATGCGCTCACGGGTTGACGTGGTTTCTCTTGATTTAAACAGCGACTACGAAAAAGTCATTGCTGTTGCCCAGGAGTCGGGCTATTCGCGCATTCCGGTATATGTCGACGATTTTGACAACATCAAAGGCATCCTGTATGTAAAAGACCTGCTGGGGTTTCTCAATGAAGATTCTGATTTTGAATGGCAATCCCTGATCCGGCCGGACGTGTTGTATGTGCCGGAAGCGAAGCGCATCAGCGATTTGCTGAAGGATTTTCAGCGCAAACGCCTGCACATGGCTGTCGTTGTTGATGAATATGGCGGAAGTTCGGGCATCGTCACGCTCGAAGACATCATGGAAGAAGTTATTGGCGATATCAAAGACGAGTTTGACGATGAGCCGGAAGTGATTTACAAAAAAATAGACGACTACAACTACACTTTTGAAGGCAAAACCCTGCTCAATGACTTGTGCCGGGTCATCGGCATCGATACGTCGACCTTTGACGAGGTAAAAGGAGAAGCCGATTCGCTGGCCGGGGTCATTCTGGAAATCATTGCCAAAATGCCCGAAAAAGACGAGGAAGTTTTGTGGGGTGATTTTCGTTTCAAAATCATCGCCTGCACCAATCGGCGCATTGAAGAAGTACTGGTCACCTTGCCGCCCGCAGGATGAGCGCTTAGAAAGACATCCTAAAATAAAACAATCATGGAAAAAGCCCCTCTAGGCAGACATTGGCTGGTCGAACTTTACGGGTGTTCGGCAGCGCTCCTGAGTGGCTTGAAAGCGGTTGAACAAATACTTTGCGACGCAGCGATACAAGCAGGCGCCACCATTGTAGAAACGCGTTTTCACCAATTTTCCCCCTGGGGAGTAAGTGGTATCGTCATCATTCAGGAAAGCCACCTGAGTGTTCATACCTGGCCGGAGCATGGATTCGCGGCCTTTGATTTTTTTTCCTGCGACACTGATATCATGGCTGACAAAACCCTCGCGTTTTTGAAAGATGCTTTCCGCGCCGACCACATGGTGGTTCGGGAATACGATCGTGGCGATGCACAATTAATGGAAACCTATTCTGCTAAAATATAATGGCTGATAAACTCTGAATCGGCATCAATGATGTAGCCATCGCGGCGGCGAAAAGAAAGGGCTGCCGGTTGTCCCGACCAGTATACTCCGGCCTGATAGTATTCGCCGTTTCTGTCGGAAGGCAACTCTTCAAAAGCCTGAAATATAGAAGGGAAATTGCCGAAATCTCCTTTGTTAAAACCCATGTAGTGGCTGTGTTCGTCCAGAATGTTGATGTTTTCGCCTTCGCGGCCAAAAATCACTTTCTGAACGTAGGCTTCTCTGCGAAAATCCTGCACAGAAGTAGTCGTTTTCAGCAACAGAGGGTGGTTGGGAAATAATTCCCATAAAACAGCCATCATACCCTTGGATTGTAAGAGCATGGTATAGGCCGGGTTGACAATGACAGCCAGGTCATTGAGGACAATTTTGCTGAGAATGTCCATCAGTTCCGGCTCTTCTAAAGCAATGAATTCCCAGGGAATGAGCTTGAACCAGAAGTCGAAAGGCAGGTATTCGTCGCGGCCAACCTGAATGAAAATACCCTCATCCGGCGAAAAAACAACTTTGTCGAGGCGCATGTGGCGGATTTCAAATCCGGCATGAGCAGCTGCTCGGGCGACCACATCGGCATTGAGGTTGTCCTCTTCGTGCCCCAGCGTGCTCAGGAGCAGTTGGGGTGATTTATGTGGGTTTTGCACCGCTAATCTGCGGAATTGCGCCGAGAGGTACAGGTCCAGTTGGTTGAACTGCTGATCCATCGCCATGTTTGCCGCCTTGAGTTGTTCCTGCTGAACGACCGAAGTTTCAGGCATCACAGTGGCCGTATCGGCATTGAATTCGATGAGTTTTGGGGTTTTTCCGTCAATTACACCGGCGAGGTCAAAGCGCCCGTAGAGGTGTAAATGCTGGTGACGGTTCTCCCAGGTGTATTCAATGAGTCGCACTGCATTGGAAGGAATGCCCAGACGATACCAAAGCTTCTTGTCCACCACGTGCTGCGCAGCACGCTCGTAGAGCTCATACAACTCCTGGCTGGCGTCTTTATAAGTTTGGATTTCCTCCTGCCGCACCCCCAGCATCTCATCTGTGAGGTAGTCCATGTCTTTGCCGGCAAACCACTGAAGACCGAATTTTTTCCAGTGGCTGGCCGGTAAATTTTCAGTATACAAAATTCTGTTATCCACCGAAAGAACGTGTTGATCTGCCTGAACCAAAACCGCTTGAACTTCTTGAAGGTCTGCGAACCGTGGTGCGCACGGCAGAATTGGTAATCGTTCTGCCGGTAGAAGAGGATATCCGGTTATAAGTGTTCATGTTCCTGTACACGCCCGGATTCAAAGGAGAAGAAAGGCTTCTGCCGAGGTAGTAGCCCATCATGCCACCCATTAATACATGGCCCATACCATGGGAGTGGTAGTGCGTACCTTCGTTTTGCTGCTGGAGCCGGATTTCCTGCACCGAAAAGGTATCTATTTTCCCGCTGAGGTGGCGGGCGATGACTTTGCTGTCTGCCGTATCCTCTATGGCAACTTCGTCGGTGATTTTGTATTCATCGGCACTGACTTCCTCCACTTCAGTGATCAAACCTTTAGTGAGGACTACCTTTTCTTCGGTTTCATAGCCGCCACAGCTCGTCAGAAGCAGGGCGCCGGAAAGCGATAGCGTGGCCATAAAAACCCGCGTTTTTGAAATCCGGCGGGAAAAAGACTTGAATGGTGTCATGCAAGGAATTTTTTGTGGGGAAAAAATGAATAACAAAGGTAAGGATAATTACTGCCCGAATCAACCGACAGGAACAATAATGAAGCGACTGCCCTTTTATTCCCAACAGACATTGACGACCTTTGTGCTTTGGCTGGCCAATGAGCCTGCTTACAACTCAAATGCTTCACATGCGCGAAAAAGCAGTTCTCATCGTCAGTATTTTCATCGCAGGGCTGTGCTCGATCATTTACGAATTGCTCATCAGCACGACGTCGAGCTATTTTCTGGGCGACAGCATACGGCAGTTTTCCATCACGATCGGCCTCTACATGGCGGCCATGGGCGTGGGGTCCTACCTTTCCCGCCTGTTCAACAAGGAGTTACTGTGGCGCTTCATTGAAACAGAAATTTTGCTTGGCCTCGTGGGCGGCATCAGCGTCCCCTTACTCTATCTGGCTTTTATTTATACCGGGTTTGCCGGCTTTAACGGCATCATGATCGGCCTCATCCTGATCATTGGCCTGCTTACCGGCCTCGAAGTGCCCCTGCTCACTCAATTGATGAAAGAACACTATTCCCTGGGCGTTAATTTATCCAATGTATTGTCGCTCGACTACCTCGGCGCGCTCATTGCGACGCTGTTGTTTCCGTTTTTCCTGTTGCCCTGGTTTGGCGTCTTCGTCTCTTCGGTTGTTTTTGGCATCGCCAATATTTTTCTCGCCTTCATCAACCTGTGGCATTTTGCACCAGATATCCCTGCTTTTCGAAAACGGGTCTATTGGGCAGCATCGCTCGGGGTGTTTTTCCTGTTCGCCGGATTGCTTGCCGGATCGAAATACCTGCTGAACGAATGGAACGACCGACTCTACAAAGACCGCATCGTGTTTGTAAAAACCACCCCTTACCAAACCCTCGTGCTCACCCGGGGCGGCGATGACCTGCGACTCTACATCGACCGCGTCATCCAGTTTTCTTCCATAGACGAATACCGCTACCACGAAAGCCTCGTTCACCCGGCCATGAGCCTTTCCGCTTATCGCAAACAGGTGCTGATCCTTGGCGGAGGCGAAGGCCTGGCAGCCCGGGAGGTACTCAAACACCCTGATGTGGAAGGCGTTACCATTGTCGACATTGACCCGGAGGTCTTCCGGATTGCCCAGGAAACGCCCCAGATCAGTGCGCTCAACGGCGGCAGCCTGAACAATCCCAAAGTCAAACTGGTCTCAGAAGATGCATTCGTTTTTCTTCAAAAAAACGCCGCTTTATACGACCTCATCATTGCCGACCTGCCCGACCCTTCCAACGATGCGCTCGCGCGCCTTTACAGCAGCGAATTTTATAAACTCATCCACAAACGCCTCACGCCCAACGGCGTTTTTACCACCCAGGCCACCAGCCCTTTCCACACCCGCGATGCTTTTTGGTGCATCGAGGCGTCCATCCGTGACGGCGGGTTTTCGCATACCCTGCCTTACCACGCCTATGTGCCTTCTTTTGGCGATTGGGGCTTCATCGCTGCCGCAAAGCGCCCGATTGAAGTCCGGGACATCAAAGTTGCGGTTCCGGTGAAGTTCCTTGACCCGACCACGCTACAGAAACTCTTTCTCTTCGAACCGGACCTGCTACCAGTGGATGCCCTTAAAGCCAATTCGCTGGATTATCCGACGCTGCTGGGGTATTACCTGGAAGCCTGGCAGAAATGGAGCCGGGAGGAGGTGAATTGAGGGGGGCGGTAGACGGTAGACGCCTGCCTGCCGGCAAGGCAGGGTGGACGGGCCACATCAACAATCATCATTCATGCAATGGTCCCTGCCTCGCCGGCCCGCCTACCGGTGGTCAGGCAGGCAGGAATCATCAATTGAATAGCTAACGGCCCATTAAGGAATGCTGGGAACGATTACAAAGTGTCTGAATTTTCATAAAAGGCTTTTTGCATAAAGCATTTTCCCCTGTTTTTGCTTTATGCAAAAAGCAAAATCCACTCAAATAAAAACCCTGTCCAATGCTTTTCTTGCCGCGGATCAAATCCCGTTGTGGTTGTTTGGGTTATTGTATTGACCTGCACTTTCCAAATTTTCCCTACATTTGAATCCAACCTAACATCCTTACCATGCAATCGAAAAAAAGAACGACTCGAAGAAATTTTCTCAAGACCGGGGCTGTTGTCGCCGGTGGATTTTTCATAGTGCCCAGGCACGTATTGGGGCGGGGTTTTCTTGCGCCCAGTGATAAACTCAACGTGGCAGCCATCGGCGCAGGGGGCAAAGGCGGAAGCGACATTGCCAATGCGTGGAACAACGGCGCCAATAATGTTGTGGCCCTTTGCGATGTGGATGAAGCCCAGGCTAAGGGCAGTCGCAAAAAATTCCCCGAGGCCAAATTTTACAAAGATTTCCGGGTCATGCTGGAAGAGATGAAAGGCGATATCGATGCAGTCACCATCTCTACCCCCGACCACCAGCACGCCATCGCTGCCATGATTGCCATGCAATTGGGCAAACACGTTTATGTGCAAAAACCGCTTACACATGACATTCAGGAGGCGCGAATGCTAACCGAAGCCGCCCATAAATACAAAGTGGTGACCCAAATGGGCAACCAGGGCGCCTCCAATCCTACACAAAAAATCATGATGGACTGGTTAGACCAGGGCCTCATCGGCAAAGTCGATGTTGTGCACATCTGGACAAACCGGCCCGTGTGGCCGCAAGGTATTCCCGTGCCGACAGACAAGCCCAAGCGCATCAAATCGATGAGTGCAACTGACTGGGATCTTTGGGTTGGCACAGCGCCCTGGGTAAACTACCACCCGCTGTACCACCCCTTCAAGTGGCGGGGCTGGTGGGAATTCGGCACCGGCGCACTCGGGGATATGGGCTGCCACCTCATCGACCCGGCTTTCCGGGTGCTGGGTCTCGGCTATCCTACGGAAGTGGAATGCAGCGTGGGCCAGGTATTCATCAAAGACTGGACGCCGGAATACATTCCCGAAGGCTGCCCGCCTTCATCTAATGTGCAATTGAAATTTCCGGCAACGGCCCGCAATGCTTCAGAAGTGACGATGCACTGGACAGACGGCGGCATCCGGCCCTTTCACCCTGAGTGGATTCCCGCCAGCGAACCTCTGGCCGAAGCTGACAGCAGCAATGGAGTCATCATGATTGGCGAAAAAGGCGTGATGACTTGTGGCACTTACGGCAACGATCCGAAAATCTACCTGAAAAGCGGAGAAAAAATGGGCATGCCGGCCATTGAAAAAAATCCCCTGCCGGAGCACGGCCATAACGCCGCCTGGACGGAAGCCTGCAAAGCCGGTTATGGCAGCAAACAGCACGACGAACTGACCTCTTCTTTTGATTACGCCGGCCCGCTCACAGAAACCGTTCTGATGGGCAACCTGGCCATTCGCAGCTACAATTTGCGCAAAGCGAACAAAAATAAAAGCTTCGATTACGAAGGTCGCAAAAGGCTGCTTTGGGATGGGAAAAACATGAAGATTACCAATTTTGAGGATGCCAATCAGTTTGTTTCGCGGACTTATCGCCAGGGCTGGAAATTCTAGTGTCGTTTATGCCGTCTTTTGTATTCGGAATCGGCATGGTGCCAAACCCCAAAATCAGTTGGTTGCACACGTAGAAATGCTTTAGCTTTGCCGCGAATTTCAAAACAAGAATAATGGCAGAGGCCCGCGGCAATGCGCTGATGTTTATTTTCATCACCATTCTGATCGACGTCATCGGGATTGGGATTATCATACCAGTGCTGCCGAAGTTGATTACAGAACTGACGGGTGGCGACATGAGCGTAGCGGCGCGGTACGGTGGGTGGCTTCTGTTTGCATACGCCATCATGCAATTCATCTTCTCGCCCATTATCGGCGGTCTCAGCGACCGCTATGGGCGCAGGCCGGTTTTGCTGCTTTCGCTCATGGGCCTGGGCATAGACTATTTGTTTCTGGCCCTTGCGCCTTCCATCGGATGGCTGTTTATCGGTCGCTTGCTGGCGGGTATCTCCGGCGCCAGTTTTACAACAGCGAGCGCTTACATTGCTGACGTGAGCCCTCCGGAAAAACGGGCGCAAAATTTTGGACTGATTGGCGCGGCTTTTGGCTTAGGCTTTATCATAGGCCCTGTTTTGGGCGGCTTGTTGGGGCATTTTGGCTCCCGGGTGCCGTTTTTTGCTGCGGCGGGCCTGTCCTTACTCAACTGGCTCTATGGCTATTTCATTTTGCCGGAATCCTTGTCGGTTGAAAACCGCCGTCCCTTCAACTGGAAGCGCGCGAATCCGGTTGGAAGCTTGCTGCAAACGCGCCGCTACCCGGTTATTCTTGGGCTCATCGGTACTTTGCTATGCCTATACATTGCGGCACACGCCTCTCAGAGCACCTGGTCTTATTACACGATGGAAAAATTTGGCTGGGATGAAAAATGGGTGGGTTATTCTTTAGGATTTGTAGGACTTACCGTTGGTCTGGCGCAGGGGCTTTTGACCCGTGTGGTCATTCCCAAAATCGGCGCCGTACGTTCTGTTTTTATCGGGCTCAGCATTTCAGCAGTTGGCTATGTTTGTTTTGCTTTGGCAACGCAAGGCTGGATGATGTTTGCGTTTATGGTCCCGTTCGCATTGGGAGGCATCGCCGGACCCTCGCTTCAGGGCATCATTGCCGGTCAGGTTTCTCCCAGTGAACAAGGGGAACTGCAAGGGTCGCTCACCAGCCTCATCAGCGCGACCTCCATCATTGGACCCGTGTTGATGACGAGTCTCTTTTCCTGGTTCACTTCTAAATCAGCCCCTGTCTATTTCCCGGGCGCTCCTTTTATCATGGGCGCTTTTTTGACTGCATTGGGCCTTGTTCTGGCCATCAAACCGCTTAGAAAATACGGATTGGCCAAAAAATAGGCTAACCTTAATTAAAATCATCGTTGTTCCCGTCTATCGGCGGCGACTCAGGCGTTTCTTCCACCGGACACCCTGAAGGTCGGTCCTGTACCAGATAGAGGTTAACCTGTTCGCCCATGCGCAACATCTGATCCGGGTCGAAAGCCGGCTCCTGTTTCCAGATATAGGCGGCACTGCGGTCGGCAACGTCACCGTAAATGGTTCCGATGTTCAGATTCATGCTGCTGATGAGGAAAATCGCTTCTTCGTAGGTTTTACAAACCAGGTCGGGTATGGGCACCATGCCGGTATTGCGCACACTGACGACAAACTGCAGGGTACTTCCCTGTGGGATTTTGACGCCTTGTCTGAGGTCTTCGTCTGTGATCTTGCGGTCACCGTAAAAGAAGTGGATGATGGTATTTTCCTGTTGCTTGCTGTCGAACTGGCGTTCTTTGATTTCCGCTTTGATCTTCAGGCTGCGCAATTTCTTTTCGTATTGATAAAAATCGTAATTACCTACCAGGCTTGGCAGGGTAACCTCCGGCGCCTGGCTGCTGTAAAGACTCAGGTAGATCGTCCGGTTTTCCTTTACCCGCGAAAGGGGCCGGGGATCTTGCTGGAAGATTTCATAAGGTCTTTTATCCGGATCGAACACAGAGTCAATGACCACAATGGAAAAGCTCATGGCTTTGGCTTTGCGGCTTGCTTCACGCAGATCCATCCCGATGTAATTGGGCACCTGAAGCGATTCCCCATGCCGGGTAAACCAGTTTAAGCCCATGCTCAATATCAGCACCAGACCACCCACGAAAACGACCATGGCCAACAGGTTCATCAGAAAAGGCGTTGAAGCCAAAAAAACGGCTGCTTTTCCGGTTATGGTTCGAATGCCGTAGGTAATGTTTTCCCAGGTTGGTGGTTTTTCACGCAGGGGTTCGTACTGCGGCAATGAGAGGTTGCCGTCGGCAGCAGCTTCCTGTCCCAGTTCCGATTCCGGTTGTTCGACAGTCCCTTCCATTGGCGCTTCCTGCACATTTGTCAGCCACTGCTCCGGAATGCTGTCAGCATGGGTTGGTGCTGCAGCCAAAGGGACAACAGGCGCACCGCTTTCACGCAATTTTCGCTCGAACGAAAACTCAAGAATCTGATCAATAAACTCGTAAGGCTTGTATCCGTTAAGCGCTGCCTGGTGGAAAATACAGGTGGCCGGCGTCATACCTGGCAGCGAATTGGCTTCAATGACCATTGTTTCTACGCGGTCATCTTCATAAATGCGTACAAAAGCATCAATGCGCGCATAGCCCTGAATGTCCAGAATGCGCGCTGCTTTTTCGAGCGATGCTTTTACCTGCGTCGCAATTTTTTCGTAGTGTACCGGATCGCTGTCGAAACGCGCCGGGGTGATGTTTTGGCCTTCGCCTGCCAGGAATTTTTCTTCCAGCGACAATACTTCACCGCTGGCTAAAGTTTCCGATGGTTCAAAAACCTCGTAGCGCAGGGTTCCGTCCGCATTAAAATGCGTGAGCATGCCGCCGGTAACTTCAAGGAAGTGGTGTGCGCCGTTGCTTTTGACAAGGCTTTCAAAAAGGATTTCCTGCTTGCGCGGAAATTCTTCTTTTTGCTTCAGATGCAAAATGCGGCGCGCTTCTTCACCTTCCTGCCCCTCCGGTCGGAACATCAGGCGGGTATAAGCTTCCAGTTCGCTGCGGTGGTCAATGATTTTTACGGCCGAGCTGCACCCGTCATCCACGGGTTTGGCAACGACCGGATATCCCAGCAAAGTTTCTATCCGGCTGAAAAAATCCTGCGGATTGGTCTCGTATTCTACCTTTTTAGCCAGCAGTTGCTGAGCGATGGGGAACCCGTTTTTCTTGAGTGTCTGCAGGGTTCGGTATTTGTCAATCGTGATGCTGGAAGAGCGCACGCCGGAGCCGTTGTAGGGAATGCCTTTGCCATCCAGTTGCATTTGCAACTGCCCATCTTCCCCGGGGCGACCGTGAAGGGCTACAAATACGCCATCCACCATTTGTTTCAGATCGTCGAAACTGAGACGCCTGGGGGCGAAAACCACATCGCGGGAAGCGTATTTCCCGGTAATGTCGGCACATTGCAGCTTGATAGCTTCAACGACGGGGTGTAGTTTCCAATGCTCAATTTTATCGCGGATATCGTCGGCATTGTCCTTCAACATCAGGTTGATCGGGATTTGCCAGAGCTCGAAAGCTTTTTCATTGCCACTCAAAAAGACAGGAATGGGCTCGTATTTATCGGAGCTGGATAGTTTTTCAAAAATATTCCGCCCGCTTTCTACCGAAATATGCCTTTCGAAAGAATAGCCGCCCATGATGACGGCAATGCGCCTGCGCTGGGTAACAGATGCCTGCAGTGTTGCGATGTCTTTGTCGAGGCGCGTCATCAAAGCCCGGAAGTTCTCCTGAGCAGGTTGTTCTGCCAGGCGCTCCTGCAGGGAAGTCCGGATGATGTAGGTCAGGAATTGCGACGGATTGAGTCCGATTTCAGCAGCCTGATGGAAAAAGAAAGAAGAAGGCAACATGCCCGATGTCGTATTCGGATCATTCAGGATGATGCTCCCGTCTGCTTTGATAAAGCCGTCAATGCGGGCATATACGTGAAAACCCAGGGTATGGAACAAACGCTCACATTCAGCGCGGATCGCGTTGATGTCGGATTCCGCGAGGTCAATCGGCGTAATTTTGCGGGAAAGCCCGGGCAGGTATTTTGAGCGGTAATCGTAAACCTCGGCCCCTTTTACGATTTCAGTCGGCGGCAAGGCTACTGCGCTGCCATCCTCTTTCCGGATGACAATGCAGGAAAATTCTTTGCCGTGAATGAAGGCTTCGATGATCACCTGGCTTTCGTCGTGGTGGCTTTCCAGAATGAAGGCGCCGCCCTCCTGTTGCAGAGACTCCGCCGTGTCATTCAGGTGCTTTAGCAAAGCTTCGGGGTGGTAAATGACTTTTGGTTCGCCGGAGCCGCTGACGAGCATTGGAAAACCGAGTCCGTCGCGAATATCTGTTAACAGGCGCAGGAACTCCACCCGCTCAAAAGCATCGCGATCCAGCCACTCACTGGCTGGTATTATTTCTCTGAAAAAGGCGCTGTTTACGGCATTTTCAAATTCTTCGAGCCCCCCTTCTTCCTGCACAATAGAGACGCCAATGGAAGACCCCTGATTGGCAGGGCGGATGACGATGGGGAATCCGACCGTTTGGATGGCGCGGTTGTAGGTTTCTTCGGCATGCGCTTTTTTCCAGACCTCGCGGTCGAGGATCATGATCGGCGGACTGGCAAAACCGAATTGCGGCATGCTGGATTTCTGGAGTGCTTTGTCCATGCCGACCTGGCTGGGATGTACCCCGCTGCCGGTATATGGAATGCGCAAAGCTTCGAGTTCGCGCTGGATCTGGCCGTCTTCGCCATACTCGCCGTGAAGGGCCAGAAAAGCGATGTCCATGAGTTTGGGCAGCTCAGACGGCTTTAGTTTACGGCCAACTTTGGCGATGAGTGCTTCCTGGGTCGGTGCGCTTAAAGGCCCCAGACTTTCTGCGTAAATCTGAAATTTATTGGGTGACGGCGGCAACAAATCCACTGGTGGGTAAAAATCGCGGATACTGCCTTTGTATATGTATTGCCAGTCGAGCAAAATCAAGTTGCGCAGGCTGTCTACGAATATGGGAACCGGTTCGTAGAGGGCTTTATTGAGGTTGTCATAAACGGTGCGTCCGCCTGCAAAGGAGATTTCCCGTTCGCGGGAGGGGCCGCCAAAAAAAATACCAACTTTGATTTTCATATTGCGATGCTGCTCCTGTGGCTGTTGAAGGTTTTGAAACACAGCGGCAAATTTAGTGGAAAATCGGATAACTATTTATCAGATCGTTCACAATAGGTGTTTTCACAAGATGTTTTCACGAAGTGCCTTTTCGATTTGGATTTTCCTAAAGTGGGTTCATCGCCTGTATTCCTGACTAACGAACCAAATGTTAACAAGTAGCCCAATCCTTGTTAACATGGCCTAATTGCACTCAAAAGCAACGCTTTTTTCTAAAATTTGTCCCTAATTTGCAGAAGATTAAGGATTCGCATCCAAATCAATCACTCACCAAACCGACTGTTGTATGAAATCACTACTCGTTAGTATGATGTTCCTGTGTGCGGTACATCTGGCGGCACAGGCTCCTCCGCCTGCCGAAATCGCCAAAAAAAAATATTTCACTCAGGCTACTGACAACCAATCCATAAAATTCGACGGCATCCTGGATGACCCGGCCTGGGAAAAGGTGGAATGGGGCAGCGACTTCATTCAATACCAACCTGCCGAAAACACGCCACCGGCGATGAATTCTCAGTTCAAAATTCTCTACGACGACAAATACCTCTATGTTGGCTACCGCGCTTACGACAGCGCGCCCGACAGCATCGTCCGCCGCATGAGCAGAAGGGATGAATTTCCGGGCGACTGGATGGAAATCAATATTGACAGCTACCACGACCTGCGTACGGCCTTTTCTTTCACCTTTTCGGTGAGTGGCGTGCGCGGCGACGAGTTTGTAAGCAACAACGGCAACAACTGGGATACGAGCTGGAATCCAATCTGGGAAGGCAAATCTCATGTCGACAGCCTGGGATGGACTGCCGAGGTGAAAATTCCTTTTAGCCAGTTGCGCTACGGCAAGCAAACGGAACCGGTTTGGGGCATTCAGGTGATGCGTCGCTTTTTCCGCAAAGAAGAACGTTCTACCTGGCAATACATTCCTCAGAACTCGGGTGGCTGGGTGAGCTTTTTTGGCGAATTGCACGGCCTGCGCGATCTGCCCGACAACAAACAGGTAGAGCTGGCGCCTTATGTGGTGGCCCGCACCGAGCGTTTTGAAGCCCAGGAAGGGAATCCTTTTGCAGACGGCTCCCGCAACGGCCTCAACGTGGGCCTTGACGGAAAAGTGGCCGTTACCCGCGACCTCATCCTCGACTTTACCATCAACCCTGATTTTGGACAGGTAGAAGCCGATCCTGGCGCGGTACGATTAGACGGCTACGAGATCTTTTTTCAGGAGCGACGCCCGTTTTTTGTGGAAAGCAACAACCTGTTTGATTACCAGCTCACGGGGTCCAATGCCGGTGGCGATTACGATTCGGACCTGCTGTTTTATTCCCGGCGCATCGGTGGCGCCCCACACGGCTATCCCAACCTGGCCGATGGTGAAAACGTTGAAGTGCCCCAGCAAACTTCCATCCTCGGCGCGGCAAAATTCAGCGGAAAAACGGCGAAAGGCCTGTCCATTGGCATTCTGGAAAGTGTTACCCGGCAGGAAAATGCCAAAATCGACCGGAATGGCGAACGGCGGGAAGAGCTGGTTGAACCTACGACCAACTACTTCATGGGGCGCGTGATGCAGGATTACAACGAAGGCAATACCATCATCGGCGGGGTATTTACGGCCGTGAACCGCGGCAAAGGGCTGCCCCTGCTGCATCAAAATGCTTATTCCGGCGGCCTTGATTTTCAGCATTTCTGGAAAAACCGCTGGTGGTTTATGTCAGGCAATGTCTTGTTCAGCCGCGTAGAAGGCAGTCCGGAAGCCATCCTGGAAACACAAACCGGTTTCGTTCATTATTTTCAGCGGCCTAATGCGCCACACCTGGAAGTGGACAGCACCCGAACCAGCCTAAGCGGCACGGGCGGCACTTTCAAAATCGGAAAACTCGGCGGCAGTCCCGACAAGCATGGCGGGGTTTTGAAATTTGAAACGGGCCTGACCTGGCGCTCTCCCGAACTGGAACTCAACGACGTCGGTTTTCTGCTGGCTGCCGATGAAATCAACCACTTTACCTGGATGGGCTACAACATTCAAAAGCCTTTTTCCATTTTTCGAAACCTGCGCATCAATTACAACCACTGGACACGCTGGGATTTTGGCGGGCAGTTTTTATACACGGCTTTCAATACCAATGCCCACGCCTGGTTCAACAACCAGTGGCGCCTTGGCGGCGGCGTTACCTGGAATCCGCTGGACATCTCCAACAACGCCCTTCGCGGCGGCTCATCGCTGCGCCGTCCGCCGGGAATGGGGGTCAATGCGTATGTAGAAACCGACAGCCGCAAAGAAGTCAGCCTGAACGCCAATACGTTTTTTGCCTGGGGTTTCGGGAACACCGTGCGCATCCAGAACTACAGCGGGGGCGGAAGTTACCAGATTCTCGATGCCATGCGCCTGAGCCTGTCGGCTTCTTACAACCGCAACTGGCGCCGGCAGGATCAGTACGTGTCCCAAACATCCTACGACGGCGCCCTGCGGACCATCGTCAGCGAAGTGGAGCAACGCAGCTTTGCGGTAACCGCCCGCCTCAACTACAACATTACGCCTGATCTGACGGTGCAATACTACGGCCAGCCTTTCATTTTCAGGGCATTGTATAAAAATTTCGGCTACGTTACCGACCCGCTGAATCCGAACTACGACCAGCGCTTCCATCAATACAACGGCAGCGAAATCCAGGCCGGCAGCAACGATTTTTCCATCGATGAAAACCGCGATGGCGTCATCGATTACCGCTTCAACAAACCGGATTTTAACTTCACACAATTCCGCTCCAACCTTGTGTTGCGCTGGGAATACGTGCCCGGCTCAGAGGTTTATTTCGTGTGGTCGCAGCAGGCATTTCCGAATGCTTTCGACGACTTAGACACGCCGCTGCACAGCAGTCTGTTCGGCAATGTCTTCGACGGGCAGCAAAAGCCGGACAATATCTTTTTGGTGAAGTTTACATATCGGTGGTTGATGTAGGATTTTTCCGTGTTCCCATAGTGGTGTTCAGGAACGCGCCTGCCTGACGGCAGTCAGGGATGACGCGGCGAACACGGAAAACGCTGATTGCTGTACCTCATTCCCAAAAATCCTGGCCTTCGGCAAGGCTTCAGTCTGCTGCGGGCCGGAGCCTCGGCGCGCGGTGCCATCTACATTTTGTCAAAACTTCATTATAAGTAACGCAGGCAATGCTTTTTGAAGCTTATTGATGTCTGATTCGCTCACCTGCGTGCTACTTAAGTATAGATCACTCAAATTCGTCAAGCCCGACAAGGCGCTCACATCGCTCACCTGCGTGCTACTTAAGTATAGATAACTCAAATTCGTCAAGCCCGACAAGGCGCTCACATCGCTCACCTGCGTG
>CALEYL010000008.1 GCA_937926205.1 uncultured Saprospiraceae bacterium
ACTGCACACTTCAGCATTCGGCGTTCCTTGTTCGATATTCGTTATTCCTCAAAAAGGGAACCGCAGAACCGCAGCATTTCGAATTTCCAATGTCGAAGGGGGCAACACTGCACACTTCAGCATTCGGCGTTCCTTGTTCGATATTCGTTATTCCTCAAAAAAGGGAACCGCAGAACCGCAGCATTTCGAATTTCCAATGTCGAAGGGTAGCAGCAATGCCAACTTCAGCATTCGGCGTTCCTTGTTCGATATTCGTTATTCCTCAAAAAAGGGAACCGCAGAACCGCAGCATTTCGAATTTCCAATGTCGAAGGGTAGCAGCAATGCCAACTTCAGCATTCGGCGTTCCTTGTTCGATATTCGTTATTCCTCAAAAAAGGGAACCGCAGAACCGCAGCATTTCGAATTTCCAATGTCGAAGGGTAGCGGTATGAGATGGGCATTATACCTTCCGGCTCAAAACGTCCGTCAGTGCGCCTTCCAGATCGGGAAACGCATAAACAAAGCCAGAAGCCGCCGTTTTGGCTGAAGAAACCCGTGAGCCCGCCAGGACGACATCGGCCATTTCACCCATAGCAAGGCGAAGGGCAATGGCAGGAACCGGGGCCAACAGAGAGGGTCCTTTCCAGACTTTACCGAGGGTTTTCGCCAGCTGAAGATTGGTAACAGGATTGGGAGCTACCGCATTGAAAATACCTTTCATTTCCTCGTTTTCAATGGCTGCGATAAACAGGCGGCAAACGTCGTCAATGTGTATCCAGGAATACCACTGGCTGCCGCTCCCAAAATAAGTATTTACTCCAAAGCGCAGCGGCAGCAACATTTTTTGCAGTGCGCCCCCCCTGGCTGACAAAACAATACCAATGCGAAGGCCCACTGTGCGGATTCCGGATGCGGCAACGCCCTGAATGGCTTTCTCCCATTCTACACAGCTTTCTGCCAAAAATCCTTTGCCGGGACCACTGGTTTCGTCCACTAACTTTTCACCCGTATCGCCATAATAGCCAACAGCAGCCGCAGAGAGATACGCTTTTGCTTTACCGACACTTTTCATGGCCTTGAGCAGGGTATACGCACTTTGCACCCTGCTGTCAATGATCAACTGCTTGCGCGCCTCCGTCCAGCGAGAATCGGCGATGCCTGCTCCGGCCAGATTGATGACATAATCCGCCCTCTCTACAGCACTTTGGTCGATGAGTCCGGCTGCCGGATTCCACTGAAAAGTTGGAAAAGCTGCTTTAGGGTCTGGCCTGCGGCTGAGGTGCAACACGTCATGCCCCTTCTCCTTTAACAGCACACTAAGGCGTTTTCCGACAAGGCCGGTACCGCCGGCAATAAGTATGGTTGACATGGCAGCTCTTTTTTAAAACTCGATGATAAATCCAAATGTCGGCACGATCGAAGGGTCGTTGTTTTCCAGAATCAGGGGGATGGCATTCGAGCCATCGACCTGCAAAGGTTGTCCGTCTGTTGTTGCAAAACCGGAATTGTCGGCAGTTCGCTGAAAAGTATATTGCGGATAAGCCGGATTCGGGAAAAGAAACGCATTGGTAATGTCTATGTATAAATCCAGCGTCCAGCGCCGGTAGTTGAATTTTTTATCCACCCGAAAGTCGAACTGCTGAAAATTATCCAGCCGCTGGGTATTCAGTTGCGCATAATCGAGCAGGCCGACGCCCAGTGCTGCATAGTTGCGTTGTGAAGCTTCGAGGTCAAAAGGCGTAAAAGGCGCGCCTCCCTGGAAGCGGTATTTCAGGCCAATTTCCCAATTGCCTTTAAATTTCAGGCCCAATTGAGCCGACAACAAATGGCGCGTATCCCACGCAGAAGGCTTGAATTTGCCGTCTATCCCGCTGAATTCCGACTGGAACAGGGTGTAGGAAAAAACGGCGAACAGATTTTTGCGCAGGGTTTGCTGAAAGAATAACTCCAGACCATAGGAACGACCCTCGCCAATGCTTTGAACGGCTTCATTGCCAATGGCGCCGAAATCACCGCCCTGATTGGCCAAAGAAATGCCGTCGCGCACCGAAACAGGGTAATTGGAATAGACTTTGTAAAAGCCTTCTACGGTAATGCGCGCACTTTCGGTGGGCAGGTATTCCAGTCCGGCAACATAATGGTCCGAAATGATGTATTCGTTGTTTTTATTGACAAAATCGCCGGTTTCATTGCGGAAACCCAGGACCGTGTAAATCGGAATTTTGGCATAGCGCCCCACAGAAGCATTCACATTCCACTGCTTCGCGAGGGTGTAAGATGCAGAAAACCGGGGAGATAGCGTCTTGAGCGGGTTATCGCCCGTATTGGTAAAGGTATTCATGTCGGTTCTCAACCCGGCAGACAGCGACAGGCGGTCATTCAGAAAACGCCGCGATACCTGTCCAAAAAATCCAAAGCGAAAGAAATCGATGTTGCTGCTCGCTTCGATGGTCACCCCGGGCTGGACCAGGTTGCCGCCGGAATCCCGGATTTCTTTGCGCAGGCGATTGAACAGGTCGTTGCCGAAACGCACATACTGCGCCATGCCGCCGTAGGAAAATTTCCATTGATTGACGTATTTGTTGACGTCTACGCGCAACTTGTTTTCGATTTCCTGCGAGCGCACGCGCAAGGTGCGCAGTTCTTCCACTCCGGTGCGGCCATCCTCAAATTTGTCTAAGGCGTTGTTGAACATATTGCGACTCAGGGTCACATTCACAAAACCATTGTCGATGAGGTGTTTGAGCGCAAATCCGACGGTATAATTCCACTGTTCAATGCTGGGTTGCGAACGCAGTACGTATTCTTTGTCCGGCGTCGTTTCGCGCGGTACTGCAAAACTGAATTCATCGATGGCGCCAATGCCGATGGCCGTCAGGGTTGTTTTTTTACTGAATTTATGCGTGAGTTTGTACTGAAAATCCCAGTAATTGGGGCGAATCGGCAGGTCTATGGCCTGGAACAGGAATTGCAGGTAAGAACGGCGCGCAGAAGCCAGAAAAGTCGTATTGCGCGAAGCGAGCGGCCCTTCCAGGGTTGCTGCAAATTCGGTACCGCTCAGGCGGATGTTTCCGCTCAGGCGTTCAGGGTTTCCTTCTTTTTGTTTGAATTGAAAAACCGAAGACAAAGCATTGTCGTAGCGGGCATTGAAGCTGCTGGTACTGATCTGCACGTCTTCGATGAGGGACACATTCAGAATACCGGTAGGGCCGCCGGCACTGCCCTGAGTGGCAAAGTGGTTGATGACAGGCACTTCTATCCCGTCCAGATAAAAAACATTTTCATTGGGCGAACCGCCCCGGATGATGATGTCGTTACGAAAGCCGCCGACGGATCCGGCTGTCCCCCCTACCCCCGGCAAAGCCTGAATTACCCGGGATATGTCAAAATTGCCACCGGGATTGCTCTTGATTTCTTCAGCCGAAAGGCGTTGCAGCGAGTTGGGGCTTTCTTCGGTGCGCACCTGAACCGATTTGTTTACCCGCACGACCACCTCGCCAAGTTGGGTGGCGCCACCTTCGTTCAACTCGAAAGTGATGCTGTTGTCGTTGCCGGAGGTGACCACGATATTTGCCTTTGTACTGGTTTCGTAGCCGATGTAGCTGCAAACCAGGTTGTAGCTGCCGGGTGAAATGTTTTCGATCCGGTAATTTCCGTCAATATCGGTCGAAGCGCCAAGTTCTGTGCCTTCCAGAATGACATTGGCGCCAATCAACGCCTCCTGGGTGTTTTTGTCTTTGACCGTTCCATAAATAGCGCCGCTGCGTTGAGCAAAAAGTGAAAAAGCGCTGAAAATCAAAATTGCAGTAAGCGTAAATCGCGACATTTGTTGTTTGTTATTTAATAGAGGGAAAACACCTTACCCTGAGGTGACACCTTTTAGAAAGGTATCACTTCTGGAAAAGGTGTCACCTCAGGCAACTTCATAATAGCAAACCCCTTGAAATTGTTCTAAAAAACAGCTGTAAAGTGGTTCCAGAGCAAGTGCTTATTTGTTTTTTAATAGCTTTGGCCTTCCATCAACCATCCATTTTGTCATGAAACAGGAGCTTTTTCAACTCGCGCTGGTCGTCAACGATTACGATGAAGCCATTGCATTTTACACCCAAAAACTCAGGTTTACGCTGGTAGAGGATACGGTTATGAGCGAAACCAAACGCTGGGTCGTCGTGGCGCCGCCCGGATCTACCGGTTGTCGATTGCTGCTGGCAAAAGCGGTAGGAGAAGCTCAGCAAAGCCGCATAGGCAACCAAACCGGCGGTCGTGTCTTCCTTTTTCTGCACACCGATGACTTTTGGCGCGACTACCGCAGTCTTCTGGAAAACAAAGTCACCATCGTCCGGGAACCATCGGAAGAGGAATATGGTACAGTGGCTGTTTTTGCGGATTTATATGGGAATCTTTGGGACATGATCGAACCTAAGTAGTATCTGTCTTTATAGTCCGATTACTGCGTTACGCTCGGCCCAAAAAACAGTCATTTACACGAGTAAACTTCTATTTTTTGGGCCTTCGCGCGCCTTGTACTCGAACTCTAAAGAACAGACACTGACTAAATGGACAGATACGTAAGTAGTTTCTGAGAACAGACAAGAGAAAGATGGACGGATAATACTTAGCGGCCTCCGCGTACCCTCCGCGTACTTTGCGGGATACCTTCGCAAGGGAGGCGCATAGTCAGATAACAGCATTATGTTCGAACCCCAAAGTACAGACATGGACTAAATGTAAAGAACCTAAATTAACAACTAATATGGATACGCGTTTCAAAACACCAAAAGAAGTCCCGTACTTTAGCGCGGTCAGATCAAACGCACCTGTTATGAAAAAACGACTACTTTTTATCATCAGCCTCTTTTGTGCCCTTCAAACAGCAACGGCACAAACCACCGATGCCGATGCTTTTTTCATCCGCAAGATTTATGACAATGCCCTCACCCAGGGTCGCTGCTACCCCTGGCTGGAGTATCTCTGCAAGCGCATTGGAGGCCGTTTGAGCGGTTCTCCGCAAGCTTCGGCAGCGGTAGAATACACCCGCCAGATGCTCGACACCATGGGCCTCGATAAGGTTTGGCTGCAGCCCTGCATGGTTCCCCGCTGGGTTCGCGGCGATAAAGAAATTGTTCGCATCGTCAATTCCAGGAAAATGGGCAGCCTGGACCTCAAAGCTTTGGCTTTGGGCAATTCCGTAGGCACAGGCCCTGGCGGCCTTTCGGCAGAAGTTGTGGAGGTTTTAAGTCTCGACGAACTGGAAAAACTGGGAGAGTCCAACCTGCGTGGCAAAATCGTTTTTTTCAACCGCCCCCTTGACCCCACGCAGCTCAACACCTTCGCGGCTTATGGCGGCGCAGTAGACCAACGCGGACTAGGCGCTGCCCGTGCAGCCCGTTTTGGCGCACTGGCCGTACTCGTGCGTTCCATGACGACAGGACTCGACGATTTTCCACATACCGGCGCCCTCCGCTACGAAGAAGGCGTTCCGGCGATCCCGGCCATCGCCATCTGCACCAACGACGCCGAGCGCCTGAGCGCCCTACTGAAAGAAGAACCGGTTCGTGTATACATGCGATCAACCTGCGCCATGATGGAACCGGTGCTTTCCTACAACGTGATCGGTGAAGTGACCGGCACTGAAAAACCGGAAGAGATCATTCTGGTGGGCGGACATCTGGACTCCTGGGATGTTGGCGAAGGAGCGCACGACGACGGCGCGGGTTGCGTGCAGGCAATGGATGTGTTGCAGGTGCTGAAACGCAGCGGCTACCGCCCCAAACGGACCCTGCGCTGCGTGCTGTTCATGAATGAAGAAAACGGATTGGTAGGCGGCACAACCTACCGGGAAGAATCGGATAAAAAGAAGGAATTCCATCTAGCCGCCATTGAATCGGATCGGGGCGGATTCACGCCGCGCGGATTTACCTGCGAAGGCGATGCGACGGTTTTTGAAAAATATTTTAAGCGGGTCAGCGGCTGGTTGCCCCTGATTGAGCCTTACGGCCTTCACCTGAAACCCGGCGGCTCCGGCGCCGATATTGGCGGCCTGAAAGCCCAGAAAGGTTTGCTGTTTGGCTTTGAACCCGATTCACAGCGCTATTTCGACTACCACCACGCAGCTTCAGATGTACTCGAAGCCGTTAACCGCCGCGAACTGGAAATGGGCGTGGCGGCCATGGCAAGCTGGGTGTATTTACTGGATAAATATGGGTTGGAGCAGTGAGTATTTGAATATTTGAGTATTGAGTATTTGAGGGCAGTGTCGAATCCTCAAATATTCAAATCACCGAATACTCCGTTCTTCAACTCCTCAATAAATAAGACATGAACAACCGCATTCGCTTACACGATCTCGAATTTGCCCCTTTCATCAGCGAGGAACAGTTGCAGCAACGCATCAACGAAATGGGGGCTGCCATTACGGCTGACTTCAAAGGCCGGAATCCCATGTTTCTGGGGGTGCTCAACGGCGCTTTCATCTTTGCTGCCGACCTCATCCGCGCCTGCGACATGGATTGCGAAATATCCTTCATCCGCCTTGCCTCCTACTCCGGCACGGCATCTTCCGGCTCGGTAGCAACCGTCATCGGCCTGAGGGAAGACGTGCGCGGCCGTCATGTGATCATCGTAGAGGACATCGTGGACAGCGGGAGAACCCTGCACCAGTTTTTGCCCGACCTCCGCGAACTGGAGCCGGCTTCTATCAGCATTGCCGCATTGCTGGTTAAACCAGACGCTATGGAGTTTGAAGTTAAACCGGATTATGTCGGCTTTGAAATTCCGATGAAATTTGTCGTGGGTTATGGTTTGGATTACAATGGTTTAGGGCGAAATTTGAAAGAGATCCGGCAGTTGATTGTGGAAGGAAGGGATGGGTAGGAAGGTTAAAGTAGGAAAGCCTGTCCCGCAATAGCGGGGGTTAAAGGTTAAAGGAAAAAGGTTAAAGGTTAAAGGAAAAAGGTTAAAGGATAAAGGGGGCAAAGTGCTCCATTCTGGCATAGCGTCCACCGTCCACCCTGCCTGCCGGCAGGCAGGCGTCTACCGTCCACCGTCTACCGTCCACCGTCCACCGTCTAAAACAGCTTAAACATGAAAAAGGGGTTTGATTTAATAGACCTGCACAAAGGCGAAGCCGACAAAAAGGAAGTGATGCTGGATGTTATCGGCGACATTTCTTTTACGGGATCCAATTTATGGATTTTGGCATGCGCGATATTGATCGCTTCGGTTGGCCTGAATGTCAACTCAACCGCCGTTGTCATTGGCGCCATGTTGATTTCGCCGCTCATGGGCCCGATTGTCGGGGCGGGTTTTGCCCTTGGAACCTACGATTTTGACTTATTGAAAAAGTCGATGATCAATCTGGGTATCGCTACCCTCGTGGGTTTGCTGGTGTCTTCCTTCTATTTTTACATCAGCCCTTTCAAAGAGACTCAGTCTGAAATACTGGCCAGAACAGCCCCGAATGTTTACGACATCCTGATTGCTTTTTTTGGCGGATTAGCCGGGGTCGTTGCCATCACCCGGGTGGAAAAGGGCAATCCCATACCCGGCGTTGCCATTGCCACCGCCCTGATGCCGCCGCTTTGCACGGCCGGCTACGGCTTTGCCATCGGAAGTTATAAATTCTTTTTCGGGGCAATGTACCTCTACATCATCAATTGTTTCTTCATCTGTATTGCAACCTTCATCATCGTCAAGTACCTCAAATACCCGGTTTCAAAAAGGATCGTCGCAGAAAATGAAAAGAGGGTCCGCCGCAGCATTTCCTTTTTAATCTTTGTCATGATTGCGCCAAGCGTCTTTTTTGCTTACCGCCTTTTTCAGGAAAAAAAGTATTATCAAAAGATCGACAACTTCGTCGAGAAAGAATTTATTGACACCGGCTGCATCATCGTTTACAAAAAAACGACCTTCAACACAACGCCCAAAAAATTAGAACTGGCTTTTTTAACCAAAAAATTCAGCGAATCCGAAAAGGCCTCTTTAACGAAAAAATTGGCGGCATACGATCTGCCCCAGACCGAATTGATCATCCGGCAGGATACCACCAACCTGAAAAACGACCTGCTGAACGAACTCCGCTTCAACGACAACCAACTGGGTGAAAAAGACCTCCTGATCAACAACCTGACCAACGAAATTAAATCCGGGAAATACGACAACGCCCAAATCCTGGCAGAGGCCAAAACCCTGTTCCCGGATGTTGAAAACCTGTCCATCGCCAACCACGATTTCTACGAAGGCACAGACAGCGCCAGAACCGTCACCATCATGCTCTACACCAGCAAGGCGCCGCTGCCGGAGGGGGATGAAGCGAAGTTAAAAACCTGGCTAATGCAAAAATTGAAGAAGGAGCATTTTGAGATTTATCGCCGGGAGTGAAGTGTAATTTCGCAGCTTTTCTAACGCTGAAAACACAAGAATGGCGTCCAGAAATCCCTGCCTCACCTGCCCGCCTGCCGGTAGTCAGGCAAGCGTGCGCGTCATCGGTGTTTAACCGTGCTTACCCACAACTGCTGTCAGGCAGGCGCTTTCATACAACAAGACAATGGGAACACAGATAACGCCGATGACGCGGAATACACGAAAAAAGCCTTACGCCATTGAGAATTACACAAGGTATTAAGTTCAGCCACTCCTACTGAATCGTCAAATTCCCCAAACTTGAAGAAATGCCAATCAAAATCCCCCAATCGTAATACTTCCCGTCCTGGAAAGCAACTGCGGCTTCGAGGCGGAGAAAGCGAAAAACGTTGTCGATGGAATAGCCCGCTTCAAAGTAGTTTTTGGAAGTTGGCGTCGCTAAGTAGTTGACAAACACATTCTCTTTGATCCCCATCATCCAGACTTCCGGAATTTGCGTCAGCAAAAATTTCCTGAATTGGTAGTGCACAAAAAGCGCTGCGTATTGATCGGCCGTGCTGTGGCGGTAATAATCCAGAAGCCGGAAACTGCCCACCGGATCGGAAGTCACGATGCCGAGGCGGTTGCCCGGGAAGTGCTTGTAATCGGCAAAGCCCACATAATCTGAATTCAGAAACATCCCCAGATTGGCTTTCACATCCCAGGTGCCCCGTGCGCCGGCCCTGAACCGGTGCCGGAAACCCACATCGACCAGGTCGTAGTCGGTGACGCTTTCTGCAAGGCCGCTGAACCCTTTGCGGTATTCAAAAGTCAGGGTCGGCGATGAGTTTTCGATGACTTCTTTCCGCTTGTTGCGCAGACGGAACTTCAACCAGGGTTTGGCTTCTACTTGAATAGATGCCCAGGCGGCGCGTTCGGTTGCAGGCAGTGGGTAGCTAGCTTCCTCACTGATCGGGGTGTTGACTGCATAATCGCGGTCATCGCGGTTGAACCATGTCTGTGTGGTAGCATTGTCGAGCGTAAAACGTTCCGCCCATTCGCCCGTCAGGCGCATCGACCATTTTTCACTGAAAGTCTGTGAAAACCCTGCCCTCAGGTAGTCTTTTTCATAAATGCTGATGTAATTGCGTTCCTGAAATAGGCAGGTAAACGTATTGATGAATTCCGTGATCGGCTTCTCTTCGTTGTATTGGGAAACGTAGCGCCCACCTTCAACATAGAGCTTGCTCTTCTTTCCACTTTTCCCAAAATCGTAGTATATCTCCCCCTTCCCGGTCAGTTTTTCCCGGGCAAAAGCATAGCGGGGCGTTGCGACGATGCCAAACTGCTGCCCTTTTTTCAGGTAGCGGTATTTAAAATCGACGCTGAGGTTGAAGCCTTCCGCGGGGTTGAAAAACAGGCGCTGGATCGGAGCGCTGAAAGAAAATTGTTCGTGTTTGCTGAGTTTGTAGCTGTCGCCGCTGAAAATGGCGTCCATAAAATCGCCAAAAAAGCCGCTGCCTTTCTTGTTGTCCGTTTTGGTTTTGCCGGAGATGCTGTCCTGCTGCGCTTCCTGCGCCTCCACTTTGGCGATGCTGTCTACCCGGACGTAACCGCGCACCTCGTAAGGCGTCAGGGGTATCGGGCGAATTTCGTTCCAGTAGGCGGTATCGCGCTTGTAAGCCATGGAATCGATTTCAAATGTCGTAATGGATTCCACAACCGGCTCGTCTTTCTTTTCTTTCTTTTCCTGGGTTTCCTGCTTGTCGTATTCTTTCATGAGCTTACGCAAATCTTTGCGGGTCAGCTCTTTGCCTTGCGACAACTGGTTTTCGATGTCGTTTAGTTGCTCCTTGTCTTTTTGTTTGGCGCGCGAAATTTCTGCGGCAAGCGCTTTGTCTATTTTTTCGTCTACAATCACGAAGTCGTTGGGCAGGTCGGGGTTCAGCTTCACTTTGTAGTCGCTGATGGTAGACAGGTATTTGTATTCAAAACTAAAACCAAATATTTTGCCGTCCACATCGATTTTGTGGCTGACCGGCATCCAGGCTTTGGCTTCAACGGGCGCGTAAACCTGGTCTACCTGAAAGCCGATGCCCAGTTTGTACGATTTCAGCGACAAGCTGTGGATGCTCCACTCGTCCTCAATGATGTAGATATACCCCTCAAAAACGTTGTCGCCCCGGCTGCGCGGCGTCACTTTGATGCGGTTGACCCCAACACCCCGCTCGGTAAAATAGCCTTCCAGTTTGAAGCGGTAGTAGCCAAATGCTTTGGTAGAAAGTGGCGAAATGGCTTCGGCAACTTCTGGTTGGTAAAAGCTGGCAAAGATGAATCCATTGGGACTGGTAGAGTTGTCGTCCCCCTGTTTGTACACAGAAATGACCTTCTCTTTAAAGATATTCGGGCGGGTATATTCGATGAGGCTCACAGACTCGGACGTAAATGCCACAGTAGAGTCTATGCCTTCTTTGGCAATGGTTTTTCGCAGGAAAAAAGGCGAATCCTTCAGGCGGCCCGATCCTTTGATGTAGACCTTAGCCGTATAGCTGTCTACCTGTTGGCGGTGGTAATCCGCTTTGGCAATGGCTTTGCGCATCACCGTATAAGCAGGATCCTCCCGGCCTTCGTACACTTCCACCGTTTTTAATTCCAGGGTCTGTTCTGTCAATTCTACATTCAGGTCTTTAAAAATTGCGCCAATGGTCACTTTTTCAATCCGGGCTTTGTACCCTAAATATTGATAAACCAGCGTGTAGGCGCCGGGCTCCAGCCTGATTTCATAATAACCTTCTGCATTGGCCGTAGCGCCGGTACCGGTTTCCTGAACGTAAATGGTTGCAAATTCCAGCGCTTCGCCGCGTTGGTTTTTAATAAAACCTTTGACGCCACTGGCGAAAGCGGCAGGGGCATAGCCAAACAGTAAACACAAAAAGAGCAGCCTGACATGCAACATGGATATGGTGTTTTTATGTGTAATAAAAGTAAAATGTTCGTTTGCACCCGACACACCTTTTCAGTTTCGGATTGCATCTGTTTTGATAACAAGTGACCGTTTTTTGGGCCGGGCATCACGCAGCTATCAAATCATAAAGCAGACTTCAAAATTGTCCATTCTGTCTTTGTATGATCTTTAGGGTTTGAGAGCAAGGCTTGCGAAGGCCCAAAAAATGAAAGTTTACTTGTGTAAATGACCGTTTTTTGGGCCGAGCATAACGCAGCTATCAAATCATAAAGACTTAAAGACAGACGCGAAGAAACGTTGTAAGCAGAGAAGACAAAAATAATAGCGATAAAAGTTAGCGGATTTTCGTTGAATGTAATGAAAAGGTCAAAAAACCGGGTGAATAATAGAGCACTGGTTCAGCCGGGGCTTTCATTTTGGAAAATTGTTAAATTTGTAAGCGCTCTCAGCGTTTTTTATCACTACAATCAGCAAATCATGGCACTCTTTAATTTTTTCAGAACGCCGAAGCCGATTAGATTCGACTATAAACCCAGATACTGGGATCAGGAAAAAGAAGAAAAGGAAAAACGCATGGAGCGCCTCGAATCCATACAGGGGCAAGGCATAGATGGAGCCAAAGCCCGTATTTCTGAAGCCTTCTCCAAAAGCGGCAACCGAAAACTCTTCGCAGGAGAGCGCCGGCAAAAATCGCGACAGGCAAGCTTTATCCGATTGGCGTTAATTCTTTTGCTCGCTTTAATCGCTTATCTGGCACTCACCGTATATTTGCCGCGGACCGGAGGACTCTACTTTGAATAGGTTTGCTGCAACCGTCTGAATGCGATTGTTGTTGTTATGAGAAATTCCGGTTATTTTGCTTATTTGCACTTTGCATTTTAAGACAACTTCAGCGCGCGCGCAGCTAAAGAGAGCCCGCCGCCTCCCGGTTGGAATAAACCGCCGGGAATCGAAAAAGACACACGCATGACAGATGTCATCCAACTGTTGCCTGACGCCATTGCCAACCAGATTGCCGCCGGAGAAGTCATCCAGCGCCCGGCATCAGTGGTCAAGGAATTGATGGAGAATGCCATAGATGCCGGCAGCAACAACATCCGGCTCATTGTAAAAGAAGCGGGACGCAGCCTGATTCAGGTGGTGGACAATGGCTGCGGCATGTCCGAAACGGATGCCCGCATGTCCTTTGAGCGCCACGCCACTTCGAAAATCCGCGAAGCCAAAGACCTTTTTTCCATCCGAACGATGGGTTTTCGTGGGGAAGCAATGGCTTCCATGGCCGCAGTAGCCCATGTGGAAATGCGCACCCGCCGCCAATTGGACGACCTCGGCACCCGCCTGGTAGTAGAAGGATCAGAACTGAAAGTACAGGAAGCCTGCCAATGCAACGCCGGTACGAGTATTGCGGTAAAAAACCTGTTTTACAATGTGCCCGCCCGCCGCAACTTCCTCAAATCCAATCCGGTGGAGATGCGCCACATCATTGATGAGTTTTTGCACCTGGCCCTCTCCTACCCCGATCTTTTCTTTTCCCTGCACCACAACAACGAAGAGCTTTACCACCTTCCGCCCGGCAATTTGCGCCAGCGCCTGATCGCTGTGTTTGGAAAAGACTACAACAAAAAGATTGTTCCGGTAACGGAAGAAACCGATGCCATGCGCCTGGAAGGCTTCGTTGGCAAACCGGAATTTGCCAAAAAAGGCCGGGGCGAGCAGTTTTTTTTCGTCAACCAGCGCTACATCCGCAGCAATTACCTGCATCATGCCGTGATGACGGCTTACGAAGAGCTGCTGCCCAAAGAAACGGTGCCATTTTATGCGCTGTTCATCGACATAGACCCTAACCGCATTGACATCAATGTGCATCCGACCAAGCAGGAAATTAAATTTGACGATGAACGTCTGGTTTACAACTACCTGCGCGTAGCGGTCCGGCACGCGCTCGGCCGTCACAGCATCATGCCCTCGCTGGATTTCGATCAGGAACAGGGCTTTTCCATGCGCATCGGAAGTGCGAGTGAAGAAAATTCGCCCACGCTGGACGAAATGACTTCTCAAAAACCGAATCCTGCCTCCGGGCGCGATACTTATTCCGGCAAGGGCCCGGCTTCTCCGCCACGAAAAGAAGTGCTGCGCCAGTGGGAAGATTTCTACAAAGGCCTGAATCAGGAGGAGGAAGAAACACCCGGACAGGAAGCAGAAGCAGGGTCGGCAGAAGCAGACCAAACCATGACCATAGGCAGCGCCTGGGCGGATGACGCCGGCGAAGACAAATTGGCTCTGGGGGCTGCAAAACCGCAGCGAGAGCCTTATCAGATCCATGCCAGCTATATTGTCAGCCACATCAAATCGGGATTTCTGCTCATTGATCAGCAGGCTGCCCACGAACGCATCCTGTTTGAACAATACCTGCAGGTGCTGGAACAACAAAGCGCCGTTACCCAGACGCAGTTGTTCCCGCGTACCCTGACCCTGACGCCCGCTGACGCCACCGTGCTCAACGCCATTCTGGATCAGGTCAATCTGCTGGGCTTCGACATCCAGGCTTTTGGCGGCAATACCTTTGTCATCAACGGCGTGCCGGCAGAACTGGCAGGCAAAAAAGACGAAGTGGCGCTGATTGAAACGCTGATGGAGCAATACCGAATGAACATAGACCTGAAATTAGACGCTGCAGAGAGCATCGCAAGGGCAATGGCGCGCAGCGCGGCCATCCGCAGGGGGCAGCCATTGACCGTCCACGAGATGCAATCGCTCATTGATCGGTTGTTTGCCTGCGCCACGCCCTACAAAAATCCCTCGGGCCGTTTCTGCTTTGTGACGTATGAATTAGACGATTTGGCGAAAAGATTTGAAGGCGCCTGAAATTTTTGCGCCCTTTGTTTTTTTGGGGAAGCACTGAATAAATTTCAATTTCATGCTAACCTTTGCCTTTGGCCCGCTACCTTCGGCTTTATACTGGAGACTTTTGACAAAAAAATAAACACATGTTCAACAACATCACCGGCGTCGTCAAAAACTTACTGATCCTGAACGTAATCATGTTTCTGGCCCGGTATGTGATTGGCGAAGAGCAAGCCTACGACCTGTTGGCTTTACACTACCCGACTTCGGAAAAATTTCTGCCGGTCCAGATCATCTCGCACTTCTTCATGCACGGAAGTCTGGCCCATATTTTCTTCAACATGTTCGCCCTGGTGATGTTCGGCAGCGTATTGGAAACCCTCTGGGGGCCGAAGCGCTTTTTGTACTATTACTTTTTCTGCGCTTTAGGCGCAGCGGTTTTGCACATGGGCGTAAGCTATTATGAAATCTCCGGGCTGCAACATGCCATGGAAGCTTTCCAGGCCAATCCGGGCATGAATACCTTCTGGGGATTTTTCAACGAAGTGCCCATGAACCAACTCGATCCGGAATACGCAAGTGCTGTGAATAAACTCGGCACCCTGTTTACCAGTCAGTCCGATCCGTCCATCGTGCAAACGGCAACCAGCGCCATGGAGTCGTACCTGAATGCCAAGCAGAATACGCCGGTTGTCGGCGCTTCCGGGGCCATTTACGGGCTGTTGCTGGCCTTCGGCATGAATTTCCCGAATGCGGAACTCATGCTGATCTTTTTCCCGGTTCCGGTAAAAGCCAAATACTTCATTCCGGTGTTAATTATCATAGAATTGTTTCTGGGTGTCAACCAGTTCTCCTGGGACAACATCGCGCACTTTGCGCATTTGGGGGGCGCATTGTCGGGATTCTTGTTAATTTTGTACTGGCGAAAATTCGGTTCCCGATTTGATAATACCCGCTATAAATAATTTCGCTGCCAATGCTACAGTCTATTTGGGAAGATGTCCGGAAGGAATTCAATTATGGTAATATGGTCAACCGTATTATCATCATCAATGTGTCCGTTTTTGTACTGATTACGCTGTTCTGGCTATTTTTACGCATATCTCACGGCTGGGATTTTCCGGTCGACACCTATAACAATGTCCGCAATTTTTTCCTGATTTCTTCCAACTGGTGGCACAACCTTACCCACCCCTGGGTTTTCATCACCAGCATGTTCATGCACGAAGATTTCTGGCACATCCTCTGGAACATGCTTTTTCTCTACTGGTTTGGTCGCATTGTGGGCGATTTTATCGGCGACCACCGCGTATTGCCCATTTACCTGCTGGGCGGTCTGGCGGGCAACATCGTGTTTTTCATTACCATCTCGCTCATCACGCCTGCGGCAAACGGTCCTGTTTTTGCCCTTGGCGCTTCGGGAGCGGTCATGGCCATTGCCCTGGCATCAGCAGTTTTGGCGCCCAATTACATCATCCGGCTGCTGATCATTGGCGATGTGCGCCTAAAATATGTGGTGGCGGTACTTTTGTTCCTCGACCTCTTTTTCATCAGCCGCGACAACAACACCGGCGGCCATTTTGCGCACCTCGGCGGCGCCCTCATGGGCTGGATTTTTGTGCTGCGCCTTCGAGAAGGTCACGATCTTTCCGAACCGGTAAACCGCATATTAACGGCCATTAGCGGCTTCCTGAAATCGCCGGTAAAATCGCTTACCGGTAGAAAGAAAGGACCTAAAATGGCTTACCGAAACCCGGTTAAAACGACTACCAGCGCAGGAAAAAGCGCTCAGGCAAAAGGCAGCCGCGCCGGCGACACCAAAACCGCCAATGGAATGTCTTATCAGGAACAACTCGACGCCATTTTAGATAAAATCAAGCAGTCGGGCTACGAAAGCCTGACCAAAGAGGAAAAAGAATTTCTGTTTAACGCCAGTAAAGACTAAGCATGCGCAGCGCCGGCCCCCAATTGATGCGGTGGATTAATGTAAGCGTCATTATTTTGACGCTGCTGAGCTACCTCGCGCCGGATGTCAACCCCAATTCCTTTTGGCCAACCGCTTTTCTCGGGCTGCTTTTCCCTTTGTTGCTGATTGCCAACATCCTGCTCATTGTCTGGTGGGCCTTCCGGCGGCATTGGTACGCTTTTTTTTCGCTGGGCTGCCTTTTAGTGGGCTATTCCCACGTGCAGGGCGCGTTTGGTCTGCGTTTTGCAAGCGCCCTGAAACCTGAACATGCAAAAGGCGCCATCACGCTGATGACCTTCAATGCCCACGAATTCAAAGGGTTCGGCAAACAAAAATTTGACGAAAAAATATTCCGGGAACTGGTGCTCGCCCAGCGCCCTGATGTGCTTTGCTTTCAGGAGTTTCCGCTCCATGCATCGGTTGCGAAAAAGTTTGGCGACCTGCTTTCCGAAACAGCGGGCCTGCGCTACGCCTATCAGGAAAAAAGCGGCACTTTGGCGATTTTTTCCCGCTATCCGATAGGCCGCAAAGAAGCGAAGTATTTTACCAACCGTGCCAATGGCTATCTTTACGCCGACCTCGACATCGGGGGCAAAAACATCCGCGTTTTTAACCTGCACCTGCAAACCAATGCCATTTCTAAAATCACGGAGAACATAGATCCTGCCGATGTCAAAATCCAGGATCGCGAAATCTGGCAAAGCTTCGGAGGGGTTTTGCGCCGCTACAAACGCTCCTCACAATTGCGCGCCCGGCAGGCCATCGCCATTTCGGCCGCCATCAAAAAATCGCCTTTTCCGGTACTGGTTTGCGGCGATTTCAACGACGTGCCCATGTCTTTTACAACCCATACCATTTCCGACGGGCTTCAGGACGGTTTTAAATGCAAAGGCAGCGGGCGCGGCGTCAGTTATGCCGGCAACCTCCCCGGCCTGCGCATTGATTATGCCCTGGCAGGTCCCGATTTTGAAGTGCTGGATTTCCATACGCTGCATCCCGGGCTTTCAGATCATTATCCGCTGGTGATGCGGGTGGCGCTGTAGTTTCAAATGGCTTCATTCTGTTTATTTCAGCACCCATAAAATTTTTAACCCAACCTTAGCTGCAGAAAAATTTGATGCCCCACCCGGTGTATCCCCCCTCAAAAACATAAAATACATCGTGCACCGCTTTTACTTTTTTTATACTTTTGTGCCAAATTTCCTGAATGGACCAGACATTGAAGCTGTACAACAGCCTGACGCGCGAGAAAGAAATTTTCAAACCCCTGCACGAAGGCCGCATTGGCATGTATGTGTGCGGGCCTACTGTTTACAATGATGTGCACCTCGGCAACTGCCGCACCTTCATCAGTTTCGACATCATTTACCGGTACCTGACCTTCCTCGGTTACAAAGTGCGCTACGTGCGCAACATCACCGATGTGGGGCACCTGCTGGACGATGGGGAAGACCGCATTCTGAAAGGCGCCCGCCTCGAGCAGGTAGAGCCAATGGAAATCGTTCAGAAATACACGAACGGATTCCACCACATGATGCGCATTTTCAACAACTTGTCGCCCAGCATCGAGCCGCGCGCTACGGGTCATATTCCGGAGCAGATCGAAATGGTGCAGGCCATCATGGACAACGGTTATGGCTACGAACGAAATGGTTCGGTTTATTTTGATACGCTGAAATTCATCAAAGACACGGGCGTTTATGGCCAGATTTCAGGCCGGGTGGTAGACGAGTTGCTCGCTGAAACAAGGGAAAATCTTAAAAACCAGGACGAAAAAAATCATCCGGCAGATTTTGCCATCTGGATGAAAGCAGCGCCCGAGCACATCATGCGCTGGAATTCTCCTTGGTCGGAAGGCTTTCCGGGATGGCACTTAGAGTGCTCGGCCATGAGCACAAAATATTTGGGCAAAACATTCGACATCCACGGCGGCGGCAACGACCTCAAGTTTCCGCACCACGAAAACGAAGTGGCTCAAAATTTCGGCGCTTGCGGTTGTGCGCCTGCCCGCTACTGGTTGCACACCAACATGCTGCTGTTGAACGGCAAAAAAATGTCGAAAAGCGATGGCAATACCATCTCGCCGGAAGAGTTGTTTACCGGCAACAGCGTGCACGTTTCCAAAGGTTACAGCCCGATGGTGTTGCGCTTCTTTATGCTCCAGACCCACTACCGCAGTACGCTGGATGTAACCGATGAAGCCCTCCAGGCATCCGAAAAAGGCTACCTTCGCTTGCTGGAAGCAACCCGGCTTGTGCAGACCATGCAGCATCCGGGTAATGGACAGGCAACTGCCCTTGATGCGGAAATCAACCAGCTGATGGATGAGGTAAATCTGGAAATGAGCGACGATTTCAATACGCCAAAATCGCTGGCCAAACTGTTTGAACTGGTCACCAAAGTAAACAGCTTTAAAGGCGGGCAGTTGTCTCTGGCAGATATTCGTGCGGAAAGCCTGGAACGACTGAAACAGGTTTTCAACTTATTTGTATTTGAGGTGTTTGGTTTGTTAGATGAATCTCAACAAGCCGGAGGAAGCGACGGCCAGTCTCTGGAAGGGTTGATGCAACTCATTATTGAAATCAGACAGGAGGCCCGCGCCAGAAAAGACTGGGGCACCTCTGATAAAATTCGCGATGCACTGGCCAATTTGCAGCTTCAATTGAAGGATGGCAAAGAGGGCACAACCTGGGGAAAACTCAGTTGAATGTGTGATTGCCGCGTGTATGCTAAATAGTTTTTCTGCTGTATGTTTTCATTTTTAATGTAGCAGAAGCTCAAACTTTTGAAAATAAGGGGATTACGATTAAACACGCTTATTTTTTTCCGGGTGGAGAAAAAATGTGTTTTTGTGATTTTTTTTTGCAGAATATTGATTTTTTTTTTGCAGAATATTTGAGAAGGTGCTATATTTGCATTACCAACGGTACAGGTGCTATTTTAAAACTTAAAAAGTTATATTTGCCGAACAAGTTGGTCACTCAAAATAAAAGTGCGTTTTTTCGCAATAAAGAAGTTTTCATTTGGTTTTTTGGGGTTATATTAGAGGCGGTCACCACAAATGATCGCCTTTTTTTCTCCCCTGAAATGATGAAAAAAAATCCCCCCCTTGCTTACAAATCTCTGTCAAGGAGATATTCCGCCAATTCGTAAAGACTAGATTTTCTGCCTTCAATCGCATCAACCTGACTCAGGTGACCGAGTGCTTTTTCGTGGTAGAGGTTTCTTTCGTTTTTGGCAAGAACGGGTATATTCAGTTGACGTAATATTTCCGAAACCTCACTTATCTTGCGCTGTTCGTCTTCTGTAGAAGAATTCATATGGCGGGTAAGTTCGGCTTTGGCGATTGGGTCAGCCAATTCCAGTGCCTTTAAAATCAGAAAGGTTTTTTTATTCTGTACGATGTCGCCGCCTGCTTTTTTCCCAAATTTCCCGGCGTCCCCAAAAGTATCTAATAAGTCATCCTGCAATTGAAAAGCAATGCCAATGTTGCGGCCAAACTCATAGAGGTGGCGCCTGTCAGAATCGGAAGCGCCGGCTGTCATAGCGCCCATTTCAAGACTACAGGCCAGCAATACGGCTGTTTTGTATTCGATCATGCGCAGATAATCCGGGATGCTTACCTGGCTCATGCGCTCAAAATCAATATCCCACTGTTGTCCTTCGCAGACCTGAACGGCACAGTGGTTGAAAGATTTGAGCAATTCCATACTGAGCGGTGCATCTCCTGCCGTAAGCAGGTATTGTTGCGCTTTGATGAGCATGACATCTCCGGAAAGAATGCCTGCGTTCATCCCAAAATACTGATGAACGGTAGGTTTCCCGCGCCTTAGCGGCGCTTCGTCCATGATGTCGTCATGAATGAGACTGAAATTATGAAAAAGCTCAACGGCCATGGCCACTGGTAGTGCCCGTTGAAAATTGTCGGCAAAAACATGATACCCCATCAATGCCAGAAGCGGGCGTAACCTTTTACCGCCTAATTGCAGGATGTAATTAACCGGTTCATAAAGACTTTGCGGCTCTTGCTTGAAATGCTCTTGTTCGAGATAGCTTTCAAAAGCGGACTTGTAGGTTTCAACAGATTGCATGCGCTATGGTAAATTTAACCGGACAAAGATACCTTTGGATTTTGAGTACAACATTAATGAGACAAATTTTACTACTCAGTTATGCATTTTCTCAACATTCTGATCATCGAAAGTAATCTTTCCGATGTCAATAAGATTAAAGAATTATTGGATTCGGTTGCTTTTCGGTGTAAAATCAACCACAATACGACCTGGAAAGCGGCTCTGGAAACCTTAAAAGACGAACCAACTGACCTCATACTGCTTGACCTTTCTTTATTCGGTGCAGCACAAAAGGTCACCTTCAGCGGTTTTCTCGAGTTAGCCCCGAAAATCCCCATAATTGCCCTGGCCAATTCGCAAAGCGAAGCTATGGGACTTCAGGCGGTTAAAGTAGGCGCTCAGGATTACCTGATCAAAGGCGAATTTGACGGAAAACAACTGGCCCGGATCATTAAATCGGCCTCCGAAAGATTTCAGCAGCAATCCGTTCTGAAAAAGAAAACAGAAGAGTTATCGCTTAAAGATAAGCGGATGCGCGAAGTTCAGGAGATCGCCAAGATCGCAACCTGGGACATGGATCTGGTTTCCACCAACATGGCCTGGACAAAAGAAATGTTTGAAATTTTTGAGATCGAACCGGGTACCTTTTCTCCGAGCCTGCGCGATTACAAGGATTACGTTTATCCCGAAGATCGGGAAATCGTTGCCAATTTTTTTGAGGAAGCGACAAAAACGGGAAAACCGGCAAAAGCCGAGCACCGCATCATCATACGAAACAGTATTAAACACGTGCTGGTTCAGGCCCGGGTTAACTATGAAGAACGGTCGAACAGAATCATGTTGATTGGAACCGTACAGGACATTACGGAACAAAGGGAAGCCGCAAACAATAAAAAGCAGGGGCGCCAGAAATCGCCCGCCATCAAAGAAGAAGCGCTTTCTGAACTCAGTTTCAGCGTTAGAACCCCCCTGTCTTCTGCCATGAACCTGTTGTATTTGCTGGAACAAACCAAACTCAATTCACAACAAAAAGATTTCGTAAGCGGGTTGCAAACTTCTTTTGACGACCTCTACCTGGTTATGAACAACCTGCTCAATTACATTCTTTTGCTAACCGAAAGCGCCCGGAGCCATGAAGAAGAAGTAAGGATGTCGACAATGCTGGGATCTCTGCAAACGGTTCTGTTGTTAAAAGCCAGAAAAGAAAACATCGAATTGAACTTCAAAGAGGAAACAGCATTGCCCAAAACCATTGTCTGCGATGTCGAAAAAGTGACCCAGGCCATCCACAATGCAGTCATCCTTGCTCTTCGGAATAGCTTTCCCAAAAGCCCGATTGACGTCGTCCTGAACAAAAAAATACACGGAAAAGGCCAGATCAGCCTGTTAGTGGACGTTCGTTATGCCGGAAAAGAGCTCAATACAGCATTATTCCCTCAAATTAAAGACGCCAGGGAAAACTGGCAAAGCATGCTTTTTCTCAGCGACAACAATCAAAATGAAGAATACGACCAACTCTGTCTCTTCATTTTATTTAAAATTATGGACCTGCTCGGTGGCAAGGCGGAAATTCAAAATAACCAGATGCGCCGCAACTCCATCTTCCTGGAGCTGCCTTTTTCTTCTGCAGGTTTTCACAAACCGGAGAAAAAAAACAAACCGACTTCGCCCATCAATATTTTATTGGTGGAAGACCATGTCCTGAACCAGATTGCAACGCGCCATGTACTCACGTCCTGGTCTGAAATGGTCTCGGTTGAAGTGGCTTCCAATGGCGCCGAAGGCATCGAAAAATGTACCGGGAACCGATACGACGTAGTCATCATGGATATAGAAATGCCTGTAATGAATGGCATTGAAGCAGCTACCAAAATCCGCGGTCAAAGCAACATACCCATCATTGCCCTAACCGCCAATGCATCAAAACAGGAAGAGGATCGCTGTCTGCACAGCGGCATGAACGGCTATCTGAGTAAGCCCATCAAACCCGAAGAGCTACAGATGCAGATCTTAAAGGTCTTGAGTTAATGGATTCCCTTTCAAGAAGGCGGATATCCAAAAGCAAGAAGGCTGAACCTGCAATTCCTGCAAGATCAGCCTTCCTGTTTGACAAACCCGGGTAGGTATTACTCGAGTTTGAATTTTACCGGCAGGTTAAACTGCACGCGTACCGGACGACCACGCTGTTTACCGGGCGTCCACTTGATGTTTTGTGTATTCATCAGTTCAACTACACGCATCGCTTCCTGGCCGCACTGGGCACCAATATCGCGAACGACCTGAGCATCTTTCACTTTGCCGTCTTTTTCAACCACAAATGTGACTACCACGGTACCTTCTACGCCGTTTTCACGAGCGATGGCAGGGTATTTGATGTTCTTGTAGATAAACTCAAGCATTTTCTTTTCTGCACACTGCTTTTTCTCCTGCTCTGTTCCGCTCATGTCTTCGCAGCCAGGAAAGCGTGGCATTTGCTCTACCACTTTAAAGATCTCTGTTTCTTCCTCTTTTGGAGGCGGTGGCGGTGGCGGTGGCGGTGGCGCCTTTTCTTCAACCGGAGCAGGACGTTCAACCTCAGTTTGTTCGTCAATACTCTGATCCTGGAAAACAGGCGTTTCTTCGGGCACCAAATCATCCGGAACAGCCTGAATTACAGGCGGCGGAGGTGGTGGCGGTGGCGGTGGCGGCTCTGCGGTACGAGGTGGTTCGACTTCGATGTCTTCGTCCATTTCCAGAGCTCCGTCCGGGATCAAGACCTTCTTTTCGTACTGCGTAACCCCAAAAGCCAGAGCGCTTAATCCGATTGCGATGGCCAGGCCAAGGTTGAAAAAAGTTCCGGAGAGTCGGAAAGAATCCGCTTCCGGGTACTTGCTTCTAACCTCTAAGACGTGGCTGTCGGCATACTTCTGAGCGAGGTTTTCCGGAGACTGCTTGGCAAAGTAGCTTTTCATGGCGATAATGACGCCAATGACAGCAACGATAAGCAGCAGGGCAACCACAGCAAATTCAGAACCGGTAGGACCATTTAAAATGCTCCCCAGTAATGTAACTTGCCCACTCGATAGGAGAATGTCCGGGCTCATACTGACAAGGGTTTGAAAGTGAAAAATTCTGATATTCTTATGCAACGGAAGATATAATTTCCGGATTTAACCCCGGGATAACTTCCGTCTTTCTTCTTTTCAGATGCAAGATAGCATAACTTTGGTGCATGCAATGCAAAAAAAGTTACAATTGGCACACTTTTATCCAACCAGGGCCTGGTAAGCCGCTGCATCCATCAAGCCATCCAACTGCCCCGGATCTGACATTTCGATCTTAACAATCCAGCCTTCTTTATACGGATCGCGGTTCACGAGTGTGGGGTCGTCGCCTTTTGATTCGTCTAACTGGCTATTGAATTCCAGAATGGTGCCGGAAACGGGCATGTATAGATCGGAAGTCGTTTTGACGGCCTCTACAGTACCAAAAACAGCGCCCTGTTCCAGGGTTTCGCCTACCGTATCCACTTCAATGTAGACCAATTCGTCCAATTCGCTTTGCGCAAAATCGGTGATGCCCACATACGCAACGTTTTCCCCTTCCAAACGGAGCCACTCGTGGTCTTCGGTATATTTTAAATTATCTGGAAATTCCATAATGATATAGCATATAATGGTTAGAGACCTGAAATAAAACCGCCTTCCTTTGGGCGCGCTCAAAAATAGAGGGATTTTTCTAAACTGGTATACCTTCGCAAAAAAAATTGCAAAAAGGAATCCGGCCTTCTTTTTTGACAAAGTTTTTTTCAATGCGCAAATCACCTATTTTTAACGCTTAGAATCAAACACATGGGATTTCGTTCTTTCGTCATCAGCCCTCTGGCACGTCGTGCCGCACGCCACATTGCCCACTGGTCTTCAGAGACCGTTGCCGCACAGGAAAGCGTTTTCCGGCAATTGCTGGAAAAAGGCCGGCATACTGCTTTTGGTAAGGCGCATGATTTTGAGCGGATCCGCGATTATGAAGGATTCCGGGAGCGGGTACCAATTCGCGACTACGAAGCGCTGCGGCCATGGATCGAACGCATTAAAGCCGGAGAACGCGACGTGCTCTGGCCTGGTCGGCCGGCCTATTTTGCCAAAACATCCGGAACAACCTCGGGGGTGAAATACATCCCGCTTACCCGCGACAGCCTGCCCAATCATTTCGGTACGGCGCGCAACGCCTTATTTAATTACTACGCCCGCACCGGACGCGGCGAATGGCTCGACGGCAAAATGATTTTCCTTTCTGGCAGTCCGGAAATGGAGGACATTGGCGGCATTCCAACCGGCCGCCTCTCGGGTATCGTCAACCACCAGGTGCCTTCCTGGCTGCGCAGCAATCAATTGCCGGGCTACCGCACCAATTGCATCGAAGCCTGGGAGGAAAAAGTGGAAAAAATAGTGGAAGAAACCCTCGGGCAGGACATGCGCCTCATCAGCGGCATTCCGCCCTGGGTACAGATGTATTACGAAAGGTTGCTGGCACGCAGCGGCAAACAATACATCAGAGAGCTTTTCCCAAACTACAGCATGTTTGTTTACGGCGGTGTCAATTTTGAACCTTACCGCGCCAAATTAGAGCAATTGGTGGGGCAGCGTATCGAAAGTCTGGAGACCTATCCCGCATCGGAGGGCTTCATTGCCTTTCAGGACGACCCGAACAATCGTGCCTTGCTGCTGAATGCTTCCTCCGGCATCTTTTTCGAATTTGTGCCGGCTTCTGAAATTTTTAATGAAAACCCTACCCGCCTTTCGCTGAAAGAGGTGGAACCCGGTATCAACTACGCGCTGCTCATCAACAACAACGCCGGGCTTTGGGGCTACAATATTGGCGACACGGTGGAGTTTGTTTCCCTGAATCCCCCCCGGCTCCTGGTTACGGGCAGGGTGAAGCATTTTATTTCCGCTTTTGGCGAACACGTCATCGGCAAAGAGGTGGAAGAAGCCCTGCTGCAGGCAGCGCAGACACACGGCGTTCGGGTGGTGGAGTTTACCGTGGCGCCGCAAATTGCCCCGCCCGAAGGCGGACAACCCTACCACGAGTGGTTCATCGAGTTTGATGAAGCGCCGCAAGACATCGCTGCTTTTTCCGCTGCCCTCGATACCGCCATGATACAACAAAACATCTACTACCGCGACCTGATTGAAGGCGGCATTCTCAGGCCTTTGGTGGTGCGCTCCCTGCGTCATGGCGCTTTTCGAGATTACATGAAGGCGGAAGGAAAATTAGGTGGACAGAATAAGGTACCAAGGTTGTCGAATGACCGGGGGATTGCGGAGGGATTAACAGGACTTAATTGAATTATACAAAGAATAATATCGGATGAAGCGTGCGCTCTTGATTGCAAAATACACCCTCGGCGTCCTCATCGCCCTCCCCCTCTCCCCGCTTCTCTACTTCCAGGGGCGGCGGGTCATAAGGACCATGCCCAAGCTACCCGAAGCTAGCGGGAACGAAGGCTTCGCGGGTACTTCTGGCAAGCCGCTGCGACTACTCGTCCTTGGCGAAAGCACCATGGCCGGCGTCGGAGTAGACACTCACGAAATCGGCTTTACCGGGCATTTGGCACGCTTCTTATCAGAGCGCCTTTCCACCGGAGTAGCCTGGAAAGTATTCGCGGAAAGCGGCCAAACGGCAAAAATGGCACACGAAAGATTAGTTCCACTGATTCAGGAAGAAGCGGCGGACTTAGTGGTTGTCGGGTTGGGTGCAAACGACGCCTTCACCGTCAACCGCCCGGAACGCTGGGGCAGACAAGTCGGCGCCCTCATCGATGCCTTGCGGGACAAGCTTGGCGACGTGCCCATTGTTTTCCTGAGTGTGCCGCCCATAAAGGATTTTCCGGCATTTAGCAGACCCCTCCGGTTTATCGTGGGCAACCTGGCGGTGTTGCTGAGCAAAGAATTGGAGCGCCGCATTTCCAAACATCCGGGAGTATACCACGCTGCCGATTGCCTCGTCCTGAAAGAATGGTTTAAAATACACGGCGACCACCTGAAGCGGTCGGATTTTTTCAGTGACGGCGTGCATCCTTCCCAACTGACTTACAGGATCTGGGCGGAAACTACGGGGGAATTTATGCTTGATAATGAGGAAATTAAGGGTAAGCTTCAAAAAGGTTGAATTTTTTACCACCATTCACAGCAACCGTTATCACAGCATGTCCGGACTTGTCGGGAAAGGTATCATTACTGCGTGGTTACAGTTGATAATTGCCCTGCAACAGCCAGGGAGTCGTTCAATATTCCCTGTTATTTAATACAAGCAGTTTATGATTAATGGAATATTAAACAAAAAAATGTTCATATTTGCAACAACATCATTTCAACAACGTGCATCATTCCCCAATTGACCGATTGTCAGTTTTACCGCAAGGAATAATCTATATTTCTATGTGGCAAAAAAATATCTTTAGCGCAGCATTTTTTCACGAACCCACACCCCAATGTTGGTCAAAACATATTCGAGCGCAGTTCACGGCGTTGATGCACGTACCATTACCGTAGAAGTCAATACCGGAGGCAACGTCACCGTAGGTAACCAGTTTTATTTTCTGGTCGGTTTGCCCGACAATGCCGTCAAGGAAGGTTTTCAGCGCATTGAAGCGGCCATCAAAAACAGCCGTTACAACATGGTGCGCGTAAAAACCGTGGTCAATATGGCGCCTGCCGATCTTCGCAAAGAAGGCTCGGCTTACGACCTGCCCATAGCGGTGGGCTATCTGGCTGCAACCGATCAGATCAACAGTGAAGGCCTCGATAAATTCCTGATGATGGGCGAATTGTCGCTCGATGGCAGCCTGCGACCGATCAAGGGAGCGTTGCCCATTGCCATTCAGGCCCGCCGTGAAAAATTCAGAGGGGTCATCGTACCTAAAATAAATGCACGGGAAGCCGCCATTGTGAGCGACATCGAAGTGTACGGCGTAGAAACCCTGCAGGAGGCGGTGGGTTTTCTGAACGGCGACCTGCAACTGAAACCCGTTGTGGTCAATACCCGGGACGAGTTTTTCGACAACCAGAATGTCTACAACGTCGATTTTTCGGATGTAAAAGGCCAGGAAAACATCAAACGATCACTCGAAATTGCTGCAGCAGGTGGCCACAACGCCATCCTGATCGGCCCTCCCGGCGCCGGAAAAACCATGCTGGCCCGCCGATTGCCGACCATCCTGCCGCCCCTCAACCTCCATGAAGCGCTGGAAACCACTAAAATTCATTCTGTAGCCGGCATTTTACCCGTCAACGCCTCGCTCATTTCCACGCGGCCTTTCCGGGCGCCGCACCACACCATCAGCGATGTGGCCCTGGTTGGCGGCGGCTCCAACCCCATGCCCGGCGAAATTTCCCTGGCACACAACGGGGTTTTGTTCCTCGACGAACTCCCGGAGTTCAAACGCACGGTACTGGAAGTGCTGCGCCAACCCATGGAAGAGCGGCGAGTGACCATCTCCAGGGCTAAAATTTCGATAGAATATCCGTCCAGTTTCATGCTCATCGCTTCGATGAACCCTTGTCCCTGCGGTTACCACAACCACCCTGAAAAAGACTGCGTTTGCGGCCCCGGCGTGGTGAAACGCTACCTCAGCCGCATCTCAGGACCTTTGCTCGACCGCATCGACCTGCACGTGGAAGTCACGCCGGTTTCGTTCGACGAACTGGCCGACCAGCGCCCGCCCTCTGAAACCAGCAAAGACATTGTGGCCCGCGTCATCCGCGCCCGCGAAATCCAGATCGAACGCTTTAAGGAACTGAACGGCATTTACAGCAATGCCCAAATGCCCAGCCGCATGGTGCGCGAAGTTTGCGCCGTGAACCAGGCCGGCCAGACGCTCATCAAAAGGGCGATGGAAAAACTACAGCTCTCTGCCCGCGCTTACGACCGCATTCTAAAAGTGGCGCGCACCTGTGCGGATCTGGCCGGCAGCCCGGAGATCAAAATCGAACATTTGGCGGAAGCCATCCATTTCAGGACCCTGGATCGGGAGGGCTGGGCGGGTTAGGACAGTTCAGTGTCCTAACCGTTTTGAATACCCCTTATTTCTTCCCAAACCCGCGCCGCAACAACTTCCCAAACCGGCTCAGTCGCTGGATATTATCCTGAATGGCTGACAAATTGATGTCTTCCTCCGTGATCAGGCTGTCCAGCATATCACCGCCGGGCTGCTCGGGGTAGATGACCATGAAATTGTTCTCCTTGAAGTATTTGGGCAACTTGGCTGGAATTTCATCCAGGTAGTTGTTGTAAGAAATGGAGCCTTTGCGGGCGCTGACAACCACCAATAAATCATCGCGGGATAAAGATTTGGCGATGATGAGAAAATCCTCCCAGTCCACAAAAGGGAAAAACTGAATATTTACCTTGATGTTATTTTTGGTAAAATAGCGCTTGATGGCCTCCAGCGTTTTTTCAGAAGTGTATATGTGCATTTCCGAGCTGGTTTCTTTGGCCAACAGGCAAACTTTGCGCAGCCATCCTGAGAACCCAACTTCGTATTGCGCATTGGTTGGAATGGCTAAAACGATGCGACGAGTAACATTAATCGGGTGCCGCAACTGAGTCACCAACACCATTTGCGAGCAACTCTGGATGAGTTGATCGAGTGCTGTGCCAAATATTTTCCCTTCCACTTTGGCTGCTTTGCCCGTCCAGCCGATCAGTATGGCTGAAATCATTTTTTCCTTCACGTATTGAGAGATGCCACTGCCGACATTGAGGGCTACACGGGTATCTACGGTGACTTTTGTTTCGGTAGCTGCGGCATGGATGATGGCTTTTTCCAGCATCTGATTGTTCAGCACAACGCGCTCCCTGGCCTCTTCGTCATCTTTCACCACCGACAACGCGGTAATGGGCTGTGGAGAATGCCGGTCTTTCAACAAAATGGCCAGATCCATCATCGGCTCTATGGTCGCCGGATTGGCAATCGGAACCAGAATTTTTTCTTCCAGGTCTTTGATTTCAGGGAGCCGCTCGCTTTCAACAATGGCCAGCTTGCGTCCGGCGCTTTCTGTCAGAAAAGAGGAGACCAGGCAGGATATCAGAATGAGGATGATGATGCCGTTTAAGACACTTTCATCCAGAATGCCCAGTTTGTATCCAACCAAAGCAATGGCCAGGGTTGCTGCAGCATGCGCACTGCTCAGGCCCCAGATGACATTGCGCTGGACCGCCGTATAGCCAAACAGTTTTTGGGTAGCCCAGGCAGAAAGTCCTTTAGCCGTAACCGAAATGGCCACAAATGTGGCGCCAACCAGGATGGTATGATACCCCTCCAGAAAAATGGCGACCTCCACCATCATGCCCACACTAATCAGGAAAAAGGGAACGAATAGCGCATTGCCAACAAATTCTATCCGGTTCATCAGGGAAGAAGTATGCGGAATCAGGCGATTCAATGCCAACCCTGTCATAAACGCCCCAATAATCGGCTCCATACCAGCAACCTCGGCCAAAAATCCCGACAGAAAAACCAGCGCCATGACGAAAATGTATTGAGAAGATTTTTCGCCTTCAATGTTTTTGAAAAACCAATGGGCAATCGGCGGAAAAATCACAAATACAACAAAGCCGTAAGCAGCAATGGATAAAGTCAGCCGCAGCCAGAATGTAAGGTCGAGGCTACCACCCTGAACGCCGGTAACGACAGCCAGGAAAATCAGCACAACCGTATCCGCGATGATGGTGCCGCCGATAACAACGGCAATGACTTCATTTTTCGTAATCCCAAGGCGGCTGGCAATGGGAAATGAAATAAGCGTATGCGGCGCAAAAACGCTGGCGATGAGCAGGGAAGCCATCTTGCTGTACCCAAAACCGTAGTGAACGACGGGGTAGGCCACCATAAATGCCACCAGCACCAATAACAATCCGTATACCAGGCTTTTATATTTGCTTTTCCGGAATTCATTCAACTCCAGCTCAAGGCCGGCCATGAACATGATGTACAGCAAACCAATGGTGCTGAATAATATAATGGCTTCGTTGCGGTCAATGATGTTAAAACCATGTGGGCCGATGACGACTCCGGATATAATCAGACCTATGATTCCAGGCAAGCGAAGTTTACGCAATACAATGGGACTCAGGAGGATAATAAACAGCAGCAGCGAAAAAACCAGCACTGGATTTTTCAAAGGCAATGAAAAATCAATATTCAATAACAATCCGGTCATAAATGAATTTTGGTATGATCTTTACAAGAAGGCGCATGATACTAAAATACCATGACTTTGACAAACTTGTTTATCTTTACCCGAACACAATTCATGATCTCATGCAAAAGAAACTTACTACCTACACACTGGTGCTGGCTGCCTTTCTCACTGTCGCCGCATTCGCTTCCTATTCTGAAAAATCCGAAGCGGAACCCGATAACATTCTGCCCCAGATTGTGAAACCGGTAGACCTGAACAAACCTTTTGATTTTGCCGGCGAACCGGTTCCGATGGACAACTTCGATGTGCGGGAACGCCTCGACCGCGAGTTGCTGATCAACACCTATTGGCACGCCACGACCATGTTGCACATCAAAAGCATGTATAAATATTTTCCGGCGATTGAAAAAATCCTTGCTGAAAACGGGATACCGGATGATTTTAAATTCCTCGCCGTTGCAGAAAGCAGCCTTCGGAATGAAATTTCGCCCAAAGGCGCCAAAGGAATCTGGCAGTTTATGGGCAATACAGGCGAATATTATGGCCTGGAAATCAACAGCGAAGTGGACGAACGCTACCACCTGGAAAAAGCAACCAAAGCTGCCTGTGATTACCTGAAAGGGTACAAAAAGCGCTTTGGCGACTGGACTTTATCGGCTGCCGCTTACAACATGGGAGGCACCCGACTGGCAAAAGACATCCAGATCCAACGGGCGCACAATTACTACGACCTAAGTCTAAATTCAGAGACTTCCCGCTATGTTTTCCGCGTCATCGCCATCAAAGAAATTCTGAAAAACCCACGTGCGTTCGGCTTCTATCTCGATGAAGAGCAAGGCTATCCCCCGATGGATGCCTATAAAGAGGTGGAAGTAAACGGGCCGGTAGAAAACTGGGGGGATTTTGCCAATGAGCACAACACGACTTACCGCATGCTGAAAGTGTACAACCCCTGGCTGATCAGCACCAAATTGACCAATAAAGAAGGAAAAACGTATAAGGTGAAAATACCGGAGTGATTTGAAAATTTGAAAATTAGATGATTTGAAGATGCAGCGTCGCCCAATCTTCAAATTTTCTAATCAACACATTTTCAAATTAACAAAAAACCGGGTCCCCTCCCCTGCTTCTGATTCAAACCAGATGTGCCCGTTCATGGCCTCTATCATGTTTTTGCACATGGCCAACCCGAGGCCCGTGCCGGAGGATTTTGTGGTAAAATAAGGCGAGAACACCCGTTCATACACCGTTTTCGGAATGCCCGCGCCGTTATCCTCCACGCAAATGAGTGCATCAGCGCCAGATTCACTCAAACGGATACTGACCTGTCCCTTCCGGTCATCCGGAATGGCTTGTATGGCATTTTTGACCAGGTTGGTGAAAACCCGGGTGAGCTGGTTGCGGTCGGCAAAAACAAAAAGCAATTTTTCCGGCAGGTCGAGTTCAAAAGCGACATTCAGATTTTCCTGCGTTGCAAAAAGGGTATAAACCGATCGCAGCAAATCATTGATTTCGAGGCGCTCGCACTGAGGTTCGGGCATTTTGGCAAAATTGGAAAACTCAGAAGCGATTCCCGACAGCACGTCTATTTGTTCGATCAGGGTCTGGCTCACCCTTTGAAGCAAAGCCTGCGCATTTTCAGGCTGCGTCTGATAGGCCCGTAAGAGGTGCTGAACGCTCAGTTTCATCGGCGTTAGCGGGTTTTTGATTTCGTGGGCTACCTGTCGGGCCATTTCGCGCCAGGCTCCTTCGCGTTCCGATAGCTTCAGGCGTTCGGTGCTTTCTTCGAGCGTTTCCAGCATGCGGTTGTAGGCGCCAATGAGTTCGCCCAGTTCGTCTTTGTTTTTCCAGGAAATGGGTTCGTTTTTTCCCAGTTTGATGCCCGCTAGCTTTTGGCCGATTTCCGATAAGGGCTTTGTGATGGAATTGGAGACGTAGAGCGCAGCAGCGGCAGCCACCAGCAGCAGAAATACGTATAAATTCAGCAAAGCGCTGATGAATAACCGCGTTTCTTCCTGTAATTCAGGAGAAGAAGAGCGCTGGTAATATGCCGCCGAAAGCAAACCAATGGCTAAGAATGATCCCAAAATAGAGGCGATGGTCGCCAATTGGATGCGGTTTCGGAGCGATGGCGGTCCGCAAAGCGGCAAATCATAATCAGGACTGACAAAGCGGGTCATGTGGTTGAAGCCTGCCAGCAACAAAACCAGCAGCGACAACAACGCAAATATGCCCGAAAAGAGGGCGATCGGTTTTCGATAGCCGCCCGTTGCCCTGCCTATAACAAGGGTAAGGCCATCAGCGCCACGATAGACGAGGTCGGCACGCGCAGCTGAAAAATATTCCTTCCACTGGCCTTCGGCGAATGCCCCTGCATGCTGCGCTAAATTGCCATTCGGGTTGCCGTGAACAGTCAGGATGGCTCCATCTCCCTGAAAAATAACATAATCGTATTTATCCGCCTGCTGCCAGTCTTCAGCGGGTGAAGTTGCAAATTCCCGGGCGATGTCAAGACGGGCGAGACGGTCTACCCGCAGGTTAAACTGGAACAAAAGCAGGGCCAGCCAGGCTGAAAAAGCCACTGCCCAAAACAAAGCCCAGGTCAGACTGGACGTTTGCCGCTCTATGTAAATGTCCATCAGCGCAACGTACGCGATGCCCGTTAGCAACACCTGCAGCGGATGAAGCATGCTGCCTTTAAGGAGCAGAAAAGCGCCAAAAACTGCCACGGCTATCAGCATCCCCAACAGGCGTTGGCGTTGCGGCACTCCGGCACGGACAACAAACCAAAGCAGGCGATGCGACAGTAAAAAAACGGAAATGGCGAGCAGCAAAATTCCGATAAGCGCCACGCCGCCGGCAGCTTCCAGTTGAAAAAAATGATCAAAATCGAGCGGAATATATTGCTGAAATACAGCTTCATGAAGGTGTCCTCCAACACCTGCCAAACCCAGGATTATCAGCAGATTGGCAAGTGCCGCGCTCAGCAATCCCTTACGCCGTGGCAGGGGCGCCGGTATGCGGAAAGCAAGCCCTGCCAATCCGGACAACAACAGCGATTTTACCAATAAGAAGCATGCTGCATCCATTGCAGGTTGCTTGCTGATAGGACGTTCGATGGAAAAATACGGGTACAGCAACAGGAGAATCCCTGCCCAAAGCAAGGCCGGGAGCCACTTATAAAGGTCTTTCCAGATTTGTCTCAAGTGTGTTTTCAGCATCGCAGGGCAGAGGCTTCCTGCGGTATACGGAGTTTTTTGGGGAATGTTCCGGTTTTTCAGTGGGCAGTTTTTCAGTGGGCAGTTGGCAGTCGCATTTTGCAAGCATAATCGTGGTTACAAACCAGGCGCATGAACACATTCAGTTGGCAGTTTTTCAGTGGGCAGTTGGCAGTTTCATTTTACAACCATAATCGTGATTACAAACCAATAGCATGAACACATTCAGTTGGCAGTTTTTCAGTGGGCAGTTGGCAGTCGCATTTTACAACCATAATCGTGGTTACAAACCAATAGCATGAACACATTCAGTTGGCAGTTTTTCAGTGGGCAGTTGGCAGTCGCATTTTACAACCATAATCGTGGTTACAAACCAATAGCATGAACACATTCAGTTGGCAGTTTTTCAGTGGGCAGTTGGCAGTCGCATTTTACAACCATAATCGTGGTTACAAACCAATAGCATGAACACATTCAGTTGGCAGTTTTTCAGTGGGCAGTTGGCAGTCGCATTTTACAAGCATAATCGTGGTTACAAACCAGGCGCATGAACGCTTTCAGTTTCAAGATGCTAAAACCCGGTTGCGATGCAAAATTTCAATCATTTGCACATTCAATACTGCCAACTGCAAACTAAAAACCTGCCAACTCAACTAGATCTTCCTAATCTCCCCCGCCAGCATATTCCGGGTATTGCGTTCTTCAGGATCGCCGGAATACAGCACTTCACCACCGGTATTCACGGAAGCATCGAGGCTTTTCAGGGCAACGACAACCGCTTTTCCGCCGGTACTGGCCCTTACGTTCGTTTTATTGCACTGCAAGTCCAGCGCGCTGTATTTACCTCCCGTAGTCGCCGTAGCTTCCTGTGATTCTGTTGTTCCTTTGAGCTTGAGTTCGCCGCCTTCAGAAGCCAGCGCACTTAAGGAGTTGACCTTAATTTCGAGTTCCACCTGTGCTCCGCTGCCGGCTTTTGCTGAAAACAGTTCGGATTCGATCACAGCATCGCTGCTGATTCTAGCGCCTGCCAGGCCATTGATCATGCGAAGGCTGCGGTAAGTCACCACAATTTTCACATCCACATCGCGGTGAAAAAAGCCATCAATCAGCTGTAGTTTCAGCTTGCCGTTTTTTACATAAACGGATACTTTATCTTCCGAAATGCCATTCGCTTCCACGACTGCGGATTCCGAATCGCCTTTTTGAAGCAAAACTTCAATATCGCCGGAAGCCACCAATTCATCAAAAGGTTGCAGTTTGCGCACATCCTGCGCGTGGAGGGGAGCAAGGAACAGCAGGGCTCCTGCAATCAAGGTTATTGCCTTCATGTTTGTCGAGTTTAAAAAATTGTAAAAAGGTGTCAGGTGATTTCTTTGTAAGGAGGATGCCTAAAATATCCTCATCCCCCTATTCAATCTTGTAAGATTCCTTGAAAATTTCATTTGGAAGCAGCATCTATCTAAAATCTTTGCGAACTTTGCGCCCTTCCGAAGCATTCGGGGATAAAGATTATTTACAAACGGCGGACGGGATCGTCTGTCCGGCCATTATTGTCTAACCGCTCACAGCGATATCAAATACCATGTCACAACAGGTTGACCAATTCAAGAAGTTAGTTGCGCATTGCAAAGAATACGGTTTCATTTTTCAGTCCAGCGAAATCTACGACGGCCTCAGCGCCGTTTACGATTACGGCCCCTATGGCTCTGAGTTGAAAAACAACATCAAAAACTACTGGTGGCGGGCCATGGTGCAAATGCACGAAAACATCACGGGCATTGACGCGGGCATCTTTATGCACCCAAAAACCTGGAAAGCTTCCGGCCACGTTGATGCTTTCAACGATCCGCTTGTCGACAACAAAGACAGCAAAAAGCGCTACCGGGCAGACCAACTGATCGAAGGGGTCATTGACAAAATCAACGATAAAGCGGAAAAAGAAGTCGAAAAAGCCCGCAAGCGCTTTGGAGAAAGCTTCGATGAAGCCCTTTACCGCGAAACCAATCCGCGCGTTTCTGAATACCTGAAACAGGCTCTTGACATTGAAAAGCGCCTGGCACAATTGATGAAGGACAGCGATATGGAGGGATTGAAGGCCCTGATCGAAGAACTGGAAATCGCCGATCCGGAAAGCGGTTCGCGCAACTGGACGGAAGTCCGCCAGTTCAACCTCATGTTCTCCACCCAATTGGGCAACATCGCCGGCGAAGAGGGCAAATTGTACCTGCGCCCCGAAACGGCACAGGGCATTTTTGTGAATTTCCTGAACGTGCAGAAAAGCACGCGGCTCAAAATACCGTTCGGCATTGCGCAGATCGGCAAAGCCTTCCGCAATGAAATCGTGGCGCGCCAGTTCATTTTCCGCATGCGCGAGTTCGAGCAGATGGAAATGCAGTTTTTCATCCGTCCGGGCGAAGAAATGAAGTGGTACGAATACTGGAAAACCGCGCGCATGAAGTGGCATACCGCCCTTGGCACGCCGCCCGAAATGCTGCGGTTCAAAGACCACGACAACCTGGCGCACTATGCCAATGCTGCTGTAGACATCCAGTTTGAGTTTCCATTCGGCTTTAAAGAGCTGGAAGGCATCCACTCGCGTACCGATTTCGACCTGAAAAGCCATCAGGAATTGTCGGGCAAAAAATTGCAGTATTTCGACACCGATCTGAACGAAAACTACGTGCCTTATGTGGTGGAAACTTCCGTCGGTTGCGACCGCATGTTCCTCGCACTGATGAGCTACGCCCTGCAGGAAGAAGCCGTGCCGGATGCCAAAGGAGAAGACGCTACGCGGACTGTACTGCGTTTGCACCCCGCACTGGCGCCGGTGAAATGCGCCGTGTTGCCGTTGGTGCGCAACAAGGAAGAACTGCCGGAAAAAGCCCGCGAAATCTTCAACGACCTGAAGCAGTCTTTCCTTTGCCAATACGACGACAAAGACGCCATCGGCCGCCGCTACCGCCGTCAGGATGCCATCGGCACGCCGTTTTGCGTAACCGTGGATTTCGAAACGATCGAAAACAACACGGTCACCCTGCGCGAACGCGATTCGATGGTGCAGGAACGCATTCCCATCAGTGAAATCGAAAACATCGTGCGCAAACGCACGGATATGAAGCAGTTGTTCGTGTAACGCAAGTGCCGAAGGTGACACCTTTCCGAAAGGTGTTACCTTTTCGCGACCAAAAAGGCTGATTGGAGCTACCCTTCGACGGTTAGAAGCCGTCCTGCAACTTTGAGTCGCAGGACGGCTTTATTTATTCCCCAAGTCAGGGCTTGATTTAAAATCAAACCCTGGCTTCGCCGACCCCTGCCTGCCTTTATAAACAAAATCTCCACCCATTCCCGCAATATTTTTTTTCGGTTCACGAAGCCGGGTGCTTTTGTCCCCTAATCAGCCATCAGCAGCACGATAACTCAACGTCGCCCTTTTAAAATCCTGAAAACCAAGTGATTCATACATTTTTTTAGCCCGCTCATTGTAGCTTTCCGTTTGAAGGTGCAGGGCTTTTAAACCCAGCGCTTCCATTTTTTGCTGGATTTCCTGAAGGGCCAGGTGGCCAAACCCTAAATTCCGATGTGATTCGCCGATAAAAAATTCATCTACAAAAGCATCGCGGCCGCCGAATTCAAACGTAAAGCCATAGGTCAGCGCGAGGTAGCCGACAGGCTTTTCTGCTGTTTGGATCAGCCAGATGGAGCCGAGGTGTTCATGGGCCAAAAAATGCTCAAGCAGCGCCCGGTGTTGCGCCGCGTCAAAAGGGTAAGCAAAATGGGCATAGAATTGAGCGCTCAGCTCCATTAATGCCGCCACATCTGCGGAAGTTGCCTGCCGAAGCTTCATAAGGTTTGTTAAGTATGGATTTTGAGTTTATCGGAATATTGCTCCCGCAATTTTTGCAATTTTGGCGTGATGACCACGTCGCAGTAAGGCGTATCCGAATTCCGGGCATAAAAATCCTGATGCTGCGCTTCCGCTTTGAAGAACTGTCCAAAAGCGCTCAGTTCTGTGACAATCGGCGCTTCAAAATTGGCGGCCTCATCGGCAATTACCTGTTCTGCAATGGCCTGCTGTTCTTCATTGTGGTAGAAAATGGCGGAGCGATATTGCGTGCCAACGTCTGCCCCCTGGCGGTTCAGGGTAGTCGGGTTGTGCGTATGCAAATGAATGCGGACCAGATCTTCATAAGGGATGATGCTGCTGTCAAAAATAACCTGAATGGCTTCCGCATGCCCGGTCGCCCCCGTCTTCACCTGATCGTAGCCGGGGTTGATGGCATCACCGCCGCTGTAGCCCGAAAGCACGCTTTCCACGCCGTTCAGCGCTTTAAAAATGGCTTCCGTGCACCAGAAACAGCCGCCTGCAAAAGTAGCGGTTTGCACCGCTGTGGTGCTCACCTTCCGCATGGAGGCTGAGTTGATGCAGTAGCGCAAACCGCTGGGCATCGGGCCATCCGGAAAGATGTGGCCAAGGTGGGCATCGCATACGTTGCACAGCACTTCAATCCGCGACATGCCGTAGCTGCTGTCTTTGCGGTATTTCATGGCATTTTCGGTCACCGGCTGCGTAAAGCTGGGCCATCCGGTGCCGGATTCAAACTTTTCCCTGCTGTCGAACAGCCAGTTTTCACAACAAACACAACCATACAGCGCCGGCTCGAACAAATGGCAAAACGCCCCGGTATAAGCCCTTTCTGTTCCATGCTGCCGGGCAATACGGAACTGATCCGGGGTGAGCAAAGCTTCCCATTCTGCGTCGGTTTTTTCTACCCTGCGGGAGGGTTTGGGGCTGCCGTGATTGGCATACTTGATGATGTCTAACCAGTTGATCATGTGATTTACCCTTTATTGCTTTTGATTTTGGTACAAATACAAATTTGAGGCCTCCGGGTTCAAAATCAAGGGTTTCAGGCGACAAATAGTGCCCCTAACGGTGGCATGGCGACACTTTGAGCCTTGTTAATTAATCAAAAATCCATACCGACCACACTTTAGCTGCGTTTCCTAATTCGAAACTTAATACTTTCGCCGCAACTGCTCCGATGCTGTTGTAAGAGTTTTATGAAGCAACTAAACGAAACCACTTTACGCCAGTACTACTGTCTCCTCGCCTGCATTGTCATGCTGGTCGGCATGGTTTTTTCCAAAGTCCTGCTCAGCATCGGCATGATTGGCTTAGTGATGAATGCCGTTTTTGACCGGCGCATCGGGGAGCATTTCCGCCGTTTTTTGGCCAATCCGGCATTAGTAGGGCTAACCCTTATTTTCTTTATTTTTTTGCTCAGCGGCCTTAATTCCACCAATACAGACTGGCTCATAGACCGTTTGCGCATGAGGGTTCCGTTTCTGGTCCTGCCTTTTGCAGTGGTGGCCATCCCGCGTTTGGGCCGACAGGAATACTTTGGGCTGCTTTATTTTTTTCTGTTGCTCATCTCCGGCGTATGTCTTTGCCTCATGGGTTGGTACTTATTCCACTTTCGTGAACTAACAGCTGTTTATCGCCTTGGGCAGGTCCTGCCAACCCCAGGCATGCACATTCATTTCAGTCTGATGACGGCTTTTTCAGTAGCGATTGCCTGGGAATTGATCCGGCAAGGGTTTCACTGGCGAAATGCCCGGGTAGAGCAGGTATTACAGGCTGGTTTGCTGATTTTTCTGATCATTTTCCTGCACATTCTTGCCGTACGGAGCGGTTTGGTGGTTTTGTATCTGATGCTGCTGTACCTGGTAGCGCATTTTATCCTTACCGGGAAGCGCTACCGAACGGGCTTAGCCATCGTTTTGCTGATGGCTGCGGGTCTTATACTGGCTTACCAATACGTGCCGACCCTGCGCAACAAAGTGGATTATACCTTCTATAACCTGCACATGATCCGGGGGAAAACGAACCTGAGTGAACTGTCCGATTCTTATCGCGTAGCCAACGTTGAAGCCGGGATTGCAATTGGCAATGCGCATCCATGGACGGGTGTCGGGATTGGAGATATCCGCGACGAAACGGAAGCTTATTTGCTGGAACACTACCCCGAGCTTGCCGGTCCCGGCTACATGCCCCAAAGTCAGTACGTGTTGACTTATGCGGCAACCGGTATCATCGGGCTTTTGTGTTTTATGCTCGCAACCATATACCCCTTGTGGCGGCGCCAGAGTTGGCGGTGGCCATTGTTCACCGCTTTTCACCTGATGTCGTTTTCCGTTTTTGCGTTTGAACAACTTTTGGAAACGCAGGTTGGCACAGCCATTTACATTGTATTCGCAGTATTGAGCATCCGAAAGCTGATGGAAGCCGATCAGGCTGTTGCGGGCACTTCGCGCCGAAACAACAATGTCAGTCCGACCCAGTTTACAATCACATAGCCCTTCTCTGTGAGGTATTGGCAGATGTCCTCTTTCACGACTTCGTCAAGCGTTGTTTTGTGGGTTTCGACCGCAATGAGCCTGGGCTGATAACGGTCAAAATCAAGGGATGTTAACACCTGATAATCATGCCCTTCTGCATCTAACGTCAAAAAATCAATGATGCGGTCTTTGTAAGGAGTGGCGTCCAGTATATTGGTTAACGTATCGGCATTTACCTTCTTTTTGAGGTAGCCGGGTTTGCCGGATGCAAACTGTTCATCCAGGGTAATGGTCAGCGAATAGAATCCATTCGACCAATAATTTACTTCGCCGAGTTTATTGCTAACCGCGCAAACGACGTTGGTATCGCCAGGCCGCAATATTTTGAAACCCTGAATTTTAATGTCATCTATGTCAATGTTCACCCCCCGCCAACCTTTTTGGTAAAGCCTGTAGGTGTTGTTGTATTTTACCGGATGGAAACAGCCTACATCTACAAAAAATCCTTTCGCTTTTTTGGGAAAATGAAGGGCAATTGAGATGTCTTCTGCAAACTGCGAATAGTGTCTGAAACTTTTTTTCAACAGGAAAAGCTTTCGAAGCAGAAAGAGCGTGCGAAAAATTTGATTGCGTTCCAGCCATTCCGGCAGGTGTTTATAGTTCAATCCCATTTTAAAAGTTGTTCCGTCTGGCGGAGTTCATCGATTTTCAATAAATTACTGTTGCGCCTTCATCCAATCCAAAATCTCCTGGGTTTTAGCGGTTGCTTTATCTGCAGGCAGGGTCACGCGCATGCGCTTCTGCATGTCCACGGCAACTGCCGGTGCGCTTGCATCCGCCTGGCGCAAAACGAGGTAGCGGTTGTTTTTGGCGGCTTCTGATATATTGCTGTTCAGCTTGGCCGGTTTTTCCAGAAGGGCATTGATTGAGAATTGCTCTTTTTCAATATCATATGCCGGCATGATGGCCTGCTGTCCGTCGTTACCGGAAGTGAGCAAAAACAGGGAAGCAAAGTCATTTTCAGCCACACTGTATTCTGCAAAAGGCAATACTGCTTTGGGAACTGCGCGATTGCTGAGATCGAAAACAAAAGTGCCCTGATCCTGAGCATAGCCGACGAGGTAATTTTCCCACACTTCGAGCCGCTTGATCATACCTGTTTGTGCATCCACGGAAAGCCGGCCGCGTTTGAAAGCCGGTTTCATAGCCGATGTCAGTTTCTTATCCGGGATGTCAAAGCAGTAGATCGTGTTGAAGCCGCGAATGGCCACCACCTGATTGACATTATTGTAGGTAATTTCTGCCAGATAGTATGGAAAATCTGCACTGACATTTATAGGCAGTTCTTTGCGGAATATGCGTTCGCAGGTTTTGGTATCGTATGCTTCTACAATGCGATGGCTGTCTCCGAGGTCTTTATCGGCTGTAGTGGAATCGGCCACAATGCACACCAATACCTCGTGTTCTTTAATCCAGAATTGATTGCCTTCCAATACCTTACCATCGATTTTGCAATCGTGGTTAGTCCGGGGCCCCGGTTGGTTGGCATCCATTTCAGAAGGCGTATCTGTATTTTCTGCTCCTGATTGGGTATTGCCGTTCGCATTGTCGCTGCCTGTGCAGGAACCTAAAAAAGCCATGCTGAAAAGCATCAACGCACCAAAAAATATTCTCATAGGAGTATCTATTTAGAAAATAAAGGTAGAAAAATTTTGGGGCAAATTTACAAAAAACAAAAGCCCCCGCCCATTGAAGTGCAGAGGCCTGTCTTGTATTGGTTTTCTTATATTCTATTCCCGCACATCGAGGTGCGAAACCGATTTTGTCATCCGTGGCGCTGTGTCCATATTCCAGGAAAGCATGCCAGCGCTTCATCAGATCAGAAACAGTATTCATTTGCCGCCAGCAAAGCAGCTGCAATCTTGCGGCGCTCTGCCATGACGTTTACCGGCGGATATTTGCTGAAACGCTTTAGTCCCATCATAAAGGTTCTCAATAAATCCCCTTCAGCGAAGGAAGCCAGTGCATCGGTTGCATTTTTGTGGATGCGGGCAGCTGCGTCAGAGAAAAATACGCGCAGCATCGCGTCGTATAAAGCCTGATCGTTTTTCTTTTCTATGCCGGAAAGCTTCTGAACGCGCAACAACAACGATTCCGCCTGGAAAAGGTCGATCATCATATCTGCCACGTTCATCACGATTTCCTGATCTTCTTTCAGATCCAGTTTACCGTCCATCTGCATTTTTGCAGCGGCGCCGGCAGTCATCAGGATGATTTTTTTGAAATCTTTCAGAGCGCTTTCTTCTTCGCCGTAGGTACCGGATGGTTTTTCCATAGAAGGCATGGAACTCAATTCTTTTTGCACTTCCCAGGCTGGTCCGACGATGTCAAGCGCTCCTTTCAGGGCGCGTTTAAAGAGCATGTCAACGGTGAGCAGGCGGTTGATTTCATTGGTACCTTCATAGATGCGGTTGATACGGGCATCGCGGTAAGCACGTGCAGCAGTGCCTTCTTCCGAATAGCCCATGCCTCCGTGTACCTGCAAGGTTTCATCTACCACATAGTCCAGTGCTTCAGAGCCGGCTACTTTCAGGATGGAACACTCAATCGCATATTCCTCAGCCGCTTTCAACTTGGCCTCTGCGAAAGTAGCGCCTGCTTCCTGCAAAGCGCCCGCTTTGTCCTGCATCAGATTGGACACCCGGTACAGCGCGCTGCCTGCTGTAAATATGCGGATTGCCTGTTCGGCTAATTTGTATTGGATGGCGCCAAAATTGGCGATGGGAACGCCAAACTGGATGCGTTCGTTCGCGTAGCGGATTGCTGTCGTCGCACTGCCTTTGGCGCCGCCAAGGCTTAGTGCGCAAAGTTTGAAACGGCCATCGTTCAGGGCATTAAAGGCGATGAGGTGGCCTTTGCCAACTTCGCCCAGCACATTTTCTGCCGGAACTTTTACATTTTCAAAAAACACCTGGCGGGTGGAAGATCCTTTGATGCCCAATTTTTGCTCTTCAGCGCCAAGGGTCAGACCTTCCATGGTTCTTTCCAGAATAAACCCGGTGAAGCCGGATTTACCGTTGGGAAGATTTTTGCCGGCAACCTGAGCAAACACAATAAAAACATCGGCAAAACCGGCGTTTGAAATCCACATCTTCTGGCCGTTCAGCACATAGTGCGAGCCGTCGTCAGCAAGTTCAGCACGCGATTTTGCGGCCAGGGCATCAGAACCCGATCCTGGTTCGGTGAGGCAGTAAGAGGCTTTCAATTCACCGGCAATGAGGCGCGGGAGGTATTTTTGCTTTTGTTCTTCTGTTCCAAAATACAAAATCGGCAACATGCCAATTCCGATATGCGCCGCGAACGAAACTGTAAAAGCACTCGCCGGCCCCAGCGTGTCGCAAATCAGCGTATTGGTGTTGGTGTCCAATTCCATGCCGCCGTAAACCTGAGGCATATGCGTCCCCAGTAAGCCCAGTCCTGCTGCTTTTTCCAGCAACTGCACCGTCAGGCCCGGCTCCTGTTTTTCTATCCTCATGACGTTTGGAACGATTTCGTTTTGCAGGAAATCGCGCACCATATCACGAATCATGAGTTGCTCTTCATTCATCTCTTCGGGGATGAAAATATCTTCCGGCTTGGAAGATTTGACGAGGAATTCTCCTCCTTTCAGGACATCGGCATTGACCAAAGTAGCAGGCATGGGTGGACGGGTTTAAAACTAAGTAAATAGCATTTAGCGAAAATTCGCTACAAAGTTAAAGGGATTTTTGGTGTTTGTAAAGGGGTGAAGGGATTTTTTTGCGAAAATTCGCCGTTTTTTATCAATCAGGTGTCGGACACTTTGGAAGTGTCCGACACCTGGCCAGACAAAAAAAAAAAACGGCGACCCGAAACGTTCGCGCCGCCGTAAAGCCATATTTCATCAAAAAAGGTGACTCAATCGTTGTGGTACCAGTCGCCAAAACCGCCAAAGCTAAAAGTCAGTGTGCCGATAGGGCTGCTGAAATCCATATTATCTGCACCGGGGATCCGGTTGATGCCATTTATCCATCGATAACCGCCGGTAATGGCGAGGCGAAAGAACGATGTCAGGTTGAGTTCAAGCCCCAGTTCCGGGGTGAGCGCAAAAATGCGGTCTGAATAAACCGTTTCGTCGTTGTCGCGAAGGCGTGCTTTACCCCAGCCGATGCGCGCGCTGGTGTAAAAGTGTATGGCCTTGTACGATTTGCTCGTATAACCCAGCCAAAAGCCGCCGTGGCGGAAATGAACGTTGTAATTCTTTGAATCATTGACGTAATCCGGCGATTTGGTGCCGATCCCATAGCCACCGATAAACATGTTGTTGAGGATGAGTGCGCCGCCACCGCCAACCATGCCGGTCGTTTCTCCCACGATGTTGCCGATCTCCACGATTGGACCTCCAAAGGCCCCTCTCACGTCCAGATCGTCAAACAAGGTTTCCTGCTGTGCCTGTACGGCCAAACCTGCTATTAAGCCCAGGGCTAAGAGTAGTGATTTCTTCATGATTTCTTTTTTGTCGGTTGTTAAAGTTTGTATTCTTACACAGGATGCAGGGAAGGGGGCATTACCCCTATTCGGGCGTAAAATACTATTTCGTGGAGACGGCAAAATAAAACAGCCACCTTTCCTGCGATGAGAAAGATGGCTGTTTGTAGTCTGTCGTTGAACCGCGTTCAGCAGTACTTATCCGTTCATTGAAGCGATAAACTCTTCGTTGCTGGTGGTATTGACCATGTGTTTGCGCAGGAATTCCATGGCTTCGTCCGGCTTCATATCCGCCAGGTGGTTGCGCAGGATGAACATGCGCTGAAGCGTATCGCGATCCAGCAGCAGGTCGTCGCGGCGTGTGCTCGACTTGGTCAGGTCAATGGCCGGATAGAGGCGCTTGTTGGCCAGGGTGCGGTCGAGCTGCAATTCCATGTTACCGGTACCTTTGAATTCTTCAAAGATCACCTGGTCCATTTTGGACCCCGTATCAATCAGGGCCGTAGCAAGGATGGTCAGCGAGCCGCCGCCTTCAATGTTACGGGCTGCACCGAAGAATTTCTTGGGCTTGTGCAGGGCGTTGGCTTCCACACCACCGGAAAGTACTTTACCGCTGGCCGGAGCAACCGTGTTGTGTGCGCGGGCAAGTCGCGTAATGGAATCGAGCAGGATAACCACATCGTGTCCGCTTTCCACCATACGCTTTGCCTTTTCCAGACAGATGGTCGCTACGCGAACGTGGTTGTCGGCAGGTTCATCGAAAGTAGAAGCAATTACTTCCGCATTCACGCTGCGCTTCATATCCGTTACTTCCTCGGGGCGTTCATCGATGAGCAACACGATCAGGTAGCAATCGGGGTGGTTGCGGGCGATGGCGTTGGCGACGTCTTTCAGCAGGAAGGTTTTTCCTGTTTTCGGTTGCGCTACGATCAGACCACGCTGCCCTTTACCGATTGGCGTGAACAGGTCGATCATCCGGGTTCCGAAATCGCGGCCCGTAGAGGAGGTCGTGAGTTTGAATTTTTCTGTTGGAAACAGCGGCGTCAGGTAATCGAAAGGCACGCGGTCGCGGATGTCCTGCGAATTGAGGCCGTTTATTTTAGAGACGCGCAGCAGCGCGAAATATTTTTCACCTTCTTTAGGCGGACGAATGGCGCCGCGAACGGTATCGCCGGTACGCAGTCCAAAAAGTTTAATCTGGGATGGCGACACGTAAATGTCGTCGGGTGAAGTGAGGTAGTTGTAATCAGCGGAACGCAAAAATCCATAGCCGTCGGGCATCATTTCCAGAATACCTTCACCTTCTATGATGCCATCGAGTTCGATGTCAAAACGCGGTTCTGGTTCGGCTTCAGGCTCCTGACGCTGGCGTCCTCCGCCATAACCTTCCTGACGGGCATCCTCAACGCCTGATGTTTTCCTGCGAAAATCTTCGCCACGGATATCTCGGGCATTCCGGCGAACGGGCGGTGGCGGTACATCATTTGCTTCAAGAGCTACCTCAGGTTCCTGAATGGCAGGCGGCGCATCGGTGTTGTCGGCCTGTTGCGGTGCAGCTTCTACTGGCTGAATCACCCGGGATTCGGGTTGTTCGTAAGTCTCCTCTTCTTCCTCTTCCTCTGTGGATTCACTGAGAAAAGGATCTGCTTTGCGAACATCTTCACGAACCTTGGAAAGTGGTTTGAAGAGTTTTTTAGGTTTGGCGTCTTTGGCTTCCAATTCCACCCTCGGGCGTTTCTGGCGTGGTTTTTTATCGTTTTCCTCGTCGCCATTCCCATTGTTATCGGAAGAAGCCGGGCTGGCAGCCTGCATCGTGGCCTGGTGGTCGAGGATGTGATGAATCAACTCCTGTTTGTTCAACTTCTTTTGGCCGCTGATGCCTAATTGCTCGGCAAGGTCCCTAAGTTCGGGCACGAGCATGTCGTTTAATTGAAGAATATCCAACATAATGATTGTGGTGTGAAATGATTTTAGCTACTGCGCAGCCAACTGTCTCCAGGGATTCCGGGCAGTCTGTTGGCGCTGATTAGCCTATGTTCGTTGTTTTTTTTATACGAAGGAATAAGGATTGAAAGGAAGAACCTATGTGTTCAACCTGCCCAATATGCTCCGCTCCGTCAATATCATTCATCTTTAAAAAAGAACTGTGTGTTGAAAATTTGCCCGGGCATAAGTTTGCCAAAGCCGCGAAGTGTGTTGAAATCTAAATCGAATTGTTAATACGCCGACTTACAAAATCACGCAAGTCAAGAAAGTTTTATTATCCAGCTGGCCGCATTTTTTACAGCGGTTTCCGAGAACCTTTGTCTAATCGGAATTGCTTTAGCTTCCGCACCCAGTGCCTGCACAGGCTTTCGACTGCTCTTTTCTTTTGCAATGTAAAAAAGATGTAGAGGAATCTGAATCAGGAATTGAGAATAGGATGTTTTCAAAGTGGCTGCAGCTCGCAGTGGCGTGTTTTGTAACTTTACGCGAGCAAAAATACACTTATTTTCTAAATGCAAGTACTATCTTTGCGAAAATTTTAACCGTAAAAGGCGCTTAAAGTTTATATTTCAAAAGCATCTTAAGTTTTTTTTAACTTCTACAGCCATTATGTTACAAATCAGCTTTATCAGGGAAAGTAAAGACCGGGTGATCGAAGGGTTAAAGCGCAGAAATTTTAAGGAAGAAGACCTGAAGATTGTTGACGACCTGATTGCACTGGATGACGAGCGTCGCAGCCTTCAAACCGATTTGGAAAACGCGCTTGCAGAACGCAATCAGATGTCGAAAGCCATCGGAGAACTTATGAAAAGCGGCAAAGCCGATGAAGCAGCTTCTGCCCGCAACCGCGTGAATGAACTCAAAGCGGCTTCCGAAAGCACAGATGCCCGACTGAGCGAAATCACTTCACAGTTGACCGCCCTGCTTTACACGGTACCGAATATCCCCCATGAATCCGTTCCTTTTGGCGTTTCAGCCGAAGACAACGATATATATAAGGATTGGCCCCACCCTATGCCTGAGCTGGGCGAAAATGCTCAGCCGCACTGGGAGCTGGCGAAAAAATACAATCTTTTTGACCTGGAACTTGGCGTAAAAATTACCGGCGCCGGTTTTCCGGTATACCGCGGCAAAGGCGCCCGGCTACAGCGTTCGCTGGTTGCTTTTTTCTTAGATGCCGCCTCAGAAGCAGGCTATGAAGAAATTCAGCCGCCGCTGATGGTCAATGAAGCCAGCGCTACGGCCACCGGACAGCTGCCCGACAAAGAGGGCCAGATGTATTACGTGACGGAAGACGACCTTTATCTAATTCCTACTGCGGAAGTACCTGTGACCAATATTTACCGCGATGTGATTCTGGATGAATCGGATTTTCCGATCCGCCTGACGGGTTATACCCCCTGCTTCCGCAGAGAAGCCGGCTCTTACGGCGCTCATGTACGCGGTCTGAACAGGGTGCACCAGTTTGACAAGGTAGAAATCGTGCGCATCGAACATCCCGACCGTTCTTACGACGCCCTGATGGGCATGCTGGAACATGTAGAAGGGTTGCTGCAAAAACTGGAACTTCCTTACCGCATCCTCCGGCTTTGCGGGGGTGATATGGGTTTTGCCTCAGCGCTTACTTTTGATTTCGAGGTCTGGTCGGCCGCCCAAAAACGCTGGCTGGAAGTTAGTTCTGTTTCCAATTTTGAAACCTTCCAGAGTCACCGCATGAAATTGCGTTTCCGCGATGGTAAAAACAACCGCCTTGCCCACACCCTCAATGGTTCGGCACTTGCACTGGCGCGTATTGTAGCGGCATTACTGGAAAACAACCAAACGCCCGAGGGCATTGTTATACCGAAAGCACTGCGTCCTTACACCGGATTTGAACGCATTTCCTGATGGAAGCAGCTTTTGTTTAATAAAACCAAATAAATATGATGATACCGGATGGTTATTTAGGTTACATGATTGTGGGCGGTATTTTGTCGCTGGTGGGCATGTTTGTCAGTCAGCGGCTCAAAGGAAAATTTGCACACTACAGTCAGATACCCATTCGCACCGGATTGAGCGGCCAGGAAATTGCAGAAGCCATGCTGCGCCACTACAACATCCGCGATGTAAAAATTGTGGAGGGCCACGGTTTTCTGAGCGACCACTATAATCCGCTTACCAAAACCGTCAGCCTCAGCCCGGATGTGTACAACGGCAGAAGCATTGCATCGGCGGCTGTGGCGGCTCACGAATGCGGACACGCGGTTCAACACGCCGAAGCATACAGCATGTTGCAGCTACGTTCTACGCTGGTGCCTATCGTCAACATTTCGGCCATGGCTCAGCAGTTTTTGCTCATCATTGCTTTTTTGACGCTCTCAACCATGCCCCAGCTGATGTTGATTACTATTTTTGCCTTTGGGGTGACGACGGTTTTCAGTTTCATCACGCTGCCGGTGGAATTTGATGCCAGCAAACGGGCGTTGGCCTGGCTGAATCAAAGCAATGTGACTTATGGGCAGGAATTCGAAGGCGCCAAAGATGCCCTGTGGTGGGCGGCTATGACTTACGTTTCAGCGGCGCTTTCCTCTCTGGTGATGCTCCTGTATTTGGTCATGCGCTATATGGGCGCGACAAACCGGGATTAAGAGCCCGCGCTTTGCTGCCTTTGGCAGTCCGACAAGACATTATTTTTTGTGATAAATACCCCGTAAAAGCGGGAAAATTGAGAATCAAAATACCAGCCTTATGCACGATGAAGAAGAAATGAGTATGATCATTGATCTTGCGAAAGAGCACATGGACAAAGCCATAGAACATTTGCAGAACGAATTGATGAAGGTTCGCACGGGCAAAGCTTCTCCGGCCATGCTTAACGGTTTGATGGTTTCTTATTACGGCAACCCGACTCCGCTGAACCAGGTGGCCAATGTTACCGTTTCCGACTCGCGTACCATTGCCATACAACCCTGGGAAAAATCCATGATCCAGCACATTGAGCGGGCTATTTTTGAAGCCAATCTCGGCGTATCGCCGCAAAATGATGGCGAAATGATCCGCCTCAGCATCCCGCCGCTGACCGAGGAACGTCGCAAGGAGATGGTTAAACGAACCAAAACCATGGGTGAGGAAACCAAAGTAGGTATCCGCAGCGCCCGGCGCCAGGCCATGGAAGATATCAAAAAAGCCATCAAAGAAGGTTATCCGGAAGATGCCGGGAAACAAAAAGAAGCTGTTGTACAAACCCTGACGGATGACTATAGCAAAAAAGTGGATCACATCATTGAGGTGAAAGACAAGGAAATCATGACCATCTGAGCAGTTTGCCGGAAAAATCATGAAGATTCACGGAATTTTGTTTTGAGGTTTACAAATATAAAATTTACCTTTGCCAGCCGTTTTGGGGTACAGAATGATATATTCAAGACAGGTTTATTAACCTAACAATTTGATTATCAGGATTCCGTACAGCAAAACCGGCTTCGCGCCAGGGGTGTGAGGAAAAATCTTGGTTTAAGGTTAAAAGTTACAAGCAATGAAAAGGACGTACCAACCATCGAAAAGAAAACGGGTTAACAAGCACGGCTTCCGCACCCGTATGGCTACTAAGAATGGCCGCAGGGTACTCGCTAGCCGCCGCGCGAATGGCCGCCATAAGCTGACAGTTTCCGACGAGAAAGGCGCGAAGTAAGCTTCCGCGTTTCTACGCCTGCGATCACATAGTCCGGGCAAGCGGCACTTCCTTACGCCATTACCCGGTCAAAATAACAGAGACCGCAAAGTGCACGATGTTGCTTTGCGGTCTCTGTTATTTCTTATCTTTTGCCGAAAGGCTAGTTCTTCTTCTTGAAATCTCCGTTTTTCCAGGCATTGAAAAACTTGGACCAGGCCACCGGATTGAAGATGTTCATCGGAGGTTGCTGTCCAACATAGTAATATTGTCTTGATTGCTGTCGCATGTAATAGCTTGCGTTTTCCTTACCGTCGGTAATTACTTCATTGCGCATGCGGCGCAGGGTCTCATTAGCGAGGTTTTGCATGGCTTTTTCCTGAAGTTCAGGTGTGACGTCCATCGCTAAAAATTCCAGCTTAAAATGGTCGCGGCTGGGCCATGGGAACACCACAGTTTCAGGAAGATTGATCACATCCTGGGTCATCAACTGCACGATGGAATAACGATCATCGTTCAATTCTTCCGGGATTTTAAACTCGACGGTTTTGTAGCCAATGGCCGAAAATACGATCACATCACCTTTTTCCACAACAATAGAGAAGAAGCCTTTAAAGTCGGAATAAGTCCCCCGGCCTTTGTCTTTCACCAGAATATTGGTATAGGGAACAGGATAGAGCTGTTCGTCTCCGCCATCCAGCACCATGCCGGTGAATTGAATGAGGTGTTTTTCATTTTCCTGCGCATGGAGTGCCGATGCTGTAAACAAAAGCAAAAAACAGGCGGACAGTAAGTACTTCATAGACGAATCGAGATGTTTTTTGTGCATAACGCCGATATTGTACCAATATGACTTAAAACGGCGCTTAAAGGTTTGTTAAAGGTAGATATTTTTTTTAAATAGTATCTGTCTCTACCTGTCGACGCCTTCTTTCACATTCAGAATAAACCCTACCCTAAATACATTGTCAATGCTGATTTTAGGGTCATTTTGCAGCAATTTCCGGAGGCGGGAAATGAATACATCGAAGCTGCGTCCGAGAAAATAGTCGCGTTTGCCATAGATTTTTTCTACTGCTTCGTCGCGGCGAAGGATTTCGTTCTGATGCAGACAAAGCAAGCGGAGGACTTCGTTTTCTTTTTCGGTAATACGCCATGTTTCCGTCCCCCAACTCAGTTCCTGCCGGGTGTAATCGAAGGCATAGTCACCGATTGCGAAACGCGCGGGCACAGGTTCTTTTTGTGCGTTTTCTTCGACGTGACGACGCAGCATTACGCGGATACGGCAAAGCAATTCATCTTCGTCGAAGGGTTTGGTTACATAATCTTCCGCGCCCAGTTCAAAGCCTTTCAGCCGGTCGTTCTTCAGGGAGCGGGCTGTCAGAAACAGAAAAGGGATTTCAGGATCTTCCTTCCGAAGCTGGCGCGCCAGGGTAAATCCATCCATTTTCGGCATCATCACATCGAGGATACAGAGGTCAAAGCTACCGCGTCGGAACGTAGCCAAACCGGTTTCGCCGTCCCGGCAAAGTTTGACATCCAGCCCTTCGCCTTCCAAAAATTCGGTGAGCAAAAATCCAAGACTAAGGTCATCTTCAACGAGCAGAATGCGGGCGTTGTTTTTCATATCAGAATAAACTGTAATTGAATGATTCAAGCAGGCAGAAATACTTCAAAGTGGCTCCCTTTGTTGAGTTCACTGCTCACCCGAATGGAGCCTTTGTGCAACTCCACCATGCTTTTTACATAAGCCAGGCCGAGTCCAAAACCCTTCTGTTCATGCAGGTTGCCCTGATTGGCACGCTGGAACTTCTCAAAGATATGCCCGCACTGCCCGTCAGGGATGCCCACGCCATTGTCCTGCACCCCGATCAGGATGCCTTCGGCGTGTTCCCGGGCAGAAATGCGGATTTCAGGATTGTCGCTGGAGTATTTCAGGGCATTGTCAAGCAGGTTTCTGAAGACATTGCCGAGGTGAAGGCGGTCGCCAAAAATTTCAAAAGTATCGGGAATGGTGTCGAGGTAGACTTTTGCATTGCGGGCTTCAATCTGCATAGCCATTTCATCACAAACAGCCTGTAAGAGGGTTTTCAGGTGAACCTGTTCTTTCTGCAAACTATAATCGCCGTTTTCGATGCGGGCGAGGTGCAACACGCGCTCTACCTGAGACAGCAAAATGCTGTTTTCGCGGCGAATAATCCCCACCATTTCATTGTTTTTCAACTCTTTATGTTTTTTCACCAGCAGATTGGTCGCCAGGTTCACATTCGTGAGCGGGGTGCGAAATTCGTGCGCCATGTTGTTGAAAAAATCCACATTGGTTTCGAGCAGTCGTTTTTGCTTCATCAGCGACCAGTTGGCATACCATAATACCACAACCGTAAACAGCAAAATCAACACGAAAGCAATGATCATGAAGCGCATTTTGCCCATCATGTAAGTTTCTTTATCCGGGAAATCGAGGAAAGAAAAATCTGCGGTGCCGGTCGAATCGGCAGACATGGTCGCCATCATGCCGCATTGGGGCGCCTGGGGCATTTCTCGTGCAACAACCATTTTCGACAAAAGCGCATCCGAGACGGGGATTTGAAAAGGAAGCTCAATTCCCTGTTCTTTTAAGGCCAGTTTCAGGTTTGTCTGAAAAGTGGTGTCGAGAGCCAGCCCGTTCGATATGGCCGGTATGCCGGAATCGGGGCAGGTCTGGTCACAGGAAATGGCCGTGCCGCTGCACAGCTGGCCGCCACTGGCTTCTACTGCCGAGCAAAGCGCCATAGAAACCTGCCGGGTGAATATTTCTTCCGACAACTGCCGGGAATAGCGCATCCATTCAGACTGGAAATAAACGAGTCCGATCACGGCGAGGGTAGATGCGATGAGTAAAACGGGTATCCTTTTCATTGGTATCATGCTACAAAATAACGCATAAAAATATCGTCCTGCCGCCTAAATAACAAGTGCTTAACAAGTGCCTAACACCTGGGTGACAGCATCCTGTATCCGGACGCCCTACCTTTGCAGTGTTGATTTTATTCCTTTTAACCACTAAACTTTTTACGACATGAAAAATGTATGTATGGCTTTGTTCTTCTTCTTTGGCCTGGCAATGACGCAACTTTCAGCTCAAAGCTGCACCCCTTCACCAAACTGCCCTCCGGCATGCTGCGCAAAAGCAGGTAAAGCAGAGGGCAAAAGCACCGCCATTGATGGCAAAGCCACCAGCGTAGCCTTAACGGCAAGCTGCACTCCCGCACAACTGGAAGCTTGCAAAACCGCCGAAGCTAAATCCTGCTGCACAAAATCCGGCAAAAGCGCTGCCCTGACGACTACGGGAAAAGCAACAACGGTATCCAACAAGTCAACGGATGCTGAACCTAAAAAGGCATGTACGCAGCCTTGCACCAAGGCAGCTTCTACGATGGAGCAATAAGGATTCTGAATCATCCGACTGTACAAGACAGGAGGGGGCTTCAAAAGGCAAGGTGCAAAGGGCGAATTGGCAAGGGACAAATTGTATACTTACTTGCCTGCTTGCCAATTTGCCCTTTGCCAATTTGAGACTCCCTCCTGCCATTTTAGGAGCAGCCAAACCCCGGTGTTATTCCATGCTCAACTTAAACTCTTTTGGCGGTTCTGCGCCCAGCAAATGCTTTACAAAATAATCCCATCGGCGGCGCATCATGTAGAGGCTGTCTCTGCCGTAACCATGCCTCGCGTTCGGAAAAATTACCAAATCAAAATCTTTATTGGCTTTCACTAAAGCATCAACAACGAGATAGGTATTGTAGGGCGGTACATTGTCGTCCATACCGCCGTGGGCCAGCATCAACTTACCTTTTAAATTCGCGGCAAAATTTTGATTGGCCTGGTCTTCATAATTTGATTTACCTCCGGCGCCCTCCGTCAACAGGCCGATGTAGCGCTCGCCCCAGTCGTCTTCATAATTGCGGTTGTCGTGATTCCCGGACTCAGAAATACCCACTTTGTAAAAATCGGGATAGCGGAACATGGCGGCTGCAGTCGCATACCCGCCGCCGGAATGCCCCCAGACGCCTACCCTTTCCAAATCCAGAAAGGGATATTTTGCCGCCAATTGTTTTAAACCTTCGATTTGGTCTTCGAGGGTATTGTCGGCCATGTAGCCATAACAGGCATCATGGAAAGATTTTGAACGGTCAGGGTTGCAGGTACCGTCAATAACCACCACGACAAACCCCAATTCGGCCAGAGCCTGGTGGTCGCTTCGCGCACTTGCAAAAGACCGGCTGCCCACACCGCCGCCCTGGGGGCCGGGGTAAATGTAATTGACGACAGGATATTTTTTTGCCGGGTCAAGGGTTGTCGGCGTAAACATCAGCCCGTAAAGATCCCATTTGCCATCCCGCGATTTCACGGTGATGGGCTGAGGCGCTTTCCAGCCGCCTGCGATGAGTTTAGAAAGGTCTGTTTTTTCCAGCGTAGCGATTAATTTGCCTTTCGCATCTCTTAAAACGGCAACAGGGGGAACTTCCGGCCTGGAATAACGGTCAACAAAATATTGTTGATCAGGCGATAAAGTGATGTTGTGATTCGCATCCTCCGGCGTCAGCAATTGCAGGTTTTTGCCGCTGAAATCTACCCGGTAAAAGTGGCTGAAATAAGGATCCCGGCCAGGTTCTCTGCCGTTGGCCTCAAAATAGAGTACCCTGTTTTTTTCATCAATGCTCAACAGGCGGGTGACGACGAAATTGCCTTTGGTAATTTGCGTTTTCAGTTTCCCGGTATTGACATCGTACAAATACAAATGCCCCCAATCGTCGCGCTCGGAATACCAGATAAACTCGTCAGACGCTGCGAGGTAACGCCAGTTGATCATCCCCTGCCCGCTTTCGTATTGTGTCGCGACTTTCTCTTCGAGAACCTCCTTTACGGCGCCTGTTGCCGCATCAGCGATCCGCAATTTTGCCTCTTTGTGGTCGCGGGAGCTGGAAACAAAAGCCAGTTTACTGCCATCGGCATTCCATTCATTGTCGTCAAAAGCCCCCGTACAGGAGATGTCATCACAGAGGGTTCCCCGTCGGGCATCCGGCGGTATTTGTAAGCGGATTACTTTGGGCTGTTCCACTTCAATGATGACCCGTTGTATCTTAATTATTTCTTTATCAGTCGGGATTGGATACTTCCAGGCTTTCAGTTCGGGCGCGCCAACGCCGGTAGCAACCAGATACATGTCGCTCACATGGCGTTGATCCTGCTGAAAAGTAGCAATTTTTTTAGAATCGGGCGACCACAACAAAACAGGCCGGTCGCTGTGCCTCCACCCGGCATTGTCGGTAGCGTAGCCAAAATTCTCCACCCCGTCTGTAGTCAATTGCGTTTCTTTTTGGGTAGCCACATCCCGGACCCACAAATTCCAGTCTTTGATGAATGCCGCTTTTTTACCATCCGGAGAGCGTACCTCCCTCGCTGCATTTCTTCTGCCGGGATTGCCAGAGTTGTTGTCTTTCATATCCGGCAATAAAGTCTGGAGGTCTGCGGCTGTTTTTCGGCTGCCATCTTTCGGGTTGATCAGGACGAATTGCTTGCCCTCAGCTGCATTTACGGCGTACCAAAATCGGCCGTCTTCCAGCCAGACGGGGTCTACATTGCTGTTGAAAACCAATTTATTGGTATTGAAACCCAAAAACTGTGCGGCGTGCTCATAATCGGCGGCGGTCAGTTCTTTTTTGCCGGCTTGCTGTGCAAATGAAGCGCAGGCAATCATGATGATGATTGCCGTTAGGAAGGGCTTTTTGTTCATACTTCGTCTTGTTTTGAGTTTTTTTCAGACAATAGTTGCCTCTAAATTACACATTTTGCGCTGAGGGCGCGCTAAAATCATGGATTCAGGGCGGGTAGGCGCCTATGCCGGCAACATTTTCTTAATCAACACGATTTGTCCCAGATGGTAGTAGCAGTGCTCGATCATCCCATCCATATTTCTCAGGTAGGTACCATATTTTGCATCTACAAAATCTTCATCCAGTTTTTCATCGGGCATTTGTTCCACCATATTAGCAAACTGCTCTGCGTCGTCCCACAATTTGTTCCGCAGTTTGTCCCAGTCTTCCTGCGATTGAATGGGTGCAAGATCAAAGCTGTATTTGTCCCGGATGTCAAGCGTGCCGCCTTTGAACACGTTGAGGATGCCCGCGATGTAATAATCGATGTGGAAAGTGAGCAGGGCGATGGTATTGAGGTCGCCTACTTTTTTTGTTGCCTGCTCCCAGTTAAGATCTGATAGCTGCTCTTTGAAATTCGTATTGGCCACCCAATGGCCATTTAAAAGGACTTCCCTGAACCGGCTGGCGAGTTGTGTGCTTAATTTCATCTGCTTCATGATTTTAGTAATAGCCCCTGCACAGGATGGTTTGCCCACCCAAAATTCTGTTAAACGCAAATCAGTTACATCTTTATAATCCTAATTATATCTTTTTTCTGATATCAAATATTTCCCTTTGATCATCCCAATACAAGATACATACATCGCCACCAACTGATGATTTTGTAGATTCGATCAATTGGTTATTTGCAACATTATCTGTAATGATTTTTACACTGGTTTCAGGCAGCTCATACATATCTATTGGAAAGAATTTTGTTTCCTTTGGGGCAATTGTACAAGTATACCATACTGAGTAAACTTTAATTAAATAATCCAGTGCTTTTTCGGTATCATTTTGTATAGCAACCTTAGATCCATCGAAGAACTTTAAGTCCCTAATTTTTGTATTTGTGACATCAACCTCAGCATAACCAATCTGAAACTCCATTCTAGTTTCGCCCCCCTCCGTTGTAATATTTAGTTTATTCATATCTTTAATAGCAAAAAGCTGCTTTGTTTTCTTTTTCCTGTTAACCAATGCTACAATATAGCTCCCTTTTGGCACGATGGTTCCGCCAACTGTTCTGGCTTCATCTGTCATAGGTACTGAATATTCAACTCCAAATACACCAATAGGGGTTACAAGTTCGTGCACATCGTCTTCAATGAATAATCCGTCTTCCGTATTAAATTTTAGTTTAAACGGAAGTAATAGTGGGTTTACATAACTGAAGGTGAATTTCGGGCCTTTATTGGCGGTTGTGTTAAGGTCTGACTCTTTAATACACGGGCAAAACGTTGGGTCTTTTAAAACCTGCTCGCCACAAGACAAAAATGTAATCATCGGTATTAGTAACAATAAAAAAGAAGGCTTCATCTGCTATCATTTATGTTTGATCTATAAACTTACTTGAATAAGAATCAAATGGCTTCTCTGATTTAACCAAATAGAATCTTCTTGCCCTAGCTCAAATCGAAGATTCGACAAAGTCAAACTTAAGTTCGGCGTAGCCAATCAGAAAATTCCGGAAAAGCACTAAGATACTGGGCTTGCAAAATACTTGAGTTGCCTGATAAAAGCAAGTTTCCTGAAAAAAGTGTTCGGATGATATTTTAACAGGAGATTGGGTGCCCCAGTCTAATCCATTGAATCATGCCAGGGTACTTCATGGCAGCGCTGTGATTGGAAATACCATTTATGCCTTTGGCGGTGTTGCCTCCACTTCGGGTAACGAATTAACGGTTGAGGCTGCTACGGGCATTCTCTCTGGCAACTCATGGGAAGTGTCCGGTAATCTGCCTTACAATCGCAGGGCTTTTGGCTATGTCGCAATGGAGACAGGGGGAGGCGCTTCATCGATTTATATCTTCGGTGGCAATTCGGGCGCCTCTGTCCTTGCTACAACGCAACGGTTTTCAGTGGTAACAGTTCCTGTTGAAGAGCAGCAATCCCAGCATGGAGTCGGCACTAAACAACCCCTGATCATTTTTCCCAATCCGTTTTACGGAACGACAACGCTTGCTTATGATTTAACAAAATCGGCGCTGGTTGACATATCTGTTTATCAAACCGATGGGAAATTGGTGGCGAGGCCCGTTCACGCACAACAGGCGGCCGGGTCATACCAACTCACTTTTGACGGTACCCGCTTTGAACCTGGCGTTTACTTCTGTAAATTCAAAACGGATACAGGAGAATCGGCCATTACCAGGATGGTATTGATCAAATGATGAATGGATGAAAGCCGGGAAAATCTACCCCGGCCGCCGATCCACCGTTTTGTTATAACAAGGTGGCAACCCTGTTGCTACATTGCTGACCTCTTTTCTGACACAAAGGCAGGGCAGCCGCCGGCCTTTGATGATGTTGGATTCCCTGCCGATGGTTCCGGTTCTTGTGTCGAAGTAGAAGGACCAGGCCAGGGCGTCATTTGCTTCGGTGCCCGTCCAGAAGTCGATACGCCCATTGGGCACATCAGCGGGATTGATCAGGTAACAGGCTCCGGAGCCCGTTAGCATTTGGTAAGCTTTTTCAGCTTCTCCGCGGTAGATGTTTTCGAGCAGGAAGTCGACCTCACCAATGCAGGGCAGGCGCCAACCTCTGGCCTTACAGGCATCGAGGGACTCCTCCCAGGTGTAAGGCCCGCCGGGAAGGGGTTCGGTCATGATCCATAGCGGCCCTACTTTTTTGAAATTGCTGCCTCCAAATGTTTGGCAGCCAACGCTGGCAGGTGTTTTGATCCGGGGCGCAGAGGATTCGAAGTTCCTGGGCGTGGTGCGGTCAATGATGGTATCCCGCACGGTAATTTGTACAGTATCACGCACCATCGGGCAGGCCCACTCCAGCAGCATTTTCTGTACATGGCCGGTTTCGACGGTGCTGTTGCGGTATTTGTTGAAGAAAACCTGATAAGTATCGCAGGTTCTGGTTTTCAGAATGAGTTGATAGTCCCGCCAAACTTCACATTGACGGGCTTCGAGGAGCGTACGGAATTCAGCGGCGCAAGGCGCGTCTTCGCCGTAGGTACTCAGGTAGTTGACGTAAGCCTCGCAGGTATCTGCTTCTCTGGCCATATTGCAGGGGTCTTTGCGTTCCATCCAGTTGAAGATGAACCAGTAGGCCAGAATACTAAGCAACAGAGCCAGCAAAGTCAGCAGGAGTAACCAGCGCAGGTTGCGAACCCGCTTTTCGGTGGCAGCAGAGACCACTGCGGCGGCAGGCAGGATGGTATTCCCATCCCCACAGCCGCATTGCTGGCGGCTCTCGTTCAGATCGGCAATCTGTTGCTCGATCTCCGGATTGGACTGTCCCGGTTCTTCAGGCAATTGGCCCTGCAATTCCGCGATGCGTTTCGTGATGTAGGTGTCAATGACATCGCGCCCCGAACCGAGGCGGTCAATGAGTTCCGGACTAAAAGCCGGGGTAACCCCGCCTGATTCGGCACAAGTGGTCTGATGGGCCTGTTGCAGGTAGATTTGCAGGCACTGAAAAGGAACATCGCCGTTTTTATTTGCCAAATCCCCGCATATTTTTTCAGCAATCTGTTCAGGCTTATCGACTGTGATTTTTCCCTGCGACTTCAGCAGATCCAGCAGATTGAGAGACACATCCATCATGGCTCTTTTGCTCAGCGGCTGAACGTGGTAGCGGTGGGTCAGCAGCGCCGGGAGGTGGCGCTCGTAATCGGCCAGAGGCGCCAGAAAGGATTCCCGTAGCGACAGGATAATGCGATAAGGCAGGCTATCGTCGCCCAGCAAACGTTGCAAAAAAGCAAAAAATTCGTTGCGCTCACCCTCCCCCACCGAAGCATGGAACAGCGACTCCAGCTGATCGAAGACAAGGAAAACAGGTTTGTTGACCCGTTCGCGCAGGTGGGGCAGCAGGGTATGCGGATCTTCCGTTTCCGGCACTTCAGCGCCACCAGATTTTTCGATTTCAGTGCGCAGCGTCTTTGCAAAAGACGGCAACATCCCTTCCACACCACGGCGGTGCACAATGAGTTCGCCGGGAACAGCTTCCAGGCGGTTGGCCAGCCCACACTGAATCAGACTGGTTTTACCTACCCGCGGCAGTCCGTATAGCAGTAACAACGGATTGTTGCGGGTCATGGCGTACAGGTCTTCAACATCCCGCTTTCGCCCGAGGAAGAAAGGCAAATCTGCTGCTACCTGGGGTTGCAGGACATTGAAAAGCGGGTCACAAGGATTGCTTCCACCAGAAGGCGATAAACCCATGGAGCCACCCAGCGCAGATGGTAATTTAGTCGACTTGCGTTCTACCCGCAGGGTGCTGTCACTCAGTTCCTGCCAAGAGTGTACGAGAGGGTCTGTCAGATCCAGTTCTTTCAGGGAGTCTACGGGTTCAGATTGATCCGTCAGTTCCCGGAAAAAAAGTGGAAAGGTTTCTGCCTGAGCCAAATCGTGTAACTCATCGAGTACCTTGCGGGCATCTCTTTGTTGCACAAAAGTAGTTTCCGGCAGGGTTGTTGGTTCTGCTTTTCCGAAGAGCTGAATGGAATAAGTATGTCTCCTCTTTTTTAATATCCAGATGGACCTGGCCAGGCTGTCGCGCAGCCGGCGAACGACATCCTCCATGGCCATTATGGCACTGCTCTTGTCGGGGTAGAAAGGACTGTAAAAGGTAACCTGCTCCAATTGTAAAGAAAAAAAACAGTCCGAAGCGGCTTCCTGCGCGCCCAACGAGTAAAGAGTAAAGGTCATGTGTTGTTCGTAGTGTAGTACTGAATGTTGTCTTCTCTTGGGTAAATGTAAGAAATATTTGGAATTTGGGATTCCCGAACAAGCGCTTGCCCTACTTACTGCTTTATACGCTGATCCTTTCGGCCTATTCCCCTAATTCCAGAACAATTACCGAGTTGGGAGGCATGTTTACGGTTAACCCGGCATTGGAAAGGGAAAAGTTTTTAAAGGCTTTTGGCGTCACGTTTGACGGGTTATCGAAAGTATTGTGGTCCTGAATGTTTGAAGAAGTCAAAATCCGGCCTGATACCTGCTTCGTTTTAAACCCGGCCAAATCAACTTCTATCGTCTGGCTCTTTGTGTTGTCAATATTGACCAGAGAAATGTGCATTTTGCCCGACTGGTCTTTGGAAGCCGAAACGGATACTGCCTGAATCCGGCGGTCACCCTTTACAAAGTCATTTGAAATAACCTGTACAGGAACCAAAAGCGCATCCTGGTGGACGTTATACATTTCCATAACGTGATAGGTCGGCGTCAGGATGATTTTTTCCTTATTCGTAAGAATCACAGCCTGGAGGACGTTTACCATCTGTGCGAGATTGGCCATCCTGACCCGGTCTGCATGGTTGTTAAAAATATTGAGCGTTAGTCCGGCGATCATGGCGTCGCGGATGGTGTTTTGCTGATACAGTTGTCCCCCTCCTTCGGGGTCGGTTTCGTACCATCCCCCCCACTCGTCAACAATCAGGGCGACCCTTTTTTCCGGATCAAACCGGTCCATGACTTCACAGTTTTTCGTCACCAAATCCTCCATGCGCCAGGCCTCCTGCATGGTTCTGAAATAATCCTCTTCTGTAAACTGCGTCGACGAGCTTTTTTTACTCCAGTTGATGACAGAATAATGATGGATGGAAACACCTTCAAATCGTCTTGCAGGGATGTTCTTCATGATGGACTCAGTCCATGCGTAATTCGGCGTGCCCGGTCCTACGGCAATTCTAAATAACTTTTCAGTGTTGCCGTAACTGGTCATCGCCGTCGCGTATTGCCTGTAAAGGTTGATGTAATGGTCTACCGTCATATCCCCGCCACAATCCCAGGACTCATTGCCGATGCCCCAATACTTTACATTCCAGGGTTTATCGCGCCCACTTTTTTCCCGAATATCGGTCAGGTAGCTCGTTCCATTGGCGTGATTGGCAAATTGAACCCATTCCACCGCTTCCTGCACGGTGCCGGTATTCATGTTAACCGCCAGATAGGGTTCGGCGCCGAGCAATTCACACATGTTTAAAAATTCAGTGGTGCCAAAACTGTTGTCTTCGCGCACATTGCCCCACGACAGGTTTTCGATGTGTTTTCTTTCATTTTTAGGCCCTATGGCTTCTTTCCAGTGGTAAGTATCTGCAAAACAGCCACCCGGCCAGCGCAGGTTGGGTATTTTCAAATCCTGAAGCGCTTTAATCACATCGTTCCGCACTCCTGCTGTCTGGGGAATATTGGTATTATTTTCACCTACATAGATGCCGTCATAAATGCACCTGCCCAGGTGTTCCGCAAAATGCCCGTAAATGTGTCTGCTGATCTGTGTCTTTGCCAGGTCGGCATTTAATGCGACTTTGTTTTGGGCGTGTAAGCCCGGCAGCAGGCTACCCAGAAGGAGTGTCAGAATTGCTTTTTTCATATAAATTGAAGTTTATCCATGTTCAGGACCGTAGCGTCATTCACTTGCCAAATATAGCGCTAAGAGGCTATTCCGGAATGTTTGGGGCAATAATTTGGCTTCTCTGTTTTTTCGCTATTTAAAATCTATCCTGAAAACAGTGGCCAATTCGTCCATATCCAAAGCTTCGGGGGTTTTGATCGTTAATTTTTTATCTTTTAAAGACCACTTCAGTTTAACCTTACTTCCTACGACAGAAACGCGTTTTATTTTTGACTCCATGGCCGTTTTAATTTCGAGATCCGAATTTGGCGCCGGCAGTCCAAGTACATAAACATACAGGCGCTTTTTATCTTTTGACGTGGTAAACCGAACGTCATTTTCATTATAGGCTGTGGTTGCTGCCTGTCCTCCAAAATCCCCTTTTTTAAATTTCGCTTCTCCATAGCCAAAAGTCGAATACGCCCTGGTTTCATAAACTGCTTCCTTGTGTTTTTCCATCCACCGGCCAATCGACGCTAAAACATTCCTTTGTTCATCGGGGATGCTCCCATCTGCCCTGGGAGAAATGTTCAGCAGCACGATGCCTCTTTTACTCCATACATCAATCATATTTCTAATGATCAAATCAGGTGTTTTATAGGTTTGTCCATTGGTATAACACCAACTGCCGTAACTTATGGTAATATCTGTTAACCAGTAGTCTTCGGAAAGCGCTGTTTTTCCGCCTTGTTCCATATCCAGCATCCCTACATTTGCGGGAAGATCTTCCTGCTTATAGGCAACTATTGGTTTCTGGCCTCTGGAGGCGCCTTTATTAAAATGATGGGCAACCATTTTCAACCGATAGTTTTCAGGGACTTTATCCAGCCATGAATCGTGCCAAATGATGTCCGGGGCATAGGTGTCAACAACCTCATTGATTTGATTGAGCCAATAGTCATAGAATTCATTCTCAGGAATATTTCCGTAAAGCAGCCTAAGTTTAGGGTCGGTTGATGAGGTTACATAATCGGGGTGGTAAGGGAAATGACTGTCCCATCCCGGATCCGGGGTGTTTTGAGCCCATGCCGCAGTGTCTTTAGCATATCTCTGGACAAGCCTTTCATGATGAAAAGTGGCTATCGTCTTTAGCTTTTTCTTTTTGAGTTCGGCATACAATTCCCCCAACACATCTTTCTTTGGTCCCATATCCCTGGCATTCCAGGGATTTACCTTACTGGCCCACATGGCAAAACCATCGTGATGTTCTGCAACAGGACCTGCAAACCGGGCGCCCGCCTTTTCAAACAGATTGGCCCACTCTTTGGCGTCAAAGTGCTCGGCTTTAAACATTGGTATGAAATCGTGGTAGTTGAATTCAGACAACGGACCATAGGTTTTCCGGTGGTAATCAAAGACAGTACCTCCCCAGGCTTTTCTTCCCGGCACGTACATCCACCGCCCGTACCACTCATTGTCATAAGCGGGTACACTATACACCCCCCAATGAAAATAAATACCAAACTTGGCATCCTTGAACCACTCCGGCTCTCTTTCATTAGCCGAAAGGGATTCCCAACTTTCCTTAAATTTTGCTTCTGTAGTTGAAGTATTCGATTTAGATCCATCCTGGCCATAGACGAATCCTGCGGACATCCAAAACAGGAATACAATCAGGTATGTTAGTTTTGCCATATTAATTTGGTTGTAGTAATCCGGATGAAAGCCGTGGCAAGTTAGCAGTTTTGTAAAGATCGCATTATTATTGATATGGAAAAGCAGACGCTGCTTAAACCCTGAGCGAACCACGGAATCCCCGGGCTGCATAATAAGATTCAGCGCCATTGTGATACAAAAAGACGGTATTGTAGCGCCGGTCGCAAAACAGGGCGCCACCGAGTTTTCTGATAGCGGACGGTGTTGTCACCCAACTCGACGTTTTCGTATCAAAATTGCCGAGTTTCTGCAAATCCCGGTATTGTTCTTCCGTTAACAGCTCAATGCCCATGGCAGCAGCCATATTCATGGCGCTGTCTTCCGGTTTGTGTTCTTTCCTCGAAATCAGCGCTTCGTCATCGTAACAAAGACTTCTGCGGCCTTTGGGGCTTTCTGCTGAGCAATCATAAAAAATGTATTCGCCTGTTTTGTCATCAAACCCCACAACATCCGGTTCACCGCCTGTTGCTTCCATCTCATGGAGCGACCACAGTTTATCCGCATTGGCTTCCAGCTTTGCCTGTACTTTTGCCCATTCCAGACCTTCGTGACGGTTCCTGTTTTTTTCAAAACGGGCTTTTAAGGTGCCCAGCAAAGCTTCTGTTTGTTCTGGTGACAGTTTCTTACTATTTCCCATTATTGTGTTATTTTAATTTACTGCTAAGATATGACACCTTTCTGATCAGCTGTATTCACCTCCAAATAACGCCTGACCAATTCCTGGTGGTGACCTACGTGATATAAGGTAAAATACATCATTTCTCTCAAGGTTAATTTACCCAGCAACGGATGCGGTAAGACATACCGATCCAGCTCTTCTTCTGTAAATCTGTCCAGTTTTGAGCACAGGCGGGCTATTTCTTTGGCGAGTTTGGTTTTGAGTTGTTGTCCTTTTTCTATGGTGATTACTTTCGGAACGAACCGCCCCGGCGCTTTTCCGCCACTTTGCAATTTGCTCCGGTATTTGTCTACCAATTCATCATAATTCCTGCCGGGTCTATTGGCCTGCCCCAGCAGAAGTTTAAGCAAAATTTTAGGCACGCCCAAAGCCTGCCGGACAGGTTTAACTGACAGGTAAATGTGTTCAAGTTGCTGGCCGGCCGCCCATTTTTCATTGTGACTTGTTAAAAAACCCTCATTAGTCAAGCCAAATAAAAAATCGACAAATGAAGTGTGCCTTACTGTCAGTTCTTTCTTTATGTTTTCTTTATCCATGATGACATTCATTTAATTCATCAATAATGCGTTAGAGCTATTTTATTGATCATTCCCTTAAAAATCAATCCATGAAAGGGAAGTACAGCATACCAGTAAAACCTGCCTAATAAGCCTAGTGGTCTGAAGGTTGCTGTTTGTGTCAAAACATCGTAATCATCTATTTTAAATTCCAGCCATGCTTCGCCCGGGAGTTTCATTTCGGCATACAATAACAGCCGCTTTTCATTTTTGTCAGCCAAAAGCACACGCCAAAAATCAAGTGCGTCACCTGAAACGATTTCTGTGTCGCTTTTTCTTCCTCTCCGCATACCAACACCTCCTGCAAGCTGGTCTAAAAAGCCTCTGATTTCCCAAAGCCAGTTGCCGTAATACCAGCCTGTTTTTCCACCAATGGCCCATATTTTTTCCAGGGAAGCACGACTGTCTTCAACTTTAAGGGAGCGAATGTCTTTAAAACATCCGTTAACGGGCACTTCAATAAGCTTAGAAAAACCTTTGCTAAATATATTACTTGTTTGTGCATCTTTCCAGCTGGAAAGCACCTGGTTTTGTTCAATTTTGTCAAAAGCGAGTTTTATCGATGTTTCGTAATCAATCAGTTTGATGGCAAGCAACGAGGCTAAATTATTGGGTTTGCAAATCACTTCAATTTTCATGCTATTGACCAGATTTTTTGCAAGCGCAAAGGATGTGGCTGTTACAAAATATAACCAGTAGGAAGAAATTTTTGGTGTCATTACCGGCACAATAACGATGCGCCGCTTTAGGCCCCGAATTTTTGCAAATTTCAAAAGCATTTCTTTATAGCTTAAAATATCAGGCCCCCCAATATCGTAGCTGTTATTGTATGTTTCTGTTTTACCAATTACGCCAATTAAAAATTCTACCACATTGCGAATGGCGATAGGTTGACATCTTGTTTTTAGCCAACGTGGTGCAATCATAAAAGGCAGTTTCTCAACTAAATCACGAATTATTTCAAATGAAGCGCTTCCCGATCCTACTATAATACCAGCCTTTAAAGTAGTAAGTGCAAAAGTAGAATCTGATAAAACGGTTTCTACATTTTTTCGTGATGACAAATGTTTTGATAACTCGTCGGCATTGCTTATTCCACTAAGATAAATGACCTGTTTAGCATTTGTTTGTTCAATACTATTTTTAAAATTGGTTGCGCAGGTTTCCTCCATAACTTCAAAATCGCCGGATTGTGTAGACATGGAATGAATGAGGTAATAAGCGACGTCAATATCATTTGGAATACCCAGTAAACTTTCCTTATTTAAAAAATCCACCTCTATTACCGATAGATTTGAAGTCGAATAATTTTTCTTATTAAACCTGCTTTTATCTCTTACACAACAGACAACCTCGTGCCCATTATCTAATAAGACGGGCAATAATCTTTGGGCAATATATCCGGTTACACCGGTGAGTAAAATTTTCATAAAGTATTTTTTTAAACCCATTTATGCTATTCTTTTTTTCCCGTAGAACTTGCGGCTACCCCGCCTGAATGCATGTTGGTATAAGTATGCGTAAATTCTGCGCCGAGAAATAATATCATAGAGGAATAGGAAGTCCACAACATTTATATCATACTCTAAATATACTCCAAAAAAGAATATTTTTTCTGAAAATTACCTCATAAGTAAATTAGTGGATAACATTTGAGAAATGGGAGCCAGTTAAACAGGCAGCTTTGGCTTCAGTATGGCATTCAGTTTCAGGGCAGGATCCCCCGGGGTAAAGCCTAATTTTTCGGCCTTTGCTTTTAGTAATCGCGCCGATAAACATTTCCCTCCTTTAATATTGCCAACTGATCACCTTTGTTGATACGAAATTTTGTCTCAAGCGTCTTCCATTTACCAAACCCACCCAAAAAACATACAAAATGTAAATGCGGGCCACTTGTCCAACCAACATTGCCACTATATGCAATGACATCTCCCTTCTTTACATCATCTCCAATTTTGTAGCGGGAACTGTTGGTTTTGATATGGGTATATTGAGCAAAACTTCCGTCAGCATGCATGATCGTTATATAATTGTTATACTTGTTACATTCTTCTCTGGGACAGGATTTTGTATTATTCTGAATGAGCTCAACTACTTTTCCCTCCCGGGCAGACAAGATTTCTGTCCCTTCAGGCATGCTAAAGTCCAAAGAATTTTCATTTTGATGGGAAAATTTTCCGTTGTACCCCTGGAAAATTTCAAATTCATTGCCCCGGGAAAATGGCAAATCATATTCATAGGAGGATTCGTAGTTACTCATTGTAACATCACCCATTGTCATTGTGTATCTATAACTAAATTCAGTATTGCGTGTAGGTCTCACGGCATTCAGTTCTCCTATTTTAAATCTTTTCGTTTTTGGCGGAATTACAAATATTGTCTTTTCTCCTTCAGAAAAAATCAAATTTGTTACCTTAAAATCAAGAGAAATTGACACCGGATACATTTCATTGTTGTCACTGTAAAAAACAAAACCCTGCTTTTTTTCTTCATGAAAAACCTTTATTTCCTGAGCCTGGAAAGTAGAAATTGTCATGCTAAAAAAAGCAATAAAAAAAATCTTAATCATAATGATGTTTTTTAAAAAAATTACTTCCGATACATTACCTTTCACGAAGGTATAACTCTTAGCGCTTACCAGAGAAGCAATGATCCGCTATATTTATTGTCCGATATGATGGCGCCAAATATCGCAATAAAAAAGAACAACCTATCCCTTGTCATAGACCAAATACAGGCCGTGTATAGTAACAAACGACAACGCCCCTGCTTTCAGCTATGATCTGAGAGCAAGGGCGTTGAAATAGTTGAGTTCTTAGAAATTATTTCCGGGGCGTACTTGACCACACTTCATTGCCGCCATTACCTATCAATACCAGCCTGCCATCGTCCGTTAAGACTAGCTTTTTGCAGGAGTTTAATATTTCCGGGTTTTGTTGATGTGCACACCAGCCTGTGTTATTTTGATTGCTCAAAAAACAGATGTTGTTGTCGCTTCCAAACTTCCAATAATTTTTACCCGGGTCCCAATTTTTATAGATGGGAGTGGGTGCTTGCCAGACTTTACTGGTTTTGGTTACCAGCGTTTTACCATTGCATATCAGGACTGACAGGATTTCTTCAATCACCAAATTGCCATCTTTTGTGATTCGAAGCTGGTACCGCTCATTTGCCGAAACCATTCTTTCTCCCTGAAAAATTCTAATTTCCTGATTCGGCTTGAGAATTTCGCCTTTGTATTTTATTACGTCATCAATATAACTTGGATTGTCGCAATCGGCATCACATGTTGTAACTTCAGCGCCAAAGAAGAAAAAGCAAGCATTTTCCGCTACAGTATAAGTGAAAGAAATGACGGAATGTTCACCTGGTATTTGCACAACAGCAATACCCTCGGCTGCTTCTAATGACCGGGTTGTAACCGTATATTCATCCCCATTTTTAGTGCCCAATACTTTGATATCCTGATCAAATTTGATGGGTACCGTTTGCCCGTTTTGACCAATGGAATAAAAGTATAATACCGGGTTTTTAATCGGCTTAGTAAAGGTGATGGTATTTTTGGTTACTTGCTTATTAACGATTTGGTTCGCATTGAGCAAGGTTTGTGTTTCCTTGTCAGAAAATATTGGATCCCCTCCACCCATTGGTTCCAAAAGAGGGTAGAGACTTGCCATAGAATTATAGGAAGGTTCATGGTATGCTTTCAAACCATTCTTGGCAATGGTAATGGCCTGGTCTGATTCATAAGTATAAGCAATGCCCTGGATTGTTCCGGTTGCCTGTTTGGAATTCGTTGGATTAAGCACAGGATTATCAGAAAAATAAAAATCTGATTCGCAGTTTACTTCTGTTACATTAACGAGTGTTTCGCAGTTTGTAAAGGCGGCACCAAATGAGAAGAAACAATAATTTTCTGCAACAGAATAGTCGAAGCTTATTGTTTTATATTCCCCGGGTATTTCTACAATAGCCAACCCTTCTTCTCCGGTTATGGTTTTTTTATCACTGGATATTTCAACATAACCATGCTTTCCGAGTAAATTTACTCCCGTCTCGAATTTGATAGGCACCTTAAGTCCTTTCTTACCGATGGATGTAAAATAGAGAACCGGGTTTTTTATTTTCTCGTCAAACGTTATGATATTTTTCCCTGCGTGCTGGTTTTTAATTTGTACAGACGAACCCAATTTGTTGGCTTCCACACCATTAAACACATTGGATCCATCCCGGGTATTCAATGCGTTTGGATAAAGATCATTCAGCATTGACTTTTTTGTATTAATCAAACCCTTGTCAAGTGCATCCCCTGTTTTTGAAAAGTCTGCCAGCTCGACATCCATTGTGGAAGTATAGGTGTAGCCTATCCCATTTATTTTGCCTGAAACTTGCTTTTTGTTACCAGCTACAGGTGTAGGTGTTTCTGAGAAAAAGAACTCTGTTCTACAATCAACTGAAATTGGCGTATTTTCAGGTATTTCTACCTCAAATTTGCTTGTGCAACCTTTGCTGTCTTTTGCCACTACCGTGTAAGTGCCTGCAGCCAAACCACCTTTCACCGGATTTGATGAAAAGGTTACTCCCTTGTCAAATGAGTACGAAAATGGGGCATTTCCGCCCATCATTTCGACAGCAATCTCCCCGTCTTTCATACCAGGCGCAGAAATCTCTTTGATGGCTATCGGATTGATTTCGTCTTTGGGAGCTGAAGTGATTTTTACTTTTTGCTCATTGCTGGACCCACCAGTTGAGGCTGTGAAACCCCAAAATACAAGATTGTTACCGTTAAAAATTTCATTCTTGATATCATTAAAAGACTGAGATGAATTTGAACTGGTGCTGCCTCTTCCACTGTCAAAATAATAGCTAAGGAGCTTTTTTTGAACATCCCATACTATTTTAAGCGTATGGTATTTTCCATCCTCAAAATTTGATCCTTTAAACATTTTGTCGCCTGACAGGTTGTTGCTGAGGTTATGGTTTGGATCTCCATTTTTTTGTATGCAAATGTGATCGTCGGCAGGGTCTCCCTGTTCCGTGTTCTGCCAGGTATCAAACTCGATGGCTATTGAAGGCGTGATGCCCTGATAACCTAAGCCAACTCCTTTGCTGCCTTCTCCCGTACAATTGGGTTGTAAGACGAAAGCGATTCCATCGGCGCCGGTAGCATCTTTTGTCCCAAAGTATAGTTCAGCTTGTATCTCAAAACTTTTGGATAAATCCAGGTAGGATTCACTCCAAATAGCCCCCATTTGTTGAGCTAAATCTGGCGTCAACCGATATTCGTTCTTAGCGGCATCAAGTAACTGGGCACTACTGACGGTTGTCATTTTTTGTGCACTTGAAGTAACGCCGCAAACAAGCATGATCAGACAGGTCAACACAAAAGTTGATGCAGACCGTAAAGCATTTACATTAACAATTTTCTTTTTCATTTTCATTAATTTTAATTCAAGAGCCTACTCTTTAAAGGATTTTCAGCTACCTCCCTGGTCTTTTTGCTTTTTATTCTTAGCAAATGGCATACAGCGCACAGCCTGTCAGTGCTACCTGCGATTGCTACGGCAAAGGTGAGCATTGTCAAATGTTTAAATCCGGCAACCTGCTCACCAAATCCGTCATAATGGATAGAGTAAGCAAATCAACAAACCTAACAAGTCAATAAAAATCAATTAATTATAAAATCGGAAGGCAGTTTTCCAAAACGGGTCTTATAGTTTCTGGAGAATATCCGCACGTCGGTAAACCCCACTTCCACGGCGACCCTTTTGATGGAATTGTAGCGTCGTCTTTCCAATAAATTTCGGGCTTCGTGTAAACGGATTTCAGAAATGTACTTTTGAGTAGAGAGGCCGGTGAGCCGTTTTAGCTGGCGGAGCAAAGTGGATTCACTCATGGCAAATTCATCCGCAATCATGATTACGGAGAGGCTGGTATTGGATATGTGTTTTTGGACAAATGCTTCCAGGCCATTCAGGAGTTCCTGATCGATTTGAGACAGATGGGGATCATTCGTTTGCAGACTTATCTCAGTGATTGCTTCCTGGCGGGCAGTGTGGTTTTGCAATAAATTCTGGATGCGGATTTTAAGTTCCTCTTCATCAAAGGGTTTGGTGAGGTAATCGTCTACCCCAATGCGGAGCGCTTTCAGGCGGTCATCCGTACCCCCCCTGGCGGTGAGCATGATGGTAGGGATCTGCCGGGTGGCAGCCGATCTCTTTAGTTGTTCCAACAATTGGTAGCCATCCATCACGGGCATCATCAGGTCACTCAGGATGAGGTCAATAGGTGCCTCATTGCCGGAATTCGCTTTTTTCGCCTCGATGATGTCCAAAGCCGCTTGCCCGTTATCAGCAACGATGATCAGGTATTCATCCTGTAAAACCACCCGGATGTATTCCTGTAATTGGGTGTTGTCCTCTACCAGAAGAATAGTAGGGTGTGGTTGCTTTTCAACGGAAACAACAGGTGGCGCAACTGACGTGGCCGGCAGGTCGGATTTTTCTTTTGCGAAATCAATATCATCTTCAAACGCTGCTTCAGACACCATGCCGGATGCAGCATCGATGACCTCCACCGGAAACTGCACCTTGAAAGTCGAACCTTCTTCCAGTTTACTATCAACTGCAATTGAACCGCCAAAGAGTCGGGTATATTCCCGGCAAATCGCCAATCCAATCCCCGTGCCACCGGATGCGGCCTGTTCTTTCTGGTTGGTCTGAAAATAGCGGTCAAAAATATGGGGCAGGTCATCGGGATGAATGCCTTTCCCGGAATCGGCCACCTGGATGCTTAGCTCCCCTTTTTCCAATTTGATCCTCACCGCTATCTTTCCACCGAAGGAAGAAAATTTAAAGGCATTGGAAAGGAGGTTGAAAATAATCTGCCGGCATTTTTCCCGGTCAATCAGCGCCGATTGTTTTTCCACCCAAACCTCCATAACATAGGTTATTTCCTGATGCGCGGCCAGTGACTCAAACTGTGTGCAATAGTGATTGAAAAAAGAAGCAAGCTGAGTAGGGCTTAAATTAAGTCCCATTTTACCGACTTCCAGTTTGCCAAGGTCAAGGATTTCGCTTACGAGGTTTTTGAGATTTTCACCTCCCTGGCCTGCCATCCTTAACAATTGGGATTGTTTTTGCGTCAATCCGTTTTCCTTTAACAATGTTTCAATTGGGCCCGATATCAGGGTCAATGGCGTGCGTAACTCGTGGCTGACGTTGGCAAAAAACTTGGATTTGAGTTCATCCAACGATTGCAATGCTTCCTTTTGCTTTTCAATGGTAGCGGTCCTTTCTCCTACGATGCGTTCCAATCTGTTGCTTTGCGCTTTCAAAGATTTTTCCCTTTGGCGGAAAAAAAGAAAAATGCCGCTCATTAACAGAATACCCATTAATATCAAAAACCAGGCTTGTTGAAAAATGGGGCGTAAGGCGTATATTTGTATTTGCAATTCCCGGGTCGACCATTGACCATTGGATGACTGGCCTTTGATGTGCAGGATGTGTTTGCCGTAGGGCAAACGCCCCAATCGAATGTTATTTTCCGTTTGATAAGTCCATTCCTCATCCACATCTTCCAATCGAAAGGCATAGAGCACATTTTGTACTTCCTCCATCGTAAGTAATGCAAACTGGAGCCTGATGAGCGGATCATCGGGCCTCATGGTAACGAGGTTGATGCGCTGCAATTCAGCCGTTTTATCCATCAACTTTCCGGCACTCCCATCAAATTGCTGGAATCCGGTAATGACCAACGGAGCCTGAAACGTAGCGGAGTCGGCTACAAAATCCTTTGGATGAAAAGTCGTAATTCCTTTTAAGGTGCCAAAATAAATATGACCATCTTCGTCCCGGCAATGGGAGGTCCGGTTGAATTCATTGTGGCTGAGGCCGTCATTGGTCGTATAAACCCTTACCCGCTTTGTCGTTGTATTGAACACGCATATGCCAAAGTCGGTCGTCAACCAGAAGTTTCCGTAATCATCGGGATAGATGGCATAGAGCGTATTATTTGGCAATCCATCAGCACGGGTATAGCGCGCTAAAACACCTTTTTCGGGATGCCAGTTGACAAGCCCTTCACCGGCAGTTGCCAGCCAAAAACTCCCATCCCCATTTTGAATAAAATGGTGGATGTGATCAAAGGGCAGTTTGTATTTTCTTATGCCGTTTTTCCAGAATCTTCCCACTACTTTGCCAGACTTGATGTTCAGCCTGAACATTCCCTGGCTGGTGCCGAGCCACGCGGTGTCTGTCTCATTTTCAACAAATTGATAGGTATAAAAATTGGTATTCGTGCCCGTCCAATCTTTAAATTTTTGTTTGTCTCCGTTTGAGAAATAAGTGAGGTCTCCATCAAATGAATTATCGAACCAGACTTTACCATATTTATCTTCATGTATGAAGGTAATGCCATCAGGTTCCTCGTGCGAATCAAACAGATAGGTATTCAGCAGTGTTCCTGTTTCTGTATCGATGCGATGAATACCTTCAATGCCCGCATAAAACAGATCCTTGTTACCCCTTTTCGTGACGGCCCAGCGATTTTTGCCCATTGTTTCGACCAGGGTTTCCTGTCCTGAATTCAAGTCAACCTTCCACAGTTGGCCTTTCTGTTCGGCCATGGCCCACAAGGTATTTTGATGGATACCCCGGGTAACCGTCATGCCCCGTATGGAAAAGATCTGAGCTGCCTGTGTTGAATTTTCATTGCTTAAGAAGGTGCGGAACCGGGGCTTCTCCAATTTGATACGATGGATGCCAAACTGACTACCGACCCAGACGGCCCCATCCCGGGCGGTATAGACAGCAATTACATTTCTTAATGCCGGATACGTTTTTGAAATCACTTTTAGGGCCTCCTGTTTATTCTCTGGCAACAAAAACAACTCAGCATCAGGTGTTTGGACCCAATAATACCCCTGGCTTTTTTGAAAAACGGGAATTGTAATATCCGGCACAATGCCACTTTTGGAAAGTAAATTTCCCATCGCATAGTCAGGTTGTTCTTTCCCACCCGGGTGAACAGAAAGGTATCGCGGTTTTGATTGTTGGCCTAATGGTCCTTCCTGAATGGCATATACATTTGCCGTGCCTGATTGATCTGTACGATAAATGTAAAGAGAAGTGTTGGCGGGGTACACAGACTTATGCTCTAATTTTCCATCCGGTTTGAGAACAAGAACTTTAGCCGATTCTCCTCCGAGTTGAAAAGCAGTTAACCAAAAGCGGCCATCATCTGCCCAGCAAAGCTGTCTGATTGTCTGGGGGTCATAACCATCAATGGAGTATCGCTGAAATTTGCCGGTGTACGTAACCAATTGGTTGGCCGTCAAAAAAACCAAATGCCCCTGACTATTTTTGGCAAACGCGACAGCATCTTTCTCTCTGAACGGGGCGCTGGCGCCAAATGCCTCTCGAAAAGAAACCACCTTTTCCGTTTTCGGGTCGAATAGGTCAATGCTCTTTGCTCTTTGAAATACAGGGCTTCCGGTGTGAATTAACCACATTATACCTTCGCCGTCCACCAATACATGGTCAATTTGATTGTTTTGTAATCCATTCTTTTCTGCTGTGAACCATTTAAAATCATAGCCATCAAATCGATTTAGACCATACTGCGTCCCAAACCACATGAACCCTTTTTCATCCTGGTGAATACTCGTCACATATCGATGTGAAAGCCCGTCCTCAATATTAAAATGCTTGACATGGATGATAGGAGGCGCATTGTTGACCGGATTGTTCTGGGAAAAGACGAATGTCCACCAGGGACTGATGAATAAAAAAATGGCAAGCATCCATTGACGGGTTGCGTGGCTGCCAGTGGTTGCATTCTCTCTCCTATAAGCCCCAATCAGCTCATCAAAGCCATTTTGAAATCTCTCCATTTGAGGGCTGATATTGCCTGTTTTATGATCGAAGTAATTCCAGGACAGGCATTGAGATACTGGCGATGCGTGTAATTAATTACCTGGTCAATATCAAAAGTACGAAAAAAAGGATACTGAAGCCGATGTGCTTTAGAATGAATGAAGCGCTTCTGCCTCATTTTCAAATATTTCAAAAAATATGGTTGCGTTTTGATGATGTTTTACTTCAACCGTCATTCTTTGAATTTTTGTTAAACCAGAGACGCCCTATGAGCGATCAGTCTTCCCTTTTGTTACTACTACAAATGTAAAGCATTTTTCTATTGTAGTCTGGTCGATCCCAAGAGCTACGATTTTTCCTTCACGATCAGCGCCTGTTTGCTTTCCGTGCAATCAATTTGTTGATTTGTTCCACTGCTTTGTTAAATCGCTCCTCCCAATTCCCGGAAATTTCAATAAGATCGATATTAGCGCCTGCTAAAACTTGCCGGTGAGAAAGGTCTAATGCATTTCTTTCTGTTTCCATCAGCCTTGTTCCGTCCTGAAAATAAGGTACATCGTTGTTGAGGTAAAGATAAATATGCGCGCGGTTGGCATGAGAGATGGCGGCACCGACCTCCAGTTCCTTTCCAAAGCTGAATCTGGCATAAGATTTTGTGGTGTGAATATCGGTGTCAATGATGACAAGCGGGCTATTCCCCAACAGGGCTTTGTTGATGCTTTTTGCGTGTTCTGTTGCCACCAGGTGTAAGTCTTCAAAACGGAAAGCATTTGAATCGGCAATGATATCTCTTGCGGCCTCCGGCACCAAACTGCAATTGAAATGCCCGGCTAGCTTTTCCGACAGGGTTGTTTTACCCGTACATTCTGTTCCCAGAACAACCACTTTAATCGAAAAGTAAGGCTTTACGCTATTGGGTAAATACCGCCAATTGGCAAAAACATCCCTGCGAACGGCAGAGGCCGAAACCGGGTAAAGTTTTTTCTGCAAGTCAAAAGCCAGGTGCTGAATATTCATAAATGCAGCCACAAAATTGCCGTACGGTTCTGAAGTGATCAGCAGCGAATAATCCGGGAATTGCACTTTGAAGATGTTTGCCCAGGCTTCAGAAACAGCTTCAGAACTTACAGAGGTGTTTGGCAACTCACTTTCCAGATAATTAAATGGCCTTACTTCAATGTTCTTATTGTTTTCAAATGTTTTTTGAATCCAGGAACATCGGACCGTATCGGGAATGTTTTCCCGATCGCTGCAGCAAACTAAAACCGTTAAGAAATCGCATTTGCTCAATGCAAAATGGATCATTGCTTCGTGCCCTTTGTGAAAAGGCATGAATTTCCCAAATACAAATGCTTTAGTCATTGCCCAATTGTCTTCTCCAGTGGTATAGCCCGTAAGATGCTATGCCGAGGAATATAAAATACTCAAGGGAAAGAAATAAAACGCCTTTTTTGAAATAGAGGATCACGCAAACCAAATCGACGGCAATCCATAAATACCAGTTTTCAATTTTCTTTTTTGCAAGGAGGACGGTGGCTGCAATACTTGAAACCATGACAAATGAATCGACAAAGGGGTAAGCCGCCGGTATTTTGAAATAGGCGGGCAAATAAACATGAATATTGGTAAACAGAAAACCTGAAATCAGTGTGCCGGTTACTATTATTGCAGCAAGCAGTATTTTGTTTCCCGAATTTATTTCTGAAATTTTATTTTCAACGGTTTTTAAATTCCATTTATACCAGCCATAAAGCGTTACTGCAAAAAAATAAATTTGCAAAAACATGTCTGCATAAAGCTGAACCTGAAAAAACAGCATAAAAAGAAAAACCTCATTTACAATCCCCGTTGGCCAGGTCAGAATATTTGCCCTTGAAGCAAAATAAACCGAAGCCAGGCCGAACAATGTTCCAATCAATTCAACGTAACTGATGGGGTAATCCAAAACCTGAAAGGCAGTATTTCCTAACTCAAAGAAGTGCATCAGAAGCTGTATTTTATCGCAGCAGAACAATTTGCCGGCGCCTGCACAAAATACTTGTTGCTTCCGTCAAAATCCACATAGCCGTTGTTGAAATACTTTGAATTGGTGATGTTGTTCACAAAAACACAAAACTGAAAACCGCCGGTATCATAGGCAACCCGTCCATTCAAAAGGAAATAACTGTTGACGGATGAGGTGTTTGCAAAGTCAATAAAGGATTTGTCCTGATACCTTGCTGAAACCGCAACGGAAAGCCCATTGCTGGCATAAACGACTTCCTGATTGATGATGAATGGCGGTGTAAGAATGGGCGTGAAGACTTCTTTTTGTTCTTTGATGCGGCTGTAATTGAATGCGGAATTGTGGACAAGTAAAAAATATTTCCCGACTTTGTAAGTAAGACTGAATTCAAGGCCGGTTCTGAAACTCTGCTCCACGTTGTTGGTAAGCGCTAGTCCATTTGGCCCAAACTTTCCGTCAAGCACAATTTCATTTTTGAAATCCATGTAGTAAAAATTAAAATTGACATTCAGTTTTTCGGATTGGCGTCTGATCCCCAGCTCGTGGTTGAGCACATATTCAGGTGATTTAACGGACAGGATGGCATTGCCCAAACTGTCTGCCAATAAATCATCAGAGCCACCGAACAGATCGTTTCTGGTTGGCTCCCTGCCTGTACGCCCGATGCTGTAATAAATGATGGCATTCGGGCTGACTTCCACACTCAATCCTGCTTTCGGGTTGATGAAATGCCATTGCATTTTTTCAAGCGCAACCGTTCCCTGATAATCAAAAGAAGCATAGCGATACTGAATGTCGGCGAAAAACGTAAGCTGCCTGAACCTGTAATCTGCTTTTGTAAAAACGCTTGCCTCATTTTTGTATCCGGTGTTTTCATAAAGTCGGCCTAAGGTTTTTTCACTCCCGATGTGTTGCCGGGCATAGCTGTTTCCATGAATCCCCGTTGTCCAGTTGAGCTGTTTTTTTGAAAAAGTATAGTTGCTGAAAAAGCCAATGAGGTTGGATTGAAAAGCATAATTGTAAAGTTCTTCGGTTGTCGGCAAACCCAGAAACCCATTCAAATTAAAATCGTAATTGCCTTTTAAAAATGTGTAATAAAGGCTTGTCTGGAACGACGAAAAATCATTTGCTTGCCAATTGTTTTGAAGTTGCGCCAAACATTGCATGAATTGGTCGCGCTCATTGATGTTGGCGTTTGTTTTTCGGTCGATGTTGATTAATGAATCCGAAACCCCAAGCCAGGCCAGTTGATTTTGCTGGTGTCCGGCAAGTAAGTTGATTTTCCACGTTGATTTGTCATAGAACAGGCCGCTGCTCAAAAAAACCGATTGTGAATTGTTGGAAGCATTGTATTTATAACCATCTGAATAAATTTGTGAGGCTCTGACATAAAGCCCTTTTCTGTTTTTTACGCCGCTGTTGTATTCGCCAAATGCCCTCAAACTGTTGAAAGAGCCATAATCCACGCCAATTGTCGTATGCGTGGAATCATACAAACCCGGAGAAAACAACTGAACGCTGCCTCCATAACTGGCAACGCCGTTTTTGGAAGTTCCAACGCCGCGCTGAATTTGAATTTTACTTACGGAATTCAGGATATCTGGATAGTTTGAAAAGTACGCGCCCTGGTCTTCGGGTTCGTTCAAAGGAACGCCGTCGAGGGTAATGTTGATCCTCGTCTGGTCAATGCCCCTCAATCGGAAATAAGAATACCCCTGCGCACTTCCGGCGTCTGAATAATTGGTAATGGAAGGGGTTTCAGAAAGCAGGAAAGAAGGTTCCTGCCCTGTTGATTTTAGTTCGATTTCTTTGGCGCGGATGTTTTGAAAAGTTATTGGTGTGGGTTTGTCGGCCTGATACGTTACGATGACTTCAGTCAATGTTTTTGTAGTGTCAAATGTTAAAGTGTCCTGAGCTTTAAGTAATCTGCTGCCGGGCAGTAATAATAAGAAAAGCAAGGAATGTTTCATCATGCTCTTTTGATATTTTGATGGTGTTAAGCCCTGAGGTTTAGCCGTCAGTTTGGTTGTTGAAACGCCATCATTTGCGATTCATTTTCTGTAATGGTTTGCTTTTATGTTGTCTCCAGCAAGTCGCACTGTTTCTTCGATTCTTTTTTGTCTCGTTTCGTCTTTCCTGGCGTTGAGTATCCACTCTAAGATGATTCGTTTTGATGAAGGGGGGAAGGCAAGGAAATTCTTTAGCGCTGCCTCGTTTTGGTTTAGCTGTTTCTGTAAGTCTTCCGGAATGACAGAATTTTGAACATCCACCAATGCCTCCCATGTTCCAGTTTCTTTCGCCAGGTCAATTAATTTCTGCCCGCTCGGTGTCATGAGCCCAAGCCGGATCATTTTTTGCACCCGTTCTCTGTTGGCTTTACTCCAATTGCTTTTCGGCTTTCGCTGAGCAAAAAACTGATATTTACTTTCCCCATCCCGCTTGTGAGCAATGCTGTCTATCCAACCAAAACAGATGGCTTCCTCAACGGCTTCGTCATAATAAACACTTTCTGTATCGCTGCTTTTGTGGTAAATGATGAGCCAAACAGATTTTTCTGACTGGTGGTTTTTCTCCAGCCACTCGCGCCATTCTTTTCGTGACTTTGCGTGAAAGGTTATGATGTCATTATGAAGTTCCATTACCCCCAATATTTATCTGACTTTGATGTTTGGCGAATGCAGCCACATTTCAAAAAGAACATTAAAATACAAAATATGTACGCCTCAAACGATCAGACAAAACTAATGAAAACGCTGGAGCTCTGCAACAAATCAATGACAGGGGCTAAAGCTGCTAATAATAGTCTTTCAATCAAATACAGCACGATAAAAGCTCCAGTTCCCTTCTCCCATGGCATTCAGAAGTGCCATGGTATTATGTCCAATTCCATTAAATTCAAAATACTGGTGAGGTATGCCTTGTTGATCCAGATGATTGTGAAAGTCTAAATTTGCCTGATAAGTAAAATCCGAATTACCAATAATAATTCTTTTCGGCGTTGGATTTGGCAATGAAGGTCCAAATTGTTCTGCCAGCCTCCAGGGGCTTTGTGCTTCAAAGTAGCTCATATCATTGCCATACACGTCTTTAAAGACTATTTTTTGAAGTTCTATATTTTGAGGTGCAATATTTGAATTAAAATCCAATTGTAAAGGGCCGCCGGCTATCATTGAAAAGCCTCCAAAAAGATCATAATATTTCAGGCCTAAACGTCCTGCGCCATAGCCTCCCATACTAAATCCTTCAACAATTCTGCCTTTCCTTGAAGGAATCGTTCTGTAATGGGTATCTATGTATGAAATCAAATCATGAATAAATACATCTTCAACAGGTTGCTTCCCATTTTTTGAATTACACCACATCCCGTTTGGCAGGCCATTTGGAAATACAATAATCATGGGTCTGATTTTATTATTCTCCATTGCCGTTTTAAAAAAATCAACCAATATCGGTATGCCTTCAAGCCCGCCACCCGTTCCGTGCAACCAATATAAAACCGGAAATGATTGATTGGGATCTGATTGATACTCATCCGGTAAAAATAAATGAAAACTCACTTTATCGTTTGCAATTTGGCTTTGAAAAATAACTTGCCGGGTATTTGCCGCGATGACACGTTCTGTTGTCCATGTTACAGGGGCAATAATTTGTGGTTCTTCTACTGATTTTGAACAGGCAGAAATAGAAAGGGTCAAAAATAGCATTAAAGTAAGGTGCTGCATTTTTCCTGATTTTTACTAACATAGTTTGGGAGTAAGCATGACACATTATCATCATTGTTTAACAAACTTTTTAGTAAGGATATTTTTACCCTGCTCAACAGTGATGAAATACAACCCATTTTTTAAGTTTGATACATCAATTTGCGTTTGGTTGTTAGTTGTTAAAACAGTATGCCCAAGATAATTTACAATTTTCACTTTAAAGTTTTCTATTTCCGAAATACTTAAATGCAGCATTAAAGTAGCAGGATTTGGGTAAATGTTAACAACAGGCTGGGTTACCTGTTCTTCTACTGCAACCGTATTATTACACAAAGTATGTGCACTAAAGAAGTTCCAGAGTTCAACACCTGCATTAATGTCGCGATTGGTGTTTCCCAATACTGCCGCCTGTGAAGCCACAAAAACGCCCGGCCAGGTATGTCCGCCATTTATTAACTTATAAAATTTAACATCTGCATGACAATCGCAATTCGTAAATTCAAATAGTTGTGCGGTCGAATTGTCGGTTGTAAAAACATCGGGAAAGTTAACAACAGGGCTTGCCATTTGGCAATTGTTATGAGCTACCCAAAACTGAACTGTTGTGTCGACAGGGACAACGGGTATTACCTGCGGATTTTGCAAGGCGCCGCCGCTATAAGGCATTGCGGGGTCGCTTGTTCCGTTAAAGAACGCCATGGGAACAGGCCTGGAAGGACTGCAATTTTGGTAACGAACCGTATCCATTGATGAACCTAAACTTGCCATGGCAGCGAAGCGGTCTGGTAGTTCGCAGGCAATGCGCTGAACCATAAAGCCTCCGTTGGAGAATCCACAGATGTAGATTTTGTTAGTGTCGACATTGTATCTCCTAATAAGCGTGTCTATGAGCTTGTCAATAAAGCCGATATCGTCAATTCCGGCCTGGTCTGCGGATGTGTTTCTTCCATCTGCCCAGGAGAAGCCCGGAGGAGCAATGCCATAACCCTGAGGCCAGGCAACAATAAACCCATTTTGATCGGCCACAGGGTTCATCATTGAAAACCCTTGTGCATTCACCATGTTGCCGCTACCACCGTGTAAATTAATAACTAAGGCTCTTTGGGTTAAAGTGTTGAAATTTGGTGGAAAGTGAACCATGAATTTACGATGGTATGTTTGATAAACAATACTGTCACTTATGTTTGATTGTCCATATAAACTGCAGCTTAGAATCACTGCCAAAATTGTTGAAAGTAATGGTCGCTTCACTGTTTTTTATTTCTCTGATTTCATCCTAATAAAATGGTTTAATCATTCATGCCAACTTTTGTGCTTGCCTGTAAAGGATTGGGCCTGGCGTTCGTTCAGATTTATTAACACTATACTTGATATGAAAAACCGTACTTCAATCATACACAAAATTGTCAATAGAAGCTCTTAAGCCACCTGACGCAAAACCGAAATCAGCGGTCCTTTCTCTTTCTCAGCTTATTCGCCAATGCTATTGAATGCTTCAATGAGTTGATGTTATTCCAGTCATGGTGGGATACGACGATATATTTGGGATCGCGGCATTTTTTCTGAACCCGTTTTAGCGTGGTTGCATATGCTGCAACATTGGCATCTCCTAAAAAACCTAAATTTTCAGCATCTGCGCCTTTTATCAGGCAGCCGCCATAAAGTATTTTTTCGTTTTTAAACCAAATGATGATGTTGTCTGCAGTATGCCCTTCACCAGGATAATAAGTTTCAAATGCATATTGCCCGAAGTTGAAGACCGTGTCTTTTGCCAATAAAAATTCAGCCCGCTTCTTGTTATTTTTTTTACTCCATTCATCCGTCAGAAGCGTCGTATAGGTTTTAATTCCCTGTTGCCTGTAATATTCAAGCCCTTCCGTCCTGTCGCCATGCCAGTGGGTTGCTATACAAAATACGACACTTTTGTTGTGCTTTACCTGGATGCTGTCGAGCAGCGGTTGAAATTGGGTTGTATCCCAGGGTGTGTCAAACAAAACAACCCCATTATCGGTAAGCAGATACATCCCATTTGCAGGGATTTGGCTTCCTTCGTAAGTATTGTAGGTCGTATAAATATAAAAATCGCCTGTTAAAGGGACGATTTTCAATTTCGTTGCTTCTGTCTGCCCAAAAAGATGGGTCAGAGAAATAATAAATGATAGGGACAAAATAATTTTCCGCATGCTCTTTCTATGATTTTGAGTGAATTGTTCCTGATCATTTCCGACATAAGGGTCAATGGCTGTTTCACTGTATAGGCTTAGAGCTTGTTCGGGAATTCCTCAATTGGCTGTGAGTGGCAAATTTTATTTGATACCACGTTGAATTTTTTCGCCATAGCTGCCGGCTATGTCTGCAAAATCCGCCTCGTCTAAAATAAAATTTCCTCACCCTCGCTCAATCAGAAAATCCCGAACAAGCTCTTAGTCTGCGAATAATTGAACAGCAGGTATTTTAATCCGGCTCGCTGGAAAATGTGATCTGAAAACCGTAACAGTCAGAAGTCGTAATTTCCTTCCTTCCGTATTCTGTTTTAGCAACTATTCCAATTATTTGGGCTTTTTAGTTGTCAAAAGGAGCTTAAGTGAATTGATATAATCCGTGTCAAACTCTATGACTCTGATGTCTCGCGTTTTAAAAGCTATTTGTCCGTCCCATTTTCCTTTTGGATCCAGGTAATCCATTACAAGTTCTTTTTTATCAATGGATTTAAGCCGCCCCAAATAACAAACGGATTCTGATTTTGTGTAAATTTGAAAAACGCTAAAAGTGTCGGTTAAATATTTTAAAATTGTTTCGAGATCAGTCAGCGGAATAACGTCCTTGTCTGTTGGTTGAAGCCCTTTGAGGTTAATTACTTTTTCGCGCCATTTTTCCTCTGTATCCCTGCGAAAACCTTTGATTTTTTTATGCCTGAAAATGATGTAACCATCCATGACGTAGTCAACAGGATTGTATTTCATTAAAGTCCAGTCGTCATTGTAATCCACAACATATCCATAAATGGGTGTTTTTCTGTCATTGAATCTGACAGAAACGAATTGTCCGACGTGTTTTTTCTTCTTCATTTAAGATGTTGTTTTGTGCCCGGTTATGCAATATCCACCCTTTCGGGTCGCCTGAACAAAATTAAAGAAAATAGATAAATCCCCGGGGAATAATATGCAAGGCTGAATCTGCAACTTCAGAGGAAAGGCCATCAGAGGCCTAAGAAACAAACATGCCGCTATCTTTCATCTTCCGTTGCCGATTTTCCTATAATATTCTCGAAGAACTAATTTTAATGTCAGCAAATTTCCATGCCTCTTCAAACCGGCGTTTTGTTTTTTCATAGTTCTTTTTATCCCCAAGTTTTTCGAAAGCATTCATCATGCCTCTCAGCGCCCACCCGTTTTCACGGAATATTTTCAAATCTTCTTCGTACACGTTTACAGCATCCTTATATTTTTCAGCTTCCACGAGGACGGCGCCTAAATGATGACGGACAGAAAAAAACCAGTCAGGCGGTTCATTGTAATTTAAGGCATCCTCTTTCGCAACAGCTTCCCTCAACAGGGAAATGGCAGCAGGGAATTTTTTTTCTTTTGCACAGATTTCTGCCTCGAGTGTCTTAGAAGCAATTATACATAAATCAAACACGCTGTTTATTCCCCAAATAGTCAAATCTTTGATCGTGGTGTCTGCCATGATGTTGTTTATTTCAGCAAGGTGTTTCTTTGCTTCCGGGATGTTGTTTTGTGAAAGCCTTGCCATACCTCTTGCATATTGCCAAACTACTGTTGGATATTTTAAATCTTTTTCAGGCGGGCGGGCGTTCAGAATGTCATTCCACAAACCAAGTTTTACTTCCACATACCAGGGAATGGAATAATAGTGCTGCAGGGTTGCCCAGGCCGGGTCACGGAATAATTTTATATGTGCGTGGTTAGCGGTTGCCTTCGCTCCTTTTATTGCAATTTTGCTTTCACCACAAAGTGCAGCACATGCAGACAGGAAATGATAGTTGTGTGGATAATAAGCAAGAGGATAGACACCTTGCGCATGGCATGCTTCTGTATACAAACTATCAACCAACACCGCTTTTTCATTAGCCAAAACGCCGTCATGATAACGCCCTGTTCTGATGTAAGTATGGGATGGCATGTGAACAAGGTGCCCCGAGCCCGGCACTAAATCCCGAAGCAGGTCGGCACTTGCTTCTGCTGCTTCTGCATGAAACGACATTTCGGTTGCATGAATGTAAAAATGGTTTGCGCCCGCGTGCTGGGGTTCCATTTGCAAAGATTTTTCAAGTACCGCCAGAATTTCACGCGTCCACGATTTAATCGTTCCATCTTTATTCCACAAATCCCAGGGATGCAAATCCATCAGCGACTCGGCAAATAGCGAGGCGATGGTTACATCATCAGGGTATTTCTGATAGACTTTTCGCATACTCGCTGCAAAAGTTGAATCGAGCGGTGAGCGGGCAAGCGTCGTATCGTTTGAATATCGATGTGTTAATGCTTCAATCAAATCCTTTTCTTTCTGTGTGCAGGCTGCAGCCAATGATTTGGCTTTTTGAACGGCATCATAAGCACGTTGAAAATTATCCTTCTCCATGCCTGCATTATAATTCGGGCCTAAAACATAAGCAAAGCCCCACCAGCACATGGCACAAGTCGGATCTTGTCGTGCCCCTTCATAAAAAGAACGCGCTGCTTCAGCATGATTAAAGCCAAAAGACAGCATAAGCCCCTGATCAAAGTATCGCTGTGCTTTATTGTTTTTTGTTGATATCGGGAAATGGATTCCTTCCAGTTCGCTGAACAAAGGCGCTGTTTTTCCTGATGAATACCACGATTTATCTATTACCTCCGGCGTACAAAGAACGCCATATTGAGTTGAGATGGAATCAAGATTAGCGACTCCCTGGTTGCTTTTTTTCTGTTGATTGCAAGAGCAGAAAACAAGCATAAGCAAAAATATGCTGACTAAATTGCGCATGATTTTCAATTTGTGGTTACTGAATTTGGACAGGATATCACCGGGCATTGGATACGTCCGTATTCATCATGTTACAGACAGCAGGATAAGGCTTGCCTATTACAGTTTAGTCGCCACCAAAATGGCAGGTTCGTCAATATCTTCAAATGTAATTAATAGTCAAGACTTGTTCTACCATTATTTCCTGTTTAATTTCGGCATGACTTTAGAGCTTGTTCGGGAATTCCTTAATTGGCTGTGAGTGGCAAATTTTATTTTATTCTTCGTTAGATTTTTTCACCGTAGCTGCCGGCTATGGTTGCAAAATCCGCCTTGTCTAAAACAAAATTTTCTCACCCTCGCTCAAATCGAAGATTCGACGTAGTCAATCAGAAAATCCCGAACAAGCTCTTAATTCTTTATCTGGCCACTGTTGAGGTTATGCTTGTCATCAGCCAATTGCCATTGATTTTTTGAAACGTAGATGTCCACGCAAAAATTGTCAATTCTTCTTTTTGTGCTTTTGTGATTAATCGGACCCTTTTATTTACATGCATAAATGCCATGGTGGCATCTTCCGAAACGTCAATAACGGGTGAGATTATGTCGTCCCATTCTACAAAAGTCACAGCATCAAAATAGGTTTGAAACCGCACAATAAGATCTTCTTTTTTAGGCGAATTGATTTTACCATTGCTGATTTCGGTGTAATGATCAGCCATAACAGATACTAATAATTTGGCATCCCGATTGAAATGAGCCTTTCTTTGCAATTCGTGCAATTCCATTAATTCTTTAACAGCAATAATTTTCTCCGGAACATCAAAAACCGATTGGTCAACCTGATTGATTTTTATGATTTGAAAATTCAAAACAAAAATGCCCTGCTTGTCGGTAAATGATACTTTTGACGGAACCAGGAATTTCCCTGATTTTTTCCAATCCAATATTTCCATCTGAATCGTTTCCGGCGTTTCGCTGAACGGATTCAAAATGATGATACCGAGTAATAGATTGGTATTTTTATCAAAATACAAACTGGCCGGTTTGTTCAATTCATCAAAAGCAGAAAGCTTTACAGCCTGTTTTCCTGCAAAAGTTTCATTCCCGGCAAATGTTATCTCATTAAATCTTTCGGTAAGATGCGTAGCCATCCACTGCAGTTCATGGGAACGCCAAACAAAAGCGGATTTTGCGTTAGAAATTGTTGCCTGTGGATTTTTCGTCCAGTAAACATCACCGTTTACGATGCCTGTATAATCCTGTTTGTTTTCCCGTATCTGTCTGAAAATTGTCTTCGAACCTTTGGCTGAGAATAGTTCGGTTTGGTATCTCCCGTTTGGTCCGGTGCAGTCGGCAAACGAATAAATGCTTTGCAGGCGTTCGATCCTGCTTTGTCCGCCAATGGTTTGAAAATATTTATCCAGTACGACGGAAGCACTTTCCTGAGCAGCTATGGTTGCCGTAAAAAAAGTCAGAATAAGAAATGGGTATAACTTCATTCTTTGTAGTTGAAATAGTTGAGTCTGCCAGAGCATGGCCGGTTAGAGTTTTTCGGACATTGCTGAAGGCGAAGCTTTCTACAGGTGCCATCTTTCGTGCCATGATAACAGTCTACACAGAGCCAAAAAGTTTCTGCCACCACTTCCACACCGCTTTGAGCATAGAAAGGTTACCGGCTGTTTTTTCCTCAGTTGAGCCTGATTCAAGGTCTTTCTTTGCTACCCAGGTCAAAAATGAAGTATCTGCCCCGCCAAAGTCAATTATTTTGTCCTTATGGGTCATAAAACCAAGTCCGTGTTCATCGTCCCAGGTGCAGCTGAATTCGTATCCAACATATGCGAATTCATTTTTGCTAACATTCATTAAATGAACTTGAGACAGTCCAATAAGGTTTTTGAAGTGTTCAATACTGTCAACATTTGGCATCATTTCTTTAGCATCCTCCTCGTCATAGCCATATTCAGTTTGCAGATTCTGATATTCTGCCAATAGTCGTGTCAATATTGATTCCTGAATTTGCTCTGAATGATTGGTAATATATTTGTATGCATTTATATGGTCCACCGTAATTGCCGGTTGGTCCATAACCATGTCTCCTCCTACTGAAATTTTAAAAATCCCCTTAACGTTTTCCTGAGTTTCATAAGAACCTGGTGCACCTTGCCTGCTTAGAAAATTGCACCAAACAGGCAGCGATATTGTCCCCTCAATATGGTTATCCCTAAGTCTGATATTTGGAATTTCATCCATATCTTTTTAGTAATTGTGGATCTTTTTTAAAATGCAGGTAAGGGTTGGGGGATTGCCGAAGTTGGGACATTCAAGGCCCAAATGCTACATAGCATTCCAATGTTCAAATGTAGCACTTTTGCCTCAATTTTGGCAATATTGGAGCCTCCACAATTGAATGGCAATTACTTTTTTTGTTTTAATGTTGATAATAAACGCCCTAATTCGTTTAATGTCATCGTGAATCCTTCTTTGAAACCCATTTCAATCATCTTTTGCATGCGTTCCTGTGATTCGTTGTAAATGGTAATACTTACTCTGGTTATTCCATTTTTTTCGCTAAAATTCAGATCCCAGTCCGAACCTGGCAAATGTGGGTTTTCATCTTTGTCTGCGAAGACACTAAGGTATTTGAAATTGGTTTTTGGAGTGATCGCAGTGTACTGTTGAAGTTGCCAGTTCTCCTGCCCTTCCGGACTAACCATGGCATAAAACCTACGCCCGCCAACTTTGAATTCCATCACTTTTGTTTTTGATTCAAAAGGCTTGGGCGCCCACCACTGGTCCAGAATTTCCTGTTTGGTAAATGCATCCCAAACCAGTGACAGTTCTGCGTCAAATTCTCTGTCTACCAGCACCGTGTTGGTTGATTTGTCCACCTTAAAGTCAAACAGCAAATTGTTCATTGTTTATTTTTTTTAATTGTTGACAACAGGTCGTCTAATTGATTAAATCGCGTTTCCCAAATTTTTCGGAATTGTTCTATCCACTGGTCTATTTCTTTCATTTTGTCGATTTCAAGTGAATAGTAAATTTCTCTGCCTTTTTGCTCCTGCTTTACCAGTTCGCATTCTGTCAAAATGCGTAAATGTTTTGACACGGCCTGGCGTGTCGTGTTGAAGTTTTCGGCAATGGCGTTTGGCGTCATTGCCTGTACCGCAATTAAGACGATGATGGCTCGCCTTGTTGGGTCGGCAATGGCTTGAAATATATCCCTGCGCATTGGTCATTTTGTTTAGTAATGCAACTATTTGGTTGCAAAAATAAGCGCAACTATTTGGTTTCGCAATTTTTTCCGATTTTTTTTTAGATTGGTGAAAAGGTGGCAGGAGTGGTCATGATGTGTTTATTCCTCTTTGTTTTTTACCTTGTCAGTTGGCCGCTGGGCGAATCACTTTGTCTGATCATTTGTTGCATCTACCCGCTGTCACTGATGTGCCAGTCGTGGTCCATTGGTCACCATAAATTGACTCATAGCATACTTGAAGTTCAAAGTTGCTTGAGTCAAGCTTCATAAATATTTTCTCTGCCCACTCTGAATTTACTACTTGAAAAGGTCTAATTGAATTTTGAGATGACAATACCCTGTTTTCTATCCTGGAGGTCAAATGAGGGAATGAGTTCGTTCCCAATAGTTCAATAAATAAAGAGTCGGGTTTTACTTCTTTACCATTTAATTTCATTTTAACTTCCTTGATCAATGCAGGACCAACTCCGTTGTTTGTCAATTCAAGTTTGAGCCCTTTCTCCTGGTTAAACACAAGCAGCCATTCCAGATATGGCCATGATGAGGCGTGAAGTTGTTCTCTCATTATCCTTGCCTGGTAAATGTAAACGGAGACAGTTATTAAGTTTATCAATATTGCAATGAGTCCGATTATGATTCCTGTGTCCAGTTTTCTTTTCTGTCCCTGGCGATTTGTATCATCAAGTTCTTCCATAGCCAATATTTAAAACAGGTTTGCGTCCAATAGTTTTCAGCCTGGCGATGTCGCAGGTTTTTACAATACAATTCCAAATATAGAACCTTGTACGAATGTTTCATAGCAATACTTCAGCCAGCATACCTGCCGGCCCGCCTACCGGTGGTCAGGCAGGCAGGTTGTCAAACTGCTAATGTTTTTCCATTTCATAATGTTTTTTTAGTACATCTTCACCATATTCGTTTCCTTTTTCTCTCCATATCGTATGGATATGATTTGCACTACCTCTTGGCCCGCCATTATTGTCAAACTCGATGATAAAAGTTGGTCCATTTAAAACATAGTAATGTGGTTTATTTCCATCATATTTACCAACCCACCCAAAATATATTTTGTCATTAATAAATGTAAAATTGACAGACAAATGATGCCCTTCTAATTTGTATCCCCAAATGTTATCCGATGGGTTTCCCCAAAAATGCAAAGTAGAAATTTTTATGCGACCACAACAATGATTTCAGAAAACTATAAGTGGTGTCGCTGATTTCATTTTTGTAAAAAATACTGTCAGCATAACGATTTAGTAAATCGTCCAGATGCATGATGCTGGTGGCTTTTAGATAGCCTTGTGAACTTAAGAAAACTGAAAGGATCCGGTGAAGCAGTTTTCTTTGATCTTCATTCATATTACCTATACTTACGCCTGATCTTGGTCTGAATCCAATGGGAAGATTGTTCCATTTAACTCTTGACGTGTCATTAGATTCAAGCCTCCCTGATATACTTTGCATTTTGTCAAACGAATTGAACAGCGAAATCGCAAATTGCTTTATCTCAGCACCATAAGTTGACTGACTATTTGCAGGTATGGCAAAAGATAAAAGAATGGCTAAAAGAATGGATAACCTGATTGTAGCTGTCGTAGTGAATGAGTATTTAAAGGGCTGTGCTTAGAGCTTGTTCAGGAATTCCTTAATTGGCTGTGAGTGGGAAATTTTATTTTATTCTTCGTTGTATTTTTTCACCATAGCTGCTGGCTATGATTGCAAAATCCGCCTTGTCTAAATCACCCTCGCTCAATCAGAAAATCCCGAACAAGCTCTTAGTACTTGTTCTCAATCTGCTTTAATAAGCCATCCAATATTTCATCATATTCATCCAGAAGATGGTCTCTGATGTATATGTCGGGGATTACACCTTCCGCCTTTTTGCTTCCATTCACGCGTACAATATACCCCTTCGCAATTTTCACATCAATGCCTGTGCGCGGCAAGGCATAACTGTACTGACTGGCATATAAACTAGGGAAGTCTCCTGTTTCTTCGCCTACAATGGTGGCAAATCCGTAATCCTGAATTTCTGCCGCCGTTACGGCTGATTGTGAATGAGATTGTCGATTAACCAAGACATATACCTTGCCTGGATATCTTTTATCCTTTGGCTGCGGTTTATATTCGTCAAATTCATAAGGATAAATGCTTCCGTCTTCATGGGTTAATACACTTTGCCAATAAGGATTGGTGATGTCATAATTTTCCCGGACATGCGCTTTTAAAATTGCGCTGGTTTTTAGCGTAAATTCTGAATTCCATCGGAAAGGTTTATCAGCAATATATGAAACCAGATAGTCACTAAAAGAGTCGTCTCCGCCAAGGTTATTCCTAAGGTCGATGATAAGATTAGGGAGATTCTTCTTGTTGATTTCCACAAAAGCGGAATCTATAAACCGCTTGTATTTTTGTTCGTCACCCCCAAAATTGCCCGGTTTCAGATAGGCAGATTGACTAAGAATTTGGAATCCCCTGTTTTCAGAAAATATTTCATTCCTTTTCATTTCATAGTCCTCAATAAGATTGATCGATTTGATTTGATGTTTCTCTATTGTATCACCTTTTTTTATTTCTATTTCAAAGTTCTTCTGCTCACCAAAGGCCTGCCAATAAAGTCTTGGAAATGATAAAAGCTCTAACCTGGCAAGTTTAAAGTATCTTCTTTCAGCCGATATTAAAGGAAATATTTTCTGCAGAACCTCTTCTATGGCCTGGTTATTTATGCTAATAATTTCAGTTCCGGCCTCTATTTCAGTATTATTTGACCAATTTTTTCGGATAAATGCTTTACCGTCTTGAAATGCTATTTCTAAAGGAAAAAGTGTGCCGCCTGAATAGGCATAATCACGATAAACAGCACCAGGGAAAGAAATTTCGGTATGCCCATTATTAGCCTTAGAAATTATGGCTTGAAATAAGGAAGTAATTTCAAGAATAGAGAGGCTATCTTTCGTAATTGATGATTTTACATTTTCAAAATTCCGGTTGAATGCTTTTTTTGTTATGTAGGCAAATAAATCATAATGTGCTTCTTCTAAAGACTCCCGTAAAAATTGCAAATCTTCTATCACTTCTTGTCGAGAAAACTTTTTTTGTCCAAATGCAGGAAGTGTACATAATAAACCAAAAATAATCAAATATGCGTTTTTCATAAGTTAAGTTTGATTTCGCATTAAGCGCAAGTTAAATAAGTGCACTTTCCGAACTGTCAGAACAAAAATAAAGAAAACTACCCAGACTCACAATTCAGCTGCTTCTAAAGGCCGGGTTATGGAATTTGAGATGTAAATAAACAATACCTGTCCTAAAGATCCGGTAACCATGCAAAATACGCCACACGCTTACGGCTCCTGACCGATAAGGCGGTTGGGTTTGCTGCCCTTTCAGCCCTTGTAGAGTAGCCTTAAGATGTCATTGTTGCTTTCCTGATGGTAGTACTTTTTTATTTGTACGAAACCATATTTTTCATAAAAAGCCCTTCCAATAACATTTTTTTCAAAAACTTCCACTTCCAGCTCAGCGTGAAAATCCTTGATAAAATTTACCAGTTGTGTCCCGATTCCTTTAGCGTGGTTATCGGGTAATACAAATAGTCCGCCTATCTCATTTCCCAACATGCTAATAAAGCCAATTACAGCATTATTGTCTTCGTAAACCCAGGTTTCCGTATTTGGAATATAAATGGTTCTCAAATCCCTTTCTACTTTTTCCACAAAATCAGCTTCCAGAAAAGGATGGGCCAGGCTTGATGCCTTGTACCAGATATTCATGATTTCATCATTATCTTTTTCCTCCCGCTTTCTAATCATGTCATGTTGTTTTGATGCTATTGCCTGAATGATGCAATTTTTCAAACTGTGTACAGCGGTTCCGGACTTTGTTTCAGGCGGGTTTAGCTTTGCTGATTTTCAATTCGGAGCATAATACTGTATACCTGCATTGAACTTGAATAGAAGCACAAAGCTTGAGTTAACCACTGAACCCCCGATTTCACAAACCCCTTGTTATGCATTGCCCTTCTTTCCGGTCATTGTTTGTTTGTCCATTGTCGTGTCGTTGTTGCTTTGTGCGTTTGGAAAAACAGCAAATGCGCTACCAAATGCATTGGCACCTGATAGCGCAAATATATAAGATTGAAATGGGAAATTAGTTGACTTGCCTGAATTCTAAAGGTGTCATTCCCGTTTTTGATTTGAAAAGTCTGTTTTTGCAAATAACCTTGCTGTTTCTTTTCCTATGCCCGATGAGGCTCCTGTTATTAAAACTACTTTTTTCATCTTCTTTTAAATTTTATTGTTAAATGATGATGAAAAAGTCGCTTGTATAATTCTCGTGGGATTATACAAAACAGGAATTTTTGTATAGTTTTTCAGGAAGTCAAAAAAATGGTTTGTCAGTTTGTGCGAAGGGTCGGTTGTCTTTGGTTTTCTGTCCACTATTAATTACTATCAGTCGTCATAGGATGACACCTAATGTTCCGGGGGGGTGCGATGGCGGGGTGTTTTAGCACAAAACGTTTCTGCGAAGCACGGAACCCCTGCTATCGCAAGCCCCATGTTATAGCCCGTGCTTCTTGATCTCATTATGTTTGTCATCCTATAAGTTTAAGTTCTTGGTTTGTCCTATTGGTTTCTCAAGTCAAACTGAATAAACGAAAATTCTGGGTCAACGAGCTCCACTTTTTGATTGTCCTGGTCTTGATATTCAAAAACATTTTTACTTTCCAACTTTGTCAGCCATTCGGGATGTCTTGTCTTAATAATTTCTATGTCTTGATTGCTGCTCCTAAATGCAAAAGCCGTTGAGCCACTATATGGCTCGTTATGAACTATTGGTTCTCCAAAAATGGTTGTCAGTTGAGATAAGGAAATGGTTATTTCCCATACAATTGCGCTAACCTTATTGCTGTCTTTATAAACCAATTCAATTTGCTTAAACCTAGTGTCATTAGGGATTAATCTTCTTCTGGTCAAATACGGCTTAGTTTCCGAATATGAATGAACAGTAAAGAAGTCGGTCAGTTTGCCAACACTTAATTCACTGCCAATTGCAAGTTCTATACTCTTAAAATAGTCCAGGATAGACAACTTTTCGAGTTCATTTTGTTTAAGGTCAAACAGTGTAGTCATTGTAATTTGTCCATTATTGGTTGGTTGTCTTAGCATTGCCGCTAACGTTTTTGGGCCTGGCGATGGTGGGGGTTAGAAAGTGCGAAAGTTCAAATTTAGAAAAAAAGCTAATAGAGATCATGATTGTTCAGCCTGGTACTAAAGCTCCACTTTGTCAAGCCGATGTTACCGGATGTGCTACCCATGCTATGAAACGCCCTCCACAAAATACATATCAATCTCTCCCTTATGCTTCGCCTGAATTTTTCCGCGGTAGATGCATTGGAACTTGTGTTTCACTAATTCATAAGTACTGCCGCTGAGGTTTATTTCTCCAGCTTCGCCGGATGATTCCATACGTGCCGCAATGTTGACCGTATCGCCCCAGATGTCATAGGCGAATTTTTTTACCCCGACAATTCCTGCTACTACCTGGCCAGTGTGAATTCCGATTCTTAATTCAAATATTTCTTTGTTATCACTTTTTCTTTGCTGCAGATGTTCCTGCATAAACTGCTGAATTTCCATTGCGGCCTCCACCACATCCGTTGCATGGGTTTTATTGGCGACCGGCAATCCTCCCACACACATGTAGGCATCACCGATCGTTTTTATTTTTTCAATGTGGTGCCGCGTGATGATGTTGTCAAAAGCTTTGAAGAGATAGTCTATCTCGGCAACAAGCTCCGCCGGAGTGAGTCTTTCTGATATCTGTGTAAATCCCTTGAAGTCGGTAAACATCACGGTTACGCTATCAAATTGTTTGGCATCTGCACTGCCTTTCACTTTCAGTTCTTCTGCTACTTCTGACGGAAGAATGTTCAGCAACAACGCTTCGCTTCTTTGTTTTTCCTTTTCGATGATATTTTTTTGTTTTCTGGTCACCCTGAAGCGATTGAAAATTACGGCGGCTACGATCAACAATAATGCAGCAAGGCCAATGAGGTATTTTTTAGTGAGGTCAGCTATCTTCTTTTCTGTTACCAGATCATAAATGGTGTTTTCGGCTTCCTGGATTTTCAATTCAACTTCATAACTCATTGAGCGGTTTTTGCGATCTTCTTCACGTAAAATGGCCTGCAATTCAGAATATTTTTTGAATGTGTCATCCGCCGCTTTACTATCCCCTAATTGAAGATACACTTCTATAAGCAGCTTTTGCTCTTTCAAAACTTCTCCACGCATAGACATAATTTTTTCAATTTCTTCTTCCAGTAATGCGCGTGCCTCTTTTACCCTGTTTTGTATAATCCGGATTTTAGCGAGGTAATAATTTGGGGTATGAATACCGGCGGGGCTGATATTATTCAGTTTGTAGACACGCATAGCCTCATTGCATTTCAAAAAATAATATTCAGCTGAATCCAGTTGATTTAATGCAAGAAAATATTGGCCTTTTATTTCGTAGGTTCTTACTAATGCTGGATAATCTTTATTCACGGTTGCCATAATAATGGAAGGATCCAATAACTCATTTATACTGTCGAGGTCATTAAGTTTCAACTTGGCAAGGGCTATATTGCCGTTGAGAAAGGAGACGTTTAAATCTTTGAGTTGAGTTAATTTGACGTGCCTGGCTTCAAGGGAATAGGCAATAGCTGTCCGGAATTCGCCGATTTCCAGATATAATTGTCCCAAAACACTGTTGTGGTTCATCCATCCGTAAAGTCCGCTGATAGGCTCATTGGTAAATAAATCATTTTTATCCAGATAGGAGAGTGCTTTTTTTGAATTATAGATGGCCATATCGATAAGCCCCGTGTATCTGTAAAAAACCCCGAGGCTGAAATAGCAGATAGATACGGCCGTAGAATCTTTTCTGTCGAGCGATATCCTGAGTCGCGATGTAAAATAATCAAATGCCGAATTTAATTCCTTCTTTCTTAAGGGGGTCCTTAATGCTAACAGGGCCAGATGTGCAGTTATCTTTTCATTGGGATCCCGGGAAATATCATAACTATCAATAATTTTCTTGCAATAATTGATGGCCCAATCAAGGCTGTCTGAATTCGCGATTCTATCAAATAGAGACGATTCAAGCTTACTTGAAACCCAGAACTTATTTTGAAGCTTATATTTTTTGGAAGTCTTTTCAATTTTATCAATGGACTTCGGGTTTAAATCCATCAGCCAGATGTAATCGATGGATTTATAGAAAATCGAGGTATCCAAGCCCTTTGGCGTTTGGCTTTTTTGAAGATAATAGATGACAGAATCGGCGTAGCCGATCTCGTTGTCGTACGGCTCCTTGCTTTGGGCAAAGGCAAACCTGCTAAGCGCCAGTAAAGCAAGCAGGGAAATGGGCAGGTGTCTTCTCATATCTACAATTTGGGTTTTCCAGTCGTTCGTATGGTTTAACCACTTTAAAAATACCCGTTTCATGTTATCTCCCAGGCAGGAGCTTGTTCGGATTTTACTTGTCGGACTGCATCCGGCAAATTGCCTAATCCAAAAACTGGGTTTTCAGAAATAATTTTTCCTGATAAAACCGGCTCCCCCCTGATGTCACAAACAGTGTAAGCAGCGCCTGAAAATGCACTATCTGATTTCAAATGTAGTTGATTGGCGGTTGGATTAGGATACAAAACAATGACTTTATTACTATTGTAATCTGTCAATCATGTGAATCACTTGTTTTCCGGTCGGCATGCTGGCATGAGGATCAACAGCAAGCAATTATTTGCACAATTGAGCACCCTCTCTTAAGCTTTCTTTATTATCGCTGCTATGCTCAAATACTTTTTTAATAACCCGATTTTAGAAGACTGCTGTGCAAACGAAATGAATACTCATCGCGTAAAATATATGGTCAAGATTTTCTTCGTTCTGTTTGTTTATTCCCGATTGATATGTTTTTTAATAGTGTTCATGAATGCTTCGCAATTCTTGCAGTCAGATTAGTGAAAGCAGTACCGCCAATATCCCACTATAACGGTTTACCGCTTGGCGAAGGTGGTGGATTTTAAGGCACTTATTTTCAGTTTAGCACTAAAATCTATTTGAAAACTGGCTTTGAATTTACCACTAAACCAGCCATTTTGCCAAACCGATTTTAGCTTTGGTTTTTCTTTTCCGTCAAAAAGTCAAAGATAGCATTTATTACTTTTTCAGGTTGTTCTTCTTGTGGGAAATGCCCACTAGTTTCAAGTTGAACTGTCTTTGAGTTTGTAAATCCATTTTGGAATTTATTAAGGTTATGAGGTTTGATAACAGTATCTTTCATCCCCCAAACAAATAATGTTGGTTTACCTGAAATTGCATGTCGTTTATTCCAAAGTTCTTCAAACCATTTTTGGTCATTAAGTAACGATTTTGCAAATGCCAGCGCTCCATTTCTTTGGGTTTTGTCTGCAAATGGTTTGGTATATTGTTTTAATAATTTTTTAGGTAACTTGTTGTCCCCAAAAGATTGTGGTAAAATAAATTTTGGTGAAAAGTTTAAATAGCGATAAAGTAAAGGAAGTAATGGGCTTTTCAATATTTTTTTGAGTTTAATGTAGTCTGGGTCATTTTCGCTACTCCAAAGCCACGAATTTAATATTACTAAGTTTTTGATTTTTTCAGGATGTTGAATTGCAAAATTTAAACCGATAGGTCCACCAAAATCGTGTACGACAAGTGTGATTTTGTTCAACTGTTTTTCCATTACAAACTTTTCAAGCGTCTTACTGTGATTTTGAGTTGAATAGTCGTAATGCTTGGGCTTCTCAGAAAGTCCAAAGCCAATGTGGTCTATAGCCACACATCTGTATTTTTCCTTAAGACTTATTATGATTTTGCGATAATCAAAACTCCAGGATGGTGTGCCGTGAACAAATAAAAGAGTTTCTCCTTTTCCTTCGTCAATGTAGTGCAGTTGTTGTCCGTTGATCTCATAAAAGTTTGAGTTGAACGGATATTCTGATTTGTCAAGCCAATGATTTGCCATAATTAAATTTATTGATGTTAAAAACTATGGCAAAGTTCGCTATCATTTCAGAATTAAATCTTGGTCTACACCAACATTAGAACTTAACACTATTAAAAAGCTTACTGAAATTTGTCGGGTCGATGCTTAAATAGGAAGCAATGTATTTATTAGGTACAAGCTGTAATAAATGCGGACTGCGTTGGCAGAAAGTTTTATAACGTTCTTCAATAGTCATACTGTGAAGCTCAATATGCCGGTTAATGATGCCCGCCAGGACTGCTTCGGTCATTCGTCTGAATAGTCGTTCTATTTGTTGCGATTTGTCAAATAACACTTGAAGTTCATCAAAAGTAATGTACTCAAATTCGCTGTCGGTAAGGCAAGTCAAAAAGTATTTCGAAGGAATTTGAAACGAAAACGATTCGGGAATTGCACACAAACCTGGCGGGTATGTAAATGCAATAACGTGTATTTTGTTTTCTGTGTCAAAATATGACATTTGAACGCCACTTTTCACAAGATATAGTTCTTGTTGTATTTGCCCTGGAACTGTAATAAAATCACCCTTTTTAAATACTTTGGTTTTCAAATTTTCAGTTAGCAAGTTGTAATCATCCGTGCCAATGTCGTGAAAAAGTTTGAAATATTCCTGTCGTTTCATTGTTACGTTATGTTTTGTCATAAAATCACAGCTAATGGTTCGGAGAGTGCGATAGCGGGGAGTTTAGCACTAAAGAACCGAATTTACACCTTGCACTAAAGTGGCTGCGAAGCACTTCACCCCGCCTGACGCAAAACCGCTGTTAGCAGCGGGCGTTCTTGTCCACCGTGTCTGTAAGATATTGTCGTTGTTGAGTTTTACTGTCTTTGGCATCTTGGTCAGTGCGGTTAAGCCTTTTTTATTTTTGAAGTAGGTGAAGAATTTTCTAATTTAATTTTGTCAGGGTGGGAAAGGTGTAAGCTCTTTTGCAAGCTTTGCCTTGTATGTTGGCTTGTGCGGCTTGCAAATGTGCTTACACCTGTGCGTGGCTTAATAGGTAAATGTCAAACCTGCTCCGAATCCCATGTCGCTGTCATAGTGTGTAGAAGCTGAAATGTATTTGCTTAGGATGTATCTTGCGCCAACACTATATTCAAGGTCGGTGTTGAACATGCCCCAAAGTCTGAGTCGCTTGGTGATGGGAATATCGTCTCTTGAAATTTGCAATCTCACATACCCTGTATGGTCAACTCTGAGGTCTGTAACAATGAAAAAAGGCATCGTGTATTGCAAACCTAAACAAGCAACACCTCTGTCATTTTTTGTGCTTGATTGTTGGAAAATGTTTTTCTCTCCCTGATGACCTTCTCTGTATCGCCAGTCCCACCCGGTATAAATTAAGAGAAACTGGTTTTTATCAAGATACCGCCCTATGTGACTTTCTGTTTCAAATCCTGTTTGTTTGTTAAACCCCAGCCGCCATTCAACATCAAATTTCCAACGGGTGTTCATTAATGAAACTTCACCATCGCTGCCATTTGTTTCTAAGCCAACTTCTGCACCTAAATAAAACCGTCTGTCATCGGCATATACTTTTCTCAATGCCTTTTTCGGATTAGGAATTTGAGGATTAGGCGGAGAGTTTTCATATGTAAAAATTCTACCCATACCTGCCATCATATGATATAGGATGTGGCAATGAAAATACCAGTCACCATATTCTTCTGATGCATTAAATTCAATAGTATCAGTTTCCATCGGCATAATGTCGAGCACGTTTTTCAAAGGTGCATATTCACCTTGTCCGTTTACGATGCGAAAAAAGTGTCCGTGTAAATGCATGGGGTGTCGCATCATGGAGTTATTGGCAACGATTATTCGAATGTTTTCTCCTGCCTTGATTTTTATTTTATCACTCTCGGAAATAGTTTTCTTATTCACTGTCCAAACATATCTGTTCATGTTTCCTGTTAGTTCAAAGTGTAATTCTCTAAAAGGGACATCTGGTAATGTTGTTTTTACAGGTGATTTGAGCATGGAGTAATTGAGTGTTACCGGCATTTCCATTTCTTGCTCATGATGCTGATGTTGTTCTGGTTTTTTCTTCTTTCTTTTCGACTTATCGTCACCGGAAATTTCAGGATACATTACCACATTCATATCCATTTGCTGTAAACTCATATTCATGCCCATATCTTTCATGTTGCCGCCAACAGTCATCATATCATTCATCATCTGCATACCTTCAAAATATTTTAATCGCATCAAGGGTTTTTGTTCAACTCTATTTCCTTTTCCCAAAGCAAGAACCGCATAGCCAATCCGGTCTTCTGACGTTGCCATCAGTTCATAGGAAGTGTTTTCTTCAGGAATTGTTACCAGCACATCATATATCTCAGAAACGCCAATCATCAATCTATCTACCGCTACAGGCTCCACATCCATTCCGTCAGATGCCACTACAATTATTTTTCCACCTGAATAATTCAACCAGAAATAAGTAGATGAACTCCCATTGATTACCCTAAGCCGAATGGTATCGCCTGCCTGATAATTTTTCTTTTCCTGATATTGCATTCCATTTACCAAAAAGCGTTCATAATACACATCACTAACATCCATAGCGTGCATACGTTTCCACTCATTGGTGAGTTTGGTTTTAAAATATCCATCTCGGATTGCTTCCCCGTAACTTTGAACGGCATTTTTCTTTATCATATACCAGTCGGTGGCATAATGCAGGGAGCGTTCAATCTGATGAGGGTTTTCATCGCTCCAGTCACTTAGCAACACGACCTCCTCATGTTTGGGTTTCTTTTTCCTTTCGTGAATAACAATAGCCCCATACATGCCGACTTGCTCCTGTAACATAGTGTGTGAATGATACCAATATGTTCCGCTTTGTCTAATTACAAATTTGTAAACATGAGTGCTGTGTGATTTGATAGGAGCAGTCGTCAAATATGGAACTCCATCCTGTTCATTTGGCAGTAATAATCCATGCCAGTGAATGGAAGTTTCGTGGTGGTGCATTTTGTTGTGAACATGAATTTCAGCGGTATCACCTTCCGTAAAATACAATGTTGGCATTGGTATTTGTCCGTTTACAGCAATTGCTTTTCGCTCTTTTCCGGTATAATTAACAATTGTATCGGTTACAAATAAATCATAACTTATCAACTGTTGCGCTTGAGCCAATATTACGAAGCTGATAATCAATATGGAAAGAATGTAACGTTTCATCTTACTTCATTTTTTTTATCCGACACTTTTCCACAAGTCAGCATCTTTGAGCCGTAATAGGGATTTTTAATCGCTTCCTCTTTACTCAACCAATACATTTTTTTCATAGGGCAGTATTGATAATAAACTGCTTCTTTTATTTCGCTGTTGTTTTTTACCATCTGCCACATGGTTATAGAAACATCCGCAAACGCTACCCGCTGTTTTTCCAGGTCGGTTACTTTAACCATTTTCTGAACGGCTTTTAACAAACGCTCCTTCTCTTTGAAAAAGTCGGTTGTTTCAATTGCCTTTTGAAGCGAAACAGTATGCTCGTTTGCAACTTTGTTATCCGATTTAATGAGTGCATCTTTTACTTTGAGATACTGATTCAGAATGGATTCGGAGTTTTGAGAAGATGCTGTTACACTCATCAGCGAAACAGCTAACAGTACAATAAGAGTTTTCATTTTCTTTTAATTTATGAGTTAATTAATTCAATTTTAAATCCAGCATCTTTCACTCTATCCATAACTTCCTGTTTTGAAATACCGATAGAGTGAACAGAAAGTATTTTCTCCTTGCTGTTGGTATTCACATCCCAATGACAAATACCTTCGGCAGCGTTCAATGCAGGCGAAATTTTCGCAATACAATTATCGCAATTGATGTTGGTTCTAAACTGATAGGTTTCGCCATCTGCATCAGATTGAGAAATAGATTCCACCTGCTGAATATTGTATCCGGCTTTTTCAATTGCATTTATTGCCTCATTTTGTTGCAAGTCATTTTCAACTGAAATGGAGGCAACTCCTGGTTCAAGGTTGTTGATGGTTAGGCCATCAATCGATTTCAGGGCATTGCTTACACGCATCTGGCAGTGTGAGCTTTGCATGTTCGGAATTTGAATTTTTAAAGATTTCATTTAAACAAAATTTATAAGGTTTTTTAAATTGTGATTACCAAACGTTTGATGGATATTTTTCCTTTACTGTCGATGAACTGAAGCATATAAACACCGGGGTGCAACAATTCAATTTCATTTAATCCAGCCATCAAGTTGTATGATTGAATATAGTTACCGGTTGTGTTGAATACTTTTAACTGACACTCGTTATCAATTAATAAATTCACTCTTCCTGGTGAGGGGTTCGGAAATACATTAATGGTAATGGAGTTGTCTGCTTCGTCGACAGGAGTTGAAAAACTGAAATTGGCAAAAATGTGGACATCCGCTTCTGCAATAAAAGAATACTCAGAATCATAGCTGGCTATAATTCCATTTATCGTCCAATTGTTAAAAGTAAAACCTGTGTTATGTAAGGCAAGAAGGTTGACCGTATCACCTTCTTCATAAATGCCCTGTCCGGCAGTTGTTCCTGCGTTTTCAGGAAACACAGAAGTGCTAATGGTAAATTCCTGGGCAGTTTCAATGAAGTTGGCGTTCAGGGTCATGTCTGCCGTTATCGGAAACGATATTGTTGAATTTGTGTCTAGAATGATTCCAACATGTGTCCAGTTTCTAAACTTGTAACCAATGTTTGAAACAGCCGTAAGCGTTACAGTATCACCACTTTGATATAATCCGATTCCGGTCACATAACCTGCGTTCGCTGGATTACTCAAGGCATTGACGTTGAATGTAGCAGGTTGTGCAATAGCTGATAAATTCATCAGAATGCTTAGTGTTATGAGAAGATTCTTTTTCATTTTTTTTAAATTTTATGATGCAAAGTTGGCTACATTAGCAGCCTAAACCGTTACATCTTTTTTCGAATAATTTATAGGATTTTCGATTAGGCATTTTTCCACTTCAACCGCAAGCTGTTGCCTACTACGCTCACGCTGCTAAGTGCCATTGCCGCACCTGCAATCATAGGGTTAAGCAGGAAGCCCGTGAACGGATATAATATACCTGCGGCAATTGGAATACCGATGATATTGTAAATAAATGCCCAAAATAAATTCTGGCGAATTGTGGCAACTGTTTGTTTGGAAAGTGTAATTGCCATTGGAATTTTATTCAGGTCAGATGATATAATGGTCATTTTTGCAACATCCATCGCTATATCACTTCCCTTGCCCATTGCAATACTCACGTCAGCTTGCGCCAATGCGGTGCTGTCGTTAATACCATCGCCAACCATTGCAACAGTTTTCCCATTTGCTTGCAGGTTTTTAATAAAATGCGCTTTCTGCTGTGGTAGCACCTCGGCTTTATAATGTGTAATGCCGGTTTGTTCTGCAATGGCTTTAGCAGTTGCCTCGTTATCTCCCGTTAGCATATATACCTCTATACCTAACTGATGCAGATGTTGAATAGCTTCAACAGAGGTTGATTTTATTTTGTCTGATATAGCTAAAACTGCCAAAGCATTTGTGTGATCAGAAAACCAAATGACTGTTTTGGAAGCATCACTCCATAATTTAGCTTTCTCCAAAAGTGATTCTGAAATTTCAATAGAATTTTCACTCAACAGCTTTTTGTTTCCAATGAAATAAGTTTTCTCTGAAACAATTGCTTTTGCTCCTTTTCCGGTAATGCTTTGAAAATCAGAAACAGCTATGGAATCAAGGTTATCAAAATGGTTGACAACTGCTTCCGCTAAAGGATGTTCCGATTGCTTCTCAATGCTGAACAAAATTTGCTTGGTAGAATCATTATTGTCCAACCAAGTAACATCTGTTACAATCGGTTTGCCTTCGGTGATGGTTCCTGTTTTGTCCAGGACAATGGCATTGATATTTTTTGCCAACTCCAAGCTCTCGGCATCTTTAATAAGAATCCCGTTTTCTGCTCCTTTGCCAACGCCCACCATAATTGCGGTGGGAGTTGCAAGCCCGAGTGCACAAGGACAGGCAATTACCAATACAGTTACTAATGCCATTAACCCTTGCGTGAAACCATTGTCGCCACCTAGCAACCACCATGCGAAAAAAGAGAGGATAGCAATTATTATAACCACAGGCACAAATATTCCTGCAATCTTGTCCACCAATTTTTGCACCGGAGCTTTGCTGCCCTGGGCATCCTGAACCATGCGAATAATTTGTGCGAGCATGGTTTCGCTGCCTACTTTTACTGCACGAAACTGAAAACTTCCTTTTTGATTGATAGTCCCTGCAAATACTTTCTCACCTTCCTGTTTCATTAATGGAACAGGTTCTCCACTTAACATACTTTCGTCCACATAAGAATTACCACTTGTTACAATTCCATCTACTGCTATTTTTTCTCCCGGCTTTACAAGTATGATATCACCAACATTTACCTTTTCAATCGGTATTTCCATTTCATGACCACCGGAGTGAATTACAATTACAGTTTTGGGCTGCAAACCCATCAGTTTTTTAATAGCAGATGACGTGTTGCCTTTAGCTTTTTCTTCTAGTAGTTTCCCTAATAAAATGAATGCTACTACTACTGCTGCCGCTTCAAAATATACATGTCCATGCAGCCCTCGTTCATGCCAAAAGTGCGGAAATAGTGTGTTAAATACGCTAAACAGATACGCAACGCCTGTACTCAATGCTACAAGTGTATCCATATTGGCGGAGCGATGCTTTGCCTGTTTCCATGCGTTAATGAAGAAGTCTTTGCCGAACCAAAGAATAACAGGAGTTGAAAGCAACCACATGATTTCATTAGCATAAGGAATGTCCATAAAAAACATTCCAATGATTACCACAGGAATGGCAAGAATAGAGGCAAAAAAGGTTTTCCCTTTTAGCTCGTTAAACTTTTTCTCATGCAATGCTTCAAGCGTTTCTGACTCTTTTGCATCGTTTTCAATCAACAGGTCATAACCAATAGATTGAACCGCTTTGCGCAAGTCGTCCGGCTGAATCATGTTTGGAAGATACTCAACCGCCACGGTGGCAGTAGCAAAATTCACGGCGGCATTAACAACTCCATTTTGTGCTTTAATAATGCTCTCTACACTTACTGCACAGGAAGCACAGGTCATTTGTAACACCGGAAATGTATTCTTTACCGTTGTTACGCCATAACCTAAATCACCAATGATTTTTACTGCCTCCTGAAGTGTTTCGGTATTGTCAGAAGTTATTACTGCTCTTCTGTTGTTTAGTTCAACTTTGTGTGATTTTATGCCTTTGACTTGCGTTAAGCCATTGTCCACAATCAGTGCGCAATGTTCGCTTTCTACTCCTTCTAAAGGAATGTAAAGCGGTGTTTTAATTTCTGTTGCCATAATTTTGATTTTAATTACAATGCAAAATTGGCAACAATCGAACGCAGCAGCGTTATACTATTTTCTGAAAGAGTTATGTGATTTTCAAATCGTCTAAGGGTTTGCGTTTTTCAGTGCGGATGTCTTTGAAATGACTTGGCGTTAGCCCTGTAACCCTTTTAAATTGTGCGCTTAAATGAGCCACACTCGAATAATTGAGTTTGTAAGCAATTTCACTGAGTGAAAGTTCATCGTAAACGAGCAGTTCTTTCACTCGCTCAATTTTCTGTGCAATAAAATATTTCTCTATAGTAGTTCCTTCTACCTCTGAAAAAAGAGTAGTGAGGTATTTATAATCGTTATGTAACTGATCACTCAGATAATCTGAAAGATTAGTCTTGAGTTCATTATTATTCTGATGTACCAACTCAACAATTAATGTTTTGATTTTCTCTATTAACCTGCTTTTCTTGTCGTCAATAATTGAAAATCCTACTAATTGAAGCGTTTTATCAATCTGTGCCTTTTCCTGAACTGTTAGTTCTTGTTCAAAAGTAATCTCGCCTAAAGAAATATTAGTCGGTTTGTAACCGAGTTTTTCCAGTTCCGATTTCACAACCATTTTACATCGATTGCACACCATGTTTTTTATGTGGAGTATCATCATTGTTGTACTTTGTTTTGTTGCGCTGACATTAACGGCTCTTTGGATGTTGCCAGAAGGGTTGGCTTGTCGGGTTGAGGCAAAAGCCAATGTGCCGTTTGCGGGAGGCAATAAAATTGAATAAAAAAAATATGCCGTGGGGAAAAGAAAAAATACAGAAGCATAGGCAATAAGTGACGGCTTACTAGTTGTCCGTTTGCTGTAACGCTTTTATGTCTGTGACCACCTGTCATAATTTATTTCTCTTTTCTTGTTTGTCACACGGTCAATGTCTGCTGTGTCGTTTCGTTTTACACTTGCTGCTAATGTTTGGCAGCTTGGCGTTCGTGCGGGATTTCAGGGCACAAAACTGTCACCCCGTACTAAAGTTGATTTGAAAAACTGCACTTGAATTTAAGCACTTCACCCCGAATGACGCCAAACGGCTGTTATGTGCAGCATTTCTTATCATAGGTAATTGTCCTTTTCAACTTCCCAAGTAAATGGCTGTTTAAATGTCTTGAATGTTTTAAGTTCTTTAAGGTCAATTGTTCGCCAAATGACTTTTCGTTTGTCACTTTCAATTGTGCCTGTTGATACTTTTACCTTTTTAGTCAAAAAGTTGTAACTACGGTCTGTAGTCTCTCCCGAACCACGATTGACATAATTATAGTCCGCCCCAATAAGAATAAAGTCCTTGTCTTGAAAACGAAATTTGTAAAAGTAGTTTGACATACCCCAACCGCCCATATTCATGAAAATATTAAAGTCAATTTTTAGAACACCATTGTTAATTGAAATGTCTTGGTAAGGCTCTTCCATATTCGGATTGTCATGGCTGAGAATGAAACTATTACTTTTTTCTACTAATTGATACTGATTTGTTGCTTGGTTATAAAGGAGAATAATTAAAATTCTGGGTTGGGTTTCAACAGTGTCATTGTCACTATTCATTATTGTAACACTGTCTTTGTATTGAACAATTAAAGCCAAATCTTTATGATTGTCTTTGTTTAGGTCACCTTGTGCTGAGTCTAACAGTATCCAATCGTTTGGAATGAAACTGTTTATGTCTTTACCTCGTTTGTTAATACTTGGATATGAGAAGTCTTGTCCGAATGTAAGTCCGAATTTTAGAAGTAATATTATCGTTAGTACTAGTCTCATAAGGTTACACATAACTCGTTTATAACCGCTACTACATAGCGCATAGCTATCCAATTTTAATGCGCTAACCGCTACTTAGTATCGGTCAGCTACCGATCCAATAAATATCCTCTTTTTTCATAAAGAATCAAAAGGCGGGGCGATTTTTTGTAGGACTACTGTAGTCGATCTTGAAGAGCTCCGATTCTCCGATGGGCCCCATGCCGTCAACATCGCGCGATCGTTACGACCTTTTTGGTCGTAAACAGATTAAAGCGGCAGACTCCGGCCCGATGATAACAAGTACAAGATCAAATTCCGGCAGTCGGCACAAAACCATGGATTATTTACGGCGGGCTGAACCCGCAACTTTAGTCCGTTTACTGCCACAGGCAGTAACGAGCCGTGCCGTGTTTTTAGGAGGAGCTTGGGAGGCAGCGGGGCGATTTTTTGAATTGTAATAACCACAATTTTATCGTGACTACTTCAGTTAAAGCATACCCAAAAGTGAAGCTTCTCATTTTAGTCCAGGCTTCCTAACGGGAATGGGCAAATCGGAGTTCTTCAGGAAGGACTACTTATCGAATTTTGGCTCATACTCTTTGCCATTCCAAATGTAAATTTCATCCAAGTCAACGACCAAGTCATTAACGTTTTTTGTTTTGCTGGACAAGATGCCAAGCCGGCTAATTGCAATACGACTAAATTGGTAAATTTTACCATTAGAAAACCTCACTTCACAAATCATTGTTGACCACTTATCATATGGTGTTCCAATTAACGAATCTACCCCTCCATCTCCGTCCAAATCATATCGTATTAAATCAACTTCTTCTGTCCTCAATTCCTTTATCGCTTTTAATGGCTTTATTTTACTTTGCTCGATCATCACTACTTTATCTCCATCCAACAAATACCTTTCATTGGATGCATGCATCAGCCCAACAGAGACTATTCTTATACTCCATTGTTCTTTATATTTTTCAATAACGGGTGCTTCGCTAATAGTCCCAAAACTTTCTGTAAGAATGAAAGCATCTATGTCGGCATCATAAATGCAAAAAAATAGGGAACTAAATGGAACAGCCCAACCTCCACAAGCTTCAATGTTTTCCATTAAAGCATCATCAATGCCGTCTTTATTGAAATCCCTGACATCAATAAGTCTGATACACATTTCGCTTTCATCATCATTTGGTAAAATCTGATACTTTCTTGTCCCTATTTTTGCGGAAAGCCCATTATCAAATTCGCCATATTCACCAACTTCCGCAATGTCAAATGTAGCGTATTCAATTTTTATCGTTTTATCGTTTTTTAGACGAAATTCAAATTAGATCTTTTTTGTCCCTTTGGGGTCTCTCCAATTTCCCTTGAAAAGTACACCATCAAATGTTCCTTCAAAAATCCCAGTTAATTTACCCTGCTTGTCATTGAATTCTTCCAAGCGCAAGGTTTCCCCATTCCTGGTCCCACGAACCTCAATCTGTTTAGCTTTATTGTTTAAGTACGAAAAATACCCCGAAAACTTGTCTCCCTGCTGTTCTAAAATAAACTCTGCAGGGGGAGCATTTTTTATTTTTCCAAACAGTATCATTTTTTCTGGCCTACTACAGCCTAAAATCGCAATCAAAGTGAAGAAGATAATGATGTTGGCTTTTTTCATAATTTTCTAAAGATTTAAATATTCAACGGTTCATAAAAGAGTTCTTAGAGCTTGTAGGTGTACCGTGAATTACTTCGCTTACCAATGCCGAGCCGGAACGTTTCATTTACCTTTTTTATTAAATTCTTTATACGCTAATAAATATAACACTGCTAATGATTTCTCTTGTCCCCAATTTTCAGCAACCTGTAACATCTGTGCCTTCAATTTCGTTTTTTCGTTAAGTTTATAAAGCGAAATCATTATTTGCTTCAAATGAAAGTCATCATAAGGGAATACGTTTCGTCGCTGTAAGGTATACAACAATATCATATCTATTGTCCATTTACCTATCCCTTTTATTGAAGATAGCTCATTGATTACTTCCTCATCAGAAAGAGTGTTGAAATCCTTGGTATTATTCCTCCAATAGTCAATAAAAGCCATCATAGTTTCATATTTGCTCATTGCCAATTTTATTTGACTTAATGAGTGTTTTTCAAATAAATGAAAATTATGAATAGTTAAATGGTCAATAGAGGCCCGTTCCAATGCTTTTGCAAAAATTCTTTTGGTACTTCGGTAATGAATTTGTTGTTCAATGATACAACTCATTAAGTCGTGAAAAACATCGTTTGTTGATTCAATTATAGGTTTTGGAATTTGAAGGATTACTGCCTCAAGAATTGAGTCATTTTTTATCAATATTTTTTCACTTTTTAATGTCATAATTTATTGATTGCGAGTTTCGTTTAAATGGCACACAACGGTTGGCAGCTACCCGAAGGTGGCGGATTTCGGAGCACTTCACTGTCAACCAAGCACAAACTTTGATAGAAGCACTGCGCTTGATTTAACCACCGAACCGCCACTTTGGGTAGTTGCTGTTGGATGCCGTTTTCGTTTTCAACTAAGCTTCAGATATAAAATACATCTCCTTCTCCCCTTTACCTTTTACGTCCACCTTGCCGCGAGGTTCAATGGCAAATTGCGGGTCTTCTTTTAGCAGTTCATAGGTTTCCCGGCTGATGTTTACCTTACCCGCTGCTCCCGAACTTTCCATGCGGTTGGCCATGTTTACCGTATCGCCCCAGACGTCGTACTGGAATTTCTTTACACCCACGATACCTGCTACTACCGGACCAGAATGGATGCCCGCGCGCATTAGGAATCCCAGCTTTCCTTCTGCTTCCAGTTTGGTCTTTCGGTCCTGAATGAAGGACTGCATTTCCAGTGCGGCCAATACCGTGTTCTTCACTGAATCGTCCGTGGGTACGGGCAAACCTCCGGCAGCCATATAGGCATCGCCAATGGTCTTGATCTTTTCTATGCCGTATTTTTCCATGATGCCGTCAAAGGCTTCAAAGCATTGGTTGATTTCGCTCACCAGTTCGGAAGCACTGAGCTTTTCGGAGGTTTCGGTGAAGGAAACAAAATCGGTAAACAGGATGCTCACCAGATCAAAGTCACGGGCATCCGCCTTGCCTTTTTCTTTGAGCTCCCGGGCGATTTCTTCGGGGAGAATGTTGAGTAGGAGTTCTTCGCTGCGTTGCTTTTCCTTGCCTATTTTATTACGCTGTACGAAGAATACGCCCGCAAACAGGAGTACCACCGCAAATCCGCCCATGAACCCATTTCTTGCCATGGTTTGTCGCTTCAGTTCCTGTGCGGCCAGGGCATCTTTCTTTTCCTGCTCTGCTTTTGTAGTAGCTTCCTTCTTATCAAACTCATACTGCATTTCCAGTTGGGTGAGTTTCCTGGTGTTCTCTTCGTTGAACATGCTATCCCGTACAGCAATCATTTGTTCATAATAGGCCAAGGCATTCTTGTCCTTGCCCATGGCTTTGTAGGTATTGTAGAGGCATTGGCAGGCTTCTTTTTGGAGATCTAAAGCACCAATTTCTTCCGCTAGTGCCAGGCCTCTCTGGCAATAGTTCAGTGCGCTTGCGTTTTTACCTTCCTTTTTATAGAGTATGCCGATATTGCTTAGGATGTCTGCCATGCCGTTCTTATCCCCGAGTTCTTCCCCGATTACCAGCGACTTTTGGTAGTATTCCAGAGCGAGAGGGAAATTGCCCTGGTCCGAGTATACGTGGCCGATGTTGCCCATGTTGGTTGCGATGCCAGTTTTATCCCCGAGTTCTTCAAAAATGGTCAACGACTTTTGGTAGTATTCCAGGGCGCGGGGAAAATTGCCCTGACCATAGTAAATGATGCCGATATTGACCATGCTACCTGCGATGCTTTTTTTATCCCCGAGTTTTTCTTTAATCGCCAGCGACTTTTGGTAGTATTCCAGGGCACGAGGGTAATTGCCTTGGTCATGGTAAATAAGTCCGATATTATTCAGGATGGCTGCAATGCCTTTTTTATCCCCGAGTTCTTCTTTAATCGCCTGCGACCTTTGGAAGTATTCCAACGCACGGGGGGTATTGCCCTGGTTCATGTAAATGAGTCCGATATTGTTAAAGTTTTTTGCGATGCCTTCTTTATCCCCGAGTTTTTCTTTAATCGCCAGCGACTTTTGGAAGTATTCCAGAGCCTGGGGGTAATTGCCTTGGATATAGTTTGCAATGCCTTGCAGGTTATAGCCTGTAGCAGAAGCTTTGGGGTAATGCTGTTTCTTAGCATAGGCGTGCAGGGCTTCGGCCAGAATGGCTGCCGTGTCCGGCCATGAGTACAGGTAGTCGTTCACGATGTAATCTTCGTACGCCTGTACCCGCGTTGAGTCAGGTTGGATTTGGTCTTGCCATAGGGTGTATAAAGAATCAAGGTTCTGGGCTTTTAGGGATAAGCCCAAAATGGTTATTATGATAAAGAGGAAGGTTTCTTTCATGGTGTAGTATCATTAAATGGCATACAACTCGTTTATAACCACTACTACATAGCGCATAGCTATCCAATTTCAATGTGCTAACCGCTACTTAGTATCGGTTAGCTATCAATCCAATAAAGATCCTCTTTTTTCATAAAGAATCAAAAGGCGAGGCGATTTTTTGTAGAACTACTGTAGTCGATCTTGAAGAGCTCCGATTCTCCGATGGGCCCCATGCCGTCAACATCGCGCGATCGTTACGACATTTTTGGCAGTAACGAGCCGTGCCGTGTTTTTAGGAGGAGCTTGGGAGGCAGCGGGGAAAATAAATACTTTGCTTAAGTATGCCTTTGAATTATATTAATTTTTGAACCTCCAGCATTATCCTTACTTCATCATACGGGTAGTATACTCCTGGTTCGGTTACTTTTATATGTGGGTAATTGACAGCAATAAATGATTTGATTCTATGACGTTGCTCATTGCTATATCTGCCACCTATTAATACTAAATTCACCTTTGGTAAAACTCGAATTGCCTCTATACCTTCTTCTTCTGACAGGGTTCCGATTATGGATAAATCTGGAATTGTTTTTAAGTGACGAATTACTTCATCTCGTCTAATTGGGTTACCACCAAAAAGCACTAACACTTTGGCATCAGGATTTGATGAAATGAATTTGTCCAGCACCTTAAAATAATAAAAATATTAGTTTTTAAAAAGTGGAGTCGTATCAATAAATATTTTGATAAACGAAGCCAAACCTTCAGCATTGCGCTCAATAATTGTTACACAGGGTATGGCAACTACCTGATTATCTCTACGCTTATAATCAATTAAGGCTTCTGCCGAAAAATGATAGTCACTGCCTAATATGCTGACAAAGGAATGGTCTAAGCCATTAATCGCTTCCCAGAAATTTTTTATACCCCCGATGATTTCATTATTACACTTCACTACAGGGTTATTACCAAACATTAACTGGCAATCTTGTGCCAGGAATGTTCGGTATGCTTCTGCATCCATTTTATCTACAGCTGTATATTTGGCTTTTAGCCATTCCAAAGCTGTTTGTGAAATTTCAGTTTTTGACAATTTATCAGTTCTCATTCTGCCAATAATTAAAAATTTACTTTATTAAACCTAGTTGTTGATTAAAGCTTAGCCGATCCCAATAAATCCTTACGCTGGCAATTTTCTTTGTGTCGTCATAAATTATTCGCATTGCACCTGGAATTTTGAAGCTTTTGCCTGTTGGAGCAACCATTTTACCTGTGGCAGGATCATGAAAATCACCCGTCATGGTTCCGGTAACGATTTCCCAGGAAGCTACTTCATTTCCTTCAATAATATATCCGTCCGTTTCAAAATGTATATCAGGATAGGTTTTGAACAGGTTAGAAAAGAAAAATGCTACTTTGTCCTTTGTGAGCGGCTCGGGATTTTGTGGCTGATATACAAGGGCACTATCGGCAAACAAATCAAGAATTTTATTCATGTCATGACTATTCCAGGCGTCAAGCCATTCGTAAACTTCATTTTTCGTAATCATTTGTTTTGTTTTTGTGGATATAGACTTTTGAGCATAAATAAGGTTAGTTATCAGCAGGGCTGCAATAACGAAAAATGCTTTTGATTTCATCATTTTTGTTTTTACCTTTTACTGATTCATTTTGAAACTTGGGTCAACTACTTGCTTTCGGTGGGCAATTTTCCATTCACCACTTACTTTTTTCAAAGTGTCATGGTAATAGCCAGTAGCAACAATTCCGGGAACTGTTTCAGCTTCTGCAATCCAATAATTACTTTCCGCTTTAGCAGTTTCTCCATTTAATTCAGTAATGCGTGAAGCACCTATAAAGTGGCGTTTGCCTTTAGTAATTCCTGAACTGTGCCAGTAACCAATATTGCCTAAAATGGCTTCACGCCCTTCGGCTACACCCCAGGGGCTATCATACACACCATCGTTGGTGAAATTATCGGCAAATTGTTCATTGTTGTGGCTGTCAATAGACAGGATGTAATTGTTCAGCAGGGCTGTGATTTCTACCGTGTCCTGAAATTTTTGATTGCTGCTCATGTTGAATGAATTTTGATTACACAAATATCAACATGAACCCGCCAGTTAATTATGTAGTTTTAGGAAAACAATTTGTAAAAAATTCGCTTACTAATGTCTTTTGAAGTCGTTTGGATTTTTTCCTGTCTTCTTTCGGAAGAAATTGGAAAAATGTGCCTGGTCGGTAAAGTTGAAATACGTAGCTACCTCGTCAACTGATGCATTGCTGGACAACATGGCTTTGCTTTCTTCTATAATTAATGCACTGATAAACTCCTTAGGGGTAGATTCAGTAGTTTGTCGAATGTGATTGATTAAAGTCTTTTGTGTCATAAACAGCATTTCGGCATAGTCTGCCACTGTTTTGGTTTTGTGAATATTTTGATAAACCAATGACTTAAATTCCTGTGTGGTTTTGTAATGCGCCGAATTTGATTTTGGCAATATATGCTGTGAACAAATTCTATTTAATTTCTCAATCAGAATTTGACAGTATAACCGCATGATGTTTAATGAGTGAACGCTGATCGTGTCTTTATACTCAAAGTTCATTTTCTCTGCAATGTCAATCAGGTCGCTGAATGTATTGTCATCTAAAAACAAAACACATTCAAAAGCGGGATTTAGAATCGAAAAATCTCTTAGTGTATTGGCATTGTTTAATCGCCAGTCAATAAACTGCTCTTTAAACATTACCGCATATCCCATTGCGTTAGGGTCAGTTTTGCTGAAAGCACAGGTTTGGCCGGGCTTAAACATTACCACAGCATTTTTTCGGTTCACCAATTGTTTTGTTCCAAAATGAGTTACCTCAAATTGCACATTTTTAAAAAGCCCAACCTGATAGAAATTGGTTTTAAACAGCGGTGTTTCCTTCACCGAATCGTTGCCTACTTCTGAAAACTCAAACACCTGCACATCGTCATGCCTTGACTGCAACGACCCATTTGCCATGCGGTGAAAGGAATTGAAGTCTTGGAAAATTTGGATGCGTGATTTAGTCATTTTATTTACCATTGCTGCCAACGCTTTGCGGCTTGGCGTAGTGGGAGATTTTTAGCACTAATGTTCATGCGAAGCACGTTAGTCTCCATAACGTAAAACCACTGTTATGCGGTCGTTTTTTATTTTTTCAATTCTGCTTTGCTCCATTCAAGTCCTTTATATATTTGGTCGTGACTGACTAACCATTCTGCTTTTTCTTCATCTATGAATTCTATTTTTCTTTCGTCAATTACTTTGTCAAAAACAGACTTATTTACTTCATAACTATGAACTTTGTCAGAATAAACAATTTTAGTCTTAAAGCCAAGACTTGTTTCCGTTAGTAAAAGTCCTCCAACATACTCGTCTTGAAAGTCAAATGGCAGGAAAATTTCGGTTCTTTTTTTTGCTTCCCCAATTCTGTAATTCCAATAGTCAACAAGTTTCGTTGTCGCATAGTTTAAAACATAGATATCTTCAATTCCATTGTCTTTTAACTCTTCGTCACTTATTTCTAAAAAGTCAAACAAATAGTAACTGTCTCCAGTTTTCGAATATGCCGGCAAGTTGTCAATTTTCAAAAAAATGTCACCGTGTCCGCTACCTAATTTGTCAACTATTATTCTTATCATTTTTCTGGTGGTGTCGTTTTAAAATGCCGCATAACTCGTTTATAACCGCTACTTAGTATCGGTTAGCTACCGAGCCTATAAAGATGCTCTTTTTTCATAAAGAATCAAAAGGCGGGGCGATTTTTTGAATGCTGTTTGTGCTTACGTGCGTATAGATTTCAGTTGGCTTACTGCTTTTATGGCCCAGTGTTTCCTGAATGTATCGCAGGTCTGCTCCATTTCACCCCACAAAATACATCCCAACCCTCCCCTTTCCCTTCACCGCCAATTCCCCGCGATATTGGCAGTTATAAACCTCCTTCACCAGCGCGTACGTCTCTTCCGACAAATTGATCTTTCCGGCTTCTCCGGCGCCTTCCAGACGGCTGGCCATGTTGACCGTGTCGCCCCAGATGTCGAAGGAGAATTTGTGTTTGCCGACCACCCCGGCGACCAAAGGGCCGCTATGTATGCCCACGCGCATTTGCCAGTAAGGGCGCCCGGCAGCGTGGCGTTCGCGGAGACGGTTTTCGATGAATGCCTGCATGTCGAGGGCGGCGGCGACGGCAGCAACGGCGTGGTTTGGCAGCGGGGAGGGCACTCCCCCCACGCACATGTAGGAATCGCCGATGACTTTGATTTTTTCCAGGCCGTGGCTTTCTGCGATCTCATCGAAGCGGATGAAGCACTCGTTCAGTTCGGCCAGCAGCTCTTCCGGCGACATCTGGCTGGCCAGACTCGTAAAATCACTGAAGTCGGTGAACAGCACGGTAGCTTCAGCATAGCGGCGCGGGGTCGTCTGGCCGGTTTCTTTCAGCTCCCGGGCGGTTTCGCCGGGCAGGATGTTGAGGAGCAGCACTTCCGATTTGTGGCGCTCCGATTCCACTTCCTGATTTTTTCGGGCCAGCAGGCGGTTGCTGCGCCGCGACACCTGCCAGCCGATGGCGATGAGCAGCACAATCAGCGCCAGCGCAGCGCCCAGCAGGTAGGCATAGCGCTGAAAATTGCGCTGCCGTTCCAGTTCCAGCTCACTGATGGCTTTGTCTTTGTTCAGGAGGTCGATCTGCCGGGCGGCATCGCGCTCTTTTTCTTCCAGTTCCAGTCGTTTGAGGGCTTCCTGCTGGGTCACTTCGGCCAGGTTGCGGTCGGCTAAGGCACTGCGCAGTTGTTCGGCGGCTAATTTCAGTTCCGAGCGGGTGCGGAGGGCCGCCAATTGCTCATTTTTAAGTCTGATGGCATTGATTTCCTGTTGCTGGCGCAGCAGACGCAGCTCGCTTTCCCGGTTGGCAGATTCCAGCACCACTTTATCGGCGTTGATGCGGATGCGTTCGTTGTCGGCCTGCAGTTGTCGGATGGCCAGCGACTGCACTTCCTGGTCGGCGAGCAGGAGCTGGATGTCTTTTTCCGCGCGTTCCATTTGCGATACTTGCTGGTCCAGTTGGCGGCGGCGCAATTCCGCTTCTGCTGCCAGCGCCTCTTCGATGCGGATGTGCTGCTGGTAATAGTCGATGGCCTGCACCAGTTCGTAACGCGCCTGGTAAATGTCGGCGCCGGTACGGTAAACCTGGCTGAGCAGGGCGCGGTCCTGCTGCGCTTTTTCACGGGCCGATTCGAAGTAGCGCAGCGCACGCACCAAATCGCCCTGACGCAGGCATATGGAAGCCGCTAAATGGTCAAGTTTTGCCCGTTCGAGGGTCGACGGCCGAAGGTTTTCCCGTGCCTCTTCGATGTATTTCAGTGCCAGGGTAGCGTCCTTGCGGTTGAACGCTGCGATGGCTAGGTTGTGATATAGGTTGAGCTGCTCTTTCAGGGGCAGGTATTTGCTCAGTTCCAGCGTCAGCTGAAAATAGCGGTAGGCATCGTCCGTTTTGTTTTCGCGATGATAGGTATAGCCGATGTTGTTCAGGGCGGCGGCCAGTTCCGGCAATTGTGCATTGTCGCGGGCCATGGTTTCGAGCCGTTGGTAGTATTGCCGCGCTTCGGCATATTGTCCGGTCTGTTCGCATAAAGCGGCCAATTGCGTCAGCGCTTCCACCGTTTTTTTTGCCGGGCCGCTGCCGGAATAATGTGCCAGCAGGGCGTCGTATGCCATGCGGGCGTCGTTGGGGCGGTCAAGTTGCCTGTACAGGGTTGCCATACCGCTTAGCAGGGCTTCCCGCTCGCTGGTCCAGCGTTCATCAGGCAGGCGGTTCCAGGCTTCCTGATAGTAGCTCAGCGCTTTTCCGGCAATGCCTTCATCGCGGTAAGCGTCGCCAATCTGCCGGAGGATTTGACGATGGGTGCCCACAGCAGCGTCATTTTTGCTCAGGTAGCGCTCCGCTTCCAGCCAGTAGCTTACCTGCTTCAGTCGGTTCCCCCGAAACTGCACCGCAAGGGCACTGGCGCTGGCGATAATGGACGCTGCGTCGTTGTTTTGCCGGGCGCTGCGCAGACAATCTTCCAGGGCATCGGTAATTCGCACGGAATCGGTCAGCGACAAAGCCTCTGAAACACAGGATTGGGCGGCAGTGCGGGAAGGCCCCAGCAGGAATAAACAAACAGCAAAGAAAAACCAGCGTGCCATAGTGCGTTATTTCATCCGGTAAGATAATCCGATAAAAGTTGTGCGCCCGCGCTGGGGGTTGTACAACAGGTCGTCGGGGCCGCCGCCACTCAGTCCGGCGTATCTGGTATTGCCCGCATTTTTCATCGTAAAAACAAATTGCACCTGCTCTGTAATCCGAAAATGCCCCACCAGATCGAGGTTGTAAAAGGGCCACTGGTAGTTAAAACTGCTTTTGGCCTGCGCCGCATCCGGGGCGGTAACCGAACGGTGGTACATCCCGGACAGGTATTGCTGGTTGATCTGTACGTGAATCCCTCGTGTGATTTGTACAAAAGCATTGCCCTGGATCAGCCATCGGGGCATTTCCCGCACAAAGGGCAGTTCCTGTCCGTCTGCCAGCACTTCGCGGCCTTTTCCCCGCTGAATTTGCAGACTAAAAAAGCTGGCCTTGCTCCGCCCTAATCCCCGTTGGGTGAAATTCAGCCCCCAGGCTTGCCAGTGCAGCTCCCCGGCCTGATTGGCATAATCCTGCACGACAAAAACTGTGGCAAAAGGGTCATTGTTCTGAAGCGGCAACGGGGCAATCAGGTTTTCAGCAAGTTGCCGGTGCCAGTTGATTTCTATTTCCCAGGACTTTTGCCGCCACGACAGCGCTGCTTCCCAATTGTTGAAGCGCTCCGGCTCGAGGGCTTGTTGAATAGCATAGAGCCGTATAAAAGGATTGGACGTAGCGCCAAAGTTTTCGATTTTGTAACGGTCGGCATGGTAACTGGCATAAGGCGGCAGCACCGCTGCACCATAAGCGGCTCTTACACGCAAAGTACCGAAAGGCTTGTATTGGATAGCTAAACGCGGCAGGTTTACGCTTTCGCTAAATTCCGGGTTGTACCGTCGCAAGCCTGCCATCAAACTCAGTTTGGGCCAATGGGCAAACCCCTGTGCAAAAAAGCTGTTTTCACCTTCGCTGTAAAAGCGGAAAAACTTCGATTCTTCTATAAAGGCTTGCTGCGCATCATAAGGCCGGGCCAGAAAATACTCATTATCGCCTTCCTGTAACTGCCCAGCCCAGCCTGCGGTGAATTGCAACCAGGAAAAAGGCTGGTAGAATAAAACCGGCTCGAGGCGAACAGTGAAGGCGTTTGCCGTATTGTAACGACGGCCTGAGAAGTAGCGGTTGAATACATAATTGTTTAGCGAATCTGTCAAAACAGGGTCGCCGTTGGCGTATACCTGTACCACACTCCGGAGATTTTGATAAAGCGCAGATTCGAGAAAAGTCGTCGATCCCTGAAGATCCGCTTCGTAGTTGAGGGTATTGAACATGACGCGCAGGCTAAATCCATTGCGAAAGGTTTTGGCATAGCTGATGACAACCTGACTGAAGATTTCCCCGGTAAAGGTCCCGTTATCTGCATAAGATACAGCGCCGGGTTGCCGGCCCAGCGCGCTGTGGTCGCGGCGGTAATGGGTGCTGCCGGAAAATTGCCAGCCCCGCCACTGAATATCCACTCCAAGTTGACGGCTTTCCCGGGGCAGGGTGCCGATGTAAGGCAAATAATTAAAGGGAATGAAAGGCCGGTAATTGGGATTCTGAACCAGCAGGAGGGTGTCTATCGGGTAGTTTGCCGGATCCAGAGGAATGGCTCCCTCAACGCGCAGATTGGGGGTTCGGGTGTGACTGCCATATAGCCGGTACCGCAATCCGCGCTTACTGGTGCCCATTTTCCCGCCAAAAGCGACATTGATGTCGGTATAACCCGAAACGCCGACAAAGAGATCGGCATCGGCGTAAGCGGGACGTTCAGTTTGTTGCAGGATGATGTTGATGACGCCCGCAGCGGCAGCCTGGTCGTAGACGTCAGCAGCGGGGCCGTATGTAATTTCGATGCGTTCCGCCTGTCGTATGGGCAATTGGGCGCCAAGGGGTAAGCCCTTCAGGTTGCCGGTGCGCAGGGGAATGTCGTTGATGAGGATTCGGGTATAGGCATTTCCCAGAACGCCCCGCATGAGGAAAGTTTCACCGAGGTCAGCTGATCCGGGTTGCGACACCCGGAATCCGGGCAGGTTTTTGAGTACATCAGCGAGGGTAATGCAATTGTTGCGGCGAATCTCTTCTTTGGTCACAATGTACATCCCGATGGGCAGGTCGTCCGGATCCTGAAGGTTACGGGTGCCTGACAGTACTTTTCCGAGCATCCCGGTATCTGCCGTCGTAAAAAGATCCGAAGTCAGCAGTCGGTTGAGCCGGGGCGGCAGGCTGTCTGATTGCGCCTCTACGCGAACAATCGCCGCCAGGGTGATGCAGAAACAGCAGAGCAACAGGTTTCTCATGTACAGGGTTTGAATTAGCAAAGCAATATGAGTGCTCTTTTTTAGAGCGTTTGCTCGCCAGCACTTTTTAACAACTCATTGAGAATTTTAAGGGAATAATACCGCTTATGCTCAAGCAAAAGGAGAAATATAGGGCGTAAAGCTTCGATCATTGTAATTCATCCCATACTGCGCGGGGGAGATAGTATTCATCAAATATTTGATCGAGCAACTCAAGATGCTGAAGCAGCAACAATGAAATTATTGGACTTGTGTCAGCTATCAGGATCATTTACAGGCGCTTCAATAACTCAATATCCTGTTCCACATCCTCCATACTCAAACTTGAAATAGAAATATTTAAGGAAGAAAGTACTTTTTCGAAATCATAACGGTGATACCCTGCCATTTTTGCGGCACTTGCAAGGCTCAGCTTACCATGCTCATAAAAACTGATGGCAGCCCAAAGTAAAATATCCTCCCCAAACTCCTTTGGCGATCTATTCATCGAAACCAGGAGAGATGGTTCAACCTGCACTTCTATGTTTAGCATAATCCGACACAATGTTAGTTTGAAGGATAAAGATACAACATTTTATTTTTGAAGTGCTGGATATCTTTTTAGCTTTTGGACTCAGATATTCAACCAAAAAGCGAAGAATTGTCCGTTATCAGCATGCGTCTTGAAAAATTAGGGCGGGCAACCGGGTATTTGTTTTAGTTTTGCCGAAAATAACAACATGAATATCGCAATTATAGGCACCGGCAATGTCGGCGGCGCACTGGCTACTCAATGGTCAAAAGCAGGTCACAACCTGTTTCTGGGGGTTCAGGACCTCCAAAAATTCAAAGGCATGGCCTTGCTGAACAATCCCAACACGTCGGTACATCAGGTTCAGGAAGCCGTCAATCAATCTGAAGTCATCCTCGTGGCTACCCCTGCAACAAGTGCTGCCAGGGTTGCCCAATCGCTGGGCGATACGACCGGCAAAATCATCATCGACGCCATGAACATCGTGATGGGCCGCGGACCGCAAGGCTTTACCAATACAGCAGACGCCATTTTGGCCAATACCGAATCGACCGATGTGGTGAAATGTTTCAACACCACCGGCTTTAACAACATGCTGAATCCTAAATACGGCGACCTGGCCATTGATGCTTTTGTGGCGGGAAACAGCGTTCGAGGCAAAGAAGCGGCCATTCAACTGGCTCTTGATGCAGGTTTTGGCGCCTGTTACGACATCGGCGGTAATGACAAATTTGAACTGATGGAACAATTTGCTTACTTCTGGATCAACCTGGCGATGTCTCAGGGGCAGGGACGGGAAATCGGTTTTAAGTTGCTGAAACGGTAAGCTTCGTCTCATAGAGTCTAAGAGGGCTTTGATGCGAAAAGTAAGGTGATACGGCGTTTTTACCAGACTCCGCGACATCATTTAACACAGCGTTCCACGGAGTTTCACTTCTTAACCCGCGTAGCTCCGCGATACAGTGGCATATTTTTTCAACAGCTCGAAAAGATGCCCGGGGTTAAAGGGCTTGGTAATGCACTCATTGAACCCGCTTTCGATGAATTCGCGCAGTGAATCGCGTGAGGCATCCGCTGTAAAAGCAATCACCGGCATATGGCGCAGGTGTTCCCTGTCGGAACGGCGGATTGCTTTTAAGGCATCCAAGCCGCTCATGTTGGGCATCCAGATGTCCATCAACACCAGGTCGAAGTCTTCTTTTTCGAGGTGTTTCAAAGCTTCCTGGCCATCTTTCGCCCACGAGGTTTTGATTTGCCATTTATTCAATAAACGAATGACGACCAGGGCATTAACGTCGTGATCTTCGGCCAACAGAATTTTCATTCCGGGCAGCATCTCCTCCGTAGGAAGGTCCGATGCCGGAATTTCGGGATTCGCAGCAGCAGAACGGACACTTTTTCCAAACTCCAGCTCCACGGTGAACGTAGCCCCTTCGCCGGACTTGCTTTCCACAAAAATTTTGCCGCCCTGCAACTCCACCAATTTTTTGCTGATTGCCAGGCCCAGGCCCGTGCCACCGTGTTTTCTGGACACCGGTTCATTTCCCTGCTGAAAATATTCAAATATCTTCTCCTGCTGAAGTGCATCGACGCCAATGCCGGTATCCTTTACCACAAAAATCATACAGATCCGATCCCCGGTTTCCGATTTTACCCTGTATTCAAAATCCACACGCCCTTTTTCCGTAAATTTTATGGCGTTAGACAGCAAATTGGTGAGAATTTGATTGAGTCTGACCACATCTCCTATAAACACATAATCTTTTAGTTTCGAGGGGGAAAAGTGGTATTCGATGTTTTTTTCTGCTGCCATGTTTTTATAGAGTTTATAGACATGGTGGCATACTTCTTCCAGGTCGAAGTGTTCTTTTTCGAAATGCAGGTTGCCGGATTCTATTTTTGAAAAATCGAGAATGTCGGAAACGATATTCAGCAAGTGTTGGGCGGAGAAATTAAGGGTGTGCACATATTCCCTTTGCATATCCGTCAGATTTTCCTCCATCAGCAGGTTAGCAATGCCAATAACACCATTGATGGGCGTCCTGATCTCGTGGCTCATGATGGAAAGAAACTCGGATTTGGCAAGGGCTGCCTGCTTGTGGGGCGTGACATCCTGACTGGTGCCCCGCAACCCGGTTATGTGGCCATCCAAATCTCTGATGGGTTCCCCGATGCAGGCAAGATATCGGGTCGAGCCATCCCTGCAGGCAACGCGTTCCTCGATGAGGTAACTTTCCCCGGTTTCCAGAGATCGCTGAATGCATTTATCGAGATTGGCCAGATCTTCAGGGTAAATTTTACTTCGGAAGGCCTCGTACAACGATTCTGAAGGGTGGCCCTCCAATTCGAACAAACGGAACATTTCTTTTGACCAGCGCAAATCATTGGATGCAAAATCGAATTCCCAACTGCCGAGATGTGCAATTTCCTGCGCCTCTTCAAAATTGATCTGGCTTTTGATCAGTTTTTCTTCCGCTTCTCTGCGTCGCTCCGTTTCGAATGCAAGGGACACAATATTCGAGACCGATCTGGCAAATCCCTGTTCATTCTCCGTCCAGCTTCTTTTAGCACCAACGTGTTCATGACAAATAACCCCGACGACCTTTTCCCCTTCCAGAATAGGAATATCGAGCATAGACGAAATGCCAATAGGCGCCAGATAGCCTGCTGAAAATTCAACCGTAGCCGGATCTGTGTGGGCATCGTTTGCGGTAATGTGGGCATTTTGCGCAAGCCGGGAGAAGTACAGCGGAAAGTCTTTCTGATAAAGCGATAAACCAGGCAAATATTCATCCGTGCTCAGCTTGTAGATATAATCCGCCGTTAGGGAAGCGCCGCCGTCGTCTAATTTCCAGACGCTCACCCGTTCGCAGGACAAAGTGATGGCCGTTTGCCGGATGATTGTTTTCAGCTTTTCATCAAAGCGCATTCCCAGAGGCAGACTACTCAACTGCAAAAGGATTTGCTGATGTTTCAGAACCTCCGCATGCCAAAGCGCTTCCGCTTCTTTTGCTTTTTTTCGGTCAGAAATGTCCAGCGTCGTGCCGACCACCCTTACGACCCTGCCTGTGTTATTGAAAATATAAGTCGCGCGATGGAGGGTCCACAACAAGGTTCCATCCAGGCGGGACATTCGAAATTCCTTCGTATAATAGGCGAATTCTCTTTTGAAGCCCCGATACATTTCAGCAACGGCTTCTTCTACGTCATCCGGGTGTATATGAGATACAAACGTCTCCGGAATTTGAGGCGCTTCACCGGTTTTATAGCCAAACATGGCCTCCCATCGTGGCGAGTAATAAACCACACCATTTTCAACATCCCAATCGCAGACACCTTCCTGAGAAGCTTCCAATGCCAGTTGCCAGCGCTCCTGACCCAATTGCAGGGTCTTCGCTAACGTATGTTGCTTTGTTAGAGAATCCATAATTTGTGGCAAAACTACTAGTAGCAGGGGGAGAAAGCAGGGTAAAGTTAATCAAATTTTAGAACAAACAACGGCTACCAGTACTTCAAAATCTGCCACAACAACTGTACAAACAATATCTTGCCAATCAAAAGTAAGGGATAGGTGAGCGCATACCCGAAAGTAGGCAGCTTATTCCCTGCCTTATCATTGGCAAAGCCCAGGTTAGCAGGGTGGTGCGAGATCATCCCCATGAGCAAAACATAGGGAATGCGGAACAGCCGATGCCCGATCCACAAAACAATCAGAGAGCCGAGTACAGCAACAATTGCACCGGATAAAAAGAGCAAAGGCCCGGCGCTGCTGCTCATGGTGCTGACAAAAGTACTCCCGGAATTGATGCCAATAGCAGCCAGCATCAGCATGAGACCGATTTGGCGCAAAGTCAGGTTGGCAGAATAAGGCAGGATCCAAACAATTGGTCCGCTTCGACGCAATGCCGACAGGGTGAGGCCGGCTACGAGGGGGCCGCCGGCAAATCCCAGACTAAATGTAATGCCGATGGGTAAATCAAACCTGATGGAACCCAGCATGATACCCAGGCCCATCCCGAGGCCAAAGGAAAGCAAGTCTATCTGGCTTAGTGAATCGTATGAATCGCCAAAGAATTTCTGGAGTTTAGGCATGTCCTTACGGCGAGCCAGAATGCGTACCCGGTCACCCAGTTCTAAAACTGTATTACGGGCAGCAAGCATGTCTACATCACCACGGCGCACACGGGTGACCAGCGCTTCGTATTTTTCTTCCAGGTTCAACGCCACCAGAGGTTGCCCGGTGATGCCCGGTCTGGATACAAACATGCGGCGCACATCGAATACCGTACGATCGTCGGCCAGCTGATGATCACTGTATTTTCCGACAATTTCCATTACTTTCTGAACGTCTTGTTCATCCCCCAGCATGCTCACCAGATCGCCTGATTCAAAGCGGGTTTCCAAATGACAGATGCCCAATTCTGCTCCATGCTGATGGCGTGCGAAGAGGACATTCCACCCATATTTTTGGCGCAGTTCGCGCAAAGGAATGCCCGTGATTTCAGGGTTTGTGATTTCGACGGTGAGATTCACGAGGTTTTGCTCGATTGGATATTCGTTGCGCAAAGCCTGGGTTTCAGCTTTCAAATCGGCACGTAGCCAGCGCCTTGCCAACACAATCGCAATCATGGTACCCAACACGCCCATAGGGTAGGAAATGGAATATCCGACTACGGCATTTTGCGAAGTTTGATCCATGCCCGGACCGCCTTGCTTCTGGATGGCGTCGAGGAGACCGGCCAGCGCAGGAGTATTGGTGGTGACTCCGGATAGCAAACCCGCTGAAGCAGCAGCATCAAAATGAAAAAGATAATGGAAACCTGCAGCAAGCAGGGAAAGCACCGTCAGGGTTGTCAGGGCAAATCCAGCATTCTGAGCCCCACGAGTTTTCAATGACCCAAAAAAAGAAGGTCCGCTGCTCAATCCTATGCTATACACAAACATAGCCAGCCCCAACAAGGTGATGATTTTTGGAATCTGGATATCGGGTCTGATAGCGCCTGCAGCAAGTCCGACAAACAACACGGCTGCCACACTGAGGCTACTGCCCCTGACTTTAATGTTGCCGATCCAGGAGCCTAGTGCAGCTACAATAAAGAGGTAGAGAAGCGCAAGTTCGGGACTGCTTTCGTGTGGCATGTCAATTTTGCGGATTAAGGACAAGGATTTCCACCTGACCCCGGTCATTCACCTTCAAAAGATCCACCTGTTCAATTTCGTTCAACAACAGTGGATCAAACGGCCCTTCAATTTTGATGTAATTGTCGGTAAAACCTGAAATAAGGCCTTTTTCGGTATGATGTTCGAATAAAACAGGGCGTGTTTGGCCCAGGTGCTGTTCGTAGAAATGGCGGCGTTTTTTTTCGCTGAGCAGGGTCAGCACTTCGTTGCGGCGGCGGCGTTCTTCCATCGGCACCACAGCGCCCATTTCAGCAGCCGGCGTATTGGGGCGCTCAGAATAGGTAAAAACGTGCAGGTAAGAAATGTCCAGATCGCTGATGAAACGGCAGGTCTCTTCAAAATCTTCGGGCGTTTCGCCAGGAAAACCCACGATCACATCCACGCCGATGCAGCAATGCGGCATCAGGGATTTAATGGTCGCTACCCGTTCGGCATATAATTCACGCTGGTAGCGGCGGCGCATTTCCCGCAGTTGTTTGTTGTTGCCCGATTGCAGCGGCATGTGAAAATGTGGCGCAAAACGCCGGGATTGCGCGACAAAACGAATGATTTCGTCGGTGCAGAGATTGGGTTCGATGGAAGAGATGCGAAAACGTTCAATGCCTTCAACTTCATCCAAAGCCTGGATAAGGTCGATGAACAAAGCGTCTTTGCGGGGTTTTGTTCCTTCAATGACTTCGGTGCCATTGCCAAAATCACCAATATTGACCCCGGTCAGCACAATTTCTTTTACGCCCATTTCCGCAATCTGACGCGCATTGGCAACAACCTGTTCAACCGTGTCGCTGCGACTGCGGCCGCGCGCCTGCGGAATAGTACAAAAGGTGCATTTGTAATCACAGCCATCCTGTACCTTCAGGAAAGAACGGGTACGGTCGCCAAACGAAAAAGCATTGACAAAATCTTTTACCTCCCGAATCTCACCGGCGCGCACCAGGCCTTTGCCGGGTGATTTGCTCAGGTCGTCAATGTAGTCGAGCATCCGGAATTTTTCATTGGCGCCCAAAACCAGATCCACGCCCGGCATCTCCGAAATTTCTTCGGGTTTGAGCTGCGCGTAACAACCCGTTACCACCACAAAAGCCTGTGGGTTGTGACGCAGGGCCTGTCGCACAACTTTCCGGCATTTTCGGTCCGCAAAGTCCGTTACCGAACAGGTATTGACCACGTAAATATCCGCCCCGTGGTCGAAACCTACTTCCGAATAGCCGGCATCTTCGAACAAGCGCCCGATGGACGAAGTTTCGGAATAGTTGAGTTTGCACCCCAGCGTATAAAATGCAACCGTAAGCGGAGTAGCCATGGCTTAAACGATGATTATGAGGCGCAAAGGTAAGAACTTGTTGTAAGATTTCATTACCGAACTTCGAGGGCTGCATACTCCCGTTGCGCCACGATGATCAGCGGATGGAATCGGATCGTGCCGCCAATGCGTCCGGTGTCGTCTCCAAAGGTATCGGTTTGGATGCGCGCTTTTTGAATCAGCCCTTCGCCACTGAACCAGCGGTAGCCCCGCGCACCGATATTAGGCCCGCTGACACGTCCTTCAGCGGTTTCCATTCGAAGCCGGAAATAAGCGTAAGGCTCCAGGGCTTTTACGGCAATAACCTGCTCGTATTTTCCAACAATGGTCGTATAATCGTTGGCTTTTTCAGCAAAAGAGATGACGCCTTTCAGCTTGATTTTTGCGTCATCCAGCAGTTCCACTTCAAATTTGCAGGACCAGTCGCCAAGGCCATAAGTGTCGGCATCGCCGCGGGTTACTTTATCGGCGAGGATGTTGACATCGGGAAGGTTGATCGTGAGGGTATCCTGAGCTTGTATTGAACCAAACAGAGTACCCCAGGTAATGAACATTAAAGAGAGCGTTTGTGATAATTGCATGGAATTTCCGGCGTTTGTGCCTGTTCGGAAATCCAGACTGAATTTCCGAACAAGCTTCGATAAATATCTTTCCCTCTGATATACGAAAACCCATGCGTTTTGGTTTGGGAAAGCGGCGGATTTAACCAGCAGTTGTCCGCCGTCCAACATTTTCTTCGCTGCTTAATACATCATATTGTCGCCGCCACCATCTTCGTCACGTTTTCTGTCATTGCCCCTCTGTTTGGTCTGATTCAGGCGATAGTTCAGCGTGAGGGTAATCTGGCGCGCGCGCCATTGGAAGTCGGTATCGGAGAAAAAATCTTCGCCGAAAGCGGTGGAACGCCAGCGGCGGGAGTTCAGTAAATCGCGTACACTGAGGGTCACCGTACCTTTTTGTTTCAGGACATCGCGGCTGGCGCCAAGGTCGATGCTGTACATCGCTTTCCGGCGGCCCTGCGCCGTTAATTGCGGCGCCCGGTAATCGAACCGTACCTGCAGGTCTGTATTTTTCAGAACGGTAAAGCGCGAAGTTCCCCGCGTAAACCAGCTGTAGGTATCGCTTTTGAAGGTATCGCCCAGGTTACCCCCGTCCGTTATGGCGCGGAAAAAGTTGAAACTGCCATTGATGTTCCACCATTTTACGGGCGAATAAGAGGCGACAAATTCAAGCCCATAGGCATCTTCCGACAACAGGTTTTCTGGCCGGGTGAAGAACGTCACGCCATCATCGTTCAAGGTACGAATGCGGTCAATTTTGCCTTCTGTATGGCGATAGTAGAGCGATGAACTCAGGGAGCCTTTTTCCCAGTATTTAATATGCCCCAATTCCAGTACATCCGTAAATTCCGGTCGGAGATTGGGATTGCCCATATAAAAATTCCGGTTGTCGCTGAAGGAGGTAAAAGGGTTCAGTTCGCGGAAACCCGGGCGACGCAAACGCTTGCTGTAACTGATTTGCATGGCATTTTGGGCAGGCAAATCATAGCTCAGGTGCATGCTTGGAAATAGATTCAGGTAGTTCTGTTTGTTGGTTTCGCCGGTTTGGATCAGTTCAGTGAGAATATCGCTCAATTCGGCACGCAAGCCAGCCTGATAAGAAAACTTGCCTTTCTTATTGCCGTAGATCAGATACGCGGCATGGATGTCTTCATTGTAGCGAAAGTTGTTGCTCAAGCCCGGAAAAACCGTCCACAAACCATCTTCAAACGATTCCACGAGGAAGTCGTTGCCGATGTTGCGAAATGTGCTGCGCAAGCCTGCTTCGAGCTTTCCGTCTTTTCCGAATGGCTGCACGTAGTCCAACTGGGCAGCCAGCAGTTTTTCACGCTCTTTGTTGTAGGAGCGCTGCAGCAGGTCGGGCGTTCCATTGGCGGTCATCTCTGGCGTAAAGAATTGCTCGTTCAGGTCAGAATTTTCCGTTTCATTGTTGTCCTGAAAACGCAGGTCGGCGCTCAATTCATGGCCCTGCTTTTCAAACGTCTTTTTATAAGTCAGCGCGTATTCAAAATTGAGTTCATCTTCGGTTTCATCATCTGTTCGCAGCGAAATGGCAGTCGGGTTTTCCAATACCGACAGGTAATCGCGGTATTCCAGTTTGGAAACATTGGTCTGCAAGCCGCCACGGTAGGTAAATGAGCCGGTAAGCGTATTCTTGTCATTCAGGAAGTAATCAGCGCCTGCCCGTACATTATTCGACCAGCCACCCCTTGAGCGGTTGCTGTTTTGCACGGTAATGAAGGTGGTATCGTTGTCGTATACTTCCTGATAGAGTGAACCTTTGCCCGGGCTATCCCGATACGTGAGGCCATAGTTGCCGAAAAGATTGAGTTTTTCGGTGCGGTAATTCAGGTTGATGGCAGCGCCGTGGTTATCGGGATAACCTGTCGTGAGGTCAAAGGAGCCGTTTACACCTTTGCGCACGTCTTTTTTGAGGACGATGTTGATGATGCCCGACATGCCTTCTGCTTCATACCGGGATGAAGGATTGGTGATTACTTCCACCTTATCAATCAGGTTAGCAGGCAACTGGCGCAGGCCATTGGAGCCGTTCAGGCCAATCAGTCCGGAAGGTTTGCCGTCGATCAGTATGCGTACATTTTCGCTGCCGCGCAGACTGACATTGCCTTCTACATCTACCTGTACGGAAGGAACATTGTCCAGCACATCGGCCGCGTTGCCCCCGGCATTGCCCAGGTCTTTGCCCACGTTGAATACCTTTTTGTCGAGCGACATCTGCATCTGGCTCTTTTCAGCCTGCACCACCACTTCATTTAGTGTTGTGGCCTGTGGTTGCAGGGCAATAATCCCCATGTCGCCGGTGCTCTTATTACCGGATATAGCCAGGCTGGCGATGGTTTTGGTTTGATAAGACAGGAATTCAATTTTGGCAAAATAAACGCCTGGCTCAGCTTCTATGGAAAAAAGACCTCCATCGTCGGTGATGTTTCCGGCAACTAAGGCGCTGTCTTTCAAGCTAAAAAGGCTGATGGTTGCATAACTCAATGGTGCTTCTGTAGCTGCGTCCACCACTTTCCCGTTCAGACGCACCTGATTTTGGGCAGCAAGCGTGAAAGAAAACGCAAGGAAGAGGATGGTAAATAACGCAATCGGGAATTTCTGCATGTTTGTTGAATTGGTAGTATAATGAAGTACAAAGTATAAAGTAGATAGTAGAAAGACTGTTGTGAGTTCTACGGGACAAAGGTGGGGCATCTTTGATGTATAGACAAGAAAGATCGGTGAGCGACACATTTCAAGGGGTAAGTGTAAATACAACACCTATTCTGTCGTTCACCCCTCCTTGTCGGTTGATTACCGGTCTCCGCCATTCAAGTGCTTGCAGTGTTCTGCAATTATGCGAATTTTGTTGCCATGTCGCAGATCAACAGTAAATTTCAGAAATGGTTGTCCACAGAGGCTGCATTCACGCTCTACCTCTGGGTGCTCTATTTCATGGTCATTGCTTTCGGGAAGGATCATTTTTACATTCCTTTCCACGAATTTGTTTTTGCCCTAACCTACTTCTTAGCCATCACTTTCATCAACTACTGGCTCATGCCGCACTTCCTGTACCGGAAGCGCTATATCCTTTTCGTCCTGCTGAGTCTGCTGGTCATCGCGGTGGTCATCGCCCTGGAAGAACTGGTTTTGGAACAGCTGTTTTTTCCTAAAAGCCGCATGGCGAGCCGCTTTCCCGGTATCCTTTTCTGTCTGGCGGAAGTAGGGCCGATCATCCTCTTTTTTGTGGGTTTCAAGCTGGCCTGGGACAACCTGAAAAGCCAATCACAGCTGGAACAATTTGAAAAAGAAAAATTAGAGAGCGAACTTCAGTTCCTCAAATCGCAGCTCAACCCGCATTTCCTTTTCAACAACCTCAACAACCTTTACTCTTACGTGCAGGAGCATTCGCCCAAAGCGCCCGAAATTGTCCTGCAACTGTCGGCCATCATGCGGTATATCCTGTACGAAAGCCGCGAAAACTTTGTGCCGCTGGAAAAAGACCTGCGCTATCTGGAGGATTTCATTCGATTGCAGGAATTGCAGATGGAGAGCCGCGGCGAGGTCATTTTTTCGGTTGACGGTCCAACCCAATCCAAAGTCATTGCCCCGCTCATCCTCATTGCTTTTGTGGAAAATTGCTTTAAACACAGTCTTTCCAGCCAATCTGAAGACATTTTTATCCGCATCTCAGCAAAAATCGAGGGCGATCGCCTGCACTTTCAATGCAGCAATACCTTTTCAGAAACGGTGAACCAGGCAGAAAAGCACATCGACAAAGGCATTGGTCTGGAAAACGTGCAAAAGCGCTTAACTTTGCTTTATCCGGGCAAACACGCGTTGAAAACGCAGGCCAATGCAGGCGTTTATTACGTTGATCTGGACCTGGATTTGGCGTCTACCTAGTGCTTGTCCATTTAGTCCGTGTCTGTTCTTTACCTGCCTGCCGGCAAGGCAGGGAGTTCGAGTACAAGGCATGCGAAGGCCCCAAAAATAGAAGCCCCGCAGAGCGGGATGACTGTTTTTGGAGCCGAGCGTAACGCCGTAATCGGACTATAAAGACAGACACTAACCAAGTATTCTGAACATGGCAACTTCCAACAACCGCCGCTGTCATTGCATCATCATCGAAGACCAGCTTCCTGCGCAGCGTATCCTGCAACGGTACATCGGCGATATTGGCGAACTGAACTTGCTGGGCTCTTTTGCCGATCCGCTGGCAGCCCTTGAATTTCTGCGCAACCATGCTGTTGATTTGATTTTTCTGGACATTCACCTGCCCAAACTTTCTGGTATGGAATTTTTGAAAATCCTGCCATACAAACCCAAGGTCATCCTCACGACCGCCTTTTCGGAATACGCTTTGGAAGGATACGAATACGATATCCTGGACTACCTGCTGAAGCCCATTTCTTTTGAGCGCTTTTTGAAAGCGGTTTCAAAAGTCATTTATCAACCCGATCCGGCTGTTCCGGAACCTGTTGTGGCGGAAAAACCGACTGCCGATCCCGGCTATGCGTTTGTAAAATCAGACCATGCGATCATCAAAATTGAATTCGACAGCATCCGCTACATCCGTTCAGAAGACGATTTTACGCGGATTTATACTACCGGCAAAAACCATTTTCTGTCTTATACGCTGCGGTTTTGGCTCGATTTGCTGCCTTCTGACAATTTTTGCAGGATCCACAAATCGTATATTGTGAACCTTCGGGGCATCGAAAAAATTGCGGGCAACGAAGTGTATATTGACGGCGAAAGGCTACCCATTGGGCGGGGGTTCCGGGAGGATTTTATGGCAAAGATCGATTTAAGTTAAGGAAAATGCAGCATTGCTTCCAACAGCTTTTCATTCTCCTGCGGCGTTCCCACCGTAATGCGCAGGCAACCTTCACAACCCGGCACAGAAGACCGGTTTCGCACGATGATGCCCTGTGCGGCAAGGTGCTGGTAAAGCCCGTTGGCGTCGCGCACCCGAACCAGCAGAAAATTGGCATCGGAAGGGAAAATGCGCTCCACGTAGTCCAGTCCTGACAAAGCATGCTCCAGCACTGTACGCTGTCCAAGAATGCTGTGCACCCAGGCTTCCTGTCGGCTTTTATCGGCAAGGGCTTCGAGGGCAGCGCGCTGCGTCAGTTCGTTGACGTTGTAAGGCGGTTTTACTTTGTTGAAAAAAGCAATGATTTCCTCCGAAGCGAAGGCCATACCCAGTCGGATTCCGGCCAGTCCCCAGGCTTTCGAAAAGGTTTGCAACACTACTAAGTTGGGATAGGCATCCAGCCAGCCAGCGCAGCTTTCCTGTGCTGAAAAATCGATGTACGCTTCATCTACAACAACGATGCCCGGAAAACCGGAAATGAGGCGGCGCATGGATTCCGGGTCAAAATTATTGGCTGTCGGATTGTTCGGACTGCACAAAAACAAGAGCTTGGCGCGTTCGTTGGCCCGGGCCAGAATGGCGTCCACATCGGGCTGGTAATGCTTCAGCAAAGGAACGCTCTGGACAGCCACATTGGCAATATCTGCCGAAACCTGGTACATGCCGTAGGTGGGCGGTGCAATGACGATGTGATCCTGTCCGGGTTCACAAAAGATGCGCACCAACAGGTCAATGGCTTCATCGCTGCCATTGCCCAAAAAAATGCGCTCCACCCCTACCCCGCGCCAGGCAGCAATTGCTGTTTTTAATTTCCACTGCAGGGGGTCGGGATAGCGGTTCAGGCCGGTATCGAAAGGATTCTCATTGGCGTCAATGAAAATGCGGGCGGAACCTTTGTACTCGCTTCGGGCCGACGAATAGGGCGTCAGTCGCCGGATGTTTTCCCTAACTAAGTGTTGAATCGTATCCATGTTTTAATTTCGGAAGTAAGTATTTATTTACCCATAGTTCACAATAGGCGTTTTCGACACCTGTCCGTCCAACGGGATATCTCATACAGCTATTAAAACCTTTATCAGGAAACATCCGTGCTACATGCACTATCCCGCAGTACGGGACAAGTTGTGAAAAAAAGCTATGTCCCTATGTGGTAAATAGTTGCGGAAATAAAATAGCAAAGGCTGCTAAAAGGTTTCAAATGGATGTATAAAATAGTGTACGCCCATTTATACTACGAGCTGCAGGTATTGTGCATCATGCGAGTGCCAGACTAGTGCCGGATATGAGTCATCCCGAATTTTTACCGAAAACAGGCGAAAAGCAGGATGTTTTCGCGATCATTCAGCCGTGTTAGTGGGCAGTTGGCAGTTTTCAGTTTGCAGTAAACCTGACTGAAAACTGCTAACTGACAAACTGCCAACTTTTAATTAACGAATTAATTGTTTATTACACCAACAACTGTTTTGAAAATTCGGGATGATACATGTCTCCCTTGAATCTCCTTTGTTGCCCGAAACTTAACGTTGTCATTTTCTTATCAAAACCCGTAAATATGTTAAATTGCCGTTACTTCTACAGCGTAATTTCCTAAATCACGGGGCTTTGATTTATTTTGTACCATAAGCCCGGGTGGCCTTAAACGCTTATACTTCTACTGTTTTCAACCGTCTGTCGAAGGAGCCGCCCCCTGTTCGATGCGAATTGCTTAATATTGTCCTGATAATTTAGTTTTTTGGATTAGATGCAGGAAAACCAACACATTCCGGACGACTTGTTACGCCGTTTCAAACTCGGCGATACAACTGCGTTGAAAGTGCTCTTTCAGCAGCACTACGTGTTGGTTTGCCGCAGCATCAGCCGCTTTATTTCCGACGCCCAGCTCATGGAAGACCTCGCTCAGGAAGTTTTCGTGCGCTTTTGGGAGAAACGCGAACAAATAGAAATCACCACTTCTGTGCCGGCCTACCTGCGCCGCATGGCCATCAACGAAGCGTTGGCCTGGTTGCGCCGGAACAACCGATTTGAACTGGAAGAGCTGACCCCTCAAACGCCCGGCGGAATCAGCGCTGACGGCGAATCTACTTTTTTACACAACGAACTGAACAGCAGCATCCACGAAGCCATTGACGGGCTTCCGCCCAAATGCCGCGCTGTTTTCCAACTCAGCCGCTTCGAAGAAATGACCTATCCGGAAATTGCCGTACAAATGGGTATTTCCATTAAAACGGTGGAAAATCAGATGAGCAAGGCGCTGAGGATTTTGCGCGAGCGCTTGAAAGGTTATTTACAAGTTTAGTTGCTGTCTGTCATTAAGCTCCGATAGCGGCGTTATGGCGCGCCCGTTTCCACCACTTCACAATCTCATACCAGATAACCGACACAAAGCCGATGGCAATGGCGATGCCTAAATTTGCCGGATCCAGCGCTTTAAATTCAAAAAAAGCAGCCAGCGGCCTGACGAATAGCAGCAGACCGGTAATGGCGATTGTGATGCCGATGATCAGCAACACCAGGTTGTTTTTGTATTTCAGGGTGGTGAAAATGGAATAATAAAAAGAGCGGTTAACTAAAGTCAGAAAGATGTTTGCCGAAATCAATACCGTAAAGACTAAGGTGCGGGTCAGCACTTCGTCGTATCCCTGCCAGACGGCGTATTGGTAGGCCGATAGGGTTCCGGCGGTAATCACGAGCCCTTGCAGAATACTGGTAGTCAGTTCTTTCCAACTAAAAAAAGTAGTCGTAAAAGGCCGGGGTTTTTGAAGCATCAGGTTTTTTTCCATCGGTTCGTTTTCGTAGATGATGGAACAGGTGGGGCCCATGATCAATTCCAGAAAAATGATGTGAACCGGCGAAAAAATATTGGGGTACACCCACCCCAGCACCAAAGGCATGAAGACCGTGAGGATGATGGGGATGTGTATCGAAATGATGTACTGGATCGCTTTTTTCAGGTTGGTGTATATTTTCCTGCCCATCGCCACGGCGTCCACCATTTTTGACAAGTCATCTTCCGACAAAATCAGCGACGCGGCCTGTTTGGCTATTTCCGTTCCTTTTTTGCCCATCGCGATGCCGATGTGCGCGGCTTTCAGTGCCGGACCATCGTTGACGCCGTCTCCGGTCATGGCAACGATTTCGCCATTGGCCTTTAAAGCATTGATGATCTTCAGTTTGGCTTCCGGGAACATGCGGGTAAATACCTGCGTTTTGGCGACGCTTTCCTGCAGGGCGGCATCTGACAACAGCATCAGTTCATCCCCGCTTTTGCTTTTTTCATAGCCCTGAAATTCAATTTGCCGGGCGATGGCCGCTGTGGTGGCCGCATTGTCGCCCGTCACGATTTTCACATTGATGCCTGCAGCGTAGAAGTGCCCGAACACAGCCTGGATGTTTTTCTTGGGTGGATCATGAAAAGCAACGATGCCTTTGAACTGAAAAGTAAAATCCTGTTGCTTTTCCGGAAAGTCATTCCCTGAAAACGAGGCCTCCCCTACCCCCAGCAAACGATACCCGTCTTTGGCCAGGGTTTGGATGGCCGCGTCGATCCGGTCCTTTTCAGCATCCGTCAACCCGGAAATGACCATCAGGGCTTCGGGGGCGCCTTTGGCCGCAATGATGCGGTGGCCATCGCTGTTTTCAAAAACATGAGTCATCATCGGCGGTTTGCCGCTGAGGGGGTATTCGTGCGCCATTTTGTAGTGCGGCCTTTCATCGTGCAGTGCATTTTTTTCATAAGCCTGGTGCAACATGGTTTCCATGGGGTCGAAAGGAATGGGTTCGCTGGCCCACATGGCCAATCGGATGAGCATTGTTTCCGCAGGGCTTTTTGCGCTTTCGGCATCAGAAATCTGTTGCGTTTCCAGTGAAAAAAGTTTAGACAACTGCATTTTGTTTTCGGTAATCGTTCCCGTCTTGTCGGCGCAAATAACGGTAGCGCTGCCCAGGGTTTCTACCGTTTTCATCTGCTTCACCACGATCCCCATTTTCATCAGCCGCCAGGCGCCAAGCGCCATGAAGGTGGTGAAAGCAACGGGGATTTCTTCAGGCAAAATGCTCATAGCGAGTGTGAGCGCTTTCAAAAGGCTGTCGAGCACGTCGCCGGAGCGGAAGTAATTGATGCCCCAAACCACGATGAAAACAGCAGCGCCTGCAATCACCATCTTTTTGACAAAATTGCCGATCTGAATTTCCAGAGGGGTCTTTTCTTCAGCGATGCTTTCGATGCTTTTTCCGATTTTCCACAGCTTCGTTTCATTGCCGATGGCCGTAACGGTGGCAATGGCCAGACCTCCGGCGACGGTAGAACCCTGATAAACGCGGTTGTCCTCCTTGTGCTGGTCTTTGTAAACAGGCAGGGATTCGCCCGTAAGAATGGACTCGTCTACTGAAAAATCGTTGGAATGAACGATGACGCCGTCGGCAGCAACCAATGTTCCCTCTTCCACCATCAAGCTGTCGCCCGGAACCAATTCTTCGGTTTTGATCTCCACCACTTCGCCGTTCCGGATCACTTTACATCCGGGTTGGGTATAGCTTTTTAGTTTTTCCAGGGCATTGCGGCTTCTTGAGTCCTGGTACAGCGAGATGGTCGCCACCAGCACGATCGCCAGCGCCATAAAAAGGCCGTCGCCCGTTTCCCCGCTGATGAAATAAATGGTGGAAGCAACGAGCAATAAAAGAACCATTGGCTCTTTGGCAAGGCTTTTTAAGGCTTCGAAAAATCCATTTTCTTTTTTGAAATACAAACGGTTGTATCCGGATTTTTCCCGGGCTTCAAGGACCTGTTCATCGCTTAAACCTGTAATATTGAAATTGTCCGCTAACATAGAATAAGCATTATTTTGGCCGGGTACAACAATTGACTGTTTGACCAGGACCGGGATGGTTCGGACGAATATACAGCATTTTATGGCAATCGTATACCGGGCTTTAAAATAAGAGAAACATAAAAAGGAAAATTAATCTACCTTAACAATTTATTCATTTCCAGCAATTTAAATATTTAACCCACACTACGATTGCACCTTAATGTTTTATTTTGGCGAATGTCAAATTGAAAAAAAAGCAGGTGTTTCTAACCTTTGCAGGCCAGCAATCGTCATCTATACGAAAGCACAAATAAAGGACGTCCGGTGCAATACCATTCATTCAAATCAATTTTGAAAATCATGCGTTACCTCATTGTTTTTTCCTTCGTTTTCTTTTTGTTGCCAAAAATTCCACTCCAGGCCCAGGCTGCGCAGGATCTTGTTTATCTGAGCAACAAACAGGCACATCGTGGCATTGTCATCGAACAAAAACCTGGCGAATACATCCGTCTGCTCCGCTTACCCGAAAGCGATACCCTGCAATTTTCTATGGAAGAAATTGACCGGATTGTAAAAATATTGCCCTCAACAAATGCTGTGGATGCAAAAAACACGGATGTTTCGCCTGAACCTGAAAAGCGCTACAACCAGAATAAGTATATGGCGATGCTCCATTTTTACGCTGGCGGCGGCAAGTACGCTTTAAGTGGTTTGGGTATGGGCATCGGGCGCAGTTTTAACGACCGCTGGCATGCAGGACTTGGCTTGAGCTACATCGCGCAAACGAGCAGCAATACTTTCCCCAATCAACAAATTGTGCCCTTGACGGCGGATTTCAAGTTTAAAATATCAGAATCGCCGAGTGGGCGCCTGGCCACACTGTTTGCCCTGAGTACGGGCTATTGTTTTAGCCTCGACAACAGGCAATTTGACAGCGGGCTCAACACCAATATCCGGATTACAGATGGGGTCTTTTTCAATCCTTCGATTGCTTTTCGATTAAATATCCTGCGCAATGCCGGGATTATGTTTGACCTTGGATACCAGTTCAGCAGCGGAAATATTTACAATGTCGAAACCGGCGCTTTGATGGATAAAAGAACCTGGCATAACTTTGCGGCCCGCGGTTCTCTCTTTTTCTGATAACGATCAAGGATGCAAATTGCCATAGAAATACTGGAAGGATGTCGGCGGCAGGAAAGAACTGCTCAGGCTGCGCTCTACCAACTTTGTTACCCGACATTGATGCGGGTAGCGCTGCGGTATGCTGCCAATGTAGCCGATGCCGCCGACATCCTCAACCGCGGTTTTTTTAAGGTGTTCACCAAAATTGATCAGTTTACGGGCACTGAACAAAATTTTGGTGGCTGGATCCGGCGCATCATCGTCAATGAAGCACTGGATTTTGTGAAGGCAAATCCCGCTTTCAAAAAGCACGAGGATTTGGACGCCGCCGCTCATATTGGCGAACACCCGGCATCTGTCCACGAAGAAGCCGCACAGGACATCCTGCACCTGCTCCATCTGCTGCCGCTGACCACTGCTACTGTTTTCAACCTGTTTGCGCTGGAAGGCTATTCGCACCAGGAAATCAGCGCCCGGCTCGATATTTCGGAGGTAAATTCAAAATGGCACCTGCATTCGGCCCGTCAACAACTTAAACGCTTACTTCGTCAAACCACTGCGCTATGAAAAAGGATACTCCGGCGCCGGAGCAACATCCGGTAGATGCGTTTTTCCGCGAGCAGGAACCCAATATTCCGGTCACTTTTGATCCGGCTCATTGGGATGCGCTGCAAGTCATGCTGGACCAGTCTGTGCCGGGTGGCACATCTGTTTCCGGCGCACATGCATCCGATCCTGATGCCAGCAGTGTTCGCCCTGCGATCGGGCGCTTTATCCGCATGGTGCTGGTTGTGGCTTTTTTAGCAGCGCTTCCTTCAGCCAATCCAGCTTCTCAGCAGGCATTTGAAACGGCTATACCGGAAGATAATGCTACCGGAGAAGCACCCGCAACGCTTCAAATGACGCCAATTCCAGACGCCCGCACCACTCCCCTGAATCAGGATGTCGACGGGCGGATAGAATCGGCAGCAGGAGCTGCCATCGGTCAATCGCCTGACTGGTCGCTGTTTTCTAAAACGAATGCTACCTCAATCCCGTTGAATGCCGATACCCTTGTTTATCACTCCTTGATGCCCGGCATGGTGGTGGATTCGCTGTTGCGCCAGACAGACAGCCTGAGCATCCTGAAAAGCCTGAACGCGGCGCAAGATTCAGTTGCTGTAAAGCGAAAAAAGAAGAAGCATTTGTTTTGGTAAGGCAGGAATCATATCTGGTTGATGCTCCAACCGCCATTTTTAGGCTGGTAGCTCTGCAAACCGGAGTCTTTGTCAAACCACAAGTCTATTTCGGCAAAAGTAGCCAGCAGGAATTCGCGAATTTCCTGAATCAGCAGCGCGATGTTCATGATTGCCTTGTTTTTTGAATTCGTTGCCGATTATAAGCGATGATCGCTGCAGAATGTTCCTGAAAGGGCTGGAGCCCTTTAAATAACAGACACGAGGCCGGAGCCTCGCGCCAGCCCGAGTTTACTATTGATGCGTTTTTGGGAACGCGGAAAACACAAATGACGCAGAAAACACGGATTGCCTGCCTGGCTTCCGGCCATACTAAATTGCTCGTACTATCCTTGCCTTTTCTAAGGTTTTAGGAAACTGTGGGCCGGAACCTTGCGTCAGCTTTGTATTGAACCGTTTTCCAATCATAAACTCGCCCCTTTGCCCCTTTGCCTATTTGCCATTTCCCTATTTGCCATTTTGCCCATTTGCCTTTTGCCCATTTCTTCCCCCAATCGCACCGGCTAAGCCGCCTATTTACCCGCCTTCTTCCTCCTCGCCCGCCGCAAAACAATAAACACGCCGAGCCCAAGCAGCAAGAAAGGCCACAAGCTGGTGAGTCCGATGGCAAACCAGCCTAAGTTGGTCCAGCCGTTTCGGAGGGCCTGGCTGAATTTTGAGCCAAAGCCGAAAGAAGCCGTCGTTTTTTGATAATAGGTCACCGTCAGCGTGCCGAAAGAAACCTTGTCGCTCAGGTATTTCAGCCGGCCTTCGATGGATTCGATGTCGCTCCGCAGCGTACCGATTTCGCGCTCGATGTTCAGAATTTCGTCTACCTTTTTGGCTTGCTTCAGCAACTCTAAGTAGCGGGCTTCCAGCTCTTTTTTGGTTTTCAGGCGCGCCTGAACGTCAATGAACTCCTCGGTAACGTCCTGCGCGCTGATGTTTTTGCTGTCGAGTTTTTTCGCGCTGGCAGAAATTTTATCGAGCAGTTGGTCAAATTTATCCGCCGGCACCCGAAGGATCAGTTGGTGTTGGAGTTTATCATCGTAGTCGTAGGCGTTGTCCTGCGCCAGATAGCCACCGCTTTCCGCCACTGCTGCCAGAATGAACTGCCGGGTTGCTTTGACGTCTGCCGTTTCAAAAGTAATCGCCCCTTCTTTGATGATTTTGCGCTCGATTTCCGCATCGGAAGCCTGTTCTTCTTCCGGCCTGGATTCGGCCCGTTCGGCATCTCTTGAGCTGGCATCTCCGGCAGCGGATTCAGCAGCATATCCCTGGTATTCCTGTTTGGCGTTGCAGGCAAATACGGCTGTCAAAGCCAGCATGATCAGAATCTGAAGGAGTTGTTTCATGGTGATGTGGTATGTGGTGATGACGTTGTTGCTCCAATACAGATGGTCTTTGGGATGATCGTGGTGTGGGCAGCGTCTGTATTTTGCGCGACCTCCTGATACAAATATACCGCCAGGCAGCATGGTCTCACAACAATGTGGCATAAATTGTCAGACAGTGAAATAGGCTCGTGTCGTTTGAGTTGCCTTCCGGGTTTATCCGTGTCAGTGGTGTCTTCCCTGATGGCCGGCAGGCAGGCGGGTTCCCTGTTGGCTTATCGGAACGCTGATGACGCGGATGACGCGGAATACACGGATGCCTGTCGGCAAAATACGGTTTATACACATGTTTATATTGTATCCTATGAGATATACCTCGTAGTTAGCCGATAAATAGTTCGGTACCATGATTCACAGCAATGGTAATTGCTAACAAAAACTTGTGTATAAACAGTAGCTATCAGACAGGCAGTCAAAGTGCGCTGCATCACTAAAACCTAACCCGCTTCCCACTCTTCGCACTCCGCTTCGCCGCATCCAGAATCTCCATCACCGTCATGTTCAGGGACAGGGCCGACAGGTCGTTGTCGTCGAGCGGGATTTCTTTCCGGACGACGGCTTTGAAAAAAGAAAAAGGATCCTGGTACGGCGCCGGGCGCTCGGGCAGGGTGATCGCGGTTTCTTTATTGTTTTCCTGAAAGCGGCGGCCCAGGTTGTTGCGGTCTTTGGCGGTAATGATGCCGCTGCGGCAGTAAATTTCGAGGTCTTTTCGGGAGAAAGGCCAGTTCCAGGAAGCCTGGATGATGGTTTGCGCATCGGGGTAAGTCAGCACGATGGTGGCCTCGTCGTCTACTTTGGGGTAGATATCGGGTTTGATTTGCTGGGTGACGGCCATGACCGACAATGGTTTTTGGCCTTTCATCAGCCAGGTAGAGAGGTTGGCGCCGTAGCAGCCGAAGTCGGTGAGCGCGCCAGCGCCGTTCAGGACCGGGTCGGTGAGCCAGTCGAGGAATTCTTTGTTGACGCCAATCTCTTTGGGTCCCTGATGGCCATCGTGAATCACCATTTTCCGGATCGGGCCGATGGCGGCAGAATCCTGCAACAACAGCATGGCATGGTGCACGGTGGGATACCAGGTGGTTTCGTAGTTGGTGAGTAGGAAAATGCCGTTTGTTTCGGCGAGTTGCTGCATTTTCCGGGCGTGTTTCAGGCTCACCGCCAGGGGTTTTTCCACCATCACGTGGATGCCTTTGGGCGCGCAGATTTCGACGACTTCGAGGTGCTCGTAGATGGAATTGAATGCGGCTACAGCTTCCGGTTTTTCTGCGGCGATCATTTCGGCTAAGGTTTTGTAAATGCGGTTTTTGGGATAGTTGTACTGGTCGGCGTAGCGTTCGGCCAGTTCCTGGTTTGGTTCTGCAATGCCGACGATTTCAATGTCGCCGTTTTTCACGCTGTTGAAAATCCAGTGTACGTGCGTATGGGTGAGGCCGGCTACGCCGATGCGCAGGGGTTGTTTGCTTTGTGCGGGCAGGGGTGCGCTCATCAGGGCTAAGCTCAGGAAGGCGACTAATTTTGATGCTATTGTTTGTAGTTTCATGATGATGATTGTTTTTTTCGGGCTGGAGCCCGGGAAATATTAGACACGAGGCCGGAGCCTCGCGCCAGCGTGTGAAATAGTAGACACGAGGCCGGAACTTCGACTTGACTTCGACTTGACTTCGACTACGCTCAGTCACCAGCTCAGTCGCCAGCTCAGTTACCAGGCCTCGCGCCAGCGTGTGCTAGATTTTTCTTACTATCCTTGCCTTTTTCTAAGGTTTTAGACAGATCTGGGCTGGAGCCCAGAGAATATCAGACACGAGGCGGAGCCTCGCGCCAGCGTGTGTTTTTTTGAGATGTGACTCCGCCAGCATGGGTCATTTTACCCACTTTCTCAAAGCTTCAATAAATGCGCTTTGCTGATCCATAAAAGCATTGTGCGCACATTGATCAAAATAAATAAGCCGGTCAGCGCCGATCAGGTTTTGGAGTTCCATGACCTGTTCAACAGAAAAAAGGCCGTCGTCTTTGCCGTAAATGCCATAAACCGGGACTTTTGCGGCAAGCAATTTTTCCAACTCCGGCCTCAGGTCAATGCTGGTGTATTGTTCGTGCTCCCAAAAAGCCTGCGGTGCCCGCGACGTCAATTGGGAGGCATATTTCAGCAGGGTATCTGCTCTGAATGCGGCATAAATCAGCTTCGCCTCCTCCGTCGGTTCTTTGGGGGAATAAAAGCGGTTTTGCATGGCATGTGTAAAGCAATAGGAACTGTATTCAATGGACTTGCTGTCCATGTTTTCCAGCAGCCGGATGTAGTTGAGGTTGATGCTGTCTTTTTGGCTCTGGTACAGACTTTTTGATTTTTTCAGGATGGTCCTGAAGGTCTCCTGAAAAACTACCGGCGATGCGGCCAGCACAACGGCGCTTACCTTGTTGGGGTATTTTCGGGCGAATAGCGTAGCCACTACCCCGCCAAAACTGTGCCCGATCAGCGCAGCTTTTTTGATCTTATACTTTTTCAGTAGGTCGTTCAGGTCATTCAAGGTTTCTTTGTACGTGAACGCTACATCTTCGCCCGACGAGCGGCCCTCGCCCCGCCGGTCGTAAACCAGCACAAAAAAGCCGGCTGCTGCGAGTGGTCTGGCGGTGGTCGCTTCAAAATTTGCGCAATTGTAGCCCGGGCCGCCGTGGAGAAAAACGATGGCGCTGTTTTGAGGATCGCCAAAGGTTTTGGTGTAGAGGTTTTGGGCATTAAGCAACAGACTGCTCCCGAGCAGGAAAGCAAGTATGAAAAAAGGCTGAAAAGGGCTGGAGCCCTTTGAATAGTAAACACGAGGCCGGAGCCTCGCGTTAGCACTTGCGTAATCAACACGAGACCGGAGCCTCGCGTTAGCACTAGCGTAATCAACACGAGACCGGAGTTTCGCGTTAGCACTAGCGTAATCAAAACGAGGACAGAGCTTCGCGCCGGCACGGGCTATTAACATCAGCGGTAAAACGGACATTTTTTCGATCATTTTCAGATGCTTGGTTCGCTAAAAGTAGAGAGCTTCTTCTGAATATCCAAGCGGGTGCTTTTAGCAGCTCATGAAAAATGCTTTGGGGTTTTGTCAGGCTAAGGCATTTCTCTTTCACGCGCCAGAGGTGGACGTAACCTGCGCAATGGCCGCATTGAAAGCCCGTTGCATTTGAAAGGTACTGAGTGACTTTTTGCTGTCGTTCGGATCGGGCGACAACTGCGGGTTTTTAAAAATCAGGTAGGCCGCCCTGCCCGATTTCGGGTCAATGGACAATGCGCGGATGTTGTCGAGTTGATAAGCCTTACCGGGAAATCCCAGTTTAATGGCAGCATCCAATTGGGGCAATACAGCCCTCAGTGTGGTTTCATCTCTGAGCCACAGTACCCTTTGTGTGGGCAATGCACCGGGTTGGGTGCACAGACGATTGGCATTGTCGATCAGGTTGTCCGTATCCTGAAAATCCCCCAGGATGATCAAAGGAAGATGTTGACTGATGTATGTGTTGAGATCTTCAACTGCCGTCGCGGCGCCTTCCAGCTCATTGACTCTGGTCAGGTTCGGGAAAGGGATTGGAAAAGACATTGAAACTGGCATAACTGAAGGATTTTAAGTTGATTAAAATTTTATTTAATGGCAGGTCTGCATTTTGCTCATCATGGCATTCCTTTTCCCCGAAACAGAAGCGGTCATTCGCTTGCCCCGCTTGCCGGCAATCTTTGCCAGGCGCTTCATTTTGTAGTACAGGATCTGGGCTACACCCACGAGGCAATCTTTACGGGGGCCGGTGAAAATGAAAGTCTGTTTGTTGTTGACGAAATCGCCGTGGATGAGCCGGCATTTTGGCGTAGCGCTGTAAAGGGCAGCCAAACGGACGGAATTGGTTCCGAAAATCAGCATTGGCGTACCGTAGAACCACAAGGCGTAAGCCACGCAGAGCCACACAAAAAAGTTGAGCCGCGTTTTTGTGCGGATGGTCGGGTCGATCCAAAAACAACACAATTCAGTCGGCGTGGCGGTTTTCCGTACCTGTTGGTAAAGCGCAGGGCGGTGCGCATCTCCTGAAAAAACCTCAATCGTACGCAAAGTTGCTCCGGCGCCGAGGACAAAACCGCCGATCATGCGCTCTTGAAGGTAAATGGCAAAAACCTGGTTGGTTTCGAAGTAATTGCGGTTGACGTTGAAACCCGAGCACTGAAAATAGGCGCATGCAAAAGCATCGATTTCGTTCGAATGGCTGATTCTCGTGAATTTTGGAAGGTGTAACATGGCACTGTTTTTTGTAAGGATTTAATTTTCTTATTGACCTTACAAAGGTGCAGCGGTCAGGGCGGCAGCGCATCCACATGTTGATGTGGAAGGGGTGGGTTCGGGCAGGAGCCCGAATAGTAAAAGAAGCGAGACGGAGCCCCAGCGCCAGCAGATTAACTATTATATTTATTCAAGGTGGCCTAAAGACAGCGAAACAAACCCCGGCTTGCTGCTTCAGGAAAACCGGGGAAGCTGAACGACAATCAGAAAGCCGTTTGAAGGATCTACGTGGAAGGTGGCGCCGATTTGCTCCGCGCGCATGCGCATGTTGGAAAGGCCGAGACCGGTGGTTTTGTAATCTTTTTGTTTGACTTCTCCGTTGTCTTGTATGCTCATTTCCAGGCCATTGGCACCAAATTTGTGAAGTTTGACCTGCACTTTAGCGGCATTGGAGTGTTTGGCAATGTTGGTCAGCGCTTCTTTGTAGATGAGGTATAAATTTTGCCGGATATGGGCAGGCATGTTTTTGGTCAACGCCAACTGGTCAATCTGCAAATCAAATGCAATGTCTTTCGGGGTGAGGGTTTCTTCTGCGTGTTCGCGCATGCGGTCGAGCAGGTTTTCGAGCTTGTCTTTGCGGGCGTCAATGGCCCACACCGTATCGCGCATGTGCGACATGGCGCTGCGGCTCAATTCGCTGATGCGCTTGAGTTTGGGTTTGCTGTTCTCCGGCGCCGTCATTTCCAGGATTTCAGATTGCATGGCAAGGCCCGATAAGATGGTGCCCACATCGTCGTGCAGGTCGCTGGAGATTTTCACCCGCATGCGCTCCAATTTCAGCACCTGCTCCAGGCGATACCTGAAAATGCCGTAAACAATGCCGGAGATGGCGATCAGGCAAAGCGCATAAAACCACACGGTGCGCCACCAAGGCGGCGGGACGTAAAACGCTATTTTTTTAGCATCGGCTGGGTCCATCCAAACGCCATCGGCATTCGTCGCCAGTAATTCCAGGGTATAATGCCCCGCAGGTAGTTTGGAAAACCGCACAAAACCAGGATTGACCGATTCAACCCAGGCCGTATCCTGCCCGGTCAGGCGATAGCGGAACTGTATGGATTCCGGGTCATTGTACTCCAGCGCTAAAAAGTCAAAAGAAAGGGTATTCTGGCTGTAATGCAGTTTGGGCAGATGCTCCATCCAGTAAACATTTTGGGGCGTACGGTATTCTACGTCGTTGATTTTGATGTTGTCAATGACAATGGCCGGAAAAGCAGCGTGCTGCTGAATGGCGTCCGGGTGAAAAACGTTCAGGCCATTGGGCCCGCCCAGCCAGATCTCGCCGTTGGAAGCCAGGAGCCAGGCTCCCTGATTAAATGCTGCCCCCTGCAGGCCATCGGCTACAGAGAAGCGGTGCCATTGCTGCTGCTGCGGGTTGTATTGGATCAGGCCATTGCTCCCGCTCAGCCACAAGCGCCCTTTTTGATCCGGCAAAATCGCATAAAATGCCTCCTCGGGAAGCGGCTTTTCCTGCTGAAACTGCAATGATTGATCCTTCATTTTAGAGCGATCCACCCAAAATAAGCCTTTAGAAGTAGCAATCCGGAGTTTATTGGTCGCCGACGCCGCATAAAAAGCGCTGCATTCCCCAACATTGTCAAACTCCCGGATTTTTTTCAGCTGCCCCTGATCCTCCTGAAAAACCATCAGCTGCTGGTAATCGCAGGCAAAATAGAAATACCCGAGATCATCCTGATAAATCGCTGTAATTTGTTCTACCTCAAAGGGCGTTAAATCTAAAATCAGGTTCCGAGTAAAATAATTTCCGGAAAAATTCAACTCGTAAATACCGGCGCCAATAGCTGCCAGGTGTTTCCCGGATTTTGATTTTAAATAATAATTAATGCTGTCAAATAATTTCAGGTAATATTTAATTTCAAAATGAAAGTGCTTTTTCAATGCATCCCATCGAAGCAGGTTGTTGAGATAAACGGCCCACAAAACACCATCGGCATCTTCTATAAAAGCAGACAGGCCGGGTAAAGTTGGCTCAGTAGGATTGGCCTGGTTGTCGAATTTGGTGGTGTGAAAAAGCAATTCCCGCGCCTGGTTGAAAACATACAAGCCCGAATCCAGCGTGCTGCACCAGATGTTTTTTTCCGGATCTTCGTACAGCGCTGTAACATATTTTTCGCTGATTTCCGGAATGCGCTCAAATTGCTGGTTGAATAAATTGGCAAAAGCCAGCCCCCTTCCGGTTTCGATGACCCAGAGGTTGTCGGAGCGGTCTCTGTACAATTCTTTAAGTGAATTGGTTTTCAAGCCATAAGACACGTTTGGATTGGCCTGAAATTGCCGGACAAATTTCCGGGTGCGCTTATCAAAAAGCATCAGGCCTGCCTCTTCGCCCGAGACCAGCAAATAGCGGTCGTCGTAAGGAACAATGCTCCAGATTTCCCCAATGGAATTGCCTTCTATTTGCACCGCTTTCGTGTGGGTTTTTATGACCCAGGCGGTATCTTTTTTGGGGTAATAAACCCCCAGGCCTCCGTAAACAGCGACCCAAATTACGCTGTCACCCTCAGGATAAGCGCTGTTGGTATACATATCCTCCGCTGTTTTTTTGCCATTGGAGTCGCGATAAAATTCCTTTTTTTTCTGCTTGCCGGTTTTGGCATCCGTGATCAGAAAACCCGAAGCATTGCTGAGGTTTGCCGAAACAATTTGAGCAGGATTCCCTGCCTGATCGTAAATGAGGGAGCAATTCCCCCCTTCAAGCGGGAACATGGGCTTTACCGCTGCATTGCGGATGTTATATAAATAAAGATAGCCTTTGCTACCCGCACCGACACGAACCCACAAGTAGCCGTCCCGATCTAAATGGAAGGCGTAATAATCCTTGTTCAGCAAGTTCCCCCTGGCATCTTTCAGGCTGGATGCCACGATGTCATCCTGCTTGCGGCGGTAACATTGGATCGCTCCAAAAGTGCTGAACCACAAATTTCCATGCCCGTCCTCAAAACAAGGGCTCGTAATATCCTGCTCCCCCGATGTTGCATGGTTTTTTACCTTCTGACCATCAAAGCTGCTCAGGCCGTTTCGCGAACTGATCCAAACCAGACCATACGAATCCTGAAAAACGAAGGTGTTTTTTCCTTGTGTAAACCCATCTTCTTTTGTAAGGTGCCGGAAATGAAATTGGGCACGATGTTGACCATAACCTGGCAACATGGTACCCAATGCCAAAACCGTGAGTATACATCTGAGGTAGAACATAGACTGAGGTCACTTGAACCTCAACAAGGTAAGAAGAATTCCTGAAATCCGTCAAATGCCGGGCTGCGCCTACTCCCAGTTGATGAGGTATTTTCTCGCTGCGAGGTTACTCTGAGTAATCGCACGGTTAGCTGCTTCCGGTGCACAATTATCCGGGCAGGTATTTTCACTAAGAATGTACTGCCCCTGACCTCCCAGTCGATCAACTGTTTTGTCGGCTTCAGAATACTTGACGGCAACCGCCAAATGTGAAAAAGGAGGCTCTAATGCTTTCGTCTTACCAACAACATAAAAACAAATGCCATTGCAATCCTGCGATGCCAGAATTGTACGGATCGCTTCTGCACTGAAAAAGGAGGCAAATGCAATTTTAGCATTGCCTGCATCCTGGCTCAATTGGAGGTAAGAATCCAGTACTCTTTGCGCTGCAATATCTCTGCTGATGTGGGCAATGGCAAGTTCTTCCAGTTCAGTTTCCGATTCATCGGTAAATTTCAACCTGTTGACGAAGTACCCCGATTCGCCATCCTGGCCCAATTCAATTTCGTCGCCGTCTTCCGTTACGCCAACGGCAATTAGCTTGCTCTGGATGTCTGCTCTATAGGCGTTGTAAATCCGGATGCCGGCACAAGCGGGTTCTTCCAGCATAGATTCCAGCCGGGTTTTGGACATAAAACCCCAGTATGACCTCGGGGTATCATCTGAATCTGCAGTGGCGTCCAATTTAAAGAAATTAGCATCAATCATTTTTTCAGCATCCAGATGGATGATCGCTTTTCCGGTTTCTGTGTTTGAGTAGAATGCCATAATGTTTGTGATTAAGTTGTAAAAGCGGTTGTTTGTTCCTGTTATATTTCTCCTTCCAGTGATTTCCGGATTACCTCGGCTTTGCTGTTCACTTCCAGTGCCCGGTAAATGCGTTTGATGTGGTCGCGGACTGTGTCCAGTGAGATGTTGAGTTTGTCCGCAATCATCTTATAGCTCAGGCCATCTACAATGCCCTGTACGATTTCCTTTTGCCTGGGCGACAATACCTCTTCTTCCCGCGGGGCTTTCGGGTTAAAATGCAGGGCTATTTTTCTGGCAATCGAAGGCGACATGTAGGAGCCACCGCGATAAACCGTAAAAATCGCATCCCGTATGATCGCCAGCGAAGTTCGTTTGGTGATGTAGGAGCAGGCTCCGGCACAGAGTGCATCAAAAATTTTGTCGTCTTCTTCAAATGTGGTCAGCATCACGATATCAGTGTCGGGATACTTCTGACGGATGTGATAAATGCCCTGGATACCCGAAATACCCGGCAGTCCAATATCGAGCAACAACACATTGATGGCCGGTCGGGCTGTGTCTTTCACGGCATTCAGAAATTCCTCCATGCTTTTGGCAATCAGCGTAATTTCGAATGACGGGTTTTCTCCCAGAAACTGTTCCAGGCTTTCCCTGATGACCGGGTCATCTTCGACGATGGCAAGTTTGATGTTTTCCATGAGACAAAAATAAGCTAAAGTGTTTTGGGTATTAACCACATGTTGATGTGGATGGCATTCAGCACTTAGAGCAGCTCTATTTTGCGCTGTCTTCTTCCGTTTCCACCTGCAGGATGTGCAGGATCCTGTGAACGATCGGCGCGAAAAAAACTGCCGTGATGCTCAAAAAAGCAACACCGCTGTACAGGGCATAAAAAGCAGAAAACACCTTAGCGCCGTCCGATTCCATTATCCAAGTTGCTGGTCCTCCTTACTGTGCCACGACCGTCCCGTTTCCAATCCGCTTGCCATTTTCATTGACAATCAAATAATGATAAACCCCTTGGGGCAGGTTTGCCCTCCCAAGGTGTGCCGAATAGTTGTTGAAGGCTTTTTCAGCCACGACTTTACCGTTGCTGTCTATCAGCAGCAAACGCAGGGCTTGTTCCGGAATCATTGGCGACACCGTTACCGTAAACGCCTCTCTAAACGGGTTAGGCATGATTTGCAAAGCGCCATCGCCACTGGCCAGAGGTTCTTCCGTATCCGTAATGACCACATCCGGAATCCCGACTGTATGCAGGGTTGTATTGGTGCTGACCGGCTCGTTAAAATCAAAATAAATACTGGCTTTATTTTGGATCAGGGCGCCCGTAGGGTTGCCCTGTTTTTGTCGGACTGCAAACTGCACAAACCCATGCGATGCTGCTTCATTCACATTTGAATCGGGCAACATAATGTGGTCAAAAACGAACATCAGTGCGCCATTAGACAGGATTCGAAGGTCACAGGGATGACTGGCATTAAGCAGCATAACCGTAGCAGGGTCCAGCGTTTCCGGAAGGGTATCCCGGACATTGACATTGAAGGCCGTGTCCGTTCCTGTGTTTTGAAACCGGATCAGATAAGTCAGAGATTGGTCGTGCTCAATGTAGCCATTTTCAGTAAGCCCCACAGGCATCCCCAGCTTGTCGTTGGGGTCGACTGCACCGATGGTCGCCTGGCAAAGCTGGTCAATAAACGGCCCGACATCGTCATTGTTGCTGCTACTGAGGGCCTCCCCGGCGCCGCAACCCTGAATGCTGGTTACAGAGAAGGCATTGAAAGGGTATTCGGGCGCTTGTTCGGCATAAAAATCAAGAGGCGTTCCGGTAGCAGCAATAGTCGTTGTAAATGTTGCGCCGGCATCCAACTGAAAAGTGCCCAAAGCAAGGGCGGGAATCGTGGCGCCGGATGGACTACCCGGGTTCACCACAAACCAGGAAAGTGGTGCCACCATGCTTGCTGTACCGATATTGTCTATTTGTAATTCGATGTTTTCTCCTGCACAATGAGCGCTGGTTACGATTTGCGGGACATCCGTTTCTATGCAAAATTCATCGGGATAAATATGTGCCTCTACACAATGCACATGACCCAATGCCAGTTCACAGGAAGGGGTTACAGTTAAGATAAGCATCCCGGAAACGCCAACGGCTAGGTCACCCAGCTGGAACATGTAGGTATCTCCAATCTGTGCGGCCACCGGAAGGGAGGATTGGTTAAAGGCCAGATCAGGATCAAGGGTAATGGTGAGGTAAGCCCCTTCTGCAGGGATGGTTCCCCGGTTTTCATAACGCACGTAAATCTGGCTCTCCAAACACCGGCGCAGGAAGGGCGCGCTTATTGAGACCGATACCAAAGGGCATTCTATCCCTATTCTTATTCCAACGTCAACAGAATCAACCTGGCCAACCAGATCGTTGTCGGGTATGGTGACGTTTTCGGTACAGGAGAGCCAGTAATCGCTGAGAGGAACAACCGCAACCTCGTAGTCACCGGCAGTAACCGGCGCGAAATATTGCCCCGCATTGTTTGCGTAGCCATACACAACTTCACCATCTTTAATTAATTTGACCAACTGCCTTTGCAACAGCGTATCTACAGGTTGTGCATAATTGCAGTTTTCATCAAGGTCATGCCACGCCTTGCCCGTGAGGAGTTTTACGTTAGTAGTAGACCCTGACGCACGGAAAGCGCCATTCGAATTCATGTTTACAAATAAATGCTGCGCGCCGCCTACGCTTAGCGGCTGGCCATCCGACAAACCAAATCCCGGTATTGTCCCTCCGTATAAATGATAGGAATAACCGCCATCTACAGAACGGTGTACAATATTGTCATAAAAATCATACGCAAACACATGGCCGAGACTATTCATACTCAAATCCGAAACAGTCATATCCTCATGAAATGGGATTACCTCCCAGGTAAGCCCCTCATCCATGGAGCGATACAAACCTTCAATCGATCTATGCCCATAAAGCATCCCATTTGGCGCTAATTTCACTTCAGCCGCCCACAACCTCATGCTAGAAATCGTTGTCCAGTTATAACCATCATCGGTTGACCTTTGGATACCTGTGTAATCAAAATTCAGGAGGCTTCCATCCGGCATGGGAACAAACGACTGCAAAGGATAAAACCCTTCATACCGCAAAGTCCAGGTTTGCCCCAAATTGGTTGATGCATAAAGTCCATCATTCGTTGAAACAAAAATTGTCCCTGTTACGGAATTGCAATACACTCCCTGAAAAGAATACTGATTGCTTAGTCCGGGTGGTTGAAGGACCGTATGACTTTGGCCTTCTTCTGTAAACCTGATTATTTTATCAGTGCCATCCCAGATGTACCAACTACTGTCTGGAGCGATGGCAATAGCACCTTCATAATAGTGAATAGGATGGTTATCGCTGGTCACTTTGTCCCATACCAATTCCCAGGAGTTGCCCCCGTTGTTGGAATAGAACACCCCATCATAAGTATAGGCCAAAATGCGAAAAGCATCGAGGTGAACCATTTTACGGATGGTTGACCGGAAGATATTGCCGGCTGCAAATTGCCAGGTAGCGCCATCATCTTCGGAAAGCAACAAACTTCCCTTTCTTCGGCACGCAAAAATTTTTCCGGCGCCATCACTGCTGAATTTTTCCAGATTATTTCCAGATTCGTCAGTTAACGGATGCCAGGTCTCCCCATTGTCGTCGGAATACCGGGAATTGATTGATTCGTTCGAAAACAAACGCCCAGTGGGAGATACCGCAACAGATATGATATTGAAGGACGGTAGGCCATCTGATAAATTCATCCAGGTCTCTCCATTGTCAAGCGACCTCCAAATGAAGTTGGTTGCCCCTGCAAAAGCGACGCCGTTAGGAGAAAAAGCCATTTGGCCAATCTCCATACCAACGGCTTGCACCGCCACTTCCCAGGTTTGCCCATGGTCTGTGGAACGCCATAATTTTCCAATGGTTCCCGATGACACGTACCTACCCCACGCGTATACATCGCCATTATAGGGATTGAAAGCGAAAGCACCATCCGCCTCTACAAACTGGGCTGCAACTTGCCACGTTTGACCATTATCAGCAGAGCGTATAATTTCATCATCTCCCGTCCCAACGAGAAGTACGCCATCCGGCAGTGCGTAAACAGAGAGGACATCTATGCCGGAGCTCAGCAGGGACCATGATTCGCCATTATTTTCAGAGCGATAAATATTGACATAGTTCCCCGTGTAAAGATTGCCATCTGCACCTACGGCCAATGGCCAGAAGGAGCCCTCTGTCGGAACGCCCGGCATCCTTTCCCACGAATGGCCGCCATCATTTGAACGAAACACACTATGGCCGCCATCCAACAAAATCAAGTAACCGTCTTTTCCGGGATAGACCTCTCCTGTACCGCCGGAGGGGCCGTTGAGTTTTTGCCAGGTAATATTTTGGGCATTAAGGCAATAAGGGAGTGCAGATAAAGAAAGGAACAATAGTTGAAAGTACGTTTTTTTCATAGCTAAATATGATTTGGTTTCGAAAATCAACTAAGGATAATTAGTGTCTGTCTTTACCTGCCGGCCGGCAGGTAAAGACAGACACTCGACTAAATAGGCAGGCCCGAATTACTAAACTGTATACTCCCAAAGATAATGCGTTTTTTATTGGCAAAACGGAGAAAAGCCTGAAATGCAATAAGCCACCCCAACACATCAGGATGGCTTATCGCGGAAAAAATGGCATTTATCTAAACCCGGATCAGTGCGTATCCAGATAAACAGCTATGGAAGCAACTGCGGAAACCAGAGGTCCGCCCAATTCCAGTCCGATGATATCGGCCCATACCCAATCGGGAATGTTGAGTTGTTCGAGGCTGTCCGATCCCGGAGTCGGGGATGAAATGGATTTCCAGTACCAGAAGTAGCGGCTGTATTTCAAAACAGAGACCATCGAAAGTACCACTTTGGGATTGTCCAGCTCCCGGTCATTGACCAGTTGGTTTTCACGATCAGTCATGCGGTTTACAAAGATGCTTAGGTCTTTGGGCGAACGCACCGGTATGGCTGCAGCTTCGTTGAAGACTGAAAGCAGCACGCTTTTGTCGTATGCGCTCAGATGGGTTTCGTCTAAGCGGGCGGCGTAGTCGGTATAATCGCGGTGCAGTTCCAGTGCCGGAACGCGTGCCTGTTCCGATTGACTGACGGGCAGTCCGGATTCTGCCAAAAACTGGCTCGTCTTTGCCGTGAGCAGTTGCTGGATGGCCTGACGGTTGCCATTTAGCGACTGAATGGCATCGTGTTCGCTGTTTAAGACCACCTGAACAGCAAGGTTGTGCAGTTGACCAATGTTGTCCTGAGGGTTATTGGGATTGACAAGGCTTTGTACCGTGATTGGATTTGAAGGGTCGAAAGACACGAGGCGTCTGATGGTGCCTTGTGCGTCCGAAGCTTCCTGAATCTGATAGAAACCTGCGGGAATCACCTGTGGTTCGATGCCGAGCGACTGAGCCATAGCTGAGTCAACAGTGAAGTCAGCAGTCAGGGGAAAATAGTTGCCGAAATATTGTGCAGCTTCTGCCTCCTGTTCGAATTGCATGGCCAAACGCCCCCCATAATTCGTGGCCTCTACACCCCAGCCGATCCAAATGCAGTTGCTGAAACTGTACATGCAACCGTACTGGGTGGAAGTGCCAAAATGGATGATGATCCGGTCGCCGGAGGGGATGGATGCGTACCGTTCGTCATTGGATGGCTGAATGGCTGTTTCTTCTTTGGTGCAGGAAAAAAAGCTTACCAATAGGAAAAGGGCAATGGAAAAGATTCGGATAGTCATGGCTTAATCATTGTGAAAGTGAAGAATGTATCGCCTACTCTTTTCTTCGGATTTTCGGCTTGCTCCGATGCTATTCAGCCGCGGTGTGTTGCGGCTTTGAATAGTTATCGGCGATTACCGGAAATCTTACGCCCGGATTGGAAGTTTTTTAAAAATAATTGTGGAAGGTAGGTGGGCTGGAGCCCGAAAAATAAGAGGCACGAGGCGGAGCCTCAGCGCCAGCAGCATGAGTTATTTAACAAAGGCATTGTCTGCTTCTATCGGCATTGCCCCATAAAAGGTACTTTCGATTATCTCTGCTTTGTACCTCAGCATTTCTTTGCGCAGGTATTCGTCTTTTTCAAAATAAAACTGGCGCTCGTTGATGGTTCCATCAAATGGCTGAGAGACGTAAATATTCTCGCCATTTTTAATCCGCACCCTTAATTTTGTTTTAAAACTGCCCTGATATTTTGGAAAAATCAGTACCGCATACTCCTTCGGATAAAGCTTCACCCCATAACGTCCCACACCACAAAAATCATGTCCCTGAAATTCGATGGGGCGCCAATTTCCGTTCGTATCCAAAGCCTCCTGTATCCCAAACAGATGCCCATCCTTTGCAGAAATAACCTTAATCCCGGAAGTTTGATTGACGATGTAAACCGGATAATAGTAATTGGCGCATGTGTCACTATGGTAATTCCGGACGATGGCGGAGGCATAGTCGGGGAACAATTCAAGGCCGTCTGTGCGGGTTGTATCGGTGACGTCAATATGTTCATGTTCCGGAAAAACAAGGTCTTTATCCTCAAAGTACAGAAGCCCTCCCACAGTCATCGTTAAGGTATCAGAGAAAGGCGATTTTCCAATGAACTCCGGGTAGCTGCCGCTCATGAAATTGTACGAAAGGTATTGTACGCTGTCTTCAAAAGGCATTTGCACAACGATTGGTTTTTTGAAGACAACAGGTGTAGCCCTGCCTTTCCGGTCACAAGCAGACAGGACTATCAACAACAGGAACAAAAGGCTTGCTTTTTTCATGCAGCTTTTTCCTGATAATGCAAGAGATGGAAAAAGGGACAGCATAAATATAGGGACGGCCACAGGTAACCATAAAATTCCAGCATCTCAATACACCAACTTCATCAATTTCAGCCGGTTCCGCCTTTCACTGGGCACCACCACAGCGTTCGCATCTACCTGCACCGCGTCTTTGAAGCGCAGTTTCAGGTCGAGGTGTTCGGTGCTGAGCAGGCCATTGCGGTTGTATTCGCCAAGAGCATTGAGCACATATTCGCTGACCGTGTTTTCCTGACGGATTTCGTCGTTGAAGAGGAATCGCAGGTTGAGCGGAGATTTAAAGAGAAAATAAGAAGAATACATGCCGCTGTCGTCCTGAGAGTATTGCTTTTTGTGCAGGACACTTTTCCAGTGCGTTTCGCCGCTGGGGTGTACAGAGATGACAATCAGTTCGTCGTAGTAGTAGTCGATCACCGAACGGGCCCCACTTTCATAAAATGTCCGGTTGGAAGCTCCGGAGCGCCTTTCCGACTGCCGGTTGCGCTCAATGATGATCAATACGCCCCCATCACGTCGCAGAACGACTTCCCGCACATTAACTTCAGCAATGCCTCTGTTTTTTGCTTTTTCTTTGCCCATTAAAGTGGCCACAAATTCGTCGTCAAAAGGTTCAAACCGCAGCAAATGGCTGTCTTCTGTGCGCGGATCCATGCTGAGGTAAAAATAGCCTTCTGCGCGCTCCAGATTTTTTTCGTAATAAAGTCCTGCGCCAACCAGGCGCTTGTTCAGGTTGTCATAAGTGAAAGACACATCGTAGGTGAGTTTGTCTTCCAGGGATACCTGATAGCGGCCATCAACTTCCAACGGATCGCCTGAACATTCGACAACTTCATAATAATGATGCTTCTTTTTTGATTTGTAGTTGTTGCGCTCAATGATCAGAAACATACGGCCGTCATTATCGACAGTTACCTGAAATTCATCAATGCCAAAATAAAAACTGCTGAGCGAAAAGCTTTTTTCCCAAAGCCGGTCCAGGGTGCCAAGGTCGATTGCGCAGGCGCGCACAATATTTTGTTTTTCAATGTAATAAACAATGGCCTTGCTTTTGTCATCTGAACGCACGACCTCGAAGCCAGGCGTAAAAAAGAGATAACCATAATCCATAATGGTGGCGGAGTCCAGCAAGTTGGCAGCGGGGTCGTAGCGGTGAGCCTTCAGAATGGTATGTCCCCGGTCCCTAAAATGATAAAGGATGCTGAAATCTGTCTTTCCGCCTATGACTTTAATCACTTTGGGATATTTTTTGTCCAACTCCAGCATCTTACTCCAACTGGGCTGCATTCGTTCGTCGAAAGACTGAATTTCATACTCCGTACTGCGATCCCTAAACAACAACATGTTTCCCCGCAGATCGCCAATGAGCTCGTAGCCCGCATCGTTACGCAGTGAAATTTCTTCAGAAACGGTGATTGTTTGCCCAATTAATGAAGCGCTCCAGCAAAGCAGGAGTATGACAATAGAAATCCCTTTCATAGCCTTTCTTAAATTTAAATTACAAATGCCGCTTTTCGCATCGCTGCGAATAAAGTTACGGCATTGCACCTAAAAAAGGAACAAAAAAAAACGCAGCAGGTTCTCAGAAAGCAAGCAGACAGGCTTCAAACCGGGCATTTCGCATGAATTCAGGAATTATGCGGCTTTATTCTACAAACCGGTAAGCCGCATAAAATTCATAGCCGAGGCCCCGGGCGCGCCCGAAAGTGCCTATGTTGTAGGAGCCCATAGCCCCGATGCGCATTACCGCGTCTTTCGGAAGCCCTTTCAGAAGGATGTAGCCAAGTTGTATCGCCAAAGTCTGATTGGTGCTGTAAGTCAGCCCGGCCCAAAAAGCGTCCTGCTTTTCCATTTTCAGGGTGAGGTTGGCGTCCACTACATTTTGAGCACTGTAGTTGATCCAGACGGAGGGTTCAAAAAACATATTTTCTTTAACGGAGCGATAACCGAATGTGGCGTTGGCGTGTACAGCACGTTTGAAGTTTGCCACACTACCGCTTGCCCTGAATTTCAGGTCGAATGGAACCAGTTGGTTTGCACCGAGTCCGGCAAAAAAGAAGCTTTTTTCGAAATCCCCCCTGCTGTACGAGGTATAAAAAACACCGGCCCCGGCATTGGGTATAATGGTCGTTACTTCGCCGCGCGGTACCGACAAATCGTCGTCGTCATTGACCACGACATCCACACCATCGGCGGTAAACTGTTGTAAAGTTGTACTTAGCCCAAACGACAACTGCCCTGCCTTACGACGCCTCGGCTTCAATTTATAGGCATAATTAAAGCCTGCCACGTTGCTTTGCAAAGGACGGGTTTCGTCGTGAAAAAAGAAGCCCCCGATGCTGGTATTCGATTTTTGAAACGGATACTGTACCGCGAGCGAAGCCGTAAGCGGCGCATCATCAAACCCAACCCACTGCTGGCGGTAATTGGCAGCCAGTTCCCAATAGTCCCAGACAGCCGTCATGGCAGGATTCCAGATGAAGCTGATGTCTGTAAACGGACTGCGATCAGGCAGCTGTTGCGCCTTGGCAGCAAAAGGAAGGAACATAAAAATCAAGCCGGCAAAGCCAAATAAATTCCGGATCGGGCGTATGGTATGGTAAAGAATGGATGACATATATTGATGTGTTTTCGGCTGCTAATGATGAAAAATTTTCGCAGAATACCGGGCATCAATCCCGAACGATCGTCAGTGTTTGTTTAATGGTACCGGATCGGAAAGCAAGTACATAGTAATAATTGGCAGCAGGCAGCGGGGAGCCGTTGTGGGTGCCGTCAAAACGCTCGTCATCGAGTTGGTAGTTGACCTTCTGGTAAACAAGATCACCCCAACGATTGTAAATTTTCAGGGTATTCTGGCCAAATTTTCCGGCGCCCTGAAATTCCAGCACATCATTTTTCCCATCGCCATTCGGGGTAATCATGTTGATGGCCCTGATGCTGGAAGCCGGATCGTCGCTGATCATCACCAAAACGGAATCTCTGGTAAAACAACCGTTTTGGTCCATGATTTCAACCACATAAACCGTACTTTCCAAAGGTTGTACAACCGGATCGGGGACAAACTTATTGCTTACAGGAAAAGGAGCATCCTCCCAGGTGTAGAGCACGCCCCCTGAAGCTGCAAGCCGACCCTCCGTTTGGTAAGCAAGGCAGGTATCCTGGCCTGCCGTAGCGACCACTGCATGGGGCAATGCCCGTATGGATGCCGTGTCGGCGCCACAGGCATTCGACACAATCACCAGATATATCCCTTCGTATTGTGGTGCAGCCAATGGATTGGGGATGTCAAGGGCGCTCAGAGTACCGGAAGTATCGATCCACTGGTAAAAATCGCCACCGGAGACTTGCAACTGAAAGGTGTCACCGGGGCAGGTCTGAAAGTAATCTAAAGGGAGCTGAGCCTGGGGCGCCTGGCCTGCAACCACCTGCACCGTATCTGAAGCACTGCATCCCAGACTATTGCTTACGGTTACGCTGTAGGCTCCCGTCTGATTCACAGAAATGCTTTCGGTTACTGCCCCTGTGGACCATGCATAAGCGTCGTGAACCCCGGCCGAGATACTCAGTGGCGCTGTTCCGCATATAGATAAAGTGTCCGCCAGCGACAATTGGGGCGCATCCGGAGAAGTGATTTCAAAATCCAGGGTATCCCGACAGTTATTGGCGTCAACCACAATCGTGGAATAAGTCCCGGCTGCCAGGGTTTCAAAAATCCCCGACTGGTTCTGGCCTTCCCCTGCTATCTGAAACGAATAGGGTGCCGTACCTCCGCTTGCCGCAAACATCGCGCTTCCGGTAGGGCTGTCGCATGCAGAAGTGGCGCTTTCCGACAAGCTCAGTTCCAGCACCACTGGTTCTGTAATCTGGAAACTGGTATCGAGAAAAAGAGCGCCAACCAAATCAAAAACCTGTAAATCGTAAGTCCCGGGGTTCAGCTCTGAGACATTGGCTTCGTTTGAAGTAAAGCCATTCGGGCCAGTCCATGAAAAGTCGTAGCCTGTCGTTTCTCCCTGCAAAAGCAAGTTGATCGCGCCGTTGCCTGCACCGTTGCAGCGGACCTGGTTCACACCAAAAGTAATGGCGCCGGGTGCAATCACCAATACAGAGCCCGCCTCCTGATCCAGCAACACGGGATCGTAAATACCCGGCGTGGCGGTAGCCCTGAAAACTTGTATTGCCAGGGGCGTATCCGTTATCGTAATGGGCGTCTGATCGCCGGGATTACCAGTTGTTTTGAAATAAAAAACGGCCAGAATGCTGCCATCGGGCAGTGTATGGCCGATACCTTCCACATCAAACCAGGAGAAACGAAGTTCGCCGTTTTGAGCCTGAAAATCGCCAATAGCGACATTTTCGAGGTCTGCAAGCTGGTTGGAAAGGTATTCGATGACAGAAACATCCCACTGAATGGAAAACTGCAGGCTTACGATTTCATCGAATTGCTGTGCACGCAGGGTAATGGCAACGGTGTCGCCCGTAAAGGAAACCGTATCAGTTAAGGACAAATTCAGCGATTGACTGAATGCCGGGGCAAAAAGCCACAGCGACAGTACAATGCTTAAAACCGGTTTAAAGCCTCTCATAGCTGTTAGATTTGGGATATCAGATAACAGACAAACGCATGAAAGTCTGTGACCTTGTCGGCAGTATCAAAAAAAATGCCGCATATTGAAAAAAGCCCGGAGGCATATTAACCCCCGGGCTTAAAGACTGTTTCAGGTGCTTTCGTTTATTTGTTAAGGACCACCATGGATTTTGTGGCCGCAAAAGCGCCTGCCTTCAGGGTGTAGAAATACACTCCGCCTGCAAGATTCAATTGCGTTAACTCAATCTGGTTGATGCCTTTTGCGTAATCTCCGGAAACCTGTTTGATTATTCTGCCCATTTCATCATAAAGGATCAGTTCGGCAGCCATTGCCTCCGGCAATTCAAAACGAATCGTCGTTTCGTTGCTTAAAGGGTTCGGCGTATTCTGGTACAATTCATACCTGCCATTTTGAACAACACCATCTTCCCAGCGCAATACGATGTTCAATCTTTCTGAACGGGCATTGTGCGCTTCTGTCCGCAGGGTTCCCGGTTCAATATTCAACACATCTGAAAGATCGGAAATGGCTGTTTTCGCACGGAAACGAATGGTAAAGATGTCTTCAGTTGCAAGTGCCGACACGCCACGACCTGCTGTATTAAACCAGCTCAGGCGAAGGCTTCCTAGCTTTTCACCGGCAACCACATTCGAGAGTGCGGAGGATTGTCCGCCTTCGATCGACAGGAATTCCAATGCTTCCGGATCAAAGCCCAATGCAGTTTGGTAGCTGACGATGTCATTGAAGTTTTCACTGCGGAAACGCACTTCTACTTCTTCACCAGCCTGTGCCCCTCTGCGCTTGCTGAGCAGAATCAGATCATCCTGATAGCGCTCTTCCAGATGGGTTCCCCCGTGGAACTGACCGGGATCGGCCTGGCCAAGGATATCTCCGACCTTTACTCCAACAAAATCAGCAGTCAGGCTGCTCATCAGCATCATCGTATCGCGGTTCCTGTATGGGAATACGTTGTAAGCATTGAAATCGTCCGGCATATTGCCATCAGAGGCAACAAAAACCCAGGACGGACAATTGAGGAAGCGATCCCTTGCACCAATGATCAGCTGCTGGATCAGGAAAAGGTCCAGCGTTGTAAAGGCATCGTTGCAGTTGGCATCCCCGGCAATCACCTGATAAGGCGAATAAATCTGCGGCGGGTCAAGCCCCAGAATGAAACGCTGTCCAATAAACAAGGCGTAGGTAGAAAGACCGTTTGCATGCAGGGTATCCTTTTGTGCCTCAAGAATGTACTCTTCATTCAAAGGCAGATCAGGCAGCATATAATGTCCGGTTTGATCCGTCATTTCGGCTGCGACCATACTGCCATCTGTAGCGCGAACCAGTGCATTCGGAATGCCTTCACCCCAGAAGGTTGTCACCTCTCCGCTGGCCATACCTGTATTGCCCACTGTTGCACGGCCCAGAACGGTCATGTGCGGCAACACAACCCCCGTGCCCCCAACCATGCTGCCTACTTCAACCGCGAGTGGCGTGTTGACCAGGAAGATGTCGGTAGAGCTGCCTACCGGACCAGTTAACTGTACCGTCAGATAGAACAGGATGTCGTTTTGGTTCACCGCTAAGCCCTGGCCGCTGTTACTGAAGTAATTGAATGTCTTGTTAATCGGACTAAACTGCGGCGAAATTACACCGGGTGTAACCCCGCTGATAATCGCTACCGCCGGGTTTTGCAGACTAACAGAACCGGCCAGTGATACCAGATTCTGGCAGTTTTGAATCCTTACCGGAATCTGAATGGTTGACCCTTGCACACCCGTTACTTCGCCAACATCCAGAATAACCAGGTTGGATGGCAGGACAATGTTCACGGTTTTGCAAATATTGGTCGTCCCACAGGCATTCATCACCGACAAACAAACCTGATAACTGCCGGCGCCGTAGTACTGGTGAACTGGGTTGGTCGCCGTAGAGGTCGTACCATCACCGAATGACCAGAGGTAAGCAGCACCGGGAGTAGAGGTATTGGTAAAGGTCGTTGTCAGTCCCGAAGTCGTATGCGTAAAGTTGGCCACGGACGCGGGAATCTGACCGTCTATCCAAATGGCTTCACTTTCATAAACACAACCGTTTCCATCCGTAATGGTAATGATGTAATCGCCACTGATCAGTCCGGCAATCTTATACTGATAATCCTGCCAGACCACCGTACCTGAGGCTGGCCCATTCCAGTGGATCGTATATGGCGGTGCACCGTGCTGTACGATGATGCCGATAGCGCCGGCCATCACACAGTTTCCGTCTATGACCGAGAAGATTGCGTCTAAGTTATCCGGAGAGTTGACCAACTGCGTGGAAAGATTTTCCGTACAGCCGTTCAAATCTGTTATGGTAATGAAAAATACACCGGTCGGTAAATTGTTGATCGTATAGCTCGAAGCTGAAGTGATCGCTGAGCCCATGCTGTTTGTACCATTCCATGTAATGGTAAACGGCGGATGCAAACCATTAATGTTAACCGTAATAGAGCCAGGACCGTCGCAAGCGCCCGGATGGACTGACAGCGAACCAGATAAATCATCCGGTTCATTGGTCAATACAACCGTCTGTTGCCCCATACAATTGTACAGGTCCGTGACTTTTATCGTGTAAGTACCGCCCGGCAGGTTCGGAATGTCGTAGAAGTTGCCACTGGTTGTCGTACTGCCGTTAACAGGCCCCGTCCACATGATCGTGAATGGCGGCGTCCCGTTGAGCATATCAATCCAGATGGAACCCAGGTTACCGCAAACGCCGTTTACAGCGGTTACATCAATGCTGAGACCATTGTTTGTATTCACGATGGTCACGGTTTGTGCATCGGTGCAACCACTGGCATCTGTAACAGAGATGTTGTAGGTACCGTTTGGCGTATTCGAGATCGTATAGCTGGTGCCGAAGGTAGAAACGTTGCCGGAAACCGGACCATTCCATGTAATGGTATACCCTGGCATTCCTCCTGTAATGTTCACCGTAATAAACCCGTTCTGGCCGCAAAGACCATTGTGCGGTACTGCATTAAGATCCAGGTTAAAGGCTGGCGAAGTCAGAACGATTGTTTTGGTATTTGTACAACCATTGGCATCCACAACCGTCACCACATATGTTCCTCCCGCTAAGTTCGGAATGTTAAACAAGGTATTCGAAGTCGTTTGAGAACCGCTTGAAGGCCCTGTCCAGCTAATGGTGTAGTTGGGGGCGCCACCGGTAATCGTGGCACTGATGGAAGCCAGGGAAACGCAGGTCGCGTTGGTACCCGTCAGGCTCAAATTGACTGAACCGCTGGTCGTAATATTGACCACTTTGGTGTCAAAACAACCATTTACATCTGTAATGCCAACGGTATAGGAACCGGCTTGCAGGTTCGGGATATTGAAGGTCGTATTCCCGCTCGTTGCAGAGCCGCTGGTCGGGCCGCCCCAGGTAATTGTAAACGGCGGGTTGCCACCATTCGCGCTCACCGTAATTGAGCCTGCCTGGCCGCAAAGCCCGTTGATACCTGTTGCCGTCAGTTCCAGATCATCTTCTGTATTAATCAGCGACGTTGTTTCAGTTTCCGAACAACCATTGGAATCGGTTACCGTAATATTATAGGTGCCACTCGGCAGACCTGTAATCGTGTAAGCGCCACCGGAATTGGTGGTTGAGCCGCTTTCCGGACCACTCCACATAATGTTGTACGTTCCGGAACCACCGCTGATGATCAATCCGACAGAGCCTTCCTGGCCACAGAGCCCGACATTTGCAGTATCTGTAATGTCAATATCGTTTTCACTAACCGTTACCGTAGCCGACATTTGCTGTGAGCATCCGTTACTGCCCGTAACCATCAGGGTATAAGTACCTGAAGGAAGGTTCGGAATATTATAGCTGTTGGCTCCTGTAGTGGCTGAACCAGAAACAGGACCTGCCCAGACAATTGTATATGCCGGCGTTCCGCTGGTAATGTTGATCAAAATGGAGCCATTCTGACCGCAAATCCCGTTGGTGACCGTTCGGGTGAAACTGAGGTTATTGGCCGTGTTCGTCAGCGTAATCGTTACGGTATCGTTACAGCCATTGACATCTGTTACCACAATGGTATAAGCGCCACTTGGCAGGTTAACAATGTTGTAAGAAGTGTTACCCGTACTTGTCGAACCACTTACCGGACCTGACCACGTGATATTATAAGGTGCCGTACCGCCCGTTATGCTCACCAGAATCGACCCGTTTGCTCCGCAAAGTCCGGGCGTTGCAACGGCTGTCGCATCCAGCGTATTGAGTCCGTTGGTCAACGTAATCGTTACCGTATCTGTACATCCATTGGCGTCTGTCGCCACAATGACGTACGTGCCGCTTGGCAGGTTGAGGATGTTGTAGAAGTTGTTGCTCGTCGTCGTGCTGCCGTTGACCGGGCCCGTCCACACAATGGTGTATGGCGTCGTGCCCCCCGTAATGCCCAGATGAATCTGGCCATTCTGACCGCAAACTCCAGGAACCGCAACTCCCGTTAGATCCAGTGTATTGAGCCCATTTGTCAATATGATCGTTACGGTATCGGTGCAACCATTGGCGTCTGTCACCACAATGACGTACGTGCCGCTTGGCAGGTTGAGGATGTTGTAGAAGTTGTTGCTCGTCGTCGTGCTGCCGTTGACCGGGCCCGTCCACACAATGGTGTATGGCGTCGTGCCCCCCGTAATACCCAGATGAATCTGGCCATTCTGACCGCAAACGCCAGGAATTGCCACCCCGGTAAGGTCGAGGGTATTCGGAATGTTGGTCAGCGTAATCACAACGGTATCGGTACAACCATTAACATCCGTCACCACAATGGTGTAGGTGCCACTCGGCAGGTTAAGGATGTTGTAGAAGTTGTTGCTCGTTGTCGTGGTGCCGTTGACCGGGCCCGTCCACACAATGGTGTATGGCGTCGTGCCCCCCGTAATGCCAAGGTGAATCTGACCATTCTGGCCACATACGCCCGGCACAGCCACTCCGGTCACATCTACCGGGTTGCCGCCGTTGACAAGAATCACAACAACGCTGTCTGTACAACCATTGGCATCCGTCACCACAATGGTATATGTACCGCTCGGAAGGTTGAGGATGTTGTAGAAGTTGTTGCTCGTCGTGGTACTGCCATTGACCGGGCCTGTCCAAACGATGGTATAAGGTATTGATCCTCCTGTGATTCCCAGGTGAATCTGCCCGTTCTGGCCACAAACTCCAGGAATAGCCACGCCAATTACCTCAAGTGTATTGACGCCATTCACCAGCGTGATGACGACAGTATCTGTACAACCATTGGCATCCGTCACCACCATGGTATAGGTGCCGTTTGGCAGGTTGAGGATGTTGTAGAAATTGTTGCTCGTCGTCGCAGTACCATTCACGGTACCGGTCCAAACAATGGTATAGGGCGTTGTACCTCCTGTAATCCCCAGGTGGATTTGCCCATTCTGGCCACACACTCCCGGAATAGCCACCCCGGTGACATCGACCTGATTCTGAGTACCCGGAAGGGTAATAATTTCCACATCTGTACAACCATTCGCATCTGTCAGGAAAATGGTATAGGTGCCTCCCGGCAGGTTTGGAATGTTGTATCCGTTGCCGGTTAATGTTGTGGAGCCGCTCACCGGTCCGGTCCATGTGAGTATATATGGCGCCTGGGAGTTTATAATGTCTACCCAGATGGCGCCAAGTTGCCCGCATAATCCGGGAATCGGCGTCAAAACCAGACGATTGTTCGGTTCCTGGTAAATGATGACTGTTTTGATCACCATACAACCGGTGGCATCCGTCACCTTAATGGTATAAGTGCCCGGAGGCAGGTCCATAATTTCGAAAGCACCGGTGGTAGATGTCCCCGAACCGGAACTTGGGCCTGTCCAGATGATTGTATAAGTTGGCGAACCGCCGATAATATCAATCCAAATCCAGTTGTATTGGCCGCAGCCATTATTGATGAGTGCAGTATTGACAACATAGGTTGCAGAAGACGAGGTGACCACGACCACTTCCGAATCCGTACAGCCATTGGCGCCGGTTACAGTTACGATGTAGGTGCCCGGAGGCAGGTTCGGAATGTTGTATCCGTTACCCTGAATGGTAATAGAACCGCTGACCGGGCCCGTCCAGGTGATGACGTACGGCGCAGAGCCGTTGGTAATATCCAGCCAGATAGAACCATTCATTCCGCATAAGCCCGGAATTGGCGTTGTAATGATGTTGAGGTTACCGCTTGCATTGATGGTAACCGTATTGGAACCGCTGCAACCATTGGAAGCAGTAACCGTCACGGTATACGTACCGGCAGGAAGCTGGTTGATCTGGTAGTTGGTATTGCTTGTCATGGCCGAGCCGCTCACCGGTCCGTTCCAGACAATGGTATAAGGTCCTGAACCGCCGCTTGTAATGACATTGATGGCCCCGTATTGCTGGGCACAGTTGGCATTATTGGCAACGAGTGTCACGGAAATATTACCCCCCTGATTGAGTACCGTAAAGGTTTTGGTTCCCGTACAACCGTTAGCCGCAACGACCGTCACAACATAGGTTCCGGCGGGTAAATTGAAGATATTGTATCCATTCCCCTGAATCGTGGTAGATCCGCTGACCGGGCCTGTCCAACTGACCGTATATGGACCGGTACCACCAAGGATATCGAGCCAGATGGCGCCGAATTGCACACAAGTTGCATGTGTGACAATCCCCTGCAGGGTCAGGCCACCGCCCGTATTGGTTATGGTTACGTTTTTATTTCGGGAGCACCCCTGAGCATCCGTTACCTGAATGACGTAAGCCCCGGGAGGCAGGTTGTTGATGGTAAAGTTGGAAGCCGCTGTTGACGTTGAACCGCTGACTGGTCCGTTCCAGGTGATCAGATAGTTTGGCGAACCGCCTATCATGGTCACCAAAATAGAACCAGGCTGGCCGCAAACACCATTCGACCCGGTAGCATTGATGACAAAGTTGCCGCCGGAGATGATGTAGACGGTATGCGTGCTGCTGCAACCGTTGGCATCGGTGATGTACACCGTATAGGAGCCGCCGGGCAGGTTGGCAATGCTGTACCAGTTATTGCTGGTGGTTGCAGAGCCGCTTGCCGGTCCCGTCCAGTTAATCGTATATGGCGCCGCTCCGTTGTTGATGTCGACCCAAATCGAACCAGGTTGCCCGCACCCGCCGTTATTGGCAGTTACATAGGTGGACAAACTTCCGCCTGCGTTGTTGACGTAGACTGTTTTATATCCCGAACACCAGTTGCCGTCTTCCACAAAAATGGAGTAGGTGCCGGAGGGCAAATTTTGAATGACATAGTTTGGATTGGAAGTCGTGGCACTGCCATTCACCGGTCCGTTCCAATTGATGATGTAAGGAGCAGAGCCATTGGTGATGTTCACGATAATAGAACCCGACTGCCCGCAAACGCCATTACCTGCAGTCGCTGTGATGTTGAGGTAACTGCTTTGGAGTGTTACAACTCTTGTTTGAGTGCACCAGTTTCCATCCTCTATGGTGATGGTGTAGGTACCTCCGGGCAGGTTGATGATGTTGAAATTAGAAGCGTTGCTGGTGGCATACCCGCTGATCGGGCCGGAAACAGTGATGTTGTAGGGCGGTACGCCTCCCGTTGTATTGATTTGAATATAACCAGGCTGTCCACAAGCTCCCGGATGCGGGGTCGCTGTAAAGTTAAAGCTGCTGCTGCCCTGTGTAATGGTCGCATATTTAATGATGGAGCAACCATTCGCAGAAGTAATGGAAATGGTATAATTACCTGCTGGCAGGTTGGTGATGTTAAAGCTGGAACTGTTCGTCGTCAGGGAAGTATTGACCGGCCCGCTGACATAGATATTATAAGGCGCCTGCCCATTTAGAATGACTACAGAAAGATAGCCCGACATACCACAGGTTGCCCCGTGTGGCGTCACATAAGCATTGAGGTTACCCCCGGAGGCTACCGTGACGATTTCCGTGTCAGAGCATCCGAAACAATCCGTTTTGGTAATGATATAGGTTCCTGCAGGAAGGTTGGGTATGGTGTTGGTATTGGCGTAAGTTGCAAAAGTGCCCGATACCGGTCCGCTGTAGGAAACAATGTAGCCCGGGTGCCCCCCGTAGGAAGTTACTGTAATGGAGCCGTTGTTCTGACTACATCCTGCAGGCGTAGAGGTCGCGCTGACAATGCTGAAATTACAGGCGGATGTACAATTGACAGTAAGGGTATAGGGTGAAGTAGCCCCATTATAACCATCTACCACTACATAATAAAGTCCGGGTTGCAGGAATGCCGTAATGCTTTCATTCGCATTCCCGGCATTTTGACTGTAATTGAGGCAATCGCCGCGATCACAGGAATTCAGCAGGAACAATTCCAGGTTATTGGTCAAACCACTCAGGTTGATCGTCACCTGTCCTGCCTGGGTTACAGAAAAATAATGTACAATTTCCGGACCATTATTCTCAACGTTCAGAACGTTCCCACAACCATAAAGGGACACGTCGTCGTGGCCATTGATGTTGTTGCCATTATAAGGTTGTCCGCAAACCAAAGGCACTGCATCGCCACAGTAAAGATACCCGCAGCTCACTTCAAGCCGGTAATCGCCCTGTGAGCCAGCATATTGGCCATCAACTACAATATAGTAGGTGCCAATAGGGGCGTCTTCAAGAATAATGCCTTCGTTGTTGGTTTGACTGTTGCTGGTGGTGCTCGACCGGAGACAGGTCAGCTGATTACAATTACCCGTCAGCAAAAAGAGGTCCAAATCCATATTCGGCGTCAGGATCTCAATACCGATTTGAAGGTCGCCTGCCGTCGTTTTATTCAGGACGTATACCCGGTCATTTCCCAGAAAGGTGCCTCCCGAACATCCGGGGTAAGCAGAAATCTGGTTGCCCGCACCCACGGTGGTTTCATAAGGAAAATAATCGCCGCACTGAATCGGAATTGCTTCGGCGCACCAGGGCGAACTAACACCACAAACCCCTGGTGTATAAGACATTACCCCTGCTGCATCCGCAACGCATGAGTTGCTGTAAGTGACGCCGTTACATCCACAGACGGGATTGTAGATCGTCGGACATACCGCATTCGGGTTCATGTTTTGGGGATTTACGCAAATCGTATTGCAGCTCCCCGCAGTATAAAAAGTAATGCCTGAAGCCTCAGCTACACAGGCATTTGGATAGGTGATGCCATTACATCCGCATACCGGTTGGTTGTTGGCCGGACAGTTCAGGCTGATGACGCCCGTATTCGGATCTTCCGTTGTTCCGGAACTGGTTACCACATAAATCGGGTCATAACATGTACTATTTGCATTACAAGGCCCTGGCGTATAAGAAGTTACCCCATTCGCAGCAGCGACGCACTCGTTCACATAAGTCATGCCATTACATCCGCATACCGGCTGGTAAATAAAATTGCAATTTGCATTAGGGTTCATTTGAGCCGGGTTAATACACCCGCCAAAACAAACGCCTTCTGTATAATCTGTAACACCTGCAGCTTCCGCGTAGCAACTGTTGATATACGTAACACCATTAGACCCGCAAACCGGGTTAATAAGATCGGGACAAGTATTCGCAGTTATTCCCTGAACAATCTCCACATTGGCTTCATTGCGCGCTACCGGATAGGTATTCATGCTGGCGTCAATCATTTTGACGTTTTCAACCTGAACTTTCAACAGCGCAGGAAGCAAGTTTACCGGAAGGTCTTCTACAATAAATGAGATGGTACCAATCAGGCCGAGTCCGCTAACATTGGCCTGATCCAGGCGCGTAAGGGTGATTTCAGCAAGTCCGGTGGCGTCGTTAACATGAAAGAAGGCAGCGGAATTGGCGCCCCCTATATCGTACCAGGCGCCCTGTACCGCCTGAAAAAATACGCCGTTGGGTTTTACATATTCTTCATTGAAGCGCAGTGTGAACGTAATTCCATGAAAATGATTGGCAGGAAGTTGTTCTGTGCCAAGACTAATTTTCATATCCACACGCATTCCGGGCGTAGCCGAAGATACAATACTTTGCAAAAGAAGTGGCGGGTCAATCCCTGATTGGCCATTGTTGTAGGCATCAGGAGTTAGAAATCCGTGGGTCTGGCCAAAGTTTTGCTTGATGGCATTATCCAGATCGTTCATCCCGACAGTGCCATTCCCGTCGCCATCTGCAAAGGCATAATTCAGGTTACCCGGAAAATAATTGGACCACATATCTGTTACGGGTTGGGCTTCCCAGTTGGTCGTTGCATTAGAACGGGGCGAACCTGTGTTGTTGTAAGCGACACCCCAGAATAGTACATCCACACCATTTACAACGCCATTATTGTTTACATCCCCTGGCCATAACATTTGTGCGTTCGAATATTGAAACACACTCATCACTAAAAAGAGGAGCAATATGTGTCGTGTAGTAGTCTTGTTCATTTTTTTTGTTTTACGGTTCGTGGAATCGGAAGTTGGAAAATTAAGACTGCACCTCCCAAAGATTGTCACAGTCTTTATGATGATAAATAAATATTTGTTATCTCGGTAAATCACTATCTGCGATCCAATACAGCGGCTATCTCAATTGCCGCCTCTGACAAAAGAAATCACCACATGCGCAAACAGGGGTTAGCCGTAGATAACTGCTTTAGTTTTGCTTTGCTGAAACGGGGGATCAATTTTACACACGCCGTCGGAGCTTTCATCTTAATAAAGTGGGTAGAAAATTAGATGAAGGCTTTAGATTGGAAGGGCCTATCTTTTTTGCCGACTGCGGCGTAAAGATAGAGAAAACTTATCCACAAATGTCATTTTTTAACACAAATTTTATCCCTTTAAAGGGGGGAGTAAAATCAATTTTTCAGGTCGGGGAAACGAGGTTGCTAAAGTGGCCTGTTGACAGGGTTTCAGCCCAGTTTCCCTCTGAATTAAAAGGATGGAACCTGGCAAACAACTCCTCGCTATACCACCCGGTTTCGCGGGTTCGGCGCACGACCGTTTTGTGAAATCCCTGTTCATAAGCGTATGCTTTCATCGCATGGCTGTTCTCCCAAAGGCTGAATGTCGCTTGCTGAATGAGGGGAAGTTCTCCAATTCCAATCGAAAAAAGCAAGCCTTTCCGCCCGCTGATCGAGCGGCTGGCCCGGGGCACAAATCTCCAAAAATGCCAAAGTTGGGCCGGCTTGATGGTCGCACGGGTCAATACGCCTATCGGGGCATTTTCGTTAAACGGGCAAGTGATTTCAAATGGCGAAACGCCTTCCCAGCTCCCATGTACCTGAGCGGTGCGCATAAAAACGGTCCAGTTTTCGGTACAATCCCTTTTTAAAAGAGCTGCGGTGGGATGTTTCTCAAAAAAGCGGCGGGCGGCTGCTTCGTTTTCCCAGACTCCCAGTAAAGCATAAACACCCAGGTTGGGGCGAATGCTGAAACCGCTGCCGCCGCCACTGCCGAGCATCCTCGCAAAATCAAGGCCTTCGATGCCTGTCAGTAAACGCTTTGCGCGCCCCATATTTGAAAATGCCTGCCAGCGGTTGCGGAAGCCCTCGTAGCGAAAAAAACTAACGGTAACGATCTGTAGATTGGTCATCATTTTATCTAAATGGCTTTTATCTAAAAACTCCGGACGATAAAAAGGTTCTGCAAGGCTTGAAATTATAAATTTGCACTCGTATCAAATCTACACCACACCATGCTGCAGTACATCACCTGGAATGTTTCCCCGGAAATCCTTGAAATTGGTTCTTTTTCCCTCCGTTGGTATGGACTGCTTTTTGCGGCAGGTTTTCTCACCGGATTGTTTATTGTAAGGCGCATGGTGCTGGCAGAAGGGGCGCCGGAAGAGTGGCTGGACAAAGCCTTCATTTACATCGTCATCGGCGCCGTGGTTGGCGCACGCCTTGGGCATGTGTTTTTTTACGATTGGGAATACTATTCCAAAGATCCCCTTAAAATATTAAAAGTGTGGGAAGGCGGACTGGCCAGTCATGGCGGGGCCATTGGCATCATCCTCATGTTGTGGTTGTTTTCAGTACGGGTTTCTAAAAAATCCATTCTCTGGATTCTGGATAAAGTGGTCGTACCCACGGCGCTCGCGGGTTGTTTTATCCGATTGGGAAATCTGATGAATTCTGAAATTTACGGAAAAGCAACTGATGTATCCTGGGCATTTATTTTTGTACGCAGCGATCCTTCCGCCCTTCCCCGGCATCCGGTGCAATTGTACGAGTCCTTTTCCTACCTGCTTTCCTTTGTCATTCTGTACTTCGCCTACTGGAAAACAGACAAAAAAGAACAGCCTGGCTTTGTTTTTGGCTTGTTCCTGCTGCTGATCTGGGGCTTCCGCTTCATCTGGGAATACGTAAAAGAAAGCCAGGGCGGATTTGAAAGCGCTTTTGGCAACGCCCTCAGCACGGGGCAGTTGCTGAGCATCCCCTTCCTGTTGATCGGAGCTTATTTTGTGTTTCGGAAGAAACCGGGAGCAGCCGCTTAGCAAAGCAGCTATACGGCGCGTACCGCCGAACGCTGTTCGGAACGGATTGATCAGCTTAATGCAATCAAAAGCTGTTCGGTTGTGCTGTGCCTACTTTCGTACGAGAAATGCTGCACCAGCCAGAACGCTTAAGCCGGCGAGTACGTACAAAATCGTTGTTTTTTGCGAGGCCTCTTTGTCAACAGCAGAAAGTTCGAATCCGCCGAGCTTGAGAACCGCTTTGTCCTCGTGGCTGTTGGTGTAGGCATAAATGCCGCAGCCAATTCCAAGGACAATCAGGAGGAGGGCGATGTTTCTTCTCATAGTATTTTTGATGATTTTATTAATCCGGGCAGATCAGATGGAACCTTCATAAAACCCAACGCTTCCGCCCACCCAATCTTTGTCTTTGTTGTAGCGAACTCCAACCATTTCCCCTTTACTGAGGCGGATGAGGTTGTTGACAAGGTGTGGTCGCTCTGCACCGTCTTCCCAAAGGAACATCATGCGCATCTCGCATTTGGCAGGCTCATTCGGAGTTTGGATGACCGGTGCGTATTCCATTTTGCGCTGGAGGATGAAATTAGAGCGGTCTTTCACCGCGTCGAAATCCGCTTTTGTAGGATTGATGATAACGCCTTGGCCAGAAAAAGAAAACAGGGGTTTCATCACATAATGCCCCAAATCGGCAGGCGCTTCGTTCAGGTCACTGAGAAAATAAGATTTTGGCACATAAGGGCTGTCTAAATGTGGCAGCGTATGCTTGCTGATGCGGAAAAACCAGTTGGGGTGACCAACCCAGTGGGCATTGATTTCGTCTGTGATTTCAAAACCGCGCTTCAGATCGTCGCGCCGGTGCAATTCATCAAAAATGACCCGGTTAAAAATGCGTTCGATGCCAATTTTTTTGCCATCCTTGATGTAATACAGGTCTTTCCCTTCTTTTTTCACCTCGCTTATACAGACAAACTCGAGCCCGATATCGTGCCTGGAGATGTAAAAATCAATGGCCGTATTCTGCTTTTTGGGCTCTACTTCAAGCAGTACCACATTTTCCGGACGGCTGTCGCCCATGATCACTTTTCGCAGCATGGCGATGTAGTCTTCCGAGGTCATTCCCCCGAAAAGATGCGTAAATTGATCCGGAATGCTGAAAAATTTCCGGTAAGCCCGTGCAACGGCATCCTGCCAGAAATAAAGCGACGGAAAGCCCTGAAGCTCTACCAGTTGCGGATAATACTCACCATTTTCATCCTGACAAATTCCAAAATCGAGCTGTAAAAAAGTGGTATGCGGCGTTTCGCCCGGCACCCGCAAATGCGACGGAATGGCGCTTTCTGACAAGGCTTTAAAATCAGGACGCAGCAAGGTTTTCAGAATGTCATCCGACGCCGCATGCAATTTTTCTTTCAGTCCGTTCGGCACAAAAACCGGTGTCTCCGCCACCCGAAACTTGGGGTGATGTCCATAGGTTTCAGCGATGAACGCCAGCATTTGCTCGTAGCGTTCGACAGTGAATTGTTCATTGTATTGCTGGCGATACCGCGTGATCATGAACTCTGTGTTTTGAATTTAAAGTTGGCAATTACCTTGCTAATATACCATTAAATCCACCTTCACTGCGCTCAATGCTCTGCGTAAAAACTGTGGCAGAACGATGTCGTGCGTCAGACCGATTTTTCCGGGATCGTTTAAATGATCGATCATCCGAAGGTATTTTTCTTCACTGTGCTCCATTATAATTTTGTGACGGCGTTCCGGATCCAGAAAATGCTTCAGCATCCCCGTTGAATCAGCTTCGGGGTGAAATTGCGTACCGAAGATTTCATCTGAAAAACGGATGGCCATGACGGCGCGCTCAAGCGCAATGTGCGGACGCTTTTTCTCCAAAGCGAGAATTTTGGCGCCCATTTTTTCAAATTGCGTTTCGTCCGGTTGCGTCACCTGATAATCGCGGAAGTCCGCGATATAAAACGGGTTGTCCAGGCCATCAAAAACCGGTTCTTCAAGCCCTTCCCGCGTCATGTGACAAGGGAAAGTTCCAAAAGAAATCGATTTCCGGCGGCCCACTTCAGCCAACTTAAAATGCAGACAGGCCATTTGAAAAGAATGGCAAATCAGGAAAACATGTTTGCGCGGATTTTCAGGGTTCTGATTCCACAACCACACGGATTCCAGCCAGTTAAAGTATTTCACATCCCAAATGCCATCGCCGTCTTTCGGATTGCCCGGGCCGCCGGTGGATATGTAGATGTCAAAACTCAGATCGGGAACTTCCGCCCGGCTTCTGACATCAAAAACCTCCCATTCTACTTCGTCGCCAAACTGGCTGAGGATCTCTTTGATACACCGCATTCCCTGATTGGCAATGCCTTCGTACATATCAAGAATGGCTAATCGTGCCGTTTCCATGTTGTGTGTGTTCGTTTTTATTCGTGGATATTCGTACTGTGCAACATTGAAAAGCGCCCTGAAGTTTCAGCACAGTGCGCTTTTCAATGAGCGGTAGCTTGTTCCAAAGGATGCATTAAGACGCTAAAAGTCAGATTTGTAACACCTTATAAGTGCGGTATTACTTCTTAGTCTTTGCAGCGGTCGTTTTCGGGCTTGCCGCTTTAGCAGCCGGTTTTGCTGCGGCAGCTTTTTTCGGCGCTGCTGCTTTCTTTTTCTCAGGCGCCACCACAGCGGCTCCCTGAGCCGATTGCTGGATGAAGGTTCCCCAGGTCAGGTTGTTTACGCCGGGCTGCTGTTCCAAAGCGCGTTCAATGGCATATTTAGCCGCGTGTTCCACAACCCAGTCAAAATTCTCCTGACCTACCGAATTCACATCGGCATCAGGCGCCGGGTTGCAAAAATCAATGGCGTAAGGAATGCCGTCGCGAATGGCAAATTCAACCGTATTGAAGTCGTAGCCCAGGGCGTTATTGAGGCGCAACACATAATCTTCCATCGTTTTGATGAGCGAATCCGGCACATCAAAATTGGCGGCATAGCGCAGGTGATGCGGGTTGCGCGGCTCGTAGTGCATGATGCGAACGTATTTACGGCCAATAGAATAACACCGGAAATAGGCATCAAACTTGATTTCTTCCTGCAACATCATCACCAACTGCTCCGTTTCGGCGAATTTGTCAAACAACTCATCGGCGTTGTTGAGTTTGTAAACGCTTTTCCATCCGCCGCCTGAGTGCGGTTTCATGTAAGCCGGAAAGCCGATGTAGTCAAAAATCCCCTTCCAGTCGAGCGGAAAAGCAAGGTTGGAAAAAGACTCTGCCGATGTATCAGTAGGATGATCCCTGGAAGGCAAAAGCACGGTATTGGGTACCGGAACCCCCACCTTCAAGGCCAGACAGTTGTTGAAAAACTTCTCATCCGCACTCCACCAGAATGGGTTGTTGATAACTGCAGTACCGGTCAGCGCGGCATTTTTCAGATAGGCCCGGTAAAATGGTACATCCTGGGAAATGCGGTCAATAATCACCGCATAGTCAGTAGCCACGCCTTGTGCTACCTGATTGATGTTCACGGGTTCTGCCATTACACCACTCACTTTCATTGCATTAACCCGGTCAACAAAAGCTTTCGGGAAGCTGCGTTCCTGTCCGAATAGGATCCCAATTTTTTTCATAGAGGCTTGCAAGTTTGGTTCTGAAAAGTTCTTCTGTGGCGCAATATCTCAAAAACTTTGGAAAAGAGGATTGTAAAGTGAAAAAATGATTGCGAAGTGTAGTTGATTTGCATGACGACTCCAAATAAATTAACTTTGTAAAAACTTGATAAGTCATGCAAAATCCGCTTTTGTCCAGAATTACGCTCAACCCGGCGGTCTGTAAAGGCAAGCCTACCATTCGTGACATGCGTTTTACGGTTGCTCAGTTGCTGGAGTTGATGGCAGGCGGCATGTCGCAGGAAGAAATTCTGGAAGATTACCCCTTTCTGGAAATTGAAGACATCCGTGCCTGCCTTTAGTATGCTGCTCAAATTGCTAATGCTAAAGACATTACAGAAGTAGCTGCTGCATAAGAAAATGCTTAAGTTTATCATAGACACCCAATAACCACCCCGCCTCGCCCGGTTTCTGTCAGATAAGGGCTTTGATGCAATCCATACTTCGTTTTTTCCCGACGGCCACCTTTTGAACGATCAGGATATCGTCCGCATAGCCTTGCAGCAAATGCGCATTGTCATCACTAAAGACAATGATTTCCTTGACCATTTTATGGCAAAAGGAGCGCCTCCTCAAATATTACTGCTCAAATTTGGCAACAATTGAACGAGAACTTTCTAGATTGACTGCCTATTTTGACCAGGCTGCCGGACTGGTAGTATTCAGCAGAACAAACCTGATACACTACTAATAGAAATCTGCTGTTGATCAAACTTTTCGCCTCCAAAACGGTTTCGACTGACAAGTTCATTTTCTATCAGTGGTTTTAAAACGGTTTCTTACTTTTGCCAACAGATTTTCCTAACCAAAGCTCAGGGTTCACATCATGAATAAGACAGCTTTTTACGACCGGTTTGCAAGCCGGCACATCGGCATCGGAGCAGAAGAACTTCAGGAGATGCTGACGTCCATCGGCGTTTCGTCGCTCGATCAATTGATTTACGAAACGGTGCCGGATGCCATTCGCCTGCAAGGTTCGCTGAATATCCCGGAAGCCGTTTCAGAATTTCAATACCTGCAGGAACTGAAACAAACCGCGGCTAAAAACCGTGTCTTTAAGTCTTATATCGGTATGGGCTATCACGGCACCATTACGCCGTCTGTTATTTTGCGCAATATTTTTCAGAATCCGGGATGGTACACCCAATACACCCCCTACCAGGCTGAAATTGCACAAGGCCGGCTCGAAGCCCTGCTCAATTTCCAAACCATGGTCAGCGACCTGACGGGGCTGCCCATCGCCAATGCGTCCCTGCTCGACGAGGGCACTTCTGCTGCCGAAGCGATGCACCTGTTTTATGCCTTAAAGAACAAAAAGGTCAAAAGTGAAGCTGCAAATGAATTTCTGGTATCGGACAAAACATTGCCGCAAACGATTGAGGTCCTGCAAACCCGGGCGCAGCCTCTGAATATAAAAGTCATCGTTGCCGACTGGCGCAACTTCGAATTCACAGATAAAACTTTTGGCATTCTGCTACAATATCCCGACCGGGAAGGCGCTGTGGAAGACTACCGCGCACTGGCTGAAAAAGCGGCCGCCAGGGAAATTTATGTTACGGTTGCTGCCGATTTGCTGGCGCTTGCCCTGTTGACGCCTCCGGGCGAATGGGGCGCCGATGCCGTGGTGGGCAATACCCAGCGCTTTGGCGTTCCAATGGGTTACGGAGGCCCGCACGCAGCCTATTTTGCAACAAAAGACGAGTTCAAACGCCTGATTCCGGGACGCATCATCGGCGTGTCGGTAGATGCTCACGGCAAGCCGGCGCTTCGCATGGCGTTACAAACCCGTGAACAACACATCCGCCGTGAAAAAGCAACTTCGAATATCTGTACGGCTCAGGCCCTCTTGTCGATTATGGCGGGCATGTACGCCGCCTGGCATGGCCCGAAAGGCATACGCGCCATTGCAACCCGGGTACATACGCTGGCACAGATTCTCGATGCCAACCTGACTAAATTGGGCTACAAGCAACGCAACGCCCATTATTTCGATACCCTTTCTTTAACCGTTGACGCTGCTTTGCGGAATAACCTGAAACAGGCAGCTGAAGCGGCAGAAATGAACTTTTACTACGCTGAGGAAGGCGTGCAGATCAGTTTACACGAAGCGACGACCTACGAAGATGTAATGGCAATTGTGTCCGTTTTTGCGAAAGCGAAAAACGCGGAGCCTGCATTCAGCGGCGACATGCCGAAAGCGCTGCAAGTGCCGGAAAGTTTGATTCGCCAAAGCCCATACCTCACGCATCCGGTTTTCAATGAAAACCATACCGAAACCAAAATGATGCGCTACATCAAGCGCCTCGAACAACGGGACCTTTCGCTGACACATTCCATGATCCCCCTGGGTTCCTGCACCATGAAACTGAATGCCGCAACAGAGCTTCTGCCGGTGAGCTGGCCGGAATTTGCCGACATCCACCCGTTCGCCCCACTGAACCAGACCGAAGGCTACCAGCAGATTTTCCGGGAACTGGAAGCCTGGCTTTCTGAAATTACCGGATTTGCCGCCTGCTCTCTCCAACCCAATTCAGGCGCTCAGGGCGAATACAGCGGACTGCTTACCATTCGTGCTTACCACGAATCGAGAGGCGAAGCGCACCGCAACATTGCGCTCATCCCCTCTTCTGCACACGGCACCAACCCGGCAAGCGCAGTTATGGCTGGTTTTGATGTGGTGGTGGTGCAATGCGACGATCATGGCAATATTGATGTGACTGACCTTCGGGCAAAAGCCGAACAACACAGCGACCGACTCGCCGCTCTGATGGTAACCTACCCTTCCACGCACGGCGTTTTTGAAGTAAAAATCCAGGAAATCTGCAACATTATTCACCAGCATGGCGGCAAAGTTTATATGGACGGCGCCAACATGAATGCTCAGGTTGGATTAACCAGTCCGGGCATCATCGGCGCTGATGTTTGCCACCTGAATCTGCATAAAACTTTCGCCATTCCGCATGGCGGCGGCGGCCCGGGAATGGGTCCCATTTGCGTCAACGAAAGTCTGAAACCTTTCCTGCCAGGCCATCCTTTGGTGAAAACGGGCGGCGAACAGGCGTCAGGCGCCGTTTCGGCAGCGCCGTGGGGATCGGCCAGTATCCTGCTGATTTCGCATGCTTACATCAAAATGCTTGGTCGCGACGGTGTTACCGACGCCACGAAATATGCCATTCTGAACGCCAATTACATCAAGTCGCGTTTGGAAACAGCGTATAAGGTTTTGTATGTAGGCGACCTCGGACGCTCAGCGCACGAACTCATTGTGGACCTGAATCCGTTTAAATCTCTGGTGAGTGCCGAAGATGTGGCCAAACGCCTGATTGACTACGGTTTCCATGCGCCAACCTTGTCTTTCCCGGTGGCGGGCACCATCATGATTGAACCTACGGAAAGCGAAAGCAAAGATGAGTTAGACCGCTTGTGCGATGCCCTGCTGCAAATCCGCAAAGAAATTGACGAAATTGCAAAGGGTGAATATTCGGTAGAATCAAATGTACTGTCGAATGCGCCGCACACGGTTGAACTGGTCAGCGCCAACGAATGGAACTTTAGCTATTCGCGGGAAAAGGCAGCCTATCCCCTGCCCTGGTTGCGGGTTGGCCACAAGTTCTGGGCCTCTGTAGGGCGTATTAACAACGCACAGGGCGACCGCAACCTCATTTGCACCTGTCCGCCCATTGAAATGTATGCCCAGGATGATGTCATCTCTGGATAAACGACGCTGATTATGGACAACGAAACCAACTATACCCTCAGCGTGGATGAGCGCTTTGAGTTCCAGGACCTGCAATCCGGGTTATTGGACATGATTGCCACCGGTGAAGCGGGTCATTTCCACATTTTGAAAGACCACCGTTCCTTCCACGCTGAAATTCTGGAGTTGGATGCCGATGCCAAGCGCTGCCTGGTAAAAGTAAACGGTAAAACCCACGAAGTAACCATAGCAGATGGCTACGATCGCCTGGTGAAACAAATGGGGCTTTCCGCCAATGTGCAGCACAAAATCAACGCCATACACGCCCCGATGCCGGGGTTGGTATTCGAACTCATCGTTGCCGTTGGTCAGGAAGTGCATAAAGGGGATCCTTTGCTGATTCTGGAAGCCATGAAAATGGAAAATGTCCTGAAATCGCCAGGGGACGGGGTAGTCAAAAACATCTGCGTGGCAAAAGGCGCCCCTGTGGAAAAGGGGCAGTTGCTGTTGGAGCTGGAGTGATTCCGTCATGCGGGGTGCAGCATCTGCACAATCGGTAACAAACGCAGGTAATGGGCATTTATATTTCAGACATCATCCCAATCATCATTGCTTTTCAAAGCATGTTATTTGCGCTGGTGTTGCTGACTGATAATGGCCCAAAAAAAATCAGCAACAGATACCTCGCTGCATTTATTCTGGTCATGGGGGTGCAGTTTACAGCCATTACCAGCGAAAGCCTGGGCCTAAAAGTGCACTTTCTCACTTCAGTCCAGTGCGTCTATGGATTTGCCTACGGCCCCTTGCTTTATTTATACACCAAATCATTGATTTACAAGCAGTTTTATTTTCACATAAAGCAGCTGCTGCATTTTATTCCGATCTTGATTTTCCTGTTGTTTTCGCTCCCGGGCTATGCATTATGCGGCACTATAGGGCCATTGATTTACGTGAGTCTGATCGTCTATATTGCACTGGCAATCCGGGCCATTGTGAACTACCGGAAAGTCATGACAGACACGCAATCCTCGATGGCCCGAACGGATTTGATCTGGTTGCAATGGACAATGATTCTTTTCTGCATCTCTCTGTTGCTCGACATGGTGGATCAGTTTATCCGGAGCATGGACCTTCTGGCTAATGTTTCCACCATTCATCTTTCCATTCTTTTGCTTATCAACTGGATGTTTTACAAAGGCCTCAAACAACCTGAAATATTTTTGGGAATCTCCGAATCGGATGAGCAGTTGGTTCAGGACAAGCTCCCTGTTGCCGATGGCGAATTACCCGATGACAGCGAGCAGGCCGACCTCGACCGCATCAAAGCATTTATGGAAACACACGACGTTTACACCCGGGCCGAATTGAACCTGAATGAGCTTGCTGAATACATCGGCATGCCTCCAAGGCGCTTGTCCTATCTTATCAACCATTTCCTCCGACAAAATTTCATGGGCTTTGTGAACCAATACCGAATCCAAAAGGCCATGGACCGACTGAGTCACCCCAAAGAAAAAGGCGAAACCATTCTGGAGGTAATGTACGAGGTGGGGTTCAATTCAAAATCTTCTTTTAATACACTTTTCAAACAGCATACTGGCTTTACACCCACCGAATTCAAGAAGCAGCAGCTTAAATACAAGGCTTCCAGGTAAAGGCGTTCGGATTTCATGCATGCAGAAATCCGAACGCATTTTTCAGTCCTGAATGCGTTCGGATTCACGTTGGCGAACGATTTGAAACAGCATTGTCTATTCCTTTGCCGCTCAAATCAATCAAAAATCTGAATCATGAAAAAATTTCATTTGCTATTGGTATTCGTATTTGCCTTTTTTCTGAATGGCTGGTCGCAGGCCGACTTCACCATCACCGGAAGCGGTTTTGGCGACTTTAAGCAGGTAACTTTAAAGGTCTTTAATCCTTCAACGTTGGGTTATGACAGTTTGCAAACAAACGCCCTGGCGGAATCGGGGCGCTTCGTATTTCACACGCTGTTCAAAACCCCAAACCTGTATGAGCTTAGTTTTGATGAAAAAGACTTCGTTCATCTTTCGATTGAAAGTCCCCAGCCCGTTTCTGTCAGGCGTGAGGGAACAGAAATCAGCATATCCGGCTCTCTGTCTTCTCAGCAAATAATTGATTTTCAAAAACGAAATGAACAACTTCAGGCCAAACACTTCGGGCAGTTGAAAGTCGAAATGGACAAAGCAATGCAGGAAAACAACCAAACCAGAATGGATGCGATTCAAAAAGAAGCCGAAACCGCCATTCAAAATTTTCTGGTTGAATTCAGAGCGCTTATTGTTGGTTTAGGCGCCAGCCCGGCAGCCTATTTTGCCATGCAGTATTCCGATTTCAACAAAGAGCTTGATTTTTTAGAAAACCGCCTGGAAGTATTAAAAAAAGAAGCCCCTAATATGCCCACAACGCTTGCTCTGGAGAAACAGGTGTATCAGGCAAAGACCACCGGTATTGGAAAAACGCCTCCCGATTTTCAGGCAGTAGACAGGAATGGGCAAAAACGCGCGCTTTCTGATTTCAGAGGTCAAATAATCCTCCTCGATTTTTGGGCCTACTGGTGTCGCGCGTGCAGAGTGGAAAACCCCAAACTGGTCAGGGTATACCAGCAATTCAAGGACAAAGGTGTCACCATTCTGAGCATTTCACAGCGCTCAACTCAGGAACAATGGGAAGATGCCATCGAAAAAGACGGTATCGGCATCTGGTCACAGGTGCTGGACAAAGACAATGAGATTTCCGCGTTGTACAGCATTTCTTCTTTGCCTCAAAACCTGTTGTTGGATCAGACTGGTAAGGTTATCGCCAAAAACATCACCGCTGCAGAACTGGAAGTATGGCTCCGGCGGATATTAGAGTGACTATCAAAAGCGTCATTGCAGTATGAGTTACGCACAACAGAGGGTCCGCAAAACCAAGCACAAATATTAAGTCAATATTCTTTTCCTGTAAAAGCAAAAACACGTGAGATAAAGCGATCTGAATCCTTCGTCCGGCTCATTTTTCACAACAATCCTTTCCTTTCCTTGTTGCAGAAGACGAAACCAGCGCTTCACAAAAACCAGCGCCAAAAAGTCGCTTACATCAACATGAATGCATCCAGCGAACACCATGAAGGGGGATTAAGCGCCTCCGACACAGACCGCATCATAGAAATGGCCTGGGAGGATCGCACGCCCTTCGATGCCATTGAAACCCAGTTTGGATTGAAGGAGTCGGACGTAAAAGCGCTGATGAAACGGCATTTGAAAGCCGCAAGTTACCAGCGATGGCGCCAGCGGGTAGAGCGTTGTAAAACCAAGCACGCAGCGACCAGGCCTGAAGGCATCATGCGCTTCAAAAGCAAAGCCCAGCGAGCCATTTCACAGAATAAAATATCAAAACGATAATGCAAAAAACGTATCTGTTTGCCGGCGCATCCAGCGCTATGGCCATCGAAACGGCCGGACTGCTGCAAGATCAGGGACACAAGGTAATTGGCATCAGCACAAAACCAGGGCATTCTGCCTACGACGAATGGCATCAGATTGAAGCCTACGATTTCGGAAAATTTCCGGTTCTGGAGCAAGTCATTGACGGACTGGTTTATTTTCCGGGTACGATCAACCTCAAACCATTTGCCCGCATCAGCGCAGCCGATTTCAACCGGGATTTATCGGTAAATGCGTTGGGCGCTGTGGCTTTTTCACAGGCTTATTTAGCCAACCTGAAACGCTCCCCGGATGCTTCGATGGTTTTCATCAGCACCGTTGCCGTTCAGGTTGGTTTGCCCTTCCACGCGTCAGTTTCCATGGCCAAAGGCGCCATTGAAGGCCTGACAAAAGCCCTGGCAGCAGAACTCGCGCCCGGCATTCGGGTGAATTGCATTGCCCCATCTTTGGTGAATACGCCACTGGGCGAAAAATTCATCAATACGCCGGAAAAACTGGAGCAAATGCAAAAAAGAAACCCGATGCGCAAAGTCGGCGATGCCATTGATGTAGCCCACGCCATTGCCTTTTTATTGTCGGAAAATGCCGGGTGGATCAGTGGACAAATCATGGCTGTGGATGGCGGAATGGGGGTCATTAAAAATTAAAGCAGATGCCTAAAACGAGGCCAGTCAAAAAGGAAAACCTGCCGCAAAAAATTTGCGTAGTTTGCCTGCGGCCATTTTCGTGGCGAAAGAAATGGGAAAAGAACTGGGAACAGGTAAAATATTGCAGCGAACGGTGCAGGAAACTTCATTCAAAATAGCGAAGAGCCGCATAAACATCTAATGTTATGGCCTCTAGTCATTTTTAATGATCTGCCTCATACCTTTCAGCAATGGGTCTCCTCCCGCCCCTTCCATGGCGAGCAGGGCAAAATTATCTGCCAGAATTTCATCCGGGTGGATGATGTAGTCCGTATTGTCGCCAATCTGTTCATAAAAACTTTTCTTTTCCGCTTCCTGCAGGGTACTGCTCCCATCCGGGCGGCTAAGCACCTGAAAAGTCCCGTCTGATTTTTGCCGGATGGCGTATAAATCAAAGTTCAAATAATTAAAAAATGCCCGCATAGACGGATTAAATTGCTTGTAGCGCGAGGTAATCAGCGGAATGGCCTGTAGCTGCCCCTTGCTTGGATGCCGCAGGCGAATGGCATAAGCCACATCAATGCCATCGGGGTTGGTGAGGAGTAAATCCTGCAATTCCGGTGAAAATCGCAGCGCTTCCCCGCCTCCCGGCAATGGTCTGAACCCGATAAGCGCATACAAAAGCTTTCTTTTTTCGGGATGGTAGCGCGAATAAATGTGAAAAAGTTCGTGCAGCATGACGCGCAAGAGGTCCTTTCGATCCGGATCCAGCAAATCGCTTTGTGGAATGATGATGTTGTGCTCGCGGGTATAAAATACAGAAGGGCCATAGTGTTTTCCGGGCGTTTTAATCAACCCCAGCGTGTCGGGCACGAGCTCAGGTGACAAGTTGCGGCACAACTGGATTGCTTCCTTCAGTACCCATTGCAGCAAAATCTGTTCAGATTCCGTAAACGCCCGAACGTCGTCCTGAAGGTAAAAGCGGTATTCCTGCAGCAGCGTTTCCCGGGAACGCGAATCCTGGGCAATAAATTTGAGCTGAATTTTCATATCCAGCATGCCAATCTTTTCAAAAAAATGCTCCGCATCGTCTTTTACAATGGCCCTGGCAGCCTGGAGGCTGTCAGCAAAAATGAGTTGGCAATCGCTGTGCGTTTCTTCAACTACGGCCGACTGGCATGAGATGCCCAATAAGGTCAGGAAAAATAAAAATCCAAACAGGCGCATGGAATTTAGCATTAACATGAATGGGGCACTATTTAAGGTACAGAGATGTATCATTTGGTGATTACAAAGGTATAAATGGCCTCGAAAATGCTGACAGCGTTAACGGATAAATAACAAACTTCCCACAAAGTTGCAAGGACTAAAGCACTATAAATCAACAAAAAAGAGGCTTTGCGACAGTTGCCGCAAAGCCTCTTTGAGGAAGCATTTTCCATGCCTGTTACTTCACCAGATTATAAGTAAACCGCAGCATTTCCATGATGGGGTTTCCAGTATCCGGTTCATTGTTTTGAAGCAGGATGTCGATGTCAATGGTTTCATTAACCTCTTTTTCCGTGCTGTCAAAAACGATTTTCAGATATCCTTTTTCGCCGGGTTTTACCGGTTTGGTGGAATAGTCAACAGTGGTGCATTCGCAGGCTGTGGCCGTTTCAATAACCAGATCTACCGTACCGCGGTTCACGAATTCAAAGGTATGGTAGCGCTTTTCGCCTTTCTTCACTTTGCCAAAATCTACATAACGCTTGGTGAATTGCATCACCGGTACGCCCTTGATCGACTTATTTTTCCGGCGGGAAAGCGAAGACCAGTCGGAGATTTTTACGGTATCCACACTAACCTGCTCGTTTACAATAACCGGCGCCGTTACCTGCGCATTTTTACCTTTGGGCTGAGGCTTCACTTCCGGCTGTTTGCGCAGGCGGGTGCTCTTGATTGTGATGCTGGTCGGGCCCGCCGTAATTTTGAATTCTGTGCGGCGGTTGATGGCGTGAGCGGCTTCTTTTTGTTCGTCGCTGGCCAGTTTGTTGATATATGCTTCTGTCAACACATCCCCCACTTTGAGGAAGGGGAATTTTTCAGCAAACTTTGCCGTCACTGTTTTAGGAACCGTTTCACCGTAGCCTTTTGCTTCGATGCGTTCGCGGGCAATGCCGTTGCGAACCAGCCAGCGGCGGGCAGATTCTGCACGGCGCTGAGAAAGGTCTACGTTGTAGGCATCAAGCCCGCGGTTGTCCGTATGCGAACCCAGTTCGATTTTCATGTCCGGATACTGCTGCATGAGCTCTTTCACGACCTCAAGGTCAGATTCCGCTTCTTTCTTAATGATGTCTTTATCGTAATCGTATAGGATGTTTTCCAGTACGATCGGATTCTCGATGGTGATGGTGTCGTATTCCGGCGGCACGGGCTTCGCTTTCAGGAAGAAGCGGTGTTCAAAAGTTTTGGATTCTTTCAGTCCGGCCGTATTGATCCGCGTAGAATCCGGGTAGTAACCTTCTTTGCTCGCTACGATCATGTAAGGCTTTTCCAGTTCCAAACCAAAATCGAGGCGGTTGCCTTTTTCTCCGGCGGTTTTGGAATCTGATTTACCCCGCATTTCGTTGGTCATTTCCACGAGTTCTACCGTTGCTCCGGTGAGCGCTTTTTTGCTTTCGTCAAAAATACCGACAACCAGATCGGCATACAAGCGGGCGATGTTGAAATTGTAAATATCGTCGCAGCAGGTTTTTCCGTGCACCGAACGGCTTCCGCCCGGGCGGTTGGAAGCGAGAAAACCAGTGTATCCTTCCTTGTCAATGTAAAAATCGAGGTCATCCACGCTGGTGTTGTATGGTTTGCCCATGTTCTTGGGCTCACTCCACGTAGAACCATCCCAAACGCTGTAGAAAATATCGAGACCGCCGATGCCCGGATGCCCGGTAGAGCTGAAATACAGCGTACCGTCCAAATAATGCGGCGTTATCTCGTCGCCTGGCGTATTGATTTTCGGACCCAGGTTTACAGGATCCCCATAAACGCCGCCGCCTTTATTGGTTGCATAGTAGATGTCGTAGCCGCCCTGACCGCCTTCCATGTTGGAAACGAAGAATAAAACCTCTTTTCCAAACAATTCACCTACAGCAGGGTCTTTGGAAATGAAGTCGCCGTTTACACCCTGCACTTCATTGGGAGCAGCCCAGTTGCCATCGCCGCCTTCACTCATGAAAATTTTGCCAGTGCCAACCACGTTACCCGACAATTCGGCACGGGTAAAGTACATGCGTTTGCCGTCGGGCGAAAAAGTAACGTTCACGCTGTTGAAGCCGGGACGGTTGATTTTGACATCCAGAGGCGTTGGCTTGGCCCATCCGTCTTTTTCTTTTCCGGCCTTATATATTTTGGCCTGGTAGGTGTCTTTATTTTCATCGTCAATGGTAATGGCTTCTTTCGTTTCCTCAAAAGCGGAAAGGTAGAGCGTATTGCCATCAGGCGAAAGCGCCGGTCCATATTCCGAAAATCCGGTGTTGATGTTTTTGCCGAGGCTTTCTACTTTAACACCTTTTGCATTGTCTGGCATGATCGCTGCCATTTCAGCGCCCGCGATTTCATTTCTGGCCAGTTCTTTCAGTTTTTCGTCACTGGAAGAAGCAATGAACTTCTGGAATTCGGCAATGGCCAAATCGTATTTGCCATTCATTTTCAGGATGCGGCCAAAATCAAAGCGTTTAGCCACATATTCATCTTTTTTGTCGCGCGCAAGCAGGCGATTGTAAGAGCGCTCTGCTCTTTCATAATCGCGCAACTGGTACTGGATATCGGCAATGATAGGTATCAAAGATTTATCCTGACTTTCATCATAAGCCTGTTCGTATTGATCCAGGGCATTGTAATAATCCTTTTCGGCTAATTTTTCAGCGCCCGCCTGAAGCTTCATCTCGTAAGAGGACTTCCCGATGGGTTGCGCTGATGCGGCGAAAAAACTCAAAACGCCGGTGAAGGCAGCGAGTATCCGGATGCTTCTCATAGAGGTTCCCATATTTATTTGGATGGATACTTTATTAAACGAAATCATTGGAAAATGTTGCTTAACAGATTGTTAAAGAAACGGCATCAGAACCTTGGGCAAAGGATTTTCGTCTTGATGGTTGGTTTCCTGTAAATTTTGATGATGTACCAGGCTGCCAGTTCAAAACCACCCTGGTAATTGCTCGCAGGATTCAGTGAAGATACGTTCACGTCGTAGCTAAGCGCTACGCGGAGGTCTTTATAGTCACCGCCAACCAGCACCTGTGCAGCATCGCCGAAGCGGTATCCAAGTCCCATATTGAGCCGGAAGTCTTTGTTGATCTGGTCGCCCGCCCAACCCTGCAGCGCAAATTCATTGGCGCTTGCCGTGGTCTGATAGAGGAAAGTAGGCGTAATGCTCCACTTGTCATTGATCTGCCTGTCGTAGCGACCATGTGCTGTAATACGTGCCGGGCGTTTGCCGGCGTCCTGGTTGCCCGTTCCGCCAACAGTAAGGGTATAATCCGGTCTGGTCAGGTGTCCGTAAGAAACCCCCAATTCCAGTGCGGAAACATCGTCCAGTTTGGCGCGCAACATCAGCCCTGCGGTAAAGTCCAGATAACTGGCCCTGCCGTCCGCCTTGTCCATGCTGCCATTGATTCCCAGGCCGCCGCCGCCAAGGCTGACATCGAATTCGTCTTCAAAGACCAGATCGGTGATCATTTTAGCCCGGCGCTGTACGCTGCCGCCCTGAACGCCAAGGGTCAGGATGCTGCTGCCTTTTTTGTTCAACGACAAATGATAGGAAGCAGACAACAAGCTGGCTGCCGTTTGTAAACTCAGGCTGCCTGCTTTATCGGTAAAGGTGGTAAAGCCCACCCCTACCCAGTCTTTTTTGCCGAAGCCCCGAAAAATCGGTGCATCAACGTAAAAAGAGGGCGTGACAAATTTGTTGCTGCCAATGATGCTGGACCATTGATCGCGATAAATCCCGCCTATGCGCGCTGTGCCTGAAAAGGCGCCGGTAAGTGCAGGGTTAAGCGTCAACGGCGACATGTTGTAAAGTGAAAAGTGAATGTCTTGAGCCGATAGTGTTCCCGTAGCATTTACGATGACAATCAGAAGTAAAAGTCTAAACAACTTCATATCCTGTTTTTTACTGTTTGAGGTTGAACAAGCAAGTTTCATGGCATTCCCCTGCCCGTTACCAGGTACAGACGGGTTGCACGAAGGCGAAAGATAGGCTTTTTTGCAAAATTTCATCTCCCCCTCCCAAAATTTAAGACTTCTGCCCGACATTATCCGGGCGTTCAGCCGGTATTCCTTCTTCAAGGTTAAAGGTTAAAGTAGAAAGGTTAAAGTTGAAAGGTTAAAGGTTAAAGTAGCACAGTGCTTCCTTTATCCTTGTCCCTTTAACCTTTATCCTTCCCGGTATTACCTCCGTTTCACCGCAATACGCCGGGTAATCGAAGGTTTGCTTTCTTCGTGCAGGCGATTCAACGCTGTTACGGTATAGGTATAAGTTTTGCCAGGCTGCACGTCTGCATCAAAATACTGAAAACGCCTTCCTTTTTGGTGGAAGGGTGTGATGGTCAGAATTTGCCCTGGGTCATTGTAATCGACAATGCGGCCGCCGCCGCCTTCCCCCCGGTAAATGATGTAATACGCGGGTGGCGAAATTTTATCTGCTTTGGAAGGTTTCCAGCGCAGGCGAATGTCTTCTTTCTGGCGCCTGGCCCTCGGGCGCTTGAAATCCGGCGACTGGGGCTTACGCTGTTCCAAATGTTCCATCACCGGGATCAATGCCCGACTGGCGTAATAGTTTTGCTGCAGGGAATCGCGCAGGCGCAGTGGATTGGCCAGCAAAGACCTGGAGCTAAAAAAAGCGCTCCCCTCAATGATCGGATTGCGGCGGTTCATGGAAATCTGGCGTGGAATTTCACCGGGATCCTGCCAGGCCAATTCTTTGTTTTCGCCAACTTTATAAGCAGCAAGGCCAATATAGAGGTGGTGATCCCGCACCTGCGCACTCCACCAGCCCAGAAGCTCTGAATAATCTGCAGGCGGGAAACCAATGTTCCAGTAAATCTGCGGCAAAACATAGTCGAGCCAGTCTTTTCGCACCCATTTCAAAATATCGGCATAAAGGTCGTCATAACACCCCATGCTGGCGCGTGTATTGGAACCCGAAGGATCTTTGTCGCGGTTGCGCCAAACGCCGAAAGGACTGATGCCAAATTTAACGTAAGGCTTCAATTCTTTGATTTTGTGATGAACGCTTTCCACCAGGGCATCATTGTTGCTGCGACGCCAGTCGTCAATGCTTTCAAATCCGGTGCCATACAGCAGGTATTCCGTACTGTCGGGAAATTCAAAGCCGCGTTCTTTATAAGGATAGAAATAATCGTCAAAATGGATGCCGTCCACATCGTATTTCTCAACGATTTCTGCAACTACGTCTACAATGTGCTGACGTACCTCCGGCAAACCGGGATTAAAATAAAAGCGGCGTCCGTATTGCACGAGCCACTTGCGGTTGCGGTAAAACTGGTGCTTGGAAGTTGATAGCGCAAAGGTATCCAGGTCCATGGTAGCCCTGTAGGGGTTCACCCAGGCATGAAATTCCATGCTGTGGTTGTGCGCCTCTTCGATTAGAAATTCCAGCGGGTCGTACTCCGGCTGCGGCGCCAGGCCCTGTTGGCCGGTAAGGTATTTCGACCAGGGCGCCATATCGGTCGGATAAAAGGCATCTCCGGCAGGTCGCACCTGAAAAAAGACAGCATTGATGCCCATTTTCTGGTATTCATCGAGCAGGTTTTTCCACTGTTCTTTGTGTGCGGCACGATCCGGCGTCCCCCTTTTGGGATAGTCGATATTTGTCACCGTGGCTACCCAAACAGCCCGGAATTCCCGCTTTGGCGGGGGTTCTGCATTGGTTCGGCCTGAAGAAATTAAGGTCTCCTGCGACCACAGGCTGGTGTGGAGCAAAAAACAGCTTGCCGCGAAAAGGACTTTCAGGTGTTGTCGCATACGAATGGGTTTTACGGAAGGTACGCCATTTTGTTACCCGAATGACTGTGTAAATAAAATACTACCAGGATTTGCTGTGTGCTTCCAAAGATAGGATTTTTAGCCATTATTTCACAGAAGCGGGTTAGGTTCCCCTGAAGTTGGCGCCATGCCTGCCTGTAGATCACATAGCATTTGCCTCATCCAGGATAAGTCCCGAACGAATCATGGGGCCGGAAAAAAATACCCGCACGTCGCCTGGTTCAGCATCCGTGGGTTTCACTCAATTGTTCCGATAATAACTGACCTCGTGCGCCTCTGTGGGCAAAGGCAGGTCCAGCAGGCGGATCATACGCTCCAGGTGTGCGGCAGGAATGTCTGCTTTCCTGCGGCTGAAGATGTTGTGGAGGCTGGTCTCTACATAAGCGATTTTAAAGTGCGGATTGTAAACAGAAAGGGTTTGGATCAGTTTTGAACGGAGATCGGTGGTGAGGTTGGTGCTGTTCCAGACAAAACTCTGCCGGGCAGCGCTGTATTTTTTAGCCTGCCCGTAAGCGGCCTGAACCACATGCCCCTGCCCTTTGCTGTCGCCGTGCTCGACGCCCAATTCCCGGCGCAAATCGTCAAGGCTGACCACAGGCAAAGCATTATTTTTCAGAAAAGTATCCTTGCCGCTGCCGGGAATGCCGGACATCAGCAGGATTTGGAAAGCCGTGTCGTCGTACAATTCGGAAGGATATTGCAAACCGGTAAAGAAGTATCGAAACTTGCTGTGGGCATTCACAAAAGGATAGGCGTTTTCAAAGCACTGGTTCTCCAGACAAAACTCTTTGAAATATTCAACCCGTTCCAGCAAACTGGCCTTGTCGGCACAAATCCGGCCCAGCACATCGGCTTTTGCCAGCAGGTAGACCAGGTGGTTGCTGGTTCTCAGACCTGCCCCGATGACCGCCGACCAGGGGTTTGGTTTTTCCAGCGCCCATAAGGGCAACCCGTGCAGCCGAACGAGACTGCAAATTTGCTCCCGGCTTTCAAATTCCAGATCCCACAAAAGCTCGCGCGCCATTTTTTCGCCTACCGCCGCATGCCGTGGCGAGGAGATTCGCCCGTCTTCCTCCACCGTACAGGCAGGTTTGGCCACATCGTGCAGCAGTGCCGCCGCCAGCAAAACGCGTTGCGCAGTCGTATCCACATCGCGGTATTCCGGCAATCCAAGCAGCGCTTCCACCACCATTTCAGTATGGATGCCCACATTGCCTTCTGCGTGATAATCCGGCTCCTGCGGGCAATCGTACAGCCGTTGAAACCAGTCTGCCCCGCGCAATGCCTCCCAGTCAGGTTTATTCTCCTTCAGCAGGCCGCTCAAACCATAGTCTGGCTCTTTGCCAGTTTTTCGTCCAGTGTTCATCGGTTTGTACATGATTTTGTCTGACATACTTCAGAACGTTTTTTGAGAAATCGTCCACCGAAAAGCGCCCGGCATTCCGCACCACAAATCCTTCACATGCCCCACCCAGGCGGCTGCCTTTTTCCATTTCCGATGCGATCGTTTCGCGCAATTCCGTTTCCGAAAAATACCCGCGGCGAATGACCGGAACGGTAGGCAGATCCAATGCGCCACTATAAAACGCCACTTCATCCCAGCTCAGCCATACCTCGCCGTCGCGGATGGCAAAAACATAAAAATAGCTTTCAAGACGCTCGTATTCAATGCTGTGGATGGCGTACAGGCTTTCGCCAAATATTTCCAGCGCGCCAAGCCCGTTTTTGTGGCGTTCCCACAACTCCCGCATTTTCACCGACCACGGGCTTACTGTCGGCGCAGCGTGTGAGCGGGCATAAACGCCGTCGGCTTTGAGGCAGGTATTTTCCCCGTCCAGCTTTTCGGTCAGCACCAGTTCGTGCTCCAGCATACCGGTCCAGTCCTCCGCGATGCGGTCATCAGAGGTGGCGCCTTTCGAAAAAGGGAAATGGTAGGTCCGGCTGTATTTGCGGGATTGCATGGTTGTGGTGTTGGAACGGGGGAGAAACAGTCGGGGTGAGGAAAAGATTCCGTGCAAATCCCCCCTACCTCAAAATCACCAACTTCCCTACCCCATTCCTGAAATACCCATCCGTCCCATTGTCGTACTTTTCGTAATCTTTGCCCTGTGCATCTTTGGCAAAAACCTGGTAGAGGTAAACGCCATTGGCGAGGCGGTCGCCAAAGGCGTCGGTGCCATCCCAGACGAAGTCGGTGCGGTGGGTGCCGATTTTCATCGGGCCCAGTTCGGCCTGGGTGATTTCGCGCACCACGCGCCCGGAAACCGTCATGATGCGGATGCTGAACTGCGCCGGCGGTTCTTCGCCCGTGAGGGTGTAGACAAACTGCGTAGAGGTGGAAAAGGGATTCGGGTAGTTGAATACATTGGAGATTTTGGACGCCGTTTCCACTTCAAAAGAGACGCGGTAATCGAGGTCGCCACTGGCGTTTCCACTGACGTCGCGGCCTTGTACCGTGAGTTCATAGGTGCCGGATTGGCTGAATTGCGGCGTAAATTCTACCAAAGCGCGGTTTTGGCGCTGCAGGTTGGACGGATCGGCCGGGTAAAAGCGAACGCGGGGATCGCTGAACGGTATGACCGTCACGTCGCCGGCGTCGGGGTAGCGCAGCAGCAGTTTCATCACCGACGTATCGGCCAGGGGCAGAAACGGATTTTCATCGCGCAGCGAAATGGCGATGAACGGCTTCGCGGAAACCAGGTCGCCATCCATAATCGGCGTGCCGTCGAAAGTGACTTCGACCAGCGGATTGCGCTTGTCGCGTTCGACAAAAAATTCGTAGAAACCAAAATTATTGCTGTGAAGCAGTTCGGGCTGGTCGTTGTTCGGGTTGATTTCCAGACTCAGTTTCTGGCGGCCATGGAGGTTGCGGGTGTCGAGGTTGAGGCTAAACACCAGCGTATCGTTGCCGGGCAGGGGTTTGATGCGCAGGCTGCGACTGAACAGGTTATTGGCTTCGTCGGCGAGCACATAGCGCACCAGCAGGCTGTCCATATCGTAGTCGTTGAGGCTGCGCACAGCAATTTGCATGCTCACGGGTTCGCCCTGCTGCACGGTGTCGCTGCGGAACTGAAAATACGCCACGGGGTCGATGGCCGCTTCGGGCAGGCCTTCGTACACCGTGCGCCAGCGCAGCAATTGCGGTGAAGAACGGAGCAGGGTATCGGCTGCATTAAAATCGAGGCGCAGGAAGGGAAACTCCGCGGCGTCCACCCAATCGAGGCTGGTATCGCGCGTGGTGAATCCGGAAAGCAGCAGTTGCCGGGTGCTATCGCTGCGGATGCCGTAAAGGTCCAGCGAAAATTGATCTTCGATGTTGGCAGTGTCCACAGCCCAGTGCAAGGCCTCCCATTTTCGGGCAGGGCCGGCGAGTCGCGCGTTTACAGCACCTGAATTCCAGGTCCCTTCCAGAAAAAAGGTTTCATTAATGGTATCAGTGACTGCTACCAGCTTTTCAAAAATTGGATAGTCATCTTTTTTGTAAAAAAACACATAAGGACTTGCGCCATTCGTCGCTGTGCTTCTGATTTCAGTGGCTCCCTGTTCTTCCAGCAACTGAAATAAGTTGACGCCCATGAGATCGGCATCGGTAGAATCAGCGGCCCATTCTTCAGGCTCGTAAGTAACAGTCGTGGCCTGTGCTGTATAAATGAGCACATAATTACCGGATGGAATGATGTTTTTCAACAGGTTGATGGCGAGTTTCCGGCCAGCAAGCGTCCGCGTATTGTAGGGATAAAAGGCGGGGTAAGACCAATTGGGGATACTCGTACCATAATCTCCGAGCGGGAGGTTGATCCAGGGGTTGGCACTCAGGGAATCATACACACTAATGTAAATTCCGCCATTAATGGGCCCCATGTTGTGATCGTAGGGAGAGTTGTTGACTGCTAAGGTTGGAAGAACACCGGGAATGATGCCATTACGCACCCTGATGGACTTCAGGTCGTCCAGAAACTTGAATTGTCTCGTATCTTCCTGAATTTCCATGTTTACAAAATTATTCTCAATAAACTGGAAGTGGTGGGACTGGTTCCAACCGCCCGGACTATCTGCTAAGTAAAGAAAAGACGCGCTGTTCCAGAGGTACCCGAATCCTGCTATGGTATCGGGGGTGACGCGCCAATAGTAAACCGTACTGTCCTGCCAGTTGAGATCGGGAGCCCATTGCAGCAAGCCGCCTTTTTGTCGGATTGTGGTACGGCGCAGCTGTGGGCTGTTGAAATAACCAGTCGTGTCCAATTCCATAAGGTAGTTGCGCTCGGAAGCGAAAGCGTCAGCGGTGGAAGCAAACAGGCGAATCGGGGTTTTCCCGACAATAGCGTAGTTAGGCGGCCAAACGATGCTGACGGCATTGTCGAAAATGTATTTAGTGATGCCTGCCTGGCCAAGGTTATTGAGCAAATCATTGTTTTGTTCAGCTTCCGGCGCAGGCGTTTCTTCGATGTCATTATCAGGATCTACCGTTATGCGAAAGCGGTTTTCCCCTGCTGCCCGTTTGCCCAAAACCGGCACGCGCAAGGACATGTTCTTTTCGTATTTCGGCGCAGGTACCTTCATTTTAGCCACTTCGTATTCAATGTTACCGGGCAGGGTGCGACGGATCAGCAGTTGCAGGCTGTCGGATGAAGCGCGTCCGGCATTAAGCAGGCTGAAACGCATTTCGAAGCTGTCCATTTGCACATTGATGATGTCCGGATTGAATTCCAGACTGGTATTATTGACTAAATAATCGGGCTTGTCAGCCAGTGAAAGTCGCAATGCCGGATCGCCGCTGAGCGTAAATTGCTGGGCTAAGGCGCGTGTAGACAATCCGGTGACCGTGCCGAGCGGCTGAAGGGCGCGTTGCAACGCGTCGCCAATGCCTAAGCCATAAGCTTCATTGCCCAATTCGTCATAAAACTGCCGGGTGAGGTTGTACAATCCGGGGATGGTACCCAGGCCCACTGAAGCCAGAAAAGCCAGTGCGCCTTTATTTTCCTGAAAAACAAAAGATTCTCCTAAAGTAAATTTGCCACCGGCAACAGATGGGCCGTGAATCGCCCCCGACAAGCAGCCCAAAGCGATGATCAGCGGGTAACGGTTTTCGTTGCGGTAGTTTACGGGGTTGTCCACGCTGAAATCGAAGGTGCCGGTGCCGGAGTGCCCGAGAAACGTAACAATCGACGCTCCTGCGTTAATGCGGCTGGTGATTTCTTCTGATTGCGAATATTGAATGGGGTCCGGGCTGGTTTTGAAAAAGGAAAACACATTGGCGCCGTAGTCGTTGTTCTCCAGCACCTGCTCCATATTGGCCAATTTGTTGCGGATGTCGTTTTGCTCGGCCGGACTGCCGCCGCCGCCTAAGTGCAGGACTTGTTTGCGCCATAAGCGGTATTCGAGCGTACTTTGGCTCAGCGGTATTTCATGGTCACGAACTTTGTCCAAATAAAGCCGCACTTCCAAAGGCGTTTCTGCCGGCACCCTGCCGATGGCTATGATGGGCGCCATGTTGTCATTCTTTGCTGCGAATTGATTATCGGAGCCGGGACGTCCGAAGGTTGGTACGAAAAAGCTGTTGTTGGCTGCGGAGGCCAATTGAGCCGGCGTGCGAACCTTGTCGTATTCGCGCCCTTTTCCAAGTAGAAACACATATTTCGGGTCGCTCCAGTAGCGTTTGGCGAAATGAATGAAATTGCGGATGGACATCGGGTGGCGCTGAACGCCGTAGGCAAACTGGTCGTAGAGCTGTTCGACTTCTGCGATGACCGTACGGTAATTACCGCCTTCCGGCGTACGGCGGTAAGCCGCGTATTCCTCCACCGGGTTTCCGCCCTGCCCGTCGTTGAACAGCCGGGGGTTGGAAATGATGATGAACTGGGCGTCGGAAGCGGAATAATCTGTAAAAGACACCGGTTTCAGCGCCGATACCTGGCGAAAGCCGGAAACCGCGTTGATCAGCACCAGGTTGCGGATGCCGTTGGCTGCGGGCAGTTTGAATTTAATTTTGCCGTCTTCCGATATCCCTTCCAGGCGCAGGCGGTTGCTCAAATCATAAAGCACCGGCGCGGCAGCCCCGGCGTTGAAGTTTTCAATTTCCAGATATTGTTCGCTGCCGTTGCCCTGAACTTCAAAAGTAAAAACCGTTTTGTTGTCGAAATTGAAGGTGTGTGGATAGCGCAGGGTGGCAACCGAATAAGCATACCTATCGAAAGTAGATGCCAGGCCGGTAATGACGATTTGCTCTGTGGCAGCCAGATTAGCAGCGGCTTTGGTGATCACGGGATTGGCTATGCGGTAGCCGTTAAACGATTCGGTATAACCCGGCGTGCCATCAACGGCAACACGGAGGTTGTGGGTGCTGTTGGATGCAAAAAGCCGCAAACTAAAACGGGCATCTACCCCGGCGTTGGGTTCGTTGTATTTGGGTTGGATGGAAAGGGTGCGCGTGTTGGCAGTATCCGATCCGTAACCTTCGCCTGCCTGAAAGATCGATTCCGCAAGGCCTTCGGAAAATTCTTGCTTTTGGTTGACGGCCGTGCTGATGGCTTTTTCTTCATACCAAAACCAGGCTTCTTTGGAAGGAAGGTTGCTCAGTTCGTTGGCCGCATCCTGATAACGCGGGGGCGCCGGGTCAGCTACGGTATCCCAGGTTAAGAAATAAAAAGCCGTATCGGTAATGAGGCTGTACTCCGGGTTGAAAAGTTCAGCATCGGGATTGCGATAGAGATAGCGGTCAAGTTCAGATCGGTTTTTTTTGCCGTAAAACTCCAGATAATCTGCAGCAACGTAAAGCGGCACTTCCCGGCCCATATTGTAGAGGTGGAACACTGCGTCCGTTGGAGCACCCTGTGCAGCGAGGGCGGAATAAGCAATGCGATATACAGCGTCTTCCGGGGCAGCAATTTTTAAATAAGGCTGGTCGTAGCGAATCCACTCATTGCCGTAAAGGGTATCGGCGCCATTCCACATTTGGGCCTTGGCGGCAAATAAAGCCAGAGCAGCGATCAGGGTTGTGTATAAGCGTCTCATTTTCATAGGGTGTTGACATTTTTTCAGCGGGGACAAAGTTACAGATTTTTAGATAAAGTGGCAGCGGGGGAAGCTGTCATCTACAAGACAGGAAACGCTCATCAATTGTTGTGGTTCCTCACTTTTACTACTCCAAACAATACAAACACCCATTTGCTTTGCCGAAATTACTTGATTTTCACAAATCCCAGTTTATTTTTGCCATAAGTCACCTCATCCAAACACCTGATTACCATGACTGTTAATACTTTGCACATGATTCGTCCGCCTGCATTTGCGGCAAACCAAGTGCTGATTATCGCTCAAAAGAAGATCTTCCGGATTCTGAAAGGGAAGCCTGTTTGAGGCTTTCGACAATATCGAATTAAACATTTTTAATGTCTTGCAGTGCTCATAACGATTTATTTCGATTGCAATGCTGCTAAATTCCATTACCTTTGAATACTTCATTTGGCTGCTTCGACCGGCATGAAAAAAGTACTCTTCTCTATCGCATGTTTAATTTTTTGGTTTGCTACAGCGCTGGCTCAAAATCCACTGGAGCAAAAGGTCAACTTAGTGCTCCGAAATGCCACACTGGAAGAAGCCCTTTATCAGCTTTCCGGGCAATCTGATATTACCCTCTCTTTTAGCAACGATATCCTTCCAAAAAAAACGTACACCCTGCGGCTAAGACGCTATCGGTTGAGTGAAGCGCTGAACATTTTACTACGCGACACGCCTTTGCGCTATCGGGTGATCAATGCCAATATCGTTGCCATTTACAAAGCTGAGGCGCCCAAAACACCCGTCATTCAGCGCTTTACTTTAAGTGGTTTCATGGAAGACGCGCAGAGTGGGGAACCCCTTATTGGCGCCAATGTTTTTGTATTGGGCACCCAGCGCGGCGCCATTACCAATGAATATGGTTTTTACAGCCTGACCTTACCTGCGGGAGAAGCAGAAATTCTGTTCTCCTACACCGGTTACGAAACCCGGACACAGCGCATTACCCTGCAAGCAAACGAACAGGCGAATATTTCTCTGAAAGGCCTGGTTGACCTTCCTGAGGTGGTCGTCATTGCCAGCGATTCTTCAGAAAAAGCGCAAAGTCTGGCCTGGAGCGATGAAATCCTGAGCATTGCCGATGTGCAAACCCTGCCTGCGCTTGGTGGCGAATCGGATCTTATCCGTACGACGCACCTGTTGCCTGGCGTGCAAACCGGTACGGATGGCGTCGGCGGCATTCACGTCCGTGGTGGCAACCCCGGTCAAAACCTCATTTTGATTGACGGCGTACCGGTGTATAATATTTCTCATGCAGCCGGGGTCTTTTCCATTTTCAATACGAGCGCCGTGCGCAGTGCGCGACTCGTAAAAGGCGGTTTTCCGGCGCGATATGGCGGCATGCTGTCGTCGGTGCTTGATGTGCGTACCAAAGAGGGCAACAAAAAACAATTGGCAGGCAGTGCAGAGTTGGGCGCCCTGAGTGGCAGGCTCTCTTTGGAAGGCCCCATTCAGAAAGATAAAAGTTCGTTCTTCATCTCCGGTCGCTGGTCGTTCCTGGACTGGTACATCGGCCCTATTTCTGAACAACAAAAGCGCGCACGTCGGGAACAGGGCTCCAATGGATACAATTTTTACGACCTGAATGCCAAACTGAATTTCACGCTGTCGGAGCAGGATCGCATTTACCTGAGTTATTATCAGGGCAGCGACGAATACGATAATTATGGACGCAGATCCGATAACCTGGTCCTGCTCTCTGAAGGCGGCGAACCCGTAAACTATCTGTTCGACCAGTCTTACTCCGAAGGGTTGGATTGGGGTAATAAGGTTGCCGCTTTCCGATGGAACCACGTCTTCAGCAGCCGTCTTTTTGCCAATACGACCATTACTTACAGCAACCTGAGCGTTGGGGTGAATTATTCAGCGGCAGACTCGCTCCGGCACGCTCCGAGCAATCAAACGATTTTTCGCAATTTCGATTTTGGCAGCTACCGTTCCGGTATTGAAGATGTAGGCGCCAAAATTGACTTTGACCTCATCCCTTCTACCCGCCATTACTTCCGGTTTGGCATGGGCATTACGCGGCATGAATTCCGCCCTGGCGTGTTGTTTTACAACGATGCTCCCGACGGCTTCCCCGGCCCTTCCATAGAAACAGGCAATGATCCCATTGATGCTACCGAATATGCATTTTATGTAGAAGATGAGTACAACATCACCGAGCGGTTTATGATGAATGCAGGCCTGCGTTTCACGGGTTTCAGTGTCAGAAGCCGCAACTACCATTCGGCAGAACCGCGATTATCGGTTTACTGGCGGGCTTTTCCAACCCTGAATTTCAAAGCTTCCATCAGCCAATCGAAACAATACCTGCACCTGCTCTCCAATTCCGACATTGGATTGCCAACTGATCTTTGGGCGCCCGCAACGGCACGTGTGCAGCCGCAAAGCGCCTGGCAGACGGAACTGGGTTTTGATTTTGTACCGAACCCAAATCTCAACCTGAGTGTGGAAGGCTACTATAAAAAAATGAAAAACCTGCTCAGTTTTTCTGAAGGCGCCTTTTTCCTGAATGATTGGGAGCGAAATGTCACCGTAGGAGAAGGGCAGTCGTACGGCATCGAAACCATGTTAAACTGGCGCCGGGGCAAAGCCAAAGGATGGGTCGCTTACACCTTGTCCTGGACAAATCGTCGTTTTGATAACGTAAATCTCGGCCAGACTTACCCATTCAAATTTGATCGCAGACATGACCTGAAAATGGTGCTGACCTATCAGCTCAGGTCCTGGTGCGAATTGTCTGCCGACTGGATCTTCAGCTCAGGCTTTGCATTCAGCCTGCCATTGCTTCAGTATCGGGTTGAAATCCCCGGCGTCATTCCACCCCCGCCGGTTGAAGTGCTGGACTACGGTGCAAAAAACCAGTATCGTATGCCTTTTTACCACCGGCTGGATGTCGGCGTAAATTTTCAATACCGGACAGGCAAACTGGAACATGTTGCGAATATTGGCGTTTACAACTTATATGACCGAAGGAATCCTCTTTATTACAATCTGAGAACCAAATACATCAATGAAAACAACGATCTTCGCCCTGTTAAGGAATTTGTGCAGGTATGGCTAATCCCGATTTTGCCTTCGGTTAATTATTCGATAAAATTTTAATCCGATGCTTCGAAATCTACTCATTGCAACTTTTTGCTACTGCGCTTTGCTGGGGTCAACCTGTGAACGACCATTGGATTTGCCCATTGAAATACCGGCGCCGCGTTTGGTGGTGGTATGCAACTTTACCGGGGATGCGTTTTTTGTCGTCCAGGTTTCCAAGAGCCGTTCTGCCCTCGATCAGTCGCAGGAAGAATACATTGCCAACGCCAAGGTAGATATCTATTCCGGAGATAATTTTATTGAAACGCTCGAACTGGTACCCAGAGGCCCGGCAAGCCGTTCGCCGTATTACATTACCAAAGAATTGAAACCCAAGCAAGGGGTCATTTACACCATTCGCGTTGAAGCGCCCGGATTTGAGCCCGTGACGGCACAAAGCAGCGTTCCTGCAGCGTCAGATATCATTTCCTTTGGCCTTTCAGATGTTACGGTAGAGCCTCTTGGAGACGGCAATATTCGCTATAATTATGTGGCCGAGATCAGTTTTGAAGATGATCCCAACGCACAGAATTTTTACCACCTCAACCTCCATCAGCAATTCCTTGCTTACGAACTCATAGAAGGCGATACCATTCTCATTGATTCTTCGATTCAGACCGTTATATTCAGCAATTCCATCAACAACAATTATTTGCTGGCCTATTTTAACGGAGGTATTCTTTTTGAAGACCAGGCTTTTCAAAGCAATCACATTTCGATTCCGGTTTCCGTTCAGATTAATCCTCAGTCCCAGTTTATTGGTAAGGTTTATGCTGAATTGCGCACCGTTTCGGATGAATACTACAAATTTCACCAAACACTGAACCGCCAGCAAAACAATCCCGGCGGTACATTTACAGAACCGGTTATCGTGTACAACAACATCGAAAACGGACATGGTATTTTTGCGGGATACAACGCTTCTACCGATTCCGTTTTTGTACACCATTAAATCCTGTCGTTTATTATTTGAATTATGGTAAAAAGAATTCTCTTCCTGTTGTTGCTGCTGAGCTTCCCCTTGTTATCTTTCGGACAAGCCCAGGCTGCAGCTGAAGCCCGTGTTTTGAAACTGCACCACGATAAATTTCGCTGGATGACCAACCTTCAGCTCGATTCTTTAAGCACGATATTAGACAAAGGGGTGCGCTACATCCACTCCAATGGCTGGATAGAATCGCGCGATGAAGTGCTGGAAGACCTGCGGACAAAAAAACTCAGCTATCTGGCTATTTCGGTTGAAAAAGCGGAAGCGCGCGCTTTCGGCAAATCGGTCGTAGTGGTTGGAAAAGGCCTCTTCAAAGTTACCCTCGACGGGAAGCCCGTTGAACTTACTTTGCTTTATACCGAAGTCTATGTCCGGCATAAGAAGCGCTGGATGTTGGTGAGCCGCCACGCCTGCAAAGTTTAAGTCTGATTTATGCCCGGCTAAGCATGCATCATCCCAGTATATATATAGCCTTGGTACAGCGTACCAAAATATTCCCAGCAACTTGATAATCAATAGGTAGCCAGGTGCAGCGCACCGTAATATTGCATGCCGTATAGTAAAGTTGTCTTGTGCACGCTGCATCTATAGGAGTCAAAATGGATGATCCATATTAAGCAGGTAAAATGCCAGCATGTGCATTTACACAAGCAAATTGCCCTTCCTCAAATAAACCGATTCTCCCGCGCTAATTTAATGGCATCCTCCTTGGAATGCACATCGAGTTTCAGGTAGATGTTTTTGATGTGTGTTTTTACCGTTTCCAGATCGATGTATAGCTCCCGGGCAATTTTGTTCCGGCTTTTTCCTTCGGCAATCATTTCCAGAATCTGGGTTTCGCGTTTGGTGAGCGGCGAATGCGGGTTTTTGCGAAAAGACTGGATCACGATTCGGGCAACGTTGGCACTCATCGGACCACCGCCCTGCAATACCTCTTCGATGGCCTCCACGATCTTAGCCGGCGGGGTGTTTTTTGTGAGATAACCCGCAGCGCCATTGCTCAAAGCGCGAAAAATAAGGTCTTCGTCTTCATAGACTGTGAGAATAAGGATGGAAGCTCCCGGGATCAGGTTTTTGATGCGGGGAATGGCTTCCACACCGTTGATGCCCGGCAGTTCAATATCCAGCAAAATGATGTTGGGAGCGTCGGATTCCAGCTTTTTTATGGCATCTTCATAGGAAGGATAAGCATTGACGACTTCATAGCCTTCCGTATTTCCGATCAGGTATTGGTATCCGTTGCGGATGGTTTCGTCGTCTTCAATAATGACGACCCGAACGCTTTGAAAGCGCCCCAAATTTGGGTGATGATAATCTGAATTCATGGTAGCTGTGTTTACCTGCGGCAATCATCGGATGATCCTGCCGCAGTGAACTTTTTCAATCAAGTATCCGCGATGATTTTGCTTTCGATTGCAGGAAAGCAGCACTGTTGGCCGGCGAATCCGGAATCTGGAAACGCAAAACAACGGTCGTTCCCGCTTCCGGGGCAGACTTCAATGCCAGTTTTGCTGAAATGCGCCTGGCACGGATTTGCATGTTCCCCAGGCCCTGGCCTTTGCGCGGCGGCGCATCCTGGTCAAAGCCCGCGCCGTTGTCTTCCAGGAAAATTGTCATTTGGTTACCTGCCAGTTCGATGGTCATGGAAACCAGCGGGGCATGTGCATGCTTCAAAGCATTGTGCAGCGCCTCTTTAAAAATCATCATCAGGTTGCGGCTGTAATCCATCGGCAGGCGGTATCGGTTAAGGGCTTCTTCTTCCAGGCCCTGAACCGAAAATTCCGTTTCTGTTTCCTCAAACAGCTCCGTGCCGAAATCACTCAGTCGTTTTAATATTTCGTAAAGGTTATCACTTTCAGGATGCAGCGACCACAAAATGTCTTTGGTGCCGCTGTACAAGGCCGCAGCATTTTCACGCATCTGGCCAATGATCTTTCCAATTTCGGGCGCCGTACCATTGAGTTTGGCCTGCAACACTTCTGTCAGTACCGAAATGCGCGTTAGCTTATTCCCAAGTTCATCGTGAAAGTCTTCCGCTACCCGACGGCGTACTTTGTCCTGTTCGTCTTTCCGCAAACGTTCCAATTCCAGTTCGTGACGGGCCTTCCAACGTGCTCGAACGTATTGAATCACGGCTCCTGTGCCGATAAGAATGCCCACCACCAGCAACTGAAACCAGGGCATTTCGTAGAAAGGCGGAATGATCTCAAAAACCATGGTTGCGGGCTCGGTAACAAAACCGGTATCGTCGTCGCCGGCCCAGACTTTAAACACGTATTCTCCGGGGGGTAAGTCAGGATAAACCACATACCGGCTGGCGGTTGTAGCCGACACCTGCTCGTCGAGCCCCATGAGCTGATATCGGAATTTCACAGTTCCCTGGTCGGCAATTGGCACGCAGGTAAATTCAAATGTGAGGTGGTTTTGACGGTGTCCCAGTTTTAATCCAATCGGAATATTATACCAGGCAGTCAGGCTATCGGTCAGCAGACTGGCCGGAATCGTATCCGCAAACAATTCGACGCCTGTGAGCAAGGCTTTGAAAGGCACCGGTTTTTTGGCTTCTGATTCGGGATTGTAGCGGCAAAGTCCTTTGGTAGTACCAAACCAGACACTGCCATTGGGTTCTACCAGTATGGCATTTTGATTGGTTTCAATGCCCAGCACGCCGTCGGTTTTCCCATAAGCCCTGACCCTGATGCCTCCACCAGTGTATTGAATGCGGTTGATGCCATTGCCGGTACCGGCCCACAGGCGCCCTTTTTGGTCAAAAGCGAGGCTGTAAATGATTTCTGAGGAGAGACCCTCTTTTCTGGAATAATACTCCAGTGAATCTTTTGAATTTCGTCCCCTGTTCCAGCAAACCAGGCCACTCCCATTGGTGCCTATCCAGATGCGCCGATCTTCCTTGTCGTAGGTGAGGCATAATATGGAGGAATTCCCAAGGACTTCCCCTTCAAAGAGGTGCCTGAGCTGCTTTCCATCCCAAAGCCACAGACCCTGATCACAGGCAATCAGCATGGAATCTTTTCCTATTTCGAGGAATCCGCTCGGCGTTGTATTCTTCAGGGCTTCACCGGGTGGCCAGCGCCTGGGCGTTCCATTTTCAGCAATGACGATGCCCTTATTGGTATTGATCCATACCCGCTGGCTTTGGTCTTCATACAAAGCAAAAACGGTCGGCCCCATCAGGCTGTCGTTTTTAGGGAAGGCCGTAAATTTCTTGCCGTCGTAACGCCACAAGCCGTCGCCATTGGTGCCGATCCAGAGTTGGTCTTCTGCATCCCGGATGATGGGTACAATGCGCCGGGAAGCAGCGCTTTCGGATGGCAGGAGGCGGGTTTTAATGCTTTTCCCGTCAAAAACCTGAAGACCGCCGCCATAAGTACCCATCCACAACAGTCCCTGCTTGTCGTGCAGCAAAGACATCACAATGGGATGTGCGAGTCCGTTTGACTCATCAAAGTGCACAAATGCGCCCCCTTTATATTTAAAAACCCCCTGGCCATCGGTAGAAAACCACAAATTGCCCTCCCGGTCTGGAAAAGCCTGGGTGGCCTGAGCATTGGAAAAACCATTGGTCGCAGAAAAGCGGTGTACTCCTTTTTCATCCAGCACATAAACGCCCTGCAATCCAACGAACCACAAATGTCCTTTGAAGTCCTCACACATTGAAATGGCATTCCTTGCAATGATCTGGTCGGCATTAAACGCTGTAAAGGGCCGGAAACCGTCCGTTTCCAGTCGAAAAACACCTTTATTCGTCAACAACCAGACGCGCTGTTTGCCATCGACGTAAATCTGACGAACCCCCAGCCTTTTTGCCGGGTTGTGTTGATGCACCGCAATGCGCGTCCAGTTACCTTTGCCGGTTTGAAGCAAAACACTGTCTACACCCGCAGCCCAAAGCGAGCCTTTGTTGTCACAGAATAAGGACTGCACCTGAAATTTCCTGAAGCGATCGTGCGCGTACAGTTTCAGTTTGGCGCCGTCCATTTGGTGCACTTTCCCCTTTAATGCTGCCCAGATCACACCTTTATTGTCTTCTACCAGTGCATTAACCTGGTTTTCAGAACCCTCTCCTGTATAGGTGGTGAATTGTTTTCCGTCAAACATCGACAGACCCCGGTTGGTACCGGTCCAGATCCGGCCTTTGCGATCCGCAATGACCAGGGTGGTGATGTTGCTGGCAAGTCCGTCTTTCTGACTGTAATTCCGAAATGAGCGCCCGTCGAAGCACGATATACCACTCAGGGTTGCAAACCACATGCGGCCAAGTTCATCCTGGCAAATGCCGTTCACCTGCATTTGAGGCAATCCTTCTTCTACGGAAAAGTTCTGAAAATAATGCTGCTGTGCAAAAACAGGAAGGCACAAGAACAGCATGACACACAAAGACAGCAATAGCCGGTGTGTCCCTTTGTTCCTGCTCATCTTGTGGCTTGCCGCCAAAAAATGGTCGCGGGTGAAAAAATAGTCGCGGTTTGTCAAAGGTGATTGCTTGTTTCTGTGCAATTTACAAAAAGTCTTGCAAAAATGCCGCTTTCCCGCGCCTGCTGCAATCACGCTGATGGGGGGAGATTCAGGCTATTTCAGCTTTTCCAGCACCTCCACATCAAAAATCAGCACTTCATTGGGCGGCACAATGAATTTATCGCCGTCCTTCAGGCCCTCGGTTCCATAGCCAAGGGCTGAGGGAATCAACAAGCGGATTTTGCCGCCGGGACGTGTCAATTGGAGGCCTTCGTTCCAGCCCGGAATCATTTTCCCGATATAGAAATCAATGGGTTTGTTCCGGCTGATGGAACTGTCGAAAGCGGTGCCGTTTTGAAAAGCCCCCTGATAATGAGCCAGTACATGGTCGCCCCATTTCAACAGGTCCCCCTCCCCTTCTGCCAAAACCTGGTAGTACAAACCGGATGGCGTTGACTGAATGTCCAGAAAATTTTCCATTGCATAATTGATGATGACATTGCGGTCAACTTTAGCCTGGGTTTCGGCATTGGCTTCCATTTCAGAGGCAAGCCGCATCATCAACTCGTCCTCTGATGGCGGAGGTGTCTGTGCATCGGCGGCCTGATCCGGTTTCTGATCGGCTGGTTGCCCCGGTCCACAGGCAGAAAAAATCAGGAATAAAAAGAGGATCTTAAAGTATGATTTCATCGTCGTTGATTTTACAGCCTGAAAGCTACAGCAAATCCTGTGATCGCCCAAAACCATACCTAACATTAGGTATAAATCGTCATTGTTAGGTATTTTCAGCACATTGATGGCATTCTGCGTGTTGGATTAAGAAGAAACTACTACTTTAGCACCGCGGCTTTGTTATTTAGAATAAGTTAAAATAAAACCATTTTTGTGACAGCAGCACTCCCAACTGATAAAAGACTCATCAGCCTGCCCCAGGGCATCAAAGGCGTGATCAAGACTTTCAGCGACGAATCCGCAGGCAGCAAGCTTGTTTCCGTTGGCATCCTGCCAGGTAGTTTGGTGGAATTGGTGCGCAGAGCGCCGCTTGGCGGTGGCTGGTACGTAAAAATAGACGGCCAGACCTTTGCGCTGCGCCTGGAAGAAGCGACCTGCATCGTTATCGAATAATGGAGTCAACGGAAAAGCCATTGTATTTCACCTTAGCGCTGCTGGGAAACCCCAATAGCGGTAAATCTTCTTTATTCAACCTGCTCACTGGCCTTCGGCAGAAAACGGGTAATTTCCCTGGCGTTACGGTTGATAAAAAAAGCGGTACGCTTCCACTCGAAGGAGGCAGGCAGGCGCTGCTCATTGATTTCCCAGGCGCTTACAGCCTCTATCCCAATGCTCTGGACGAGCGCATTGTGGTGCAAACCTTACTCGACCTCCACAGCGAAAATTACCCTCATGCCGCCATTTATGTGGCCGATACCACAAAATTAGAAAAACACCTGCTGCTCTTTTCGCAGCTTAAAGACCTCGGAATTCCGCTCATCCTGGCATTGAACATGGCTGATGTCGTGAGCGAAGAAGGCATCAACCTCAATATCCTGCAATTGGAGCGTCAACTTGGCGTACCGGTCGTCCTGATCAGCGGAAGAAGTGGCGAAGGACTTGATAACCTGCGTTCGAGAATATCCGATCTGCTTTCCAATCACAACAAACTTCCACAAGACAAACCGTTTTGTCCCCTGCAGGCACCGGAGCTAAAAGTGGCAAGCACTGTAAAGTCAGTGCTGCCGGAGCTTAATGATTATCAGGCTCTGCTGGTTGCTCATCACTATCAATGGCTGCCTTTTCTGACTGCAGAACAACGTCTCGCCATCGAAAAGGGCGTTGCTGAATCCGATTTTCAATCGCTGCACTGCCAGGTAGAGGAAACCATGCGACGCTACGACCGCTTTACGCCGATTGTACGCAGCAACCTGCATGCGACCAAAGCATCGGCAAACGAGGTGACAACAAAGCTTGACAGCGTGCTGACCAACCGCTTTGTTGGTCCGGTTATTTTTCTGAGTCTGATGATGCTGGTTTTTTGGTCCATATTCAAATGGGCAGAAGCTCCGATGAACTGGATCGAATCCGGTATTGGCGCGCTGAGCGAAAGTCTGAAAGTGATTTTACCCGCCGGCTGGCTGACCGACTTACTCACCGACGGCATCCTGGCGGGGTTGGCTGGCATCGTTGTTTTTGTGCCGCAAATTGCCATCCTGTTTTTTCTGATCTCTATTCTCGAAGAAGTGGGCTACATGGCACGGGCAGCTTTTCTGTTCGACCGGCTCATGCAGTTTTTTGGCCTTAACGGGCGTAGTGTAGTGGCCCTAATCTCGGGCGGAGCCTGTGCCATTCCGGCCATTATGAGCACGCGCACCATCGGCAATTGGAAAGAACGGCTTATCACCATCATGGTCACGCCTTTCATCAGCTGCTCGGCGCGTTTGCCGGTTTACATTGTGCTGGTCGGTTTTGTGGTAGCCACACCGCAAGCCCAGGCACTGGCGTTTATGGCACTTTACCTGCTGGGCATCATCGGGGCGCTGGTAGCTGCTTTGATTTTCAAGCTCGTGCTAAAAAGCGGCGAAAGCAGTTTTCTGATGCTGGAACTGCCTCCTTACCGGCTGCCGGTATTGCGCAATGTGGGCTTCACCGTTTGGGAAAAAGTAAAAACCTTTCTGCTGGAAGCAGGCAGGGTCATTCTCCTGCTTTCCATCGTACTCTGGGCTTTGGCCAGCTATGGTTTACCGGGTGAAATGGAAGCGGCTGAAACACGGGCACGCCAGGAAGCGGCTTCCATCGGCGCAGACCCGCTCAGCACCTCAGATCTGATTGCAGAACGTCAACTCGAAGCTTCCTTCGCCGGCCAGCTTGGCAAAGTCATAGAGCCGGCTTTCCGCCCACTGGGGTTCGACTGGAAAATGAGTCTCGGCATCCTGTCTTCTTTTGCTGCACGCGAAGTTTTTGTAGGCACCATGTCCATCATTTACGGCCTGAAAAGCAAGGCAGAGGCAGACGCGGACGCAGAGGATTATCCTGTATTGCGCGAGCGTCTGCAGGCAGAGTCGCGAAACGGCGAAAAGGTGTATAACCGGGCCACCGCCGCTTCGCTGCTCATCTTCTACGTTTTCGCCATGATGTGCATGAGCACCATCGCCGTCGTGCGCCGTGAAACCAAGAGCTGGAAATGGCCCCTTATCCAGTTTGCTTTCATGACGGGCACGGCGTATCTGGCGAGTTTGGTTGTTTATCAGATTCTGAGATAAACAATATTAAAAATTATTTTCTCCTTCACTCTTCAAATCATCATTCCTTACTCCGCGGCGGCGCTGGGCAGGCTCTTTAAAGTCAAGCTTGCCAAAACGGTAGTTGACACTGATGCCAAAAGAGCGGAAAGCGATGGTGGAAACGGAACGCTGGTAGAAACCTTCCCCCTGAAGTTCGTTGATGAACTCTTTGTTTTCATGAAAGGGTTCTACAATGCGGATGCCAAGGCTCAGTTTTTTATTGAACTCCTTCATCACACCAACATTGAATATCGAGAAGCTCGTGTTATTGCCTTGCAGCGATTGCTCGTTGGCGCGGTAAAAGCCGAAAAGTTCTACCCTCCACCCTTTTTTGAAGGCAAAAGTCGAGTTGATGTTACCACCGTACAAAACGGCGCTGTTGCTCAGTGTCAGGCCCGGTGTGGTGCTTTCTGCGTCGTAGGTGTAGACGTTGAAATTGCCGCGCAGGGTCCAGAATTTTTTGATGGTAGCGGAAAAGAAGAAATTCAGGCCGATTGAGTTGTTTTTGCCGATATTCTGAAAAGTAGTCGTCGAAACATTGGTATTGGGATCGAGTACCGTATAGCCCTCGATGATGTCGGTGGTGGTTTTGTAATAAATGGAGCCGTTGAGCACAACACCTTTTACAAACCCGCTGTACATGATTTCAAACTGATCGGTCAATTCAGGAGACAGATAAGGGTTTCCTCTGGAAACGCTGCGGCTGTCGTTCACGTCGGTGAATGGATTCACATAGCGCAGGCTGGGGCGCTGAATGCGGCGTGTGAAACTGGCCTTAACCGACTGGAAGTTTTTGAAAGTACGGCTAAAAATGACGCTGGGCAAAATATTGTCGTAGTCATTCGTGAAGGGATTCCCGTCTATTTCAAAATTGCCGGCGATCGTCGTATGTTCGTAGCGGGCGCCTGCCACGAGTCCGTAATTTTTTCCCAGTTTTACATTGAAGGAAGCATATCCGGCGTACACATCCTGATTGTAGTGAAATACATCTGTTTGGTTGGGGTCAAATGCATCTGCAAGGTTGTCAAAGTAGCTGAAATCGCTGTCAATTTTGCGCATAACGCCTTTCGCACCGGTCTCCAGTTTCACAGAAGGGGTAAAAGGGTGGACGTAATCGAGTTGAAGCGTCGTCTCCACGTTGTTTCCGTCATTTTCGTTCAGCACGTCTTTCAAAACCAGGAAATTGGCATCTTCCTCAAGGATGGCGTCATCCTGATAATTTTTGTTGGCGCTCAGTTGCAAAGCCATGGAAAGCTCGCGTTCCGGCTTTTTATATGTTTTCCGGTAATCGGTTGACCAGTCGAAGCCACCCCGAAAACTTTTCGTGTCGTTGATGCGGTTGTAGGCGGTCTGTTCAAAAGGGAAAACGCTGATGTTGTTGTCGCGGGTGTTGCCAAAGCCTCTCAGCGACACCGAAGTGGAGAGGCTGTTGTAAGCATTGATGTCGTAAGAAGCGCCAATATTGCCGTTTGGACCGTATACCGCATTGGTAGATGCACCGCGCTGTTCCAACAATACAATGTTGTTGATGTCGTCGCGGCGAATGAATTCAAAACGGCCATCGCGGGGCCAGGAAAACCAGGCGCCCAGACCGCCATTCAGCGAAAAGCGTCCCCTGGTCAGGTTCAGGTTCAGGTTGGCATTGTTCTGGCGAGTGCCAATAGATACATTGGTAGATCCGGTAAAACCTTCAACTGACTTCTTTTTGGTGATGATGTTGATGATGCCAGCGGTGCCTTCGCCATCGTATTTGGCGGTTGGCGTGGTTATTACTTCCACATTTTTGATTTGCTCGGCCGGAATTGACTTCAGCGCGTCTGCAATATTGCTGGAAAACAACGTAGAAGGTTTGCCATTGATCAAAATCTGTATATTAGAAGAGCCGCGAAGCGTAACATTGCCATCAAGGTCTACAGACAACAGCGGCACCCTTCGCAGCACATCGCCGGCATCGCCGCCAATGGTAATGTCTTTTTCGGCGTTGTAAACCAGTTTGTCAATTTTATTTTCTACAGCTGCAGCCTGGCCCACCACCTCTATTTCATTCAGGTTGACGCCTTCTCCCAGCAGGTACAATTGCCCAAGGTCAAGGTCTGGTTTCTCCAGCGTGGTGGTTACCGCGTTCAAAGTTTTGGCTTCGTATCCAATAAAAGAAACCTGAAGCTTGTAAGTTCCGGTCTTGACTTCCTGAAAACGGAAAGCCCCTTTTTCATCGGTAATGACGCCGTCTAAATCTTTACCCCGTGCATCCGTGAGTACCACTGTTGCAAACTCCAGAGGGGCTTGTGTCATAGAGTCGAGCAGTATGCCGCTGATTTTTCCGACCGTAGAAGGGCCGCGTTGCATGTTTCCTGCTCCGCCCATGGGAAAAGAGCCCGGTTGAGCAAATAAAGTGGCAGCTGAAAAGGCAAAAACAAGGGTGAATAAGTGTTTTTTCATAACCGATGCGTCAGGTTTTGGACAATAAATTAGTTGCAAAGACAACGTATTAATTGCGGGGGTGCACAAAGGTTGAGTCGCAAAGCATATTTAACAGTTTCTTGACATTCGTTTGTCTGCAATTAGCCCCAAATGGGGTGCATTTTTCAGCCTGCTCCGGTACAATCGAACTGAAACGGGGGGCACAAAGCAGCGGGTTCAAACATGTTCAATAATATGAGGCTATTCCAGGCGGACACTAAAAAAAAAGCTAACTTTACATCCACATAATTTTTTGCTGATGAAAAAGCTTGTACTCTCTATTCCAGGACTCATTTGTGGCCTGATGTTGCAGGCACAGATTACCGTCAACAATACCACTTTCCCGGAAGTAGGTGATACGTTGTATACTGCCATTGACAACATGCCGAGCAACATCAGCATTACGTCGCCAGGCGGTCCTCAAAGCTGGAGTTTTGCAAGTTTACAAGCGCCATTCACACGGCGCACCATTGTTCAGGCTGCGGCATCCGGCCCTGCGGCGGGGGTTTTCCCATCTGCTGATGTCCTGTTGTCATTGGGCAACAACAGCGATGGCTATTTCAATGTCACGAACAATCGCTTTGAACTCGTTGGCATCAGCGGCATGGATCCGATTGGGCAGGGCGTTCAGATTCAGGCACGCTATAGTCCTCCTGTCATCTACCGCCGTTCGCCCATGAATTTTTTTGATGTCAATCAATCCCAAAGTGCACTTCTGGTTGCTTTTGCAGCAGACGACCTGCCATCGGCCATACTCGATTTGTTACCCATAACCCCGGATTCTTTGCGAATCAGAATCAGTACCAATCGGGTAGATGTTGTAGATGCATGGGGGACGCTTACGATTCCGGGAGGCATTTATGATGTATTGCGTGAAAAACGCACACAGTATCAGGATGTGCGTTTAGACATAAGAGTTGGCTTTTTCCCGTGGCAGGACATCACCGACATCGTGCTCCAGCTAACAGGAATTGAGGGCATTGCCCAATTAGGCCAGGATACCACAGTGACCTATAATTTCTTTAGCAACGAAGCCAAAGAACCCATTGCCGTCGTCACCATGAACGATGCCGGAACAGCTCCGGCAACGGTGGAATACAAGGCAAAAGAGGTTGTTTCCAATGTTCAGAATACCAATGGCCTGAAACCGGGGGTTTATGCCTTCCCCAACCCAGCCATTGTTAATGTGCGCTTCGAATTTTCCAATTTGCCGAAAGGCGAATACACCCTCAGGATTTTTAATGTTCTGGGTGAAGAGGTGATGAAAAAGCGCTATTATGTAAATGGCAGCCGGACGGAAAAAGTAGATATTTCCCAACTCAAAAAAGGCGCGTACCTCTACAGCTTAGTCAACGATCGCGGTAAAACACTGGTGACCAAGCGTTTGGTAGTGGTTCGTCCGTAATCCGGTTTCATATTCGGAGATTTTTTCTGCATGAAAGAGATCATCAATTCTTTTAGTGAAGTTGTTGTACAAATTGCGACGCCATACAGCACCGGAACCGGGTTTTATGTGAAGGACTACGACGTCATTGTCACCAATGAGCACGTCGTGCGCGACAATCGCAACGTCATTGTCAAGGTCAACGGAATGCTGAAAAAAATGAGCAGGGTGCTCTATTTAGACCCTACCCACGACCTTGCTTTTCTTGAAATGCCTGCAAATTCTGAAAAAATCAAGACTTCCATTAAGCTGGCGAACGGCACAGAAGTCGTTGCAGGGGAAGCAATCATCGCCATCGGGCACCCGTTCGGCCTGAAATACGCAGCAACGCAGGGCATCATTTCGAATGTGATGTATCAAAGCGGCAACCTGAACTATTACCAGCACGATGCAGCGCTGAATCCGGGTAACAGCGGCGGCCCTTTAGTCAATTTGGCCGGCGAAGTCGTTGGGGTCAATACTTTTATTATTGAAAACGGCGACAATGTCGGGTTTTCGCTGCCGGTGCAATACCTGCAAAAGGCGCTGGATGAATTTACCGGCCTGGGTCGGCGAATCAGTGTGCGTTGCCACTCCTGCTCGAATATTGTTTTTGAAGAAACGGCACAACAAGGTTACTGTTCCCATTGCGGCGCCAAAGTAATGCTGCCGAATATGGTTGACGCTTATGAAGCAACCGGGGTTGCCAAGACCATAGAAGACATGCTGGCCAATGCCGGTCACGATGTAGAGTTATCCAGACGTGGACCAAACAATTGGGAAATCCTTGAAGGAAGTGCGCGCGTCAACGTGTTGTACTACGAAGAAACCGGTCTCATCACCGGCGATGCTTATCTCTGCATGCTGCCGAAAGAAAACATCCAGTCGCTCTACGAGTTTTTGCTGCGTCAAAACTATCAAACCGAAAGTCTGACCTTCAGCGTCCGCGGCCAGGACATCATTATATCTCTCCTGATTTACGACCGTTATTTTAATGTCGAAACCGGCTCCCGGTTGTTTCGGTATCTTTTTGAGAAGGCCGACGAATACGACAACATATTGGTGGAACAATACGGCGCCATCTGGAAAAGCGAAGAAGATTGAGCGTTTTCCGGCGCAACAAACAACCTGCCTGACCACTAGTTCTGCGCATGACAATAGTTTATGAAGCCCGGTACGCCTGCGATTGGGCAATACCGATCCATAGCCATTTCAGCTCAACCTCCATGATCGGGATTGAGTCAGGCGCAGCAAACCAGTTCTGTAAAGAGTGAAACCTTCTCTTTACAATTTTAAATTAATAAACCGGGAAAAAAGGTGCGGAGCGTTTTGGGGATACCGGCAAAGGTGCGTCATAGGGAAGGGCAATTCGGAAAAGGATGGAGTTAAAAGCGTGTTTGCCTGAATCAAGAACTTTTGTGCCGGTAATAGTTTTTTAAGGCAGGAGCGCCTAGTAATAACGGCTCCTGCTGCGTGGTGCAAAAACATTGGAAACCATAATAAGGCCTCCGCCCACAATAAATGCCCCCGTTGCGATGTAAAGAATTAACATGACCATACGTTTTTGAGTGAAAAAAATGGGTTTCTACGATATGTTCACGAGGACAGCGGCTAAGATGAGAAAAAATGTCTGATGCATCACAAATAATGGAAAAATTTTTATGTTTTTTTTAACGTACCGGCGATTCATCGTTTCTGTACTTCAAAAAGCGGCGGATGATGTTCTGCATGGATTCCTCTATGATGCCTAGCGGCAACTCCTCCATTGCTGTGTAAATCAGCATAAAAACATATTGTTCTTCTTCTTGCTGCAATTCACGGTAGAGCCGGTATTTGTTCATCCTGTAGGCTTCGCGCATCAGGCGTCGGATCCGGTTGCGCACAACCGCTTTTTTAAATTTCTTCCGGGGGACGCTCATCGCCACCTGCACCGGATAAGTCGCCCCGGGCGTCACTTCCATCGGCAACCAAACCAACCGGATCGGATATTTGGCAAAGGAATGACCTTCAGCAAAAAGCCGCTCTATGGCTTTTTTACTGCACAATCGTTCTGCTTTGGTAAAAGAGAAGTCTGGCATACGAACGGTTGACGGTGGACGGTTGACGGTAGACGGGGCCGTCCACCGTCAACCGTGAAAAAAAATCGGCTGAAAGTTATGGAATTTTTCAAGTCTGGTGTCTTAATCCCGAAAGTTCCTTAATCATTAAGTCACCAAGCACATGCATACCTATCCGACAGAAAGCGCACAAACGATCAAAGCCTGGGCGGAAGAAGACCGCCCCCGTGAAAAATTACTGCTGAAAGGCCGGCAAAACCTGACAGACGCTGAGTTATTGGCCATTGTACTGGGGTCTGGTTCCAGAAATGAATCAGCTGTCGCCCTGGCTCGTCGCATTCTTTCTGAAAGCGACAACAACCTTAATGAACTGGGTAAACGCAGCATCAGCGAATTGCAAAAATTCAAAGGCGTAGGCGAAGCCAAAGCCATTGCGGTTGTTGCGGCACTGGAACTGGGGCGCCGGCGACAGGTTGCTGATGTGTCCACCAAAGTTCAGGTCACCAGCAGCCAGCAGGCTTATCAGGCTTTTGCATCCTCTTTGTCCGATCTTCCTCACGAAGAATTCTGGATCCTGCTGCTCAACCGGGCCAATCGCATTACCGGTAAGGTGCAAATCAGTTCGGGAGGCATCAGTGGAACCGTCGTGGATGCAAAAATACTTTTCCGCCGGGCCATTGAAGGCAATGCAGTCTCCGTTATTCTGGGGCACAACCACCCTTCCGGGAATACGCAACCAAGCCAGGCCGACATCGAATTGACCCGAAAACTGGTGCGTGCCGGACAAACACTCGACATCGGCGTGCTGGATCACCTCATTCTGGGAGATCGGGGATATTATAGTTTTGCGGATGAAGGGATGCTGGGCGGGTGACCCCGGATGAGGCACACAGAAATCCGCGTCATCCGCATCACCTGTGTCATCCCTAACTGCCGTCAGCAGGCGTGTTCCGATAAAACGACGATGGGAACGCGGATGACGCGAATGACGCGGAATACACGGAAACGCAACACAGAAACATCTGTGTCATCAGTGTTTAACCGCGTCATCAGCGTTCCTGAAACACAACACAGAGAAAACGGATGATGCTAATGACGCGGAATACACAGATAAAGCCACGAAGAACACACAAGGAGCAGCACACCACTGTGCATAAAGCTTCCGAAACAGCTAAAATTTCAATAACAACTAAATATATTCCTTATGCTCAAATACGAAGAATTAACCCATGAAATCCTCAATGCTTTTTATGAAGTCTACAATGAGCTGGGCTACGGATTTTTGGAAAAGGTCTATCAAAATGCCCTGGTATTTGAATTAAAAGAAAGAGGCTTTACAGTAACTTCACAAAGGAGGTGCCTTGTCTATTACAAAGGAAAAGAAGTTGGCGAATATTACGCCGACATCATTGTCAACGATTTGATCGTATTAGAACTAAAAGCTTGCGAATCCATTTTAGAACACCATAAATTCCAATTGCTAAATTACCTGAAGGCCAGTTCTTTAGAATCAGGGTTCGTTCTGAATTTTGGCAAAAAACCGACAGGAAACGAGCCTTAAGCGTTTTTGAGTCATTTTCCCAGATTGAAATTCAGGCCAAACAGCAGCGCCATCGACTGATGTGTAGCATGATCCGGAAAAACGCCATCTCGAAAATAGTTGGTAAGCCCCATGCTGTACCGTGCTTCCATGTTGAACGAGATGGCTTCTTCAATAACCCATGCTGCGCCAAACCCGAAAACAGCACCGGCATCGGTTTTTCTGAACGCATCGGTATCGTCGCGATCAAAGTTACCTTCGGTCATAGGCAGCACAAATTTTTCCTGAATCAGTTTGGCGCCATACACCCCGGCGTAAGGGCCGTACCGGAAACCGCCCGATCCAAAACGCCATTGAACGGTGACCGGAAAAACCAGGTAGTAGAAATGTTTTTTGGCGTTGCCTTCCGCAATTGGATTTCCTTCAATATCGGTTATCGTTGCCTGAAATTTACTGCCCTTTTGTTCAATCAGCGCCTCAGCCTGAACGGCCAGTCGCTTTCCCGAATGACAGGCTACCCGCAAACCAAGCGCATAGCCTGTCTTGGTTTGACTGTCCAAAACATCATTTTCAATCCGTTCATTGGTAAAATTGGGGCCGAGTGCGAGGCCCCCCGACCACTTTACTTGTGCCGAAAGTAAAACAGGGAATGCCAGCGCGCACAATACCACGCCAAAGCCGCCTTTGAAAGTGATTTTTTGCATGTAAAAAGGGTTTTGTGTTGTAAAGGATTAGGCTTAGAACGTCAACAACTCAATCTGTTATAAAGAGGCGCCTGGTTTAACTTTTGGATGCCTGAAGGCCGCGGGGCGCATAGCAATTGCGGTATTTGCTATAAAAGCCCTATTTGAAAACTGATGTTCAAAATATGTAGGAATTGTTTATGCTGGTTGTTAGTAATAGCGCTGGCCGGAGAATAGATTTTGCAATAACCTTTCCCTATCTTATACGCACCTATCCAATAGTTTATTAAATTTGTATATGATTGCAGTTTCCCCTGCACCTTGCTCTGATATCCAAACTGAGACGCAATATGTTTTCTTTCTTATCCAACCTCTCGGACCGGGCTAAGCTGTTAGTTGCCGTTTTGGTCATTTCCATTACTTCCGTTTCAGTTTTTCTTCTTTTTTCCAGCAAAGTAAATGCCGCCATTATCGGGGCCTTCATTGGGTTTATCCTTTTGGTTAGCCATCGTGTTTGGATGCCCGAAAGCAAGACGCCAATTCGCCTGGCTTCATTGACCCTTGCCGGTGCAGCAGTACTCACCACAAGTATATGGCCCAATCTTTTGGTTGAGATTGTGCGTTATTTTTCAGCAGAAGCTGCAACAAATCTGGCAACTACTCTTGCCGGAGCGACGTCCATTCCCATTTTGGTTTTCTTATTTGCAGTCATTCTTGCCGTCAATTATTTCTCACGCGACACCACCGCGATGGGAAAGCACGAAACCGCCATTGACAAAGACATCCCTGATCCCACTTTCAAAGAAAAAATGCGCGGGGTAGTGGAAGCCCTGGTGGACGACCTCAAAAGCATTGACAACAAAACCAATTGGAGCATGTCTTACTTCACGCCTTTGGATGCGGAAGTGGAAGTAAACACCGGACGGGGGCGCGAAAAACGAATTACGGAGTTGCTTACAGCCATCAAAAAATCGAAAGAACGGCTGTTTATGGTATTGGGCGACCCTGGCTCAGGGAAAAGCGTAGCGTTGCGAAAATTAGCCCGAGACCTCGCTGCTGAATCCGAGAAAACAGGTAAAATCCCGGTTTACATCAACTTAAAAGAATGGTACGAAGAAGAAAAATGGACCGAAGCGCAACCGCCAACCGTTGAGCAATTGAACAACTTTGTACTGCGCAACCTGAAAAACCGGGACATCGTAACCACCCGTTTCTTTGACAAATATTACGACCGCCTCTACGAAACCGGACGCCTCTATTTCATTTTCGATTCTTTTGATGAAATTCCTTCTGTCCTGGATGAACGCGACGGTTCTTTTCTGATCCATCGGCTGTCTGAGGTATTGTTTCGTTTTCTGAAAGGCGCACGACTGGAATCACAGGGCGTGCTGGCTTCCCGCATTTACAGAAAACCCACCCAGGAGTTCCAAAGCAATGTAACGCTGGAAATCCGGCCCTTCAGCGAAGATAAGATCATTCAAACGCTGAAGCGCTCCAATATATACAGCAAAGAACTGGCAGAACGCTTGTTTAAGGAGCGGCCAGAGTTGGTGCCCATTGCCAAAAACCCCTTCATGGCCACCCTCGTTGCTGATTTTGCTGAAAACAACCAAAATCGGCTGCCCGCCAATCAGGCTGAAATGTACCGCAGTTATATCGAAAAAACATTGGATGACTGCCGCGACCGCTTAGAGCGGAAAAACATCAGTAAAGCTACCGTTTACGATTGCTGCGATGTGCTGGCGCAGGAAATGTTTGAATTTTATGGCCTCGAAGCACCGATAGATAAGATCCGAAAAAAATATCCGGAATTGCCCTTAGACGAGGTGACGGATATCCTTCGCTTTGCGCGGCTGGGCCGGGGCGTTTCCAATGATGCTTCCAAATTCAGCTTTGTGCACCGACGTTTTGCGGAGTATTTTTTTGTACAAAGTATGCTCGCAGGTGAAGTTAGTATTCAGCCGGATTCGATCCCTACCGATTCGCAGCAGCGCGACGCCCTGGTATTGTATTGTGAAGTGGCTGAGTTTGAAAAGGCAAAATCCATTGCTGACTATTGCTGGAGCGTGATCGCGGAAGTCAATAATCCAATGGATTTGCGGAGCATCCATTGCCTGCGCTTTTTAAGGGATGCGTTTCGGGGAAGGAAGGAATGCCTTGCTGAATTTCGGGATGAGCTCAGCGCCTATATTGAAAGCCAATTGACGAAAGAAAGCAACCTCGTTTCTGCGAAATTGGCAACTGAGGCCATTGGGTTGATGGATAAGGAGGAGATGGAGAAATTATTGGTAAAGAGTTTAAGTCTCTATAATTCTTGGATTAGCGAGTATGCTGTTAAGTCTTGCCGACATCTTGAAAATCTTAGTATTAGCACTAAAAAAAATCTGTATCTGTATTTTAGTTCCATTCCAGTTTTAAGCATCATAAAATCTTACAATAAGCATAAATTTTTTCTTTCTCTGTCTAGTTCTTTTTTTATTTTTTTTAAGTTTTATCAAATTAAATTATTAAGAGCCGGCATTATACTTTCATTGATTTTATTATCATTAATCACCAATAGAATCTTATATATGCCTCTGATTTTATTTTTCTGTATTCTTTTTATTAAAAACCTTCACAAGAAAAATGGAAAATGGAATATTTATAAAAAAGAA
>CALEYL010000009.1 GCA_937926205.1 uncultured Saprospiraceae bacterium
TGGCCTGTGCCGCTCCGGCGGGTTATGTGACAGACAATACGGATTGTGATGATACGAATGCCGCTCTTCACGAACCGCAATTGTTCTATGTAGATGGCGATGGCGACGGCTATGGCTCGACAAAGACTGCGATGCTGTGTAAGCTTACAGCGCCTTATGGTTATTCAACGAATGCCTCGGATTGCAATGATGCCAATGCCGCCATTCATCCCAACGCCACTGAGGTTTGCGATGACATCGACAATGACTGCGACAACCTGATTGACGCCAATGATCCGAATTTTGTAGATAATACTCCGCCAGAGGCAATTTGCCTCTCTGCCACCGTATATATTCAAAGTGATGGATATTATACCCTGCACCCTGAAGAAGTGCTTGATTTTGGAGCCTCTTATGACAATTGCGGTATGTTTAGTGTTGCTGCAATTGCTCCGGAAACAATTACCTGTGCTCAAGTTGGGCAGACGATAGAGGTGCTGGTGACAGTGGCCGACGGCAGCAATAATAATTCAGCTTGTACGGCCAATATTACAGTTTTGGAAGGCACGGAGCTGCCTCCAGGCTGGACAGGCGCTGATGTAGGAACCACCGCAAACGGCAGTGATGCGTATAATCCTTGCAGTAGTGACGGCAAAGGCGCCTTTACCCTAACAAGCCAGGGCTATTCCACCAGCACTTCCGATGTACAACACACTGTTTTCCAAACGCTTTGCGGCAATGGCGAAATCATTGCACGGGTATTGAGCACAAGCAGCGGTGGCTGGGCTGGCGTTACACTGCGGGAAACCCTGGACGAGGGGGCCAAAAAAGTAGCCCTCAAAACACAGTTGAACAGCATCATCAGACGTGAGATCAGAGCCACAACGAATGGCCCTACCAGCTTTTTGAATTTCAATCGCCCGCAGCACATTTGGTTGCGCCTCGTGCGGAATGGAGGAAACTTTGTGGGCTATACGTCCAACGATGGCAGCAACTGGACTTTCGCTTTTTCAGCGAATGTGAGCATGACGGGGTGCATTTATGCGGGCTTGTTTGCCGAAAGCATTAATGTAAATACAGTCACGACTACTGTTTTTGACGAGGTCATAGTCACGGGGGCTTCCACCAATAATCTGGCTGCACCAGGCACATTCACGACGCCAATGGTTGCGAATCCGGATTTGGAAGCAAACGCTGATTTAAGCGTCCAGCCCAACCCATTTTCATCAGAGGCACGCATTGAATTCTACCTGCCACAACAGGAGCAGGTTAGTCTGGAAGTGCTCAACCTCAATGGTCAAATCGTGCGGATTTTAGAGGCAGGTCAATTGGATGCCGGCCAGCACTATCAGATATGGGATGGGAAAGGGGGAGTTGGCCAGGTTCTGAAAGCTGGCATCTACATCGTCCGACTAAGAACTAAAGAAAACGTATTGACCAATAAGGTGACCCTGATGAGATAGGGTTTATGACCTTATCGAAAGGTCTTTGAAAGAGGCCGGCAATCAAAATGCCGGCCTCTTCATTTTTCTTGTTTTACTGTAAAAAGTTATGGGCATAACGATTGCACCAAATAGGAGGATATATAGCATGCGGTGGCCTTAACCCGCCAATTCCTCCACCAAATCGTCCTTTTCCACCCTTAGATTCTCAATGATAAAATCCTGACGTGCCGGTGTGTTTTTGCCCATGTAATAACCCAAAATGGCGTCGATATTGCTTTCTTCATTCAGGATTACAGGCTCGAGGCGGATGTTTTCGTTGATGAAATCTTTGAACTCGTTGGGAGATATTTCACCCAAACCTTTGAAGCGCGTAATTTCAGCTTTGCCACGCAGTTTTAAGATGGCAGCCTGCTTTTCCTCCTCGCTGTAGCAATAGAGCGTCTGTTGCTTGTCGCGTACGCGGAACAGGGGCGTTTCGAGGATAAACAGGTGCCCGTTGCGCACGAGGTCCGGGAAAAATTGCAGAAAAAACGTCAGCAGCAGCAGGCGAATGTGCATGCCGTCCACGTCGGCGTCAGTAGCGATCACCACGCGGCTGTAGCGCAGGTCGTCGAGGCCGTCTTCGATGTTCAGGGCGTGTTGCAGGAGGTTGAATTCTTCGTTTTCGTACACCACTTTTTTGGTCAGGCCGTAGCAGTTGAGCGGTTTACCGCGGAGGCTGAAAACAGCCTGGGTTTGCACATCGCGGGCCTTGGTAATGGAACCACTGGCCGAGTCGCCCTCAGTGATGAAGACGGTGCTGCCTTTTCGAAGTTCCTCATCTACTTTTTTGGCGTCGTCGCTGAGGTGAATGCGGCAATCGCGCAGTTTTTTATTGTGGAGATTGGCTTTTTTGGCGCGTTCATTGGCCAGTTTTTTGATGTCGGCAATTTCTTTGCGCTCGCGTTCCGATTGCAGGATGCGTTTTTCCAGTTCGCGCTTCGTGTCCGGGTTGCGGTGCAGAAAATTGTCCAGTTCTTCCTTCAGAAATTTTCCGATAAAAGTGCGCACGGTTGGTCCTTCCGGTCCCATGTCGGTAGAACCCAGCTTGGTTTTGGTCTGCGATTCAAACACCGGTTCTTCCACTTTCACGCTTACGGCGGCGATGATGGACGACAGAATATCCCGGCGGTCGAAGTTTTTATTGGAAAAGTGCTTCTGGATGGTTTCCACCACCGCTTCTTTAAAAGCATTCAGGTGGGTGCCTCCTTGTGTGGTGTGCTGGCCGTTGACGAAGGAGTAGTATTGCTCGCCGTAGTGCGCGCCGTGGCTCATGGCCACTTCAATGTCTTCGCCTTTCAGGTGGATGATGGGGTAGCGCAGATCTTCCTGGCTCGTTTTGCGCGACAGCAGGTCAAATAAGCCGTTTTTTGAAAAGAAAACCTGGCCGTTGTAGTTGATCTTCAACCCTGCGTTGAGGTAGGCGTAATTCCACAACTGGTTGTCGATGTATTCATCGCGGAAGCGGTACTTTTTAAAAATCGAATTGTCGGGACGAAAAACGATCAGCGTGCCGTTTTCTTCCGTGGTTTTTTGCTCTTTGTGGTCTTTGATGAGCTCCCCTCCCTCAAATTCCGCAATTTTGGTTTTGCCTTCGCGCACGGCCTGTACTTTGAAGTACTCCGATAAGGCATTCACTGCTTTTGTACCCACACCGTTGAGGCCCACCGATTTTTTAAAAGCTTTCGAGTCGTATTTACCACCGGTATTGATTTTGGAAACGCATTCGATCACTTTGCCCAATGGAATACCCCGGCCATAGTCGCGTACTGACACGGTTCCTTCCTGAACCGAAATGTCTATGTTTTTTCCATGTCCCATGACGTATTCGTCTATGGAGTTGTCGATGACTTCTTTGATGAGTACGTAAATGCCGTCATCGGGCGTGGTGCCATCGCCAAGTTTACCAATGTACATACCAGGGCGCATGCGGATGTGTTCGCGCCAGTCGAGCGAGCGGATATTATCTTCGGTGTAGGTATTGAGTGACATGGACTAATAGGGTATGTTTGATGTTTTTTTGTAAATTTCTCCACAAAGTAAACCTAAATTTGTTACAAAGGTAGGCAAAGTTGCTAACAATAAAAACAATTTGTTGCTGGATAAAATCTATTATTTGTGTCAGAAAAAGAAAGGTTGCTGAACACCCACCCAGCCATACAGGCGCTGAAAAAAGCTGTTGTTCGGGAAATCTGGCTGGAAAAAACGGTTGTATTGATCCTGTTTGTATCGGGTTGCAGCCTGATGTGGTGGTGTTACCCTGCGCAACCCCTGCTGGCGGGCCTCGGTGTTTTCCTGGCAGTCCTGGGGGTGCGTTTCGGCGTGTCTGCCGGCAAGGTGTGGCGGCCTGCACAACACCCGCTGATGCAGTTGCTGCAGCGCCAACCGCAGCGCGTCGTTTGGGTGTACAGCGTTTCCAGCGACCTGATGCCTTTCGGACTTTATGTATTCAGCCGGGGCACCCTTTATTTTCAGCTCGACGACGGCCAATCCCTTGATCTCAGTGTACCGTCTAAGCAACTCAAACTCATCTCCCGGACCCTCAACCGCCTGCTGCCCCATGCTAGTTTTGGGTATTCTGCCGAGCGGCGGCAATTGTTCGCCATGGATCCGCAGCGCTTGCGGCGGCCGAAGGGTGGGGGAGAGGGAGCGGTAAAATAGTATTTTACCGCTCGCGCGACGTCGGTAACTGAGCTGGCGGCTTAGCGTAGTCGAAGTCAAGTCGAAGTTCCGCCTCGCGTGTCTTATTATTTATCGCTCGCGCGATGGCTCTGCCTCGCGTGTCCTATTTTTCGGGTTCCAGCCCGAATCAGATTTTCTATTGTGGTTTATTTTACCACACTCATTTTCCCGACCTGCAAAACTTCTCCACCCCTTGTCAGTTGCCAGAAATACATTCCCGGCGCTACATTTTCCAAACTGACCACGGTCTGCGCTTCCGGGTATTGCAGCGTTACCCGGCGTACTTCTCGACCCAGGGCATCGTACAAGGTCCAGGCTAACGGCCCTACGACTCCGGGGCGTAGCACTGCGCCCGGCAGCTGCAACACCACATATTGCTTTGCTGGATTGGGGAAAACTTTCAGTAAAGCCTTTTGCGTAGTAGTCTCTTCTGTGGCTGTCACAACAACCTCCAACTCCTGACACAGCGTATCTGAGGCATTCATGTTGCTCACGATCAGGCAGACTTCGTACACCCCGCTTTCGGCGTAGGCATGTACGGGATCGCGTTCCGTACTGCTGCTGCCATCGCCGAAAGTCCAGTGCCATTGGGTGGGGAAAAAGCGGGAGTAATCGTAGAAATTGACGGTTGAGGTTTCTGTGATGTACCGAAAATCGGCCTGCGGGTGGTGGTCAATGCCGAGGGTGTCGCAGGGGCTGCCGTCTTCGGGGCCGAGGCCGTAGTATGGGGCGTTGGGGATGCCAAAAGCATTAAGGGTTGGCAATTGAAGCCCGTGTTGCTCTATCTGGCAAGCGGCGCCCTTGGCATTGGGGTTGTGAATGACGTGAAGGTAAGGGACACCATTAGTCGCACTGATGTAAATTTTATTGTCCGGTGCTAATTGGCAAAGAAAGAATTTTACCGGTAAAGGAAAAGGTTCAGGCGCCAAAAAACCATCGTGAACAGCCACAACCTCCCGCGAGGCTTCAATATCTTCTGCTTCCAGGTCATATTGATAAACATACCGATTGGATGAGACATACAAAAACCGGGAATTGGGCGAAATGGCTACGCCGCCGGAGAAAGCCGTATCATTGTACATAATCGGAATATGATTATGTAATTGGCCGCTGCATCTTTCGTAATCATAAATATCAACAAACTGGCCATCCTGAACAGAGATAGTTGAGAAAAGCACATACTTTCTGCCATTCGGTGAAAAAACAGCCTGGCCAAGGCCGGTGGGCCTTGGCGGGCCGAGTGTTTGAACGGGTTGTACACTTATCCCTTCGGGGGAGAGCAACATCAAATAATAGCGGTTTGCATAATATTCCTGTACAGCAATCCACCAATCCCGGCCATTGGCATGACGAACGGCAGTGAGTTTTCCAAAATCAAATGTATCCGAGAGAATCAATGCATTCTTTTCTGGTATTGTGCCTACTTCTCCTGAAGCGATATTAACGATAGTATAATAACAATGTAGTGGAATGTAGTTATTGAGTTCTATGGCTGGAATTACGACGCTGATCGTACTATGAAAAATGACATATCTATCAGGAATAGCGGGGTGAGGTAAGACAAGCGCGCCTTGCGGCAATGAATACCCTCCATCTATCCAGTTTTCAGTGTAAGGGTCGGGATTTAAACCCTCTCCGTTTTCAATCAGTTCATTCATGGAATTATGGATAGCAATGCCATTCGTATAAAATAACAGATTACCTTCAATATCAGACATGGAAGCATTGGTTCTTTCAAAATTCAGATCCCGGTACTCATAAGTAACCAAAGGTGGATCGTAGTTGAAATCAATACGTGTGCCGCCTACAATAAGAATATTAGGATTACTGCTGTAGCCGGTTAGCCAAATGTAGTCTCGTTTTTCTTTCTGGAAGACGGTTTGGGCAGAGCAACAAGTTAAGAGGAGAAAAAAGCAAATTTCACACCACAAAATACATTTCATCATTAGGTATATTGAAAAAAGGTTCGGAGTAAGGTTTACTCCGAGCCTCCAAGGAATTAGCGAATAATGATAATTCTTTCGGCGTGTACTATTCGCCCTTCGGTCATAATTTTCAGAAAATAAATGCCAGGTTGAAATTGGCCGACTGAAAATTCTTTACGACGGTCATCCTGTGCAAGCACTTGTCTATAAATCAGATGACCTGTCAGATCTTGCAGCATCACTAGTGCTGTCGTACCTACAGGATATTCCAGGGTAAATGCGCCTGTATTTGGGTTGGGATAAACTTTAAAGGCATTGTCAGATTTAGCAGGTAATGTTTGGTTGATAGGCTGCTGTAGCTGCATACCCACAGCACAAAGTTGCTCATCATCGTAGTAAACACGCGCGTTCAGTGCATACAAACTTCGGGCTTTATACACCCCAATCCCGCCTGATAAAGGGCATTGCTCAGCTATTGCTTTTAGAGTGGCCGTTTGAGTCGGCGTGAAAGTCAAATCGCCTTTTGCCAGTGTTGTAAGGTAAATGTCGTTGACCGTTTTTTCATTCGCCTGATATACTGCGTTGGTGGTAATGCTGGCATTTTCGACGATCAGGGCATTTGCCTGTATTGTTTGTGCGGACAATACCTGCGCTGCAAGGTTGTCGAGTTCCTGTCCAAGCGCGGTTGCTTCCTCTAATTTGGCTTCACGTTGCACCATTAAATCCTGATAGGCGCTTCCTTCTGTTCCAACCAGGTCAGCATCTATTTCCAGCAAATCTGCGATATTTTCGCTGATAGCTGCGTTTAGTAAGCGTATGGCCTCCCGCGTTTCCGGCAACGAGCGGTACAATTGCGTGGTGCTTTTTTCTATATTATGCAACTTTCCAATAGTGCTCTGTTGGTTGTCTTGATAGAATTGTCCGACCTCCGGGTATTCGTTTTGAAAAGCCGGATTGGCATCCAATACCGCAAAAACTTGCTGTTCTGCCTGCCAGGTTATCGCTCCATCGTAAAGTGGATTGGTGTACTCCCCCGAAGCTACTTTTTTGCGGGTTTCACCTTCGCCGCCGGTTATTCCAGAAGGGGTGCAGCTAGTTTCTTCGTTACAGATGTCAGGAGAACCGATAGGGTCAGGAACAAACCAATCATTCGGATTAATCCCCAATGGAAGATTAAAAGAAGGAGGATAGAAAGGAGGGCTTTGAGTATGAATTTTAAAGATAGATTGACCCACTTGTTGAAATGTAACCCCATCCCACCTTGCAGCTCCCTGTGCATAAATCCCACCATTCCAGCGATTTCCCCGATGTACCTGAGGATCCATCATCACCGATGGCGTATAATAAAGCCCGGTATTAAAAGGGGGCGTAAAATCAGTTGTCAACATCTCTGTACCTATACAAGGGCCGTAAAAAATGGCGCCAGTGGAGGTGTTTTCAATGTCATTGCAACTCCAGGTCGTATTGGCTGAACTCAGCGTAGAAAGGCCAATCCCACTGCCGCTGCCCACAACATCATTGCACGAGAAAGTGTTTGCGTCGCCTCCGTTTGCATTAAGACCAAACAGGTTCAGGTTAGGCGAATGTAAATTGACCATATTGACCTCTACGGTATAGCCGTTCGTCTTTACCAGCGATATGCCACCATTTACCTGATGCAACCCAATCGTATTGTTCAAAATTTGTGCGTCAGTCTGTGCTACGCCGTTTTCTGAAACAAAAATGCCGGCCCCAGAAACGGTTCCACTCACCAATTCGCCTACTTCGATGGTATTCTGCGAGACCCATACCCGGGTTGCAGCATCGTTTTCAATCAGTTCAATGCCCGTTTCTCTGCAATGGATGTCGTTCACCTCCAACACGATATCCTGCCCTGAAACGCCCTCTACCCGAATGCCGTGTACAACGTTTTCCATTAGGTTGTTAAAAACGGTGGTACGCATTTTCTGCACTAAAATTGCCTGTGTACAGTTTTTGAAGGTGGGTAAACCTGCGGTATTGTTGCTTAAAACACCGTCCTGATACAACTGGCGGTTATTGGCTGCCCGGCAGGAAATGCCAAAACCGGTCGGGGCAGCGTATTCACTGGTAGCTAAGATATTTTCAAAGCGGGTATTGACGACCGTCAAATTAGCGCCGTCGGTCAAAATGCAGTTGGATTGATTTTGGAACAGGTTGGTAATGAAAGCGCCGGTTACTCCGATGTTCAGCAACTGTTGATTCCGGGTATCTATTCCTGCAAAGGGCTTTGAGCCCGGCTGCGTCATTTGGCCACTGTAGGGCGGTAGTAAATGAGCAGAAGCAGTAAATCTGTTCGAATAAAAAGGGCCTAATACAAACCCGTTGGCGGCATTGTAAAACAGTCCGATGAAATTCTTATCAAACTGCGAAGTGCTAATGTTCACAATACTTCTGAGGTCAGGCCAAACGGCATATTCTGCATCGCTGATGTAAACAGAAATCATTTCCAGGGTACTACTGGCAGTAGAAGACTCCATCCATATGCCTCGCCACATCGTGTCGCAACTGGCAAAATTGGAGCGTTCAATTTTAAAAGTACTCCCGGAGCCGACGGTGATACCCGCCCCTGGCGCCATCGTAATATTACAGGTAGCCAATTCCCAAAAAGGTGTGGCGTTGGTAATCGTTAACTGGCCGTTTATGAAAATATTCTTTGACTGGATCGTGGTTTGGTTGGGCAAATACTGTAAATTAATCGCCTGTTGCAAAGTCATGGAGGAGGGAACGGTGTAATCAAATACCGTCGAACTGGTCACCAAAAATTGCGTTTCCACGTCATTCCCACAGCCATTGGTAATAGTCAGGGTCACCGTGTAAGTCCCGGCCGTTGAATAAGCATGCGTTGGATTTTGGAGATTACTCGAAGTGCCATCTCCAAAATCCCATAGCCAGGTTTCGGCGTATTGGGAAGCATCTGCGAAAACAATGAGGCCATTGTCGCACACAGCCTGACCCGCAAAAGTAAAGTTCGCTATGGGTGGCGGCAGGTGAAAAATGTTTATGGTTTGAGTAACTTCATCTTTATAACAACCTGAAGCATCTTCTACACTATGGAAAATGGTGTAAGAACCGCTCTGAGTGAACGAGATATTGGCAGGATTTGCTAAGGTGCTTGTTTGGCCATTGCCGAAATCCCAGTAGTGTGTCGTTCCCGCAGGGTTGGAAGCGCTCTGAAAACTCAGTAATCTCGGCAAAGTGCCACAAAATGAACCTGTAATTGAAAAATTCGCAAATACTGGTTCTCCTGGTAAGTCAATGCATATTTCAACGATTTCCGTACTGCTGCCACAGGCGCCGGTAACGGTGTGTGTAACATCGAAACATCCTTCCTGCGTATAAGTAATGCCTAATGGATTGGGCAGGCTGGAAGTGGCGGGCGTTCCATTTTCAAAAGTCCAGGTATGGGTAATGCAATCTACATCCTTCAAATCCGGGTCACTGGAAAAATTATAAATGGCACTGCTGCAGGTTAATTCTTTAATTTCATAAGTGAAATCTGCGGGGAATGTCACATTGCCATTAATGGCTATGTTGAAAGTTGCGTGCTGAATACCACCACCTTGAACAAACCAATGGTTGACAGTAAATGTGCCTGTTGTAGAAAAAATATGTGTCGGGTTTTCTGACATACCTCCTTGAATAAGCAATGGATTTTGAGCAAATCCCGCAAATGTGGTCGCCGCGTTGGGGTCATTGGTAATTTGCCGCCTGACACAAGCATCGGAGCCACTATTTCCCCCATCTCCAAAGTCCCAAAGATGTAGACCGCCCGTAGCGCACACACAAAATTTTCCTGTGCAGGGACCAATTTGTACGCCTTGGAATACGGCCTGATTGCCGCCACTGCAATTTAGCCCCACGCAAGCGACCTGGGCAGAAACGGACAATGGAATGATCGAAACTAAAAAAATACAATATGGCCTAACCAGAAAATTTGAATTCAAACAAGCCTCAGTGATAAGGTGGGAAATTTTTTTCATACTTGAGGATTTTGTGGGTAAAGGAAATGAAAGAACAATGTTACAAAAAAGAGCGCATTAGAGCAAGTCAAACTTTCTGATTGACTTACAATTAGGATGCATCACCACAATAAAATAAAAATCCCCACTTTTGCCGTTACTTTGCAGAGCAAATACACATACGTGAAGAATATTGCCATTTTTGCTTCCGGTACAGGCAGCAATGCGCGTAAAATCGTGGAGCATTTCGCAGAAAACCCGGATTTTAGCGTTAAATTGCTTGTTTCTAACCGCGCCGATGCGCCGGTGCTCGATATGGCTGCCGAAAACGGCATCGCCACGATGATTTTGAGCAGGAAATTATTTTACGAATCGGAAGAACTTTTGACCGCGCTTCAAGAACACGACATTGACCTGATTGCCCTGGCCGGATTTCTCTGGCTGGCGCCGCCGTATTTGGTTAAGGCATACGAAGGTCGTATGGTCAACATCCACCCGGCCCTGCTTCCCGATTTTGGAGGCAAAGGCATGCATGGCATCCACGTACATGAAGCGGTAAAAGCAGCCGGAGTTGAAAAGAGCGGCATCACCATTCATTTTGTAAACGAACAATACGATAAGGGCGGCATCCTGTTTCAGGCCAGCTGCCCGGTGTCAGAAGAAGATACACCGCAAGACATTGCGCGAAAGGTGCTCCAATTAGAGCATCGGCATTATGCACCCGTTTTAGAACAATTGCTAACCAACATTCCTAAACTACATTCATAAATCAAATGGCATGATGAACAGAAACATTTTGCTGCTATTGGCGATCTGCACTTTTGCGACAGGCTTGCAAGCCCAGAGCGCAAAAAAGCTGGAAAAATCAGCTGACGAACTCTTCGAGCAGGGCAAATTTGCAGAAGCAGCACTGGCCTATGAAACGGCCTGGCAAAAAAAGAAGAAAAAAACAGAACTGATCTTTAAGGCCGGGGAGGCTTATTATTCGATCAAAGATTACCGCAAAGCTGCCGAATGTTACCAGAACGTTCGCGGCAAAAACGACGAATTCCCTCTGGTAGGACTGAAATACGCCCGCAGCCTGAAGCAGGATGGGCAATACGACAAGGCTAAGACTGAGTTTAAAAAATTCATGGACGGCTATACGGGGGAAAATAAAGCCATCCTCGAAGACATCATCCAAACGGAAATCAGGGGTTGCGATCTGGGCACACGCCTGCCTGTGCTGGCCGACCGCAGCATTGAAGTCCAGTTTCCCGGTACAGGCATCAATTCCGACGATGCAGAATTTGCGCCTTACCCTGCTTCGGACGACGAACTGTATTTTTCTTCGGCTATTGGCGGCAAAGCGCGCATTTATGTCTCCAACCGACAGGCCAACCGCTGGTCAAAAGCGGCCATTCCTGCTAATTTTCCGGTGGTTTCCAACAGCCATTTCTGCAACGGCAGCATGACGCCCGATGGCGAGCGCTTTTATTTCACCGTGTGTAATGCCGACAAAGCCTGGAATGACCTGAGCACGCGTTGTGAAATCTTCATGACCCGCAAAACAGGCAGTGGCTGGTCGCAACCGGAACGCCTGCCGGATTATGTGAACCTGAAGGGCATGACGGCAACGCATCCTTTTGCTACCCACGTCAACGGACAGGAATTGCTTTATTTCTCTTCTAACCGCGAAGGTGGTCGGGGCGGCATGGACATCTGGTACGTGGTGCGCGACCTGGGGTTGGACAACAACGATTTTACTTTTCCGGTCAATGCAGGCCCTGTGGTCAACACCCTCGGCGATGAAATTACGCCCTGGTACGACTCCGAAAGTGGTGATCTTTATTTCGCTTCCAATGGGCACGCTTCCATCGGCGGTTTCGATATTTTCCGAACCAAAGGCTCTGAAGTCAATTGGGGTATTCCTGAAAACGCAGGCATTCCCATCAACTCCAGCGCAGACGATTATTTTTATGTGAAATCGCCTTCGCAGAATACCGCTTTTGTGGTGTCTAACCGCATTTTTGGCGGTGAAAAAACAACGACCCGCAATGCAGACATCTTTGAACTGTCCAGCGGCAGTAAAAGACTGGCGCTCAAAGGCAATGTTTACGACAAAGTCTCGGGCGACCAATTGAGCAACATCACCGTAATGCTCTATCAGGTTTTCGACGATGGTACGGATAACCTTTTGGTTAGCAAAGATTTTAATACAGGTAATTATACTTTTGAGTTGCTGGCCAACCGACGCTTCAGGGTGGAAGTTCAAAGCGAAGGCTACGAATCCGCTTCTTATGAATTTGCGACCGACGATCCCAAAAATTTCACTTATGGTCAGCCAGTCTTTTTGAACGGCGGCGCGCCACCTCCAGATCCGGTGATCAAAGAAGATCCTATCGTTATGCCATCCAACGACCCCAAAGGTCAGGAGAGCACAACGAAGTACACGGCACGTGGTACTTCTCCTGACGACAACCTGGAATATTCCAGCACGGCGCCGCGCCACAAAGGAATTTACTACAAAGTTCAGGCTGGCGCTTTTAAACGCTATAGCGCTGACCGCAGCGACCTGAAGCCGTTGGGCGATCTGGGGCGTGTGGATACGGAAAAAATTGTTTCCAATAAACTTACCCGCGTCATGGTGGGGGATTTCTTTACCAAAGAAGAAGCCCTGCGCGCCATGCAGGCCATGCAGGAACGCGGTTTCGCGGAAGCCTTTGTGGTGCAGTATGAGAATGGCGTGCGTTATGGCAAAGTAAATCTGGATTAAAATGGTCTGTACTTTAGGGCCCGATAGCAGCGTTATGCTCGGCCCCAAAATCGGTCAATTACGCTAGTAAATTCCCGTTTTTGGGGCCTTCGCAAGCCTTGCTCTCGAACCTAAAGTACAGACACATTGCTAAATGTCAGACACGAGCATTTTTTTTTTGAAGATTGCGGCTTTACCAACCTTCTGCCCAAACGCCGTGGCCGCCAAATAGAATATCATCCTGGGCGTTCCTGCATTTCAGGAATATTTCCTTTCTTTGTTGTGAAACAACCGCTGTTTTCAACATGAAACTCGTTTCAGCCTGGTTTTTACTCTCCCTTTCAATGGCCCAGTGGGTCGGGGGGCACCTGTGTTTTGAGGCACGTTATTTCATGGAGATACAGCATCAGATGAATGCGGCTGAAAAAGCGCTCGCGGAACTGGTTACCCAAAAAACCGGAGTGGAAAGTGCCGTTCGGGTTTTGCAGGAAGATGAACTGATTCCCCGCGGCAATTTTTATGGCGACTTTGTTTTTTCAAAAGAAACAGCCAGCCAAAAGATTTATTATGTGGTTGATAACCAGTCTGATTCCATAAAAACCCTTGTTGTTGCCCCTGGCTCCGGAAAAAATGATCCGGCCAGTACGGCCCGTGATGCCAAGCTGCTCAAAGGTTTATTTAAAAAATTCATGATGCCGCAGTCTGGTTTGCCGCTTACGCCTGTAACGATGCATATGGCATCAAACTTTGATTTTTTGACACCCTGTAGTTATTCTTATTCACCTTTCCTTTTGCGGCCTCCGGCGCGTGCCTGATTTTCCTGTTTTTTTTCTATCCATCCACATTCAATAACCAGAGGCAGGACATTGCCTCTTGATCCATAAACTTGTTTTTATGAAAAAACGAACGACCATCTTATTGGTATTGGTTCCTGTTTTCTTATTTGCTCAAAACAGGACTTCAGGTATCCTCAGCGGCATGATCTATGATGCCGACAAGTTGCCATTATCCAATGCCACCATACAAATTCAACCCGGCGGACTCGTTGGCGTGACTTCTGAAAAAGGCGCATTCCAATTTGACAACCTCGCGCCGGGTAGCTATTCCGTTACTTTTTCTTTTGTGGGTTTTGCCAGCCAGGAAAAAACGCTGCGGATCCGCGCCGGAGAAACGACAAAAGTGGAAATCCTGCTTGAACTGGAATCCAAATTGCTGCAAACAGTAACGGTGCAGAGTTATGCTCAGCGCATTCCGGAATTGAGCCGCCTCGGGGATGTACACAGTACGTACATCATCTCCGGGAAAAAGAACGAAGTGGTTGATGTAACCATGCTCAATGCCAATATTGCAGAAAAAACAGGCCGGCAAATTTTCAGCAAAATCCCGGGCGCTTTCGTTTACGATATGGATGGTTCGGGCAATCAGGTCAATGTGTCGACCCGTGGACTCGACCCGCACAGATCCTGGGAATTCAACATTCGCCAGAACGGCATCACCACCAATTCTGACATCTACGGGTATCCCGCCAGCCACTACAGTCCACCCATGGAAGCGATTCGACGCATCGAATTGGTGCGCGGTACGGGGTCCCTCCAGTATGGCGCCGCTTTTGGCGGAATGATCAACTATGTGACCAAATCACCGGATACCAGCAGGACATTGTCAGGTGAAATAATCACTTCTGTCGGCTCTTTTGGCTTGTTCAGCAGTTACCTTTCTGCGGGGGGCGCCAGCGGAAAATGGAACTATTTCGGCTATTACCAAAAACGCACTTCCGATGGCTACCGCGACGGCGCGAACAGCGATTCTGATGCTCAGTTTCTGGCCGTTGAATACCAGGCTTCTCCGACATTAAAACTTCGGGCAGAGCTGGGACGAAGCACCTATCTTTTCCGGATTCCGGGACCATTAACAGACAGCATGTTCTACGAAAACCCACGCCAGGCTACCCGAACGCGCAATTATTTTAATCCGGACATCAAAGTTCCTGCTTTGAGCCTTGACTGGCAAATTGCCCCCAAAACAAAGCTCAACTGGATTACTTCTGCCGTCATTGGTACCCGCAGCAGCCTGCAATTTTTGGGTTTCGCCGATTTGGTCGACGCCATTGACCCCAATACCGGAAACTATAAAAACAGACAGGTTGACATTGATAAATTCAACAGCTACAACACTGAACTGAAAATCGTGCAGCAATGGCAGTTAGGGCGGGTACAGAATGTCCTGTCTGGCGGCATTCGCATCATTCACAACAATTTGCACCGCCGCCAGGTCGGCAAAGGAACGACGGGAAGCGATTACGATTTGTCTCTGGTGGAAGGTGCTGTATTTGGTCGGGATCTGCATTTCAAAACCGATAATATCGCTGTGTTTGCCGAAAACCTGTTTGAAATCAATTCCAGACTTTCGCTCACCGCTGGTTTCCGTTTTGAAAACGGGGCGACCAATATGGAAGGGACTATTGCCTATCTGCCCGACAATGAAGTGCCCCTGAAAATCGAACACCGGTTTCCGTTATTCGGCGGTACCGTTCAATACAAAATCAATCCTGAAACCCGGTTTTATGCGGGCGTTTCCCAGGCTTATCGGCCCGTCATCTTTGCAGACGTCATTCCTCCTGATGCGCTCAATCGCACCGACGACAACCTGCTCGACGCCAACGGTTGGAATCTGGAAGCGGGCTTAAGCGGAAAATTGGGCAGCAGGTTGAATTTCGACCTGAGTTGCTTTCGCATCCAATACAACGACCGGATCGGTATTCAGGCCATGGAAGCTCCGGACGGCAGTTCCTTTTTCCTGAAAACAAATGTAGGGAACACCCTCACAGATGGAGTTGAATTGTATCTGGAAAATCGCTTTTTTTCTGATAACTCAGCCACTAACCTGAGCCTGTTTACCGCCTCTTCGTGGATGAATGGCCGCTATGTCAAAGGAAGTGTAGTTGTGAATGGCGAAAACACCGACCTGACGGGCAATACCCTGGAGTCGGTACCACGGTGGATCAGTCGCAGCGGCATGAATTTTAGCTGGAAAGGCCTGTTGGCAACCCTGCAATACAGCTATGTAAGCGAAACCTTTGCAGACGCTTTGAACACCGTCAAACCAACAGCCAACGGTGCAAAAGGCCTGGTGCCGGCCTACAGCCTCTGGGATGCTTATGTTTCCTGGCGTTCAGGCAGGTACTTAGTACGTTTTGGGGTCAACAACATCACTGATGAGCAGTATTTCACCAAACGCCCAACAGGCTATCCAGGCGGCGGGGTTTGGCCCAGTGATGGCCGCTCTGTGACAGCAACCATTGGAATCGGGTTTTAAAGACTTTAGCAATCCGGTAAGAACTAAGTTAAACTTTGTATAAAACAGGGCTTTATCTGTCGGAATTATCCCGGAAAAAGGGCGGCATTCGTTAATTTGCCGTACTAAAATCCTTATATCATGGTAACAGTTAATTGCGCAACCGGTACCCTGGCTCCCTATGTGCCATCGGCAGAAATGCCCTGGAACCGGCAAAGAGCGCTTCACCTCTACCGTCGTTTGGGCTTTGGCGCAACGCCGCAGGAGGTGGAAGACGCTCTTGGACAAAATCCACTGGCTTTGGTAGACGGCATGATTGATGCCGCCATTGCATTGCCGCCAACACCACCGCCTGTTTGGGCCGATTGGGACATCAATGATTACACGGACTTCGGACAACAAACTCAGGAACAATTAATTGCTTACGTTACCGGATGGGTTCGGGATATGCTAAACAACGGACTTCGCGAAAAACTGGCGCTCTTCTGGTCAAACCACTTAGTTACCCGATACGAAACTTACGTCTGCCCTTCCTATCTTTACCAATACCACCATTTGCTGCAAACCTACGCGCTGGGCAATTACAAAACATTCGTTTATGAAATGGGCAAAACTCCGGCGATGCTCATTTTCCTGAATGGTGTTCAGAATACGCTGTTTAGTCCGAACGAAAATTATGCCCGGGAGCTCTACGAATTGTTCACACTGGGGCAGGGCAATGGCTACACACAATCGGACATCGTTAACACAGCCCGTGCACTGACTGGCTGGAATGGATTTACTGTGGCTTGTGCGCCAATTCCGTTTGTGCCTTTTTTGCATGATAACGGCAACAAAACCATTTTTGGCCAAACAGGAAACTGGGGCTACGACGAAGTTCATGACATCCTGTTCACCGAGCGGGCAGATGAGGTTGCTACCCATATTTGCACCAAAATCTACCGCACTTTTGTGCACCCGGAAGTCAATGAAGACATCGTGGCAGAATTGGCAGTCACTTTCAAAAACAACAACTGGGAACTGGCGCCTGTGCTTCGCCAACTATTCCGCAGTGAGCACTTTTTTGATGAGTTTGTCATCGGTACGGAGGTGAAAAGCCCGACTGAAATGATGCTCAACCTGATCCGCGAAAGCGGAAACACCTATAATGATGAGTTCATTGAAGTAAGCACTTACCTGATCTACAACCTGGGGCAGGAGCTGTTCAATCCCACCGATGTATCCGGCTGGCCCGGTAACCGGGAGTGGATAGACAGCAGTACGATCACCGGTCGTTGGTTAGCCAGCGATGCCTACATCTACGGCATGTATGAAAACTTTCCGCAGGTGTTGGTGAATCTGGCCAAAACGCTGAGTGGCAATTCCATTGATCCTGAAGTGGTGGCGCGCGCTATCGCCGACTATTACACGCCAACCGGGCTCTATTCTGATGAAGCCTATGTGCGTGCAATAGCCACCTTCAAGTGGGAGGTTCCTCAAAATTATTACGACAATGGTTTGTGGAATTTGGACTGGCCTACGGTGCCGGCTCAGACAGCCCTGCTGTTGCGTAATTTATCCCGCTTGCCCGAATTTCAATTAATGTGATTGACCATCAAAAAAGACATCCAATGAGTGATCAACATAAACCTGTTCATGAAGAAAAAATGCGGAAAGGCAGCGCGCTGGAACATGGCGCCGAGCATGAAAAAGACCACCGCAACTGGAGCCGCCGTGGATTTCTCCGCAATGTTGGCTTGGCGGGCGGCGCCGCTATTTTTCTCAACAACCTGCCCGTTCGGGCTCTGGCCTCTTCTCCTTTAGCCTGGGCGCTGACCCACAGTCCCAGCGACCGGATACTCGTACTGATCCGGCTCAAAGGCGGCAATGACGGCCTGAACATGATCGTGCCGGTTTTTGACTATGGTACTTACCAGGCGAATCGTCCCGGTATCGCCATACCTCAAAACCAGCTCATCGGCCTTAGCCCGGAACTGGCGATGCCCAACACCATGCAACCGCTGCAGAACATGTGGCTCGACGGCCAGATGAAAGTGGTCAACAACGTGGGCTACCCGAATCCGAATCTGTCACATTTCCGCTCTTCAGATATTTGGGCGTCGGCCAGTGATTCCAATGAAGTGCTGCAATCAGGATGGCTCGGACGCCTGATCGATGCACAGTACCCTGATTTTATCAACAACCCGCCAGCCGTTCCGCCGGCAATCCAGATTGAAGGAAGCGGTAACCTGTTGCTTGACAACGAAAACATGGACAGTATGGGTTTGGTGGTCAGCGATCCGAATTTGTTGTACGAAATTGCGCAATCCGGCAGTTTGTATGATGTCAACGACGTTCCCGATTGCTATTATGGCGAACAATTGGGTTACATCCGGGCTGTGGCGAACAACACCTTCCGTTATGCCGAAGCCATCTCTGTGGCGTACAATGCCAGCACCAATGCCGCCAATTACACCGATGACCTCGGGCGGCAATTGGCTGTCGTTGCCCGCCTCATCAAAGGTTCATTAGGTACTAAATTTTATATGGTGACGCTGGATGGCTTCGATACCCACGCGGCCCAAAACAACCAGCATCCCAACCTGATGAACAGCCTGGCCTCTAACGTCAAAGCATTTTACGATGACCTGGCTGTGGGCGATTTTGCCAAAGATGTGCTGTGCATGACCATCTCCGAATTTGGGCGCCGCCCCGAACAGAATGCTTCCGGCGGAACCGACCACGGCGCTGCAGCTCCCATGCTGATGTTTGGTGAAGGCCTTAACGGCAATGGCTTTGCAGGATCTTTGCCCGATCTTGATAATTTGGACAACGACGGCAACCTGCAATTTGACGTGGATTTCCGGCGCATCTATGCCACCGTATTGGAGCAATGGCTGTGTCTTGATCCAACTTTGATTGACGACATCCTAGGGGACAGCTATGATCGCCTGCCTGAGCTTGGCCTGACCTGCAATGCAACTGCCGTGAATTATGTCTCAGCGCCGTTGGTACAGCACAAAGCGCTTTACGGTCAGGGTGAGGTCATCATCCAGTATACCCTGCCGGAGGCCATGCCGGTAACGGTTCGGATTTTTGACATCCTCGGTAAGCCAGTTACGACTTTATCCGATGGCTATCAAATGCCGGGCGAGCACCGGGTCAGTTTCCGAAATCCACAGGCGAGGTTGGCAGCAGGCATTTATGTCTACAGCATCCAGGCCGGGCGGCATGTGTATAGCCAGAAGATTCGGATGGTGAATTGATAATAAATGATCGAATTTGTCTTCGGTGCAGGGGCCGCAGAGTAAGTGATAAAAACTCCTGTCACATAATTTCGCGGAGTCTCGCGGAGAGGGGCGTTGCAAAACTCCGTGGAACTCCGCGTTCACTCTATGGAACTCCGTGTTCACATTATGTCGCGGAGTCTCGCGGAGGTAACGCGGAGTCTCGCGGAGAGGGGCGTTGCAAAACTCCGTGGAACTCCGCGTTCACTCTGTGGAACTCCGTGTCACCTTATCTCGCGGAGTCTCGTGGAGAATGAAGTTGCAAAGCTCCGAGGAACTCCGTGTTCACATTATGTCGCGGAGTCTCGCGGAGGTAACGCGGAGTCTCGCGGAGAGGGGCGTTGCAAAACTCCGTGGAACTCCGCGTTCACTCTGTGGAACTCCGTGTCACCTTATTTCGCAGAGTCTTGCGGAGAATGAAGTTGCAAAGCTCTGTGGAACTCTGTGTTCACGCTGTGTCACCTGACAAAATTATCACTCAAGACAAACCTTCGAATACCATCTTTTAACGATTTAACATTAAAGTTGAAAAGCAGCCCAACTGGAAAACTCCCTATTTTCATGTAGCTCAGAATCTGCGCAAAGTGGACTTCGTTTAGTTTTTCTACAGACTTAATTTCTAAAACAACAGTTCTTTCCGCCAATAAGTCAATGCGGTATCCCTCATTAAACTGAATTTTTTTGTATTGAATGGGTATGCCCAGTTGTCTTTCTACGATGAGTCCGGCTTCATTCAACTCATATTCGAGGCATGCTTCGTATACCCTTTCAAGTAGCCCGGGGCCAAGAACACTGTGTACTTCCATTGCCTTTTCAATAATCTTTGAAGTGAGATTGCTTTGTTCCATGTTTAAAAATGGTTTGATTCAAAATACAGGACACATGAGATGCAGAATTTCCATAAGAGAAATGATTTTTTTTTGATCCACTGTGCAGGAGGATAGTGAGAGATAAGGCTCGTCAGTAAGAATACAGAATTTCTACAAAAATTTCAGAACTTTACATAAGCATAAACAGGCGCTTTTCTGCCCTGAATTCTTTCAGTAAAACACAAATTGATGATGCGTAAAATTTCCCATTTATTAATCATGCTATTAATCGGGACTGTTGCAACAGCCCAAACTGACCGCCTGACCCCGGAAAAACTCTGGGAACTGGGCCGTGTGTCGCTCGACGCTGTTTCTCCCGATGGCCAGAATGCCATTTATGGCGTTACCTACTACGACCTTGCAGCCAACAAAGGCAGTCGCGATTTATACCTCGTCCCGGTAGCCGGGGGGCAGTCACGCAAAATAACGGCCTTCGAAGGCAGCGAATCAGATGCGGCTTACCGGCCTGACGGCAAAAAAATCGGATTTCTGCGCGCCGGAAAATTGTGGGAAATGAACCCCGACGGCACCGACCAGCGGCAGGTATCGAACGAAGAAATGAACGGCTTCCGCTATTCGCCTTCCGGCAAACACATATTGTTCATCCGCGATGTAAAAGCCGAAAAATCGGTAAACGAATTGTATCCGGATTTGCCTCTGGCCAATGCCCGGCTGATGGATAATCTGATGTACCGCCATTGGGACAGCTGGGAGGATTTTCAGCACAGCAATGTCTTTTACATGGGCTACGAAGACGGCAAGCTCACCGGCAAGGCTGTCAACATTATGAATGAGCCATTTGATTCCCCTGTACAGCCTTTTGGAGGCATGGAGCAGATCAACTGGAGCCGCGACGGGCGTTTTATCGCTTACACCTGCAAAAAAGAATCGGGTACAAAAGCGGCTCAAAGCACCAACTCCGACATTTACCTGTATGAGCTGGCCACCGGCGCTACAACCAATTTATCTGAAGGCATGCCGGGCTACGACCAGGAACCAGCCTTTTCGCCGGATGGTCGATTGATCGCCTGGAACAGCATGGAACGGGCAGGTTTTGAAGCAGACCGCAACCGGATTTTTGTTTACGATTTTCAGACCAAAAAACGGGAAGAACTGACGGTTGGACTGGACATGTCGGCCAACAGCCCACAGTGGTCTAAAGACGGAAAAAGCCTGATCTTTCTCGGTGGTGTAAAAGCAACGGTACAGTTGTTTGCAATGGATGTTGCCACAAAAAAAGTGCGCGCCATTACAAAAGGACAACACGATTATACGGCCTTTAGCATTGCTGGCGCTCGCACGCTGGTGGGCAGCCGCATGTCCATGTCTGAACCGGTAGAACTTTACCGGGTAGAAATGGATAACGGGCAGGAAACCCAGCTTACGTTTACCAACAAAGACCTGCTTGCCGACATCAAAATGGGCAAAGTAGAGTCCCGTACCGTAAAAACCACCGACGGGAAAGATATGTTGGTTTGGATGATTTATCCACCTGATTTTGATCCTGCAAAAAAATATCCGGCGCTGCTCTACTGTCAGGGCGGGCCGCAGTCGGCTGTGAGCCAGTTCTTTTCATATCGCTGGAATTTCCAGATTATGGCGGCCAACGACTACATTGTCGTAGCGCCCAACCGGCGGGGCTTGCCTTCGTTTGGACAAGCGTGGAACGACCAGATCAGCGGCGACTGGGGTGGGCAGGCCATGCAGGATCTGCTTAGCGCGATTGATGATGTCAAGGCAGAACCTTTTGTGGATGAAAACCGCCTGGGAGCAGTCGGGGCAAGCTTTGGCGGCTACTCCGTTTATTGGCTGGCAGGTAATCACAACAAGCGTTTCAAAACCTTTATTTCGCATTGCGGTACTTTCAACCTCGAAAGTTGGTACGGCACAACGGAAGAAATGTTTTTTGCCAACCACGATCTGGAAGGCGCCTACTGGAATGACAAAAAACCGGAAAGCTACAAAACCGATTCGCCGCACAACTACGTGGGCAATTGGGATACGCCCATTCTGGTCATTCACAACGAAAAGGATTTTCGCGTACCCATAGGAGAGGGGATACAGGCTTTCCAGGCGGCACAGCTTCAGGGCATTCCGAGCAGGTTTCTTTACTTTCCGGAAGAAGGTCACTGGATCTTAAAACCGCAAAATAGTGTGCTTTGGCAACGTGTTTTCTTCGATTGGCTGGATAAAACACTAAAGCAGGCGAAGCCCTAAACCGTGCCTAAGGTGACACCTCTCCAGGAGGTGTTACCTTTTCCCTAAGCAGGATATTAAATTAATAATAAGAGGTAACCGCTTTCCAAAAGCGGTTACCTCTTTATTTTCATGAAAGAGAGGTAACACCTTTTCAGAAAGGGGTCACCTCCTCTTCGGATCACTTCTTCGAAAAGAGCGCATTGAATTTCACTTTCTCTCCCGTAATTACATTTTCATTTCCAAAAGTCAGCGAAGCAATGTACAACGCGACTCCGGCATAAAGTAGTGCAAACAGCACCACCATCATGATATGTCCGACATTGAAGATGCCCTGAAAAATGGCGCCTATGGCAAGGCTGATGTTCAGGATGGGGATCATGGCTGTCGAAGAAGTCAGCTCCATACCCGGCATCTGGCTCATCATGGCAGGGATGATGATCATCATCATGAGAGGCGACACATAGCTTTGGGCCTCTTTATACGAATTGGCCAACAGCACGACTGCCAGACTGATGGCTGCCATGAATGCGGTAGCCAATATAACGATAAGGATCATCCAGGCCCAGCCTTCGGGAGTGATGGGGAGCGTAAACGCCATGTCGGATTTGCCGTCACTCATTAATTTTACCTGAATGGTCATGGCGAATAGCAAGCTGAGCACATTCATGGTGGCCGAAACCAGCCCAACTGCGTAGGTCGCTAAAAATTTACCTGCAATAATTTCCCGGACTTTAATGGGGGCAGTAAAGAGCGTTTGAAGGGTCCGTCGCTCCTTTTCTCCGGCAGTAATGTCTATCGCAATATAAATACAACCCGTAAAAATGAATATCAGCAACAGCATGGGCAGGAAGCGCCCCATGATTTTTCCAACCACCCGATTCTGAGGAGCAATGTTCTGTTCCTTTAAATCAATGGGTTTAATAAAACTCTGGGAAAGTTGTTTGTTGCTGAGGCGTGTGATCAGCAAATCCTGATTCAATTGTTCAATGCTCTTTTTGATGGCATCAACACGAGTTTCAAGCAAGTCCTTCGAAGCGTCATATAAGAGGGTCACTGTAGCAGAGCTGTTGCTGTCCAGGCTGCTTTGAAAACCTTCGCCGACGAGTACGCCAATGGTGCTTTTCATCGTGTCGAGCGCCGTTTGTTCAAACGATTCCAGTTTGACGTCAAGCGTCGGATTGATTTTTAGGAGGTTGTAAATGGGCGTCGTTTCTGCCTCAGGGTTCAACAACACGGTAACTTTTTCAGTACTCAGTTTTTCTTCCTGGTTTTTTCCAACAAAACCGATGAGCGTAAACATCACCGGGTAAAGAAAAAACGGCATCAGAATGATGAGGAAAATCATTCGTTTGTCGCGGAGCACTTCGCGGATTTCCTTGCGGAATATGGTTCCTATGATATGGCTTCTCATGGTGATCAGGCGTTTACAAGTTGAAAAAATGAATCGGCTAAGGTGTTTTTGCCTGTCTGGGCATTCAAATCACCCGGCGTACCGGCGTAGACCAGGCGCCCGGCGTGAATCACCAGCACTTTGTCGCAAAGGCGTTCTACTTCATCTAAATGGTGGGTAGAAAAAATAACGGCCTTGCTTTCTTCCTTGGCCATGCGGCGAATAAACTGAAGAATGAATTCGCTGGCCATGATGTCGAGTCCCGTCGTCGGTTCATCCAGAATGACCACTTTGGGATCGTGTACCAGTGTGCGGGCAATGGATACCCGTTGTTTTTGGCCGGTAGACAATTTTTCGCAAAAACGGGAGCTGAATTCATCAATGCTGAATGCCTCGACGAGCTTATCCACGCGTGTTTTCAACGTTGACTCTGATACGCCATACAGTCTGCCGAAGTAAGTCAGCAATTCTATCGGTTTCAGTCGCCGGTACAAATCCATATCGCCTGTGAGAAATCCAAGCCCTTTGCGGGCTTCCAGTTGGGCGTGTTGCATGGAATGGCCATCCACAAAGGCTTCACCTTCAGTGGGGGTGAGTAATCCTGACAACATGCGGAGGGTGGTCGTTTTGCCAGCGCCATTCGGGCCAAGCATGCCCACAATTTCACCGGCTTCTACCTGAAAGGAGACGTCGCGCGCTGCCCATAGGTTGCCAAAATCTTTCGACAAACCCCGGGCTTCAATCAATGATTGCATATTGAGTTGGTATTTTAGTTTGCCCAACAAGATATCAATTGTACGGTGAGCAAGCGCTTTATTCCGACAAAGTCACAACTTTTAAAGATTTGTGTAAGTATTGAGTGCAAAAGATGTTGTAGGGGATGCTTATGCTTTTTTGCTTGTGAATCAGGGATGAAGGATTAGTTTTTCTATGCTTTTTCCAATTTTCACAAAATACATTCCCGAAACCAGTTCGGGTAAATCAAATCCAATACCTGATCTCAAAATATATGTTTTGCGAAAGACGATGTGGCAATTCATAACAATATCACAAACAAAACGTCCTGTAAAAAGAGGCGCTTTGAATCATTTTCCCGCATTGAAAAAAGGATGGCGTTGTTAAGCACTCAGCTCCCCATACAAATCAAACTCCGTCGCCTCCGTTACCTTCACCATAGCAAAATCGCCCAGTCTCGGCGCCAGTTTGGCGTCTGCGCGCACCAGTACTTCGTTGTCCACTTCCGGCGAATCGCCTTCAGTGCGGCCCACAAAATATTCGCCTTCTTTGCGGTCGAAGAGTACTTTGAAGGTTTGGCCGACTTTAGCTAAATTCTTTTCATAGGAAATTTCCTGCTGAATTTCCATCAGGCGGTTGGCGCGGTCTGCTTTTAGTTCGGCAGGCACATCGTCTTCCATTTCGTAAGCGCGGGTGTCTTCTTCGTGGGAATACTGGAATACCCCCAGGCGGTCGAAGCGCATTTCCCGAACGAAGTCACAAAGCTCTTCGAATTCAGCTTCTGTTTCACCCGGAAAACCGACCAGCATGGTGGTGCGCAGGGTTAGTCCCGGCACCTTTTCGCGGGCAAGCTGCACCAAACGACGCGTTTCGGCCTGGGTAATTTGCCGGCGCATGCGATCCAGTACCGTGTCGCTGGCGTGTTGGAGCGGCATGTCAAGGTAATTGCAGATTTCTGCCCGTTCGGCCATTGCATCGAAAATCTCTTCCGGAAATTTGCTCGGATAGGCATAGTGCAGGCGAATCCACTCAATGCCTTCCACATCAGCGAGTGCATGGAGCAGGCGCGGCAATTCGCGTTTTTTATACAAATCCAGACCGTAATAAGTCAGTTCCTGGGCAATGAGCATCAGCTCTTTTACCCCCCGGCGCGCCAGGTTTTGCGCTTCGCGCACCAGTTCTTCCACAGGCCGCGATACGTGCCCGCCACGCATGAGCGGAATGGCGCAGAACGAACAGGTACGGTTACAGCCCTCCGCTATTTTCAGATAAGCATAGTGATCCGGCGTAGTGAGCAGGCGCTCTCCAACCAATTCGTGTTTGTAATCGGCATTCAAACGGGCCAGCAGCGAGGGCATTTCCAGTGTGCCAAACCAGGCGTCTACCTCCGGAATTTCCGTAGAAAGCTCTTCCCGGTAGCGTTGGGAAAGGCAACCCGTTGCATAGAGTTTGTCGATGTCGCCCGATTTTTTCAACGCGGCATATTCCAGAATGGTGTTAATGGATTCCTCTTTGGCAACATCTATGAACCCGCAGGTGTTGACAATGATGACATTGGCGTCTTCCTGATCGCTGTCGTGAACAACCTCGAAGTCGTTGCCACGCAACTGGGTAATCAGGTTCTCCGAATCAACGATGTTTTTCGAACAACCCAGTGTAATGACGTTGACTTTATCGCGCCGAAGCGTTTTTGTTTTCATATTTGCAGATGAATGTGCTTGCCAGTTTCAACCGGCAAACCGGGACAGCCCGCAGGGCTTCATTTGTTGAATCGGCAAAGATAGGGGATATGATCTGAAAATTTGATGATTTGAAAATTTGATGATTTGCAGGCTTCAAATAACCACATAAACAAATAAACGCATAAACAAATAAACCCATAAACAAATAAACATCCCACCAGACTTGAACACAAAAGATCAACTCAACCGCGAAGTCAAAATTCCGTTTCCGCCAAAGCGGATCGTTTCCCTCGTGCCTTCCCAAACAGAATTGTTGTTCGATCTGGGCTTGGAGGATGAAGTGGTTGGCATTACGAAGTTTTGTATTCACCCGGAGGCGTGGTTTCGAAAAAAGAAAAGGGTAGGAGGGACGAAGAAACTGAGCCTGGAGGCCATCGCTGCTTTGGAGCCCGATCTTATCATTGGCAATAAAGAAGAAAACGAACGTACGCAAATTGAGGTCCTGATGGATCGCTATCCGGTGTGGATGAGCGATGTTCAAAACCTGGAAGACGCTGCGGACATGATTCGCCGAATTGGCGAAATGACGGGTAAAGGCCCCGAGGGAGAAGCACTGGCTTTGAAAATACGAGACTCTTTTGACGACCTGAATCCTGAAAAAAACTGGAAGACGGCATATTTCATCTGGCGGAAACCCTACATGGCGGCCGCTTCAGATACGTTCATTGACGACATGCTGAAACGAGCAGGTTTTATCAATGCCTTTGCGCACCTGCAGCGTTACCCCGAACTGGATGTCGAAAGCATACGGGAAGCACAACCGGAAATTATCCTGTTGTCTTCAGAGCCTTATCCATTCAGGCAAAATCATGTTGAAGAACTGCGCAAAGTCTGCCCCAATACTTTAATTTGTCTTGCAGATGGCGAATTGTTTTCCTGGTATGGCAGCAGGTTGATCCGTTCTGCAGCATATTTCCGTAATTTACACCATCAATGTACCCTTGAACTTCAAAAGACTTCAACGGTTTAGGGTTCAACATTAAAGTAATACTTGAAGCTAAATAAATCATCATCTCCATGAAAAAATGCTACGCGCTCCTCGCCTGGATGTTTTGTATCACAGTCTTTGGGGCAGCACAATCCTTGCCTGCAACCGAACAGGGCCTCATCGCCGGGCAGATATTGGTGCAATTGAAGCCGAACACCGACGCTGCCGATTTTGAGCGCAGTTTTAATACGGCCAACCGTTCCGGCTTCCTGCTCAGACACGAGCGGGCTCTCGGCCGACGCTTCAACATGCACCTGTTTACTTTTGACCCTTCCTCGACAAATAACCGGGCCATACTTGATGAAGTTCGTCAAAACCAATTGGTGAAAGCGGCACAGTTTAATTACGACATCCAGCCCCGAACAGAACCAAATGATCCTGCTTATTCACTACAATGGACCTTAGAGCGCATTGAAGCGCCTCAAGTTTGGGACATCACTACCGGCGGCCTCACGTCGCGCGGCGATACCATTGTTCTGGCCATCCTGGATGGCGGATTCGATGTCAATCACGAAGATTTACAGGGTAATATCTGGTACAATCGCTTTGAAATTCCGAACAACGGCGTTGACGATGACGGCAACGGCTACCCTGATGATGTTGTTGGCTGGAATTTCCGGAACAACTCGCCGCTCCATGTTGCAGACCCGCATGGTACTTCAGTAGCTGGCATAGCGGGTGCACGTGGCAACAACGGCATCGGTATTGCAGGCGTCAACTGGAACATTAAACTCTTACTGCTGTCGACAGGTAATGTATCAAATGCGATTGAGGCCTACGAATATGTGATAGATCAGCGCGACCGCTACAACCGGAGCAATGGCGCAGAAGGCGCTTTTGTTGTTGCCACGAATGCTTCTTTTGGACAGGAACTAAGGTTTTGTAGTGAATTACCGCTTTGGGGGGCCATGTACGACCTGATGGGGGAAGTTGGCATTCTGACCGGCGCAGGTACCGCCAACAGCGCCTGGGATGTGGATGAAGTTGGCGACATGCCCACCACCTGTCCCAGCGATTTCATCATCACGACCCTCAATACCACACAGGACGACCGTCGTTTTCAGGGCTCTGCTTATGGAAAAGTTTCCATAGACCTTGGTACGCCCGGCAATGAATCCCACAGCATCAAAGTTGGTAACGAATACGGCAGTTTTGGCGGCAACTCTGCGGCCGCGCCCCATCTGAGCGGGGCTATTGCCCTGCTTTACAGCCTGCCTTGTGAAGGACTGGCAGAAGACGCCATATCCAGGCCGGCTGAGACCGCCTTGTATATTCGTCAGGCTTTGCTGCAAAGTGTTGACCCGGTGGCGGCATTGAGTAATGAAACCGTTACAGGGGGAAGGTTGAATGTTTTTCGAGCCATGGAAACCATTCAGGAGTCCTGTGGCAATACAAGCGGACCTCTGGCTTTGAAAAACGCTTATCCCAATCCGGTTTCTCAGGAACTGACACTGGCTTACGAAGCACCGGATTTTGACCCGGTTTCGCTTCGTGTTTACAATGCCCTTGGTCAGTTAATCTACAATGACGTCATAAAGCCTGCCCGCTTTGGCACAAAAGAACACAAGGTTGATGTTGCCTCCTGGGCTACAGGAATGTACTTTTTTGTGATAAACCGCGGCAAAGAAGTCGTTACCCGGGTAATTGCGGTTTATTAATTCATGTTGAAATGGCATAAAAAAAGCCCTCCGAACCAATGTCCGAAGGGCTTTTTTATACCACTAATTAATTGTTGTTGTTGAACAAGCCACCTTCTTTCTGAGGTACGCCAGCTGGTTGTTCCGGCTTAGCTTTTACATCACCTTTGATGGTCAGGCGAATTTCTTCTTCGTTGATGTTGGTGGTCAGGGTAACCGTTTTGGTGAACGGACCAACGCGGTTTGTGTCGTAGCGAACCTTCACTTCGCTGCTTGCGCCAGGAAGGATTGGCTCTTTCGGGTAAGTAGGTACCGTACAGCCACAGCTACCTTTTGCATTTTTGATCACGAGCGGTTCAGTGCCTGTGTTTTTGAATTTGAACACGCGATATGGATCAGCGCCTTGCTCAATGGAACCATAATCAATGGTTTCAGATTCGAATTTGATTTTGGCGCCGCTTGTTGTCTTTGGTGCAAGGGCAACCGGTGTTACTTCTTGAGCAACGGCAAATGTGCAGAAAGCTGCTACAAGTGCAAGTACAGAAAAAACTTTTTTCATCACAACTAAATTTTTTAGTTTAGGAAACGCTCACAAAGCTATATCAATTTAACTGCCCGGAAAAGAGGCAGCCTTCAAAATCGAGTTAATGATGTGTTAATGGGCTTATTCCCTATCTTTGTTCGTTTTAATCCGGGACAATAAAGAACTCTTGAACCTTTATATGGTTTCTATCAGGTTATGAATTTTTTATTACAACACATCGAGTTACACATTGACGAAACATCCTTGCTTCAGGGAGAACGCCTGCTGGAAGGGAACCGCATTTCGTATTGTGCCGAACAGGAGCGAAACCTATGGGTAGCAACGGTTGAAGCTGGTCACACCTATGAAATCGAAATAAAAATCAGCCCTTCCAGGGTTACGGCAGCTACCTGCGAATGCGATCGTTTTCGCGAGGCAGAAATGTGTGGCCATGTTGCTGCAGTATTGCTTCAGGTGAGGAACCTGCAGCAGGTAAGAAAAGAAAAAGCCCGCCAGAACGCCCCTTCAAAACGGATGAAACTGAGCGCAGACATGATATTGAATGCGGCTCCGGCGGAAGATTTACAGGCTTTTTTGAGAGAATACGCCAGACTCGACCGAACTTTTGCGCTGGCGCTGAAAGCGCGATTTGCAGGTATGGTGACCGGAATTGGCAGCCAGGAAAAATATGGGCAGATTCTGGAAAGTGCGATCAGCATGGCGCGAAAATCGGACCGTACACTCAATAAGAAAGGCAGTCAACAGTTGTTAGGCGCAGTTCAGGAACTTCTCGCGCAGGCAGAAGACCATTGCGCCCGGGGCTTATATGCTGAAGCTATGGACATCGCTCAGGCGACCATCGAAAAGATACCCGCGGTTATGAACAAGGCACAGGGGTACGAAGCCAATTTGCGGAATGCAGTGGAAAAGGCGCTTGAGTTACTGCAGGATTTGTCGGAAAAAGCGCTCCCGCCTGCGCTTCGTGAGTCGCTCTGGCATTATTGCATTGAGGAGTTTGGCCGGATGACTCATCGGATGCACCAGTTTGACAACCGCTTTTTCCAAATCATGATGGTTTTGAGTGTCGGCATGCGTCAGCAAAAACAATTGCTGGAATGGATGGACGAACAATTGAACCGTTATGCTCAGGAAAAAAGAGATCCTTCTCAAATGATCATTCTGCAATTGCAATGGGCGGAAAAAGTGGCCGGGAAAAAAGCTTTTTTTGATAAAGCCGCGCAGTATGCGCACCTGCAAAATGTTCTGAAGTATACCGTAGAACGCAGCATCGCTTTGCAGCAGACCGCTAAAGCCAGAAAATTGATCCAGAATCTGCTGAAAAAGGGCAACGCTTTGGAGTTTTCGGGCGAAATTGAAGAAATGCTGCTCCGCATCGCCCTCCACGAAAAGGATATAGGAGCAGTTGCCGTCTACGCACGCAAGCGCTTCCTGGCTACTTTGCAGGACACCTATTGGGAATTGTTGAGGGAACATGCTCCGGAAGACCGGGAGACGTTTTTTGAACAAATTGTGGAAAGCCTGCACAAGCTGCCCACATCACCACAAAAGTGGCAGGCCATAGCCGGGGTTTATGCCTCGGAAGGGCGGTACGAAAACCTCATTGATTATTTACGACGTGCAAATTCAATAGAGTTGCTGGCACAATTCGACCATTTGCTACTTCCCCGGTTTGAAGAGGAAGTCGGGCAGTTGTATCGGATCCTGTTGTTGCAATACCTGAAAAACCACATCGGGTTCAGGCCTTCCCGACGAATTCGCGAGCTGCTGGATCACCTGGCTGAAATCGGCGCTCCCGAATTGGCATCTTCCCTGATTTCATTGTTCAAAGCTTCTTATCCGGAAAGGCAATCGCTGATGGAAGAGCTAAAATCCTACGGAAGATGAAAGTGGAATTCTGGTTTGTGGGCAAAACCAATGAAACTTACCTGGAAACGGGGATCGGTATTTATGAAAAACGATTGCGGCGTTACCTGCCTTTTGCCATGCAATGCCTTCCTGATGTGCGCCAGGCTGCTAATCTGTCTCCGGAGCAACTCAAAATCAAAGAAGGCGAAACCATTCTTGCGAAAACAAAACCGGAAGATCTGCTGATCCTTCTTGACGAGAATGGCCGGCATTACACTTCGGAAAATTTTGCACAATACATAGAACAGCAACTTTCAGGCAGCAAACACCGGCTTATCTTTCTGGTAGGCGGCGCCTATGGATTTTCGGAAGAAATCTACCGCCGGGCCGATGCAAAGCTGGCTTTGTCTTCCATGACTTTTTCACACCAAATGGTTCGCTTGTTTTTTTTAGAACAATTGTACCGGGCAATGACGATCTTGCGCGGCGAACCATATCATAATAATTAACCTAATGATCACCATCACGCTCATTCTGGTCGTTATGACGGCCCTGATCTCCTACCAGGCATTCACCAATCAGCGCATGCAGGACGAATTGTCTTTCCGTCCGGCAGTTATTCAGGAATTCGGACAATGGCACCGTTTTTTTACGGCCGGTTTCGTGCATGCCGACTGGGGACATCTGATAGTCAATATGATTGTCTTGTATCAGTTTGGCGAATTCGTTGAAGTTTTTTTCAGGGAGATCATCTTTGGTTCGCCTATGGCGGGGCGAATTGCCTTTTTGTTGTTTTACCTCAGCGCCATCGCGATTTCCTGTATTCCTTCGTATCTGCGCCATCGCAATAACTACGCCTATGGGGCGATAGGCGCTTCAGGGGCTACTTCTGCGCTGTTGTTTGCTTACGTGGTGATCAATCCCTGGCAAATGTTTGCTTTCCCTCCGCTGCCAGCCATTTTATTCGGCGTATTTTATCTGTTTTATTCCTCTTATATGGATCGCAGGGGGACAGACAACATCGGGCATAATCAGCATTTCTGGGGGGCTGTCTATGGTGCCGCTTTTATTCTCCTTGCTGTACAGATTTACCGACCCGAATTGTTTGAGGTGTTGTTGAGCCGTTATCAGCGCATCCCTTTTTTGACAAATTAAGCCCATAAAGCATCCGGTTCTTTTGATGGGTTAAATGAATATGAACGCCTGGTATTATGTTTTTTATACTGTCTAAAGTGCTGTATTTCCTGTTAAAACCTTCGGTCTGGGTTGGTGGATTTCTGTTGTATGCGGCTTTCGGGAAGGGCCCCCGATGGCGCAAAAGGTCACTTTACCTCGCTTTGGCCTGTTATTGGTTTTTCAGCAATTTCTTCATTGCCAATCAATTTTTCCGCATTTGGGAACCGGATTCACTTAGTGCAAATGACATTGAAGCGCCTTATGATATTGGCATCCTGTTGGGGGGATATTCCAATTTTTATACACAACCCAGCGGAGATCGGTACAACTTCAGTGACCGGGCCAATCGCTTTACCCAGGCTTACGAACTTTACAAAATCGGAAAAGTAAAAAAACTGCTGCTGAGTGGCGGGTCAGGCGATTTGTTGCAAAAAGTCCCGGGAGAGGCCGGTCAAATGAAAGCTTTTCTCATACGTCTTGGTGTTCCCGAAGCAGACATTATTGTAGAAAACGCCTCACGGAATACTTGGGAAAATGCTGTATTCAGCAAAGAAATCGTAAGCCGTGACTACCCTGGAGCGCGATGCCTGCTGCTAACTTCTGCCTGGCACATGAGGCGTGCCAAAGCCTGTTTTGACAAAGCAGGCCTGGCGACTACCGCTTTTTGTGTAGACTATCTCAGCGAACGCACCCGTTACAGCCCGGAAGTTCTGATCCTGCCGCACCGCTTTGGTTTGTATTATTGGGAAATCGTCATTAAAGAAATGATTGGCTGTGTTTTTTACCGCCTTCAGGGCTATAATTGAAACACAGGTAGTTGAGACCTTTTAGGCAGACATTTTTTTTCCTGTGAAGATTATTTCATTTTTACTTATATTTGCATCGGCAGACAGGAAACTGCCCTCCGCTTTTAAGCTCCGTCTTATTCCGCAAAACATGCTTTTTGCATCTTCTTGTTTTTGCTACTCGTCCAGTTAGATACTATGAGAAAACACACACTGCTGCAACAGTAAGCGCAGCTGTTTTTATTCCATGAACATATCGCCTCGGGAGTCTTGTACCTCCGGGAATGGCAATCGGCTATTTACTTATTTCAAAAAACAGTTCGCGATGTGTCGTGTGCATCTTGAAAGATTAGTATTCCTGTCAATGATATTGCTCTCGTCATTGACAGTCAGGGGGCAAATCACAAATTGTCCTGGCGCTCAGGTTATCTGTAGCGACAGTGCCATTTTGTTTACTCCGATTGGTGTCGGATTTAATGATTTTAACAACCCGAATAATGACCCGGGCTGTTTGCTCACTGAAGAAAATGAAAGCGCCTGGTACTATTTTGCCTTTAATGAGCTCATGCCGCCCAACAGTGTTATTGAGTTCGTTATTGACCCTGATGGGGGAAGCAATGAAGACTATGATTTCGCTATTTATGGCCCTTATTTGAGTTGCGACAGCCTGGGGTCTCCGATTCGCTGCTCTTTTGCCAATATTCTGTGTACTTTTTGTCCACAGACAGGCCTGGGAATGGGCGCTACGGATGCCTCTGAAGGCGCTATGAATGAGGACGGTTTTGTTCTACCCATGGTAGTCCAGCCGGGAGAAGGCTATTACCTGCTGCTCGACAATTGGTACGGAAGTTCAACCGGATTTCAGCTAACCTGGGGCGGATCAGCAGCGCCTTTTCTCAATTGCCTTGCGGATCCTGAGTGCAGCGCCATACGCGTTGAAACAGGCCCGGATCTTGATTTTTGCAACACCCCGACTGCCCCTGTAACTTTAGAGGGCAGTGCCAGCGGACACAGCGCAGCTGCCACATTTGCGTGGTCTGCGCCCAACGGGGCAACCGCCTATCTGAGCGACACCACTTCCCTTCAGCCTGTTCTGACCCTGCCTCCGGGCTTCCTGGGCGCCATTCCTTATACCCTGACCATAACGGATGGCACCTGTGTAAAGTCCAGCAGACTAAATGTGCAGGTAGGCAGTTCTCTGATGCCCGAAATTACGGGAACCGTTCAAATTTGCCACGGAGATACCACCATCCTCTCCGTCGCGGGAAACTGGGCCTCGCTGACCTGGTCGACCAGTGCAACGACTCCGAGCATTAGTGTTTCGGCAGAAGGCGCCTATTCTGTTGGCGTCACGGACGCTTCGGGCTGCATTGGAACTGATACAGTCAACGTTTCCTTTTTTCAGGTCAATAATGTCATTACGGGTGGGACCAACCTTTGTGCCGGCGATACCCTTACGCTGATGGCAGCGCCGGGCATGATGCAATACCAATGGTCGGATATGAGTACCGATTCCAGCCTGGTAGTCACCGCCGGAGGGACCTACGCGCTGACCGTTACTGATGTGAACGGCTGTACAGGTCAGTCTTCCATAAATGTGGCGGATCGGCCGCTACCAGTGCCTGTTATTTCAGGCCCTGCCGGCATTTGCCCCGGAGCTGCATCTGTCACTTTAGCCTTGTCAGGTACTTACGCTGCCTACCTGTGGTCGGACATGAGTGATGCCGATACCCTGCTTGTAAATGCTGCCGGGGCCATCTCGGTGATGGTTACAGATACCTTTGGGTGTCAGGGAACTGCTTCTTATAACCTTGTCGATTTTCCACCCGCATCCGTAGCCATTTCCGGCGAAACCGGGTTTTGCGAAAACGCGACTACCCTGCTTTCCGCAACACCCGGCTTTCAAAGTTATCTGTGGACTGATGGTTCCAACAACCAGACGCTGGTCGTTAATGCAGCCGGTAATCAGGGCGTAACCGCTACCGACAGCAACGGCTGTACAGCATTAGCAAATGTTACAACAACCATTTTCCCTTTACCTGAAATCAATCTGGATACCACTGCCCTGTTTTGCCAGGGCGGCACTGTCACCCTGGATGCGGGCAGTGGATTCAGTTCTTATCAGTGGCAACCTGGCGCTCAAAACAGTCAGACCATCTCTGTTGGGGTAGCCGGAATGTACCAGCTTGCCGTCACAGATGCGAATGGTTGTTCGGCTAACGTCTCCATCGATGTTCAGGAAAACCCATTGCCAGTTCCACAAATTGCCGGAATAGCTGGCTTTTGTCAGGGCAACACGACAACCCTGAGCGCGCCGGGCGGCTGGACGAATTATACCTGGACCGGAGGCGCCTCCAATGTTGATCTGGTGGTTAGTAGTCCGGGCGATTATGGCCTGACGGTTACAGACGCCGCAGGGTGCAACGGTTCTAATCAGATTACGGTAGTGGAATGGGCAAACCCGGTACCTTCCATCACCGGGCCATCTTCTTTTTGCCCGGGTGGAACGGCCCTTCTTGACGCAGGCGGACCTTATGCCGGCTACCAGTGGACTGGAGGAATCACGGATCCAACCCTGTCGGTCAGTACGGCCGGCCAGTTTTCAGTAACGGTAACCGATGCGAACGGTTGTATGGGGACTGCGACGGCTTCGCTGAATGAATTTACCGTCACACCGCCCAATATCCCGCCTGCCTTCAATGTGTGCGCAGGAGATGAATTGATCGTAGATCCCGGAAATGCTTATACCACTTACCTATGGAGTGATCAAAGCAACCAGCCTACGCTGACCGTCGTTGGCGAAGGGCTCTATGGTCTTACCGTCATGGATGCCAACGGATGCACAACAAGCGCTGCGTTTCAGGTAAATGATCTGGCATTGCCCAATGTCAGTTTGCCGCCCCAGGCGTCCTATTGCACTAACGGCAGTGTAACGCTCGATGCGGGCGCCGGATTTGTCAGTTATCTGTGGTCTGGTGGCCAAATGACCCCTTCCATAACGGTTTCTGCTCCCGGAGTCTACTCTGTTGTGGTTACGGATGCCAACAATTGCCAGGGATCAGGCAGCGTCAGCGTTGAAGAGTTGCCCAATCTACAGCCTGTGATCAGTGGCCTTAGCGCTTTTTGCAATGGCGACAGCACTCAGCTGAGCGTAATGGGCAATTTCAGTTCCTACATCTGGTCAACCAGTGCCGTGAGCGCTTCTATCTTTGCAGCACAGCCGGGTGTCTATTCTGTGACGGTTGAAGATGCGAATGGTTGCTCCGGAAGTACTTCGGTAACAGTCAGTCAATGGCCGCAAACTCCAATGGCCATTAGTGGTGACCCTCTGTTTTGCGAAGGTGATGCGACGACGCTGAGTGCAACGCCCGGATTGTCCAGTTACAGTTGGACCGGTGGCAGCCAGGGAAGTACATTAGTGGTGAATACCTCTGGCACTTACACCGTTATGGCGCTTGATGCGAATGCCTGCCCGACAACTGCAAGTATCGATGTTACAGCAGTTGCACTGCCCCTTGCCAATGCAGCGGCAGCCGGTGCGATCGATTGCAATACGCCGCAGGCAACCCTGAATGGCTCGGGTACCGGAAGCAACCTGAATTATTTGTGGCAGGGGCCCGGAATCAACGACAACAACCGGAATCTTCAAAATCCGGCAGTTTCCGAACCCGGCCAGTATACCCTTACTGTGACGACACTTCCTTTGGGATGTGCCTCTTTGCCTGTTTCAGTGGCGGTGGAAGACCTTCGGTTCACTCCTGTGGTTTCCGTTTCCGTGAACGATACCCTCGATTGCAATACCCCGATGCTGACGGCAATAGGCCAGGCATCCGGCAGCAATTCTTTTGAATATTCCTGGTATGATGCGGCTGGAAACGTGCTTGCCAATGAAGTCACGCTAATGCTGAATGTGACCGCTCCGGGAGTCTATCGCCTGCGTGCAACGGATCCTTCCAGTGCCTGTTTCGGTGAAGCGCTGGCAACTGTGCCTGGCGACTTCATTTACCCGCTGGCCCATGCCGGCGCCAACGGACAATTGGATTGCAATGATATGACGCTGACGCTGAACGGTACTTCGGATAATGGGAACAATACGTATTCCTGGCAAACGCTGGGAGGCGGAAGTATTCAGTTAGGCGGCAATACCCTGAATCCAACAATTAACGAGGCCGGAATTTATGTTTTGATGGTCGAAAATAACCGCAATGGGTGCATCAGTACGGATACGGTTTCGGTTAACCTCAACGTCCAGCCGCCTGTTGCAAATGCCGGCGCTGATCAGACCCTTGGTTGTGCAACAGAGACTTTGCAACTGGAAGGTACTTCTTCTACCTTAGGGGCGCCGCTGCAATATTCCTGGCGAGATGCTGCCGGAAACGTGCTGACTGCCGGTAATATGGTGACGGTTTCCCAACCCGGACTGTATACACTCGTTGTAACGAACACCGAAAACGGGTGTTCTGATACGGATGAAATTTTGATCGCCCTCAACGAGAATCACCCCCAGATTCTGGACCTCGAAGTGGAAAATCCGCTGTGTTTTGGCGACGAAAACGGATTTATTGACATCGTGACTGTAGCTGGAGGAACTGCACCGTATTCCTATCGTTTAAATGACGAAGCGCCCATTTCTTTTGGCAGTTTTGCAAATCTTGCCTCCGGAGAATACCGGATTCGGATAGAAGATGCGGCCGGATGCCGCTTAGATACCGTGGTGATTATGGAATCCGGTTCCGATCTGATGGTCGAATTGGGTAGGGATCGCACCATTCTTCTTGGCGAAAGTACGAACATCGAAGCCTTGCTAAACATACCTCCCGGACAACTAAGCGACATCAGGTGGATTAGCTCTGAAGGAGAAACGTGTCCCTCCTGTATTGAGTGGGACGTTTCACCCATATACACCACCGCCTATTCTGTCTTTGTGCAGGATGAAAACGGCTGCCGTGCGGAAGATGTCGTTACGGTTTACGTAGATAAAACGCGACGGGTTTTTATCCCAAACGTTTTTTCACCGAACAACGACGGGTTTAATGACGTCTTTATGATTTTTGCAGATCGGGATGTGGCACAAATCAGAGATTTTAAAATCCTGGACCGCTGGGGAGAACTGGTTTTCCAGAAAGAAAATTTCCAGCCCAATGACCCGGCCTCCGGTTGGAATGGCCTGTTTAGAGGGCAAATGTTCAGCCCGCAGGTTTTTGTTTATCTGGCTGAAATAGAATTTATTGATGGTGAGATTATTATCTACAAAGGCGGTGTGCACTTGATGCGGTAAAAACAGCATAACGCTGCCAGAAATGGAGGCTCACCATAAACCGGTGGGCCTTTTTTTGCGATCTGAAATGCCGGTCCATACAAACCATGCCATGTGCGAAAGACTAAAAATGCGGGGGGATTCGTTTTCCCCTGCTTCTTGATTCCACAGGTCTCCAAGAAATATTATCTTCGCTCCCGCTTTACACAAAAAATAAAACCACCAACATGCAGGACCTACAACAATATATTCAGGACAATAAAGATCGTTATCTGAGCGAATTATTGACCTGGTTGCGGATTCCTTCCATCAGTGCTGACGCGAAATACAAGGACGATGTCGTACGTGCAGCGGAATATTGCGCTGATCGCTTGCGGGAAGCCGGCGCTGAGAACGTGACCATTTTCCCAACGCCAAAACACGCTATTGTTTACGGCGACAAACTCATTAATCCTGAATTACCAACCGTGCTGGTGTATGGACACTACGACGTTCAGCCGCCAGATCCACTGGATCTTTGGGAGTCGGGGCCGTTTGAGCCGGTGATCAAAAAAACAGAAATCCATCCACAGGGCGCCATTTTTGCCAGAGGTTCCAGCGATGATAAAGGACAGGTTTACATGCACATCAAAGCTTTTGAGGCTATGATGAAAAATCAGGCTTTGCCCTGCAATGTCAAGTTTATCATCGAAGGGGAGGAAGAAATTGGCTCACCCAATTTCAGGCCTTTTGTTGAGGCCCACCAGGATTTGCTTGCCTGTGATGTCGTATTGTGTTCCGATACTTCTATTATTGCCAACGACGTGCCATCCATAACCACGGGTGTTCGTGGATTGGCCTACATGGAAGTTGAAGTGACCGGCCCAAGTCGCGATTTGCACTCCGGTGTTTACGGCGGCGGGGTCGCCAACCCGGCAAATATTCTTTGCGAATTGATTGCTTCTCTGATGGATGAAAACCGACACATCACCATACCCGGATTTTATGACGATGTGCAGGTGGTTAGTGACGCTGAGCGCAGCGAAATGGCTCGCATTCCGTTTAATCAGGAAACTTACAACAAAAACCTGGGCATAGGGAAAGAGTTGGGAGAGGCAGGTTATACCACACTTGAGCGCACCAGCATCCGCCCCACATTGGATGTAAACGGTATCTGGGGTGGTTATACCGGTGAAGGTACCAAAACGGTATTGCCGGCAAAAGCTACTGCTAAAATTTCAATGCGTCTGGTACCGCATCAGCGCCACGAAAAAATATACGACCTTGTCGAAGCGCACCTGAAAAACATCGCTCCGCCCTATGTGAGCCTTAAAGTGACCCGTATGCACGGCGGTGAACCGGGTGTTACGCCCATTGATACGCCGGAATACCGCGCAGCGCATCTGGCCATGGAAAAAGCGTTTGGAAAGTCGCCCATTCCAAAGCGAGAAGGAGGCTACATTCCAATTGTTTCCCTGTTTCGCGATGTGTTGAGTGTGGACAGTATTTTGATTGGCTTTGGCCTGGATTCTGATGCATTACACTCTCCAAATGAGCACTTTGGACTGTTCAATTACTATAAAGGCATTGAAACCATTCCGTACTTCTACCAGTATTATGTAGAATTGAAGAAGGGTTAATTCACTACAACCAATTATCTTTTTAGAATGAAACAACTTCCTTTAATTTTGAGTATTGCAGCACTGCTCCTTACGGCGGGCCTTGCTGTCAAAGTTTTTCAAACGCCGGCAGCAACGGTAAAGTCTGATACCCCGGCTGTTGAAATGGAAAAACCTTTGAAAATTGCGTACGTGAATGCAGATACTTTGCTGGAAAAGTATGTGTTTTTTAAACAGGAAAGAGAGGCTTTCCAAAAGAAAGAAAAAGATGCCGACGCCATGCTGAAAGCTAAAGGGCGGGCACTGGAAAAAGACTTTTTGGCTACCCAGCAAAAGGCGCAGCAAGGACTTCTGGCGCCCAGCGAAATGCAAAAAGAAGAACAGCGTCTGATGGCACAGCAACAAAAACTGGCTGCTGAACAGGAAGGCATTACCAAGAAGTTGTTGGAAGAAGACCAGAAAATTCGCGAAGCTTTGCAAAAAGCGATTCTGGATAAACTGGAAGCCATCAAAAAAGAAGAAGGTTTCGACTTCATTTTCAGCTACACGGCCGGTGGTCAGTTACTGGCAGCCAATGACAGCTTGGACATTACACAACGCGTCCTGGAAAGTCTGAATGCTGCGAAAAAAGATAAGTAAACTATTGAAATGGAGACCTGTTAGGCTTTTAAAACCTAACAGGTCTTTGCTCCTTAAACTCCACCTGCGCAAAATACGTTGCGGCTACAGTCGAAAGGATGAGATAAGCCACGACGATGTAAACATACCATGCGCCAAAATAAGTGCCTGCGCCAAACCACTCCCCTCCGGATTGATAGACCAGGTAGAGGCCTGCTGCGGATTTTGCCATTTCCAGGTACATGGCATAAGCCTTTAGATCCATGAGTTCTGTATAGGCAAACACCGAAAGGAAAATGAAGGCGCCGTAATAAAAGACATCCGGCGTACCAATGCCTGCCAAATTAGCGAAGAAATAGACCAGCAAAAAATAATTAAATGCCAGCTGCATCCAGGACCAGCTGATGAATAGCTTTGATGCCCGGGTATCGTATTTGTCAAAATGGTAAGGATCCTGTATGCTGGTCACCGGATAGCGGTCTTTTACATCTTCCGGCCGCCAGCCGGTTGGCATAAACCAGATGCGCAATTTGTCCCACCAACTCTTTGTGCGCCAGGCATCCCGGATCAACAACCACATGTGGTGAAAATTGATGGCAATCGGATTCCAGGTACGAACCGGCCGGGTTACCCCGTAAACCGGCGGAACAGCCTCCAGCTCCTCCTGGAAAGTGCCGAATAATTTATCCCATATGATGAATATCTGTCCGTGGTTTTTGTCCATGTACTCCGGATTAATGGCATGGTGAACCCGGTGGTGAGAAGGCGTCACCAGAATGTACTCCAGCCAGCCCATTTTTCCGATCAGACGGGTATGGTACCAGTATTGTAAAAACAGGTGCAATGGCCCGATGATGGCAATGACCTGTGCCGGAACTCCGAGCAGCGCAGCAGGAAGGAGGAGGATTGTAAAGTAATTGACCACCACTGAAATGGATTGCCTTAAGGCACAGGATAAATTGAACTCTTCACTGCTGTGGTGGATGATGTGACCATTCCACAGGAAGTTGATCTCGTGGTGCCAGCGATGCGACCAATAACCCTGAAAATCAACGGCAATGAACCCGATGAGATAGACCGACCAGGTCGCTTCAATGCTGGTAAGCGCAATTTTGTCTACCAGCCAGGCATAAGAAATGATGTTGATGCTCATGCCGAGCACATCTTTGACAACATTGGTAATGCCGGAGCTGAAACTGGAGATGCTGTCGAGGCTCCGGATGACTTTTTTTCCCAGATACCATTCAAAACCCAGTTCGATGAAATACAACAGGAAAAAAATGGGGACAACGATGTTGAGGATTGTGCCGTATGCTGCCATGTTGCGTCGCTTATTTTGCCATAAAGCAAATTTAGAAAACCTGAAAGAGTTTCTTCCGACTATTCTTAATTTTGCCGCATGATAAAGCGAATTTTACCCGCAGAATGGGCGCCTCAAAGTGCCGTGCAGCTCACTTTTCCGCATGCCGGAACCGATTGGGCGGATGTGCTGGAGCAGGTCATGCCTTGTTTTGTGGAAATTGCAAGTTCCATTGCCAGGTTCCAGAAAGTGCTCATCGTGTGCAACAACCCAGATGAAGTTCGCGGGCTTTTTCAGGCCGATTCTCACTTTTCCAACTTCAGATTCGTGCAGGCCCCTTGCAATGATACCTGGGCGCGCGACCACAGCGGCATCACCATTTTGGAAAATGAGCGACCCGTTGTGCTCGATTTTGTTTTCAACGGATGGGGACTCAAATTTCCGGCTTTTTATGACAACCTCATCACAGGTTATATTCAGCGCAACCATCAGGTCTTTAACGCTGAAATCCGGCACGGCGGACTGGTTTTGGAGGGTGGAGCCATCGAAAGCGACGGGCAGGGAACCCTGCTCACCACAGCAGAATGCCTGCTTTCACCTAACCGGAATCCACATCTGAGTAAAGCTGAAATTGAGGCAAAACTCAAGTCGCTGTTTGGGCTTGATCGTGTGTTGTGGCTCCATCATGGCTATCTGGCCGGCGATGATACCGATTCGCATATTGACACCCTGGCGCGGTTCTGTGACCCTGAAACCATTGCTTATGTGCAATGCACCCGGGCAGACGATGAGCATAATGATGCGCTCCGCAATATGGAAGCTGAACTGGCTGCCTTCCGTACAGCAACAGGCAAGCCTTACCGCCTCGTGCCGCTGCCCATGCCGGATGCCTGCTATGACGATGATGGCCATCGCTTGCCGGCCACTTATGCCAATTTCCTGATCATCAATGGCGCGGTTCTGACGCCAACATACGGCGTTCCACAGGATGCGGAGGCGTTGACGCTTATCCAGACTTGTTTTCCGGACCGGAAAATCATTGGCATTGATTGCAGGGCTTTGATTTTACAACACGGCTCGCTTCATTGCGTTACCATGCAGTATCCCGAAGGTGTTTGTAATTAGCATCTGACTAAATGGACAGACAGTAATTGATTAATTTATTAGATAGTGAAGATATGCTCAAAACTGGCATCGTACAACAATCCTGTTCAGAAGACCGGGAAGACAATATCCGCAAAAGCATAGCGGGAATCCGTTCCTGCGCCGCGCAGGGGGCGCAATTGGTCGTTTTGCAGGAGTTGCATACCGGCGTCTATTTCTGCCAGTCTGAAGAGACGGCTCGTTTTGACATGGCAGAGGCAATTCCGGGACCATCCACTCAGGTTTTTGGCGCATTGGCTAAAGAATTGGGCATCGTTTTGGTGACTTCTCTATTTGAGAAACGCGCACCCGGGCTTTTTCACAATACGGCGGTCGTTTTTGAAAAAGACGGCACCATTGCCGGGAAATACCGGAAAATGCACATCCCGGATGATCCGGCTTATTACGAAAAATTTTACTTCACTCCGGGCGATATGGGCTTTCATCCCATCGCTACTTCGGTAGGAAAGCTTGGCGTACTTGTTTGCTGGGATCAGTGGTATCCGGAAGCGGCGAGGCTTATGGCGCTGGCCGGTGCTGAATTGCTCATTTATCCGACTGCCATTGGCTGGGAATCTACCGATTCAAAGGAAGAAAAAGACCGGCAGTTCGGCGCCTGGCAAACCATCCAGCGGGGACATGCCGTGGCAAATGGCTTGCCGGTTGTTGCGGTGAACCGGACTGGTTTTGAACCGGATTGTTCAGGAGTTACCGGTGGCATTCAGTTCTGGGGACAAAGTTTTGTGGCCGGACCGCAGGGAGAGTTGCTCTGGCAGGCGCCCGTTGAAGAAGAGACCGCTGTGGTGGTTGAAATTGATCGGGAAAGAACGGAAGCGGTGCGCCGCATCTGGCCCTTTTTTCGAGACCGCAGAATTGATGCTTACGATGGGCTGTTGAAAAGATACCTGGATTAGCGGTATTATTGGTCCAGCGTTTTTGCCATCAAATAGTCCGTTTGCAGGTCGCCGCCGAAATCGAAAATGAGGTTGTCCTTGATGGTATACCCCCAGCGCTCATAAAATTTAATGGCTTTAGGGTTTTCAGTCCAAACGCTTAACCAAATTACCTCAAAGCCATCGTTAGAAGCCAGTTCAAGACAGTGCCGCATTAATTCAGCGCCGATCTTTTTGCCGTGGTAGGCCCCGGACACATAAATCCGCTGGAGCTCAATGGCTTTTTTCCCATGAAGCGCTTCCGGCGTTTTCCCTGCTCTTCTCAACTTCACATACCCGCAGGGTTCACCGTTTGAAAAAGCCATAAAGAACTGGTTTTGGGTATCGGCAAGTTCCGTAGCGATCTGCGTGGAATTGAAATTTTCCGACAGGTACCGATCCATGATTTCTTTATCATTTTGCGCCGAAAAAGTCTCATAGAATGTACGTACGCTAAGCTCAGTCAGCGCGTCCAGGTCTGATAAAGTTGCCTGCCGGATTTCAACAGGAATTGGCGTGTCGGGCATCATAAACTAAATTAATTGCTGCCTTTATTCAATGGATTCGCGCCGTTTTAATTCCGTATTGACCAATTGATATTCCCTGCTCATATCGCCGGTAATGGATGAATTTTCTTCAGCACGGCGGATGAGATAAGGCAGTACTTCACGAACCTGTCCGTAAACCATATACTTGGCGGCATTGTAGCCGGCGTCGGCCAGATTAAACGTGAGGTTGTCGCTCATGCCGTACAACTGGCAAAAACGCAGGTGCTCATGGTTGCGCGGAAGGCCTTTTTCTTCAATCAGTTTGACCTGTAATGCCGTACTGGCCAGGTTATGGGATGCATTGCAACTGGCAATGGTTTCGTAATGTTCCAGGCAAAATTCAATGCCGGTGTCGAAAGCATGGTCTGTCGCTTCTTTGTTGATATGAATGGGGGAGGGGTAGCCCATTGCTTCCGCACGTTCTCTCTCTTTTTCCATATAGGCGCCCCGAACCAGTTTTGCGCCAAGCAAATAGCCTTCGCGTCGTGCTTCTTCATACGAATCCATGAGGTACTGCAGCCGGTCGGAACGGTACATCTGATGGGTATTGTAAACCACAACCCGCTCGCGGTTGTAACGGCGCATCATCAGGTTGGCAAGGTGGTCAATGGCGTCCTGTATCCAGCTTTCCTCTGCGTCGATAAAAACACTGACACCATGCTGGCTTGCTGCCTGACAAATAGCATCCACCCGTTTGAGTACTGCACGGTATTCTGCCCGCATTTCCTTCGTCAGGCTGTCGTCTCGTTGAATGGCTTCCAAAAGTCCAAAGCGGGCTAGTCCTGTAATTTTGGTGCTGATAATAGGGATGTGCTTGTGCTGTGCAGCAAATTCAATGGCCCGGATGTTTTCGGCCATCGTTTTGTTGAAATCGGCCTCTGTTTCTTTGGCTTCAACACCGTAGTCCAGAATCGACTGCACGTTTTGTTCCGCCAGCTTGTCAATGTTTTTCAGCGATTCCGCCAAAGTCGTGCCGCCGCAAAATTGCTCGAAAATGGTGTTTTTAACCACCGATTCAACAAAAGGAAGGTGCATTTTGATGGCAGCAATACCGACTTTTGACCCAATGCCTACCAGCCAATGGTTGTTCATCATGCCAAAAAGCCAGGCTGCTTTTTTTAATTCTTTTTCTGTCTTCCAGCGAAAGGCAATCTCCGTATTGGAAAAATCAATGGGCGTATTGAAAACCTTTTTGGCCATTTTTTCAAGTTTTGCTAAATGTTTAGGAACAGGCATGTTACTTGCGTCCATTGTATGATTCGGTTTTATTTGTTCCAGATTTCCCAGGCTTTTTCAGCTTGAATATACAACATATCCAATCCATTCTTTATTCGTGCTCCCTGAAGTTGTCCTTTTTTTAGAAATAAAGTTTCTTCAGGATTGTAGACGAGATCGAACAGCAAATGTCGTGGACTTATCCAATCAAATGGAATTTTTGGGCAAGTTTCTGTCTGCGGACTCATACCCAAAGGGGTCGTGTTGATGATGAGTCGGTGCGTTTGCAGAATATCCCGGGTCAATTGTTCGTAAACCAGGCCGGTTTTGGGGTTGCGCGATACCAATTGATAAGGGATATTCATTTTACTGAGCACAAATTGTACTGCTTTGGAAGCGCCGCCCGAGCCCAGTACCAGCGCTGCTTCAGGGTGGTCTGTTCCGAGAAAATGGCGAAGGGAAAGCTCAAAACCGGCGACGTCCGAGTTATAGCCGATAAGTTTTCCATCTGAAATGTCGATGACATTCACAGCGCCAATGGCTTCGACTCCTTCGCCGAAGCCATCAAGATACGACAGCACGGCTTCTTTATAGGGGATGGTGACATTCAATCCCCGAAGGTCGGGATTGTTCCTCAGCGTTTCAGGCAATAAGTTGATCGAGGCAATTGGAAACAGCTCATAACGGCAATGATCAAGTCCCTCCTTTTCAAATTTCTCAGAAAAATACCGCTTTGAAAAAGAGTGTGAAATCGGGTAGCCAATTAATCCAAACAATTCGTTCTTCATGCCATGACAGCTTGATTAATGAAATAGGAATTATTCATGCTGCCTTCCTTTTGCATTGCCTTTCCGGAATTGAGATTCGAGCGCTTCCTCTTCTTTCAATTCGTCTGCAGAAAGGCTTTTGTCCAACAATTTTGACAAATCAGGTTGCCCGGCATCAACCCACGCGGTATACCACGCACTTCCCAAAGTCAAAATGGCGCCGCGCATCCGGGATTCCACCATTCCGGCCATGCGTTGATGATAAGCTTCAGAATATTCGCGGCATTGGGTACGGATCGTAACCCCGTTGCGTTCTTCGAAGCAATATTGCCGGTCGGGGGGAAAAGTGCGGCTCAATTCCTTTTCAATTTGCAGCACACTGTCAACCAGTACATGGCTGTCCAGCACTATTTTCCAGTAATATTCAGCTGGTTTGGCAATGTATTCCGCTTTTCCCACAAAAAAATCATAGCGATCATCGGCAAAGAGCTCGGGCAAACGGCTTTCCCAAAATGCATGGATTCCGGTTTGGTTACTCAGCTGGCCGTTGTAGTTTTTGGTGGTGTGCAATGGTACGTAGGCGTCGCCGATGTAGTGGCCGATTTCAGCCGAAGTGCGCAGAATTTTATCCACATTTCCCGAAATCAAAGCATTTTTCAGGATGTTCTGCATCTTCAGCAAGTGATAAGGAAGGATGCCGTGTCCGGAAAAGCGATCAACAGCATAACCTTTTGCGCAATTCGCAATGTCAGGCATGCTGCCGCCAAACAGTGCCAACAAGGTATCGCAGGGCAAAACCCAATCGTCTTCGTAATACTGGGGAAGTACATGTTGCTCGAAAAAGGCTCTGAATGCTTTGGCATCCGCAGCTTCAAGAATGGCTCTGTTTTTCCGGTAAAGCCGGATTTGAGGGATTCGGTAGCCATCAATCAGCAGGGTATCCCGTTTTACTTTCAGACTGTCTCCCTGTGTCGTAACAAGGCCGATGTCGGTATGCAGCATCAGGGCATCGGTCCAGTTTCGGGGAAGGTTGGTAAACGGAAAAACGCCCCACTCATCCAGGTCTATATAATGGCGCGGCGCTTCATGTTTGGTGGCGTAGCGACGCTTGTCGGGGTCAACAGCGTGCTCAGTCAGGTATTCAAGGTTGGTTTTGTAAAAACGAATCATCTCCGGAGGCAGCGTGAAAACGGCTAAGCGATTGATTCTGCGGTGTCCGAAAAAGCCCCAGACAGGATCAGCAGACGGCACAACGAAAGCCAGCGCCACTGCAAGCAGCGCAGCCGGAAAAACCAGCCGTAAGGCAATTTTTCGCATGCCGTGGATTAGAAAAATGATTCGTACGCCCACAGTATTTTTTTAATAACAAGATGTTGTACCAACAAAAAGTCGCCCTCGCAGGTGGCGAAATAGCGCTCAGCCTCAGGGGCAGCTGAAACTTTTCCGGATTTTTCATCCATAACCTGCGTTTTAAAGATGGGGTGTAATTTAGTAACCCGCTCCGAACCATCTTTTTTGCGAACTGTAATCGTACAAAACGGCACCAAACTGGCGATGGAATCCCGAAAATTGTATTCGTTTTCAAAAGCTTCTGCCTGCAGACTTTCAAAACCTGTCAGGTAGTTTTCCACAGCTCCTTTGCGAATCGGCCGCTTGATTTCAGGGGTGATGCTGTGATAAGGTTTGACCTGATAGGCATCGCCTTGTACGTCGATTTTGAATGATTTTTCCAACTGTTTGGGGTATTCAACGCCCACGTAGGTGATTTCTTCCGGTGCGATGGCGAAAATGCTTTTGTCGCGCCAGTCGTCACCCTTGAGGTTAAAACGAAAACGAAGGTTGCCTTCCCAACTTGGAATATAAGCCACATAAGGCTGATTGGCGCCTTCCAGCATCATGTACGTGCCCCGTTCATCGGCCGTTGCGCCGCCAACGTAGTAAGACTTGATCAGCTGGTTGTTTTTGGTGTACAATTCTACTTTTAAACCTTCAGAAGCAAGGCTTTTTATCATTTCAGCTTCTGCTTTTTCTGCGGGTTTGTATTTCATTTCTACGCGGTAAATGGCCCGGAGCAGGTTTTCTATGGCATTCGGTCGCGCTTTGTATTGGTCATTAAAAACCCAATCTTTGCCTTTGCGCTCCAGTGTCGTGCGACCGCCCTGGCGATCGGCGATGAAGATTTTGTAAATGGAGGCGGTATCTTTTACGGCAAATTGCCGATCCAGCCCTGCCAGTGTGGTTTTGTCATCGCCCTTTCCGTAATAATACCACAGCACTCCGGCGCCGAGTATCAGGAAAGCAACGAGCATGAATAAGGTACGTTTCATAGCTTTTAATTATGCTGTTTTGCAAACTTGCGTTTCCGCAGGAAAAGGAAAACTGCTGCAAAGATGCCAAAGAACATCAAAGGAGCAAGGATATTCACGGCCTGAATGGTTTGTTTCCACTCATCAATTTTGTTTTGATCGAGCAGGCGCAGTTTTACATTTTTGCCGCGCGCTTCGATGAAGCCGTCTTTACCCAACAGGTATTCAATGGCATTGAGCATGAAATCTTTGTTGGAATAATAAATGCCGTTGTAGTCGTTGAAACCTGCCGGCAATACAAAAGTCCCTTTCGGGTCTCTTTTGACTTTGTTTTTGGTAATGTCGCCATCCGAAACAAAGATCATGCTGGTCGGTACACTCTCCGCACGAAACTTCAATCCGATTTGCTCAAATCCCGAAAGCATTTCTTCATTTACCCGGTTTTTGTACATGGAAGAAAAAGTGCCTTCCATCAGCACCGCCAGCGTTTGGGCCCCTTTGTCAAATTTGGTCGGATCCAGATCGTACCGCAAAAAATCAAAATTCAGACCCACAGGCAAGTATTGATATCGGGAGTAGCGGGTAGATTCGAGCAGGGGGGTCCGCTTCATAGCTGTGTTGGTGCCAATATCCGCTTTGATGGAATTGGCAAACAGCAGGTTTATTGGCCCAAGGTTCTTAGTGGTCAGGTGATCGGCAACCGGAGTGACCACCAGATGATAGGGATAAGGAAATAAATCCGGTTTGCGGTTGCTGCCAACCTGCCCTGTCGTCAGGGGAATCACCGAGCATTGCATGTCCAGCACAATATTGGGCTCAATGCGCACACCATACTGAAAAAGCAAGTCGTCGATGTTTAAGTCGTATTCTGCCGGAAAATACTCTTTTCTGCCCTGCAGACTGTCGAGATCCACCTGGAGCTTGTCAATCAGCCACAGGATTTTTCCGCCGTTCATAACATACTGATCCAGCTTGAATTTATCTTTTTCAGAGAAAGGAAAACGCGGCTTGGCAATGACGATCACCGAGGCATCCTGGCTGATCGAAACCAGGCTGTCTAAGTGGATGCGGCCGGTGTCGTGAAACTGGCGGAGCGTCTTTTCGAGATCGTAGGTTTCGGAAGGATCCAGTTCGCCGTGTCCGGTTGTGAATGCGACAACAGAGCGGGATCCGTCCTTCAGTTTTTTAAAGGCACTGATGAATTTGTATTCCAGCAACTGAACCGAATTGTTCAGGATAACTTCCGGCGATACGCCTGGAACTTCGTTCTCCAGCATGTTGACCACGATGGAACGGCCTTTGTAATAACAAATGGCGTAGGGGTAGATGAGTTGCTGGCGATTGCCGTCTTTCCCTTTTACCTTGAGTACGGTGGCTTCAATCTTGTCTTTACTGAGCTCTTTGCGGCGCTCATTGGCTTCTTCAACGCTGCCTGCGGAAGGGTCTTCAAATTCGTATTCCACATAGCCTGTCTCTGAGCGAAAATCATCGAGTATTTGGCGGGTAGCATCCTGCAGGCGCTTGAAACCCACCGGAAAGTCACCTTCCAGCAACACATTCACATAAACGATTTCATCCAGTTCGTCCAGCAGTTCGCGCGAACCCTTGGTAAGGGTAAATCGCCGCTCTTCCGTCAGGTCAAACCGGGCATAAAGCGGTCTGCCGCTAAACCGTACATTCGACAGAATATTCAAGAACAAGAGCACTCCCGCAAACAACACCAACTGCAACAAAACCAATGCCCGTCTGCTTCTTTGTTTACTCATTTTTTATCTTTTTACCAAAAGCTGAAAAGTTAAGCTTCAAGCGATCTTAATAGAATCGATACTGCCTGGTTTACCATTTTCTCCGGTCTAAAGAAACCAGCGTCAGCACAATGAAAAAGGCAATTACAGATGAAAAATAAATCAAATCCCGCGTGTCCAGAATGCCGCGACTAATGGATTCATAGTGATACTCCATGCCAATCATTTGCACCAAATCGTCCGTTTTGCCCAAAAAGACAGGTAGTTCACTGAAATAGTAGAATCCCCAGTGTAATAAAAAGCCTAAAAATATGGACAGTATGAAAGCCACAATCTGGTTACTCACCAATGACGACGCAAACAGTCCAATAGCCACAAAAGCGCCTGCCAGCAACAGCAAGCCGATGTAAGATCCGACTATGGCGCCTGCATCCAGATTGCCTACGGGAGAACCCAAAAAATACACGGTTGCATAATAAAGCACCGTTGGGACCAGGGCGAGCGCTACCAGCGTCATGCATGCCAGAAACTTTCCCAGCACAATGTCTATATCGCGCAATGGGTGGGTTGCCAACAGTTCGAAAGTACCGGCCTGGTGTTCCTCTGCAAAAGTACGCATCGTGATGGCTGCCATGAGGAACAAAAAGAGCAGCGGCGCAATGGCAAATAACTGACTCAGTGTGGCGTAGTTGCTTTCCAGTAAACTAAACTCCGGAAACACAAACATGACCAGCCAAAGCGCTACCAGAAATACACCGATGACGATATAGCCCACCAACGAGCTGAAAAATGAATTGATTTCCTTCCGGTATATTGGCCACATATTAAGGTTAAAGTATTAAGGTTAAAGGTTAAAGGTTAAAGGTTAAAGTATTAAGGTTAAAGGTTAAAGTATTTTAGGGTTAATCAAGGTTAAAGTAGAAAAACATGTCCCGCCATAGCGGGGGTTAAAGGGGCATATTGCTTTTAAAATTTGAGTAGGATTTCCCGTCCACCGTCCACCGTCCACCGCTTCATGGATTTGCTGGTTGCATGTAAAAAGCATTCCGGTCATCATAGATCAACAGGCATTTGAATAATTTTTCCTTATCCGGGTTGCTGCCCAATTCGTTTACCGTGTTCCAGAGTTGTTTGTCATCGCCAATCCAGTCCAGCAGGCGCTCGCGGTTAAAATTGGCGATGCGGCCATCCGGGAAATAAAAGATTTTTTCAACGGTCATGGAGGATTTTACCGGCACTTTCCCTTTTCGGAAAGGCTTCCTGGTCAAAGGATTGTACGCTGAAATTTCCACCATTTCAGTGGTATCGATTTCATAGGAAAAATAGGAGATTTTGCCCCGTGCTTTCAATCCTGCAAAAATGAATGCTTCCTCTTCTGCAGTGGGTATGCCTGCGTTGACATACGGTATGCCTTCCAGGCTGATGGCCAGCATTTTGCGAAGGTCCAGCGTTTCGCCGGATTTCTTTTTAATTTTCACCACTTTGGTGACAAAAGTTCGGGCGCTGGTTGTCAATACCGCATCCAGCTCATCCCAGGTGTAATCCGGTGCGTTGCGGTGAAGTGCGTTTAAAGAAAGATAAATGCCGTCTTTGAACTCAAAGTTTTTGGTGAGCAGGATGCTGTCTGACTGCGCCTGCATGGCGGTGGTGGTCAGGAATAAAAAGCTTGCCAAAATTGCCCGTATGATGATGCTGCGCGTCAATCCACTTAAATTTTTGATGGGTGATTACTGGGTTAATTTCCGGAAAATATCTTCAATGCTGCTTTCTTCTTTTCTGATTTCAAGCAAGGTAAGGTTGTTGGCAGAGGCGAAGCGCGAAATGGCTTCCCGAATGTCGTGTTTGTCGTCGCTGTAAAGCTTCCACCGGTTTTTTCCTGAACTTTCCACGCGCCGGACATTTGGTATGGCAGCAAGCTGTTTTTCTGAAACGGCTTGTGAAAATTCAACAGTGACCACAACTTCTTTTTTACCGCGTTCCCGCAAACGTTCAATGGGGTCGTCGGCAACCAATTCTCCACGGTTGATGATGATGACCCGGTCACATAAGGCCTGAACCTCCTGCATGATGTGGGTGGAAAAAATGACCGTTTTTTGTTCGCCGATGTGGCGAATGAGGTTTCGGATTTCAACAATCTGGTTTGGGTCAAGCCCGGAAGTGGGTTCATCCAGAATCAATACTTCAGGGTCGTGGAGCATGGCCTGGGCCAGTCCTACCCGCTGCCGGTATCCTTTCGACAGCGCGTCAATGCGCTTGTGTTGTTCGCGCCCAAGGCCCGTCATCTCCACCATTTCAGACACACGCTTTGCCATATTGGGGGTACGGTGCAGCCGCGCCACAAAATTCAGGTACTCCTTCACGTACATGTCTTTGTACAAGGGATTGTTTTCCGGGAGGTAACCTATGTTCCGGCGTACGTCCATTGGCGCCTTGGCTACATCAAAGCCGCAGACTTCTACTGTTCCTTCCGTTTGGGGTATAAAGCAAGTGATGATTTTCATGGTCGTGGTTTTCCCTGCGCCATTTGGCCCCAGAAAACCGAGGACCTGTCCTTTTCCCACTTCAAAACTGATGCCCCCAACAGCGCGTTGCTGTCCGTATAATTTTACTAAATTGTTGACAATGACTGACATGAAAGCTGTTTGTTTCAAAGCTCCAAAATACGCGCAAAGCTACAAATTTTCCCGCATCCCCAAACATCTGCTGAAAGTGCGAATGCGACTTCTGTGATTCTTTGCAAACCCTGTTGATGGCGGGTGAGCGGCTCATTGCTTTTCGTTACCTTTGCCTTTTCCGGACAATAACGCTTTGTTGGTTGTCTTTCATCTCTAAGCTTTTGTAACTAATCAATGACGAAACTATATCCTTTGCTCGTTAAGGCCGTTGCGGAATCCCTGCAGACCATCTTTGCAGAAGGCCGCCATGCCGACAAAGTAATCGAGCAAACCCTCAAATCCAACGCCAGGTGGGGCTCGCGCGACCGGGCTTTTATTGCCGAAAGCGTTTACGACATCGTGCGCCAATACCGCCTGCTTTATGAAATTGACGGCGCAGAACCTAAGTCAATAGCCGACTGGTATCGCATATTTGGCATCTTTCGCCTGCTTAGAGAGCAGGAATTGCCGCCCTGGGTTGAATTCGAAGGGGTTAATAAAAGCCATGTTGCCGACAAATTTGCTGTTCTGAGTCAGCAAAGGGCCATACGCGAATCAGTTCCGGACTGGCTGGATGCCCTCGGTGAAGCAGAATTGGGCCAGCAATGGGAAACTACGCTCCAGGCACTTAACCAATCCGCCCCTGTTGTGCTTAGAGCCAATACCCTGAAAACCACACGGGAAGCCCTGACAAAACAATTGGCCAGTGAAGGTGTGGAAACATCTGCTTTTGGAAGCGACGATGTTCTGGTCGTACACAAAAGACAAAATTTATTTACTACCCGCGCTTTTCGCGATGGCCTGTTTGAAGTTCAGGACGGCTCCTCTCAGCTTGTCGCGCCTTTTTTGGATGTGCAACCCGGCATGCGCGTCGTCGATGCCTGCGCCGGAGGAGGTGGAAAAACCCTGCACCTCGCTGCACGCATGCAAAACAAAGGCAGCATCATCGCGCTTGACACCGAAGGATGGAAACTGGACGCCTTGCGCAAACGTGCCACACGCGCAGGCGCTTCGATCATTGAAACGCGGCCCATTGGCAACAACAAAGTAATAAAGCGCCTGTACGGCAGTGCCGACAGGGTATTGCTCGATGTGCCCTGTACCGGACTTGGCGTGCTGCGCCGCAATCCCGATGCCAAATGGAAACTCGACAGCGCCTTCCTCAATCGGGTGCGGAATACCCAGGCGCAGATTTTGCAACAATACAGCGCCATTTGTAAACCTGGCGGTAAACTGGTATACGCCACCTGCAGCATCCTGCCTTCTGAAAACGAAATGCAGGTGACCCGCTTTCTGGAAGCAAATCCAACAACATTTCGCCTGCTTTCGCAAAAACGCATCATGCCTCAGGACGATGGATTTGATGGTTTTTTTATGGCGGCGATGGAGCGAATAGGGTAGTGGTCCGGTTTTCGGGCATCAGACTGCCGCAATTTGAATGCCCTGGCTATCCAATAAAGCCCTTGCCGATTGTGCAATGGCGACAGCATTGGGGCCATCTCCATGAATGCAAATGGTCTCGCAGTGTACCAGAATATGATTGTTATCGCTTGTTTCTATGCGCTGTCCTTTGGCCAGCAACAAAGCCCGTTCGGCTGCTGCTGCAGGGTCGTGAATGACTGCTCCTGATCGGCTGCGCGGCGTAAGCGAACCGTCATGCTGATAGTTGCGATCGCAGAATGCTTCCCGGCAAACCCGCAGGCCTTGTGCCTCTGCTGCTTCAACCATCAGGCTGCCGCTGAGTCCATAAAGCATCAAATCGGATTTCTGGCATTTGCTGACTGCCAGTACGATGGCCTCAGCAAGCTCCCGTTGCCTGGCTGCCTGATTGTAAAGCGCGCCGTGCGGCTTCACATGGTGCAATACGCCACCCTCTGATGCAACGATGGCTTGCAGGGCGCCAATCTGATACAACACCATCGCATACACCTCGTCCGTAGACATGTAAAGATCCCGGCGCCCAAAGCCCTGAAGGTCGGGATAGCCAGGATGGGCGCCAATTGCCACGCCATGGGTCAGCGCGAGGCGTACTGTATCGCGCATGACTACCGGGTCGCCCGCGTGGTAGCCGCAGGCAATGTTCGCAGATGAAATCAATGGCATCAGAGCAGCGTCTCCGCCCATTTTCCAGGCGCCGAAGCTTTCTCCCATGTCGCAGTTCAGATCTATGGATTTTGTAGGCACAAGTTTTAATTTTTAAACCATTGTTGGCGCGAGGCATAGCCCATCCTCGAAAATTCATGCTGGCGCGAGGCTCTGCCTCGAGTCTATTCATCCCGCCCGAAGCCGAACCGCTACTTTCATGCGTTGCAACTCCCGTTCGTATGCCAGCAAGCGCCGGCTTGCTTCCGCGATATCCACGATGCTGAAGCGGAGCAGTTGGCCGGTTTTTGCCTGTGCGATTTTGGGCAAATCCACCGCAATAACCTGTGCAATCCTTGGAAATCCACCCGTTGTTTGGGCATCCGACATCAGAATGGCAGGTGTATCTCCTGGTGGAATCTGTATAACGCCGGGGCTTACGCCGGTTGAGTACATGTCGGAAAACTGGTGTTCCAGAAAATCAAGCGCTTCCAGTCGGACAGCCTGACGGCTTCGACTTTTTGAAATCCGGACCGGTTTTTCTAAAAACAGTTGTTGCTGTTCTTTTTGCCATAATGACCATTCCGGGCCTTGCAGAATGCCAACCTCAAGAGGTGTCTCCAATTGGGGCGTTACGTCATTCTGATCTTCTAAATACCAGGGGCTGATTTCTGTATTCGCCGGCGCCACCTGATTCAATGCCGAATGCAATACATCGTTTTTTTGAAGTGATCGCCCTTCATAGCCGCCAAATCCCCCCGCAAGATAAGTAGATGCGCTGCCGAAAACCGCCGGAACCTGCCAGCCGCCAGTTGTAGCCAGGTAGCAAAAATTTCCGCCCGGAAGGGGCTGTATTTCGATGAGGGCGCCTTCGGGTATCCCTAAAATGCGGCCACCCGGAACGCGTTGTCCGTCAACAAGCAGAGCGCCGCCTGCTCCGGCAAGCGCCACCTGACCACCTTCTTCTACCCAGGCGTCAAGCTTGCCACCACTGCATTCCAGGGTTGCCGCACCAGGGTCATTGCCGAGCAGCAAATTGGCAAGGGCATGACTGTGGGCATCCATCGCCCCGGAAAAAGGGACGCCATGAGCCAATGCTCCCTGCCTTCCCAGATCCTGAATGGTTGCCAGCAGACCTGGCCCGGTATGGAATACGCGTAGTTTCATACGTGTTGCGGGATAAATCGAACTTTCATCCCGACGCGCAGCAGGCAGGGGGATGGAGCATATGGATCGAATAAACGAACATCGGTTCGACCAATAACATACCAGCCTGCCGGCGAGGCATTCGGGTATATGCAGGTCATTTTTCCGGCAATGGCGACACTTCCGGCAGGTACATTAGGGCTAATGACTTTTTTTCTTGGCAATTCTAATTCTGAAGACAAGACGCCAAGATACGGAAAACCCGGAGCAAATCCGATCATATAAACATTGTAAATGGTATTGGCATGTCGCTGGATAATCGCTGCTTCGGGTAATTGAAGTCGCTCGCTTATTTCCGGAAGGTCAGGCCCAAAATCGCCGCCATAGCGTACCGGAATTTCAAGGATACCAGATCCGGCAGTCTTCCCTGCATCTAAAGTCCGGCTGGCTTTTTTCAGGTATTGTATAACTGCTTCCGCAGGAATGCCAACATCAGGACGATGTTCAGCTATAAGAACGGGATCAAAATGAATGGTCAGGGTGACAAAAGCGGGAATGGTGGCCAAAATCCCGGGGAAGGGTTGTTCCTGCAGACAGGCATTCATGGCATTGACTTGCTGCCAGACTACATTATCCGGCTTTTCGCCAAAGGTCATGCAGATAACGCGTTCACTTAAAATCGTGTATTTTGGGTACATCGAAACGGCATAAATGTTATGTTGATATGCTCCGTCCTCTGTTTCACTGGCTCTTTGCGTTCAAATTATCCTCGTTGTTTGTTGTTGGTTGATTGTTGTTCGTTGAGCGGAGTCGCAACGAAATTGTTCGCCTGCCTGCCGGTAGGCAGGTTGTCGGTTGTTCGTTGCTTTCTACCCCTGATCGTCCAAATCGCTCAATCATCAAATCATCAAATTTTCAAAATGGGTCACCCCCCTCATTCTTCCAACACCTTAAACTCCGTCCTCCTGTTCATCTGATACGCTTCTTCGCTACAGGGCTTTCCGTCAACGCAATCGTTTACCGGTTGGCTTTCCCCATAACCTTTTGCGACCAATCTGGATGCCGGAATGCCTTTGTAGGTCAACCAGGCCACAATTGCATCAGCACGGCGTTGCGACAATTGCATGTTATAGCTGTCGGAACCGCGACTGTCTGTATGCGAGCTGATTTCTAATTTAAGATTCGGATTGTCTTCCAGCAACTTGAGCAGTTTTTTCAACTCCGCAATGCCATCTTCCCGAACGCTGGAACGCTGAAAATCGTAATAAATATTCAACAAATAGGCAATGCTGTTTTCATTTTCTTTGTTTTTGGAAGTACCCGTTTTAAACAGGGCCGTTTGTTCCCGTGATTTGTCAACAGCAGGCACAATTTTTTCTCTGGCAGTTTCGGTTCGGAAAGGCAGCAGCTGGATTTCCAGCGGCAATGCTTTCAAACTGTCTGCACAGATTTTTTCTTCCAGCGTGTATGAGAAGTAATCTCCTTTTTCGGCCCGCACTTTGTAACAGCAACCTGGCGTCAGCTCGATGGAGAACTCGCCGGCATAATTGGTAATCCCGGATAGGGTACCTTCACAGGTCAGCGCTTTCAATTGCACGGAAGCCCCGGCTAAAGGAGAACCGTCCAGATGGTGCACCACGCGGCCGTTCAGGACGATGGGTTTTTCCGGTTCGGGCTCTATGGGCATTTCGTAAATCACCGGCATAACTTCTTTTTGCCGGATGAAATGGTAAATATCGTCATTTCCGGTTCTGTCGGAAGCAAAATAGCCTTCCTGTCCGTCGTTGCTGACGATGAATCCGAAATCGTCAAATTCCGTGTTGACCGGACTGCCTAAATTTTTCACTTCCTCCCAGTCGCCATCCGGCGTTTCCCGGGTGACAAAGATATCCTGACCGCCCAATCCAAAATGTCCGTCAGAAGAAAAATAGAGTTGATCGTCGGCATGGTAAAACGGGTATAACTCATCGCTGTCGGTATTGATTCCGGGTCCGAGGTTGACCGGAGCGCCCCAGAGTCCGCCTTCCCGCGAACAAACATAGATGTCTTTGCCGCCAAATCCCCCCGGCATATCAGATGAAAAAAACAACCTGCTGCCATCCGGTGAAAGGGAAGGGTGCGCCACAGAATAAGCAGGATTGTTAAAAGGCAAAGGCGCCAGATTGCCCCAGGTAGAACTATCGGTGAGATTCGCGTACATGATCTCAAGTCGGTTGACCACCAATTTGTCTTCCACCCCCTCTATTTTGCGGTTTCGCGTAAAAAAGACTTCCTGCTCGTCCTTGCTGAAAGTAATGATGGCATCGTGAAAACGCGATTTCAATTCCGGTGAAAATAAGGACGGCACTCCGTAAATCGGGGTGTCGGCCTGCATCTTTACGGGTACAAAATAAAGGTCGAAAAATGCCCGGCCGTGGTCCGTTTCTCCCTCAGGAAGCCGCGTAGAACCAAAAACCAAACCGTTGCGATAGAAGGCTGGCCCAATATCACTGGCTGCACCATTAAAACCGGGGTGCGACAACTGATAGAGGTCCGTATTAGAGACGAGCAATTCCTGTCGGTATTCGCAGGCTCTCGCCAGTTGCTTTTTTCGAACATCGTAAGGGCGCTGCTTCAGAAATTGCTCGTACCAATAGGTGGCATCTTCGCATTTCCCATTGCGTTGGAGCATCAGCCCGTAGTAGTATTTTTGGAAAGGCGTTGCTTCAGGAGACTGTACAACCTGTGCATACCAGATTTCAGCGTTCACACAATCATTGAGCTTGCGGTAAGCTTCGGCAATCGCTGCTTTGGCTTCGGGCAGATCGTGTTTTCCCAGCACCTGTTTATACAGGTCTATGGCCGCTTCGTAATTCAGCGTTTCCAGGTAGAATTGCGCCTTTTTCAACTTCGCCTTTTGGGCAAATACCGGCAACGAAACCGCGCCGAGGAGGAGAATCAGCAGACAGGTTTGTTTTCTCATAGCATACAATCTGGTTTATTTCTTTGGATACGAATCCAAAGTGCATTTGTTGCAACGCACTATAAAAGGGGAAAGTCGTGCGCTTTGCAAAGTTAGTAATTATAGGGGAAATGGCCGACTTTTGGCCAGGGCATAACGCGGCTATCGGATGCTAACTGACACTCTCCCTGATCCAGTCGGCATAGGCTGCGCTTGCCTCTGCTTCTATTTTCAGGATACAAGGCGTGGTGTAAGGATGCCACCGGCTTACCGCTTCCTGTACTGCTTCCCACTTTTCGGGCATCGTTTTTACAATGCTGACCCATTCTTTGCCGTTTTCGATGTGCCCTTGCCACCAATATGCACTTTGAATGGGAAAAATATTGGCACAAGCTGCCAAACGCGCCTCCAACAGTTGATTTGAAATGCGTTGGGCTTCCGCTTCTGTTTCGTGTGTGATGTAGATTAATGCAATTGGCATGGCGAAACTGTATTTTTGATGGTAAATTTGCAGTGAAAAGTATCAAAATACTCAGCGCTTGTCTGTTTCTCCGGATGGCTGAGCCAAAAATCAAAAAAAGCAACCACTTTGAGCGAACAAACCACTTCACAAGCAACCTTTTCAAAAGTCCGCCTCCTGCTCCAGATTGCCGCTGTCTGTGTTTTCGCAGGTCGTGCCTGGCAACACCTCCGTTTTGATGCGCCTTACCGGACTTTGCTCTGGGACGAACGCTGGATGAAAAACATCGTCGCAAACTTCGGCATGACCTGGACGGAATACGTGACCAGCCCCCGTGTGGATTCGGCCATCGACGCATTTACACGCGGCATGGGCTGGTTTTATGTCCTTTGCGCCCTATGTGTAGTCGCCCTGCCCCGTTTGGGACGCCCGGCTGCGTGGATCGTCACAGCCGGTGGCGCAGGACTGGTGTTTTTGGCATGCTTATACACCAAAGAAAAATTCTTTTTTGTAGGCGAGTTTTTTGAATTTGCGCTGCAATGTGGTACGCCTTTTTTCTTAGTTTGGCTAAATCGCCGGGGAGCCATCACCCCCGGATTTGTCCTTTGGATGAAAATTGCCATCGCCTTCACTTTTACCTGCCACGGGCTCTATGCGGTTGGCTTTTATCCCCGTCCGGGCAATTTCATCGAAATGACGATGAACATCCTGCACCTTGGCAATCAGCCCGCCGTCGTTTTTCTGAACATCGTTGGAACGCTCGATTTTATCCTGAGTGTTTGCATTTTTTTACCCTGGCGCAAAGTGGTATTTGGCGCCCTTGCCTACGCGGCTTTCTGGGGTCTGGCTACCGCCGTTGCTCGTATCTGGGCCAATTTCATTCCGGAATTTTGGGAAAACTCCCTGACGCAGTGGGTTCACGAGACGGTCTTTCGCCTGCCTCATTTTCTGGTTCCGCTGGCAGTCGTGGTTTGCCTGTTCAACATCAGTGAAAAACGTCGATCTCGGGTTTAATGTACCGCGAAACCCCGGTTTCGCAGCCAGTGCAGCAATCCCTCTCCGGGAAGACCACTTTTTTTGTATATTTGTAAGAGAAACTACATCCGTTAGTCCTTAACTGCCAGTGCCCAAACATTCGGTCTTGTGTCTGATTTTTTGGATTTGATAACAAGACTTGTATGCTTCGCGACTTAGAGCTTGTTCGGGATTTACTGATTGAGCGAGGGTGAGGAAATTTTATTTTAGACAAGGCGGATTTTGCAGACATAGCCGGCAGCTATGGCGAAAAAATCCAACGATGAATAAAATAAAATTTGCCACCCACAGCCAATTGAGGAATTCCCGAACAAGCTCTTAGACACTAAATCCTCACAGATATGAATTTAAAATACACCCTCCTCCTCCTAAGCGCGTTATGGCTGCTCGGCATCCTCGCTTATTTCCTTTTCCGGCGACGGGAATATGGAAAACACATTGCTCATCTTCCCCTGCGCTTGCTGGGTTACCCAAACATACCTGCGGTGCCGCTCGTGCTTGAGCAAATTCCGGTCACCCTGGAACGGCTTGGCCGACGTGCTTATGCGACCAAACAAGCCAAATCCGGCCTCAATAAATTATTCAGCATCGGGGCTTTTAAAGATGAGAACGGCTATTCTTTTCTTTATGGTCGTGGAAAAGATGTAGAAGCAGAGGCAGAAGCCGATCGTCAGGCTTTGAAAGCGGATATCGAAACAGCCATAAGGGAAAATGAACTCCGTCCCGAAAAAACGCACAGCCGTCTGAAGGACAACGCCCATTTGATCAAAGCAGAAAAAGAAGACCCGATCACCTTGTTGTCGCTTACGGCGCCGGAGCAATTTGCCATGTCCTGGACCACGTTCAACGACGTATACGAAGAGGGCGCCCCCCGGCTTGCCGATCTTGCAGCCACCCTCAGCGATCCGGAGGCAGCCAACCGCGAATTCTGGCCCACCATAGCCAAATACGGTTTTGCGTACAACCTGCTCATCCTGCAAAAAGTGAACGCCGAAAATGCCGCCGGTTTCAAAGCCGCTTTTGGAGAAGAGTGGACCGCCGAAATTCAGACCCTGCTGGAGCAGCAACTGCTCTACGCCATCGACCTGCGCTTTTATGAAATCCTGGAGCCCCAAACAGTAAAAGGCAACCCCCGCTTCACCCCGGCCACGCTGACCCTTTTGGCGCAGGATGCAGCCACTAAGGCCTTGAGGCCCGTGAAAATCATCGTGTCGGGCCACCAGGGCAGCCAAAAACAAATGTACACCTACGGCGTGGCCACTCCGGGCGCCTGGCTCTATGCGCTGCAGGCTGTCAAAACCTCCGTTACCCTTTACGGCATTTGGATGGGCCACGTTTACCATTGGCATATTGTGAGCGCCGCCCTGCTCATGACGCTGAACAACAAAGTGGAAGAAAAACACCCGCTCCGGGTTTTCATGGCGCCGCAAAGCGACTTTTTGCTGGCTTTCAACGATGTGCTTCTGTTGCTATGGAAAGGCATTGCCCCGCCGACTTCGGTGAGTTCCGCCAAACAGTTTATTGCCATGACCGACGCTTTCGCGAAAGGCCGTGTCTATTTCGACGACGATCCGGATGTGACCCTGGAAAAATTTGGCATCAAAAAAGCAGATTTCAGCGATAAAGCCGACTGGGATCAGTTTCCCATCGCCGGTCAAATGTTGGGCATCTGGAAAGCCGTCGGCGATTACGTCACTGTTTTTGTTGAAAACACCTGGACCAGCGACGCCGCCGTGGCAGCCGACAAAGACCTGCAGGCCTGGCTGGCGGCTTCTACCAACCCCGAAGTCGGCAACGTGGTGGGGCTGCCGCCAATGGACAGCCGTGCCAACCTCATCCGAACGCTGCAAAGCCTCGTTTTCCGGCTCACGGCGCACGGTTCTGCGCGTATGAACCACACCGCCAACCCGATGTTGAGCTTCGTGGCCAATTTTCCGCCCTGTCTGCAACTGACCGACATTCCGCCGGCCAACCAACCGATAAATACAGAAGAACTGCTCCGCTATCTGCCCAAAACCGGCGCGATCGGAGAAATGATGACCTTCTATTTTACCTTTGTTTTTTCAGCGCCCTACGTACCGTTCCTGCCCTTAGCCGGCGACAATACCGAACTGATTTTTGGCGACGACCCGACCGAGCCGCGCAATGTCGCGCTCATCGCATTCCGCGAATACATCCGGAATTTCATTACCGGCTACGATGCGCCCACGCCGCAGTACTACCAGTGGCCACGGAATATTGAGACGTAATCGTACACATCAGGCTCCCGAAGGTGACACCTTTCCAAAAAAGGTGTTACCTCTGTTGTAGCAAAATGCCCGACGTGACACGAAGGTGACACCTTTCCAAAAAGGTGTTACCTTTATTGTAGTAAAATGCCAGAGGTGACGCCTTTCGTTTCGACTCCGCTCAACGAACGGGGGCACCTCTATTGGAGCCCTAACGCACGGGGCAGCGCCACTCTGGTTCCTTTTTCTGTCTGAATCAGAATTCGCAGAATTTTGGAATTTTCAGAATCGCGCCATCCTGAAAATTCTGATTTAGACAATTATGCTCCTACGCCGCGTCGCTGTTCCGCTCAGCCGGCAGCACCATGGATTTTCTGGTTTTCGTCAACATGTTGTAAACCCCAATCTTACTAATTTGCCCCTTGTTAACAGGCCACTCCAATACGTTTGCCAAAGCTTTCGGAGCTTTAGCAAACGGCATTCACCTGTTAATTCTCCAGTCGCTCGTCTTTCGTCTATGCCAATCGAGTCCCGTCAAATCCCCAAATAAACAAATCACCATCTCAACAAATAAACAAATCAACAAATCAACCCCTGCTCCATCCCACACTGCTCCATCTTCAAATCATCAAATCACTTATCTTTACCCCCGTGCGCAAAAACCACCACACATGAATTACCACACTGAAAAACTCCCGAACGACGGCCCCACCTTCCGCCTGGTCTACATCCCCGGCGGGGAATTCCGCATGGGCAGCGAAGACAAGGATAAAGAAGCAGTGAAATATGAAAAACCAGCCCATCCCGTGCGCCTCGATGACTTCTACCTTGGCGAATTTGCCGTCACGCAGGATATATGGGAAGCAGTGACGGGCCAAAATCCGTCAAGCTTCAAAGGCGCCCGACGACCCGTTGAAAGAGTTTCCTGGGACGACATCAATAATGATTTTTTACCCAAACTGAACCAGCTTACCGAGAGGGAATACCGCCTGCCCACCGAAGCCGAGTGGGAATACGCAGCGCGGGGCGGACCCTATTGGGAAAGTGAAGGCTACCGATACGCTGGCAGCGATCTGCTGGATCAGGTGGGTTGGTATTTTATAAACAGCGGCCGGAAAACACAGGACGTTGGGCTTTTGCTGCCCAATGCGCTGGGTTTGCACGACATGAGCGGAAATGTTTGGGAGTGGTGTGAAGATCAATGGCACCGTAATTACCAAAAGGCGCCGAATGATGGTAGGGCTTGGGTAGATCAGTCAGATAAGGGCGTCTCCCGCGTGATTCGCGGCGGCAGCTGGAATTACGATCCGCAGGTCTGCCGCGCCGCTTATCGCGACTTCGACGGGCCGACGGTTCGAGGCAACGGCGTTGGCTTTCGTCTGGCTTTGTCCTTGCAGGGAGGTGGTTAGCTTATCCAGTTTCCCGTGAGCAAAAAAGAAAAGGAGGTGGCTCATAGCAGGCGGGCGAGGGACGAGCCGTCTGTGTAGTGAGGGCTTGACTCGAAGTCTGATGTCGTCAACTTAGCGACGTAAACGACCCTGCAAGGGTCAACTTTGAATAGCCCCCGATGGAATCGGGGGAAAAGTGGAAGTGGTGAGGTAACGCCCAACCCCTAATGGGGTTGAATATCAGGGCATGACGCATTAACATTCAACCCCATTCGGGGTTACCCGTTACAATTCGTTTATGCGACCAAACCCCGATTGCAACGGGGACTATTCACCTTCAACCACTTTGTGGTTATCATTCCTTAAGTTGACTACATTAGACTCGAAGTTTGAGTACAAAATATTTAATATCCCGATTCCGGACAGCGAGCAGATGAATGAAGAAAGCGGCAGTATGAGTAGGCATTGGAACAGAAAATTCTGCCGCTTTTTTTACTTTTGTAACCGGGCAACCCCCTGGTAACAACGGTAACAACCAGCGACACATTCATAAAAACACTTATGGAACCCAAGCCAACTATTATCACTGAAATCGAAAAAATCCTCGGCAAAACCCTGCACCCTGCCCCGGTGCGCGGGGAAGATCCCGTTTCCGGCGTCATGCCCTGCAGCGAGCGCGAACCCTTTCGCTATGCCCTCCGCGACGGCGCTTTGGCAGGACTGAACCTGCGGGGCGCCAAACTCACAGATGCAAATTGGCAAAACATCCTTGGACTGCCGGGTTTTGAAGCAGGGAAAATAGAAGCCCTGAACCTGCGCGACAACCAGTTGAAAAAATCGCCTGTGCCAACAGGCATGAAAAACCTGCGGTATTTGGATTTGTGTGGGAATGCTCTGAAGGAATTTGAGCTTCCCGAAGCGAGCCATGTGCTGGAACACATCTGGTTGTATAAAAACCCGAATCTGTCCAACCCGCCTGTTGAAATTGTCAAACAGGGCAATGCGGCCCTGCTCAATTACTTCCGGGAGCGCCAAAAAGGCGCTGAAAAAATAAAAGAAGCCAAACTGCTGATCCTCGGCGAGGGCGGGGCCGGGAAAACCACCCTGGCGCGCAAGATTTTGAAAGGCTTTAGCGCGCCCATGCCCACACCAAAAGAAAGCACACACGGCATCGAAATACACGACCACATTTTTGCTTGCCAGGATGGCAAAGACTTCACGATGCACGTCTGGGATTTTGGCGGGCAGGAGATTTACCACGCCACCCATCAGTTTTTCCTGACCAAACGCTCCCTGTATGTGTTGGTTGCCGATGTGCGCAAAGAGGATACCAATTTTGATTATTGGTTGCAGGTGGTGGAATTGCTTTCCGACAACAGCCCGGTGATTATTGTCCAGAACCGCCACGGCGGGCGCAGCAAAGACATAGACGAATCGGGCTTGCGCGGGCGCTTTAACAACCTGAAAGCTGTTGTTTCCCTTGATTTAAGCACCGATTCGGATGCTTTCGACAGGCTGTTGCGTAAAATTAAAACCGAAATTCAGGAATTGCCGCATGTTGATGAAGCCTGGCCGACAAGCTGGGCAAACGTGCGCCGGGAACTGGAAACCCGGAAGCAGTCCGGAACGCCCGATATTTCCGTGGAGGAATTCTTTTCAATTTGCGAAAAGCAGGATCTCGACGATGAAGGCGCCCTCCGCCTGAGCCAGTTTTTGCACGATTTTGGCGTTTTTTTGCATTTTCAGGACGATGTGCTGTTGAAGCGCACCGTTTTTCTCAACAACGACTGGGTGACGAAAGGCGTTTATGCCGTACTCGACGACCCTAAAGTCATCGAAGCAAAAGGCTATTTTTCTCTCGAGGATGCCAAAAACATCTGGAAAACGCCTGCGTACCGCCGCAGAAGTGACGAACTCCTACAGTTGATGAACAAGTTCGAACTGTGTTTTCGGCTTCCCGACGATGAAAGCAGGGAAGAGCGTTACCTCACGCCGCACCTGCTTTCTGCTCAAACCCCCGATCTGCAATGGGACGAGCGAGGCAACCTGGAACTGCGCTACCATTACGACTTCATGCCCAAAGGTTTGCTGAGTCGCCTGATTGTGCGCCTGCACCGCTACCTGCCCAATCCTGAAAAAGAAGCCTGGCGTACAGGGGCTGTTTTTTATCGCCAGAGCGCCCAGGCCCGACTGGTAGAAACCTATGGCACCCGGAACCTGTTTCTGCGGGCCAAAGGCAGTGAAGCCAAAGCGCTGGTAACGCTCATCAGCGACGAAATAGATCACCTGAACAAAAGCTACCACCAGTTGCGGGTGCAAAAGCTCGTTCCCTGTAATTGTGCCTTTTGCCGAAAACTGGAAGAACCCAATTTTTACGAATACAATGACCTCATGCGCAGAAAAGCGCACGGCAAAAAAACGGTGGAATGCAAAAACAGTTATGATGATGTGGATGTGCTGCAGCTGATAGATGATGTGTTTGTGACAGATTTACACTAAAAAAGCAACCTGTAAAAAATCTTCAATCGCTGCGCATTCGAATTGAAAAAATGGGCTGAGTTAAGCTGCCTGTTTGCGAAACCTTCCCAGTTTCGTAAACATTTCGGGGATTGTGTTTTTGCCCATTTTTCCCTTGTTAACAAGCCACTCCAAAACGTTTACCAAAGCTTTCGGAGCTTTAGCAAACGGCATTCACCTCTAAATTCCAAACTGCCCCATCTCCAAATAAACAAATCAACAAATCACCATCTCAACAAATCAACAAATCACCAAACCCATGCTCAACCGCCTCCTCCATTCTTCCCTCCTGCTGCTCATCGGGCTGTCCACATGCGGACAAAACCCGACACTTGTCGCGAAGATTGACGCCTACCTTCAATCCGAATACCAGCGAGGTACTTTCAATGGCGCGGTGCTGGTTGGGGACAGCAAAAAAATCCTGCTGGAGCGCTACCTTGGCGACAACGGCGCGGGCCAGTCCCTCGATGGGCATTCGGCCTTCAACCTCGCTTCTGTGAGCAAGCAATTTACGGCGATGGCGGTGATGCTGCTGGCAGAGGATGGCAAACTGACTTTCGATGACCCGCTGGAAAAATACCTGTCCGGCCTTCCGTATCCCGGTGTTAGCATCCGCAACTTACTGACCCATACTTCGGGGATTCCGGAGTATTTTATGCCGGCAAACCTGCATTTCCCACTCAACCACATCATCACCAATGCGGATGTGCTGGCGCTGTACCGCCAGGCCCGGTTGCCCGCCGATTTTCAGCCCGGAGCGCGCTTTGAATACAGCAATACCAATTACGTCCTGCTGGCCTCGCTGGTGGAAACCCTTTCCGGGAAAGCATTTGAAGTTTTTCTGCAGGAACGCATTTTTAAACCGCTGGGCATGAAAGACACCCGCGTTTACCACCTTAAACTTCCCGAATCGCCACCGGGCAGGGTGTACGGCATGGCTAAAACGGGGGGTAAAACCTACCGGGAAGACCTGAACCATTTTGATGGCCTTGTCGGCGACGGCAACATGTATGCTTCGGTGCGCGACCTTTATAACTGGGCTCAGGCGCTTTTGAAATTCCGGCTGGTCAGGGAAAAAACGCAGCGGGAAGCGTGGAAGCCGTTTTTGCTCAACGATGGCACGCTGACGAAATACGGTTTTGGCTGGGGCTTGCGGGAAGGCTCGCCGATTGTTTCCCATACGGGTAGTTGGGCGGGCTTTCGAAACTGGATTTACCTCGACACCAAATCCGGCTTCACACTTGTGGTACTGGAAAACAGCGGCAATACAGGTTATCGCGCTGCGCTGAACAAGCTTTTGAAAGACATGCCGGTGGATGATCCCGCCAGCACTCTGATCCGCAATGTCCGCATCGTGGACGGCACGGGCGGGGCCGCTTATGACGGCGCTTTGCGCATTAATGGCAACCGCATTGTGGACGTCGGTATGCTCCAGCCTTTTGAGGGAGAAAAGGTGATTGACGGACAAGGGAAGGTCCTGGCTCCCGGATTCATTGACACCCACAGCCACCACAGCTCGGATTACAGCAAAGATTCAGGCGTGTTGCCGGCGGTCAGTCAGGGCATTACCACCCTTGTGATCGGGCAGGACGGGGGCTCGTATTTTCCATTGTCTGATTTTTTTAAAACCTTGAAAAAAGAACCGGCGGCCGTAAACATGGCATCTTATTCTGGGCACAATACCCTGCGTTTTGCCGTTATGGGCAACGAAGATTTTAAACGCATGGCGACGCCCGAAGAAGTTGATTCCATGAAAACCTTGCTCCGGCGCGATCTTGCTGCCGGGGCTTTGGGCCTTTCAACCGGACTGGAATACGATCCCGGTATTTTTTCCAACACCGAAGAAGTGCTGGCTTTGGCCAAAGTAGCTGCAGATTCGGGCGGGCGTTACATCAGCCACATTCGAAGCGAAGACATCGACCTCGAAAGCGCCCTGGAAGAGCTGATTTACATCGGCCGGGAGGCAAAAATTCCGGTGCAGATCAGCCATTTTAAAATTGGAATGAAAGGCAAATGGGGACTGGCCCGAAAGCTGTTGGCCGATTTGCAGACTGCCCGAAGCGAAGGCGTGAACGTTACAGCAGATGTGTATCCCTACGAATACTGGATGTCTACACTGGAGGTGCTTTTTCCCAAACGCGATTTCGATAACCGCGCCAGTGCTGAGTTTGCGCTGAGTGAACTGGCCTCGCCGGAAGGCATGCTCATTGCCGGTTACGAGGCTCAACCCGAATACGTGGGCAAAACCATCGCTCAAATTGCAAAAGAAAGCGGAGAAGCGCCGGCTGATACCTACATGCGCCTCATTGCCACCGCCCGCGCAAAAAATGCCGGAGAATCGGTCATCGGCACGGCCATGACGGAATCCGATATTGAAGCGCTGATGGCCTGGCCGCATACCAACATCTGCTCAGACGGTCAGGGCAGCAGTCTGCACCCGCGTGGCTATGGCGCTTTTCCGCGGGTACTTGGCCACTATGTGCGCGAACGCAAAGTATTGAGTCTGGAAACGGCGATCCACAAAATGACGGCATTGTCTGCTGAACACGTTGGGATTACACAACGCGGCGTTTTGGCGCCCGGCTATTTTGCCGACCTCGTTCTGCTGGACCCGGAAACGGTTCAGGATCGATCTACGACGGCTGCGCCACACGAACTGTCAACGGGTATCCTCGGCGTTTGGGTAAACGGGGAATTGGTGTACGAGAAAGGGCACTGCACGGAGGCCCGGCCGGGCATGGTGTTGGTTCGGTAATTTAGTATTAATCATTTGGTTTCCACATAGGGCATGCAAATCGCTGTTGAATATCGAACCGCAGAATATCGAACAAGGAACGGCAGAAGGGGGCAGTTCTGCTCTACTTCGATATTGGAGATTCGATATTCATCTGTTCCGCGGTTCGATGCTCTGTTGAATATCGAATACTGAATATCGAACAAGGAGCCGCAGAAGTGAGCAGTTGTACCCCACTTCGACATTGGGAATTCGATATTCATCTGTTCCGCGGTTCGATGCTCTGTTGAATATCGAATACTGAATATCGAACAAGGAGCCGCAGAAGTGAGCAGTTCTGCTAGCCTTTGAGTCCCCTCAAATCACCAAATTTTCAAATCAACTCCCCACTGCCCAATCATCAAATCACCAAATTTTCAAATTTTCAAATCATCACAGCGCCAAAATCTCCGCCATGCGCACCAGGTCATCGTCCAGCGGTTTATCTTTGGCGATGGCTTCGTGGAATGGTGTGAAAGTGATCTTGTTGTTTATGATGCCTGCCATGACGCTGCTTTTGCCTGCGAGAAGGCCTTCCACCGCCGCAAATCCAAGCCGGCTGGCCAGCACGCGGTCAAAACAGGAGGGTGAACCGCCGCGCTGCAGGTGCCCGATGATGGCGACTTTGGTATCGTAAAAATCGAAAGCTTCCTGTACTTTTTGGGCAATGGCCAAAGCACCGCCTTCTTTGTTGCCTTCTGCCACGATCACGATGCTGAACAGTTTTTTGCGCCGGGCTCCTTTTTTAAGTTTATCAATCAGCGCATCAACCGAAGCGTCTACCTCCGGAATCAGCACACTTTCAGCACCACTGCCAATGCCCGTATTGAGGGCGATAAAGCCTGAGTTGCGCCCCATCACTTCCACAAAAAAGAGGCGGTTGTGGGAATCCGCAGTATCCCGTATTTTATCCACGGCATCTACGGCAGTATTCACCGCTGTATCAAAACCGATGGTAAAATCCGTACCGTATAAGTCGTTGTCGATGGTGCCGGGAATGCCAATGAAAGGGATGTTGCATTCTTTTGAGAAGATATCTGCGCCGGTAAAGGTGCCGTTGCCGCCGATGGCAATGCAGCCATCAATATCGAAAGCCGTCAGGGATTCCAGGGCTGCTTTTCGGCCTTCAGGCGTCATGAACCGCATGCTGCGCGCAGTTTTCAGGAAGGTGCCGCCCCGGTGGATGATGTTGCCCACTTCCCGAATTTCAAGGCGTTTTAATTCGCCGTCGATCATGCCTTCGTAACCTCTGGAAATTCCATAAACATGCAGGTCATGAAAAGCTGCCGTGCGCACAACCGCACGCAATGCGGCATTCATACCGGGTGCATCGCCCCCTGAAGTAAAGACGGCTATTCGTTTAATTTTATGCTCCTTGTCCATAGGATGAAGAAGTATTTTTAGTTGTGATGATCAGCATGAAACGCTACCAGCCGGTCAATCGGATTTTTGATGAAAATACCCGGTTTCATGGCTCGCTCTTCCAGAATAATTTTAATGATATCCTGAAAATAATAGGCGACCGATCCGATGAAATGTACCGGAATGGAGAGGTGGCCTTCGTATTTGCGCACATGGCGGTCAATGAATTCTGACAAACGGCGGTACAGCAGCTTCTGAATAAAAAAATGATTGCGGTTTTCAGATAAAAAGTGCGAAAAAGAAGCCAGAAAAACATTTGGCGTCTCCTTGCCGTATAGTCTGTCTAAAATGGCATCTACGCCGCCAGGATAAGCTTCCTCAAAAATATCGTGTAAATCGTGCGGCAATTCGCGGTAGACGTAGGCGCGGATGAGTTGTTTCCCCAAATGCGTGCCGCTACCTTCATCGCCGATCAGGTAGCCAAGGTTTGGCACATTGTCGATGACCTCTTTTCCGTCGTATAAACAGCTGTTGGACCCTGTGCCGATGATGCAGGCAATTCCGGGTTCAAGCCCGCAGGTTGCTCTGGCAGCGCCGAGCAGGTCGTGTTCAATTTCCAGTTGGGCATTGCCAAAAACACTTTTTAAAGCCTTGGCAATCACAGACTTCCTTTTGGAATCCCAGCAGCCGGAACCATAAAAAAACAGGTGGTCCACATCCGATTTTGGTACATCGGGCTCAAATGCATGGTCTAATTCTTTCCGGATCGTTTCCGAACTGTGGAATACGGGGTTGAACCCCATCGTGTGAACACTCCAGACTTGCTCTTTACCGACGAGCTTCCAGTCTGCCTTGGACGAGCCGCTATCAACAACTGCTATCATGGTTATTCCTTGTCTTTCATTCGCTTGCAGTTGCTTGGCTCCATTGAAACGCATGCTCAAATGGCCTTGGTTTGCAAACTGCTTGAAGCGGCAAATGTAGTGTAATTTTGACACTATCAAAAATTCTTGAGGCTTGTTCAGGATTTTATGACCCTCGGAAATGGCAACTAAATGCCATTTATTGCCTGCCGCAAATCAATGAATTCCAAAACAAATACTGCAAAAGCCGGGTTGGTAAGCATTGAATTTTAAACAAAAAATGTTTTTAATTTAATACAATTTGTTTTATATTTGCGTTTATCCACCAAAACCCTGCTGCGTATGAACAATAATCTTAACTCCGGATCTATCTCAACGCGCCTGCCATCCATTGAAAGGGTAGGGGACTGGATCAGCTTGCATTGGTTCAGGTTATTCCTCCTTTTTTTGTGCGGATACATTTTTTTTCACAAAGACATTTCGGTCTCTTTTGGATTCAATGCTGCCGGTCAATGGAACCTTGCCGGACTGCATACACCTGAGCCGCCTGTACAGCCTGTTTCGTTTGAAACAGAAAAAGTGGAATCTTCGGCTGCTTCGGCTGCTCCGCCCGCCAAAAAGTGGAAGAATCGCAAAGCGAATACGTTTTCCAACCTCACCTTTGTGCTCAGTCCGGATTATGCACAGCGCAAAGGTCTTGATCCTGCCATTGCCCGGGAAAAAGTACAGGCTTGTAAAGACTATGTCACCCGGTATGCCGCGACTGCTATCCAGGAAATGGAAGTTTTCAAAATCCCTGCCAGCATCACACTCGCACAGGGCCTTTTGGAATCCAACGCCGGCGACAGCCGTCTTTCTGTGGAATCCAACAACCATTTCGGCATCAAATGCCGTTCAAAATGCAGAGGCTGCACCTGCCGGAACTATACTGATGATGACGTTTACGACATGTTTCGCGTATTTGAGTCGCCCTGGGAAAGTTTTCGCGAACATTCCAGGCTGTTGACCGGCGCACGTTACCGCCATTTAAAGAAACTGGAGCGTGGCGACTACAAAGGCTGGGCTTACGGCCTTAAAAAAGCGGGCTATGCCACCGACAGGCGCTATGCTGAAAAATTGATTCAGATTATCGATTTTTTAGATTTACACGAATACGATAAATAGCTTTCTGAAAGCTAAAGATCAGACATTATTGAATTTCTAAGTTTCCTTGTACCTTTCATCGTCTAAACGCAAGTTGGGTATGAGCAACAATCAGAATTTTTGGCTGCGCGCCGCCACCGGCATCGATGCACTGAACGAACGCATTGGCAAAGCCACCTCCTGGCTGACTTTGGTTTTGGTCGTTCTGGTAGCGGTGGATGTTGTCATCCGGTATTTGTTTTCCGATTCGAAAGTGTGGATTACTGAATTACAATGGCACCTCTTTGCGCTCATTTTTTTATTGGGAGCCGGGTATGCTTTTCGCCACGACCGCCATGTCCGGGTCGATTTGTTTTATTCAAAATTCAACGAAAGGGATAAAGCGATGGTCGATTTTGCGGGCAACCTGCTATTTCTAATTCCCTGGTGTTGTATTGTGGGGTGGTTTGCCTTCTTTTTTGCACTGGATTCTTTTCAGATCAGTGAAACTTCGGCAGATGCCGGAGGACTACCAGCTCGATACCTGATCAAATCGGCTATTGCAGTGGGGATTTTTCTGCTTTTGCTGCAAAGTATTGCCCAGGTCATTCGGGCAGGAATGATTTTGTTTAAGGTTAAATTGGAAGGATAAAGGTTAAATTCAAAGGTTAAAGTAGAAAGGATAAAGGTTAAAGGTTAAAGGAAAAAGGTTAAAGGGGGTAACCTGCTAATTTGTAAACACCGTCCATCCTCTACCGTCCACCGTCTACCGCATAAAAAAAACACCATGGATTGGCTTGCTATATTGCTCTTTATCAGTGTTTTTATCCTCATTTTGTACGGCTTCCCGGTTGCGTTTACCATGGGGGGCATTTCCATCATTTACGCCCTTTGTTTTTTGGACAGCTCGGTCTTTGCTGCGCTGCCTTCCCGCATCATGGGGGTGATGACGAACTACGTATTGATTGCAGTGCCGCTGTTTATTTTTATGGGCATTATGCTGGAAAAGTCGGGCCTCGCGGAACGATTGCTCGAAACCATGGCCATTTTAATGGGCAAAATTAAAGGCGGCATAGCCTTGTCTGTTATTGTGGTGGGCGGTATGCTGGCTGCTTCAACCGGAATTGTCGGTGCAACGGTGGTTACGATGGGATTAATCAGCCTGCCGACCATGCTGAAAAGAGGGTATAGCCCCGAATTGGCAACCGGAACGATTGCGTCAGCCGGAACACTTGGACAGATCATTCCACCTTCTGTGGTGTTGGTTTTGCTCGGTAGCGTGCTGAATGTACCGGTAGGAACCCTATTTGCAGCGGCACTCTGGCCGGGTTTGCTTTTGGTAGCGCTCTATGCGGTTTACATCATTGTTTTTGCCTTCCTGAGACCCGGCGATGCGCCTGCCATGCCGGAAGAGGAAGTACGGGCCTTTCGGGGGCCGGGGTTCAATGCCCGGGTTTTCCAGGCTTTTTTCCTGCCAATGCTGTTGATTGTGGCTGTACTCGGGTCCATTTTCATGGGGTGGGCGACACCAACTGAAGCTGCGGCTATTGGCGCAATGGGGGCAACTATATTGACCATTTCACAGAAGAAATTTTCATTGGGCATGCTGCGTGAAGTCATGCAGGAAACAACCCATCTGACCAGCATGATTTTTGTGATTTTGCTGGGCGCGACTACCTTTTCCTTTGTCTTTCGCGAAATGAACGGTGATTTGTACCTGGTGGGTCTGATTCAGGATGCCAATTTATCCCCTTATGCTTTTCTGGCACTGGTCATGGCCGTGGTTTTTGTTGCAGGTTTTTTCATCGATTTTATCGAAATCATTTTCATCATCATACCTGTCGTGGCGCCTATTTTCATTGAATTGAAAATGGACCTGATCTGGATAGGCATCCTGTTCGGCATCAACCTGCAAACCAGTTTTTTGACCCCGCCATTTGGTTTTTCTCTTTTCTATCTGAAAGGGGTTGCACCGCCTTCAGTCACCACAAGGCACCTCTACAGGGGCATCATTCCTTTTGTCCTGATTCAGATATTATTGCTGATTATGGTCGTGCTGTTTCCGGAGTTTCTTTTGCGCTATTGAATGAGCCTGAAGAGACATACTGTTTACTCCATGGCCATCATGGCATCTTCCCAGGCAGCAACAGCAGTTGCAAGGTCCTTCTTTTTGTTTTCGTAGCGCTCCATAAATACGGGGTAATCCGGAGCGCCGTAAACAGCAGGTTCAGCCATTTTTTCCTCCATTTCCGAAATTTCCTTTTCCAGGGTTTCAATGCGTTTCTCCGCGTTTTGAACGGCGCGCATCAGGCGCTTTCGCTCTTCCCGGTCAAGCTCTCTTTTTGGCCCTGAACCATTGCCGGAAGCGCCAATCGAGCTACTGAGTTCAACCTGCCGCATATCGTTCAGTGCTCTTCTTTCGAGGAAAGCATTGACGTCTCCGATGTGGTCGTAGAGATGGCGGTCTCTGAATTCCAAGGTCCGGTTGGTCAGCCCGCTCAAAAACTCCCGGTCGTGGCTGACCACAATCAGGGAGCCGTCGTAGTCGGCTAAAGCCTGCTTGAGCACGTCTTTTGAGAGCATGTCAAGGTGGTTGGTCGGCTCATCAAGTACCAGCAGGTTAAAGGGCCGTAGCAGCATACAGGCCAGCGCAAGCCGTGCGCGCTCGCCACCGGAAAGCACGGATACTTTTTTATCCACATCATCACCGCTGAACAAAAAGGCGCCCAGAATTGCGCGTAATTTGGTCCGCATTTCGGGTGGAGAATAGCTTTCCATGGTTTCGAGCAGCGTGAGGTTGGACTGCAGGGTTTCTGATTGATTCTGAGCATAGTAGCCGATCTGTACATTGTGACCAATGTTCAGTTGTCCGCCACTCGAAGCGATTTCGTTGACAATGATTTTTGCCAGTGTGGTTTTGCCCTGCCCGTTTTGGCCTACAAAAGCTACCCGGTCGCCGCGATCCAATTTAAAATAAACCTTGTCGAGTACCGTCAGTTTATCGTACCGTTTCTCTAAATCTATGGCTTCTACAACCACCTGACCAGAGCGTGGGGCAGGAGGAAAGCGAAGGTTCATCACTGCGGTATCCGCATCGTCGATCTCGATGCGTTCCACTTTATCCAGCTGCTTTTGCATGGATTGCGCCATGCTGGTTTTGGTCGCTTTGGCCATAAACCGGGCAATGGTACGCTCTTTCTGGGCAATGGTGCGCTGCTGGTTTTCGTAAGCAGACAATTGCTTTTCCAGACGTTCGTTACGAAGCGCCACGTATTTGCTGTATGGCGCTTTATAATCAAAAGCCTTGCCCAACTCTATTTCTATCGTTCGTTCGGTTGTATTGTCGAGGAATTGTTTGTCGTGCGAAATGATGATGATGGCGCCGGCATAAGTTTTCAAAAAGCCTTCCAGCCAGATGATGGATTCGATGTCGAGGTGGTTGGTAGGTTCATCGAGCAGGAGGTAATCGGGGCGCTGAAGCAGCATTTTGGCCAATTCCACGCGCATTTGCCAGCCACCGCTGAATTCGTCGGTCAATCGCTGGAGGTCGCTTGATTTAAAACCCAGACCTTTTAACACGCGTTCCGCTTCGGCTTCCATAGAGGTTCCGCCGAGAATAGAAAAACGGTCATTGGCGTTGGAAAACTCTTCCAGCAGGCGTTCGTAATCGTCGCTTTCATAGTCGGTGCGGACTTCAATTTCACGGTGCATCTCTTCGATGCGTTGTTCCAGCGCTTTGGTTTCTGCAAAGGCCGTAAGGGCTTCGTCCAGTACCGTTTTTCCTTTCGGAATGTTCATTTCCTGGTGCAAAAAACCAAGGGTACTGGCTGTGGGCCGGCTGACTTTCCCTGTATCAGGCCGGATGTCTCCGGCAATGATCTTCATTGTGGTCGATTTTCCGGCGCCGTTTCGGCCCACCAAACCCACTCTGTCGCGTATGCCAATGACTAAATTGACATTGTCTAAAAGCACGCGATCTCCATATTTTACGGAAATATCCGCCAGTACGATCATGGTTATAATTTTATGCTTTGCTTCCCTTAAAGCCGGCCTGCAAAGCTACTATCCTTCAAAAACGGCGCAAAAATAAGAAAAAACGGGCATGTTGAACTGCTTATTTAAAAGAATGAAACAGGCGGGGTAAAACAAAAGCCGCTGATTGCTCAGCGGCTTTAACTTTCTGTGGAGACGGCGAGATTTGAACTCGCGTCCAGAGAAAGCACTAAAAAGCTTTCTACATGCTTAACCGGCTATTTGGATCTTGGTGCAAGGATAGGTCAGTCGGTCACCCTGTGTCTTACACCCAGCCCTGGATCTTAGAAGCGCAATTGGGCAAATTGAACTTCCCAGCCTGAGGTTGGTTGATGCACGAACGCGGCTCCTTCAGGCGGAGAGCAAGGCCCACGTAGGGCGTGCGTTGCGTACAATGGCGTCCTTAATCCCTAGGATTAGGCAGCCATGGCATACTGAGTATTGCCATTTATGGTTTGATCGCCATTTTTTACGGAGTGAACAACCCTGCTCCGGCATGCTTACTAGTCAGTTCTCTTTCCTGTCGATTCCGGTACGTCCCCTTGTTGAATAGTAATTGAAAAGCAAAGATAGAACTAATTAGCGCCCCGGAAAGTTTCACAAGCTTCAATTTTTTCTTAGTATTGGGCAAACAAAAACCAACCTTACCTATGATGAAGCGATTAAAAATGAACGCAGGGAGCGCCTTAGCTGTGTTCCTGTTGTTCTCAGTCATGTTCTCAGCCTGCAAGGGCACTCAATACACTCCTGCGAATTTGCCTGAAAAGCAATTGTTGTTTGGAGAAGGCGGCGGTTTTACCGGTGATTTTACAGAATACCTGTTGCTGGAAAACGGTCAATTATTCGTGCAGAAGCGGTTCAATGGCGAACAAATGGAAATCGCTTCAACAAAAAAAAGCAAAGCCAAAGCGATGTTCAAACAAGCCGCAGCGCTGCTGACAGATTCTGCTGCGATCAATTATCCGGGCAATATGTATTATTTTCTGCAGTTGAAAGACAACGGTTCAGACGTGCGCCTGACCTGGGGTGCTCCTGGCTATGAAGTAAATGAGCCTGTTAAATTGTTGTACGATCAATTGAAAACCCTGACGCCGGCAGCGGAGAGCAAATAATCAGATTAGAAGCTTAATCAAAAATCACTTCCGTTGCGCCGTGCCCGTACCGGGGATGAAACTCATTTTTAAAAGTCTTGACTTCAGGAATGCGCAACAGGCGGCTAGAAATGGTATCCCGCAGGCGGCCTGTGCCCAGGCCATGAATTACAAAAACCCGCTCGACGCCAAGCCGGATGGCTTTATCAATAAAAGCGTCGAAATGCCGCAGCTGGATGTGTAATATCTCTGCATTACTGAGCTTAGCCCAACTTTGAGTCAATTGCTCAATATGAAGGTCTATTTCAGGGACAAACTCTGCCAATTCCCGAACCTCATGCGGCATGTGCTTTAATTTGGTCGGAGAAAATTTGGCCGGAGTTGCCTGGCGTTTGGTGTAAGCAACCAGATCTTCGCTTTCTTTTTTGTCGGCTGGCTCGTCTTTCAGATTTTCAAAAATCCGGAATAAATGCACCGGTCTGTTCAACAGGGGAGCAGTCAATACCTTGTTGAAAAACTGCTGCGGTTTGATCTTCAGATTCTTAGTCAGCTGAGTACCCGGGCCTTCGGTTGTAATACGCCAGCAGGTAAGGTTAACTTCCGGAGACTCATTGAGTTGGTCAAATGACAATTCGGTGATTTGCAGTGCACTTACAGCATCCATTTTGCCTTCCTGCTGTTTAACCAACTTGCCTTTTAAAGAAAATTTGATGTCAAATACAACTTCGTATCTGGTATCATTGATGAGAAAAATGAGGTATTTCTCAATCGATGCATCGTTGCGAAAGGATGGGTCAAATGCCAGTTGTACACCACTGCTGCGGAGAATGGCGTATTGATTTTCAGAGGCTGTGCGGGGCGGGGGTGGTTCCGCCTGGTATTTTTTCGGAGCCGGGACTACTTTGGCTTTGGCAAAGACCTGGTTTTTGAGCGGATCGCTGTAGTGTACGATATCTTCTTCAAATACAGGGATTTCCATATCGCCCCCGTCGAGCAATACCTGAAGCATGCCGTGTTCCAGCAAGGCTGTTACCACTCCTGTGTCGCTCGTGCGCACTAACTTTACTTTCGTTCCTATTGCAAATAGCACCGGTTTCAATTGAATTTTATACTTTAGACGCCGAATCCGACGTCGGGATCAAAGATACAAATTGTGATCGGTATACTGCTGTCGAAATGGAAATGGAAAATTGCTCAGGCACTGGAGTGGCGCTGGTGGTATTTTTATTTAGCACGGCACCCGAAACAGGACTACCTGAACAAAAAGCGCGCTTATTGGGAGCAGATGTTGCTGGCGGCCGGATTGGTGCCTGAAAAAGGCATGCGCATGCTGGATGCCGGATGTGGCCCGGCTGGTCTTTTTATTTTACCCTTAGGGGGAAGTGTGGATGCGCTGGACCCGCTTTTGGAACAGTATCAGCGAAGGCTGCCTCATTTTGATCCGGATGATTTTCCTGAGGTAAAATTCATTCCCCGGCCTCTGGAAGGTTTTCAACCGGCCGGATTATACGATGTCGTCTGGTGTTTCAATGCCATCAACCATGTAGAGAACCTGGAATTAGCTGCTGCCAGTCTGGTGGAAGCCCTGCAGCCTGGCGGTTTGCTGGTGGTTTCGGTTGATGTACACAAATACGCCTGGTTAAAAAAGATTTTCCAATATTTGCCAGGTGATGTGTTGCATCCTCATCAATTCGATGCAAAGGATTATGAAGCGCTTTTTTTGTCGTTTGACCTGACCCTGTTGCGCCGCAAAACTTTAAAAAAAGGCTTGGTTTTTGACTATTACCTGATGGTTTTTGAAAAAAGTAAGGCATGAAGAAACGGAGCATGGAAGCGTTGAACCGCCTGAGCCCCGAAGCTTTCCGGCAAAGTGGGAAGACACCAGTGGCAGTGGTGTTGGATAATGTCCGCTCTGCCTTAAATGTTGGTTCCGCTTTTCGAACAGCAGATGCCTTTGCTATTGAAAAAATGGTACTTTGCGGCATTACTGCACAGCCTCCGCACCGGGAAATTCTGAAAACAGCCCTCGGTGCAACGGATTCTGTAGACTGGACTTATTTTGCCAGTGCGCTTGATGCAGCCCGGTCATTAAAAGAAGAGGGGTATCAAATTGTAGCAGTTGAACAGGCTACTGACAGTGTTTTGTTGCAAGTATTTGAATCTGAGGCAAAAGTGCCTTGCGCTTTGTTTTTTGGAAACGAAGTAAGCGGGGTCAGCGACGAAGTTTTGAGCATGGCTGACGCCTGCATCGAAATTCCCCAGGCTGGTACGAAACACTCGCTCAATATTTCCGTTTGTGTGGGCGTAGTCGTTTGGGAATTTTTTAAGCGGTATCACCCCGAGAAGCTGCAATAAATTCATACTTAAGACTTAGTATATTTCGTTTGGTATGACAACAAAGTTCTAACTATATTCAAACGCCAGTGTCATGAACTATCACGGAGCCAAAGCTTTCATTCTGGATAAACTGGAACAGGAACTGTCGGATAACCTGACATACCATGGTATGCACCATACCCTTGATGTGCTGTATGTAACGGAGGAGTTGTGCTATTTTGAAAAAGTATCTCCCTATGAAGCCTTGTTGCTGAAAACAGCTGCTTTGTTTCATGACTCCGGGTTTACCATCAACAATAAAGATCACGAAGCTCTGGGCTGCAACATTGCCCGGGAACATTTACCGAAATACGGGTTCACGAATGCCGAGATTGAACAAATTTGTGGCATGATCATGGCTACGAAAATCCCGCAGACGCCCCGAAACGCCCTGGAACAAATTATTTGCGACGCTGATCTGGACTACCTGGGGCGCGACGATTTTTTTAGTATCGGAAGCACCCTGTATGAGGAGTTGAAGGCCTATAAAGTGTTGGAAACCGAAGAAACCTGGAACCGGCTTCAGGTTGGATTTTTGGAAAAGCACGCTTTTTTTACCGAAACCAATAAGCGCCGGCGTTCGCCTCAAAAACGCAAGTATCTGGACACCCTGAAAGAAATTGTGGCTGGCTACGAAAAAAAATGAAATAGGAGGCAGCGTTTGCAGCGGGCTAAACGTAATCTTATCAGTTTGATGATATAGGCGTTATAATTTCAAACAGCCCCTGCTTAACACTCACAAAGTTTTTTTTATAAAGCAAGAAGGGGCTGTTTGTTTTTTTTTTGAAGACGCCTTAAGCCGATACCACCATCACCTTGTTTTTCTTCCCATTTTCTATCAGCAAATATTTGCCGTGAAGCAAAGCATCCTGCGCAATCAGACTTTCAGGAGTGCTTATTTTTTCTTTGTTGACAGAAACGGCATTTCCCTGAACAGCGCGTCGCGCTTCTGCTTTTGAACTGGAAATGCCGGTTTGAGCCATCAGATCGACAATGTTAATTCCTCCGGATAAAGTTGTCCGGTCCATTTCAAAAACAGGAATCTCTTCAGATACGGTTTTTAACTCTGCAGCGCTCATGGCCAGCAGGCCTTCGCGGTCAGCGTTTTTTCCGAATAGCAGTTCCGAGACTTTCAATACCGACTCAAAAGCTTCTCTTGAATGGATGCGTACGGTCAATTCTTCGGCGAGAAGCCGCTTGAGTTCACGCGGGTTTTCTGCGTGTTCGCTTTCCAGGGCTTCTACTTCTTCTTTTGAGCGCAAAGTAAAATACCGTATGTATTTTGGCAAATCGGCGTCATCTGCATTGATCCAGAACTGGTAGAATTTGTAAGGAGAAGTGAGTTCCGCATCAAGCCACAGGTTGCCCTGTTCTGATTTTCCAAACTTTTTCCCATCTGCTTTGGTCAGCAATGGAGTGGTGAGTGCATACGCGCGCTTGCCGAGGTTCCTTCGGATGAATTCTGTACCCGAAGTGATGTTCCCCCACTGATCTGAGCCGCCCATTTGCAACACGCAGTTATAGCGTTCATATAAGCATTGAAAATCATAGCCCTGTATTAACTGGTAGCTGAATTCCGTGAAGGAAATACCCGTTTCAATACGCTTTTTGACCGATTCTTTTGACATCATGTAATTGACGGTAAGGGTTTTGCCTACCTCTCTCAGGAAATCCAATACATTCATGTCTTTGTAAAAATCGTAGTTGTTCACCAGTAAGGCGCGATTGTCCCCCTCTGTAAAATTGAGAAGCCTCGTGATCTGTGTGACCTGATGTGCCAGGTTGCGGTCCAGTTCTTCTCCTGTTTTCAGCTGTCTTTCTTCATCCTTAAACGAAGGGTCTCCTATTCGGCCCGTAGCGCCACCCATAAGTACAATTGGTTGATGACCAGCGCGTTGAAGCAGGGTTAAAAGCATCAATTGTACGTAATTGCCAATCGTCAGAGCAGGCGCAGTCGGGTCGAAGCCGATATAAGCTGTGACCATTTGACCACTTTTAAACAAATCTTCTGTTTCGGGGATCATGTCCTGCAACATGCCGCGCCACCTGAGTTCATCCAAAAAATTCATACGGATTAAAGTTTTGTAGACCCCTGATCAGGAGTCCGATATCAATTGGATCGCAAAATTATCATTTTAGTTCAAAGCGCAACAGATGACTTATGTTATTGTAGAAGTTGAAAATTCCCGTTAAGTTTGACGCTTTTACGATAAGAAGCCTGAATCTTGAGAAATCGTTTCATTCACACAAATAAAATATTATGAAAAATGGAATCTTGAGCTTGCTCGTTATAGGGATCATTTTTTCCTGTCAGCGCAGCAATTCCGATTTTCAAAAAGAAGCATCCAATCCGGAATTCCTACACCGTTCCATGCTCCGACTGAATGATGTCATTATATATGATGTTTTTTCACCGCCCGTTGCCAGTCGGATTTATGCATATGCTTCCATCGCGGCCTACGAGGCACTGGCTCCCGGGCATCCGGAGTACCAGAGTGTCGGAGGGCAACTCAACGGACTTCAAGCCTCTCCCCAGCCGGAGGCGGGCAAGGTTTATTGTTATCCTCTGGCCAGTGTACATGCTTTTTTGACTGTTGGCAAAACGCTCATCTTTTCAGAAGACTCCATTTCGGTATTTCAAAAGGAGTTGTATGATGAATTTGAAGCCATGGGGATTCCGGAAGATGTCTCCGAGCGCTCTAAAGCCTATGGGGAAGCTGTCGCAAAACACATTCTGGAATGGTCGGGTAAAGACAATTACAAACAAACACGGACTTTTCCAAAATTTTCACTTGATGATAATCCCGCCCGCTGGCAGCCTACGCCTCCGGGTTATAAGGAAGCCATAGAACCGCACTGGGATAAAATCCGACCTTTTACGCTTGATTCAGCGGCTCAATTTGAAGCGCCCCCTCCTACAGCATTCAGTACCGATAAAAACAGCCAGTTTTACAAAGAGGCCATGGAGGTTTATGAAGCCCTTAATGCCCCCGACAAAGAGGAACGGATCGCCACCGCCAAATTTTGGGACGACAACCCCTTTATTTCACACAATGTCGGACACGTTATGTTTGCCACGAAAAAAGCTTCCCCCGGAGGGCACTGGACGGGAATTGCGGCGATCATTGCCCGTCAGGCTAAAGCAGATATGATGAAAACCGCTGAAACTTACCTGTACCTGACACTGGCTATGGCGGATGGTTTCATTAGCTGCTGGGAGACGAAATACAAAACAAACCTGGTTCGGCCGGAAACTTACATTAACAAATACATCGACGAAGACTGGGCGCCTTTGCTCCAAACGCCCCCCTTCCCGGAGTATACCAGCGGGCACAGCGTTATTTCCAATGCCATTGCAACAGTGATGACCCACCTTTACGGTGATAATTTTGAATACACCGATACCACCGAGGGAATTATTGGATTGCCTTCACGGACATTTAAATCATTTTATGAAGCATCCGGAGAAGCTTGTATGAGCAGATTGTACGGAGGCATTCATTACATGCCCGCCATTGCAAATGGCATTACGCAAGGCAGACAGGTTGGGGCCCACATTCTGGATCGGGTGAAAACGAAGAAAGGATAGTGGCTGTCTTGAAGTTGAGTCTTCCGTATTGAACGCGGAGGATAGGTAAGACACGATGTAGTGCCTATTTATTTATAAGGTGTCATCTTCATTGACCTGACCTCATCTCTAAGGTCTGGCTGATGAAGATGACACCTGTAATATAAATAAGGTATCATGCCGGTTCATTACACGACTTTATCTGCACAGGATGAGCTGGCAAAGGCATCCGGCTTTGCTTTGAAAACGAAGCCCATACCCAGTATATAGCCCATGGCTTCTTTTAAGGCCAGGTTTGATTGGAAGTGTGGATCTGTATTGATGTCCGCGTGCACCTCCAACTCTACATGGTGCTCATCCAGCAGGTCGCAAAGCGCGTAGGCAATTTCCACTGAACGTGCGACTTCAGCGATCATGCGCTCGCGCAGTCCCATTTCTTTTTCATTGCGGCTGTTGCTGATGAACATGAAACCGCCTTTTTTCTCGCGCAGAAAAACAATGACCGTTGCAAATTCTACGACCCCGCTTCTTACCTGGGAGTCGGAACCGATACACACCTTCAGGCGATGCCCGAGTTCGCGTTCCCTCAGGATGGCCTTTTCGACAGCTGTTTTAATCGGTTCTTCGATTTTTTGCCCGTTTAGTCTTCGCCATTCCATAGTAAATCTCTGTTTTGCATAAATGTACGGATATTTTAACCCGTAAGTTATGGTTTAAAAAGGAATTAACTCAAAATTTAAAATGGGTTAACGCCCGCTTTAACAGAGAAAACGCAACAGAAGGTTCCTGCATCGCTGCAATTATTTTCCGTAGTTTTTACTGAACGAGATAATTGATCCAGAAAAACAGTGCCAGATAAATCCACAATGCATCCAGAAAATGCCAGTACACCGTGAGCAGGCGGAGGCGCAATCTTTTTTCCGGATCAGAAAAATAGACGAGCACGCTTACCGGCTCTTTCATGTGTTTGTAGGCTTTCCATAGGAACAGACCCAGAAAAGGAAGCCCTGCTACCACATGCAGAAAATGCAGGCCTGATATGATGTATAGATAAGATGCTGAGTTGTTGCTGTTGATGAAGACGTTTTGGCTGAAGAGTTGACTCCATCCCAGATATTGCGCACCCATGAAGGTGAGCGACAGAATTATGGTTGCCAGCAAGGCCCGCTGATAGGCTTTTGTGTCGTCGGCCAGGTACGCTTTTTTTGCCCGCCACATCGTGGCACTGCTTCCCAACAGGATCAGCGTATTCAGAATAAAAATATTCGGAAGCCGGATCGGAGGCAGGTTGTTTTGAATCCTGTTGTAAACGAAAGCTGCGCTTAAACTTAAGAATAACGCTGTCAAGCCAACAATGGACAAGAGTAGTAATATATTATAAGGATGGAAAGCCAGAGAGGGGTATTCCTCCTGCCTTGCTTCCCTTGAAGGTTCATTCATATGGGCGTCGTTTTGTCATAATGAATCTACAACAAGCAAACCATAAAGTTGTTCCTCATTGTACAAAAGTCTTTTCCTTTACTTAGTGAGCTCCTAAACAAGTGCATTTATTTGTCCTATTTGTCTTCCTTCCGACTATATAAATTTGCCTTACTTTTTTCCTGACACGACACCTATTTTTTTTCATTTAGTGAAAAGTTAAGAGAAATTGATTTGTTTTTTCTAAAAAAGACTCTACATTTGCTGCATTAACGACAAATTGAAGTCCCATGACATTGAAACATTACACTTTTCGTTATCCCTTCATCGCTCCGTACTATTCCCTTGATACCATATCATTATTTGATTTTCACGGCTTTAGAGCCTTGATTCACTGACATTTTTCATAATGTCCGCAAATCGTCCTGTTTCAGGCGATGCCAATCTACCCTTGTTGTTTGATTCACTCGAAAAAAATAAATAATGGCCCTACAATGGTAGGAGTCCATGTATTTGACAAGGCTGTAATCAATTCGTTTCCAAAAATAAAACTTTGTAGGCTGGAAAAGTTTTTCGTGCCCAGACGACGACCTGCACGAAAGCTCTTCATCTCCTTTAAATTTATAGACGACGACCTTAAGGAGAATATGCTTACAACACAAACTTTTAGCTATTCAGGCAGCTCGTGCCGCTTATCTTACGACCATAAGCGTTTCGACTACTTATCTCAGATAGCACCATAATCTTTTTTTTTAACCTAATTCTTTACACAAATTGTAATCTTATGGAAAAGACGAATTCTACTTTCGTTTCTCCGCG
>CALEYL010000010.1 GCA_937926205.1 uncultured Saprospiraceae bacterium
GAAGATTTCATCGATTACAAATCCAACCCGTCCATGTGTTTCGACAATGCTTTCTTTGATGGAGCTGGGCGGATGTGGTTGACGCCATGTACTGGCACGCTTACCGGATTGCACTTGTTTCAGTTCGACGGATATGAGTTCAGTCCGGTAAGGGGCACCCTCGACAAATTGCCCACCGACACGAGATTTGTGTTGATGGACAAAAAGCAGCGCCTGGTTGGATACGTGAATGAGTTGGATAACAAACAAGTGGTATTATATACTCCCCAGACGGACGAACTGGTTACTTACGCTTTGCCATCAACTGAAAAGGGCGCTATCATTAAGGTATTTATTGATAAAAATGGTGTACTGAATCTGTATTCACATTTTAAAAGCGATCTTTTTCACTACCAACTGAAAGAGGAACAGCTTGTCTTCATCCGTAAGATAGAAGTAGGGCTCCGAAACCAACGGGATATTATCAGCGTCATCGGTAAAAAAGCAAATGAAATCTGGTACTGGTCCACCGACTTAGACAAGGTGTACCAATTGGATGCGGTAACAGGAAAACGTAAGGCCTATTTATTGACGGGGGTTGATCTTTCTGCAACCGATATTGAGGACACTACTCCTTTTAACGGTAGATTATACCCGTTTAATGACAACTATTATTTCTCTCTTTACAGCATCGCGCAAAACCGGTCAATCCTGTTTAAGCAGGAAGCGGGAAGCGACCAGTTTCATTTAGTTAAAGGACTACCTCAGAATGCAACAGACATCCATGTATTCAGCGACGAAAGTGGCAACGTGGTTTTTTTGTTCAGAAATCTCAACAATGAGTTTAATGCCATTTTAGAAGATCAGGAAGGAAGGCGATATGACTACTCGGCCTTTCTACCTCCTTCTCTCAAAAAGGGGTCTAATACCTTACTTAAAAGTCCGGATTTTAAACAGCAATTGTTGGTCTTACATTCTCAGGGTATCCTGCTCCAGACGGTCAAGGTTTCCGTTGCCATCACCCATATCCTTCCCCAAATCGCAATTCGTGCTATGGTGGAACTACCGGGGCAGCAGACCTTGATCACCACACAAGACCCTTTTAAAAGGTTCATCCTCGAAAACCGGACAGGTCAGCTTAAATCATGGCAAAACCCGGCGTGTAATTTATCCTGGGCCAAATTGCTGAAAGACAATGATGGTTTTATCTGGGGCATTGACCAACAGGCCTTTGTAAAATACGATCCTGTCAATGATACTTGTGAAAAACACCCTGCTTCGGTGATTAAAAATGTGATTGCGCTGGCAGGTGATCACGGGATTGCCTTTATCAGGGAAGATCAACTCGCTTTTTTTGATTTGAAAGACAAAGAGATTACCACATTCAAAATCAATGGAGCGCCCCTGAAAATACCCGGAGTTGTACATGATATGCTGTACAGCAAGAGCGGGCTTCTGTGGATTGCAACAACCCAAGGGATGATCAAAGTGGATGTTGAGCATCAAACATCGGAGGTTATTGGATTGAGTGAGCCGTTCCTCGACTTTCGTTTCCTCTGCATTCATGAAGATCAAAAAGGATGGCTGTGGCTGGGCACGCCATTAGGTGGCATACACATCTACAACCCTGCCAATGGAGAACTGAAGATCCTGAATAGTGAAGATGGCCTGGCCAACAATACAGTGGTCAGCATCCAGGCTGACGATGAGGGTGATTTATGGGCAGGCACCTACAATGGAATCTCTATCATCTCGCCAACCGGCCAGCTAATTGCCAACCTGTATGAAGATGATGGGCTGGTTGACCGGGAGGCCAACCGTTACGCTTACCTGAAAACAAGCGACGGGAAATTGCTCATCGGCACCGTCAATGGCCTGAATGTCATCGAGCCCCGAAAAATAAAGCAGCGGCTTACTGGTCACAAAGACCTGAAAATATACATGACATCTGTCGGTTATTTTGATGTCCATGAAAACAGGCCTGTGTTGAAACGTTTCGGTCTGGACGATATGGGTACACTTACCCTGCCCGCTCACCGAAGAAACCTTCAGCTAAAGTTCGCAGTATCCAATTATTTTAAGCCGGAATACAATCAGTACGCTTACAAAATGGAAGGCGTCAGCGACGAATGGATTCCTATTGGCAACCAGAACAGCCTCAACCTCAATAACATGCCTTCCGGCCGTTACCGCTTGCTCATCAGGGGCAGCGATGGTGCCGGCAATTGGACGGCACAGCCTCTGACCATCCACATCAATGCCCGGGAGCATTTTTATAGACAAATCTGGTTTTATTTGCTCTGCCTCGGATTGGTCGCCGGACTGGCCTTTTTATGGATCCGGCGGCTGCGATCAGCTGTAAAGAAAGCGACTAAAACCATTCTGGAAGACAAGAAAATCATTGAACTGCAGGCAGAAAAACTTTTGGAACTCGACCATGCCAAGTCCCGCTTTTTTACCAATATCTCCCACGAGTTTCG
>CALEYL010000011.1 GCA_937926205.1 uncultured Saprospiraceae bacterium
AGTTGTGTATAAACCGTAGCTGCCGGCAGGCACGGCTTTTTGGGCGGCAACAAAAGTAAGATAAGCCCAGAAGCAAAGACCTGTCAGTTAAGCTTCAACAAGCATTAAGGCAGATGTGCTTGGCATAAACAGGATAAGGAAAAAAGAACAGCAGTAATTACAGTTTAGCCCCTAATTGACAAGAGACACCCCGATGATCCGGGCTGTCTCCTGTTTCTAATGAAAATGGAAAAAGCTATTGCTTCACATTATTCAGATAATCCGCCCAGCTTTTTGTTTTGTAGTGCTCTTCTGCAGTAAAGTGCATTTCTTTCAATAAGGTCGCCGGATCTTTGTAACCCGGAGAAATGGAAATGCGCTCAATCTTTTCATCCATGTATACAAATGACGGGTAGCTCAGTTTGCCGTCGAGCAGGGCATACGCCAATTCGTGTACGCCATTGCGCCCGACTTCCGGGTGGTGCTGGAAAGTATGGTTGTTGTAAACGACATCGCCCTTTTGTTCGGCGTCGAATTTAACCGCGTAGAAATGTTCATTCATGTATTTGGCAACGGCTTCATCTTTGAAGGTAGAAGCGTCCATTTTTTTGCAATAGCCACACCATTCCGTGTACAGATCAATGAAGATTTTTTTCGGCTTCTTGGCATTCAAAGCAATGGCTTCGTCCCAGGTATACCACTTTATGGCAACTTCTTCGGGATTTGATTGTTGGCCTTTAGGCAAAACAAATGCGTAGAGGGCGGCAGCGCAACCTACTACTGCCAGGGCTATCCATAATTTTTTCATGTGATGGCTGATTTATTTGTTATAATAGAATTCGCATCAAAAGTAGCGCGTGAAGAGCAAAAAGGGAGGGGGATTAAGATATATTTAACGCGTCAAAATCAGAAAAATGAAAAAAATCGTACTCGCGGTAGGAGGATCCAGCGGTTCCATATACGCAAAAGTGCTTCTGGACAAATTGGTGCTGCTTCAGCCACAGCTTGACGCCGTTGGGGTGGTCATGAGCGACAATGCCCGCTACAACTGGGAACTGGAACTGGAAAACCGCGATTTCCTGAACTACCCCTTTCCTTTTTACGATAAAAAAGATTTCATGGCGCCGTTTGCATCCGGCTCGGCTAAATACGATGCGATGATCGCCTGCCCCTGCTCCATGGGCCTGATGGGGCGCATTGCTTCCGGCGTTTCCGACGACCTCGCCACCCGCGCCGCCGATGTCATCCTGAAAGAACGCCGCCGCCTGATCCTCGTCATCCGCGACACGCCTTACAACCTCATCCACATCAACAACATGAAATTGCTGACCGAAGCAGGCGCCATCATTTGCCCTGCCAGTCCGTCATTTTACAGCAAACCGCAGACCATGGAAGCGCTTGCTGCAACCGTGGTCGACCGCGTGCTGGATTTAGCAGGACTGGAACTGGACACGTTTCGATGGGGGGAGGGGGATTGATAATTTGAAAATTTGATAATTTGAAAATTTGAAGATTTGGGGTGATTGCTTTACTTCGACATTGGAAATTCCTTATTCTGCGGTTCTCTTTTTAAGGAATGACGAATGTCGAACAAGGAACACCGAATGTTGAAGTTGGCAGCATTGCTTTACTTCGACATTGGAAATTCCATTCACCCCATCAAAGCCTGATAAATCTCTTCGGCCACAGCTGCGTCCTCCAGGTACCCCTCAATGCCGTGCCGGTTAGAGGTATGGTTTTTTACATCGTTTTTGTTGGCTATGGGAGGCGTGATGTTGAAATGTTCTTTGTCCAAAGGGTTCAGCGCGACGACATCCCGCTCGTCATAAGCATTGAACCAGCCGTTTTGGATGCTTTGGGGCATTGCCAGGGGTTGCCCCAGGTATTTTCGAATAGATGTTAATCCAAGCGGCGAACCGACCGTAATCAACTTTTTAACCTGAAACTGGGGATTGTTTTTTAAGACCAGATAGCTGACAATGGAGCCTAAAGAATGCCCGACAACCACGCAGGGTTCAGCATCGAAGCTTTTCTGAACCCGCTCATGTATTTGCCGTTTGATGTTGTTGGTACTGAGGTACATGAAAACATCGCGGGTAAAATTTTTGATGGTCCAGTCTCCGAATGTTTCTTTTTTATCCAGATAAGCCAGCAGCTTTTGGGTGATTTCCCAATTGGTGATCCCCCTGGTTTTCACCTGAATGGCTTCCAACTCGGCTTGTTCTTCCCGGGTTTGGGTGGCATTCGCGGCAATTTCACCCAGAAACGATTCAAAAAAATCGATTTCAGCCGAGTCATCCACTCTGGACTGCCCCAGTCCTCTGGTGGCGCCCTCGCGCATGGACCTGGCATTGGTCTGATTCATCAGGCTTTTGAGCAATTTTCCGTAGTATGGAAATTCAATGGTCAAATCAGAAGGCAAAGCCAGGTTCGTTTTTTGTAAGCCTTTGGTCAAGGCATCGATCCACGCTTTTTTTAGTTCCGTTTCGTCGTAATCTTCCTGGGCGCGCCCGTGAATAAGGATGAGCTTCATAGTTTGGATGTGAGTGGTTTTTATTGAAATTCAATCTATTCCACCTTGAGAACGCAGGAATTACAAATCTAGTTTTTGTCCGGCTTTAAACAGTGTGCAATGTGAATGGGTCTTGTCGTGAAAAGGTTTGTAGTTCTACACCCTTACCGTCTCCTCTCTCATAAATAAATATCGTAACTTAGTGGCGGTTATGTTAACCCGGTGCATTGGTGTCGGACACTTCCAAAGTGTCCGACACCAATGCACCGGGTTAACACCACGAAACAAAAACTGCAACTTGTGAGTACACTCATCAATGCCGCGATACAATCCTACAAAGCAAAAATCGAAGAACTTGTTAAGGACCTGCACAGTCTGACGATCCGGATCGGACACGAGGAGCTGGCACAGACGGTCAGCGACCTGCGCAACCGCATCCACGAGCCCTTTATGTTTGTCATTGTAGGCGAAGTGAAATCCGGCAAAAGCAGCTTCATCAATGCCCTGTTGGCTACGGGGCGCGAGATTACCAAAGTTGCGCCACAGCCGATGACGGACACCATTCAGCAAATCCTGTACGGCGAAACAGAAGAAACCATCGTGGTTAACCCCCACCTGAAAAAGATCCTGTTGCCGGTGGAGATTCTACGGGAAATTGCGATTGTAGACACGCCGGGCACCAACACCATTGTGGCGCACCACCAGGAAATAACGGAAAGTTTCATTCCGGCATCCGACCTCATCGTTTTTGTATTTGAAGCCAAAAACCCTTACCGGCAATCTGCCTGGGATTTTTTCGACTTCATTCACGCCGACTGGCTTAAAAAAGTCATTTTTGTTTTGCAGCAAAAAGACCTGATGCCTGCTGAAGACCTCGCTGTCAATATGAACGGCGTGCGTGAATACGCTCAGAAAAAAGGCATTGCAGTGCCGCATGTTTTTGCTGTTTCAGCGAAAGCAGAGCAGGAAGGCGACCTGGAAAGCGGTGGTTTCGGGCCGCTTCGGGAATACATTCACCAGAACATCACCGGTGGCCAGGCGCCCTACCTCAAGCTGATCAACAATGTGGCAACCTCGCACAACATCAGCGACCGGATTGCCAAAGGTTTAGCCGACCGGAAAACACAGTGGGAAGCCGATACCGCTTTTCGCGAAGACATACGAATGACGCTAGCCGAACACGAAGCACGCGCGTTCAAACAAGTGAACATGCTGGTAGAAAATCTGCTGGCGGGGTACGACCGCATCACGCGGCGCAAAGGGCAGGAGTTGAGCGAAGGCTTGTCGTTTTTCTCCCTGCTTAAACGTTCCTTTACGGCCATTTTCAGCCGGAGTACTTCGGTAAAAGAATGGTTGAACGAGCTGGCGAACAGTCTGGAGAAAGAACTGAATGACGAATTGCGCCAAAAATTAAGCGGCAGTGTGGACGATCTCGCCGAAAGCATCCAGCAAATGGCCAAAGTAGTGGATCTGAAAATTCGCAACAGCCGCACCATCCTGCGCGACGACCACGATCTGTTCAGCGACATCGCCGAAAAAAGGATCAACGTCCTTCGGGAATTGCAGGACGCTTTCGCCCAATTCATCAGCAAAGCAGACAATTTTGCCGATACCGAACTTTTTCCAGATAAGGGCAGCATTTCGCCCAACATCGCGACAGGCAGCGGTTTGGCAGTGGTGGGACTAATCCTCAGCATAGTGACCCACGGCGCGGTATTTGACATCACAGGCGGTGTGTTGAGCGCCATTGGCCTGATCTTCGCCGGAGCAACTGCCAGTGTAAAACGCCGTAAAATTATTGGCGGCTACGAAACGGAAGTCAGCAAAGGCCGCAACCGCATCGAGGCGGATGTAACGGAAAAGCTGAAAAGCTACATCAGCCACCTGAAAAACAAAATAGAAGCCAATTTCTGGCGTTTCGACAGCATGCTGGAACAGGAAGCTGCCGCCATCGCCGGGATAGAAAAGGACTACGCCGCCATTGCGTCGCGGATTGTAGAACTGGAAAAGGAACTGGGGGATGAGCAAATGGGCAAGTAGGCAAGTAGGTGAAATAAAATAACATCATCAAAATAACAGGCAATCATGGGTATGCTAGCTGTCGTTACAGGAATTGTATTCGTTCTGCTTTTGCTGAGCCTTTTGGCGACAACCATCATGGAATTACTGGCTTCTATTTTGAGCCTGCGCGGCAAAAATCTGGAGGCAGCCCTGCGCAACATGCTGGCAGGTACGGATGTAGATGAAAAGGTATTAACTGCCTTTAAGAACAATTCCCTGTTTCGCCAGTTGTCGGAGCGCTATGGTAAGAGTCGGGCCAATCCGTCTTACATGAGCGCTGAAGCTTTCCAGAGCATCTTGTTTGAAGTGCTGTTTCAGGGCGGTGATTTCAGCACAATAGAGGAGAAAATTGAAAAACTGCCCGATGAAGACCTGAAAAATGTACTGAACCAGTTCCTCCACGAATCGGAAGGCAAAGCTGATGTCTTCCGCGATAAGGTGAAAAATTGGTACAACGATGTGATGGACCGCGCTTCGGGCTGGTACAAGCGCATGGCGCATAAAATTCTGATCGGGGTAGGACTGGCCATTGCAATCGTGTTTAATGCCGACACTTTAGCTCTTTATGAACGCCTGGAATCCGATCCTGCCGCTTTGCAAACTGTGGTAGCCCTGGCCGATGAATTTGTCGCCAAAAATGATACCGTAGCCCTCCAACAGGTTGATCCGGAGTTTCTGGAGACTTATGACCAGCTCAAATCTTTTGTCAATACAGAGATTGAGAGTGTCAAATCACCTCTTGGACTGGGCTGGAAAAACATAGAAATGAATGCCATGAGCGGTTACGACTGGCTGGTAAAAGTCCTCGGATGGCTGGTCACCGCATTGGCCGTTTCTCTCGGTGCGCCCTTCTGGTTCGATTTGCTGCGTAAAATTGCCAACTTGCGGAATTCGGGGAGTAAGCCTGGAGAGTAACGCTATTTTTTTGATGGAAAAGATGTAAATTAGTGTTTTAAAAACCAAGACTATGACGGCTCTTGAAATAAAGAATAATCTTCATCGGATGGTAGTAGAAACGGATGACCTTGAGGTTTTAGAGCAGATTGCTTTGCTGTTTTCGGCACTAAGGAATGAAAAGGGAGAAGAAGCGGGTATTAGCGAATCCGAAAAGGCTCAAATCCGAAAAGGCCTCGAAGATTTGAAAAATGGCCGCATCAAATCGAATGAGGATGTGCGGGGCAAAGTTCGCGCCATACTCAATCAGTTGTAGTATCCTCCATGGCGATTGTAATTAGGTGGACGGACTCAGCAGAAGAAGCCTATTTGGCATTTTTGCAGTCAACCTATGCCTATTCCAGTAATACGGCTTTGCACCTGGACGAACAACTGGAGGCTTTATTAGAACGACTCCGGTTGTTTAAGTTTCATTGCCCTCCCTTAGAAAACATTAAACACTTGCGACGTTGTATAATTACCCGCCATTTAGCTTTGGTATATGATGTTTCTGGAGATGAAATCACCATAATTTCGGTCTTCGATACCAGGAGCAAGTCCCCGTTTAATGAATAAGGAGTTGATCTTATTAACTCAATTGTTCCAAAAGCCAATTCCGATCCGTCAGCTGCGGCGCTTTTTTGATTTTTTCCGCCAGGGCCTTTTGCTTTTCCTTGCCGGCGCCATGAATCTGTTGAAGGATGGTAGTAAAATTAAGGTATGCAGATTTTGTTTCTTTAGAAATGAGTTTGTTGCGCCGCAAGTATATATTGAAACTCGACAGTAGAGACAGGAAAGCCTCCGTTTCCATGGTCTCGTAATAAATTTTAATCAGCATGGTTTTGGCGCCCAAACTGTAATGGATGTCGGTGAATTCTACCTGATTCAGGTGGGACAGGGCACTGCGGTAGTCTTTTTTGTGGTAAAACTGATCTGCCAGGTTGAAATGGAAAGCATCTTCGCGTTGATCGGCCGGCAATTTAAAGCTGTATTCGGTGATGAAGCGTTCCACCCATTCAAAACGGCGCAATCCAAGCCCCAGTTTTACCATGTTTTTGTAAGTCCAGGGTGAGATCAGTCCGTCTTCCAGCAACACACCTTTCTGCAGGCCGCGGTCGTATAATTCCATAAGGTCTTCGGCGTATTCTTTCCCCCCTTGCCGGAATTTATTGATGCAAAAATTGATGGCGAAGTAAAAGAGATCCTTTACCTCCGATTTTGAAAAATGTTGATCCGAATTGTATACCAGCGTTTTGAAAGATTGAAAATGGGCGCTGTCATCTTTCCCGGAAAGGGCCATCAACAAGTGGGTATAAATCGCTACCGGAGGCACGTGTTGGTAATCGTATTTTTCAAGGTGATCGTGAAGTGCTTCCAGAAAGGTTTGCTGATAAGGCGTGGCCAAAATCTTTTCCCTGTCTAGCATCGCACAGAGGTAGTAAAGTTTTTGCGCAATGAACCAGATATCCAAATTATCGGAAACCTCTTGTAATTGGTGGTCGTAGCGCCGTAAATTTTGAGCTGAAAAGTGCCTTTCGGCAATATCCGACAACAAAAACTGCTGGTAATAGAAGTCGCTGTTGCGCAAAGGCTGATCGGATAACCTGGCCTTTACTCTTTCATAAGCAAAAGGATACAGTTTGTCTAAATGGGATTCCACATAATACTCCAGCGCAAGGCAGTCGGGCAGCACACCCCGCTGTTCGTACCGCCAGATGGAAATAAAGCGCTCTGTCAGCTGCAGCAGGCGGCTCATCAGGCGGTTCAACTGCATTTCATCATAAATTTTTTCCGGATACACACTTGCGAAAACAGCCTGCCGGGTTGTCTTTCCTTTTGGAAACGCTTTTGCACCCTGTTGTTTCAGGTAATGGCAAAGACGGACAAGATCCTGATCCTTGTTGAAGTAGGGTGATGCGATGAACTCCTGCAAAGCACGCCACATCGGTGTATCGAAAGTGCTCATGAGTTGCAACAGCTTACTGTTTTCCATGCGGTGTTTGTCTTTTATGATGCAAAATAGAGTCCGTGTACAATGCAAATAAACACATTTTCTGGATATTCATATTGTAATAAGGTCAATTATACAATTGATATACAATTAATTGTGATTTTATAATCTCAAAAAAAGTAAATTTTTTTTGGATAACTTACAAAAAATGTAATTGCTGGTGCCTTGTACTGCCCTTAACTTTACACCATCAAAACTGTGCAACTATTAATGAATAAGCTGAATATCTTTCTGATAACGATGGTCTTGCTTGGATGCGCGTTGCTTTCCACGGCACAAACCATTTACCCCGGCGATGCCGACGACAATGGCGAGGTAAATCAATACGACCTTTTGTACATCGGTTATGCTTTCGGCACGGTTGGTCCAATGCGCCTGATAAATGATACAGAGTTTTTTCCACAATTCATCCCGCTTCTGTGGACAAATACTTTTCCGGATGGCATCAATTACGCTTACTCCGATGCCAATGGGAATGGCGTGGTCGATTTCTCAGATATCCTGTCGGTTGGCGCCAACTATGGACAAACGCATGATGTAATACGGCCTCTGGAGTTTGAAGAGGGGTTTCAGGGCCTGGATCCTCCGCTTCTGTTTGATACACTAGCGCTTACCGAACCCATTACGGCAGGTTCGATAATCCAAATTCCTCTGCTTTTGGGAAGCGCAGACATACCAGCGACAGATGTCAATGGCCTTGCCTTTTCCATTCGCAGCAATCATCCTGAACTTATCGGAGACATTTCGCTTGACTTATCCGATTGCTGGATAAATGCCGACAGCAATGCCTTTTATTTTGCCAATTTTTCCGAGAATCCTTTGCAAATCCAATCCGATGTGGCTCTGAGCCGTTTTGGCCCCGATGCGGTCAGTGGTTTTGGCCCAATTGGTGTATTGACCATCGTAATAGAAGGCGATCTGGTAGGGTTTATTCCTGCAGGTGACAGCCTTGAGTTTACCCTGACCATAGACAGTGTGCAGATGGTGAGCAGCGCATTTGAATCGATTCCTGTTTACACTACACCCGCCGAATTGATGGTGTATCACCCCAACGCACTGCCCAGTCCGGTACTTCCGCCTTTGAGTGCTTCTGTGGACATTTTCCCCAATCCTGTAGAAGATGAAATAACCATTGTTTGCACAGAGAAAATCGAAAACCTCACTTTGTGGAACCAACTGGGGCAGATCGTTTCCGTCACACAGAACACCCATTCTGAACGGCATATTCGCCTAGATGTTGAAGCGCTTCCGTCAGGTACTTATTGGCTTAGGATACAAACGCCGAGAGGCATTGCCATGAAACCGGTGATAAAAGATTAAGCGCGATGCTAAATTCTAAAATCCATTCTACAATCAAATAAACACACAATAACAATGAACACAAAAAAACGACTTCTCTGGATGTTTTTTGCACTGCTGATTGTTGCAGGGCTTCAGGCACAGGGCACGCCTGTGCAAATTACAGGCTCTGTGCTGTTTAGTCAGGAATCCCTGCCTGCTCCCGGATACCCGGTTTGGGTAACGAATGCAGAAGGTATCGAGTTTGGCGGTGCGACGGATGACAATGGCGATTTTGCCATTCAGGCCGTACCGTCGCCGAATACGATCGTATTAACGGTTGACGTACTGGACTTTTGCACAGGCGAATTGATTGTCGAAACGGTCACGCTTGTACCAGGTGCAGCGGTCTATGCTGTTGAGCCTTTCCATGTGTGTCAGGATATCCTGCCACCGCCACCGCCGGAAGGTTGCGATGCCTTTTTTTATGCAGAATCGAATCCTGCAAACAACTTGTCCTTTACCTTTCATGATCTGTCGTATAGCGAAAGCGACATCACGTCCTGGCACTGGGATTTTGGCGACGGAAGCACGAGTGAGGAGCAAAACCCGGTTCATGAATACGATACCCTGGGTGGTTACCTCGTTACGCTGACCATTACTGCCGACAGTTGCGCCTCGACTTTCGTGATGTGGATCAATATCGGTTCTGATGACTGCCTTTGTCCGGATGTTTATGATCCGGTTTGTGTTGCGGTAACCGATGATATTTGGCAGGATACCATCATCCTTACGTTTAATAATTCCTGCGAAGCGGAATGTCAGGGTTTTTCTCCGGAACAGTTTGTTGATTGTGCTAATGAGTGCGACTGCCCTGAATTTTATGACCCGGTTTGTGTAATTGATCCAAACGGCATCATCAGGCAATTTGATAATTTTTGCTTTGCATTATGCGAAGGCTACACTGAGGATCAGTTTGTTGATTGCGACAGCACAGGCTGTATTTGCCCGACCGTTTTTGATCCGGTCTGCGTACAGGTATCGCCTACGGGGCCAACGCTCATATTTGATAATGCTTGCTTAGCAGAGTGTGCCGGTTATACCCCGGATCAGTTTGTCGATTGCGGCGACTGTGTATGTCCTGATATTTACGATCCGGTTTGTGTGTATGTAAGCATTGACAGCATTGGCCTGGATTCTGTATTGATCACTTTCTCCAACGCCTGCGAAGCAGAATGTGCCGGCTATACACCCGATCAGTTTGTGGACTGTGGCAATGATTGCAACTGCTTCCTGATCTATGACCCGGTTTGTGTACAGGCAACGCCTGCAGGTCCGGTACTGACCTTTACCAATGCCTGCTTCGCCGAATGCGCCGGATTTACTCCTGATCAGTTTGTGCCATGCGACAGCACGGAATGTATTTGTCCGGCCATTTATGACCCTGTTTGCGTCATAGCTGCAGATGGTAGTGAGTTGCATTTCATCAACGCATGTTATGCCGAATGCGCCGGCTTTACCCCGGATCAGTTCGTAGATTGCAATGGCAACGGCGAAGGTTGTTATGCCAATTTCTTTGTCGATTTCCCCAATCCGATTGCCCTGAGTGTTCAGTTCACGGATGCCAGCTATTCCGGTAATGGCGACATCGTATCGTGGTCCTGGACTTTTGGCGACGGTGCTACAAGTACAGAACAAAATCCGGCCCACACCTATGCTGCGGATGGTATTTATGAAGTCACGTTGACCATTGTAACTGCCGATAGCTGTACCAGTACAACTACCGAACATATCTGTATAGGAAACGGCGGCGGCTGGGAAGGTCCGGATTGCCAGGCCATGTTCTACTTTACTCAGGACAGCAGCGACCTCGCTACCTTCTATTTCCAGGACTATTCTTTGGGGAATCCGACTTCCTGGCTGTGGAATTTCGGCGACGGCAATACCAGCGACGAGCAAAATCCGACCCATACCTATGCGACAGCAGGTGTTTATATTGTCACGTTGACCATTAGCAGCGCCAATTGTGAAAACACCGTGTATATGCTCGTGGTAACTGACGACAATATCCTGTATGAGAATACCTGTACGGCGCTCTATCTGCCCTTTATTTTCCAGGATTCGCTGACGGTATTTTTACTGAATCTTTCTTCTCCCGATGCGGTAGCATTCGAATGGGATTACGGAGACGGCTCCACGAGTACTGAGCCTTTTGGTTTCCATCAGTACGCTGAAAGCGGCGTTTATACGATCACATTGACGATCACCACAGCAGATGGTTGTACCAGCTCATTCAGCAGTACCATCAACTTTGAAGATGGCAGCTTCCGCGGCACACCGCAGTACAGCATCGTCAACAAAACGTCAGAAGCGGCTTTGATTGAAAGCTTCACGGCATCGCCAAATCCGGCTTCTACGCAAGTGACTTTAGTGTTGGAACTGGCCCGCAGCACGGGTGAGCTGAACATCGAGATTCTGAGCGCTGATGGAAAAATCATGACCACACGCCGCGAAGGCCAGGCCTCCGGAAAACACCTGAGCACATTTGATGTTGCTGACTGGGCATCGGGCTTGTACATCGCCCGCATCCAGTCGGGTAACGAGGTCAAGACTTTGCGTTTTGTGAAGCAATAAGATTTTCATTCGCCAGTAACCCCAATCCCAACAAATAAGCAGCAAGTTAAAACTTGATTTCCTGACGGGGTTGTGTAAAGAGTGTTGAATTGGTTAAATTGGTTGAAATCGTACATTCGTATAATGATCGTTATACTGTGTTTAACGAATTTAACAAATTCAACTATTTCAACAAATTCGACTCTTTACACAACCCCGTTTTTCTTTCACACCCTGATCTCGTAAACGTCCACTGTCACAATGCCTTTTCCCTGCCGCACCAACTCTTCTTTCCTTTCGCACAAAAAACCTTCCTGGGCCAGCAGTTTGAAAAAGGCTTGAGCTGTTGACCTTCTTGGTTCACTAAGCAGTACGCGGCCACCCGGCTTGAGCAATTGGCGCATGGCGCCGACGAGTGCCTCATGAGAGCGCATTTCGTAGGAAACATCAGAAGCCAGTAATACCTCAAATTGGAGGTTTGCAGGTGGATAACGCCAGTCTAACTGGAGCATCTCCGGTTCTTCATGGCGGTTCAGAAGCCACAAATACCGGGCTACCTGTAATGGTTCCGGGAGGTAATCCGATAAAGTAACCTGTGCCCCGTTGCTTGCTGCAACCAGTCCGCACAAACCCAGTCCGCAACCAACTTCCAGGACAGTTTTACCCGATACCAGCACCTTATTTCTAAAGATGTATTGCGACAACGCCAGCGCCGAAGGCCACAAATCAGCCCAGTAAGGCATGCGCTCATCTGCCAGATCCGGATCGTCGGCATCCTTTGCCAGCAAATCATCAAAAAGCCGGTCTGTGTTCAGAATGCGCAACCACTGAAAATCCTTTTCTGCAATGCGTAGTTCATATTCTTCTATGTCGTAACGTTGTTGCAGATTTTGTTGCAGCGCCTTCAGGTTTGTGTCTTTCATCATGCGGGCAAAGATCGGTTAATTTTGGAAAGGCGGATGGAAAAGCGCGCGGGGTGATCAGGGGGGGTTAAGCCTGCTTCAGGATATGGTAATTGAACCGCAGAACTGCAGCATTTCGAATTTCCAATGTTGAAGTGAAGCAATACTGCCAATTTCGACATTCGGTGTTCCTTATTCAGTATTCGTAATTCTAAAAAAAGGAACCGCAGAACTGCAGCATTTCGAATTTCCAATGTCGAAGGGTAGCAATACTGCCAACTTCATCATTCGGCGTTCCTTGTTCTATATTCGTAATTCCTAAAAAAGGGAACAACAGCATATGGAGTTTCCAATGTTGAAGGGTAGCAATCATTCAAAATCTTCAAATCACCAAATTATCAAATCTTCAAAATATCCCTACCTTTGCCGCCTTTAAGATCTCAAGGCTCTTTTGTCTGATATCTAAAATCTAAAATCTAACGTCTAAACAGCATCATGAAACGCTCAGAAATAGCCGGCATACTGGCACAACCGAAACTGAATGAAGTCGTCATGGTCATGGGCTGGGTTCGCGCCTTTCGCTCTAACCGCTTCATTGCCCTTAACGACGGTACTGGCATGAAAGATTTGCAGATCGTTGTGGATTTTGAAAAATTTCCGGAAGATCTGCTGAGTCGGATCAAATATCATGCCTGCCTTAAAGTCAGCGGCATGTTGGTGGAAAGTCAGGGCGCTGGTCAGACGGTAGAAATAACGGCGCAAAGTATTGAAATACTGGGAGAAAGCAATCCCGACGAATACCCATTACAGCCGAAGCGCCAGACGATGGAGTTTTTGCGCGAGAACGCTCATTTCCGCATGCGGACCAACACCTTCAGCGCTGTTTTTCGCATTCGCCATGCCATTGCTTACGCGGTTCACAAATATTTCAGCGACAAGGGCTACTACTGGATGCACACGCCGATCATTACCGGCAGTGATGCGGAAGGCGCCGGGGAAATGTTCCGCGTTTCTACACTCGATCCTGAAAACCTTCCAAGAACAGAAGACGGCGGCATCAACTGGAAAGAAGATTTTTTTGAAAAAGCAACCAATCTAACCGTTTCCGGCCAGCTGCAAGCCGAAATTGGCGCATTGGCGCTTGGGAAAGTATACACATTTGGACCCACATTCCGGGCTGAAAACTCCAACACTTCACGCCACCTGGCTGAGTTTTGGATGATCGAACCCGAAGTCGCGTTTAATGACATCTTCGACAACATGGACCTTGCCGAAGATTTCGTGAAGTACCTCATCAATTATGTGCTGACCAACCTTCCGGATGACCTGGAATTTCTGGACAAACGGATTCAGGAAGAAGAAAAAAATCTGCCGGCTGACAAACGCCGTCCTATGGGCCTGATCCAGATGCTGCGTTTTGTAGTCGATAACGATTTTGCCCGCATTACCTATACCGAAGCCATGGAGTTGTTGCGCAATTCCAAAGATTTCAAAAAAGGCCGTTTCCAATTCGAACCGGTTTGGGGCAGCGACCTTCAGGCAGAACACGAGCGCTATCTTGTGGAAAAGGAATTCCAAAAGCCTGTTATTGTGCGCGATTACCCGAAAGACATCAAGGCTTTTTACATGCGCGGTAACGAAGATGGCAAAACGGTAGCGGCTATGGACGTGCTGTTTCCATACATCGGCGAGGTCATCGGAGGTTCACAGCGCGAAGAGCGTCATGATGTACTCCTCAACCGGATGCGGGAGATGAACATCCACGAATCGGAGCTTTGGTGGTATCTGGATTTGCGCAAATTTGGCGGAGCGCCGCACGCCGGTTTCGGTTTGGGATTCGAGCGCATGGTGCTTTTCATAACGGGAATGGGCAATATCCGGGATGTTATTCCTTTTCCACGGACGCCGGGAAGCGCAGAGTTTTAGTGTCTGTCTTTAGGATTCGATAGCTGCGTTATGCTCGGCCCCAAAATCGGTCATTTATACCAATAAACTCCCGCTTTTGGGGCCTTCGCAAGCCTTGCCCTCGAACCCTAAAGATCAGACACCCGACTAAATGGGCAAGCAATAATTAGTGCCTGTCTTTTAAGTCCGATAGCTGCGTTACGCTCAGCCAAAAAACAGTTATTCGTTTCGACTCCGCTCAACGGCCGTTGAGCGCCTTGCTCTCGAACCCAAAAGTGCAGACACAGACTAAATGGACAAACCCTAATTACTGCCACACTGCTTAATTGCCAACTGAAAGACTGCACGCTCCATACTGCCCACTGCAAACTGCCAACTGGAAAACTGCCCACTAAAAAACTGCAAACTCAACAAAATGTACGATCAATACGAAACCGTCATTGGACTGGAAGTACACGTGCAACTGGACACGCAGAGCAAAGCCTTTTGCCGGGACGACGCGCGTTTTGGCAGCGCCCCGAATACGCACATCAGTCCAATTTCTTTAGCGTATCCCGGCACGCTGCCCCGACTCAACCGGCAGCAGGTTGCGCTGGCTGTGCGGCTCGGCCTGGCTCTGGGCTGTGAGATCAACCGGCGGAATGCGTTTGACCGTAAGAATTATTTCTACCCTGATTTGCCGAAAGGCTATCAAATTACTCAGGACCGCCAGCCAATTTGTATTGGCGGCTCATTGGAAATTGAAGTGGCTGGTGAAAAAAAGGCAGTGCGGATTCACCACATCCACATGGAAGAAGATGCCGGCAAGCTCGTTCACGACACCGACGCGCGTTTCTCGCTGGTGGATCTGAATCGCGCAGGAGTTCCTCTGCTCGAAATTGTAACCGAACCCGACCTGCGTTCACCGGAGGAAGTGGATGCTTTTATGACGAATATGCGCCAGTTGGTACGCTACCTGGATGTATCAGATGGCAACATGGAGCAAGGGTCCATGCGCTGCGATTGCAATGTGTCGGTGCGCCGCCTGGGCGCCACCAAACTCGGCGAGCGCTGCGAGATCAAGAACCTCAATTCGATGCGCTATGCACGCCGAGCCATCGAATTTGAACGGCGCAGGCAGATTGACCTGCTGGAATCGGGAGGCCGCGTTTCTCAACAAACGCTGCAATTTGATCCGGTAAGCGGTGCGACCTCTCCTTTGCGGGATAAAGAAGATGCGCACGATTATCGCTATTTCCCCGAACCGGACTTGCTGCCTGTCGAATTGAGCGAAGCATTTTTGGATGCTACCCGCAAAGGCATGCCGCCTCTGCCCCGGGAGCTGAAAAGCCTGTTCATGAGTGCTACCTACGGGCTTTCCGAATACGATGCCCAATTGTTGACGGAAGACAAAAATACGGCTGTTTTTTACAGCGCACTTTGCGAACATACCGCCAATAAAAAAGCGGCAGCTAACCTGGTAATCAATAAGTTACTGCCCTGGTGTGCAGAAACCGGTGAAGAAATGGCTGCGTTTCCCGTAGCTCCACAAGCCCTGGCGGCTTTCATTCAACTGATAGACGAAGATAAAGTCAGCGCTGCCATCGCCTACCAAAGATTGCTGCCGGCCCTCATTGCACGACCAGACCAATCGCCCCTCGCCCTTGCAGGCGAATTACAGCTTATTCAAAGCAGCGATGAGACTTTCCTGGAAACCCTCGCTGACGAAGTACTGGCTGCTTTTCCCGATAAAGTTGCCGATTACCGCAAAGGTAAAAAAGGGCTGATGGGCTTTTTTATGGGCGAAATGATGCGCCGCTCAAAAGGACGGGCTGAACCGAAAAAAACAACGGCTTTGCTGGAGCGTAAACTGGCGGAATAAGCCGTGTTATCCAGTCTCTATTCAGCAATCAGCTGAATGGAAGTGATCACGTTCGCAGTCCTCACGTCATAAAAGCCTTCGACCGGCTTCCCTGGCCAGCGTCTTCTGCCTGCTTTAATACTCCCCTTTCTTTCAGATCCTTACCGGCAGTTAATAGTCCGGCATCGCCTTCTTTGGCCATGATATTTGTTGAATCGGTCATTTGTCCTGATTCAGCAGCAGATTTGCCATTTTTGACGGTACACGCAACACATAGCGTCAGAAAAAAACCGCGATGTAGTGTTTGGATTTCATACTGTTTTGATTGATGCTGTCCGTAATAATACGCTACAAGTATATCGATTTTTCAGGTAATTGCCTGTCCTGTTTTTGAAAACTTATAGAAAGAACCAATTTGTTTATAATCAACGCATTGGCCTTTGTTTTAACAAATTATTAATGTGCCGTCACTTCTTTTGTATCCTTATTTTAGTTTGAACGCCCATGCTTTTCTGTAATGAAATTTGTAAAATAACAGTCGGAATAAAATTTTAAAAAAAGCAATGATTTTGATCCATTTTTTCAAAGATTTTCGACTTTGAATAAGATGTTGTTTAGGCCTAATTTGGAGTATCAATACAGCCTACCCCCCCCTTTGAAAATGGCTGATTGCGGGGATACTCCACAATAAGCGCATCAAAGTAAACCAAAGAAAGGCTGGACAACATTCGATCATTGAAACTTTGAAAAATGAAACGCATCATTATTCTGGGTTCCGGAACTGCCGGAACCATGATGGCCAATCACCTGCACCATCGTCTGGGCACGGGCGAATGGGAAATAGATGTCATCGACGAGCGGACAGAACACTATTATCAGCCCGGCTATCTGTTTCTTCCATTTGATATTTACAGCCCTGAGGATATTGTGAAACCCATCAAGAATTTTCTTCCGAACGGGGTTAATTTGATCAATGAATCCATTGACCGGATTGTGCCGAAGGAACAATATGTGCTTATGGCCAATGGCGATCGCCTGGCTTACGATATCCTGATTATCGGAACCGGCTGCAAAATTGCACCGGAAGAGACAGAAGGCATGCTGGGAGCGGAATGGCAAAAAAGCGTATTCGACTTTTATACTTTTGAAGGCGCGTTGGCTTTGCGCAATAAACTGCGCGAATGGGAAGGCGGGAAACTGGTGGTCCACATTACAGAAATGCCCATCAAATGCCCGGTTGCTCCGCTGGAATTTGCCTTTCTGGCCGATTCCTTTTTCAAGCACAAAAACATGCGGGATAAGGTAGAGCTCACTTTTGTAACTCCTTTGAGCGGCGCGTTTACCAAACCTAAAGCGACAGCAGCTCTGGAACACCTGCTTGAAGAAAAGCACATAAAAATTGAAAGTGATTTCGCCATCGAAAGCGTTGACAACGAGCAAAAAGCAATTGTTGACTACGGTGGACGAACCATCCCGTTTGATCTGCTGGTGACTGTGCCGACCAATAAAGGAGACGAGTTGATTGCCCGCTCCGGTATGGGGGATGACCTCAACTTTGTTCCCACCAACAAAGCAACGCTTCAATCCAAAGGCTGGCCCAATATTTTCGTGCTGGGCGATGCCACGGATATTGCGGCTTCCAAAGCAGGTTCAGTTGCCCACTTTGAAGCAGAGATTCTGACCGATAACATCCTCCATTTCATCGCAGGAGAGCCATTAAAGGAAGAGTTCGACGGTCATGCCAACTGTTTCATTGAAACGGGGAACGGGAAAGCGCTGCTGATAGATTTCAACTATACCCACGAACCGGTAGAAGGAACCTTCCCGTTTCCCGGTATCGGGCCTTTGCGCTTGCTGAAAGAAAGCCGCATCAACCACATGGGTAAACTGGCTTTTCGTTGGATTTACTGGAATATGTTGCTGAAAGGAACGCACATTCCTTTCGTATCGTCAGCCATGCAAGAGGCTGGTAAAACATTTGATTAACCATAAATGAATGCATAATGGAAAAAGTAATTGCAGGGTCAACCGTTCAGGTAAACGAAGAAGGTTACCTCACTGATTTTTCTCAATGGAACCAGGCTGTCGGAACCGAATTGGCAGAAGAAGCCGGTATTAATTTGACGCAGCGGCACTGGGAAGTCCTTGCCTATCTGCAAAATGAATACAAAAACGATGTGCCGCTCAGCATCCGCAAAATCGGGAAAAGCAATGTGGTGGACATCAAGGAATTCTATCAGCTGTTCCCAACGGCGCCGCTGAAGACGGCTTCTAAGATTGCCGGAATTCCAAAGCCTGTCAGTTGTATTTAACCAACATAAAACTACCATCATGAACGATCAAAATGGCGATATAAAAAAAATGATGATCATTCTCTCCAAAGCGACACTTGAAAATGTGTACGCAGCCTTCGTGCTCGCCAACGGGGCCAGAATGGAAGGGATTGAAGCCGAAGTCTTTTTTACCTTTTTCGGACTGGAAGCCATTCACAAAACAAAGCTGGAGCATTTGCACATTGCCACCGTGGGCAACCCGGCCATGCACATGCCCACCATGCTTGGCGGACTACCGGGGGTGGAAGCCCTGGCAACTCACATGATGAAAAAGGAGATGGAACGTATTGACATGCCTGATGTACATGAATTTCTCGACATCCTGAAAGCTTCCGGGGTCAAACTCTGGGCCTGCAAATTGGCCATGGACATGTTCCACTACAAAAAAGAGGACCTGTACGAAGATGTGGATGGTGTGATTACCGTAGGCGATTTTTACAAGCAGGGGTCGGGTGTGGGGACACACATGTTGTTTGTTTAAAAGCGTCGTCAGCAACTGACCGCAGTCAGGTATCTCTACTGAATACCCTACTTTGTTTTAGTGATTAGAGTGTAAAAGTGTCTCGCCCTGTCTGGTTACTGCCGGATGGGGCGAAAACATTAGGGCTAAAGTGCTCTGTTCAAATACCCCCTCAGTTCCTCCCCGTTCAACATTTTCAAATCCGGCGCCACAAACCTAGACCGGTAGAACGGGCTCATCAACTTTTCTGAGTCGTAGAAATACAGTGGCAGCTTTTTATCCGCCAAAGGGGATTGTAAAAATCCGTTACACAGCTCCAGCAGAGAATATTCCGGAAATTCGGAGAGGTAAAAATGCAGCACTTCCATCCAGAAAATGGTCATCGTTTCGTGGTAACCGCCGCTTCCTGTATTTTCCCCGCCAACAGAAAGGTTGTATGCAATGATGCCCGATTTCATCCTGCAGGTGGCTTCGTATAGCTCATATTGTTTCAGAAAACAAAGCCCCGTGGTCAGGTGGGCCGCGTGGGTCCATGCTTCTTTTTCCAGAGTAAGGGCCTGGAAACGCTCGAATAAGTGGTTGATTTCTGCTTCAGTTTTGTATAAAAGGGCAGAACTGTCCATAGTTGTGAAGGTATTGCATACGCTGATAAAGGCCCGAAAGGGCTTCTGTGCAGCAAAATATTGCCATATTTGCAATGGTGCAAAAACAGCGCCAAAGATAAGTGAGGGTTTCTCAAATTCGTCTCGTCGCATGTTGTTTAATAACCCACAAATTCCTGTTGCCGAACTGCCCACTTTGGCAGAGGTTCATTTTCAGGCATTGCCACGGCAAGCGCTCCGGCTACGCCTCATTGGCTGGGCCATTGTTCAGGGCTTTTTACTTCTGACCGGAATAAGCATACTGCTTGTTAGCGGACTGCTGAAACAAAGCTGGTGGTGGTGGGGGTATTTCCCTTTCTGGGGACTTCAGGCGCTTTACTTCTATTGGTTGACGCATAAACAATACCATCGCGAAGCTTATGCCATTCGGGAAAAAGACATCATCCACATCCGGGGCTATTGGCGACGTTCTCAATTGTCCGTTCCTTATTCCCGGGTTCAGCATGTTGTCATTAAACAAGGCCCTGTAGGCCGGTACCTTGGACTTGGATCCATCAAGATATACACTGCCGGGACGATGGGCGGGCACATGAGTATTTCGGATATCGAATTTGGCGATGCGGAGCGCATGAAGCAGTTTATTGCTCAAAAAGTCGGAGCAGATGACTGAATCCAACAGCAAGCCGCCATTCTATTTTGAACCCAGCCGTCAATCTCTTATTGCTGTTCTGCTGATATTAATCAAACTTATTCGAATCCTGATCAGTCAGTTATGGCCAATCCTTCTGATTTTTCTGTTTCGTCAAAAGCCGGGCCAAAACCGATGGTTGGTATGGATAATACTGGTTCTTGGCGCGTTCTCGCTTGCCCGGTCCCTGTTGATTTATTTTCGTACCCGTTTTTATGTGAAGGACGATGAATTTGTTCTTGAAAAGGGCGGACTGGTGCGGAGCCGCCTGAGTATTCCATTGGATAACATTCAAACCATCACCTTTAGCCAGAGCTTTTTGCACCGTGTTTTTGGCGTCGTAGCCATAGAAATCGATACCAGCGGCGCCAAAGGATCTGAAGTCAGCATCAATGCTTTGAACAGGCAAAAAGCGAGCGAATTGCGAGAATTCCTGCTCGCCTGGAAAAAGGATAACCAGGCCCTGCCTGCCGAGGGAAGCCTGCCGCCCGCTGAAAGTGCACCGGAAAAGACCTTGCTGAAACTGGGAATCGGAGATCTCATCCGCATTGGGCTAACCCAGAACCACCTGCGTTCAACGGGCATTCTCATTGGCTTGGTTATGGGGTTTGCAGACGACATAGAGCCCATAATCGGTCAATCTGTCTACGATTATCTGAATGACAAGCTGAACCTTTCACTCGATTTTTTCTGGACTTTTGCTCTTTGGATCACTGTATTTGTATTGATCATTTCGGTTTTCGCAACCTTGATACTTACGGTGGTGCGCTTTTTCGGGCTACGCTTTGTGCAAACAGGTGAAGGCTTCCGCCTGGAAGCAGGTTTGTTTACACGGCAGGAACAGGCGACCTACTTACCTAAAATACAGTTCCTGAACTGGAGTGCGAATCCACTTCAGCACTTGCTTGGAATTTATGATTTGCGGGTTTATCAGGCTGCCGGCCATGAGCTGAATGCTAAACAAATCATACAGGTTCCAGGCTGTTATCCGGCACAGATAGATGCGGTTCGCGAAGCTTATACCCCGGGGTCAGGCGGATTCTTATGGAAATGGCTGCGGCCACACCGGTATTATTTATACCGGCGACTGGTCTTTATAGGTTTACTGCCGTTGATTGGACTGGCCACCAAAACGGCTGTTGATTTTAGCTGGTACTGGCTGGTGCTTACGCTGCTTTGGAGTCCTCTGACTTTCTGGTGGCAACTTAACGTATTCCACCGCAAGCAGTACGGTCTGAGTGAAGAAGGCTTGTGGGCACAAGCCGGGTTTTTTACTTTTTCGAATACGTTTTTGTTGTGGCAAAAGGTGCAGTCTGTTGATGTACAGCAATCTATAATCGAAAGCCGTTACGGGCTGGCAGATGTGATTGTCCACACAGCATCCGGTAAAATCAGCATTTCCAGCATCCCCCTGGATGCAGGCAAGGCATTGAGGGACTATATTATGGCAAGGCTGGAAGGGTATCTCAAATCACCATTGTCACAATCAAATGCGGCAAACTCACCGTTTCTGCCGCCTGCCCTCCAAAACACAGGCGATAGCTGATTTTTTCCCGGGTTGGGTTCATCACTACAACTGCAATTTTCCCATCTGGATTCAGAAATGCTGTGGTCAGGCTTGTACCAGCAAATGAAATTACACTTGCAAAAGCATATTGTATGTCCACTTTTTCAAACCTTCAAAAACACCTTTTTCTTATACATGAAATACAGAAACAGCCATTTCAGCGCCATGATGCCCAAAATGATAATGGCAACCCCATATGGCGTGCCCACCAGTTGCGACAACCAGCCGAAGAAAGCTTTTGAGCTGAATTCCCAGTCAATAAACACCACCGACATATAGATCAAAATGGAATTCAGTCCGATGATGCGGAAAAAGAAAGCCCACTTTTGATGCCCCAAAACGTCAATAACATAGTAAAAAACAGACAATAGGATTAAGCTGATACCGCCTGTCTGGAGCATGAAAGAGCTGGTCCACAGGTTTTTATTGATGGGGAACACGAGATTCCATAACTGTGCGAGCAGGATGAGTATGATCCCTGTAACGAAAAGAGCAGCCGCTTTTTTACGCGGTTCCAGCGTATGGTTTTTAATAAATCCACCCGTCAGGATGCCCAGTAGGCCGGTGCTGATGGCAGGAATGGTGGAGAAAAAACCTTCCGGGTCGTGGATGTCCAGATACAGATGTCCGGGCAACAGCAGCCGGTCCATATAAGAAGCAAAATTGCCTTCCATCGTAAGGTCCCCGGCTTCGAACCCCGGCGCCGCATTGAATAATAAGATCAGCCAATAGCCAATCAGCAATCCGCCGAACCACGCGATTTGTGACTTTTTCCCTGCGTACAAATAAATGATGTTGGCAAACATCCAGGCAAGTCCGATTCGGCCCAGCACACTCGCAAAACGGATCTTTTCCAGCGGCATTAAATTGAGGCCATTGTTGTAGATAACCCCAAGCAGCACCAGGAGCAAGCCCCGCTTAATGATGCGAAGCAGCAGCTTCTGCTTTGGGGTTCCTTTCTCCAGTTCCCGCCCTGTTGAATAAGGCGTTGCCACTCCGGCAATGAACAGAAACAAGGGGAAAATGACATCATAGGCCGAGAACCCATGCCATGCCGGGTGGTTGAGCTGGGTCGCCATAAATTGGACAAAAGAATTGTCTGACACTTTCGCAAGGTCGTAAAACAATTCATCGGCGCCAATAATCCAGAACATATCGAAGCCCCTAAGGGCATCAAGAGAGGCTAATCTTGTTGAAATTGCAGGATTGGCGATGGATGTAGTTGCCATGGTGTGGTGTTTTGACCGTTCCTTGTTTGGAAAATGTTGGTTTTGAATGCTTCGGCAAAATAATCCAAATTTGTCAATTCCAATTGTCAAATACGGGCATTAAACGGAATTTGGGTTTGATGCAAATTTTTGGCTCCCGACCATCACCGCAGATACCTGCCAGGCGAAAAAAAATTACAAATCCTTATAATATTTATTATCAAATGACGTCTTAGCTGATATTCCTTCATTAAACATTAAACCAAATGACAAACCTGCAATTCCCTCTTGAACTGACGTTCAGGATCTCTACCATTTCCAACGACTTCATTGCCAAAGATGCCAGAGGCCAAACACTGGCTTATGTACGCCAAAAACTCCTTAAGCTGGTCGATGAAGTACAGGTCTTCAACAACGAAGCCAAATCCACATTGAATTACACCATCAAAGCCAACAAGTGGATCGATTTTTCCGCCACCTACACTTTTACCAATAACATGGATAAAGAAGTGGGGCGTATCGCCCGTAAAGGCTGGGCATCTATGTGGAAAGCACACTACGAAATTTTTGATGAAAACCAGAAACCCGACCTCGTGGTGCGCGAAGAAAATGCCTGGGTGAAAGTTGGAGATGCCCTGTTGCGTGAAATTCCCTTGATTTCCATGCTTTCGGGTTACCTGTTCAATCCCTCTTATATCGTAAGCCGCCCGAACGGAACCCAGGTCGTTCGACTGAAAAAAGAAGCTTCTTTCATTGGCAGGAGGTTTTCTGTCACCAAACTCAGTTCCTTTGAAGCCGGTGAAGAAGAGCGCATCGTTTTGGGGCTGATGATGATGATTTTGTTGGAGAGGAGAAGAGGTTAAGCGCTTTATGTGACGCTGTAGCTACTCCGTGGAACTCCGCGTTCACTCCGTGGAACTCTGTGCCACACTATGTCGCGGAGTCTCGCGGAGCTTACGCGGAGTCTCGCGGAGTAAGTCGTAAAAACGCCATGTTCTTCCTTCATGAGACAAACGAAAAGTCTGGAATATCTGCACAAATTAGCCTCTGATTCGCACGACTCCTGTAGTTGATTGAGACTTCAATCCGTTGCTTTTTCCTCTTCAAAATCCTTGTCCAGCGCATATTTCGCAAACCAGGCAAGTTCTTTATTGATCTTGTGCAGCCTGTGCCTTAATTCACCCCAACCGTGTGGCTCTCTGGGCGCAACATAGAGGTGCGTGGGCACATTCAGACTTTTCAGGGCGCGATACAGTTCGACGGATTGCGGAAGCGGTACCCGAACATCCTGCTCTCCAACGAACACCAGTGTCGGCGTTTTTACTTTCGAAATATCCTTGAGCGGAGAATTGTTCCAGTAGGCATCAATGGGGGCATCTTCCTGCCAGGGGGTGCCTCCAAACCATGGGGTACGGTAAGTGCGAACGTCACTTTGGGCGTACATGCCGATCCAGTTGACGGCGCCGGCGCCTGAAGAAGCTGCTTTAAATCGGTTGGTAAAAGTGATGAGTTTGTTGGTCATGTGGCCACCGGCACTCCAGCCCATCTTAACGAGGCGGTCCGGATCGGCGATGCCTTTCGCAATGAGGTGGTCTATTCCAGCCATCACGTCTAAATGAGACTGGCGGAAATAGCCCCCTACCATATCGCGCAGGAAGGCGTCGCCATAGCCGGTACTGCCGCGGTAGTTGGGCAAGAAAATGGCATATCCATTGGCCGCAAGCACGGGATGGTAACGGGTTGGGCCGGTGCCCAGACCATAGTGGTCGGCGGCAGCAGGTCCGCCGTGGGTTTGCGTCACGAGAGGATAGCGTTTGCCGGCTTCGTAGTTGAGGGGATAACTCAACAAGCCCTCTACTTCAACGCCGTCTTCGCCTTTCCACACCACGCGTTCCTGGCGGGGCAACAGGAAGGTGTCTTGCAGGTAGTTGAAGTGGCGGGTAAGCTGGCTGAGAACGCCACCGCGCAACAAGTGTACATCACCCGGACTTACCGAATTGCCAAGGGTAACCAGGTGCAGATTTAATTTCGGATCAAAATCCCAGCCGCCAAGGGCATGCGCTCCCCGGGTGATTTGACTGGTCTTTTTTGTAGCCGTATCAAACTGCCAAAGCTGCACTTCCAGCCCCATATTTGTCAGCAGGAAAATGGATTTGCCGTCGGCAGACCACTCGGCTCTACTAATTTCATAAGGAAAATCGGGCAGTGCAAGGGTAGGGGGGCGACTGCCGTCGAGGGGTACCATATAAAGTTTGTCGTTGTAATAAGATTCAAATTCAGGATTGCACCCGCATAAAAAAATCGCCTGGCCGCCGTTGGGGGCAAAGCGAAGGTTGTCCTCCGTCACAGCATTATTGGTCAACTGCCGGGCATTGGCGCCATCGGCATCCATCACCCAGACTTCGTTGAGGTAAGCATCGCCGAATAACGGGGAAATTCCTTTAGAAAAAAGGATTTTATCGCCTTTTTCATTCAGTTCAAAGCTTTGCACGGAATAGTCGCCCTCAGTGATGCGGGTTGCTTTTTTGCCGGCGAGGTCAATGCGCCAAAGGTGACGTTGCTTGAAATTTTCATCGTAGGCAAACACGTCGTCTTTCTTTTCTTTTCGCTTTTTTTCTTCGTCCGTATCCGGCTCCGGCGCAGTAAACCAGATGCTTTTGCCGTCAGGCGACCAGGTAAAGTTGGTAATGCCGGCATCTTGTTTTGTCAGTTGAATGGCTTCACCGCCCGCATTGTTCAGCAGGTAGATTTGAGGTTTGGCTTTTTCGCCACGGGAAGCCACGAAGGCGATCGTTTTGCCGTCGGGCGACCAGCGCGGATTGTTTTCCCCTTCTTTGCCATTCGTCATTTGCAGGGCGTTGGCGCCGTCAATATCAGCACGCCAGATGTGGCTGATTTGTTTGTTTTCCGTCCAGTTGCTTTCTGCAAGGACGTAAACGAATTGCTTGCCTTGCGGCGATAATTTCGGATTGGAAACCGATGGGATATTGAGATAGTCAATGATGGTCATCGGACGGCGCTGTGCTGTTTGCGCCAGAGAAAAGGTTGCAAAAACAACAAAACACAAGCAAAGGAGGATGTTTTTCATGTCAAATCCGGTTTTATTCGGGCTAAAGTAGGGATAATTTAGCGATTTAGTACCAGTAGTTCCCCAACTTGCCGATAGTAGCGGGAAACCATTCCCCAGGATGGTAAATTGCAATTAAAACAAAAAATGTTTGTATTAAAAATGATTTTAAAAACAAATCGTATATATTTGCTATTGTACAAAACACCACAAAAACAATGGCGTTTACCCTTACCATTAAAGAAGAAGTTTTCGGCTCCAGAGACATTCATAATCTTGCCGTTTCGATGCCTTCCGAAAACCTGACTTTAGCCAAATTGATCGAAGCAAAAGTCAAAGCAAAAGTCCATGCCCTCCGTGCAGATCTGGATGAAAAAATAGCCTCAGGCTATTATCTGACGGCAACTGAACAAACACTCAATCAGCATAGCTACAGGAGAAAGGATTTGAAAATGCAATTGGACGCTGAAAAAGCCGTGTATGACGCTCTGGCAGGATTTCAAAAAAATGCCTTTTTTGTGCTGGTCAATGGTGAACAAAAGACCGAGCTTGGCGAAGAACTGGTGCTGACCGACCAAACGGAAGTACACTTCATCCGGCTGATGCCCTTAGTGGGCGGATAATACCAACAATTAAACCAAGCTTTCTCTATGCATGCTACCCTTCCGGAGGTCTGGAAAGATATTCTCCATGGCCAAACTGCTGATGAACCTGCCAAAGACAAAAAAGGCATTCTTGGACTGCTTTCCAAGCCTGAAAACCCACTCGTAGGGCACTTCGCCCGGCTACAAGGCACTCTTCAATCTTATCAATATGGAAACTATTACGTCACGTCAATCATGGGATGGCTGCGCGATTGGATTGGCAAGCCCGCGTGGATCTTCCAGTTTTCAGGAAGCGAATTTCAGAAACTGATTGATGCGTCTCCCCTGAATACGCCTACAGAAAGTTATTATGCGGAATGGAGTAAAGAACTGGCCGGGCGGGGTTGGCTGGAGGGCAACAAGCGCTTGTTGTTTCGGTTTTTTCCCTTATTACTCGCATATCGCACGGGGCAAATATTTAACTATCTGGACGGCGTCATTCAAAAGATACCCGAAGATCACCGACGGGAGGTATTTCTGTTGATGATAACCGGGCTTTTGAAAAAAGGCAGGCTTACCAGTGCCATAAGCTTTTCCATACAGATGTTGCGGCGCCTCGATTTGAGCGCTGAGGAACGGGATTGGCTGTTTCAGCACATTGAAACGGAATCGGAGGCGTCGTTTGGCGGGCGGCTCCACCACAACATGGAGTTGTTACGTGCCATTGCTGAAGAATTGCGCATTCTGAGCGAAACTCATCCCTGGCCGGTGTATACTGCCTATCCCTTCGAAGAATTTCAGGTTTACCGGCAGCTTGAGGCCCTGGAATCCGAAGCTTGCATGGATCTTCTGATCCTTTCGCCAACCATTGTCAGCCTTCTTGACAACAGAAAAGACAAATTTGATGCCTTATTGAATCACTTTATCCATCAGATCGTCTGGACAGAATCCAATGTTATGCGATTCCTGCAGTACCAGGCCCAATCCAATGATAAAGTGCCCTTACCAAAAGGATTACTTACTTTTTTAGAAATGACGGCTGCGCAGGGCAACCTTTCCACGGCGGTTTATGAAGCCATCTGGGACTTTTATCATGTTGAAAAGTCGTACCAAAGAACCATTCCCGGGTTGGAGCAATTGCTCCGCAAGGAAACAATGGCCCGCTTGCAGGCGTCACCCTGGGAGCTTACCCTGGAAGCCCTGCTGATGAGCGGGTTTCACCCGATTTCCATTCCGACCAACCACAGTCCTTATCACGGCATGCACCCCGACCAGATACGGCCCCTGTTCCAGTTAATCCGGGAGGTTGCAGACATCGACATCATCAAAATTTACCGGGTTGAGAAAATGTACCGGGTACGGTTTTTACTGTGCGGGGAGCAATATGACATACACACCGGCCATGGCTTCGGGGTCGGGTGCCTGCCGGATTTGAATACGCTGCTTTTTGAGAAGGGCATTCCTTATCAACTGGTCGTCATGAACATGACCTACTTTAGCCCGGCCTCCCAAAATCCCTACAACCCGCTGACAGTGGTTACCTTAGTCAATGGCGCTACTTTTTCACAATACAAAGACAATATACTGGCGCAGCACCTGGCCGGTTTTGCGAAAAGCCCCAATGAGGTTCCCGTTTTTCTGAAAAATACCAACGAACTCGGGCAAATGAAAGACCGCCCCGATGAAGATACCATTGACCTGAACACTGATCCAAAGTTTGCTGCCATTCGCGAACAACTCGTCAAACTGCAACCTTTGGAGGCCTGGACAAAGCTATTGCACCACGCCCTGCGGTTTCCTTTTGAGGGTAAACCGCCTGCTGTTTGGCAGAAAGAGGCCCGGACATTGGCCGACAAGTTGTCGCCGGAACAGTTCTGTTCCGGACTGGCGCTGCTGATCGATAACCTCATCAAAAGTGAAGAATGGTTTTCTGACGATGAAAAAGTATGCGGACTGCGCGGACTCACCTGGTTTTGTCGTCTGCATCCGGACAATGGCCAGCTTTTCCTGTTGCAGAAGGTAGCCAACCGGGCCTATACCAAAATAACCGGCGGCCCCCTGAACGCCAAAACCGGCAATCTCGCGCTCGAAGGGCTCTCGTCAATTGGAAGCGTACAGGCATTCGGCACGCTTAGCAACCTGAAAGCAAAAGCGAAATATCCGGTTTATTTAAGGGCCATCGCCTCGGCCATGAAAAAATTCACCGCGCTGCTCAAGTTATACCCGGAATCGGAACTTCAGGATCGGGTGATACCTGACCATGAGTTAATTGACGGACAAAAGAAAATACCCATAGGCGACTACGAAGCTGTCATTCGCCTCGAAGGCATGAAAGTGAAACTAAGCTGGCTCAATGATAAAGGAAAAGCCATTGCTTCTGTGCCTGCTGAATTGCGCCGCGATTATCCCGGAGAGCTGCAAGCGGTGAAAGCTGCTGCCAAAAACATTGAAGAAACCTTACAAGCGCAAACGCAACGACTGGAGAATAGTTGGCTGGAAGCGCGAAGCTGGTCGTTTTCCCTGTGGCAGGAATGCTTCCTTTTTCATGAGCTGATGGGTAGGGTAGTTAAAAAGCTCATTTGGCAGTTTGAAGATGAAGCGGGGCCTATTTCTTTTATGCCTGAAGAAGACAATTTTGTTGACAGTCAGGGCAAGGCAATTGTAATACCATCTGATGCGGTCATCAGGCTCTGGCATCCTGCACTTGCTGGTTCAGTAAAGGCCGTTGTCGACTGGCGCAACCGACTTTTTGACCGGCAGATCGTCCAGCCTTTTAAACAGGCTTTCCGGGAAGTTTACCTGTTGACGCCCGCGGAGGAGGTTACTTTTGATCATTCCAACCGATTTGCCGGGCATAGACTTCAGGGCAATACCCTTTACAGCCTCGGCAAAACGCGGTCGTGGATCATGTCCTACGATCAGGCGCCATTGCGCAAACTCCCGGAAGCAGGCATTGTTGCGGAACTTGGCATTCTTGGGCAGGTTCTTTATGGCGAATGTACTACCCAGTCGCTGTGCTTTAAAGAATGGAAGGCCGACACGAAGCAAAGCCACTTATATGGACTTCCCAACATGGCGCTGACATCGGTTCCACCGGCCATTTTTAGCGAAATTATGCGGGATGTGGATCTTTTTGTGGCGGTGAGCAATATCGGTATTGATCCCTATTTTGACCAAAAACATACCGGCGACCTCTTAAGCTACTGGAAGGAGGTTTCATTTGGTGAAAAATCGAAAACTTCCATTTCCGATATCAGGAAAGACCTGCTGGAAAGGCTCTTGCCCATGACGAAAATCGCAAAACAATGTAAGCTGGAAGGCAACTACCTGCACGTTGCAGGAAAGCGCCGATCTTATAAAATCAACCTTGGCAGCGGGAACATTCTTATGTTGCCCAATGATCAATATCTGTGTATCGTACAAAACAGTGATCCGAAAGTTGAAAAACAAATCTGGCTGCCTTTTGAAGGCGGAGACCACACCCTCATGCTCATTTTGAGCAAAGCTTTCCTGTTGGCCGACGACGATAAAATTACGGATTCACAAATTTTGAGGCAGATTGGGTCAAGATGATCCTGTTCTGCTTTGTTCGTCTCAGATCGTACTACGCAAAAAATGAATGGGCACTGCGCATGACTGGAAAAATGTTTTTGAGGGATTCAATTCCAGCCCAAGCAAGCTGAGCGTAGATTCTAGTTCGTGGGCAGCAGCATACAAAGTATCAGGATCGTCCGTAAAAAACAGGAAGTCATCGAGGTAACGGCCATAATGGCCCGAACTGAGTGTTTTCATCTTGAGGTCTATCGGTTTGAGGAGGAGGTGCACGAGGAGATAAACCAGTTCAACGCCGGCAGGAAGTCCTTTGCCGGGCTGATGAACATGGTTGGGCTCAATGGCGGTGAATTCAAAACTTGCCCGGTCGAATGCCTCCAGAAAGCCTGCAATCAAGCGGAGCGTCACCGGGCAGGGGACTTCCGGGGTCAGTGCGTCCAGCAATATCTTGTGTTGTACAGAATCAAAAAAGCGGCGAATATCAGCCCCTGCCACCCATGCTCTGCGCTGCTTCCATTCCCGGCAGCGTGTAAGCAGATGTTCTGCCTGATTGGGTTGAAAGGTACAATCCTCCACCCATTTGTCTGTAAAATAATCCGTGAGTACGCCATAAATTGCTTCGTGTGCAATCCAGGTCCGGCAATCCAGACTGGCGCAACGCAAGGGCTTGTCGTTCATGGCGTAAAAGAAGGAGACCTGCTGTGCTTGAAAGCTTCCGGTTGCCAATGCACCGCTCAATTCGGTCAATTTTGCTTCAAGGTCGTCGTTGAGCCAGGCCCGATCGCGAAGAAAAGGGTGTTTTTCTTCTACACGACGGATGGCGCTGTAGAGGCTGGGAGGAGTAGCAATTCTGGAAATAATCGGGAGCGTTACAGGTTCCAATGACAGCGTTTATTAGAGGATGGACCAAATCCATACAAAAACGGCGGCGATGAATCCTCACCGCCGCCATTTTTATGATATAGTTCTCAGCGAAAATTATCCGCCAAAATCGTCAAATGCAATGTTCTCTTCCGGAACACCCAGTTCATCCAGCGACTTGAGTACGGAAGCGTTCATCAGCGGCGGACCGCAGAAGTAGTATTCGATTTCTTCCGGCTCCGGATGATTCTTCAGATATTCATTGTACAAAACAGGCATGATGAAACCCTTGAACCCGTCTCCCGGTGCGTCCATGTTTTCTTTGACCTGCCAGTTGTCTTCCGGCAGCGGATTATCGAGTGCGATGTAGAATTTGAAATTAGGGAACTGGCGCTCAATTTCACGGAATTGCTCCACATAGAACAACTCGCGACGCGTACGGCCTCCATACCAGAAAGACACCTTGCGGTCCGTCGTTTTCAAGGTGTGGAACAGGTGAAACAGGTGCGAGCGCAGGGGAGCCATACCGGCGCCACCGCCCACGTATACCATTTCCTTTTTTGTAGGCTTGATGAAGAATTCACCATAAGGGCCGGAGATGGTTACTTTATCGCCAGGTTTACAGCCAAACACATAAGAAGAGCAAACGCCGGGATTTACAGCCATCCAGTTGTTGGCATTTTTATCCCATGGTGGCGTAGCGATGCGGATGTTCAACATCACGATATTGCCTTCAGCAGGGTGGTTGGCCATTGAATAAGCACGGAATTGCTCTTCTTCGTTGACCATTTTCAGATCCCAAAGTTTGAATTTATCCCACTCGCTGCGGAATTTTTCAGGATCATCGTGGTGCTCAGGATGGGCCGTAATGTCCATTTTTTTGAAATCGACCGTAATAACGGGCACATCAATTTGGACATAGCCGCCTGATTGAAAGTCGAGGCTTTCGCCTTCCGGCAAACGCACCACAAACTCTTTGATGAACGAAGCCACGTTGTAGTTGGAAACTACTTCGCATTCCCACTTTTTGATGCCGAAGACTTCTTCCGGTACACGGATTTCCATATCCTGGCGCACCTTGACCTGGCAGGCCAGGCGTTTGTGTTCAGCTGCTTCCTTGCGCGTGAGGTGGTTCATTTCAGTCGGCAGAGGATCGCCGCCACCGGCATCAACGTGGCACTCGCACATGGCACAGGTGCCGCCACCACCACAGGCAGAAGGCAGGTAAACGTTTTTGCCGGCTAAAGCCGACAACAATGAAGATCCGGGTTGAACCAGCAGTGGATTCTCTGTGTCTCCGTTGACGATGATCTTGACATCACCCTGTGGCACTAATTTTTTCTTGGCATAGATCAGCAACACCGCAAGGCTCAGAATTACTGCGCTGAATGCTACCGTTCCCCAAAGCACCAATCCGATCTCAAAAAGCAATATCATTTTCAATGCTGTTTAGATTGTTCTACGCTTAAAGCTTATTTCAATTTCATGTACACCGCCGGGTCAATACCCATGATGCTCATGAAGGCCAGGCCCATAAGTCCTGTCAGGATGAAAGCCATACCAAGGCCGCGCAACGGCGCCGGCACGTTGGAATAGCGGATCTTTTCGCGAATGGCTGCCAACGCTACAATAGCCAGGAACCAGCCAAATCCGCCTCCTAAACCGAACGCAATAGATTGCGTAAGGTTGTATTCACGCGAAATCATAAACAGCGAACCTCCGAGAATGGCGCAGTTCACTGTGATCAGCGGAAGGAAAATTCCAAGAGCATTGTATAGCGAAGGCGAATATTTCTCCACGATCATTTCCACCAATTGTACCATGGCTGCAATTACAGCAATGAACAAAATGAAGCGGAGGAAAGTAAGGTCCATGGCAAATATGCCATTAGGTCCAAGCAGGTATTCGTTGATCAGCCAGTTGATGGGCATGGTGATGGCCAAAACGAAAATGACCGCTGCACCCAGGCCAATGGCTGTTTTTACAGATTTGGAAACCGCGAGAAAAGAGCACATACCCAGGAAGTAGGACAGTACCATGTTTTCGATAAAAGCGGATTTCAGAAATACGTTTAGAAATTCCATGATTTGGCGTTTTTAACGTCCAGAATTATTGGTTTAAACAACAAGCACGGTGTTCTCTATGCACGATTTAGGATACGTCAACGAGTTTCGGCTGTACAGAGCGCTGAATCCAGATGATGATGCCAATCAGGAAAAGCGCGGAAGCAGGCAATACCATCAGGTTGTTGGGCGCGTACCAGCTCAGCCAGGCATTCTGGGAATTGAGCAGATATTCAGCCGATGGGCCGATAATTTTTATTTCGAAAGGACTGCCCGCAAGCAGGGTTCCTTTACCGAAAATCTCGCGAACGATGCCCAGCGCAATCAAAACAGCACCGTATCCAAGTCCGTTGCCAATGCCGTCCAGGAAAGATTTCCAGGGCTTGTTGGCCATGGCATAAGCTTCCAGACGACCCATAACAATACAGTTCGTGATGATGAGGCCGATGAAAACCGACAATTCTTTCCACATCGGGTACTGCGCCGCTTTCAGCGTAAGCTCAACCACCGTTACCAAAAAGGCAATGATGACCAATTGTGCAATCATCCTGACCTGGAAGGGGATGTAGTTGCGCAGCATGGAAGTGAACAAATTGGAAAAGGCGGTCACCAGCGTCACAGAGACAGCCATGATGAAGGCTTTGAACGTCAGCGTTGTAACGGCTAAAGCCGAACATACGCCCAATACCTGTACCGTAATGGGGTTGTTGTCGAAAAGCGGGTCTACGACCAGTTTCTTTTCTTTCTTACTCCACCAGGATTCCTGATCCTGTTTTACTACGGGTTCTTTTACCTCTGCCATTTTATTAGACGTTAGATTTGAGATATTAGATGATACACGCGAGGTTCCTGAAAAAGAAACCAGGCGATGCTTATTAGCCGGCTGTTTTGAGCTTGTTCAGGTAATTCTGATAGTAGCCCAGGCCGCGTTTGAGCATTTCCTCCACACCTACACTGGTGATGGTCGCTCCGGAAATGGCGTCAACATCGTGCAATCCTTCGGAAACACCACCTTTGACTACTTTTATGGAAACAAAAGCGCCGGACTCGTCGAATAATTTTTTACCTACAAACTGGGCCGGGAATGCCGGATTATCTTTGATTTCAGCACCCAAACCCGGTGTTTCGCCTTTGTGGTCGAACGAAGTTCCGGCAATGGTATTGAAATCAGACTCCAGTGCGATATTGCCCCAAATTTCATCCCAGAGCCCGCTTCCGCGCACAGCAAGAATGAAATAAGATTTGCCATCGTCAGCCGTATAAGTAAACAAAGGAAAATTCCGTTCTGCTTCCGGCTTTTTCTTTTCCTTGGCCATATCTAAGCTCTCTGCCATCATGCCATCCACTTCGCTGCCGTCGACTTTTACAACCGTTTGCTTGATTTTTTCTTTGAACAGCGCTTCAACTTCAGTATCAGACATACTTTCCAATGGCTTGGGAAGGTACTTTTTGATGGAAGTAAGAATGGCGCGTTTGTTGAACACAGCTTCATTTTTGCTGTGTATTTCGCTCAGTCCGCTGGACATAAATGCCAGTACGACGGCAACGACCACGCACATGACGAGTACAAAGCGGATGATATAACTGTTGCTAAACATAATGATAGCTTTCTGTAAAGTGAATCAATCCGGGTTTAAGCCAGCTTTTTAGCCCGCTTCAACCTCCTTGAAATATTACCTTCAACGACAAAATGGTCGATCGTCGGCGCAAAAACATTCATAAACAGGATTGCCAGCATCCAGCCTTCCGGATAAGCAGGGTTCATAACACGGATGATCAAACCGATGACGCCTATCAGAAAACCATATATCCATTTGCCCCTGTTTGTTGAAGATGCCGTCACCGGGTCTGTTGCCATGAAAGCCATGGCGAACAGGAAGCTGCCGATGGTCAGCTGATGGTACCATGGAACAGTCATGAATGTGGTCGCTTCCCACGAATTGAAAAGCATACCCGTTAACGCTGCACCAATAACCATGGACACCATGATGCGCCAGCTGGCTACGCCTGTGACAATCAGAAACAAAGCACCGATAATGATGGCCGGCTTGCAGGTTTCTCCCACAGAACCCGGGATCACGCCCCAGAACATCTGGCTCGGTTCATATACTTTCGTAATGGCTTCCCAGCCACCATTGTATCCCAAGGTCAGGGGCGTAGCACCGGTAAACCCGTCTACAACAGCCGATTGCGGATCAAAGGTGGCCCATCCAAACCATTCAAATAAGGTGTTGGAAAAGGAAAGGTGCCACCAGCCATAATCAGCCAGGCTGCCTGCTTTGAAATCGGTCAGACCTGAAACCCAGACATAATCGCCGGAAATGGTGGTCGGATAAGCAAAGAAAACGAATACCCGGGCAAGCAGCGCGATGTTGAGCACGTTCATGCCCGTACCACCGAAAGCTTCTTTTCCGATGATTACGGCAAATGCTACTGCAAGAGCCAGAATCCAAAGCGGGATATCCGGCGGCATGATCAGTGGAATCAAAGCGCCCGTTACCAGGAAGCCTTCCTCAATGCCATGGCCTTTGCGGGCGGCATAGTAGAATTCAATACCCAAACCAACAAGGTGGGTGACCACAAAAACCGGAATGATCTGAATCAGACCATAAAACAGTTTGAGGTGGAAACCGGAAAGCAGGCTGGTGTATTCGCCTAAAGCGCGAAAATGCTGATGCCCGATGTTGTAAGTGCCAAAAGCATAGCACAAAGACATGGCCAGCACCACGTGTACCATCAGGCGCTTGAGATCCATGCCATCACGGACATGTACGCCACCTTTGGTAACAGTGTTCGGCGCGAAAGCGAAAGTGAAAAATCCATCGTATAGCGTATGCAATAACGGGGACTTCTTCTTGTCTGGCTCAATTCTTTTCAGGAACTGTAAAAGCTCTTTTTTCATATCCAGAGCGATTCAGGAGATTTTTATTAAAATGAATAACTTTCAACCGGGGTAAGGCCGCCAAATCAATTTGACGGAATCTTACAGACCATTTTTTCTAGCCTTCTTCGCGCATCGTATCCAATCCTTCCCGCAGGATAGCCTGCAAAGGTTGTTTGGACGTGCATACAAATTCGCAAAGGGCGACATCTTCTTCCGTTACTTCATAAATACCCAGGCCTTCCATCCGCTCAATATCATTGACGATGATGGCTTTGAACAAGTGCTGGGGGAAAATATCCATCGGCAGCACATCTTCATATTGTCCCGTAACGACAAAAGCGCGCTTTTCACCATGTGTGTTGGTGTTGGCATGAAATTTATAGCCCGGGAATAAAAAGTTCGGGAAAGTTTTGGAAACGCTGGGGCGAAGCGATAAAGGCAAAAGCCAGCCAAACATCTCGTAGTAATCGCCTTCCTCAACGACCGTAACCTGATCGTCGTAGAAATTGAGAAATTCCGCAGCTGTTTTTTTCATGCCCGACAGCACGTCTCCCGAAATAAGGCGATTGTTGCCTTCTTTCAGGTTGCCGCTTAACAGTTCGCCCATGTTGGCGCCTATATAGGTTTGAACGTATTTAGGCGTCTGAAGTTCTGCACCTGTGAGTGCGACTACCCGTGAAGCGTTGTAACGACCTTCTGCAAACAGGGCGCCAATGAGAATGACATCCTGAACATTTAAGGTCCAGACCTTGTCATTTGCATGAATCGGACTGATGTGGTGGATCTGGACGCCGACGTTTCCGGCAGGGTGCTTTCCACTGAACCAGTGCTTCTGAACACCCTCAGCCTCTGTAAAAACAGCTGAAGGCGCTTGGGTACCCCGGGCATCAAGCCCAAGGTGTACGGCGCCGGATGTTAGTTTGGCCAAAACATCCAGACCTTTCTGGAACAGCGGACCTTTTCCTTCAACCACAAAGTTGAGATCCGGCGCCAGCGGTGCCGTATCAAATGTTGAAATGAAAATGTCCCGTGGAACCAGGTTAGGTTCAGCCAGAACATCGAAAGGGCGTTGGCGCAAGACCGGCCAGGCGCCGCTTCCCATCAGAAAACCGACCAATTCTTCCCGGGTGCAGGTTTGCAGGTCCGGAGCCGTCAGGGAACGGTAATCCACTGTTTTATCTGCCAGAATAACCACTTCTGTGATGGCGCGTTTTTCGCCACGGTTGATGGCAATAATTTCACCACTGACCGGAGCCACGTATTTGATTTCAGGCTGAAGCTTGTCGTAAAAAAGCTCGTCGCCGGCTTTTACGCTCTGGCCCGTTTCCACCACCACTTTGGGAATGGGAAGGATGCCCCTGAAATTTGGCGGCTGTACGGCATAAGTCCGGACACCTGAAGCTGCCTCAATAGTATGAGCTGCCTCACCTTGCAATAAAATATTGTGGCCCTTGCGCAGTGCTGTAACTGGCGCTTCGCCGACATAGTCCGGTACTTTGGATGCAAAAATTTCTTTAACACCCGGGAAAAGCCCCAGATTGACGCCTTTTTTATCTGAATTCGACTGGCGCGCTTCGATGGCCAGAAGATTATCTGCCACCTGAATGACAAAGTATAAAAAGACAAGAACGGCAAGTGCGATCAGGGCATAAATCAAGTAATTGGAACTGCTGCCCGATGCGCTTTGGGCTGAAACTTCGCTGCTTGCAAGTACAAGGAAGAACAGTGGGAATGTTCTAACGATTCCGCTTCTCATTATTCGTTTTGCTTGTTTTGAAGGAATTCGGAGAATGAACTGATTTCTCCTGAATGCCCCTGTTTTTTAACCCAAAAGAACTTCAATTGATGAAAGCAGCGCAAAGATATAAACCTTTCAGACTTTTAAATAAGGCTGGTTTTTTAAAGTGCAGGAAGGATTTCTATTTAGATTGAATCAAAATAAGCGATAATTGGAGATCAACGCTTCGGAGGGGGCAAATTGCGGTGGCATAAAATTCAATAAATTGGATATCAATTATTTAAAGCCATATATTGTGTGATTTTCATCTTTATTTATTGCTTTCTTTTCAGCATATCTTCCAGCAACTTAGTTTGATAGTGCTGGATTTCCAGCAGACTTTTAAACTGCTCTTCTATGAGAAAATTGATTTTTTCGTGCAGGTTGCGCACTTCGATCTCCGCTTTCAGGTTCACGATGTAGTCATTTTCCGCTCTTTTTCGATCTTTTTCTTCCTTTCGGTTTTGTGACATCATGATGACCGGAGCCTGAATGGCAGCAATACAGGAAAGTACAAGGTTTAGCAAAATGAAAGGGTAGGGGTCAAAAGCTTTAACGGCCATCACGACATTCATCACAATCCAGCAAAACAGGACCACGCCAAAAGAAATGATGAAAGTCCAGCTGCCGCCGAAACTCGCCACTTTGTCTGCTACCTGCTGCCCGCGACTGAAGTTCTCCTGCGGCGGATGCGTGAGGTTTTGCAGGATGAGGTCCTGCTCGCGAATGGCATCGGCTACAATTTGGTGGAGTTTGTGGAGTTGGGTTTCTTCTGTAGAGAGGATCTTTTCGAGGTACTGATCTTTGGAATAAGCGGTCTTTTTCATGTGTGGATGGTATTAACAAAGAGGTTCAAAACAGGGATCGCAGGCCTCAATAAAGCTAAAGGTTTTTATTGAAATTATAAAAGAAATGGCCGCTTTTTACTTACTCATCCCTCCGTCAAAAAATGATATCCCACCCCTTTAATTGTCGTAATCTGCACGCCTGGATCTTCCCGGAGGTAATCGCGCAGTTTGGTGATGTACACGTCCAAATTACGGGAGTTGAAAAAGCTGTCGTCGCCCCAGACCCGCAGCAGAATATCCTTTCGGGCAACCGTAAAATTGCGGCTTTCACACAAAATACTGAGCAGTTCTGTTTCCCGGTGGGAGAGCTTGCGCGACTGCTCGCCAAGGCGGAGTTCGTAGCGCTGGGGTAAAAATTCGTATTGGCCGATGGCAATGGAAGCGGCCTGGAAAGCAGATGGCGATTGGGCTTTTGAACTGGTCAGTTGCAACAGGTTCTGAATGCGCACGATCAATTCTTCCAAACTAAAGGGTTTGCGGATGTAATCGTTGCCGCCCGCCTGAAAACCTTTTAGCGCATCTTCAGTTTGGGTTTTGGCCGTCAGGAAAATAATGGGCTGCATGGCATCGAGCTTACGGATTTCAGCGCCGATGGTATAGCCGTCTACATTGGGAAGCATCACATCGAGAACACAGATATCGGGTTTGAATGCTGTAAAAGCAGCTATGGCAAGTTGTCCGTCCGCAACCATGTGAACCTCAAAATCCCGGCTTTCCAGACTCTCCTTTACGATTTTACCGAGAAAGAGTTCGTCTTCAACATATAAGATCTTAATTTTTTCCATGATTGCGCGGAATTTGAATGACAAATCGGCTGCCTTTGCCGGGCGTGCTTTCTACGCTGATATGCCCCCTGTGTTTTGACACAACGCCGGCAACATAACTCAAGCCCAGGCCGTACCCCTTTACATTGTGGCGATTGCCGGTGGGCACGCGGAAGAATTTTTCAAAAACCTTACCGACATATTCCGGTGGAATGCCGATTCCCTGGTCGCTGATGGTAAACTCAAGATTGTAATCGTCTCCTTTAAGGGTGATCTGAATGGCGGGTTGGCTTTCGCTGTATTTAAGGGCATTGTCGATGAGATTGTAAACTACATTGGTCAGGTGTATGCGGTCGCCTTCTGTTTCAAATCGACTGCCTTCAGCGGTAAAGCTCACGATAGCGCCGCATTTTTCGAATTGGAGTTTCATGGAATTGAGCACTTCCTGCACCAATTGGCTGAAATCAAAGTGTTCGAGGTGAAGATCCGGTTCTTTTTGCTCAAAGATGGCCATTTTCAACACCTTGTCAACGAGCATCGACAGGCGGTTCAGTTCGTGTTTGGAGATGTCTAAATATTCTGCAGTGCGCTCGGGTTCCCGCAATGCGTCAAAGTTTCGCAGCGATTCAATCGCTACGCCAACCGTGGCAATGGGGGTTTTCAGTTCGTGCGCCACATTGCTGATAAAATCGTTCTTGAGTACTGCCAGACGCTGTTGCTGGCGAAGACTCCGGTAAATGAATCCAAAAGCGAGGCCTGTACAGAGCAGCAGAATCAGTGAAAACAGCCCCTGGGGGAGTATCTTTTTGAATAGATAGCCATCGTAGTCTCCAATGGCCCCGTAGTAAAAAGTCTGCGGAGGAAGCCCTGCAGGAATGGGAAGCGTCAGAATGCGTTTCTTTTTTGAATCTTGCTTTAAGCCTTCAGCCGGCCATGGAGCACAAAGGACTTCAGATTCCAGGTTTATTCCTGATCCAACAAGCGCCTTTTGAAAGCGCCTTTGCATGCTCTGAATAGGCACTGTATCGCAGATCCATGTTTTTTCAAATCGCTCCGTATACAGGCTGTCATTTGTATTGGTGAAAAAAAACGCCCTGCCCGTGCGTTCCGAGAAGCTTCCCCGGGCCAATGAATCGGTGTTGATGGTGATTTTTACATTACCACCGGCAAAAGAATCCATCCTCAGCAGCATCTTCTCCGGGATTTTGTAATGCGGATGTTTTTCCCGGCTCATGTCCAGTCGTAACACATTTTGCAGCGTCAGGATGACGGCCGTATCCACCTTTTTCCCCGAAATATCCAAAGGCTCCAGAATGGTCGCGTTGATCAGGGAATCCTGTGCATCCCTGATGGTCTGCTGAAAAAGGGTTTCGGCCTCTTTCTGGAGCCAGTTTTTTTGTTCGTCGTATACTTTCCGCAACCACAAGCCCTGAAAAACCAGAAGCATGGCCATACTTGCGGACATCAGCAGTACTGCTGTTGAACGACGGGAAAGATGCAGTATGTTTCGGAATATTGTCATTTAGTTTGAATACGGTGGACGGTAGACGGTGGACGGTAGACGGAGCAGTCTGCTCCATGAAGACACCATGTCTACTTTACCCTTTACCCTTTAACCTTTACCCTTTAACCTTTATCCTTTATCCTTTCTCCTTTCTCCTTTAACCTTTAACCTTTAACCTTCCTACCCTTCGACCATTAAAGGCCATAAAGATACGTTCCATTCCAATCCTTTGTTCTGCCCATTAACCTTAATTAACCTTATATCAAGGATGATTAACGCTGGCAGGAGATAGCTTTGCCTTCAAAAAACAGACAATATGAAAATCATGTTCACCATTGCATTTTGTTTGCTGACGGCCATGACCTGGGCCCAGCAAAACCAGGGCACCATCGTTTACGAGACCAAAACGAATCTGCACCGGCAGTTGCCGCCCGATAATGAAAATATGAAAGCGATGATTCCGGAATTCCGGACTTCCCGCTCCCAGCTGTTGTTCACACCGCAGGCTTCGCTTTACAAAGCCATTGTTGAAGAAGAAGACGAGGACGACATGTCGCACGGCGGGGGCATTCGCATTCGCATCGGCGCCAGCAACGATGAGCTCTACCGCGATTTGACCAATCGTCGCCGCATCGAAAAGCGGGAGTTTTTTGGAGAAGAATACCTCATCGAAGACACGCTTAAAGCAGCGCCATGGAAATTGGCCAACGAACACAAAACCGTCATGGGCTTCGATTGTATGAAAGCCATGTGGTCGGATACCACCAACAAAAAGGAAGTTATAGCCTGGTTTGCCCCTACCATTCCGGTGTCGACCGGACCTGAGAACTATAACCTCTTGCCCGGTATGGTACTACAGGTTGATATCAATGATGGGGAAACTGTCATTGTAGCGCAGTCAGCGGAATGGAAGAAACCTTCTGAAAAAGCCATGAAGGCGCCAAAAGGAGGGAAAAGCATCACAGCTGATGAATTCCGCAGTATCGTGGACGAGCAAATGAAGAAGATGGGCGGTGGCCGTGGCGGCATGCGGATTATCCGGAATTAATTTGATGATTTGATAATTTGAAGATGGCCGCCAATTTTCAAATTATCAAATCACCCTATTTTCAAATCAAAAAAAAATAAGCCCCGCAGCTTTACGCTTCAGAGCTTATTTCAAGAGATAATAAAAGTTGGTTTGTTGTTTGCTTCTTATCCTTTAGGATTCAGTTTTTTAATGATCACCCGGCTGCCTGGTTTGAAAAGCGCATCCTCCTGCACGTTGTTCAACTGCATGAGTTTAGGCGTTGTGAGCCCGGGGACTTTGCGGGCAATGTCAGACAAACGCTCTTTTTTGTTTACCGTATAGTAAGCAAATTGCTCGCGTGAAACCACTTTTTCCACTTTATTGTCCAGAGAAACTGCCGTCAGCTCTGATGGAATGATGACCGGAATAACGATAACCGGTTTCACTTTTTCCATTTTGATGGTTGAGCGCGCAGCACCGGGACGTCGGAAAACAACCAGTTTTTGACCGGCCGTCAGGGTTCCCGACTTAAGGTTGTTCCAGGTTCTCAATTGGCGGGTGCTGCAATTGAATTCTTTGGCCAGTCCCTCCAGCGTTTCACCGTCCACAACCGTATGCGTCGTTTGTTGCATTTCGCGATTCAGGCTGCCTGAAGACTGGAGCACAAAAATTGGCAAAACAGAGGTTTTTAAAGCGCCATCGCCACTATCAGGGCGGTGTGCATCTACATAGGCGCTAAACGCCGCCATAACCCTGCGGGGCAAAATGATGTAATTCCCTTTATCATCGGCAGGAATGACGCCTTTGCGATAAGCAGGATTCAGCAATTGAAGCATCTCGATATCAATGCCGGTTTGCTTTACAATTTCTTCAAAAGTGTACTGGTCATAAACGAGCGCAGTTTCTGTTACCTGAAGGTCTACATCCGGATAGTTTGGGATGATTTCGTGCTCTTCGTAGAACTCGGCCATATACGCCGCAGCGATATAAGCGGGCACATAGTTGCGGGTTTCTGAAGGCAGGTACCGCTGCATTTTCCAAAAGTCGCTGTTCCGGGCGCGTTTTACAGCGCGGGTCACCGTGCCGGAGCCACTGTTGTAGGCCGCTAAGGCCAATGCCCAATTGCCGAAACGATCGTGTTGCTGTGACAGATACCTGAGCGCAGCATCCGTCGCTTTGTTCGGATCACAGCGTTCGTCCACCTGAGCGTTGATTTTCAGGCCAACTTCACGAGCGGTTGCCGGCATGAATTGCCATAGGCCGCCTGCGCCGCGTCGGGACACTGCATTGGGATTGAGCGAAGACTCAATGATTGGCAAGTATTTCAATCCTTCAGGAAGGTCATACTTTTTGATATAGTCTTCGAAAATAGGGAAGTACAGAACGGTTCTTCCCATGATGCGCTCGGCGCCTCTTTTATAGCGAACAACATATTTATGAATGTTCGCTGCGACAGCAGCATTGTACTTGCTTTCCACAAGTTTGTGCTCGATGCTTTTTAATCTTTCTTTTACCAGATCTTCATTAAGATCAGGATAAGTTGCTTTGGGAGCGTGTTTTGGCGGGGTGGTGGCGTTGGAGATAAAGCAGAAAAAAAAGAGAACAAAAGCTGTAAAACAACTTCGATAAGGTACAGTTTCCATATTTGTAAAAGGTTCGGTTAACGACGCTAAATTAGAAATACTATTCGCCGCTAAACAAGGAAAACCAAAGAAAGTTATCAACACTTTTTGTAAAATGCTTTATTTCAGGTAGTTACGAATTAGTGTTGTTTCTAAAAAAAATGCCCTAAAAAGCAAAAACACGTTTTTTTCACAAAAAGCTCAGCCTCATTTAGTTGCTAAATTTGTAAGAATCCAGGATTTTTGCAGACAGATTTGTATCGATACAACTTTGATAATTCTGATGGAATCTTTGACTTTGCTATCTTTGGTTTAATCAAAAAAATGAGTCTATGAAAGCATTGATTGCATGTGGCCTTATTTGCCTGGCTACCATGGCAGCTAAAGGCCAGGAAAATGCCAAATTTACGGTACAGGTGAGTACCGATTCTGTGCTGTTCGGCAATTATTTTCAGGTGCAGTTCATTCTTGAAAATGCGTCCGGAAGCGATTTTCGCCCACCTTCTTTTGATGATTTTGAGGTAATAAACGGTCCGAATATGGCTTCTAACTTTAGCATGACGAACGGAAGCATATCTCAGAGCATTACGTATACTTATTATTTGAAACCCAGAGAAATAGGGAATTATTACATCCATCCTGCCAGCATTAAAGCAGGAGAAAAAATAGTAGAAACGGACGCCAAAGAGGTTTTGGTTGTTCCAAATCCGGATGGCATCATCCAGAAACCGGACACCCGGAAACAAAGAGACATGGATGATTGGTTCAGAAGTTTTGACGCGATGCCTATGCCGGACTGGCTGGATCGGCTTGAAATGCCCATGCCGCCACAAGAAGAGCGCAAAGCGCCGCCAAAATCCAAAAAGAAGACGACCCGGATATAAACCGGACCGCTCAGGCGCCCGGCTGCAGAAGGAATACATGCAGCCAGGCGCCACTCTGCCATAGAAAGAAAACCATGGAATCAGAACACTATGAATTTATTGACCTTGCTTATTTGAATCAGGTAGCCGGGGAGGATGAAAATACCCGCTCGACCTTACTTGACCTTGTCTCAAAGGAACTCCTCGAAGTCATTCCTCTGCTGAGTGATTTGTATGCGTCAAAAAAATGGGGCGCTATTAAAGACCATGTTCACCGCATGAAAACAACGATGGCATTCACCGGAAATGCAGACCTGATGGCTGCGAACAACCAGATCTGGAAAATTCTAGTCCTTATGGAAAGCCCTGAATCCATCGCTCCAATGATACATGTTTTAGATTCGAAATACCGGCAGGTAGCCGAAGCACTTCAAACCGAACTTCGCCGGATGAAGGGCGACTGAACAGATGATCCTGCTTTGAAAGGTCGCTCCGAATGCGTTCCTTTGCCCTGTTTTTGAATTCCATCGGCCAGTGCAGCGGGAATTCCTAATTTTATTGCAGCATCACCTGCATCACCAACTCAGATTTTTCAATGAAAGGAATCATCCTTGCCGGCGGACTCGGAACCAGACTTTATCCGCTTACTTTGGCTGTAAGCAAACAACTCATGCCGGTTTACGACAAACCCATGATCTACTACCCCTTGTCGACTTTGCTGTCGGCGGGTATACGCGAAATTCTGCTTATTTCGACTCCTGAAGATTTGCCTAATTTTAAAAAACTGCTCGGTGATGGCAGCCTTATTGGATGTCGTTTTGAGTATGTGGCTCAGCACGAACCGAATGGCCTTGCCCAGGCTTTTGTATTGGGGGAATCTTTCATCGGCCAGGATGCCGTTGCTTTGATTTTGGGAGACAATATTTTCTATGGCGCCGGGATGAGCGAATTACTTCAGAATTGCATCAACCCGGATGGCGGCGTTATTTTTGCTTATCAGGTTGCCGACCCTGAGCGCTATGGCGTGGTGGAGTTTGATCAAAATTTTCGCGCCATTTCCATCGAAGAAAAACCAGCCAAACCAAAGTCTAATTTTGCTGTTCCGGGACTTTATTTCTACGACAATAATGTGGTCGACATCGCAAAAAACCTGAAACCAAGTGCGCGTGGCGAATACGAAATTACCGACGTGAACAAGCGCTACCTCGAAGCAGGTACCCTGAAAGTCGCTGTGCTGGGACGCGGGGTGGCCTGGCTGGATACCGGAACTCATAAGTCATTGATTCAGGCCGGCCAATTCATTGAAGTCATCGAAGACCGCCAGGGATTAAAAATCGGATGCATCGAAGAAACTGCCTACGAAATGGGCTACATTGATGCCGCGCAATTGGAAAAAATAGCACAACGCTACCTGAAAAGCGGTTATGGCGAATATTTGCTGGGTTTGATTCAGTGAGTTTGTAAAGAGAGCAGGTCAGAAATTTTTAGCTTATGGGAATTGCAGCAGATATTGTCATCATTGTGGTTGCGGCTTTTTTGGGTGGTGTGATCATGCAACGTCTGCGGCAGCCGCTGATTTTGGGATACATGCTGGCCGGAGTGTTCATCGGCCCGTTTACCGGCGGCGTAACGGTTTCTGAAATACACGATATCGAATTGCTGGCCGAAATTGGCGTTGCGCTCCTCCTTTTCGGTCTGGGTCTGGAGTTTTCGTTCAAAGAACTCTTGTCTGTAAAGCGCATCGCTTTGTTTGGCGGGCTCATCCAGATTATTTCGACCATTATATACGGCTATTTCATCGGACAACTGCTGGGTTGGAACTGGATAACTTCCGTTTGGCTGGGAGCGCTCATTTCTTTGTCCAGTACGATGGTTATCTTAAAAACACTGGCCAATCAGGGAACGATGGGCACGTTGTCGAGCAGGGTGATGATCGGCATCCTGATTGTTCAGGACCTGGCTATCGTGCCGATGATGATCATTCTGCCCGAAATGAGCAATCTGGAAACAGGACTGCCCGCTTTAGGATTTGCAGCGGTAAAAGCGGCGGTTTTCCTCGCAGTGATGGTATTGGCCGGTACGCGTATATTTCCTGTGCTGATGCGTGTGGTCGCTGACTGGAATTCGCGGGAGCTTTTTTTACTGACCATTATGGCCATCGGGCTGGGAATCGGTTATGCCACTTACCTTTTCGGCTTGTCTTTTGCTTTTGGCGCTTTCATCGCCGGCATGGTGCTCAGCGAATCGGATTATGGACACCAGGCGCTGAGCGACATTACCCCGCTTCGGGATTTATTTGGACTTTTGTTTTTTACCTCTATCGGCATGCTGATTGATCCGGCTTTCCTGCTTGATAACATGGGGAGCATTCTGCTGCTTGTTGGACTGGTCGTTGTCGGGAAGGGGCTGATTTTCGGCGCTTTACCCAGATTGTTTGGTTTTGGCAACATCATCCCCATCGCCCTGGCGCTCACCATGTTTCAAATAGGTGAATTCGCTTTTGTCCTGGCCCGCTCCGGTGTTAAAGACGGAACCCTGTCGAATGAACAATACTCCCTGGTGCTGGCTGCTACCATTGTTACCATGATCATGACGCCTTTTGTTGCCAAACTCACAGGCCCTCTGTATGCTTTAAGGCGCCGTATTGTGCCCGTTGAACCGCTGGAAACGGTTAATTTAAGCAGCGATAAACTCAAAGATCATATCGTCGTTGCCGGCTTTGGGCGCGTTGGACGTTATCTGGCCAAAGTATTGCAGCAACTGGACTTGCCGTTTGTCGTTATTGAGAACAACCACCACCGGCTGGAAGATGCAAAGAAAGCAGGTTTGCCGCTGATTTATGGCGATGCGGCGCAAACGGTTGTGCTGGAAGCCGGAGGCATATCGCATGCGCGTCTGCTGATCATCACGGCTCCCGGTACCATTACCGCCAAAGCCATCACCCGGCAGGCCAGAGCACTCAAATCCGATTTGCACATAGTTGCGCGCGTTGAAAGCATCGAGCAGGCAGAAGCCATGCGCCGCCTGGGCATTTATGAAGTGGTGCACCCGGAATTTGAAGCAAGTATCGAAATTACCAGAACAGCTTTATATCATCTTGGATTTTCTGCAAATGAAATATACCGCCTTGCCGATACGATGAGGCAGGAAGGTCGTGAAATGCTGGGCGGTATTCCCCCGGAAAAATTATTCAATCAATCAGAATAAATCATTTCGCAGGCAACACTGTTCGGTAGCGGGCCAAAATAACCGAGTTTGGTTTCTGCCATCTTTCGCCCTGCTTTGGCGCGTTGTTCGAGGTCGTGCTCATCGAGCCAGGCACTGAGATATCCCGACCAGAAAGCATCACCGGCGCCTGTAGTATCCTTCACATCAACGGGGCGAGCCGGCAAGAACAGGCGCTTATCCGCGTTGCTTACAAAGCATCCTTCTCCGCCCATGGTCACGCACACTTCTTTTGCGCCAAGCGCCAAAAAATGATCAGCAGCACTTTGCGGATCCTGCAAAGGATTGCCGTACAGGCGTTCCCAGTCTACTTCGCTCACTTTTACCAGGGCGCCCCATGAGCAGTATTCTGCAACGATGGCCTGCGCCTCTTCCCGGTCAGCCCAGATTTTCTGAGCGTAATTGGCGTCTATACTCAACTGGCACCCCATTGCAGCAGCCCTGCGGGCGGCATCCAGTATGGCGCTGCGTGCAGGGTCAAGGCTCAGCGCAAAACAGGTCGTGTGAAAAATACGCGTTCCGGCCAGCAAAGTATCAGGAAATTGCGATGAAGTAATCTGGCAGTCAGCCGAGCGGTAGGCTTCAAAATTGGAGACCGTGCGCGATCTGGTGACTAAAATCAGGGTTGTAGGCACCTGAGCGGAAGCAAGGTAAGTGCAATCTACCCCCAGGGCTTCTACGGCCCTTAGTAAAAACTGGCCCATATCGTCTGCGCCAACGGTGGCAATCAACGCGGTTCGTTTTCCAAGCCGCGCCATATTCATACACAAATTTGCCGGGCTCCCTCCCTGAATGCGGCGGAATTTTGAAACATCATCCAGATCGTCTGCAAATTCCTCGCTGATGAAATCAATTAACAATTCTCCTGCACAACAAATATCAAATTTGCGTTTCGTTTCGTTTATCATGGCAAACAAGCTCTTGTGTTTGAAATTACAGTCGGGATCCTTCGCCGACTGTGTTTCTTTTCAAGTCTGGAAGGTAAAAAAAAATATTACGGATAACATAGACATGAACCCGCTTTCTTCAATACATCGGTTTGCAGCGCATGACAGGATGAAGTCCGAAGTCTTTGACCTGGTCATTATCGGAGGTGGGATCACCGGCGCCGGCATTGCCCTTGATGCTGCATCCCGCGGAATGAAGGTGGCTTTATTAGAGAAAGGGGATTTTGCTTCCGGTACAAGCAGCAAGTCTACTAAATTGATTCACGGTGGATTGCGTTATCTTAAACAATTGGAATTGGGGCTGGTACGCGAAGTTGGAAGCGAACGTGCTACCGTACACCGGATGGCGCCGCACCTTGTAGCTGCAGAAAAAATGCTGCTTCCTCTGGTGAAGGGGGGAACTTTCGGCCCTGTATCGATCTCTTTCGGACTTTGGCTTTATGATTTGCTTGCCAATGTACAGGAGGAAGACCGTCGGAAAATGCTGGATAAAGACGAGACGCTGGAACGGGAACCGCTGTTGTCACGCGAAGGCTTATTGGGAGGCGGATATTATGCTGAATACCGGACGGATGACGCCCGATTGACGATAGAGACCCTGAAAACGGCAGCGCAATTCGGGGCTACCCTGCTCAATTATACCCTGGTCGAAAACCTGCTGTATACCGATCGCCTCATAGGGGTGCGCTGTAAAGACTTGCCTACCGGCGAAGTCTTTGATGTGGAAGGTTTATGTGTGGTCAATGCTGCCGGACCCTGGGTAGATAACCTGCGTAAAACGGATAACTCCCTGTCAGACAAGCGTTTGTTTTTATCCAAAGGCGTTCATATTGTTGTGCCCAAAGAGCGGCTGCCCATCCGGCAGGCTGCCTATTTTGATGCCCCTGATGGCCGCATGATTTTCGCCATTCCCCGAAACCGGATTACTTACATCGGCACAACGGATACGCCCTATGACGGGAATCCCGATGATGTCAGTGTGATGAGGGAGGATGTGGAATACCTGCTGGATGCTGCCAATGCAATGTTCCCGAAAGCAGAGCTTGTCCTGCACGATGTGGAATCAAGCTGGGCTGGTTTGCGTCCACTCATCTACGAAGAAGGAAAATCGGCCTCGGAAATGTCGCGTAAAGATGAAATATTCTGTTCGCCTACGGGGCTCATCTCCATTGCCGGGGGAAAACTCACCGGTTTTCGGAAAATGGCCGAAAAAGCTGTCAACCTCGTAGCCGATCGCCTGAAAATGGAGCACGGCCGACAATTCATGATTTCTTTCTCTGATAAAATTCCGCTGAGAGGCGGTTATTTCCGGGATAGCGCTGAAGTAAAGCGCTATACGCAGGATCTTGCTGGTCGTATAGCCGCTTTGAAACTTCCTGCGTGGCGCGCTGCTTACCTTGTGGGCAACTACGGGCGCCAATCGGATGTGATTCTTGAACAAATGAGTGCATTTCCGCACGCTCCTGAAGCAGCTTTGGCTTGTGCAGAAGCGTGGTTTGCCATCCATCAGGAAATGGCCTTCGAACCACTCGATTTTTTTGAACGCCGCAGCGGCAGACTGTACTTTGATTTGCCAGGCATTGCCGGCGTTCAGGAAATGGTGCTCGCCGTATTTGCAACTTCTTTCCAATGGGACCAGGCCACGCTACGCCAAAAACGGCAAAGCCTCGAAGATGCGGTCTTCGAGGCTTCCTGTGGTTTTCTGAACCAGGCACGGCCTTCTATGGTCAACGCTGCGAAGTAAATGGAAATGGTTTTGCGTACTTTGCCTGCCTGTCCGGTAGGCAGGCGGGAACCCTTAATTTTCCCGCCAAGGCCGCTAAGGTCTCGCCAAGGCCGCTAAGGCTTGGGACGTCTCGCTTCGCGGACTTTGTGGGAACCATTTCTTGCCCCCTAAGGGAGCCAAGGTCTCGCCAAAGCAACCAAACCTTACAGCTTTTGAAAATACAATTCTTCAAGCTGGGTTGTATTGTCGTCGCGCAGTTTGATCAGGTTGTCGTTGCGTTCCTGAATCAGCCAATCGTCCGTTGCATTGGTCAGTGGCTTCGTTGTTCCGATGTTGATGATCAGTTTGTTGCTGCTCGAATTGTGCTGCCAGGTTCCGGTAGTTGTCACCCCGCTCTTTACGGCCTCCAAAACGCCATTGCTTTTGAAGTTGAACGTGTAACCTGCAAAATCGCTCGTTTCGTCTTTGTCTTTGTCCCAGTAGTAAGAAACCTTCCACAGTCCGGTTCCGTCGGTCAGTACATCCGGCAAATTACCTGCCGGGTTATTATCATCATTGCTGTTGCTGCATGCTCCGGCCACCAGGACCAGAAATATTCCGAATAATTGAAAGAAGCGTGTTTTCATGTCTTGTACTTTTTTATGACACAAGTATAGGCCTGAAAACGATTACCCTCCAACTATAAGGTGCTGAACGGGTAAATGGGTGGGCTGAGCGGGTATTTGAAAGGGGCAGGGCAGGACTTTCACCGGGCTGCTGCGAGCCTCTTCATCAGCGCCCGCGATCTTTCCAGTGCCTCGGTATAGGCCTTTTCCTCAATTTGGAGGATGCCATAAACGCTGAAGACCATGTTGCGGAATTTAAAATCCTGCAAAACCCCGGCAGCGCTGCCACGGAAAAAGACCCCCTGGTCCATTTCCGTCATCATGTATTTGGCAACATAATCGCGGACGAAAGATTCTGCGCGTAGGTTTTCCTGGTAGAGCAAATCGTATTTATCGTAGTGGTCGAGTACCGTTTTTTTAAGTTCAAAGGATGGAATGAGTTTCAGATCGCCGGTATTCGTAAGGGTGATGAAAGTGGCGTCCTGAGAATTGAAATGGGGGAAAATAGAACGCTTGAAAAATCCGACGGCAATGGTGTCACGGCCGGGCAGCTCTCTGTAAAAATGGGGCATCAGGGATTGTTGAAAAGCCAGGTTTTTACGAATGGTATTCAAATTAATGGTCATTTCCAGGGTGTCAGCAGCTAAATCAGCCTGCAGGCTGTTTAAATAATCCAGCCTAAGGGCATGGTTGCTGCGGTTCTGCGCCCAATTGTTCAGCGAAAAAGCAATCAGAATACCCAGAACTACGATAAACAATTCCTTGAGTATATCGCGCCAGTTAATGGATGTTAGGTTTAAACGGGCCATTGGATTGGTTTTGGTCAGTGACATATAAAGCGTCAGCAGGCTCCCTACATCAAAAATCAAAAATTAAATATCATCAATCATCAATGAAAAAATTAATTGACGATTGACGATGTGTGAAAACAAAATCAATTCAACAATCTTTCAATCCCTTTCACCACTTCCAGCCATGCCTGATCCCGATCGGCGTAGGAACTCACCGGTTTTGCTTTGGAAGGCAGTCCGTTCAATTTGCCGAAAGGCGTATCTTCCCAGCTGCAGGGGCGCAATACGATCGGAATGACCTGCGCGGTCTTTTGATCGTGGCGATCCATGGCGGTTTTGATTTCCACATCCCAGATATAATCGGTTGCTAAAAAATCGGAACTGACAAGCATCAGAATAATGTCGGCATGTGTCAACTGGTTCCTGATGGCGTCGTCCCATTCTTCTCCTGGAAGGATCTGGTGGTCGTCCCAGGCAGCAATTTTGCCTTTGCGACGCAAAACAGAAAGGTGGCGCAGCAATTGTTCGAGGTAATCGCGATCGAATTTGGAGTAGGAAAAGAATATTTTTTTAGGCCCGGGAGGCGTACTGCCAGACCCAGCCGTTGTAGCCGGACTTCCGGATTGCGAACCCGGATTTCCGCTTGTTGGATGAGTGGGAACGTTGATGTTGATTGGGCTGCCCTCAACACCCTGAATGATGATGTTTCCGCTTCCTGAAACCGTAGTCGACTTGCTGCCAGTGCTTGAGGGGCTGGTCTGAGCAGGGGCTTGCCCGTCGTCTTCAACCAGATCGCAAAAAGCCAATAAGGATGCAATGAGTTGATTGGTCCGCACAGATTTATCTGAAAATCCAATGGTACCCATCATTTCTTCGCGACGCAGGGCATTCCACTGAAACTCGAGTGTAAGCAGGTCGTTGTTCTGCGGGTGGGCAGTTTTCAGCGCATTCAGCGCCTCCGTGATCCGGTTGTTGCTGATGAGTTTTTTGATGGCTGTTTTGTCCGGCATAGGTATAGAGCTTGTTCGGGAATTCCTCAATTGGCTGTGGGTGGTAATTTTTTTTATACCTGCCGGCCGGCAGGCGGACTTCGTTGAATTTTTTCGCCATAGCTGCTGGCTATGTCTGTAAAATTCGCCTCGTCTAAAACAAAATTTCCTCACCCTCGCTCAATCAGGAAACCCCGATCAAGCTCTTCATACAATTGTGGCGTTAAAATAAACGTTTTTCTCTTCAATAAATACGCTTCTTATGAAAAACACCTTGCGCAACTGTCTTTACGGCAGTGTTTTTATCCTGATGTTCTTTTTTTCGACTTCCCTTTTGGCTCAAAAGGCTGGCATTGGCGTCCAGTTTGGTCAGCCCAGTGGATTGACGCTAAAATTCTACAATCCCTCAGCCATGTCGGTCGACATTTTGGCTGCATGGGATTTGGGCGATTATTTCTATGTGAATGTACACGGCCTTTGGGAAAAGCCCCTTTCCGGTGACGGGAAGTTTCGCTTTTTTTATGGCCCCGGCGCTTTCCTCGGCATCCGCGACTACGGCCCCCGTTACGAGGATGAACTCAGCCTCGGCATCAGTGGCAACCTCGGCCTTTCGGTCTGGATTGACCGCCTCGAACTTTACCTGCAGGTAACGCCCCGCATCGAAGTGATTGAACGCACAGAAACGGATATCGGAGGGGGTTTTGGGTTGCGGTTTTATTTTTAGGGGGTGCTGGAAACAAGAGGGTGTTGAGTTGTTACAAAAGCGAATTTGGGACTTTGTGTTAATAAACCAAATTGTTCTCAACCAGGGCTGCCAGCGTCTCCACCGGACATTTCTCAATGGCATGCCGGCCCCCTTCCAGCAATTGAAAGCGGGCGCCCGGGATCCATACTGCCGCTTGTTCTGCTTCTGCCCTGGACACCATTTCGTCTGCGTCGCTGAGGGCGATTGTGACAGGCACGGCAATTTTGCGAAGCGCAGCTTCGTCTAAGGGGCGGTGTTCGCCCAGATAGCGCATCATGGTCGCTGTTTTTTCGAGCACCATGCGCCAGCGCGATGCCCCGTGCCGGTTTTGCAGCGCATTCGCGAAAGCGGGCACTTTTTCTGCTATTTTATCCGGATTCAGCATCGTGGTTTCGCGGGCAGCAATTTCGGGGTTCCAGTCCATTTTGGTGCCTAAAGTCAGCACAGACGAAACCCTGTCCGGGTGATGTACAGCCATCAACAGCGCGATATAACCGCCCATGCTGTAGCCAAAAATGTTCACCGATTTAAGGTCGTGCTGATCCAGGTAATTGAGGACGTCAGCCATAAAAACTTCAGGGAGAAAAACTTCCGGCATGGCCGTATCGGCGCCGTGCCCGCTGAAATTCAGAAGGTGCACCTCCCGGGACTGTGACAAACGGGCGGCCAGTTCCGCAAATTGATCTTGCGCGCCGAGTGCGCCGTGAAGGATGAGAATGGGCTCCATGTTTGTGTGGATTTGGTGTTGGAAAACAACGACAGCATGCTCTTGGACATTTTTATTTATCAGTGCTGAATTCGATTCCGTTTACTAAAATTCCAAAGTTTAGTAAACGTTGAGTATGTAAAATGTCCAGCAGTGTGCAGCGATGCTTTGTATTTTTGATCGTGAAAGATAAGCTATTGTGATTTTATTTGTGGCGAAAATGAATTCTTTCAGAAATGCTGTTTTCGCAGCCGGTTTTTCTACATTTGAATGTTCTCTCATTATTCTATTCAAAGCAAAACCACCGACCTGTGTCAAATTCACCATATCCACACCTCCTCGCGCCGCTCGATCTGGGCTTTACACAACTAAAAAACCGGGTACTGATGGGCTCCATGCACACCGGTTTGGAAGAAACGGCCAATGGTTTTGAAAAAATGGCCGCCTATTTTGCCGAACGGGCCAAAGGAGGAGTAGGGTTGATCGTTACCGGGGGCATTGCACCCAACCGCGCCGGCTGGGTGAGTCCTTTTTCAGCACGACTCACCAGTAAATCCACTGCCCGCAAGCACCGCATGGTAACGGAAGCCGTGCACGCGGAAGGCGGAAAAATCTGCATGCAAATCCTCCATTCGGGCCGCTATGGTTACCACCCGCTGGCGGTGGCGCCTTCTGCCATCAAAGCGCCGATTTCCCCTTTTAAACCCTGGGCGCTGAGCGGTCGGGGCGTGGAGCGCACCATCCGCGACTTCGTCAATTGTGCGGCACTGGCTCAGGAAGCCGGCTACGACGGGGTCGAAGTCATGGGTTCTGAAGGTTACCTCATCAACCAGTTTATTGTTTCCAAAACCAATAAACGCAAAGACCAATGGGGCGGGGAATTCAAAAACCGCATCCGTTTCCCGATAGAGATCGTGCGTCGCATTCGGGAACGGGTCGGCCCCAATTTTATCATCATTTACCGCTTGTCGATGCTGGATCTGGTGGAAGACGGCAGTTCCTGGGAGGAAGTGGAGTACCTCGCCCACGAAATCGAAGCAGCAGGCGCTACCATCATCAATACAGGGATTGGCTGGCACGAAGCCCGCGTACCCACCATTGCGACCATGGTACCGCGCGGCGGTTTTGCCTGGGTTACCAAACGCCTGATGGGCAAAGTAGGCATCCCGCTCATCACCACCAACCGCATCAATACGCCCCAAATCGGCGAACAAATCCTGGCCGAAGGCTGCGCCGATATGGTCTCTATGGCACGCCCTTTTCTGGCTGATCCTGATTTCGTAATAAAAGCTGCCGAAAACCGTGCAGACGAAATCAACACCTGCATCGGCTGCAACCAGGCTTGTCTCGATCAGATTTTCAATCGAAAAACGGCGAGTTGTCTGGTAAATCCGCGTGCAGGCCGGGAAACGGAATTGAAATACACCCCGGTTGTGCGCCGGAAAAAGATTGGCGTCGTAGGCGCCGGACCTGCGGGACTGGCTTTCGCAAGCATCGCGGCAGAACGCGGCCACGAAGTGCACCTCTTCGATGCAGCCAGTGAAATCGGCGGACAATTCAACATGGCCAAACGCATTCCCGGCAAGGAAGAGTTTTACGAAACGCTGCGCTATTTCAAAAGGCAATTGGAATTGCACCAGGTGAACCTGCAACTCAATACGCCTGTAACAGCCGAATGGCTTGGAGGTCAGGGTTTCGACGAAGTCATACTGGCCACGGGTGTGAATCCGCGCGCCTTAAAGATTGAAGGTATTGAGCATCCCAAAGTGCTGTCTTACATCGAGGTGCTGCGCGACCAGAAACCGGTGGGCAATTCCGTGGCCATCATCGGCGCCGGCGGTATTGGCTTCGATGTGGCAGAATATTTGGTGCACCAGGGCGAATCTCCAAGTACCAATATAGCGGCGTTCATGAAAGAATGGGGGGTGGATATGGCGTATGACAACCGTGGCGCTTTGGTCAAACCGAGGCCCGAAGCGGCTGCCCGCGAAATTTACCTGCTCCAGCGTTCCAAAGGAAAAGCCGGCGACCGCTTAGCCAAAACAACGGGCTGGATTCACCGCGCCGCCCTGCGCATGAAAAAAGTGCAAATGCTGAGCGAAGTCAGCTACCAGCGCATTGACGACGAAGGGCTGCACATTTTGGTAAAAGGACAACCCACCGTATTGAAAGTAGACAACGTAATCGTGTGTGCCGGCCAGGAGTCGCTTCAGGAATTGTTCGCGCCGCTACAGGCTTCGGGCATTCCGGTTCATCTTATCGGAGGGGCATTCGAAGCCCGGGAACTGGATGCGAAAAGGGCAATTGAGCAGGCTGCAATGTTGGCAGCTGCTGTGTAGGAGCTTGTGAGGGTGTTGAATTAGTTAAATTGATTGAAATCGTATATCGCTACGCCCCTTTGCGGCCTCTGCGAGTCCTCCGCGCCCTTAGCGGGAAAGGCGCCTGGAGCAAAGGATAGATGACCTCAAAAACGGTCATTTACGTGAGTAAACATCCGTTTTTGAGGGTTACTCATAACGAAGCTATCGGAGGTTAAACTCAAATACTACCCCAACACCTTTTCCAACAGCGGCGCATAAGGCTGCTTGTACAAGCGCTTACCCGTAGCCGCATAAATCGCATTGGCAACCGCACCACCTGCGGGTGGCAGGGTAGGTTCGCCCAATCCCGTCGGGCTATCGAAGTTCTTTACAAAATGCACGTCCACTTTGGGCGCTTCCGAGGTTCGGATCAAACGGAATTTGTCGAAATTCGAAGCCTGCGGCACGCCATCAACAAAAGCAAAATCGCCGTACATGGCGTGACCAACACCGTCAACGACGCCACCTTTGGCCATGCTCTCTGCTGCAACAGGATTAACCACAATGCCGCAATCGACAGCAACCGTCACTTTTTTTACCACCGGTTTCCCGGCTTCCATCATGACGTCAGCGATTTCAGCCACATAGGTATTGTGGGAATAATAGACGCAGAAACCCTGGAAAACGCCGGCTCCGGCCTTTTTCCAATTGGCTTTTTCCGCAACAAGCTTGATGACGCCAATCATTTTATCGGGTACATAATTGCCCCGTTTGCTTTCAAAAGACTGCTGCAGTTGCTCTTTCTCCTGTTTTTTCTCTTCTTCCGTCCCTGTTTTTTTATCTACCATCGACATGGCTTCGTCTTCCTCCCGTTTGACGGCCACGTAGGTTTTTTTCGATTCTTCCAGCAACTGCAGGTGCAAATCGATCACATCAACCCCCAGTTTTTCAGCCAGTTCATCAAAAAAGGCCTGTTCGGCGGAAGCCAGGAAATTGGAATAAGGCGCCCGCCAGGCCCCGGTGGTGATGTTGCTGTCGTATTTTACATTGTCTACCCGGTAATCGGAAATCGCGCCGGCCGGATAGTTGTTGGGGATGATGTAGTACATGTTGGAATTGACAGCCGCTTCAGCGAGGTGATAGGCCGTTATCTTTTTGTCCTTGATGGCCGCCTTGATTTTGTAAAGGATGGCCGGACGGTAGGTACCCGCCGTCATATCGTCTTCCCGGGTAAATAGCAACTGGATCGGACTTTTGGCAATTTTTGAAATTTCAGCGGCTTCCACCGCAAAATCCCCGTACAAACGCCGTCCAAAGCCCCCGCCCATCCGGGTCAGGTCTATGGAAATGTTCTTTTCGTCCATTCCCAGCGATTCCGAAAGCCGGCTGCGCGTCCATTCCGGGGTTTGTACCGGGCCGGATAATTCTGCTTTGTCGGCTGTTACGTTGGCGAAAAAATTCATGGGTTCGAGGCAGTTGTGAGGCAGGAACGGCGACTCATAGACGCGTTCTACCACTTCGTCCGCTTCTGCAAAACGGGCATCCACATTGCCGTCATTCCGAACCGGCGCTTCTGGTTTTTTATTCAGAAGTGCCTTTAGGGTTTGGGTATGAAAATCGCTGCTTTCCACAGCAGACTCTTTTTCCCACTCAATCTTCAGCGCCTTTTTGCCTTTGAAAGCGGCCCAGGTAGAAGAAGCAACAACCACGACTTTGTCTACAAAACGACCCTCTTCTTTGAGGGGAACCCTGATTTTGAACACATTGCTGACCCCCTTAACCTGGCGGGCAGCAGAATCGTCAAATGACTTCAGTTTTTGTCCAAAAGCTGGCGGTCCCTGTGCTGCCGCATATTGCATTCCCTCCACTTTGGTATCGATGCCATAAAGCGGCTTGCCGGTGATGATGTTATCCAGATCAACGTTGGCGGTGCTCTTGCCGATGATCTTATAATCTTCAGGATCTTTTAGTTTTACTTCTGTCGGTGCTTCCAATTTGGCAGCCTCAGCAGCCACATCAGCGTAGGAGAGCTTATCGCCATTGGCATTGATGATCATCCCTGCATCGGTTTTCAGGGTTGACAGGTCTACATTCCAGCGTTTTGCAGCGGCCATCATCAACATTTGGCGTGCCGTTGCGCCAGCCATACGCAGGCCGTCCCAGCCTTGTCGCAGCGACTGGCTGCCACCCGCCACCTGCCGCTGAAACCAGTCGGTGTTCAAAGGCGCTTGTTTAACGATGATACTCGACCAATCGGCATCCAATTCTTCCGCTACAACCATGGGGAAGGATGTTTTTACATTTTGCCCGATTTCTGGATTTGGCGACATGATGGTGATCTGCCCGTTGTCTGCAATACTCAGGTAGGAGTTGATGTTAAACCATTCAGAGGGTGGGTTGATCTGCTGCTTGTCTGTGGTGCAGGAGACCAGCCAGTTGAAACCAAGCAACAAACCGCCTGATGAAACAGCGGATACTTTTAAGAAGGACCGCCGGTTATATGTTGTTTTGAAAGTAGTCATTTCGTGGTAGTTTTCAATTTTTACAAATGTTGGGAAGCCGTTTTGATCGCCGCTTTGATCTGGTTGTAAGTGCCGCAACGGCAGATATTTCCATTCATGGCCGCTTCAATTTCCGCATCGGATGGTTTTGGATTTTGTGCCAGCAGGGAGGCTGCATTCATAATCTGACCAGCCTGGCAGTAGCCGCATTGTGGTACATCGTGTTCACGCCAGGCCTGCTGCAATACATGATCGGCTTCGGCACTTAGCCCTTCAATGGTAGTAATTTTTTTGTCTGGCGCAGCAGAAATAGGCGTCAGGCAGGAGCGGACGGCCGTGCCATCGAGGTGTATCGTACAGGCGCCGCATTGGCCTATGCCGCATCCGTACTTGGTGCCAACCAGATTGAGTTCATCCCTCAAAACCCACAACAGCGGGGTATCTGAATCCACATCAACAGTCATATTTTTCCCGTTGACGCTTAAGTTGAAAGTTGCCATAGCGATGGTTTTATATGTTGAGCTCTAAAAATAGTAAAAATCTTCCCTGTATTCAAATATTGATGCTTTATTGATGATAAACATCCACATAACCCAAATGAAAGCTCGCTTATGTGGCAAAGTTGCTGTATTGTAAACCAGGCAGAAATTTTCTTGTTCTTATTAAATATTAGTTCAACTTTGGTCTTTAAAAAAGAAACCGTACCGTCTACCGTTGTCCAAGGTTAAAGGTTAAAGGTTAAAGTAGAAAGGTTAAAGGGGGCAGACTGCTCCAAATATGAACTGGATGCTCCGTCTACCGTCAACCGTCTACCGTCTACCGTAAAAAAAGAAACATGGCTCATCAAAAACACACCGCATTGAAGCGTCCCAGCCTGGGGCAGTTTGGTCGAAATGAATGGGCCATGATTGGCGCGCCTTGCGGCAGCATTCAGGATCTGGCCCAAAGTCTGATGGCACATTTGGGAGAACGGTATCAGATCGCCTATGTGGATGCTGACCATAAAAGTGCAGATGATGCTGCCGAAAACCTTCCGCAAAATCCTTTGAATAGAGGGGCTTCTATGGTGTATAATGACAAAATTACGCACCGCCAATTCGAGTGGGGGAGGGACATGGGGCCTTTTCAGTTCCGGCCTTTGTTTAATGAGCAGGATTTGATTCTGGTGAATGGCAACCACTTTGAGGCTGCGCGTCAGGTCGTAATCATAGACCCGCGTAAAGAGCAGTCTTTACAGAAAAAGCTCGACAGACTCGGCAATGTGCAATTGTTCCTGCTCGCGGAAGGCCAAACAGACATCTATCCATTTTTGAAAGCGCATTTACCGGAATGGCAGCAGATTCCGATTTTGCACATTGCCGATACAGCTGGTATTGCGGCTTTTTTACAACAACACCTGAAGGCGCCGCCACTTTACGGTCTAGTGCTCGCAGGCGGTAAAAGCGAGCGTATGGGTCAGGATAAAGGTTTGATGAACTATCACGGTAAGCCACAACGCGAGTTTGCAGCTGAACTGCTGGATGGTTTTTGTGAAAAGACTTTCCTGTCCTGTCGCCCCGACCAGCTTGAAACGCTGGATTCCGCTCATCCCGCTTTGCCGGATACTTTTGCCGGGCTGGGCCCCTATGGCGCCATCTTATCCGCTTTTCGCGAATACCCCGAAGCTGCCTGGCTGGTCATTGCCTGCGACCTGCCTTTGCTCAATGCGGAAAGTTTGCAGCAATTGCTGGAAGCGCGCCACCCGGCCCAAATTGCCACCGCGTTTCTAAGCCCGCACGACAAAATGCCCGAACCGCTAATTGCTATATGGGAGCCAAAAAGCTATGCTGTACTGTTGCAGTTTCTGGCTCAGGGCTACTCCTGCCCGCGCAAAGTGCTCCTGAATGCTGATGTACACCTGATTGAGCCTGCACAGCCGGAAGCATTGACGAATGTGAATAGTCCGGAGGAAGCAGTCTCAGTACTGCAGCGGCCTGAGCTTATGCCGTCTCTAAAATGAATTCCGGGCTGATCTTTAAAGTTTTGTATAATTTTTTTGCGAGATCCAGATTGACTTTTCTTTTGCCTTGCATCACTTCAGATAGTCGGGTAGGCGATATTTCAAGCAAAGCTGCAAGGTCTTTTTGTTTGAGTTTTCGTTCATACATTTTCAACTCAATCATTTCTATAAGGGTTTGTGGCTGGCGAATAGGCATCAGTGGAATACCGTCTTCCCACGCTTCAGCTATTTGAGAAAGGTGTTGGAGTTTATCCCTGTCTTCTGGAGGCAGGCTGTGGAACCCGCCACCATTAGTGGCTTGCAAAAGATAAGCTTCTATTTGCTCCATAACCTGGCTGTATTCTTCCACCGAATTGATTTTATAGACCATCTGCTCTTTTTTTAAATACTGGAGACGTCAATTTTGTCATATTCCTGGTGTGTTCCTATAAATCGGATATATACGGTTCGGATATCAAAAAATATCATTGCTACGAGCCGATAGCGATTTCCCCGAATATTGAACACAAAGCGATCATTTCCAACGTAATCCACGGAATTAAACAACTGCCTCAATGCTGCAATATTACCCCAATCTGCCGCCTTGGCAACAGCATACCAGTGATTCAATGCGTCAATGGCATCTGGATGTAGCAACCCAAAATCACGCAATATGGTTTTACTGATGATGACCGAAAGCTTAATTTAATGCAATATAGAAATAAAATTACACATTTCGAAATTTTGTTCGCAAAAAAGACCTGAGATATAATATACAAAGACTTAATTTAAATACCGTTTTGTGGCCTCCTTATAAGCTACCCGGCCCATTTCTATCAACTCATCGGCCCGGTGAAAATCGAAAATACCACAAGCATTGCGCGGAATTTCTACGACCAGATCCGGCTTGTAATGTTCGATCATCAACGCTATCAGGCGATCCTGCGTGAAGTCGTAAGAGGTATATACCAGGTCAATGAGTGAAAAATTAGGCCCGGTGTTTTTAGGATCGGCAGACAAAAAACGCGTAAGCCACCCTTTCTCTTTGGCTTCTTCCTGTGTTTTTTCCTCCGTATCAAGGTCGGGTTTTCCGTTGAGGTTGACCGCAATGACCAAAGCGTCTTCCTCCTTTTTGATCAGGTTCAAAGGCAAGGGATTCAACACGCCGCCATCCACCAACACCGTGCCGTTTTCAATAATTGGGGTGAACAGGCCGGGGATGGAAACAGAGGCGCGCAAAGCCGAATAAAGGCTACCTTTCCTGAAGTAAACCTCTTTCATGGTCATCATATCGGTAGCCACTGCAGTGAACGGAATCTTCATATTTTCAATGAGTTGCTCACCGGTTATTTCCTGCATTTTACTAAAAACGCGTTCTCCCTTAATAAACCCTTTCCGGGTCAGGGTAAAATCCATGAGGTTGAACACGCCGGTCCAGTTGAGTTTGAGCAACCAATCGGTATAGGCTTCTAAATAGCCCCCACAATACATCCCGCCAACCACAGCTCCCATCGAACAGCCGGCTACTTCACAAATATCGTAACCGTCGCGTTCGAGCATTTCGATGACGCCGATGTGTGCAATACCGCGTGCCCCTCCGCTACCCAGCACGAGGTGGGCTTTCTTTTTCATATCACAGTTTCACTTGTTCTACCGTTTTGTTGTGCCGGCTTTTTTCTGCCATAAAACCCATCAGGTGGCTTTCCATCGAGGCATCCAGCGTTGAGGTCAGCAGGTTGGCATCCTGTTTCTCAACGGCCTGCAACCAGTCGCGCACCAGGCCCCAGTCGCCGCCGGCATGTCCGGATTTGATGGCTGCATTTTCATTGGCATTCCACTTCGTGATTTCACCGGTGCGGAAATCGGCCACGTACAGATCGTTCTCATCGCCAACGATGTCTCCCATGGAGCCCATGATGCGTGTGCGACGACCAGCATAATTGGTAAACGCTTCCATGCTGAAGTTGACCGTAATGTTGCCTTCAAATTCCATCGACACGATCTGATGGTCGGGTACATCGTTGTCGCAGCGGTACACACAACGGCCATAGGGGCCTTCTTTCAGGTTCTTCATGATGGCGTCGCCATGCAGGGCTTTGTCTTCCGGTAGGTCGAAATGGTGCAGGTAGGTGCGCTCGCGGTGGTAAATGCGCAGCGCAGAATAAGGGCAGGTGCTTTCAATGGCGCAACCGTCGGTGCAACGGGCGGTGCTTCCCTCCGGTGCATTTTCAGCCCGGAACCATTTCAGGGATCCGAAGGAACTGACGTAGTTGCAGTTTTTTCCCAGCCACCAGCGCAGGATGTCTAAGTCGTGGCAGGATTTGGCCAGGATGATGGGATTGGTATCTTTTTCACGGCGCCAGTTGCCGCGCACATAGGAATGCGACATGTGCCGATGTTGAATCGGCTCCAGGTGTTGTACGCTGATGACCTCGCCCAAAACCCCCGAATCGATCACCTCTTTAATCTTGCGGTAATAGGGAGAATAGCGCAATACGTGGCAGACCGCCACAATGCGCTTGTATTTTTTGGCTTGCGCCAGAATATCACTGCACTCTTTCCAGCTTTGTGCTATCGGTTTTTCCAGCAAAAGATCATACCCCATTTCCAGGGCACGCATGGCCGGGCCATAGTGCAAAGGGTCGGGCGTGGTGATGATGACCGCATCGGCAAACTTGGGCACGTCAAAAACATGTTCCCAGGTCACGAAGCGGTTTTTAGCTTCGATGTTGTGCTTTTTGGCATAGCGCTCATTGCGCAGCGGAATGGGTTCAGCTACGCCCACAATGTCGAGTTCATCGGGGTGTTCGAGGCTGTAGTTGCCATAAACATTGCCCCGGTTGCCGGCGCCCAGAACAATAGCGGTGATTTTGCGTGCAGGTTTTGGATACGCCGCCAGCGCATCGTCATCGCCGTATGTTTTTTCAATGAGCGGGATATTTGCCCAGGTGGAAGCAGGCACAGCGCCTCCCAGTGAAATGAGCCCCATTGCGCGGAGCAGTTCTCTTCTCGACCAATCCTTTTGCATGGCAGGATGTTTTATGTTGATGAATCATGTCTGACTTTAGCGTCCGATAGCTGCGTTATGCTCGGCCCCAAAATCGGTCATTTACGCAAGTAAAATCCCGTTTTTGGGACAGAACATGCCTTGCTCTCGAACCCAAAAGCGCAGACACCGAACTAAACAGACAGGCATTAAATAGATATTTTCAAGGTTAAGTAACAAAGTTAAAGTGGCTGGACACACCCACACTCACACCCACACTCACACCCACACTCACACCTTCATTCTCCCTTCCGGAAATGCGATATTAAAAAGAATTTTATAAACAATAGCATATTTGATTCAGGAAGATATTCTTAGTTTTACCGCGGTGATGAAATTTATCACGGTTATCAAGCAAAGCGAAAAACTGACACAGTTTACTCAAGGACATGTTCCCGCGCCATACCGGTGCGGGAATTTTTTTGAGAACATCAGAATGGTTGAGCAGCAAGCAATGCTGAATAAAATAAAAGTCATGACCCAACTACAGTTACACTGCCCTTCCTGCTCGGCGCTTGTCCATGCCGATGATATTAACATCGCAACAATGGTGGCCAAGTGCGGTCAATGTCACACTGTTTTTTCTTTTGCAGACCAGTTTCCTGCAGCAGCCTCGGTCCCCGTTTACAGCAAACCTGAGATATTGATGCCGGTGGGCATTGAAGTGCTGCGCATGTTGAGTGAATTGCAGATTGAAATCAGCTGGCGCAAAACAAGCAACAAATTTTTCCTTTTCTTCACGGCTCTCTGGAATGCCATTGTTATTCCCATGGCCGTCGTGATCATCATGACCGGTGAATTAAAAATGCTGCTTTTTCTCAGCATTCATCTGAGCGTCGGATTGGGTTTTCTTTATGCTTCCCTGACAACATTGCTGAATACGACCTACATTTCAGTTAACTCACGACGGCTGGTGGTAGAACACAAACCACTATGGGTTCCGTTTAACCCTGGCCACGATGTTTCTGCATTCGATATCAAACAATTATATGCCATAAAGTACGAACAGGGTAAATCCAATGGCAGACCGGTATTTGCTTATTCCCTCCATCTGGCACTCAAGAACGGGCAGGACCTCAAACTGCTGAAAGGCCTGAAAACCCCCGATCAGGCACAGTATATCGAACAGGAAATTGAACGTTTTCTGAAAATTTCGGACGAAATGGTAGAAGGGGAATATCGGATGTAATCCGTTAATTTGGCGTAGCTCTGTTTAAAAAAAGGAGTTGTTTGTGTAAGCTGACCGACCTCTTCGTTTACATAATTTTTTAACTGCCTCAAATGGAGCTATGGAAAATTACTGTTTATTGAGCATTGAAGCAGCAGTCGGTAACGACCCTACAAACGCCACAATCCGCTCACAAGCGCGCCCATCCCCAAACGGATTGACAGAGCAGCGTTCAACCATCGCTTTATACGCTGCCGTATCGTCCATTAAACTTCGGAATGTTTCTATAATTCCCTCCGGCGAAGTACCCGCCAGCAGCGCCGTTCCCGCTTCTACAGCCTCTGGTCTTTCTGTGTGGTCGCGCAGCACGATCACGGGCTTGCCCAAAGAAGGCGCTTCTTCCTGAATGCCGCCGCTGTCGGTCAGAATGAGATAAGATTCGGAGAGCAGCCACACAAAAATTTCATAGGGCAGGGCTTGCATCAGGCGCATATTGGGTAAGGCCGATAAGGGCTCCAGGACTTTGCCAACTTGCGGATTGGGATGAAGGGGCAACACAAAAATCGCCTCCGGGTAGCGCAAAGCCAGGTTGGAAAGCGCTTGCTGCATGCCCGCTAATGTTGCGCCCTGGTTTTCCCGTCGGTGCAGGGTGACGAGCACCAAACGGCGCTTGCCCAGGTCGAGTTGTTGCCGAAACGCCTTTAGCGCCGGGCTTTCCGATGCTTCAATATGTGCCTTTGCCCAAAGCAGCGCATCTATGCCTGTATTGCCGTTCACAAGGATATGAGCATCCAAAACGCCTTCATGCAACAGGTTTTGGCGTGCCGCTTCCGTTGGCGCAAAATGGTAAGTGGCCATTTTGCTGATGGCCGTTCGGTTGAATTCTTCCGGAAACGGACTTCGGAACTGGCCAGTGCGCAACCCCGCTTCTACATGCGCCACCCGAATGCCGGCATAAAAAGCAGCCAGCGCCCCGCAAAAAGCAGTCGTCGTGTCGCCCTGTACAAAAACCAGATCGGGTTGCTCGTTTTGAACCACCTTTTCCAAAGCTGGGAGGAGTGCTGCTGTCAAACCGGACAGACTTTGATTTTCCAGCATTACCGCAAGGTTATCATCCGGGATGATCCCGAAAAAATCCAGCGCCTGTTGCGCCAGCTCCCTGTGTTGCCCGCTAAAACAAACCCTGCACTCATACGCAGCAGAAGCCCGCCTGAACGCATGGATCAGTGGCGCCAGTTTGATGGCTTCCGGCCGGGTACCAAGGATGAAAAGGAGTTTGGGCATGGAAGTTTTATGTAGCGATGAATGTAGAGGTGACACTGTTCGTTGAGCGAAGTCGAAACGAAAAGGTGTTACCTCTGAGCAAGCAAACTGTCACGGTGACACCGTTCGTTGAGCGAAGTCGAAACGAAAGGTGTTACCTCTGAGCAAGCAGACTGCCGAAGAGGGTGTCTCAAAAGGCAATATGCAAATGGGCAAATTAGGTATTGCAAATGAAGATTATTTGAATTCGCCAATTTGCTTTTTTGCCCCTTGCTAATTTCTCTTAAAGTTCCCACCCGTCCTCCAATTGCTCCGGACGGTAATGCTTCTTCGTATAAGCCCGTCGTTTCTGCCGTTCGATGATCAGCCGGGCAAGGGCAATATTCGGCGCTTCTTCAGCCAGGGGCGAAAGTGCTTCATTTACTTTTCGTTCGTCCACATCGAGTCGATACATCAGACTGAGCAGGTATTCCAGACGGTACTCGATCATATCGGCGATGCAATTGGAAAGCGCCCGCAGCAGTGCTTCTTCTGTCATTTCCGGCTCTGAAACGGGTGCCAGTTCAAAGTCCTGAGACACCAAAGCTGCCGTGTCTTCAATAATGTGCCTGTCTTCCATATTTCTTTATTGTACTGCGGAACTCCGGTTCAGCGAACAAGCTCTTAGCCATTCAAAAGGCATTCAAAAGTACTTATGATTTCTGCCGCAAATTCTCCGGGCCAATCTCCGCAACAGATCGGCATCCCGACAAGCGCATGGTCAGTTCAAAATCAGCGAGCAGGTTTTCCAGCACTTCTCGAACCCCGGCTTCCCCGGCAAGGGCCAGTCCATAAACATAAGGCCGGCCGAGGCACACTGCTTTTGCGCCAAGCGCCAGGGCTTTAAATACATCAGCACCGCTGCGGATACCGCTGTCCATCAACACCGGAATTTGCCCCTTTACTGCGGCCACCACTTCCGGCAGCGCTTCAATGGCCGATATGGCCCCGTCCACCTGTCGCCCCCCGTGGTTGGAAACAATGAGCCCGTCTATGCCGTGATCCAGGGCAAGGCGCGCATCATCAGCGTGCAGGATGCCTTTTAGTAAAATCGGCAGTTTGGTCTGCTGGCGCAAAAAGGCCAGATCGCTCCAGTTTAAAGAGGGGTTGGTGTAAATATTAATGAATTTGCGTACGGCTTTTAATGCTCGACCCGAACGCAAATTTCCAACCATGCCTCCCGGATAGGCGCGCAACAATTCTGACAAGGAAACCAGGGTATCCCAGGTCAGGCGACGCTTTGGTTGCACCTGCTGCTCTTCGTCAGGCTCATCCAGCAAGCGTTGAAAAACCGGATCAGAAGTGTACTGCGCGATGCCTTTACCACGCAAAAATGGCAGGTATGCCATGTCCAGGTCGCGCGTGCGCCACCCAAGCATTGTCGTATCCAGTGTGATGACAATGGCGCTGCAACCGCAGGCTTCTGCCCTTTGGGCAAAACTGGCCACCAGTTCATTCGACTTGCTCCAGTACAACTGAAACCAGCGATGGCCATCACCCATAGCCCGGGCGACCCCTTCCATGGGGACCGAGGCCTGATTTGATAAAATCATCGGAATGCCAAGAGCGGCCGCTGCCCGACCAACAGCCAGATCTGCTTTTCGGTGAGCCATTTCCAATACGCCTATGGGCGCGGTCAGCAAAGGTGCAGGCAGTTGCATGCCCAGTAATTCTGTTCGCAAATCGCAGTGAGACACATCGCGCAACATCCGGGGCACAATCTGCCATTTTCCGAAGCCATCCCGGTTTTGGAGTGCCGTACGTTCGATGCCGGCGCTTCCGGCAACATAGGCAAAAGCTTCCGGCGTCATTTTTTCTTTGGCCAGCAGTTCCAGTTCGTCGGGATGAATGGGGATGGTCGGCCGTTTTCCACTGATGCCGGCCAGATAAATGCCTTTTTGCCGTTCTAAGGCTGAAAAAGGTGTTTTTAAAGTATGGTTGTCCGGCATAGACAGATCTTTTAATAAATCACATGATGCGTGTGACAATTTAAGTCAGAAGAAGTCTAAGGGTTTGTTCGGGTTTTCATGGCGGAGCGAGAGCGAGGGAATTTTATTTTAGACCAGGCGGGTTTTGTAGGCGTAGCCGGCAGCTACGGTGAAAAATCCAACGCAGCCCGCCTGCCGGCCGGCAGGAATAAAATAAAATTTGCCGTTCGTAGCCCGATGATGAATCCCAAACAAGCTCTTATAGACAAAGATGCTAATTTTTTGGTGTGAACCGTGAAAAACTGCCGCTGCAATTTTTTTGAAAAGTCATTAAACGTTTACTTTTGAAGGCAGTCATTGATTTTGTAACAAAACCATATACATATGAAAATTCAGGCATTTCCCTTTCGCCCTTTCCTGATCGCTTTTGTATTCGGAGGCATGTTTTTCCTGATGCCGGCAACCTCACACGCTCAGGTTATTGACAAAGACAAAGTAGAAGACGTGGCCGATAAAGCTGAGAACAAAATGGATCGCAGGGAAAACAAGCGCGACCGCAAAGAAAACAAGCGCGACCGCAAAGAAGACCGCCGCGATGCCCGTGAAGACGCCCGCGACGCCCGTGAGGATGTTCGCGATGCAAAACACGATGGCGGCAAACTTGATAAGATGGAAGATGTACGCGATCGCAAAGAAGACGTGCGTGACCGCAAGGAAGACGTACGCGATCGTAAAGAAGATGTTCGTGACCGTAAAGAAAATGTACGGGATCGTAAAGAAAACAAGCGCGACCGCAAAGAAAACAAGCGCGACCGCAAGAATGGATAATTATTTCGAGTATGCTTTCGAATGCCCGGGACCTCTAAAGTTTCGGGCATTTGTTGTTTTATCCGGCAGGTTTATCTGGCAAGCTTCCGTATTTACCCTGTTATTCATGTTGAAAAATAATTGATGTTTGAAGGTGTACCTCGCGATTTCCATTAGTACATTTGTTTCATTAACCATTAACCTAAAACTGTATTGTTATGAGAAAAGTCATCTTCACAATGGTTTTGGCATTGGGTTTTACCTTTGCCGCGTATTCCCAAAATTACAATTCGGCAATCGGTTTGCGTCTTGGCTATCCGGTTTCCGTGTCGTACAAGCAATTCATTAGCGAACCGGGCGCGATTGAGGTTTTTGCAGGCTTTCGTTCCTATGCATTCTATGGTTGGTTCAACATTGGCGCTACTTACCAGCACCATTCGCCAATTACCAGTGTGGATGGCCTGAGCTGGTTTGCCGGTGGCGGACTTTCTGCTTTTTTCTGGAATTACGACGATGGGTTCATTGGCGCTGATTCCAACACCAGTATTGGTGTATTGGGGGCATTAGGGCTGGACTACAAATTTGAAACTGCTCCCGTAAACGTTTCGTTAGACTGGCTCCCTATTTTCTTTGTCAACGGCTATGGCAGCGGTTTTGGTGGAGGCTACGGCGCTTTGAGTGTGCGCTATGTGCTCAAATAACATCCGAAAATAGGATTCATTCGACGTTAAGTTACAGGCGTCCGACGTAAAAATGGCTTCCTCCTGATCCAGAGGAAGCCATTTGTTGTTATGGTATTTGTAATTGGTCATCATCCCTGTTTGTTGTGCAAAAAAATTGCTTTATCTTGCAGGGACAAAATCAAAACCTTTCAACGTATGAGTAACAGAAAAGGCTTATTTGAATCCCGCAATCCTGTAATGAAAGAAAACGCATTTCTTCAAACTTCTCAGGAGAATGCACTGACTGGCGGCGCAACCATGACCGTTCAGGGCGCTATCAATAAATCTCTGATTCTTGGCGCCATCATGTTGGCTACAGCCGTATTTGCTTTTTCAGCACCCAGCGCTTTGTTTATGTGGGGTGGTGCAATTGGCGGTTTTATCCTGGTCATGATTATGTCTTTCCGACCCCATTTGTCGCCTACTTTAGCGCCGATTTATGCCGGATTAGAAGGCTTATTTGTCGGCGCGATCTCTGCCATTTACGCAAGCATGTTTGATGGCATAATTTTTCAGGCCGTATCGCTGACGATGGGCGTGTTTTTTACCATGCTTTTCATCTTTAAATCGCGCATCATCAAGGTTGACAATAAGTTTCGGGTCGGCGTAATGATGGCAACAGGTGCTGTCGCTCTGGTTTACGTGGTTTCCATTGCCCTGTCTTTTTTTGGCATTTCGATTCCTTACCTGCATCAGGCTGGCCCTATTGGCATCGGCATTAGTTTAGTCATCATTGCTATTGCTTCGCTGAACCTGCTGCTCGATTTTGATAACTTCGAAAAAGGGGAAATGTACCGCGCTCCGGCTTATATGGAATGGTTTTCTGCCATGGGGCTACTCGTTACCCTGGTCTGGTTGTATCTGGAAATCCTGCGTCTGATTTCGATGTTGTCCCGCGATTAATCGCTGGTTTTTAATAAGATGCAAAAGAAAAAGGCGCACTTGGTTGAATTCAGGTGCGCCTTTTTATTTTGCGCCACTCCCCTCACTGAGATCAGGGCAGGCTTTCCCAATTTGCCTTTTGCCATTTATCTTTTGCCCTCCCGCTGAGCGGGACAGGCTTTGCCCTTTGCCAATTTGCCCCTTACCAATTCCCTCCTTGCTCAATTTTCCGGCACCCGCCTGTCCATCAGTTTAAACCACAACGGCGGTACCAGCGATAAAACAATAGAGGCAGGGTATCCTACCGGCAACTGCGGGCTTTCTTCAATGTGCCGCAGCACCTGATATTTTCGCGTAGCTTTGTAATGGTGGTCAGAATGGCGTGTCAATTCGTATAGAAAAATGCGGCCCAATTGGTGGTCTGAGTTCCAGGAATGGCGCGGATCAACAGGTTCATAGCGCCCGGAATCCAGCATGCGCCGCCGCAGTCCGTAGTGCTCAATGTAGTTCACCGATTCCAGCAGCAAAAAACCGACTACAGCCACCAAAACCATGTACAGGAGAACCTCCCGGCCAAAATACAGCCCAATGCCGCTCAACCATATTATTTGGATGACCTGAAAGCGCAGCATCTCATTGTGCCGGCTGAAAACGGGAAGGGACAGTTTGCGCAAACGCTCCGCTTCAAGGCGCCAGGCATTCCGGTAACTTCCGCTCACCGAACGCCACCAGAAGGCATAAATATTTTCCCCTTTTCGGGCAGAAGCGGGATCAGCATCCGTAGCCACATGTTTGTGGTGACCGCGGTTGTGCTCTATGTTGAAATGCAGGTAAAGCGAAGGCAGTAACAGAATACGGGCCAGCAGCTGATCGAAACGCCCCGGGCGATGTCCCAGTTCATGCGCCACATTGATGCCGATAGCGCCGGCCATGATGCCAACGTTGACCGTTAACCCCACCAGTTCAAAGCTACTCATCACAACGCCACTGCTTAACAGCTGTGCAAAATAAAACAGCAGGCCGTAGAGGATGGGTGCATTCAGGTAAAGCAGGTAATCGAAAAAACGGCTCCGTGCCAGTTTGTACGCCTTTTCCGGCTCCAGGTTTTCCACACCCGGTGGGATCGCCAGTTCCAGTAAAGGGATCAGCACAAAAGCCAGATAAAAACTGCCGGGCGACCAGATGCCCCGGAAATACAAACCTGCAAAAGCAATGACAGGAAGTAGGTAAGCCAGTAGGTATTTGGTGTCGTGTAGTGCCGAACGCCACTGTATCGCTGTCCGCTGTTCCGTGTCTTGTGGCGGCGAAAAGAAATTTGCAGATATGCCCTTGTCCATGTCCCGAAGTTTACGGTAAAAATACGCTTTTGTGGCAAGTACTCAAAATCCGGGGCAGTCTCAACGCAAGTTTGGCCGGTACACCGCAAACAAAAAAAGCTGTCTTGTGGACAGCCCTGTTTTGCTTTGCGGAGAGGGTGGGATGTACTTCGTTGATCCCAAATAGGGGGCGTTTCAAACCCAAACTAAGGCCTGCCAGCGGCGGCTTTTTTGTTTCATGCCCCTCCTGCTTCAAGCAAAGCTTGGCCGGAGTTCCACAAAACAAAAAGGCTGTCTTAATGACAGCCCTTAGCTTGGGTTTGCGGAGAGGGTGGGATTCGAACCCACGGTACCCTTGCGAGTACGCTTGATTTCGAATCAAGTCCATTCGACCACTCTGGCACCTCTCCTGAAATCAGGAGGCAAAGATAAAGAACAGTTGTAAATCCGGTACAAATTAGCGCCGTGATTTTATAGCGTAGACTTTAAGGTCTCCAGCAACCCCTTCAACTCCTTTAGCTGCCCAATAATCGCCTCTTTTTCCTTTTGCCGGGTTTTACTGGCAGTCAACTCTTTTTTAGCGCCTTCAAGGGTGAAGCCGCGTTCTTTCACCAGGTGGTAAATCAGCCGGAACTGCTCAATGTTCTGGCGCGTGAACCGGCGGTCGCCTTTGCTGTTTTTGGCAGGGCGCAGCACATCAAATTCGCTTTCCCAAAAGCGAATCAGCGATTTGGAAACATTAAACATCTCGGCAATTTCACCTATGGTAAAATACCGGCGAACATCTTCTGATTCCGGGTCAAATACGGTTTGCTGGTTCATGTCATGGTGATTGTGTTCCACGCCCTGAGGCGTGGAAGATGATTTATTTATGAAGCCCTGTTAATCATAGGGTTGATGCTTCCGTCTTTGAAATTAAACCCTTTTAGTGCAAAGTATCTTTCTCAAAATTGGCTATTATTTCCATATTTTCAAAAAAACAGGCCAATTCTTGCTATAAGCCCTTGCGCGAAGTGTGCTTTGTAGTTATATTTGTCCCTTGTAAGCCTTTAAAGGCCTTTAACGTTTGGCTCAAAAGACAGAGCCTTTGCCAATTAGGCAGAATGTTTTTCGATTGGATGATCGTATTTTAAGTTTAGCCGGTCTGTTGTTGTCTCCTCACCAAAGTAGTCTTCACCAAGCTTTAGCTACACTTATGCGTAGTGCAGTGTGCTTTTCGAACGCAGGTTAATGCAGCGCTATTGTGCGTCATTTTTCGTCGTGCTCGTTATGGCGGCAATGTTTTATGTTCAGGTTTTAATCAAGTTTTTATACTTTTTTCACTTTTTCAATTTTTTCAGTAATGAACATTTTTGTTGCAAAATTGAATTTCAAAACCTCCAGCGACGACCTTCGTGAAGTTTTCGAACAGTTCGGAGCTGTAGATTCTGCAAAGGTCATTATGGACCGCGACACTGGCCGCTCTAAAGGATACGGCTTCGTTGAAATGGCCAATGACGAAGAAGGCAACGCTGCTATCGACGCACTGAACGAAACCGACCTTGATGGAAGTGTAATCGTTGTGAAGAAAGCAGACCCGCAGAAAAGAACTGGCGGCGGCGGCGGCTTTGGCGGCGGCGGTGGCCGTGGCGGTTATGGCGGCGGCGGTGGAGACCGTGGCGGTTATGGCGGCGGTGGCGGCTATGGCGGCGGCGGAGATCGCAATCGTCGTGGTGGCGGTGGCGGTGGAGATCGCTACAACAAAGACAGATATTAATCTGATCAATTAGATACAAACGCCCGCTGTGTGCTTCATGCCATCAGCGGGCGTTTTTGTTTCCATTCAAAAATACTTCTTATACACTCATCTTCTTATTCAACAGGCGGATCAGCAATATCCACGGAATGCTGTGTATCACAAAATCCAGCCAGTCAATCCAGCCCATGTCTTTGGCGCCGCCTAAAACCCACCTGATTTTTCCTAAAATATGCGGCTCTGATTCGATCGGGAAAGGCGCAATGCCAAGGGTCAGGCAAAAAATGATAACGAACCACCAGTTGTCCGCAATGCTTAATGCCAGAGATTTTATTGTATTTGCCATGTTGTTGCAAGCATTTTATACTTTTGGAAGATAAATGAGTGGAAAATGTCGGCAACAAATCTAAAGAAAAGGCCTGAAATAGTGGTAACAGATGGTTACACACTCAACCCGGGCGATTTAAGCTGGCGTAAACTGGAATCGCTGGGTCACGTTGAAATATTCGACCACACCTCGCCCTCCGAAGCCCTTCAAAGATTTGCACCTGCAAGCATACTTGTCGTCAATAAAACAGGGGTAGATGCCCAATTGCTGGCACAACTTCCCAATCTGGAATGTATTTGCGTGTCTGCAACGGGTTACAACAATGTCGACATTCACGCTGCTAAAAAACGGGGCATTCCGGTTTGCAACGCCGTTGGTTATGGGTCTGAATCTGTAGCACAACACGTTTTTGCCTTGCTGCTGGCGCTTCAAAACCGGGTTCATGCTTATCAAAACAGCGTCGTAGCAGGCGATTGGGCGCGTAGCCGCGATTTTTGCTATTACCTCCATTCCACGCGGGAACTATCGGGCAAAACCATGGGAATTTACGGTTTTGGCCGCATCGGACAGAAAGTGGCGCGCATTGCACAGGCCTTCGGGATGCAGGTGCTGGCCTGCCACAAACATCCGGAACGCGACGCCATGCCGGGTGTCCGGTTTGAAAACCTGGAAACCTTGTTTGCCCAAAGCGATGTCATTTCCCTTCATGCGCCACTTGGACCCGAAAATGAGGGTATTGTGAATAAACACCTTCTAAGCCTGATGAAGTCTGATGCTTTTCTGATCAATACGGGGCGGGGGGGATTGATCGTGGAAAGTGAGTTGCGGGAGTGCCTGCTTCATAAATCCATTGGAGGAGCGGCACTTGATGTGTTGTCAAAAGAACCGCCTCCTGCCGACCATCCCCTGATCGGACTGGAGAATTGCCTGATTACGCCCCATATTGCCTGGGCCAGTATAGAAGCGCGGGAACGCCTGATGGAAATTACGGTAGACAATGTGCAGGCATTTCTCTCAGGAACACCGCAAAATGTCGTAAACAACTGAAAGCATTCCGTTTTACCCAACCGTGATACAGTCAATTCGTTATGATGCACGCCAAACAACGATCCTTTCTCACAGCCATTTTATTGGTTTTTCTGACTTTCTCCGGCCAGGCTCAGCAGCTTATCCGGGAAATAAAGCCGGGCACAACACTGAAAAACAGTGCCAATATTCAACCCGGAGTTTATGAATTTCCTGGCGCCGACAGCCTCGATCAACCGGTTTTAACCATAGAAGGCGATGGAACGGTTGTGGATTTTCAGGGGGCAACCTTTACAGGAACGATGCTCAAAGACCAGCCCGACCAGTTTAAAGGACTGGCGATTTTGGTAAAAAATGGAAAAAACATCACCATCAAAAACCTGAAGATACACGGTTATAAGGTCGCGCTGATGGCCGTCGGCGTGGAAGGACTGCGCATCCAGGATTGTGATTTCAGCTACAATTTCCGGCAGCGGCTGTACAGCGTCCGTGAAAGGGAAGACCTCTCTGATTGGCTGAGCTACCACCATAATGAAAAAGACGAATGGCTGCGCTACGGCGCCGGGATTTATCTCCGCAACTGTAAAGGGGCGCTGGTGCGCAACGTTACCATTACCGGCGGGCAAAATGGCATTCTCATGACCCGTTGCAACGATGGCTTATTTTACAACAACAACATCCTGTTCAATTCAGGGATCGGTATTGGACTGTACCGGAGCAGCCGGAATCGGGTCCTGAGCAACCGCTTAGACTGGAACGTGCGCGGCTACAGCCATGGGTTTTACAGCAGAGGTCAGGATTCAGCGGCATTGCTTTGCTACGAACAAAGTAACGACAATGTTTTTGCATACAACTCGGGCACGCATTCCGGCGACGGCTTTTTCCTCTGGGCGGGTCAATCTACCATGGACAGCGGCGAGGGTGGATGCAACGGAAACCTGATTCACAGCAATGATTTTTCACATTCCCCAACGAATGGCATCGAGGTTACCTTTAGTTCCAACGCCATTGTCCACAACAGACTGGAGGACTGTACCTATGGCATTTGGGGCGGCTACAGCTGGCAAACGATGATTTCAGGTAACTACATCGCCAACAATAAATTTGGAGTCGCCATCGAACACGGGCAGGATAATTTCATTCTGGCCAATGAATTTATAAAAAATGAAACAGGTATTCAGCTTTTTGAACGCCTGCAACAGCCAGGAGACTGGGGTTATGCCCTCAACCGCGATGTGAAAAGCCGGGATTACAACATCACCATGAACTTCTTCGACGGCAACGATACCCCCCTCCGCATCAGCAGCACCGATAAGGTGGCCATCAATGAAAACAATACTTTTCTCAATTTCAAGGCTTTGCTGGTTGCTGAAAAACCCAATGACCATTTTTTTCTGGTTAAAAACGATGTCTTCCAATTGGATGGCTGGAAAGATGCAGAACCTTACCGAAACATGAACCGCCAAAACCAACCCGGGCAGTTTCTTCAGAACGAAATTCGCATTCGCGACCGCATCAAGCGCTACAACAACATAGAAAAAGGGCCGGAGATTCCGGCTGATGCGGTTGGAGAGGTATCGCTTCCAACGCAACATCCCCGGGGACGGGCGTACATGTTGATCAATGAATGGGGCCCATACGATTTTCGCTCGCCGGTCATTTGGCTTCGCGATGTAAAGGAGGACCAGTATGTGTTTAGTTTGTACGCGCCTGGCGGCAGTTGGAAAGTGATCGAATCCAAAGGCTTTGAAGTATTCCAAGAAAGCGGCACTTTCCCGGACACCCTTCGCGTGCGTAAAATTCCGGGCGTTGAAAACCTGAGCCTTGATCTGGAATACCTGGGCTCTGAGGTGACAACCCAGTTCGGGGAGGTCATTCCGGCTGGTCAGCCTGTTCCGTTCCGTTTTCGTCGTTTCGAGAAAAAATTAGACTGGCATGTGCGCTACTATGCCTACGACGAAAGCTCCGATCCACTGACAAATGAAACAGCCTTTCGCAATTTGAAAAACAAAGCTCCTTTGTACGATGGTCATGCCGCTGAATTGAACGGACGCTGGTGGGACAGTCCGGCGCCAGGGGTGCCGGCAGATCGGTTTGCAACTTTCGCCACGACAAAAGCGACCTTCGCCCCGGGTAAATACCGCATCACCATAAGCAGCGACGATGGCTTGCGGTTTTATGTAGACGGGAAACGGCTGATAGACCATTGGGACATCCATGAACCTGCTCCGGATGTCATCGAGTTGGAACTTTCCGGAGAACACACCCTGGAGATTGAACACTTCGAAGCAGGAGGCCTTGGTGCGCTGGACTTCAGAATAGAACAACTCTAGGCCACTGTTTTAACCAATGGCTTCGTCCAGGCTGGGCATTCTTCCAAAGCGCTTCAGCGTAGCAACATGCGAACGCAAGGCCTGCCAGAAAGTGTCTTTCACCATATATGGAATGCCGTATTCTTCGGCAGTCTTTCTGACGATTGACGCAATTTTGGGATAGTGCACATGCGAGATGCCCGGGAAAAGGTGGTGCTCAACCTGATAGTTCAGCCCGCCTATGTACCACGACAACCATTTGTTGTCAGGCGAAAAGTTAGCTGTGGTGCGCATTTGATGAATCGCCCAGTCGTTTTCAATAATCCCGCTTTCGTTTGGAAGCGGATGGTCGGTGCCTTCTACGGTGTGGGCCAGCTGGAAAATCACTGTAATGAGCACGCCTGCTACAAAGTGCATCAGCACAAAACCGATGAGAACTTCATAAAAAGGAATCCCCAGTATGAAAACCGGCAATACGATCATCGTGAAAAAATAGCCGATTTTGACAAGGCTGATTCGCGTGATGATCTCAATGTTTTTCGCTTTGGTATTGTTGTTAACACCGCTTCGGATGTGTTTTACAAACTGGATAAAATCCTTGAATGTCACCCAATACAAGGTTGGGATACCATAGAATAAAAAAGCATAGAGCCATTGCAGGCGGTGAACCCGTTTGACCGTCGTGTGGGGCGAAAACCGCAAAAGGGAAAGTTTGTCATCAATGTCTTCGTCCATATGAACCACATTGGTAAAGGTGTGGTGGAGCACGTTGTGCTGTAGTTTCCAGTTGAACGCAGACGCCCCAAGCAGGTTGGCCATATGGCCCATGATAAAATTGACACTCCGATTGGAAGAATAAGCTCCGTGATTACCGTCGTGCATAATGCTCATGCCGATTCCGCCGACCCCCAGTGCCATGATGAACCACAAAAACAAGCTTATCCATAATGGAGGCTGGAGGCTAAGCAACAAGACAAAAGGAAGCAGGTAAACCAGCAGCAAAACAATGGTCTTCAAGACCATGGCGCTATTGGCATGTTTGGAAATATTATTTTCCCGGAAATAAGCGTCTACCCGTTTGGTAAGGGTAGGATAGAAGACACTTTTTTCTTTGTTGATGAATTTTACAGCGTTCTTGCGGTGCATGATGGTTCTGTTTGCCGGATTTTTGCGGGTTAATTTCTCAGCAGTTTTTGCTTTTGTTCTGCGAACTCTTCTTCTGTCAATACGCCGAGGTCGCGCAGTTTACCCAATTGGGAAATTTGTTCCAGTAAATCCAATTGTTCGAGCCCGGTTTCCGTTTCCCGGGGCATTTCCAGGGGTTCGGGCGTTGCCTGAATCGGAGCCGGTTCTTCTTCTGTTATTTCATTTTCTTCAGGCTTGCGGTACCCGTTTTTTACAAAAGCATCATAGCTTTTACGCGAGCGGATAAAGGCGAGGGCGTCGTGGTCATTGATTTTGGCGGTATCATTAAAACCATAGCCGACTGCGTGATCGAGGTGGAAATAAGCTTTATTTTCATCTTCCATCAAAGAATAGCAACAGGCAAGGTTGAAATGTACTGCCGGATCTTCAAAACGCAACTTCAGGGCTCTTTCAAAAAGTTCGATGGCATTGTCGTAATCGTGTGCACGGAAAGCATCTATACCTGCCTTTTTATACTCCATTAAAGTTTCCGGCCCGCGTTTTTTTTGCATTTGCCGGGGTGTTCTTACCGGGGCAGGCCTTCTCAACGGGGGCGTACCACCACGGATGCCTTGTTCACGATTCAGATACCTGGAATTGTAGCGCTCGTCAAATTCTTCCTGAGGCATCACAAACAACAGTACGGCATCGATAAAACCCAGCAATGCGGGAAACAGGATTACGGGCGCTCTTTCTTCTACGGTAATTAAAAAGGTAATCATGAACAGGATAAAATGGACGACACCCCAGAATCGCTTACCGAGGTAGAATCGATGCACGCCAAAGATTCCAAGAATAAAAGCCAGCGTTGCGGCCACGTACTTGTTCTTCATATTATATTAAGGTGTCTTTTGCTGAGGTTTGCTGGTGTAAGAGCTTGCAAATATAACGTTTCATAAATTTTTTGACAAATTGGATAGACCAATGGCGCTTTGCAGGGGTTATGGCGCACTTGTTGAAAGACCTACGGTGTTTTTTCGGTCAATCCTGCCAATTCTTTTTTGACCAGTTCTGTATTGTCCCGATGAAATTGCTCTTGCCCTTTCCGGAAATGGTATTGTTTCCAAAGGGCTTCTTCATCGAACGGCAAATTGCTTTGCAGGGATGCTCTTAACCTGTGAATGTAGGCGATAGCATCTGCTTTTCTTTGAGCCATTTCTTTTATCGAATCTGTTACAGATCCATGCCCGGGAATGAGCAGGGTAGGTTGGTGCTGCTCCATGATGTCTGCTGCCAGATGAAGGGTTTTTTCATAATCGATGCTGCTGTGATAGATGAACGGAAATTCAACGTCCGAGAGATAGTCACCGGCAATCCAGACGCAATGTTCCCCCCATCTGACCAAGGAAAAAAGGCCGTCATTGTTGTGTCCGGGAGCAGGGTAGAAAAGCAGTTCCGTCGTCCCGGACTTCAGGGTCTGCCCATGTTGCCGCACGACCAGGTCGACGGGTGGATAAATGGCCGGGTAATCGCGTTCAACGTAATAGGCCTCATCCCATTTTTTGACCTGCTCGATGGCGGCTGTCTGGTCGGTTTGTATGGCAAAGGCCTCAGACGCGATGGTTTTGGCATCCATAAAAGCGCCATAACCAATAATGTGGTCGTAGTCGGAGTGGGTAAACAGCAACCACAGCGGGCGGTTATTCCGGATAGCGTCTACGTAATGACGGATGTGCATGACTTCCTCCGGCAACCAATTGGGATCGACAATCAGAATCAGGTCCGGCGTTTCCAGCACGGTGGAAGTCGTTTTAAACAATGCGCTTTCAAATACCCGAATGCCTGGGGCATCGTACTGGATTTTCATAAACAGAAGCTAAAGGTTGATTGTAAACTGATAAGAGGTAGCGCCTTGCTGGCCTTCTTTTTTTTCAGCGGCTTCCGACACCTTATATATATATTGAAAACCAGGAGCAGGTTCCACTGGCTGCGGGTTTGTTTTGGGAAGCCTGAAATGGATCTGAATGCGTTTGTGAAACAACACACGGAGCCCTCGATGTTTGGCAACGCTAAACTTTAAAAGCTTTACAACCCGCATGGCTTCTTCGTCCAATCCATGGCCAATGCCGCCGATCACACGGGCGTCAACGACGTCGCCTTTGTAGTTGATGTCGTATTCAACATGGACCGTTCCTTCTATTTGGTTTGACCGGGCAGATTCCGGGTATTGCAGGTTTTGGCTGATGAATGCACGCAAGGCCTTGTCGCCGCCATCGTATACCGGTTTGTGGATGAAATGTTTGTCTTTTTTCTTATGGTCCATATGCCAACTGAATTTTAAAAAGCAGCATTTTAAAAGGGGAGATCATTGACTTTTTCGTTCTATTGTTATAATATTGGGGAGTATTGCAGCGTCTGAACAATATGGGGTAATGATAGTCCTGTTTCAGTCATAACCCGGGCGCAGGTCAATGTTTTTGACCTGGCTGTAAGTCGATCGCTTTTTCAAAGATACACTATTGAGGATGAAGGAAGCATTGTTTTTGCAGTATTTAGAATTTGAAAAACGATATTCTCCGCATACATTAACGGCCTATCGAAGTGACCTGAATCACTTTTTAACCTATTTGTCACAAAACTATGAACTTAGTATTGCCGGCGATGTCGCCTCCATGCACATCCGATCCTGGATGGTTGCCCTGGTGGAAGAGGGGCTTTCATCGCGGTCAATACAGCGCAAGTTGTCAACTCTGAAAACCTACTTCCGCTTTTTATTAAAAAGAAACTACATCACCACCAATCCGATGTTGAAGGTGACGACACCCAAAGCAGGTAAGCGTCTCCCCGTATCTGTCGGGGCTGCGGATATCAACAGGCTGCTGGACCAACTGGAACTTCAGGAACCTGGTTTTGAATCCAGCCGCGACCGCATCATCATCGAATTGTTGTATGCAACGGGACTACGACGGTCCGAGTTGCTTGGGTTGACCTGGGATCGCATAGATTTTGGACAAAACCGGCTGAAAATTCTTGGTAAAGGCGGTAAAGAACGTTTCGCCCCTTTCGGGGAAAAACTGCGCCTGCGGCTGATGTCGTACCGCGAGACCAGCCGTTTGAAATTCCCGGATCATCATCGTTTTGTTATTCTTGACGATAAAGGGAACACTCCGGATCCAAAATGGTTATACAATAAGGTGAAGCGCTATCTTTCCGGGGTATCGACGATCGAGCAACGCAGTCCGCACGTATTGCGGCATTCGTTCGCCACGCACCTGTCTGATAACGGAGCCGATCTGAATGCCATCAAGGAATTGTTGGGGCACGCCAGTTTGGCCGCCACCCAGATTTACATGCACAACTCCATTGAAAAATTAAAAAGAGTCTATGAAAAAGCGCACCCCAAAGCCAGATCAGAGGACCCTCCAATCACCTAATAAGCGCGTATACACAGGAAAAGCGCGCGGAGTCTATATTTATTAACCGTAAAAAAGTGGTCTTATGAGAGTATTCACAGAAGCTGTTCAGTTTAAGGCAGACAAGAAGCTGATTGATTTCATTGAGAAGAAGTTGGTTAAAATGGATCAGTATTTTGACCGGATTATTGAAGCCCATGTGGTTCTAAAGCTCGAAAATGCCGGACAGGTAAAAGATAAAATTGCAGAAGTACGCCTAAACGTACCCGGCGATATCATCATTGCAAAAGAAACAAGTAAAACTTTTGAGGCCTCCATTGATCTAGCTCTGGATGCACTTAAAAAGCAATTGATCAAATACAAAGAAAAGACCAAAGTTGCTAGTGAATAGTCTCTGAGCGGATATTGATTCCCGTATCACTAACAAACTGAGAGCGCCTGCCATCAATTTTTTCAAAAAAATGGCAGGCGCTCTTTTATTTTCATGGAATCATTTAAAAAAAGATAGGGTTATAGCTGCGAAACCATTACATTTGCGGCCCGAATGGGGGAGGATGAAACAAAAGCAAGAAAAAAAATTACGAACATTTTTTATTTTGTAGCAAAGTCATATCTTTGCAATCGCTTTTGAGAAAATGATCTCAAAAATGGCTCCAACACTTGAATTTCAAGCATTTTGGCATATCCGGACGCTCTGATACCAGTGCTTCTGATGCCAGCGTAGCTCAGTTGGTAGAGCAGCTGATTTGTAATCAGCTGGTCGGGGGTTCGAGTCCCTCCGCTGGCTCTTTTTAGCCTTAATAGCAAGTTTGAATTCTTTTGGGCCAATTGAAATTTCACCGGGGGTGCGCCGAAGTAGGAGAGTCGGGGCAGACTGTAAATCTGTTGCTTTTAGCTGAATAGGTTCGAATCCTATCACCCCCACATTTTTGATGCGGAAGTAGCTCAGTTGGTAGAGCATCAGCCTTCCAAGCTGAGGGTCGCGGGTTCGAGCCTCGTCTTCCGCTCTAAGGCGAAAGCGGGCTAGTATCCCTCATGGGTTACTGCCTGCTTTCCGTTATGAAAAAACAGGGTATCCTGTTGTTTTTAAATACGAATGCGCCAATGTAGCTCAGGGGTAGAGCACTTCCATGGTAAGGAAGGGGTCAGGGGTTCAATCCCCCTCATTGGCTCCATGCGTCAATACTTTTTTAATCAATCACTTAAACTTACGTCAAAAATCATTATCGATGGCTAAGGACACTTTTAAAAGGGATAAACCGCACGTAAACGTAGGTACAATTGGCCACGTTGACCACGGTAAGACTACGCTAACGGCGGCTATCACTTACGTTCTCGCTAGCAAAGGCCTTGCGGCTAAGAAGGATTACGACTCTATTGACGCCGCACCGGAAGAGAAAGAAAGAGGTATCACCATTAATACAGCGCACGTTGAGTACGCGACGGATGCCCGTCACTACGCACACGTTGACTGTCCGGGTCACGCCGACTATGTAAAGAACATGGTAACGGGTGCTGCTCAGATGGACGGCGCTATCCTTGTAGTTGCTGCTACGGATGGCCCTATGCCTCAAACACGCGAGCACATCCTGCTTGCTCGTCAGGTAGGCGTTCCCAACATTGTTGTTTTCATGAACAAAGTTGACCTGGTAGACGACCCTGAAATGTTGGAACTGGTAGAAATGGAAGTTCGCGAACTTCTGAGCCAGTACAAATATGATGGCGACAATGCTGCTGTCATCCAGGGTTCCGCACTCAAGGCGCTTGAAGGCAAACCTGAAGGAATCAAAGCAATCGAAGAGTTGATGGATGCTGTTGACTCGCAAATTCCGACGCCGGAACGCGCTGTTGACAAAGACTTCCTGATGCCGATCGAAGACGTATTCACGATCACAGGTCGTGGTACGGTTGCTACAGGTCGTATTGAGCGTGGTGTGATCAACGTTGGCGATCCTGTTGAAATCATTGGCATGATGAAGGAAGGCGAAAAGCCGCTGACTTCTACGATCACAGGTGTGGAAATGTTCCGCAAACTGCTTGATCGTGGTGAAGCTGGTGATAACGCTGGTCTGCTGCTTCGCGGTATCGAGAAAGACGCGATTCGTCGTGGTATGATCATCTGCAAGCCAAAATCAGTAACGCCACACAAACACTTTAAGTGTGAAGTGTACGTTCTTGGTAAAGATGAAGGTGGCCGTCACACGCCGTTCTTCGATGGCTACCGCCCACAGTTCTATTTCCGTACCACAGACGTTACGGGTGACGTGAAGCTTCCTGCAGGTGTAGAAATGGTAATGCCAGGCGATAACCTGACACTGGAAGTGAAACTGCTGAACACCATTGCTATGGAAAAAGGTCTTCGCTTCGCTATCCGTGAAGGTGGCCGTACCGTAGGTGCAGGTCAGGTAACTGAGATTTTGGATTAATTGTATAAACGGGCTTGAGCTGCAATTTTTGTAGCTAAGTTCGGACTTGCGAAAAATTGAGCATCTGCCCGAAAAGTAGATGCTCGATTTTTCGCATAAACGGGCGTAGCTCAATTGGTAGAGCGACGGTCTCCAAAACCGTAGGCTGCGGGTTCAATTCCTGCCGCCCGTGCATCATAACTTATAAATTGCCAATAGGCAAGCGATGGAAAAAATTAAACTTTACTTGCAGGAAAGCTACAACGAGTTGATGCACAAGGTAACTTGGCCTACTTGGGCTAACCTTCAGAGTAGCACAATTGTTGTGCTGGTTGCTTCACTCATTCTTGCCTTGATCATTTTGGGCATGGACGCGATTGCCCAATTGTTTACCAGGTTTATTTACCCTAATTAATTATGCAGGGGTAACCTTGCAATAATTCGCCGAAGCGATGTCTGAAGAAAGCACTAACCGGTGGTATTCCCTCCGGGTCATCAGTGGGAAAGAACGAAAAATCAAAGAACGCATTGATTTGGAAATTCAACGTGCAAACTGGGAGGAGTTCATCACCCAGGTACTCGTTCCTACTGAAAAAGTTTACAAGATTCGCAACGGGAAAAAAGTAATTTCTGAACGCAACATCCTCCCGGGCTATATACTGGTTGAAGCAAATCCGGAGCGTTTTTCTCCCGAAATGGTTCAGGTCATCGCCAATATCCCCAATGTTATTCACTTTCTTGGGAAAGACCAGCCTACTCCGATGCGTACAGCTGACGCCAATCGCTTACTGGGTAAAGTCGATGAAAGTCAGGATTCCGCTGAAGCATTGATTGAGCCATTCATCGTGGGTGAAACCGTGAAGATTATCGATGGTCCTTTCAGTGAGTTCATCGGGGATATTCAGGAAGTGAATGAAGAGAAAAAGAAATTGAAAGTAATCGTCAAGATATTTGGGCGCGGAACAGAAGTAGAGTTGAACTTCATGCAAGTTGAAAAGCAGTCTTAATTGCAGGATTTAGTTCTCTGGCCGGTTTTTACCGCGCTATCGGTTTGGAGAAGCTTCCCTAAGTCACACAAAAAGACTGAGTAAATCGAATTTAAAATGGCTAAGGAAATAGAAACCTATGTCAAACTCCAGGTAAAGGGTGGCGCTGCAAACCCTTCCCCTCCAATCGGCCCTGCATTGGGTTCTAAAGGGGTAAACATCATGGAGTTTTGTAAGCGCTTCAATGCGCTGACACAGGAAAAACCCGGTAAAATTCTGCCGGTGTTGATAACGGTGTATAAGGATAAGTCTTTTGACTTTGTAATTAAAACGCCGCCTGCTTCCATTCAATTACTGGAAGCTGCCAAAATCAAGGCAGGATCCAACGAACCTAACCGCAAAAAAGTGGGATCGGTAAATTGGGATCAGGTGCGTGCCATTGCAGAAGATAAGATGCCCGACCTCAATGCGTTCACGATCGAATCTGCCATGAAAATGGTAGCTGGTACCGCGCGCAGCATGGGGGTTACGATTTCCGGCACACCTCCCTGGGGCAGCCCGGAGGAAGAAAATTAATTAACAGCAGGGAGTTCGCTGCAATTCCGGTCTCCTACCGGTGTGGGCGAATGCTATCACCTCACAATTTTGAATTATGTCAAAGAAAGTTGCAAAGAAGCGTAAAGTGGCTGATGCCAAAGTTGACGCGCAGAAGTTGCATACGATCAACGAAGCCATGAAATTAGTTCGTGATGTGAATACGACTAAATTTGATGCTTCCGTTGACGTCCACGTCCGCCTGGGCGTTGACCCCCGCAAGCCTGACCAGGCACTTCGGGGTACTGCAAACCTTCCGCACGGAACCGGCAAAACCAAAACCGTTTTGGTGCTCTGTACACCAGACAAAGAAGAGGAAGCAAAAGCGGCTGGCGCCGATTATGTGGGCCTCGATGAATTCATTGATAAAATTGCCGGCGGCTGGACGGATATTGATGTCGTCATTGCCATGCCTCAGGTGATGGCGAAAGTCGGTAAAATCGGCCGTACACTCGGACCTCGCGGCCTGATGCCAAACCCGAAAACGGGAACGGTAACTCAGGATGTTGGCGCTGCTGTAGCTGATGTGAAATCCGGTAAAATTGCCTTCCGCGTTGATAAATTCGGTATTGTCCATGCTTCTGTCGGCCGCGTGTCTTTCACGCCGGAGCAACTTTCCGACAATGCCATGGAATTGCTGACAACGCTGCAGCGCATGAAGCCCTCCGCAGCAAAGGGCACTTATATGAAGTCAATCACGATCGCCAGCACCATGAGTCCTGGTATTAAGGTTGACACGAAAGAAATTAAATAAGCTTCAAATCTATATATAAGATGACGAAGACTGAAAAAGCAGTTAACATTGAGTCACTGAAGGAGAAGTTCGAACAAACACCGTTCTTCTACCTGACTGACTCTTCTACCCTGACCGTGCATCAGGTGAACAAGCTGAGAAGGCTTTGTTTTGAAGCTGGCGTTGAGATGAAAGTCGTCAAAAATACGCTGGCCAGAAAAGCGATGGAATCGTTTCCGGAAGGCAAACGCTTCGCAGATTTGTACCCTGCATTGGTTGGTCAAACAGCTATCCTGTTTACGGATACGGCTAATTTGCCGGCAAAATTGCTGAAAGATTTCAGAAAAACAGCGCCGAAACCAACGCTCAAAGCCGCTTATATAGACACGGATGTCTATTTCGGTGATGATCAGATTGACGCACTGGTTAGCCTGAAATCGAAAGAAGATTTGATCGGCGAAATCATTGGCCTCTTACAGTCTCCGGCGAAAACGGTGGTCGGCGCACTCCAATCGGGTGGCACAACCATTATGGGACTGTTGAAAACGCTCGAACAACGCGAGCAGTAATGAATTAATTTGGCTTCCAAGCTTTTACAAAAGCGCACGATATCTTTATCGTACACTAAAAATTTAATTGACAATGGCAGATTTAAAAGCATTTGCTGAGCAGCTGGTAAACCTCACAGTTAAAGAGGTAAACGAACTGGCCGGTATTCTGGAGAATGATTATGGCATTAAGCCGGCTGCTGCTGCAGTTGCTGTTGCTGCTTCCGCTGGTGGCGGTGGTGGCGAGGCGGCTCCTGCTGCTGAAAAGACAGAATTTGACGTCACGCTGAAATCAGCTGGCGCATCCAAACTTAACGTTGTAAAGGAAGTTAAAAACCTGCTCAACTTAGGTTTGAAAGAAGCAAAAGATCTTGTTGATGCTGCTCCAACAGCATTGAAAGAAGGCGTATCAAAAGACGAAGCTGAGGCCATCAAAAAGGCACTCGAAGCTGCAGGCGCTGAAGTAGAGATCAAGTAATTGCTTTTTTCACTAATTCGTTGGGATGTTTAGGTTCTATCAACCTTTACTAACTTAACTTTTTATCAAGGCTTAACGGATTGGCTTGCCAACCCGTTAAGCCTCTTGTCGTCTGTAATTGCGTCATAAGACGCCATCAGCATAAAAATGACCGGGTTTGTTTGGAGTTCATTGAACTTTTCAGCTTCCCGCGTCATTATCTTGTTGTCCGATTCACCGGTAAGAAGCATTCGCAGTGCAGTGGGCATTGTGGAACTTGCCTCATAAAAAATTCTACCTTCAATGACAGCAAAAGGTATCGTGCAAACAACCGGGTCCAAAAGAGTAAAATTCGGCAAAATCAGGCTCGCTTCTGAATACCCCGATCTTCTCGAAATTCAGATCAAGTCGTTTCAGGAGTTTTTCCAGCTGGAAACAACCCCTGAAAACAGGATCAATGAAGGCCTTTACCGGGTATTTCAGGAAAACTTTCCCATCACAGATGCCAGAAACATTTTTGTTCTGGAATTTCTGGATTATTTTGTTGATCCGCCCCGCTATTCCATCGAAGAATGCATGCAACGTGGTCTGACTTACAGTGTGCCACTGAAAGCCAAACTGCGTCTTTCCTGTAATGATGAGGAACACATTGATTTTCAAACCATCGTACAGGATGTTTTTCTGGGGAATATTCCCTACATGACACCCAAAGGCACCTTTTTGATCAATGGCGCCGAACGGGTCATTGTTTCTCAGCTTCACCGTTCTCCGGGGGTGTTTTTCGGTCAGACATTCCACCCCAACGGTACTGCGATTTATTCTGCCAGGGTCATCCCTTTCAAAGGCGCGTGGATGGAGTTTGCCACCGACATCAACACGGTGATGCACGCTTACATCGACCGCAAGAAGAAGTTCCCTGTAACAACACTGCTTCGTGCCATTGGCTATGATACAGATAAAGCCATTCTGGATATTTTCGGCCTCGCCGACGAAATTCCGGTAACGCGGGAAGCGCTTGAAAATGCCATCGGAAGAAGATTGGCTGCCAGGGTTCTGCGCACCTGGACAGAAGACTTCGTAGATGAAGACACCGGTGAGGTTGTCACCATCGAACGGAATGAAATTATTCTGGAGCGCGATGTACTGGTGGAAGAAGACAACATTGATCTGATCCTTCAATCTGACGCCCAAACGGTGATTCTTCAGAAAGAAGACATCGACCAGGACTATTCCATCATCTACAATACTTTGCAAAAAGACCCCTCCAGTTCCGAACTGGAAGCGGTTCAGTATATATACCGCCAATTAAGAGGCGCAGATCCACCCGATGAAGAAACGGCACGCGGCATCATCGAGAAGTTGTTCTTCTCTGATAAACGCTATAATCTCGGAGAAGTAGGTCGCTACAAAATCAACCGCAAACTGGGGCTTGATATCTCCGAAGAGGTGCTGGTATTGACGAAGGAAGACATCATCGCCATCGTTACATACCTCATCAGCCTGATGAATCAAAAGGCTGAAATCGACGACATCGACCACCTGAGCAACCGCCGTGTCCGCACCGTGGGCGAGCAGTTGTATGCTCAGTTTGGCGTTGGTCTTGCCCGTATGGCCCGTACCATTCGCGAACGTATGAACGTCCGTGACAACGAGGTCTTTACACCGATCGACCTGATTAATGCGCGTACGCTTTCTTCGGTCATCAACTCGTTTTTTGGTACCAGCCAGTTGTCGCAATTCCTCGACCAGACCAACCCACTGTCGGAAATCACCCACAAGCGTCGTATTTCTGCGCTTGGACCAGGGGGACTTTCCCGCGAAAGGGCTGGTTTTGAGGTGCGCGACGTTCACTACTCGCACTATGGGCGTCTTTGTACGATAGAAACGCCGGAAGGTCCAAACATTGGTCTGATTTCGACGCTCTGCGTACACGCCAAGATCAATAAAATGGGCTTTCTCGAAACGCCTTATCGCAAGGTACATTCGGGTAAAGTAGACATCGTCTCCAGAGCACAGTACCTTTCTGCTGAAGCGGAGGATAATTTCCGGATTGCCCAGGCCAATGCAGAATTAGACGAGATCGGCGCTTTTGTCAATGATCGCGTCAAGTGCCGCGAACATGGCGATTTCCCGGTATTGGGGCCTGATGAGATTGAGTACATGGATGTTGCTCCAAACCAGATTGTCGGGGTTTCTGCTTCGTTGATTCCATTTTTGGAAAACGACGATGCCAACCGCGCACTCATGGGTTCTAACATGCAACGTCAGGCTGTGCCATTGATCCGCCCCGGCGCACCGATCGTGGGTACCGGTCTGGAGGATAAAGTCGCACGCGATTCCCGCATGTTGATCAATGCTGAAGGCGATGGTGTCGTGGAATATGTGGATGCAACACAAATTCGCATTCGCTACGACCGGACAGAGGAAGAACAACTGGTTTCTTTTGAAGACAACCGGAAAACTTACCACCTGACCAAGTTTCTCAGCACCAACCAGGGAACCTGCATCAACCTCAAGCCGATCGTTCGGAAGGGGGACCGCGTGGAAAGAGGCTCCATTCTTTGCGATGGCTATGCCACCGATAAAGGAGAGCTGGCACTTGGACAAAACCTGAAGGTGGCTTTCATGCCCTGGAAAGGGTACAACTTCGAAGATGCCATTGTTATTTCCGAGCGTGTTGTGCGGGAAGACATCTTTACCTCGCTTCACATTGAGCACTTCGAAATGGACGTGCGCGATACGAAACTGGGCGAAGAGGAACTGACGAACGATATTCCGAACGTGAGTGAAGAAGCGACCAAAGACCTTGACGAAAACGGGATCATCCGCGTTGGCGCCTGGGTTAAGGAAGGCGATATTCTCATCGGAAAGATTACTCCGAAAGGGGAAACCGATCCGACACCGGAAGAAAAACTGCTGCGCGCCATTTTTGGCGACAAAGCTGGTGATGTTAAAGATGCTTCGCTGAAAGCGCCGCCATCGATTCAGGGCGTTATTATTGACAAACAGATGTTTGGCCGTACCAAGAAGGATAAAATCCAAAAGGTACAGGAAAAAGATCAGTTGACGCGCCTTGATGACCAGCATGCCGTTGCTGTCAACCAGCTTCAGACGGTGTTGATTGACAAACTGCTGACTTTGCTGAAAGGCAAATCTTCGCAGGGTGTGAAAAGCATCTATGGAGACTCTGTCGTGCCGAAAGGAACTAAATTTTCGCAGGACTTACTGCGCGAAATTGACTACACCACGGTTGACTACAGCAACTGGTCGGACGACGCCGGTATCAATGAGTTGATTGCAAAATTGTTGCACAACTACAGCATCAAATACAACGAAGAAGTAGGTCGGTACAAGCGCGAAAAATTCAACATCAGCATTGGTGATGAATTGCCTGCAGGCGTACTGAAACTTGCTAAAGTTTACCTCGCCAAGAAGCGCAAGCTGAAAGTAGGAGATAAACTGGCCGGTCGCCACGGTAACAAAGGGATTGTATCCAGAATCGTTCGTATCGAAGACATGCCGTTCCTGGAAGACGGAACCGCCGTGGACATCGTTCTGAACCCACTGGGTGTACCTTCTCGTATGAACCTTGGCCAGATTTTTGAAACGGTACTTGGCTGGGCCGGAGAAAAACTGGGCCTGCGTTTTGCAACGCCTATCTTCGACGGAGCTACCCGTGATGAAATCGCTGAATACATTCAGCAGGCTGAATTGCCGGATTTGGGTCAAACGTACCTGCATGATGGCGAAACAGGCGATCGTTTTCACCAGCGTGCTACGGTGGGCGTTATCTACATGCTCAAGTTGTCGCACATGGTAGACGACAAGATGCACTCGCGTTCTATCGGGCCATACTCGCTCATCACGCAGCAGCCGCTGGGTGGTAAGGCACAGTTCGGTGGTCAGCGTTTTGGTGAAATGGAAGTTTGGGCGCTCGAAGCATTTGGCGCTTCAAATATCCTGCAGGAATTGCTGACGATCAAATCGGACGACATCAATGGCCGTGCGAAAGCATACGAAGCTATTGTCAAGGGCGACAACCTTCCGGATCCTGGTATACCGGAATCGTTTAACGTACTCGTGCATGAATTGCGCGGATTGGCATTAGACATCAAGTTCGATTAAAATTTCTAACCCGCCGCCTGCAGCGCCGCTTTTTTAGGTAGCGTTGCAGGCGACACTCTAATCCTCGTCATATGTCTTTGAAAAAAAGAGGAAATATACTGTCATCCGAATTTGATACGATAACCCTGAGTCTCGCGTCTCCGGACGATATTCTGGAGCGCTCTTATGGTGAGGTACTCAAACCGGAAACCATCAACTATCGTTCCTACAAACCTGAACGCGATGGTTTGTTCTGTGAAAGGATATTTGGTCCGGTAAAGGATTACGAATGCTACTGCGGCAAATACAAGCGTATTCGCTACAAAGGCATTGTATGCGACCGTTGCGGGGTGGAGGTCACTGAAAAGAAAGTGCGCCGCGAACGCATGGGCCACATCAAGCTGGTCGTACCGGTTGTGCACATTTGGTTTTTCAAATCACTGCCGAATAAAATCGGCTACCTGTTGGGGTTGTCATCCAAAAAACTGGAAGCGGTTGTCTATTACGAGCGCTATATTGTCATTCAGCCAGGTATCAAAGGCGACGATGGCGTTCAGCCAATGGATTTGCTTTCAGAGGAGGAATACCTCGACATCATCGACAACCTGCCGGCAGACAACCATTTGCTGGAAGATACCGATCCGAATAAATTCCTCGCCAAAATGGGCGCCGAAGCGGTTCGCGATCTGCTGATGCGCATGGATCTGGATCAAATGTCTTATGATCTGCGCCACCAGGCTGCTACTGAATCTTCCCAGCAACGCAAATCGGAAGCCCTCAAGCGCCTGCGTGTTGTGGAAGCATTCCGCGATGGCATGTCGCGTATGGAAAACCGCCCGGAATGGATGGTGATTCAATACCTGCCTGTTGTTCCGCCGGAATTGCGTCCTCTTGTGCCTCTGGATGGCGGGCGTTTTGCAAGTTCTGACCTGAATGACCTGTATCGCCGTGTGATTATCCGCAATAACCGCCTCAAGCGATTGCTGGAAATCAAAGCTCCTGAAGTTATCCTTCGCAACGAGAAGCGCATGCTCCAGGAAGCGGTGGACTCTCTGTTTGACAACTCGCGCAAATCCAATGCTGTAAAAGCAGAAGGCGGACGCGCATTGAAGTCGCTCAGCGATATCCTCAAAGGCAAGCAGGGCCGTTTCCGTCAAAACCTGTTGGGTAAGCGTGTGGATTACTCCGGACGTTCTGTAATCGTGGTTGGGCCAACGCTCAAATTGCACGAATGCGGTATTCCTAAAGCCATGGCGGCGGAATTGTTTAAGCCTTTTGTCATCCGCAAACTCATTGAGCGCGGCATCGTCAAAACGGTGAAATCTGCCAAAAAATTAGTTGACCGCAAGGATTCCATCATTTGGGAAATCCTCGAAAATATTCTGAAAGGCCACCCGGTATTGCTCAACCGTGCACCAACACTGCACCGTTTGTCCATCCAGGCTTTTCAGCCGAAGTTGATTGAAGGCAAAGCCATCCAGTTGCACCCTTTGGTGTGCGGATCGTTCAACGCCGACTTCGACGGTGACCAGATGGCTGTTCACGTGCCGCTAAGCCAGGCTGCCATTCTGGAAGCTCAGGTTCTGATGCTGGCTTCTCACAACATGCTCAACCCGCAGAACGGTACGCCGGTAACGCTGCCTTCACAGGACATGGTTTTGGGCTTGTATTACATTACCAAGGAGAAACGCTCTACCGCTGATGTTAAGGTAAAAGGCGAAAATACCTCGTTTTATTCTCCGGAAGAAGTGACCATCGCCTTCAATGAAGGACGCCTGGATCTTCACGCAGCCATTAAGGTTCGTGTGCCGGTAGAAGACGAAAATGGCAAAATTGCCATCAAGCTGCATGAAACAACTACTGGTCGCGTCATCTTTAATGAAGCGATGCCGGCGGGATTGCCTTTCGTCAATCAGTTGATGACCAAGAAGAACCTTAAGATCGTTATCGGTGATGTACTGGAACGCACCAGTTTTGCCGTAACGGCCGACTTCCTCGACGCCATCAAGGACATGGGCTTCATGTGGGCTTTCAAAGGTGGCTTGTCGTTTAACCTTGGAGACCTCATCACGCCTTCCATCAAATTCCAGACGCTTGAAGAAGCACAGGTTGAGGTGGATGAAGTGTGGGAGAACTACAACATGGGTTTGATTACGAACAACGAGCGTTACAACCAGATCATTGACAAATGGACTTATGCCGATAACCGGATTACGGATTCACTGATGCGTGAGTTGGCTTCGCACAAGCAAGGCTTTAACTCTGTATTCATGATGCTTGACTCCGGAGCGCGTGGCTCTAAGCAACAGATCAAACAGTTGTGCGGACTGCGCGGACTGATGGCCAAGCCAAGAAAATCAGGCGATACAGGTGGCGCAGTAATCGAAAACCCGATCCTCTCGAACTTCGTGGATGGACTGTCGGTTTTGGAATACTTCATTTCTACCCACGGTGCGCGTAAAGGTTTGGCCGATACCGCCCTTAAAACAGCGGATGCCGGTTACCTTACCCGTCGTTTGGTGGACGTTGCTCAGGATGTTGTTATCGTTGAGGAAGATTGCCATACACTGCGCGGTATTGAAACATGGGCTTTGAAAGACAATGAGAAGATCATTGAATCTTTATCGTCCAGAATCGAAGGCCGATTCAATTTGCATGATATCCACCATCCGGTGACCGAGGAGTTGATCCTCAAAGCCGGATCGTATATTGACCCGAAAATGGCCGCTTACATTGAAAATGTAGGCATCGAAACAATTACCATTCGTTCTGTATTGACTTGCGAAACATTCCGCGGCGTTTGTACCAAGTGCTATGGCAAAAACCTGGCTACCGGGCGTATTGCTGAAAACGGGGATGCCGGCGGTATCATAGCTGCTCAATCCATTGGTGAACCGGGAACACAGCTGACACTTCGTACTTTCCACGTGGGTGGTATGGCCGTGATGTCAAAAACAGAATCTGAAATTATTTCCAAATTTGCTGCAAGAATCGAATTCGACGGCGTACGTACGACCGAAGTTGCGGATGATGAAGGAAATGAATCACAGGTAGTTTTGTCGCGCACCGGTGAAATCAGAATGGTTGACCCGGCAACGGGTAAACAGTTCGGTACACACCACATTCCTTATGGCTCAACCTTGCGCATCAAGGAAGGCGATACCGTATCGCGCGGCCAGGTCATCTGCGATTGGGATCCGTTTAACGCAGTTATCGTTTCCGAATTTACAGGTCTTGCCCGTTTCGAAGCAGTAGAAGAAGGGGTAACCTTCCGTATCGAACGCGACGACCAGACCGGTTATGCGGAAAAGGTCATCATCGAACCGAAGAATAAGCGCAAAATTCCGATCATCCACATTGTTAGTGCGGATGGAGAAACCCTGCGCAGTTATAACCTGCCGGTAGGTGCTTACATCTCCATTGAAGATGGACAAGACATCATCGCTGGTCAGAAAATTGTTAAGATTCCTCGTAAACTGGGTAAAATCCAGGATATCACGGGTGGTTTGCCACGTGTAACGGAGTTATTCGAGGCGCGTAACCCATCCAACCCTGCTGTCGTTTCTGAGATTGACGGTGTTGTTTCTTTTGGTAAAATCAAGCGTGGTAACCGTGAGGTGATCGTGACTGCCAAAGACAACCAGGACCGTAAGTACCTGATTGGCTTGTCCAAGCACGTTCTGGTTCAGGAAGGCGACTTCGTCAGAGCGGGAACGCCGCTGTCGGATGGCACGATTGCACCAAGGGATATTCTTAACATCAAAGGCCCGTTTGCCGTTCAGCAATACCTGGTGAATGGCGTTCAGGAAGTATACCGTTCTCAGGGTATCACGATCAACAACAAACACATTGAGGTTATTGTCCGTCAGATGATGCGTCGTGTGCAGATCGAAGATCCGGGAGATACGAGCTTCCTCGAAAGTGAAGCCGTTGACAAATATGAATTCCTGGAGAAAAACGACTGGATTTTCGACAAAAAGTATGTGGAAGACCCGGGTGACTCTTCGAAATTCAAAGCAGGCCAGTTGGTTACTTTACGCCAGTTGAGGGAAGAAAACTCTTACCTGCGCCGGAATGACAAAAAACTGGTCGGTTACCGCGATGCTGTTGCGGCTACTTCCAGTCCTTTGTTGCTGGGAATTACCAAGGCATCGCTTGGAACAAACAGCTGGATTTCTGCAGCGTCTTTCCAGGAAACGACCAAAGTATTGAGCACGGCTGCCATTGGCGCCAAGCGGGATTACCTGGCCGGCCTGAAGGAAAACGTCATCGTTGGCAAGCGCATTCCTGCCGGTACCGGCTCGCGTCGCTTTGACAACCTGATTGTTGCTCCGAAAGATGGTTCCGAGGTATACGAATCGCGCCGCGAACAATACGAGGAAATTGAGGAAGATTATTAGTGAATAGTATAGTCTTTCAGGTTTCCTGAACATGAGCGCCCTTCTTTTCCAGTTTTGGACAAAGGAGGGCGCTTATTTTTTTGACACTTTTTACAGGATACTGAGGTGGCAGGTTTTTTCACCCCCTGATGCAACGGCAATTATTGCTAACTTTCGGCTCATTGTAAATCGCATATGCTGTACCTGGCCCGAGATACTCAAGATTGCTGTGTTGAACGGAAGGAGGCAGGAGGATTCCGTCGCCTGCTTGCGGCTGGCCTGTTATTGATCCTCATGCTGCATCCGCAGGCGTGGAACAGCTGGGCTTTGTTGCTTAGAGCAAAAATCAAATCTGAGGTGCACCGCATGCAGATAAGCGGGCATCTGGAAAAAGACCTCCCTGTATTGATTAAAATTCCGCTTTCAAGCATGAAAGGGGAGGCGTCTGTTTCGCTGATTTGGACAGAAGCAGATGAATTTCGCTATCAGGGACAGATGTACGATGTTCTGCGTGAGGAAGTGCACGGTGATACACTCTGGTATTATTGTCACCACGACAAAGCGGAAACTGACCTGTTAGACGGGATTTTTGAAGAAATTCAAGCAGATACTCCTGCCATGGCAAGCGCTCACTTCAAATGGACTCCGGGATTTTTGTTTGAACAATGGCAGGTTAGCGGCCATCCATTATTCCCATCTTTCACCTTGAAACATGGTGCGGAACTGAACATCAGTCGCCTGGATTTGGCAGGCAGAATGCTCGAGGCTCCTTTGCAGCCCCCGCCCCGGAGCATCTTTTCAGCTTAACTAAAAGTCTGGATCTGTGTGTGCTGTACCCAAAGCGGGGCTGACGAAGCACAGAAATTTGATCATTGGTGCGTTTGGCGCCGGGTTTCACAATCCTGTGCCTTTCCCGCTGTTTCAATCAGGTAAGAATGAAAAGAATACTCCTGTTTTTTTTGTTGCTCAAGGGGTTAGCCCTTGTTGCGCAGCCTGTTGTGGTAAAAGACGAAATAACGTTGCAACCCATAGAGGCCGCCCTTATTTACAATACAGATTCAAAAGCAAGCGCATTAACAGATGCTAAGGGCAGGGCATCTCTAAATGGTTTTGCTGCTGATGCGCAGATAATCGTGACCGCTTTGGGTTATGAAACCAGGCAATTATCCTTATCCGCAGTTCAAGCCGGAAACCATACCATTTTTCTTGTGCCGTCGCGGATAACGCTGGAACAGATTGTCGTTTCGGCCAACCGCTGGGAACAGGATTCCCGGGAAGTACCCGTCCGCATTACAGCAGTGAGTGCCAAAGAAATTGCCCTGCAAAATCCGGAGACGACCGCAGATCTGATTGGGTTGTCGGGCGAGGCAAGCATTCAGAAAAGCCAGTTGGGCGGCGGAAGCCCCATAATCAGAGGATTTGCTGCCAACCGGGTGGTACTGGTGGTAGACGGCGTGCGTATGAATAATGCAATTTACCGCAGTGGTAACCTTCAAAATATCATTTCTATTGATCCGCAATCTGTTGAAAATGCAGAGATTGTATTTGGACCGGGCTCGGTGGTTTACGGTAGTGACGCCATTGGCGGGGTTATGGATTTTCATACTTTAAACCCTGGGTTTGCCGCTGAAGGAACGCCAAAATTATTTAAAGGCAGCGCATTTATACGCTACGGTTCGGCGGGTGAAGAAAAGACCGGGCATCTGGATTTCAATATCGGAGGCCGGAAATGGGCTTTTTTGACCAGCGCTTCGTTTAGCGATTTTGGCGATCTGCGGATGGGCGCTCACGGCCCGGAAGATTACCTTCGTCCGGAATATGCCGCCTATCTCAATGGGAAAGATACCATTCTCCAAAATGGCAATCCTTTGGTACAGGTTCCTTCGGGGTATCAACAAATCAATCTGTTGCAAAAAATCCGCTGGAAACCGGCTGCTGCCTGGGAGTTGAATTACGGATTTCATTATTCGACCACTACAGACGTGCCCCGTTATGACCGTCTCATCGAATACGCCGGAAGCGGGCTTCGCGCGGCGGAATGGTATTATGGGCCACAAGTTTGGTTGATGAACAACCTCAGCATCCGGCACAGCGCTTCTACCGGGGCCTACGACAATGCCCGCTTGATTCTGGCCCACCAACGTTATGAAGAGAGCCGCCATGATCGTCGTTTTGGCAGGAATGCCCTGCGGCACAGAAACGAAACAGTGGACGTGATTTCCGCAAATTTAGAGTTTGAAAAAGCGGTGGGGCAAAAACATACCTTTTTCTACGGTGCGGAAATGCTGTTGAACAAAGTCGGCTCGGTTGCGGAAGAAGAAAACATCAGTTCAGGCGCCATCGGCCCGCTCAGCACCCGTTATCCCGATGGTTCTGTCTGGAATGCCGGCGGCGTTTACCTGAGCTGGAAGTCAAAGTTGAGTGAAAAACTGAATCTCCTGGCCGGCGCCCGGTATAATGTGGTCGCATTTGAATCGGTGTTTGACACTACTTTTTTCCCTTTCCCGATTGTTGAAACCAAACGCACCATGGGTGCGCTGAATGGAAGCCTTGGATTTACTTATCTTCCAACGGACAACTGGCAATTTAGCGTGAATGGCGCTACCGGCTTTCGGGCGCCAAATATTGACGATGTGGGAAAGATTTTCGATTCTGAACCGGGAACCGTTATCATTGCCAACCCGAATATCAATCCGGAATATGCCTACAGTGCTGAAGCGAGTGTGCAACGACGCTTTGGAGAAAAACTTCGTGTTGAACTGACTGCTTTTTACACGTTACTTGACGACGCCTTGGTGCGGCGCACCTACCGGCTTAATGGCCAGGATAGCATTTTTTATGATGGCGAATTAAGTCAGGTTTTTGCCATTCAGAATGCAGCCCGGGCATGGGTCTGGGGGATACAAACTGGTTTGGATGCTTCACTGGGCAGCGGGTTTATGTTGACTTCCAGGTTTAGCTACCAGCAGGGAAAGGAGCAGGACGACGATAATACAAACTACGTTCCGCTCCGGCATGCAGCGCCCTGGTTTGGGATCACACGGCTCCGCTACCAGCGCGCGCGTTTTCAGGCAGAAGTAAATGCGGAATACAGCGGCGCGCTTCGCTTTGAGGAATTGGCGCCCTCTGAGCAGGCCAAGCCTTATTTGTATGCTAAAGATGAACAGGGCAGACCTTATGCGCCTTCCTGGTATACGCTGAATCTGAAATTCAGCTATCAGGTGCTGGATTGGTTGCAACTGAGTGGCGGACTTGAAAACATCAGTGATCGCCGGTACAGGACTTATTCTTCCGGAATCACGGCGCCTGGCAGGAATGCCATTGTTGCTCTGAGGGCAAGGTGGTAGGTTTATGAAACATGAGGCTGTCTCAAAAGGGGCAAAATGCAAATTTGCAGCACCTGTCTTCGCTCAGCGGGAAGGCAAGTTTGCAATAGATAACGAAATTGCCTGTTCCCCGTTTGCATTTTGAGACAGCCTCGTGTTTAGCGTTTACTTTATAAACTGAAAAACCTCTGTAAATTTTTTGCCGTCGCTATTGACAAATTCTTCATATTCTTCCCGATTCAGGAAATTTTCCGGGTTTTTTTCAAGTTGGATGGTATCACGGGTTTCATTCAATCTGCCAATCGGGCCGCCGATTTGAACTCCTCTTGTTTTGTCAAATATCCGGTAGGCTACAATCCGGCCGGGGAAAACAATGATGGTATCCGCGCCGTATTCTGTCGGTCTTAAAAAGGTCTGCATGGGATATTTTGCCTCTTCTAGTTCCCGGGCTTTGGTTTCCCGCATATACCGCTGGTTGTCGACTTGCGATTTGATCATAAATACGACAGCGACAATTACCGGGATCAGAAATACCAACCCGATGCGGAACGCGCGCACATAGTTGCCAGCTCCGAAAGCGATAAAGGCCATGATAAGTGCAGCAACCAGCCCCAGAATGGGTAGCCAAATCAGCAATCGTACACCCCAGGCTCTTGAATCCTTATCAGAACCCGGCGCATCGAAAGACATGGCAAAAAGGAAAAAAAATAATATGCTCAGGGCGGCAGTGATCAGGCAACCCATGATGAGCAGAAGAAGGGCTGTAATTTTCATATACTCGCTTCAATAATGTCCGTTCAATTATTTTCAGGCTCACCTGTTTTGGCAGATAGGCGGGGGTAAAACAAAGCTTTCAACGAGTCAAATAACGCAAATTTATTTGTAAGAATGGCTGATTTTTGATTGAGTATATCGAAGCTACCAGAATCAGGAAACAGACCTTAAATAGGCCGCCATTTCCACATGTCCCTGTTCCTGTGCATAAGACAATGCCGTGTCGCCATTGCCATCGGTGTAGTGAACCCTTGCGCCATGTTCTAGGAGCAGCTTTGCCATGTCTAGCTGGTTGCGGTAGGCAGCGTGCATAAGGGGAGATGCCGCTTTTTTTCCGGCATTGTGCACGGTGCTCCCTGCTTGTATCAATAGTTTTGCGGCTTGCAGGTCATTGGTGCCCGCAATCCAAAACAGCGCATGTTTGCCGCTTTCAACGTAGTTGATGCCGAAATTTCGGGCAAAAAATCCCAGCAATTCAACATCACCCTGGATAGCCGTCTCTATGATCATGTCGAGGGTGGTGCCCTTATCGTCCATTTCCCCTTTGTGGTGCCGGCGTCGGGCCTCGAGGGGTGTGTCGGGGATTTTATTTTTATTCATGAATGTATTTTTTTTGGAATTCAGTATTCAATCCCAACTTCCATATCCACCACGCAATCTCCCAATTCCAGCATGGCATTAATCAGGGCAATTTTTGAAAACGCTTTCAAATCTTCCACCCGAATGGATGCGGTGTGAAGCAGCCCATCCCGAAGCAATCGTTCCCGCTGTACCCCGCGCAATAAAGGCGTTTCAGGCGTGTGCCAGCTTGATCCGTCGTAAAAAGCCAGGTTGCTGTAACTGCTGTCGCTGAGCAACCCGTTTTTGACGATGAGGACGTCGTCGCAATCGCCTTTTTGAGCAAAGAGGTGGTTGAGGGCGCTTCGGTCTTCGAACTTCCAGGCATAGTCAATCGCATCATCCACAACGAGCTTCAGTCGTCGAACCGGGCGGGGGATATAGTGATGGAATTCCGCATGCAGCACGTTTTTGGCGTAAATAACGCGGCATTTATACAGGCCTGAGCAGCAATCTTCCGGTACCTGAAGCCAGGCATCAAGGGGTGGAGCAGGGCGCGCTCCGGGAAAAAAGTGCGCTTGCGTCCGCTGCATCCGCGCTTCATGTAAAGGCAGGTTGCAGGGCAGGCCATGTTGTATTCTGATCGTTTCGATGAAGCGGGACATAGACTTTGTCAATGAGTTCCTGGTATTCTTTTTGCGGGTCACTGTAAACCGTAATGCCACCGCCGCTTTTGTAAAGCAAGCCTACCGGCGTTTTTTCGATGAAGCGAATCATCACGGCACTGTCCACATTTTTTCCATCAAAACAGCCGCAAACGCCCGTGTAGAAGCCCCGTTGGTAGCCTTCTGCCGAGGCAATGATCTCGAGGGTTTTTTGTTTTGGGGCGCCGCTGATGGAACCAGCCGGGAGCAATGCGGCAAAAACATCGCCGAGGCGACTTTGATAATCTTCGGGCAGTTGGCCTGTTATGCGGGACGACACCTGCAGGAGGTCTTTCCCGGAAGTAGCAATGCGCTCCAGATAACGGTAGCGTTCTACCGACACTTTTGTGGCGACCCGGCTCAAATCGTTTCTGATGAGGTCAACGATCGTAGCGTGCTCTGCTTTTTCTTTTTCGTCTTCCAGAATGCGCTGAGCCGCGTTAGGCAGGTTGGCGTCAATGGTACCTTTCATGGGGCAGGAAGCAATCCTGCCATCTTCGATCTGGACAAATGTTTCCGGTGAAAAAACGACAAAATCATCGCCAAAGCGCAACTTGTAGCGCGCCCGGCTGTATGTGAAAATTTCATCCAGCGTCAAATTGCTCACAATCGGTGTCGGGAAAGTGAGGTTGGTTAAAAATGAATTGCCGTTGCGCTGCTGAGCAAGTACCGTGCTAAAAGCTTCCAGGTAACGCTCGTAAGAAATCGGGTATTTTTCAAACCAAACCTCTTTATTCAAAGGCAGTGCCGTGTTTGCGGGGACATTACCGGTACCGTTAAAGTTGAAGGCAATTTGACCGGCATCCAGCGTTTCCAGAGGTTCTACAATCCATTGTTTTGCCTCAAAATCAATCAAAAACAAAAAAGGCGCACCGGATGCACCGAGCTGGTTCATTCGGAGTTGCCCTTCTTTCATTTTGAATGGTCGATATTGGTGCATATTGTTAATAAATGGGGTCACTAATCCTTGAAATTGTTCTCCGACAACAGCTTTAGCAGCACGCCATTTGTCCAGCCGAAACCGTCTTGCAGGGGGTATTCACCGCCGCCGGCTTCGAGATTTATGTTGAGTACATTGTATTTTTCCACCATTTTGCCGGTGTGTTTGTACACTTTTACATTCAGGTGCGTCCAGCGTTGGCGGATGTTTTGGGCCAGGTCATTATGGCCGTATTTCCGCAAACCCTGGATGGAAATCCACTGCAAAGGCGCCCAGCCATTCGGAGCGTCCCATTGCTGGCCTGTTTCATTGGCAGTTGTGACGACGCCGCCTGGTTTTAGTAACTCGCGCTCCAGCACAGTTGCTGAAGAATTGGCCTGATCCGGTGTGGCAATTCCAAAAAACAAAGGGTACATGCCGGCCGCTGAAACAACGCCGGTGCATTCTTTTTTCAGAAAATCGTAGTCTGAAAAATAGCCTTTTTTAGCATCCCAACAAAAACGGAGCAGGGCTTCGCTGCGCTTTTGGGCCAGGTTGAAGTAGCGTTTTGACTGCTCTGTATCGCCTTTTTGGGAATAGGCTTTCGACAGGGTCATCTCCAGATTGTAGAGCAGGGAATTCAGATCTGGAGGGATGAGTTCAGTGGTATGGATACTGGTCAGCGATTTGCCGTCGGCAAGCCAGCGGCTGCTGAAATCCCAGCCCGATTCGCAGGCTGCGCGGATGTTGCGGTAGACTTCTTCAGCCGGGCGACCGCTTTTGGCGGCGGTTTCCACGTCTTCGCGGTAACTTTCGGCACGCGGGGTGGCGCGATCATCCCAATAGCGGTTGAGTATGGCGCCGTCGGTGAGGCGTACCACGCGGCGATGTGCCGGATTCGATGTCGTCAGATCATTGCTGCCTTCCATCCAGAAATTGTATTCTTTCTCCAGTTGAGGCAGGTATTGCGTCAACGCTTCGTTGCCTTTGGCCTCTGCCAGCAAACCGGTCATCAGCGCAAAAAACGGTGGCTGTGAACGGCTGTTGTAGTACGTGCGGTTGCCGTTGGGGATGAATCCAAGTTCGTCGATGAGGTAGGCGAAATTGTCCAGCATGCTTTCCATCATCTCCACCTTGCCGGCTGCCTGAAGGCCCAGCATGGTAAAATAGCTGTCCCAGTAATAAACCTCGCCAAAACGGCCACCCGGCACCACATAAGGCTTGGGGAGGGGTATCAGCGTCCCGGTGGAAGTACTGTCAGCATGACGCGTCAGCACATCCCACAATGCATTGATGTGTTCTGCTGCCGTGCGCGTGGTATCGCTCTTGAAGCCGCTTGCGAATTGATGCGGCGTATCAAAGTACTGGAGTACAAAGGCGCGCAGGTGAAATTCGGGATGGTTTTTATTGGCTTCGTAAGCTTCGAGAATTTCTTTTACAGGCACTTTGGGGGTGCAATCGGCAAAGGTTTTTCCGTCCGGGAAAACGCCGCCGGTTTGTACGGCAACAAACAAATCACCATACACCTCTTCCGGCGAAGGATATTTGGAAGTCGGCGCTTCCGAAGGCGCAGGCTCATTTTTGCAGGATACGACACAGAGCATTAAAAGGGCACTCAAAGAAAGGAGTACAGGGAATAATCGGGACATGCGTGGTGGTGTTTGATTGAGGAACAAAGCTAAGAAGAATATTAACTAGGAAATACGTTTAGAGGACAAACTTAGCCATGGGCTTCATTCGTTCCGCAACCTTCCACAAACGCAGTGGGGATGGCATTTCCAGGGTCATTTAGTTCCTGCTCACTGGTGATGCGCCGGGTAGCGCATACTGATGCCTGGTTTGGAGATAAAATTTCACCCAATACAACCACCGGGCAAACACGCGGCTCTTTTTTTTAACTGCGCTTGCAGTGCTTAGTTTGTTTTCAAAAATCTGACCATCAATCTTTTAATCTTAAAGTTGCTGCCCTGACGCGGCCTGAAATGCCATTGTACCATGCTGAAAAAACACCTGATTTGGCTCGCATGCCAACTGCTATTCCTATGCCTGGAAGGTCAAACCACCAGCGTCCCGACTGATCCGGAAACGTTTGAAATCGGCGGCATCCGATTCAGCGGCAACGAAAACAGCGAAACGGCGGCATTGCTCAATGTCGCAGGCCTGCGGGTTGGCGATCGCATTCGCATGCCGGGGCCGGAAACGACGAAGGCGCTTCGCAACCTGCTGAAGCTCGGCTTGTTTGCCGATGTGCAAATCCTCCGGGAAAAAATGGTGGGCGATGTGGCTTTTCTGGAAATTGCGGTGAAAGAGCAACCCCGCTTGTCGGGCCATGGATTCAGCGGCATCCGGAAGGGCTTTCCCGACAAACTGAACGAGGCGCTTGCGGGCATTCTGGTTCCCGGCACCATCCTTTCGGAGAAAATGCAGGCAGACGCCGTTACCGCCATCCTCGATTTTTACCGGGAAAAAGGCTATGCCGATGCCAGTGTCATGGTGTTGAAAGGGCCTGGAAAGACGGAAAACAGTTTGCGGGTGATTTTTGAAATCGACGAACAGAAAAAGATTCCGGTGGAGGACATTGTTATCGCTGGTAACGAACACGTCAAAACCCGGAAACTGATGAAATTGCTGCCTACGAAGGTCAAAAAAAACCTTTGGAAAGTTTCAAAATACCTGCCGGAACAATGGGCAGCAGGCAAGGAAGCGGTGCTGAAATACTACCAAACGCAGGGCTTTCTGGATGCTGCCATCAGCTCCGACACTGTGATTCGCAACAGCGAAGGTCGTTGGGAAGGCCGGATCCGAATCGAAGAAGGCCCCCGCTACCACTTCGGCAACATCGCGTGGTCGGGCAATTCAAAATACGAAGAAAAATACCTCAGTCAGCTGCTGGGCATCAAACCCGGTGAAGTATACAACGCCGAAAAACTTGAACAACGGCTCCGTTTTAGCGCTTCGGGCGATGACATAACCAGTCTTTACATGGACAATGGTTATTTGTTTTTTCAGATTTTTCCTGAAATCACGGACATACGCGGCGATACGATAGACCTGCTCATCCGGCTCAACGAAGGTGCTCTGGCCATTGTCGATAAGGTAATCATCCGGGGCAATGACCGCACCAAAGAACACGTGATCCGAAGGGAATTGTATACCGAACCGGGCAAGCAGTTCAGCCGTTCCGACATCATCCGCTCACAACGGCAGCTCGCCAACCTCGGGTATTTTAACCCGGAAAAAATTGAGATCAAACCCATTGTCAATCCGGAGCGGGGTACGGTGGATATGGAGTATACGGTCGAAGAAAGCAATTCCGGTCAGCAACTCGAACTTGCTGCGGGCTGGGGCGGTTCCGGGGTTGGGGTGACGGGTACTCTGGGCGTGGCACTAAACAACTTTTCCCTAAAAGGGCTGTTCGATCCATCCTCCTGGCGGCCCCTGCCTTCGGGCGACGGACAAAGTCTGTCATTTCGGGTGCAGTCCAACGGCGCCGCTTACCAATCTTACAACATGTCTTTTACGGAGCCGTGGCTGGGTGGAAAACGCGCTAACATGCTGAGCCTGGCTTCGTTTTACAACCGCTATACCAACGGTTTGTCGGCCAGCAGCGACGCTTTTGGCTTGTTTTCCCTGTTTGGCGGCACGGTCAGCATCGGATCGCGGCTGCGTTTCCCGGATGACAATTTCGTCAGCAGCACCGCTTTGAATGTTCAACGCTATGGCTTGCAAAACTGGTCAACCGGCCTGTTTCAAACCGATGATGGGGTAAACGTTACCGATGGAAATTTCTACAATGTCAACCTTCGGCAGACCATAGCCCGCAACACGGTCAACCAGTCTGTTTTTCCAAGCAGCGGCTCCCGGGTTTCGCTGGCCGTTGCGCTGACGCCGCCTTATTCTTTGTTTTCAAAAAATGCCGGTTCCAAACTCATCGAATACCACAAATGGCGTTTCGATGCGGAATTTTATACCCCGCTCACGAAAAAACTGGTACTGAAAACCAGCGCTAAATTCGGTTACCTCGGGGGATACAACAGCGCCCTCGGCGTGTCGCCCTTCGAGCGCTTCCAGCTGGGCGGCGACGCCCTCAGCAGCAACAACGGCGGTTTCACCGGCACGGACATCCTCACGCTGCGGGGCTACGACATTGCCGAGCTGGAAAACAACCTGATTGACGGCAAAATCGTCCCGACGCCGCTGTTCAACAAGTTTACGGTGGAGCTGCGCTACCCGCTTTCGCTCAACCCCAGTGCCACCATCTACGCGCTGGCTTTTGCAGAGGCCGGCAACGCTTACCGCAACGCAAAAAGCTACGATCCTTTTGACCTGAAACGCTCTCTGGGTCTTGGCCTGCGGGTACACCTGCCCATGTTTGGCACCTTAGGTTTTGATTATGGGATTGGGTTGGATAAAACAGGCGCAAAAACCCTGAGCGAGCGGGGAAAGTTTAATGTGATTTTGGGTGTGGAGCTGGATTAGGGGAGGGGGTAAGGGGCAAGTTGGCAAGAGGCAAAAGGCAAAGCCTGTCCCGCTCAGCGGTACAGGGCCGGCGAATTGCGGTAAATTGTTGAAATATCCCACCTTTATCTTATTTTAGCGATGGTTTTTATGAAAAGCATTAACCCGCAATGAATCTGACGATCGTCCCATTTAAGAAAACGTTGAATAAGGCCTACCAAAAGGTCAAGCCCAACCGAAATGAAATAGAGCATTTCAAAGCGAACCTGTCCCGCCTGCTGGACCACATTGATCACGAAGAAAGCGAGGAAAATGTAAAAAACCACCTTCGGGATTTCCTGAACGATACGTGGTACAAAGACCTGCACCTTCTGAACACAAAAGGCCGTACAGACCTCGTCATCCATGATGGCAAATCGGCGAATAGCAAAGCTGCCGTACTTTTTGAGGTGAAACGCCCAAAGAACGCGGCTGAAATGATCAGCCCTGCCAATGGCAACGCCAGGGCAATGCATGAAATGGTTCTTTATTACCTGCAGGAGCGCATTGAGCACAACAACACCGACGTAAAATACCTCGTCATTACCAACATCTACGATTGGTACCTCTTCGACGCTGCTGTTTTTGACCGCCACTTTTACCAAAACAAAATCCTGCGGAAGGCTTACGAAGACTGGAAAAACGGTCGAAAAGCGCAAGGCACTACTGATTTTTTTTACAAGGAAATCGCCAGGCCATTTTTGGATACTTTAGGCCATGAACTGAGTGCGGCTTATTTCAATATCCGGGATTTTGAAAAACCCCTGCGGAATGCTGATTTAGCCGATGATCGCCGACTCATTTCTCTTTACAAGATTTTCTCCCCGGCTCACTTGCTCAAACAGCCTTTTGCCAACGACAGCAACTCCCTCGACAAGGGCTTTTACAACGAACTACTCTACCTTATCGGACTGGAAGAAGCAAAGGATGGCGGTAAAAAAATCATCCGGCGTTGTGCCCCCGAGCGCCAGCAGCCAGGCTCCCTGCTCGAAAATACCATCGCCACACTGGAAACAACGGAGCGCTGGAGGCGGGCTTCTAAACCGGGCGATTATGGCAACACTAAAGAAGAACAAATCTTTGGAATCGCTCTTGAACTCTGCATCACGTGGATGAACCGATTGTTGTTCCTCAAATTGCTTGAAGCGCAACTTGTGAAATACCACGGCAGCCGGGAACGCACCTTCCTCCACACTCAATTGCTCAAAGACTTCGACGATCTTAATGAACTTTTCTTCGAAGTATTAGCCAAATTGCCGGAAGAACGCGCAGACTATGTGCGGGAAAAATTTCAACACATTCCTTATCTCAACAGCAGCCTTTTTGAAATCACCACACTGGAAGCGGAAACCCTGTTTATCAGTAACCTGAAAGACCGCTTCCGCATAGGCCCCATGAGCAGTACAGTGTTGAAAGACACCCGGGGCAAGCGCCGTACCGATGAGCTTACTGTACTCGATTACCTTTTCGCTTTCCTTGATGCTTACGATTTTTCCAGTGAAGGCAGCGAGGACATTCAGGAAGAAAACAAGGCCCTCATTAATGCGAGCGTACTGGGACTGATTTTTGAAAAAATAAACGGTTACAAGGACGGCTCTTTTTTTACCCCGGGTTTCATCACGATGTATATGGCGCAGGAAACTGTGCGCCGGGCGGTCGTTCAAAAATTCAACGATCATTACGGCATTGCCTGCGACAGTTTTGCAGATCTGAAAAACTTCAGCGCTGGCCGCTTCAAGACAGCCGATGTACTGGAAATGAACAGCCTGGTCAACAGCCTTCGCGTTTGCGATCCGGCGGTAGGTAGCGGACATTTTCTGGTATCGGTACTGAATGAAATCATCGCGATTAAATCAGAACTGGGCATCCTTGCCGACAGCAAAGGTGAGCGGCTGAGGGGCTACGACGCCCGGGTGGAAAACGACGAGCTCATCGTGACCTGCAACGACGGCCAGGATCTTTTCGAGTACCGTGTGCGTCCAATTGAGGGCTTGACTCCGGGGCAAACCCTCCATTATGCTGCCGGACCCGAAGCGCAACGCGTTCAGGAAACCCTCTTCCACGAAAAGAAAACCATCATCGAAAACTGCCTTTTTGGGGTGGACATCAATCCCAATTCGGTGAAAATTTGCCGTTTGCGCCTTTGGATAGAGTTGTTGAAAAATACGTATTATATCGGTGGACGGGAGACGGTGGACGGTGGACGGAGCGGCCTCGAAACCCTGCCCAATATTGACATCAACATCAAAACGGGCAACTCGCTCATCAGCCGGTTTGCCCTCGATGCAGACCTCAGTAAGGCGCTGAAAAGCCTGAAATACGACATCCATACTTATCGCGGCTATGTGCAGGAGTACCACAACGCTACCGATAAGGAAGTGAAGCGGGGCCTGCTGCTGCTGATGGAGCAAATCAAAAGCGATTTTAAAACGGAAATCGGGCGAAATGACCCGAAACGAAAGCGCCTGGACAAATTAGCCAGCGAATTGTACCACCGCTTCACCGGCAATTTTCTGTTTGAGCCGGAAACGCCTTACAGCAAAAATCCGGATGATTTAGAGAAGAAAAGGCAGCAGGAAAAGGAAAAACTGGAGAAAGAAATCGAAAAACTCACAACGGAGATCGAAGAAGTTAAAAGCAACAAGATCTATGAAAACGCCTTCGAATGGCGCTTTGAATTCCCGGAAGTGCTGGATGCAGAAGGGCGTTTTGTTGGGTTTGATGTGGTGGTGGGGAATCCGCCGTATATCCGGCAAGAGGAGTTTACTGCTTTCAAACCTTATTTGCAAAGCAATTTCCAAACCTATGCTGGGACCGCTGATTTGCTGGTTTATTTCATCGAACTGGGCATGAATCTACTAAAAAGTGGGGGCCACTTCCATTTCATCATTTCCAACAAATTCATGCGGGCCAATTTTGGGAAAGCCCTGCGGGAATGGATGCAGCAATACCGCATCCTTGAAATCCTCGACTTTGGCGACCTGCCTGTTTTTGAAGAAGCAACCACTTACCCCTGTACGCTGAATCTGCAAAAATCTGCGCCAATGAGTACGTTTCTGGCAGCCAATATTCCGGAATTAGAGACGGCTGATTTTAGCAATTACGTGCATGATCTGCGATTTACTTCTTCCCAGACTGCGCTTTCGGCGGAGGGGTGGAATTTGTCGGATACGAAAGTGCAGCGGTTGATGGAAAAGCTGAAAAGTAGGGGCGTTCCGTTGGGCGAATACGTGGATGGGAAAATTTATTATGGAATAAAGACTGGGTTAAATGAGGCTTTTGTGATTGATGAAGCAACAAAGGATAGGTTGATTGCCGAGGATGCAAGGAGTGCGGAGGTTATTAAGCCATTTTTGGCCGGGAGGGACGTGAAGCGGTACATGCCTTCAATCGTGAAAAACTTTTTGATTTTTATTCCGTGGCATTTTCCACTACATCAAGATACATCAATAACAGGGGCATCAGAAAAAGCAGAGCATGTTTTTAAGGAAAAATTCCCTGCTGTTTTTGATCATTTGCTAAATTTTAAAGATAAGCTTATGAAAAGAAACAAAGATGAGACAGGTATAAGATATGAATGGTATGCACTTCAACGATGCGCGGCGACATATTTTAAAGAATTTGACAAACCCAAAATTATACTCCCTGCCATTGTTAATGTGGCATCCTATACGTTTGATGAAGCCCAAAGCTACTCAAATGATAAAACAACAATAATCACAGTAAATAATAAATACCTGCTGGGGCTATTAAATTCTAGAGCAGTGGATTTTGTTCTACAACAAATTTCTTCAACAAAGAGAGGTGGGTATTTTGAATACAAACCTATGTATGTCAGTGCTTTGCCAATCGTTTTAAATCCTGATCAAGCAATAAGAATTGAAATCGAGGCCCTTGTCGACCAAATCCTCGCTCAAAAGCGCACTGACCCCGCAGCGGACACCAGCGCATTGGAGCGGGAGATAGATGAACTGGTATACAAGTTGTATGAGCTAACGGAGGAAGAAGTAGCCATTGTTGAAAAAAGCTAATAAGATGATTACGAAAGTTAATAAAAATATGAAATCATGAATGATGAATTTAAAAACCTAGTAAACGGGTTGATTGAAAACCAGAAAGCGAAAATAAAAAGCCCCTATGGTGGAACTCAATTTGTGACTTTAAATTACTTGAATTGCCAAGGGGTGATTCATAAGAGCCTGGAATCGGCAGGGGCTATTGATTTTACCTATTTGTTGGTTATTTCTTTTTACAGTTATAAATACTTTGAGTATACGAATTATTACATGAAGCTAGTAGCTGTTTTTAACGAAAAGAATGAAAGAGTGGAGTTTATAAACATGAATAAATGGAAGTTTACATTATTTCAAGATGGGTTTACTGGCTCTTACAATGAGAATGGCTTTTTTGTTTTTAAAATAATAGACAGGCTTGGTGAGTCTAGCTTTAATACTACTTGGAACATGAAATCTGAAGAACGAATAACCAAGGATTTTAATAGATTTGCAGAAATGACTCGACAGTTTTCCACTTATAAGGAGTATGAGCTAAATCAAGAAGTAGAGAAATTAAAAGCAGAAGTTGTAAAGTTGAATGCAATAATTTCTGAACATAAAAAGGAATAAAATTGGACTATCAAGGTTCTGATGATTTTAGTTTTGCTTCTAAAATGGCTAAGCTTTCTTTAGATTTAACTGCATTTGGGTGAGAAACAGGCAGGGCTTTTTCACAAATGACTACTGCCCGCCGCATAAAGGAAACAGCTTTGTCCTTCTCGCCCAAAGCATCATAAGTCAAGGCGATGTTGTTGTAAGACGCTGCCAAATCGGGATGTTCTGGGGGCAGTACTTTTTCCCTAATGGCCAAAGCTTTTTGATTGTATTCCAACCGTTTTTGATGTTCGCCCAAAGCGCCGTAGGTCGCGGCAAGGTTGTTGTATGAAAACGCCAAATCAGGATGTTTTGATGGCAATATCATTTCCCGAATAGCCAAAGCTTTTTGGTTGTATTCTAAACTTTTTTGATGTTCTCCTAAAGCGCCATAAGTCAAAGCGATGTTGTTGTAAGAACGTGCTAAATGAGGGTGCTCCGGCGGCAATACTTTTTCCACAATAGCCAAAGCTTTTTGGTTGTATTCTAAACTTTTTTGATTTTTACTCAAATTACGGCAAGTCTCCGCGATGTTGTTGTATGAAGTTGCCAAATTATAATGCTCCGGCGGCAAAGTTTTTTCCCAAATAGCCAAAGCTTTTTGATTGTATTCCAACCGTTTTTGATGTTCGCCCAAAGCACCGTAAGTCTCCGCGAGGTTATTGTATGAAGCTGCCAAATGAGGATGATTTGGTGGCAAAGTTTTTTCCCAAATAGCCAAAGCTTTTTGATTGTATTCCAAACGTTTTTGATGTTTACCAAGTGAGCCGTAGGTCGAGGCGAGGTTATTGTATGAAGTTGCCAAATCTAGATGTTCTATTGGCAATACTTTTTCTCTGATAAAAACCACCTTGATCCCGTATTCCAATGCTTTGAAGGATTCCCCCATGTCATCGAACAGCGAGCCTAATCGTAAGGCAAGCTCTGCCAAAATATCATCTGCCTCCCCCCATTCCCGCTCATCACTATAAACACCCTTAAAAACCGCCTCTCCTAAAGGCGCAAAAGGAGCTCGGTTGATCACGGGCTCATTCGTCTCCTCATTGGGGATCAATAAATCGGTCACATTTTTAATCAAAACCGCACAATTCACCGAATCTGGCTGCAACTGTGCCTTTGCTGTTTCGGCAATAACCGGGTGGCAGCGGTAGCCGCCGTCTTTTTCTACCAACCAATGCAGGCGGGCGAGGCGGCGGAGTCGTTTTTTGAAGTCTTTTTCGGTGTCTTTTTTGTCAAAAAGGGCGCACAAACGGTCTTCGCTGACTAAATCGGGATCGAGCGGCACATTGGAAGTGGGGAGTATGGAACAATAGCGAAGGATTTCCTGCTCCGCCGGGTCGAGCTCGAGCCAGAAGAGGTCGCGGAGGTGCGCGGCTATGTCTTTGCTTTGCACTGAGCGGATGGTGGTTACGTCGTAGTCGTCGAGTTGGGCCAGGCCTTTTTGCTGTAACAGGCTTAGTAAGTCGGGAGGGGTAAGTCTTTTTTCGCGGGCGTATGCGGCTAAGAGTTCTATGGTCAGGGTATGGTAGGCGATGTCGCGCAACAGGTCTGCTAAGGCTGTCTGATCTGAGTCGGGCAGGGCGACAGTGTTTTCATAAATCCGCTCAAAAAGCGCTGCTGCTTCGTTGGGTTCAAGGGTGTCTAGTTCGAGCTTGGTGGTATTGGGCAGCGCATCGCGGCTGGTGAACAGGATGCGCCAGTTTTGCAGGCTGCTGAGTTCGGGTAAATAGATGGCTGCTGCTTCCGATACATTGTCCACGACCAACAAATGTTCGCCCTTCAGAGCCGCAAGCGCGGAAATGACCTGCCGGAATTGCTCGATGGGCCGGTGCGTGGGATCGAAAATAAGGCCGAGACTGGTTTTGAGCTGCGGGTGGTCAAGAAAAGCGCGGATGAAAAATTCGGCGTTTTCGCTCCGTTGGTCCTCATTGGCGGTAAAAAGCGCATAAGGACTGAGCCAGGCTGCGGAGTCGTATTCAGCACGATGGCGGAGCCAGTACATTTGGGCGAGGGTGGTTTTTCCAAGCCCGCCAATACCTGTGATGACGACAGGTTGGCGCGATTGCCCGAGTTTTGGGTGGAGTTGTTTCAACTCATCGAGGCGACCAATGGCGGTATTGGCCATGTGAAACTGGGGTAGGGTGAGGTCGCGTTTGACTGGGTCGCCATCAGGGCTTTCTACCAATGGATTGTTTTTATGGGCCATCTCAATAAGTGTAAATTCGAATGACATCCAAATATATACTTATTTTGGCACTAGCAGAACGATAGCCAGGTAGGAAATTAGGTAACTAAAACCCCACAATCCCCCGATTCACCCCCTTTAAGAAAAAATCTTCCAATTCCGGACAACCGCCTGAACACAAAAAGTTGCCGTCGCAGTCAATGGGAATGGATATGAGGTCTACGCAATGGTTTCCGAGGGTGTAGTATTCTTTTCCCTTGTATTCGTAGCGGTACCAGAAGCTTTCGCAGCCCAGGTCCTGGCCCGTATATTGGGTCAGTTGGTTGGATTCGAGGAATTGATCTACACAGCTGGAGGAAACGGACTCCTTTTGACAGGATAAGGCAAACAGGGCAAGGGCTGCAAAGATGAAGCGGTTGTTTTTCATACGAAGTCGAAGTTTGGTTAATTGGGTAGACAGCTAAGCCAGGGGTGGTGGTTGGGAAGCGAAAAAGGCAAATGGGCAAATGGCAAATTGGCAAGATGCAAATTGGCAATGGGTATTGATATCTTTCCCAATAGCAAACGCGCTTTTTAAGGGATAGATTTTGCCCTTCCGCTGAGCGGGGCATGTTTTGCTAATTTGCCTTTTGCATCTTGCCTTTTGCCAATTTACCTCCTTTGAGGCATCCCCAATAAAATCAGATTTGCTGCATTTTACTGCCCGCTAAACCCAAGTTTCCCGTCAGCCTCTTGCGAGGTATAGCGGCTGAAGAAATACCATACACTGCCGGCCACCACAATGTGCATCAGATTGAGCCAGATGCCCATACCTAGAGGTAAATCAGGGAAGGCCAGAAATGGGTTGGCAAACGAAAGCACTACCAGAATCAGCGATACGATTCCGAAAATCCGCAGAGGATTGGCCGTAAAACGATTAAGCAGCGCCAAAACACCCGCAGCAAGGATGACCGGGATTGTACTCGACAAGATCACCGGCAATACCGTGATCGGATCAACCCCGCCATCCGGCCTGGGCATGCCAACAGCAGGATCAATGAGGCCCAGCGCATCGCCAATAAAAAACAGGACAACGTTAATGGCTACTCCCGTAAGAATGGCCAAAGGCGCTGCCTTGAGCAGCGCAGCAGTATTGATTTTTGAATTTTTCATTCCGTAAAACGAATTTTGTTTAAACGAATTTTGTGATAAAAAAAATGCCATTTTATCCGCGCAGTTTGTCTAAAAGATCAGAAAGCTGTTCGGCCTCTTCGTCAGTCAGATTTTGCCACGCTGCTTTTACCTTTTCCATTTGAACATCGATCTGCTCGAGCAACGCCATGCCTTCTTTCGTGATTTGCATCAGGACTTCGCGGCGGTTTTGGGGGTTCAGTTCCCGATGAATCAGGCCTTTCTGCACCAATCGGTCACCGAGACGTGTCAGGTCAGGGTTCTTATCGAGCATCACGCATTTCACTTCGCCCACGAGAACGGCCTCGGGGTGCTTTCCGCGTAGAATACGCAGCACATTGAATTGCTGCGGTGTGATGTCAAAGGGCTTGAAAACCGCCGCACTTCTTTCCATGTGCCAGTTGTAGGTGTACATCAAATTGATGATCGCCTTTTGCAGTGGCTGCATGGGTTTGTCTTGTCGTATGGCGTTTTCGATTTTCATGTTACAAAGGTAAAGTAATTTATTCGTTTAAACAAATGTTGTTGTAAAAAGTTTTATTTTAGTGAGGGCTTGACTTCGAGTCTAATGTCGTCAACTTAACGAATGATAACCGCGAAGTGGTTGAAGGTGAATAGCCCCCGATGCAATTGGGGGTTGGTCGCATAAACGAATTGTAACGGGTAATCCCGAATGGGGTTGAATGTTAATGCGTCATACCCTGATATTCAACCCCATTCGGGGTTGGGCGTTACCTCACCACTTCCACTTTTCCCCCGATTGCATCGGTGGCTATTCAAAGTTGACCCTTGCAGGGTCGTTGACGTCTCTAAGGTGACGACATTAGACTTCGAGTCAAACCCTCACTAAGACCAACATTTCTGCTCAATCTGAATCTTTAGGCTGTATTTTCACGGCCTGCCGGGTCGCTTTCTTTTCCGAACGCCGCTTTTTTTCTTCCAGCCTCGCTTCTTTAACCCCGGGAGGGACGGGCGCTTTGCGGCGCTTTTTGGGCTTCACCAGGCCTTTTTCAATGATTTTCACGAGTTTTTGGGTCGCTTTTTCCTTGTTACCCAATTGAGAGCGGTCGGTTTGACTGGTGGCGGATAGCATGCCTTCCGCAGAAATTTTGTCGGCCAATTTTTCCAGGAGGTAGGCTTTTTCTTCCTCCGAAAGTGCAGCAGAAGCGGCCACTTCAAAACGGGCTTCCACTTTCGTCTCTACTTTGTTGACGTTTTGGCCTCCTTTGCCGCCGGATCGGGAAGTGCGGTAGCTGAATTCCTGGATGAGTAGTTCGGTATTCATAAGTTGAGTTACTTAATGTCTGTTTTTAAGGCTCGATAGCTGCGTTATACTCGGCGCAAAAATCGGTCATTTATTCCAATAAACTCCCGTTTTTTGCGCCTTCGCAAGCCTTGCTCTCGAACCCTAAAATCAGACAAGGGAGGGAACAAACAAACACTATATTGCGGGGTACACTTTCGTTCAAGAAGTCACAGTGACTGGCAGCCGGGTTATATACAATCCAATAATACGGTCATTTACATCAGAAAGGACGATCACCACTTAGCGCCCTCCACGCCCTTTGCGGGAGACCATGGACACAAAACCCGATAGCTGCGTTATCCCCGGCCCAAAAGCAGCCATTCAAGCTTAAACAGATAAAGTGTAAAGATAAAAAATAATGAGGCTGTCAGATATTACTGACCAAGACCTCAGTAAAGTGTAACAATCTTACCATGAATATAATTAAACAATAATAAAATTCAGCATTTCCGAGCTATATTTGATCCATTCCATAACCTGAAAAACTGTACAAGTATGTCCTTCCATCGCTTCATGATTATTTTTGCAGGCCTGATTTTTTCAGCAACTGTTTTTGCACAAAAAAAAGCAGAAATCCTGCCCAAATGGGAGGTCACGCCAATCGAGCTGACTGCCCTCAATTCCACTTTTCGCGACATCAACCTTTCCATTACGCCCAACGGGAAATACCTGTATTTCATGTCGGGGCGGGGCGGCCAGTCCTGGTCGTATCCCAACTACACGACCTACCGCGGCAAGCCGGAACACGATGGCGACATCTGGTTTAGCAAACGGGTGAACGACGAGTGGCAGACACCGCTTTGCCTGGGCATGCCCATCAATACCTCGAGTGGCGAAGACGAACCCAACATCTCTGCCGACGGCCAAACGGTCTATTTCCAGAGCTGGAAAAACTGGACCACTACCGGCGGACCTTATTACCGGGCGGACCTGCACGGCGAAAAATGGGGCAATCCTGTTGCGCTCGGCGGCGGCATTCACCGGTTTTTTGCTTCTGGCTACAGCGCTACCGATGGCATGGCCGTTTCACCGGACGGCAACATCTTTATCGTCGCAGCAGGGAAAAGCTACGAAGGACCTATGGACCTCTACATCAGCAGCAAAGGCGCTGACGGCGTTTGGGCCTACCCTGAAAGACTCGATGTTTCCACGCCGGATGATGAACGTTCGGTGTTCATAGGCGCCGACAACCGCACCTTGTATTTTGCTTCCAGCGGCTGGGGCGGATTCGGCAAATTGGACATCTTTAAGACCGTACTGCTCGGCGGCAGCAAGTGTGGTCCGGTTTACAACATCGGCAAGCCATTTAATACCAAAGAGGAAGATTATGGTTTTGTAATGGATGTTTTGCGCAATGAAATCTACTTCGTGCGCAACGGCGACATCTACTACGCAAAGCTGGGTGAAGACGCTGACAGCCGCATCAAACCACAACCTGTCATTGTGCTGGAGGGAACGGTAAAAACACCCAACGGACAGGGCGTGGAAGCTGCCATTACCCTCTATCGCGCCGATGATAAATCCTACGTCACCAGCAGCCGCAGCAATGCCAAAACCGGAGAATATTCCCTCGTTTTTCCCAGACAAGAGGGGGACTATACCGAGGAAATTCGCTTCAACGATGGTTATGTCCTTGAAAACAAAGTTCAGATCAATGACGAAACACCCGCTTTGATCGAACAACCCGTGCTGGCTGACCCGGAAAAACTGCAATTGGCAACACCAGCTCCAAAAGCGCCTGAAGTGACCGCAAAAGCAGTGGAGAAACCGCGTGTAGAAGCAGAGATATCGGCAAATGCCCTGAAATCGATACAGGTGGTCGTTTATTTCGACACAGATGACGCCAGTCTGACGCCGGCATCGGCGAAGCCGCTAAACGAAGCCCTTGAAATGCTGAAAACCGGCGGCCAGTGCACGATATCCCTGACCGGCCATACCGACGCTGACGGGACGGAGGCATACAACCTTCGCCTGGCCCAAAAGCGCGCGCAGGGCGTTGCAGATTATTTGAAAAAGCAGGGCATTACACTTGATCCTGTGCTGGAATCAAAAGGTGAATCGGCGCCTGCGGCAGACAATAAAACGGCAGGCGGCAAACAAAAGAACCGTCGCGTGGAGGTACAGGTCGGCTGCATTGCTCCTGCAAATTGATTATTGTTTGCGCTGCACGCCGTTGTATTTATCGTCGTTTTTGCCGTCGCTGTCGAAGTCGAGCATGGAAGAAAAAGTAGCCAGATCGCCTTTGAACCTGTATTTAAACTGGTATTCCCGGGTGTCAGGCTTCGTTTCGCGCATGGTAAGCTCATGGCCGTTGGCGAACCAGCCGCCCTGACGTTGTATCAGCACGCTGTCGCCCAGGCTGCGGTATTCTGAGATGTAGCTGCCATCAGGTTTGTAGGTGGTCCGGATGGGCTTCATTTTCATGATCGCTTCCCATTTTCCGGCCGGAACATTCAGCACGTAGGTGGAATCGCTGCCGCGGTAGGTGGCGCATTCCACGCGCAGGGATTCGTTGCGCCATTCGCCAAAGAAGCGTTTGTCTAAAGGTTTGCTGCTTCCTGAAGAAATGGTGATGTTGCCGGAAGAACAGCCAGCCAGCAAAACGCATCCAGACAAAATTGGAAGCAGGAATCGGAGTGGTTTTGGAAATGCTTCCATCAGCAGTTGTTTTTTGTATTTAATGTCTATTCATCGGGCAGGTGTCTGAACTTTAACTGCCTGCCGGCCGGTAGGCGGGCCTGCCGGCCGGCAGGTAAAGATAGACACGGCCCTTAAAACGAAATCTCACTTAATCGAACGCTGTACTCTATGCGCTGGTTGTTGCGAGCATCGTAAATTTCCATTTTGATCAACGGATCTTCCTGCGACCAGTCTATGCTCAGCAAGCCGAAATGGTTGTCCATCACGGGGCCTTCGATGCGGTTCTCGTTGGGCGTTGCAAAATGCCAGGTTGAGGTGATGCCGCTGGCCGTAATATCATAGATGGGGTAGAGGTCTTTTTCGCGCAGTTTCGAGATCTCAGCATAGTGCACATCGCCTGTGATGAACAGGACCCCGTTCGCCCGGGTCTTTTTGATGAGGTTGAGCAGGCGCTTTTGTTCGAACGGAAAATTGGCCCACGCTTCGTAGCCGTTGAAACTGATGCCAAACTGCGTGCCCGAGCCGATGATGCGCAGGTCTGCAGGTTCGCTTAAAGCTGCTTCCAGCCATTGCCATTGGGCTTCGCCGAGCAGGGTAGAGTCCGGGGTTTCGTGCGGGTGGTAGTCTAAGGGGTAAAAAAAGCGATCATCGCGGTGAAGTTCTCCGCGGTAGGTGCGCAGGTCGTCGCGGAAGGTGCGGCCGTCCAGCAGGATCAATTGCAGGCGACGGCCATTGCCTTCAAACATATAGGAGGTGTAAATCCCTTCGTGGCTGCGGCGCGGCGAATTGAGGGGTTCTTCCCAGAAATTGAGAAATATTTCCCTTGACTCTTTTTTGAAGCGATAGTGGCGCCCCGAGTCATTCCAGCCAAAATCATGGTCGTCCCAGGTAGCGAGCACCTTTGTGCCTTTTTTCAGGCGCTGAAATTCAGGTTTGGCAGCCAGCCGCGCATATTTGCTTCGCAACACTTTCATGTCGCGGGTATCGCCATAGATGTTGTCGCCGAGGTAAACGAATAAATCCGGGTTGTGCCGGAGCACGGTATCCAAAACCGGCTGTGGCTTGTCCTCATGAGCGCAACTGCCGAATGCAATCCGGGAAACCAGAGGCATGGTTGTTTGGGCTGCAAGGGAAAAGGGCAGGGTTAAAAGCACGAAAACGTATTTTCTCATCATTTCAGGTGTTTTTAATGGTTGGACCTGGCAAAAATAAGCAATTCCGGCTGGGTCTGGGAGGTGACACCTTTCTAAAAGGTATTACCTTTTCGGTTACCCCTGTCAGCAGTAACCAAGAGGCAAAAGGCAAAAGGGCAAAACCTGTCCCGCTCAGCGGGAGGGCAAAAGGCAAAATGGCAATGGGTATTGGAATCTTATTCATTAATAAAATTGCCTGACAGAATAAGTTTTGCCTATTAGCTAATTTGGCCTTGTCCATTTGAAATTGGAACGCAAAACCCTAATTTGCCGTTTTCTTTGCCTAATTGCGCATTTGCCAATTTGCAAATTTGCCTTATTTCCTCAACACCATCAACCATGCAGGTTACCATACTCGGCACCAGTTCGGGCGGCCCATTTCAGGGGCGCAATTTTACTGCCCAATTGCTCAGCCATGAAGGCGAAAACTACCTTATCGACTGCGGTGAAGGCACCCAACACCAGCTTTTTCGGTTTAAGCTGCGTTACAGCAATGTCAGTCAGATTTTCATCAGCCACCTGCATGGCGACCACGTTTTTGGTCTGATGGGCTTGTTGACTTCCTTTGGCCTGAAAAGGCGTACCGAGCCGCTGGATATTTACGGTATGCCGGGCCTGCGCACTTTAGTTGAAACGACCGTGGAAGTTTGCGGCACCCATATTCATTTCCCGCTGACCATTCACGAAGTGGATTCAGAGGAACATGCCCTGGTTTTTGAAAGCCCAAAACTGGAAGTTTGGAGCATCCCGCTGGTGCACCGCGGCCCCTGCAGCGGTTGGTTGTTTCGCGAAAAGCAGCGGGCGCGCAGGATTCGCACTGAAAAAATCAGCGAATACGCCATTCCTTACACCCTAATCCCCGGCATTAAAGCGGGAGATGACCTGTTGCTGGAAGACGGGCGGCGCATTCCAAATGCGGAGTTGACCGATGACCCGCCGAGGCCTCAAACCTATGCTTTTTGCAGCGATACCATGCCATCTGAGCGGGTGGCGAAAATCGTGAAAGGCGTGGATTTGCTGTACCACGAAGCGACGTTTACGGAAGAGCACCTTGTGGAAGCTGACTTTTCCCGGCATTCTACGGCCAGACAGGCGGCGGAGATTGCCTTGCGCGCCGGAGTGGACAGGCTCCTGATGGGGCATTTTTCGGGAAGGTATAAGGAGGTGGCGCAGCATTTGGCGGAAGCTATTGCCGTTTTTCCTGATTCGGTGATCGCGGAGGAAGGAGTCGTCTATCGGGTGAGGGAGAATTGATTTGAAAATTTTGGAATGTGAAAACCCCGCTCGGGCGGGACAAGTTTTGAAAATGGGCAGGAGGGACATTGAGTGTTATTGAGTTGAAATGAGAAGTCTGGGAGCCTGTTGCAGTTCAGGGTGTACGCTTAATTGAATGCGTTTTTGTGGCTGGCGGACTCAGTTTTTCTTACAAAACCCATCGGTTGGAGTAAAAAAATGGACTTGGTACTGTATTAAGTGTAATTTTGAACATGATCCCCAAGGGGTTATTTTTTCTTTAAACAAAACTAAAAATCAAATTATTATGGCAAAAAGAACTTTTTTACCCAGCGCTCCGAATATGACAATTTGGGCCATCGCCCTCATTATTGGTATTTTAGGCATACTTGCACATTATGTCCGCATAGATCAATTATCGAAGTACAACTATGAAATGTTGTTGATTGGTTTTGTGTTGTTGGTTATTGGGACGACTTATCGGAAGATTTAGACTTCGTTCGTACAAAACGGGCTTCTGGTTTTGGTAAAATGAAATTCAGTTCATAATGCCGGCATTTTGCAGGGCAAGTTTAGCCATATCTATCACAATTTCGGTATCTTTATGCCTGATTATCAATCAAAAAAAGCAGTTTGCTCTCCAGGCCGTTCCGCCATGAGCACTAATCATTGAATCTTATTTTCCAACGAAATCAACACTTTTATGCCAAGACCAGTTTCCGTCCTGCTTTGCCTCCTGGCTTTGCTGCTGGCCGTTCCCGCGGTTGCGCAAAAGGACAAATCCAAAAAATCAAAAAAAGAGCTGCAAAAGGAAGAAGCCTACAACATGATCGCACAGGAGACCTGCGATTGTATGTCCGGCAAAGACGTAACGAAAATGAAGTCCAGTGAAATTGAAATGCAATTGGGCATTTGCATGATTGGCAGTTTTACCGCACATGCTGATGTGATTGGTGAAGACGCAGTCCTCAATGACCCCAACAGCATGGAGCAATTGGGCCAGAAAGTCGGCGTACTGATGCTGGGCAAATGTCCGCAAATACTGCTGGCTGTAGCGTCAGGCATGCAGGATGAAACCATGATTGTGGATGAAGGAGTTATGCCACAGGATGAAGAAGATTACTGGGATGGCGGCGAAGAAGTGACCGGAGCCATCGTTCGGATGTCGACCAGCGGCGATGTGAGCTATCTCATCATGAAAGACGATGCCGGCGCCGAACACGAACTGATGTGGCTGCGTTATTTTGAAGGCTCCGATTCTCTGCTCGAAAATCCGGAATCCGGCATTGGCCGCAAAGCAACCATCTATTGGGTTCCAATGGAATGTTATTCGCCAAAAACGAAAGACTATGCGGTTCGGAAAGAAATCCGGGTGTTGACTTTTGTGGAGTAGGTTTTTTTACCACATAGGTACATAGGGTTTTACAGAAGGCAACACCTTAGAGGTTCTTCACAGTCGTCACCTGTTGTGTGACCATTCCCATACTAATGGGCAGTTTCATTTCGGAGTTTTAGAGCTAACAGGTTTTTAAAACCTGTTAGCTCTCATTGCTCAAAAATGTCCAGTAGCATGGACCATCGCCATGTACCTATGTGGTAAAAAAGTAGGAATAAAAAGAATTAATTCCCAAAAACCACCCCGTCTTCATCGCAACTAACACACTCTTTATCAGTCGGAAACGTGTTGGGGTCAACGTTTTTGATCCGGTCGTCCGCTGCGTAAGCATAACGGGCGTCGCGGCTGCAGCCTGCTATTTCGTTGAGTACCTTAAAGGTGGCCGGATCGGCGCCTTTGATGGGGTTGTGGTTGTAAAAGACCTGCCGGGCGTCTTTGGCGTATCGGTCTCCCAATACTTCAAAAGTAAGGGGATCTGCGCCCGCCAAAACGATTCCGCTGTAGTAACAGCGCTTCGCATCCATACCATAATAATCGTTGAGCATTTTGAAAGTAGCCGGATCGGCGCCAATGATGTGAAAACTGCGCAGAAAAACGCCTTTTTTGTCGGCAAAAACTTCCGGCGAAACCTCCCGGAAACTGGCTACGTCAGCGCCTTCCAGTAAACGCCCCTGGTAGAACACCTGGGTCGTATCGCGGTAGTAATCGCCCGAAATGCGCCTGAAGGAAGCGGGATTGGCGCCTTCAATGAGCTCCTGCATGAAAAACACCTGTTTTGCATCTGCAGCGGTTTGCTCGTCAATGACCTGAAAAGTAGCGGCGTCGGCGCCTTCGATTTCTTTGTATTCGTACCAGCAACGCTCCCGATCTTTGTAATAAAGGCTGGTCTCAGCGCCAACCCGCGCAAAATGCTGCGGGTCATCGGAGATGATGTTGCTGCCGGCATAGATGTGACGGGCATCTTTTCCAAAACGCTGATCCAAAACGCTGAATTGATCCGGCTCCTGACTGATGCGCTGGTCCAGAAAATAGACAGCTTCTTTGTCTTTGGCATAACCCATTTCGATGTATTCAAACGTACGGGGGTCTGCGCCTTCTAACAGACTGCCAAATAAAAAAACAGCCTTTTTATCCAGTCCCACAGTCAGGCTGTCGGATGCATTACCCGGGCTTTTCAAAACTTCTACCCGGAAGCTGCCCGGATCTGCCCCCAACACCTCGCTCACCCGGTAAAATTCATAACCCGAAGCGGATTGTTTGTACCAGACCTTGTTTTTCGAGACGTGGTAGCCCATCGAACTGAACAAACCGGGCTTGCCATCGCCTTTGCAGCCAAAAAGGGTGGAGAAGATTCCCAGAATCATAAGGTGGTGAAGTTTGAGTGAAGACATTTGCATCATCATGGTATTCGTGGTACGAAAGTACGAAGGTAGTTTTGCACCCTGGGAGAAAGTAGGGTGACAAAGTTAAAAACGACAAAGCCGGAGCACGAATTCTGATTTTCGTCTCCGGCTTTATGCTTTACCTTACAATCAAGTAGGTCTTATTGCTTATATGTTCTTGATCGAATTGCGGTCGGTCAAAATTTCTTTGAGCTCTTTCAAAAACTTGTACTGGTGTGGCAACACCTTTTTAAAGGCTTCTTTCAGCCCAAAAAATGTGCCTTTCTCCATCTGCAGCACTTTGTTTTTTAGATGAACTGCGTCTTCATAAAGCATGTGCTTGAGCGATGGAATTTCGTGCCAGTCGCCTTCCACAGCCCATGCTTTTTCAGTAGCGCCGTCGTCCTGCTGAACCGGATCGAGAGAAATAAGGCGATCCTGATCTACAAGACTTTGCGACTTATAAGCGGCAATTTCGCCTTCGGGAATTTCCCAGTTTTCGGCTTCTTCCGAATCATTGACCAAAAAGACCTCAAGGCCCCGCTCGCGGAAGCGATAGATGATCAAACTTGCTTTTTCACTAAAGCTCATAAAAACAGATTGCTGGTTAACTTGCTCGACGAAATGAAGAATGCCTGCATTTTCATTCGCCAAATGATAACGATGGAACAGCCCTTTATTAAAAAGGTTGCGCAAAGAAAACGTTTTTCACAGCATTGCCAAAACAAGGATCGGTTTAATTGTTATCTATATCGGGTACCGAAGATCAGGTTCCGGTGACCGCACTGCGCACTGGCAACTCCGCCTACGCCAAAATTCAACTCCAGCGAAATTCCCAGGCGGAATGGACGGGTTGGTTTGGAAGAAGGGTAGGAGGTATAAAATGCCGGGTAATTGCCTTCTTTTCCTTTTGCAGAGACAAAGTCAGCAAGGGCATAATCGGCTCGCAGGCCAATTTTTAGCGTCAGCGACTCATTGGCAGCAAGAAAACCGCCAATGCCAAAAATTCCGGCTAAATAAGAATCTTCATACTCGCCATCCAGCGAAACCGGCTCAATACCAATGCTTTGCCGAACCTGGCGAATGTAAGCGATTTTAGGGCCAATTTCCACATAAGCGCCAAAGTCTGAATAATAGCGGTAGAGTAAATTCAATTCCGTGGTTTTCCAGTTGATTTTATTGGTGATGGATCCCGTTGACGCGGAATCTCCCCGGAAGCTGAACTGCTGCTGGTTGTTGGCAAAAATAACTTCTGCGTTGATTCCGTGGTAATCGCCAATATTGATACCTGCCACCAATCCGGAGGCTAAGGCATGGCCCAGACTGTAATCGTGTTGCGGATCGCTGGCAATGTTGTCATTGAACATGCCATTGAAGTGAAAACCAGCACGGGCGCCCAGTTCAAGCCAGAGTTGAGCGCTGGAAGGAAGTGCCTGCGTCAATAACGCCAGGCTAAGGAGTAAGATCTTCTGCATAGTAGTTAGTTTGAGTTTACTTGTCAAGAGCTTTTTATCGGGCCATCTGCTGCCTATAGCATTCATCAGGCCAAAGGATCTTCAGCATTTGGGATTCGTTATCACCATGGTTTTCAGCGAAAAGTAAGTTTGTGCCCTGCAAATAAAAACAACTCCCCTCATTCCTGCAAACTCCGGGAAGGCTTAATAATAACTTAACAGACGATTAATAGCGAGTTTATACTGTCGCCGTAATCTTGCAGTGGTTTTTATAAACTAATAAATCGCTCTTTATGAAACGTACGCTCTACGCTCTGTTTATTCCCTTCTTAATGCTGACCCTCCAGGCAGTCGCTCAGCCGATCATACCGATCTCTGATGCTGACATCGCCCCGGGGCAGACGGTTAACTGGACAAAAGACAATATTTATTTATTGAACGGACTTGTTTTTGTGGAAGAAGGCGCCACCCTGAACATCGAAGCAGGTACTGTTGTAAAATTTACAGCACTCGCTGAAGTAGGCAATCCTTCTGCGCTCGTGATCGCCCGCGGCGCAAAAATTTACGCCGAAGGCACAGCTGAAGAACCCATCATTTTTACTGCTGAAGCAGATGATGTCAACGATCCGACTGACCTTGGACCAACCGACAACGCACTTTGGGGCGGTATCGTCATTTTAGGCAACGGCATTACGCAAAGAAACGGTAATCCGGAAGCGGGCGTGGAAGGCATTCCTTCCAGTGAAACCCGCGGTCTTTATGGCGGCAACGACAACACCGATGACTCAGGCGTGTTGAAATATGTTTCCATCCGCCATGGTGGTCGCCAGATTGTTTCGGGTAATGAGCTGAATGGCCTGAGCCTGGGTGCAGTCGGCAGCGGCACCACACTGGACTACATCGAAATCTACGCCAACTCTGACGACGGCATCGAATTTTTCGGCGGCGCGCCAAATCTGAAACACGCTGTTGTGGCTTTCGCCGAAGACGACAGCTACGACTGGGACGAAGTTTATGCTGGTCAGGGCCAGTTCTGGTTCTCCATCCAGCGCGAAGACATCGCTGACAACGGCGGCGAATTCGACGGCACCACGCCCGACGACCTGACGCCTTATTCCAACCCGACAGTTTACAACTGGACGCATATCGGCTCTGGCCCTGGCGCTTCTGCCTCTAACCCATTGGGTATGTTGTATCGTGCAGGAACTGCGGGCACCGTTGCAAACTCGATTGTAGTTGCCCAAAAAGGAAAAGCCATTGAAATTCAGGATAAAAACACCGGCACCAACGACGCGCATCAAAAAATGCTGAGCGGCGAATTGCGCATTCTGAACAACCTGTTCTGGGAAGCGGGGTCCAATACAGCTTTGGACGGTTCTGCCAACGGCATCATCCGCGTCACTTCCGGTCAACCCACGCAGGACGACCCAACGGGCGCTACCATTGCCGCAAATCTTGCAAGCAACAACAACCTGATTGACGATCCGGGCATACAGCGGATCAGCCGCGAGCAGGATCAGGAACTCGACCCACGCCCAAGTGGCAATGGCGCAGCAGTAAATACAACATTGGCTGCTTATCCTGCTGGTAATGACTTTTTTACTCCTGTGAGTTACAAAGGTGCTTTTAGTCCATTTGCTTCCGATCTCTGGATCAAAGGCTGGACGGCACTTGACCGGAATGAGCACCTCAAAGACCTGACCCAGGGCGGACAGGTTATATTTGTTACAGACGCAGACATTCAGGGTTGTGACAACATCACCTGGACCAACGATAATACTTATGTATTAGATGGTGTAGTCTATGTTGAAGACTGTGCCGTACTTACCATCGAAGCCGGTACGGTCGTGAAATTTACGCCTCGCTCAGATGTAGGCAACCCTTCTGCACTGGTGATTGCCCGCGGCGCCAAAATTTATGCAGAAGGTACCGCCACACAACCGATCATCTTTACGGCCGAAGCAGATGATGTCAATGATCCTTTTGACCTTGGACCAACCGATAACGCACTTTGGGGTGGTATCGTCATTTTGGGCAACGGCATTACGCAAAGAAACGGTAATCCGGAAGTGGGCGTGGAAGGCATTCCTTCCAGTGAAACCCGTGGTCTTTATGGCGGCAACGACAACACCGATGACTCAGGCGTGTTGAAATACGTTTCCATCCGCCACGGCGGTCGCCAAATTGTTTCGGGCAACGAGCTGAATGGCTTGAGCCTTGGCGCAGTTGGCAGCGGCACCACACTGGAATACATCGAAATTTATGCAAACTCTGACGACGGCATCGAATTTTTCGGTGGCGCACCAAACCTGAAACACGCTGTTGTGGCTTTCGCCGAAGACGACAGCTACGACTGGGATGAAGTTTACACAGGCAAAGGCCAATTCTGGTTCTCCATCCAACGTGAAGACATCGCTGACAACGGCGGCGAATTTGACGGCACCACGCCCGACGACCTGACGCCTTATTCCAACCCGACGGTTTACAACTGGACGCATATCGGCTCCGGTCCTGGCGCAACCGCTTCCAATCCATTGGGCTGGTTGTTCCGCGCAGGTACTGCCGGAACGGTGGCAAACTCCATTGTTGCCGCTCAAAAGAACAAAGCACTTGAAGTGCAGGATAAAAACACCGGAACCAACGACGCGCATCAAAAATTGGTGAACGGGGAGTTGAAAATTCTGAACAACCTGTTTTGGGAAAACGGCTCAAATACGATGATCGATGGTACCAGCAGCGGCATCATCCGCATCACTTCGGGCCAGCCAACGCAAGACGATCCGGATGCATCGGATCTCATCAGCCACATGAATACCAACAACAACGCCATTTCCGATCCGCAAATCATTCGCATCAGCCGCGAACAGGATGAAATGCTCGATCCGCGCGTGTTGTCAACCGGAGCTGCCTACAATACGCCAATGGCAGCTTACCCTGCTGATCCTTTTTTCACGCAGGTGAACTACAAAGGCGCGTTCAGCGCTGATGCCGGAATCTGGCTTCAGGATTGGACGGCACTGTGGAACAACCGCCACATCGGTCTTGTCAACAGTGCTGAAGAAGTGGATCTGACCCTGAACGAAGTATTCAACGTGTTCCCGAACCCGGCTTCCGGTGCTTTTACTGTGATGTCCAAGTTTAACGAACCGGTAAATATTGAAATTTTCAACCTCGCAGGCCAGCGCCTGCGGACTTTAAATACCCAGGCAGACGAATTGACCCGGGTAGAAATTGCAGCTTTGCCGGCTGGCATGTACGTGATCAAGTTCACGACTCAAAGCGGCAAATTCGCAACGAAAAAACTGATTGTAGAATGAGTTTATTAGATGTTAGATTTCAGACATTAGATTTCAGGTCTGACGTCTAAAATCTAAAATCTAATATCTAACATCTCAAATAAAGGGCTAAAGCAGCTGGCATGAAAACCACTGCTTTAGCTTTTTGCATAGCATATCAATCACAAACTTTTTTATGAGTAAACTTACCTGTTTTCTGATTGCGACTTTAATGATCGCCTTGTGTACGCTCCCCGCGATGGCACAAAAAGGCGTTATTGCTGGCAAAGTAATTGACAAAGTCAGCGGCGAAACACTGATCGGAGCGGCCGTCTATATTGAGGGCCTCGGCGACAACACCATTGGTACCATTACTGATTTTGACGGCAATTATTCTTTCGATGTGGAAGCAGGCACGTATGACCTGTCAATCAGCTACGTTTCCTACACCAAGCAGTTGATCAAAGGGGTAGCTGTAAAACAAGGCGCTGTTACCACTGTTGATGCTGCGCTGGAAAGCGAAGCCCTGGGCCTTGCGGAAGTCGTGGTGCAGGCTTCGGCTTTGAAAAACACGGATGCCTCTCTGATTGCTTTGCAAAAGAAGGCTTTTTCCATTCAGGATGGCATTTCTTCGCAGCAGATCGGCCGAACGGGAAGCTCCAATGCTGCCGACGCCATGAAGCAGATGACCGGCGCTGTGGTTGAAGACGGCAAATTCATCGTCATGCGTGGTTTGGGTGACCGCTATTCCTTGTCTCAACTCAACGGGATCAGCATGCCCAGCACGGATCCGTACCGCAACAGTTCGAGCCTTGACCTGATTCCTTCTCAAATGATTGAGAATATCGTCACCACCAAAACATTTACCCCCGACCAGCCCGCTAATTTTTCGGGTGGTTTGGTCAATGTGACGACGAAGTCACTGCCGGACAAATTTACTATGCATTTTGAGTTGAGCAGCTCTTACAACACGCAGGCTTCGCTGAATGATCGCTTTCTGAGCCAGCGGCAGGGAAAAACCGACTGGCTGGGTTTAGACGACGGCAGCCGCGACCAACCGGCCTTGTTGCTTGATGAAAGCGTGCGCAACCTATTATCGTCCAGCACCTATCTGACGGCGAGAAAAGCAGATTCTACCTATGTGCGCAATGTCTTCCACGAGTCTTCACAGCAGCTCAGCCACGAGTTTTTGCCAACTACAAAAAGTTCTCCGCTGAATCAGGGCTTCAATTTTTCAATTGGCGATCGCTACAAACTTTTTGGGAAAGACCTTGGCTTTACACTGGGCATTAACTATTCGCGCAGTTTCCAGCATTACGAAAACGGCACCGTGGCGACCTTTATCAATACCAATTCTACTCAGTTGTTTGATTATCAGGCTTTAACGGAAACCCGTAGCGTGGAAAATCCGCACCTTGGCGCGCTGTTTAACCTCAGCTACAAGTTGTCGGCCAATGACGCCATCAACGCCAGTGTGATTTTTAACAACGATGCAGATATTGTATCGCTTGCGCAAAGTGGCCGCTACCTCGGGCAGGTTTCGGACGCGACGGCTACGTTCAACACCAATTCGCTTGGCTTTACACAGCGTCAGTTTACCACATACCAGCTGAGTGGCAGACATGTATTTACCAAATTAAATAACATCGAAGTTGAATGGCTGGGCGCGGCGAGCAAATCTTTCCAGAAAGAACCGGATTTGCGTTACTTTGCTTACACCGTTTCACCTGATGAAGAAGGCGAACCACAGTATTACATCAACAATTCCGAGATCGCTTTTCCGTATCATTTCTTCCGCGATTTGCAGGACGATCAGGTGCAGGCTAAAATTGACATCACGATTCCTTTCCTGACAAGGGGAAATGCAGGCAGTTCCAACCGCATCAAACTGGGTGGATTGTACAGCAGTACCCAGCGGAATTTTGAAGAATACCGTTACCAAATGAACAATACCGGGGTGCCTTCAACCCGGAATTTTTCAGCTTTCAAAGGCGATTTCAACGCTTTCTTCAACGACGATAATTTTGGCATCATTGATACCGTGTTCAAAACGGATGGCAGCGTCCAGCGCTACACTACCGGCTGGCATTACATCAATCAGATCAACAACCGCAACTTTTACACCGGCGAACAAAATATTCTGGCCGCTTACCTGATGGCTGTTTACAATTTAACGCCAAGGCTGAAATTTGTAGGTGGCGTGCGCATGGAAACCACCGATCTTAGCGTGGTTAGCCGCGACGTGAATGTACCGGAAGGAAAAATTGACCAGATGGACTTCCCTTATTCAGCCAGCCTGGTCTATGCTTTATCAGAGAAAGCCAACCTGCGCCTTGCGGCTACGCAAACCCTGGCACGTCCTAATTTGCGCGAATTGGCGCCATTCGAACAGTTTGACACTAAAAACGGCTTTTTCAGCCTGGGTAATCCGGAATTGCAGCGTACCCTGATCCAGAACTACGATCTTCGCTATGAGTTGTACCCAAGGTCGGGTGAATTGCTGGCCATCAGCGCTTTTTACAAGCAGTTTGACAACGCCATCGTGCGCGCATTTGTACCGCAGGCTACGCTTCCTGAATTGAAATTCATCAACGTAAAAGACGCCGAAGTATATGGCTTGGAGGTTGAATTCCGCAAACAACTGAATGTCATCAGCCCGGCACTGGAGCATTTCTACTTCAGTACCAATTTTGCCATCATTCACTCGAGCTACCCTATTCCGCAGGACGAAATTGAAAACTCCCGCAACGTAGATTCAACTTACACGACGACGACACGGCCTTTCCAGGGGCAGGCGCCATTCATCGCAAATGCCATTTTGACTTACCTGGATAATGAAAAGGGCTGGGAAAGTTCCGTGGCTTTCAACGTTTCCGGCCGCAAGCTTTACAACATTGCCCTCCGTGCGACGCCCGACGTATATGAAGAACCGGCGCCACAACTCGACTTTAAACTGTCGAAGCGTTTTGGCAGCAACTACAGCGTTTCCTTCACGGCAAGGAACTTATTGAACCCAATGTTCAAGCGGACACAGGAATACAGAGGCGTTACTTACATCGCTGATTCGTATCAGATTGGTACGCAACTGGGATTGAGTGTGGCGTATTTTATTCGCTAGAAGGGCAAGACCATATTGGCATAGTTCATTTCAATAAATAGTTACGGGCTGTACTTTATCCAGGTACAGCCCGTTTTTTATTGTTTAACATTAGGTAAGCTCTATATTCTAAAACTGTGGGCACAAAACCAGGTCATCATCGTACTCACCCAGATAAGCGACTGATATCTCCAGTGCACCCTGGCCTTGTTTCAGCAAATTCAGGTCTGTAAGGTTGGCATCGTAGCTCACGCCAATTAGAAACCGGTTGAATTCGAGGCCAAACATCCCGACGATGGCATCCATGATAATTTTATCCTGCTCTGTTTTTACAGGCCTGATCCAGCTGCCAAGATGTAAGGCTGTTCCGCTGATGTCGTTAACCAGAAAACGGAAATTAGCGCCGGCATTCGCTGCCAGGTGGGGCCCTTGTGCATAAACCAATGCCCTTGGTGAAAACTGAACAGAAGTGCCTATCGGAATGATGCCGCTTACATAAGCCGTATATTTCCGGTGTAATTTGTTGTTGCCGCCAAGGTCAGGCTCTTCTTTATTGTAGTAAAAACTGAGTTGTGGCTGTGAAAGGTGATAAACGGCTGCGCCTATATAAATTCCGGCGCTGCGTTCGGGGGCATAAGCATAACCAACTCCGACATTGTAATCCGCAAACGAAAAGTTGTTTTCCGGAAACACCTCATTGGTTGGGTCAGTATAACTATCCATGCCGTCAAACTGGTCATTAAAACTGAGCTGCCCATAATTGACGTTCCGCTGTAAAATACCGAGCTGAAAGCCGGCACTCAAAAAGTGATCGGCATTTTTGCTCAGCGACTTATGATAAGCACCCGACAGGTAAATTTGGTTGGTTGAAAAGTCTACCCCCGGAACTTTGTCGCTGTAAAATATAACCCCGGCTCCTACCGCATCCCGGGAAGGCGTGCGGTAGTTTTTGATGCGGAACCTGAAATCGGTGGCAGCGGAAAAAGTGGAATACGGATTATCCAGCACATTTCGCCATTGATCGCGGTAAATAAACGACAGGCGGTATTTGCCCGTATAAGCGCCGGTGAGCGCCGGATTCAGCGTCGTTGGCGATGCGTAAAACTGAGTAAAGTGCTGATCCTGAGCATAAAGGATCGAACCTGAACAGGCAATTGCTAAGCAAAGAGCGTACTTTTTTAAGTGCATATCTTATTCGAATTTGGACTGCAAGGCGCAAATTTTGCCGCGCCGGGCATCTGTTTCGTAACCTGAAACGGAAAAAAACGATTTACCGGTGCAAAAGTAGGTTTTCTTAAGACTTTTCAGATTGCCGGCCTTCGGAAAACGGACATTCGGGGTGTTTTATTACCACATAGTTCTCAATAGGTATTTTCACATAGGACACATAGGTGGCTTTCTCTATATGCCCTATGTGAAAACCTCTTATGTGCTCTGTGTGGTAAATTCTTTTCATTACGAAAGAAATAGTATTTTTGAAATTAAATTGCAAAACAGCAGCTTTCCATGGCCCACTATGGCATATGCCCAATCAGCATCGCGCCCCTGCGCAGTACGCCGTCCAACCGGAGCGAGATGCTCTCCCAATTGCTATTCGGTGAAATGGTTGAAATACTGGAACTCAAAGGACGTCAATGGGTTAAAGTCCGCTGTTGTGACGACAATTTTGTGGCATGGATGGCGGTCAACCAGCTAAAGGCACTGACTACAGCCGAATACGAGCGTTACCAGGCCCATTTTGCCTACAGCCTCGAACTTTTTCAACCGGCAATGGCAACCGATCATTTTCTGCCACTGACACTGGGGGCGCACCTGCCTGATTTTGATGGCATGCGCTTTGAATTGGGAGAAATTAAATACACCTACAGCGGTCAGGCTTTTTTTCCTGCTAAAGTGGAAGCGACGCCAGAGTTTGTGGTCAAGCTGGCCCGCCGCTACCTGCATGCCCCTTACCTCTGGGGCGGTCGTTCGCCGATGGGTATTGACGCGCCGGGGCTAACCCAAATGGTGTATCGCATGTCGGGCTTCGACATCCCACGTGAAGCGCACCGGCAGCTGACCCTGGGAGAAACCGTTGACTTCGTAGAGCAGGCGCTTCCCGGCGACCTTGCGTTTTTCGAGAATAAATTCAACCGCATCAACCACACCGGCATCGTTTTGCCTGACGGACAAATTATTCATGCTTTTGGCCGGGTGCGCATCGACAACATAGACCACTTCGGCATTTTTAACGAAGAACTGAGCCGCTATACGCATCGTCTGCGCGTCATCAAGCGCCTGCCCATGCGGCGCACTGCTCCACCTTCCCGGAATGCGGATGCAGTGGAGCCGACTGTGAAGCAGGTGGAGTTGTTTTAATTGGTGCCTGTCTTTAGAGCCCGATTACGGCGTTACGCTCGGCCCCAAAAACAGGCATTTACACGAGTAAACTTCTATTTTTGGGGCCTTCGCGTGCCTTGTCCTCGAACTCTAAAGATCAGACACGAGATCAAGTGGTCAGGACTTAGCGACCTCTGCGTTCCCTCCGCGTACATTGCGGGAAACCTTTGCCAAGGGACAAACACCAATCATAAAACTACATCCCTCCGTCCAAATCTGCCATAATATCCGCCGCATTTTCAATGCCCACTGACAGGCGCACCAAACCATCCGTAATGCCGTTTTGCAATCGCACTTCCTTCGGAATGTTGATGTGCGACATCGAAGCCGGGTGCAGCGCCAGGGTATCCACATCGCCAAGGGTAGGGGCCAGGGTGCAGAAGCGCAAGCTGTTCATCAGGTGAATGCCAGCTTCAAGGCCGCCTTTCAACTCAAAACTCAACATGCCGCTGAAGGCGCGCATTTGTTTTTTCGCCAAAGCGTGGTCGGGGTGGGAGGGGAGCCCGTTGTAGTTCACATGCGCTACTTTTGGGTGGTTTTCCAGAAATTCGGCTACCGCCAGGGCATTGGCGCTGTGGCGGTCCATGCGCAGCACCAGCGTTTTCATGCCGTTGTGGGTGAGCCACGCATCCCAGGGATTGGCGTTGGTGCCGGTGAGCTTCATGGCCTGCCAGATGCGGCCTTTCATCAACTCTATGTCGCGGCCCACGAGGGCGCCAGCGATGGAATTGCCGTGCCCGTTCAGGTATTTGGTGGTGGAATGTACGATGAAGTCGACCCCATGGGCAAAAGGCTGTTGCAGATAAGGCGTACAAAAGGTATTGTCTACGGCACTGTAACGCCCATACTGCCGGGCAATGCCGGACAAAGCAGCGATGTCCACACAAGCCAGGGTTGGGTTGGCGGGCGTTTCAAAATACAGCATCCGGATGGCATTGTCGGAACGCACGAGGTCTTCTACCCGGTTCAGGTCTTTCAGATCGGTGAGTACGGTTTCGATACCAAGCGGTTCCAGAATTTTGAGAAACAATTCGGTGGTACCGCCGTATAAATTACCCTGAGTCAGTATTTTATCTCCGCTTTTCAATACGGCCATCATCAGGGTAGCAATGGCCGACATCCCCGAGCTGAACAGGATGCCGTGTGCGTCCATATCCAATCCATGCGTTTCGAGGGCAGCGATTTTTTCTGCCACCGCTTCGATGGTTGGGTTTCCGTATCGGCCGTAGACGTGCCCCGTGGTTTTTCCGGTGAAAATGTCAATGCCCTGGTCTGCCGACTCGAAAGCAAAAGAGGAAGTGGCATAAATCGGCAGTACGTGTGGCTTGGTGGTGCGCGGGTCTTTTGACTCTTTTGCGCAAAGCGAATCAAAACCAATGTTATTCTTCATGTGTTTTTAGCTTTTAGTGGAAGCAAAGAACCAAAAAACTCTTTTTGAAGACGATCAAACTTGCTTTAATTTTGTGCAATTTCTCGTACGAACCAAAAAAAGTGCCACTTTGCAGTCCAATTTAACCGAATCCAAAAAACAGCGTGCTTTATATTCAACAGAATGGACGATAAGAACCGAAAAAGATTTGACGACGATTATTTTTTTCAACAGGTTATTGATGTAGATCCTAAGCAGTCTTCTATCAGGATTGATAAGTTTTTGATGGACCGGCTGGAAAATACTTCGCGTAATCGCATCCAGAATGCCATTCGCGCTGCCTCGGTCATGGTAGACGGCAAGCCGATCAAGCCCAATTTCAAAATCAAACCGCTTCAGCAAATTACCATCGTCTTGCCGCGCCCTCGTGGGGAAGGCATCCGCGTTTTTCCGCAAAACATTCCTTTGGATATTGTTTATGAAGACGACGATCTGATGGTCATCAACAAGCCAAGCGGCATGCCTGTGCACCCCGGAGTAGGAAACTACAAAGGGACGCTGGTCAATGCGCTGGCTTACCATTTTCGCAACTTGCCGGTCATGGAAGGCAACGATGAGGACCGGCTGGGGCTGGTGCACCGGATCGACAAAAACACCACCGGTCTGATGGTCGTGGCCAAAACAGAATACGCCATGGTGCACCTGTCGCGTCAATTTTACTACCATACGACAGACCGGACTTATTGGGCACTGGTTTGGGGCGAACCCAAAGAAAAAGAAGGCACCATTCGGGCGCATGTCGGCCGCCACCCGCGTTTTCGGAAATTATTTACGGCATTTCCGGAAGGCGACATGGGCAAATGGGCGGTCACGCACTACAAATTACTGGAGAGTCTGTACTATGTAAGTCTGGTGCAGTGCAACCTTGAAACCGGGCGAACCCACCAGATCCGGGTGCACATGCAAATGATTGGTCACCCGCTTTTCAGCGATGACAAATACGGGGGCGACAGCATACGCCGGGGCGCCATTTTCAGCAAATACAAACTGTTCGTGGAAAAATGCTTTACGCTGATGCCGCGACAGGCGCTGCACGCCAAGTCTCTGGGTTTTGAACACCCGACAACCGGCGAACGCATGTATTTTGAAAGCGAATTGCCCGATGATTTTCAGCAGGCCCTTGATGCCTGGCGGGGATATGTGAAGGAAAGAAAAGCACTGGTGGATAAGGATGTTGTCCCTCCAGACACTAGCCGCCCAGCCCGCAAAGGGGGAGATGAAGAGGAATGAGAGATGGAGCAGTCTGCTCTTTTGAGAGATTTTAGATTTTAGACGTTAGATTTTAGATGTTAGATGGGACGTACTGCTCCAATTAGCAGTCTGCCTCTTTCTACTTTCTACCTTCGACCCTCTACTCAAACTTTGTAAAATGAACTTACAGGAACGCATCCATACCTTGATTGCACTTGGCGAGCACCTGCGCGGTGAAGATGACTATCTGCGTGCTGTGATGCACCGCACCAGCCACAACAACCTCTGGTTTACGCCCGCCAATCAGGAACAGGCGATCAGCGCCATTGCCCGGGAGTTTCTGGATGCAGAAAAACTGCAAAACTGGATTTCGGAATATAATATTACCAAAACGACAGTTCCAAAAACGGTTGGCCTGGTGATGGCGGGCAACCTTCCGCTGGTGGGTTTTCACGATGTGCTCTGTGTTTTTGCAGCAGGTCACAAATCAAAAATTAAGCTGTCAGAAAAAGACGCTTATTTGTTGCCTTACCTGTTACAGGTGTTGGCGAAAATTGACCCGCGCAGTGCCGCGTATTTTGAAATCGCCGACCGCCTCCACGATATAGATGCCACTATAGCCACGGGCAGCAACAATACTTCCCGTTATTTTGAAGCATATTTTGGTAAAAAACCGCACATCATCCGTAAAAACCGCAATGCCGTTGCTGTACTCAACGGAAGCGAAACGGACGCCGAACTGCTGGCGCTCGGCAGCGATATCTTTTCTTATTTTGGAATGGGCTGCCGCAATGTTTCCAAGCTTTATGTGCCCCGGGACTACGACTTCATCCACCTGCTCGAACTGCTGACAGAATTCCGGGAAGTGGTGTTGCACGATAAATACAAGAACAATTTCGACTACAACCTGGCGCTATGCATGCTCAGTCGCGAGCCCTATCTGATGGGGAATGGCATTTTGCTGACTGAAAATACGGCCATAGCTTCGCCGGTTTCCTGTCTTTATTATGCCTTTTACGATGAATTGGATGAACTGGAAGCAGAACTCAACAACCGCAGTTCCGAAATTCAATGTATCGTGGCACGCCCGGAGTCTGTTTCTCTTCCGGTAGTGCCTTTCGGCAAAGCGCAGCAGCCTGGACTGGAAGACTATGCCGATGGCGTGGATACCATGGCGTTTTTGACCACTTTATAACGCTCACGCGATGGCTCCGCCTCGCGTGTCCTACTTGCAGGGCTCCGCCCGGCTCAACCAACTGAATTTTTAAAACATAGCAAAAAATCAAAGATTTTCGCCAGAACCGATATGCTCCAAAGCTTTTGAATCCCGATAATAAGAAAACAGGCGAGCCGATATGTTATCGACCCGCCTGTTCTAGATTCAAGGAATTGATATTTCCTTATCGCGTCACCACAAAGCGCTTGGTGATCACGCCTTTTTCCGTCACAATCGTACAAAAATGAACACCTTGAGCCAAACTAGTGGCATCCAATGCAATGGTTTGTGTGCCGGCAAACTGGTTGCCCAGTATACGCGTTTGCAACGTTTTACCGTTTGCATCCAAAATAATCAGCGCAACATTATCTGCTGCATCTGAGAATGTCAGCTCAATTCGAGCATAATCGCTTACCGGATTGGGCATGATCTGGAAATCAGGAACCAGCGTTTTTACTTCTTCTGAAGCGACAATTTCAGACAGCGGGAACGTGGTGCCATCAGGCAATGCAACCCATACGCCAAAGGCTGGATTGTCGCCAAGAAAGCCTGTCGCAAAAGCAACGCCTGCGCCACCCGCTAACCCGTCTAAAGGCGCTGTATAGGATCTAACGATTGTATTGTTGTCGTTGGAGGGCGTCACATTGAGCGTGTAAGTTGCAGCGGGCACACTTACGTAGTCGTCACTGTATTCACCATAGGGGATATTATCGAAAATAACGCCTGCGCCGACTGCGACAACATCTACTTCGGGTGCGTCTGGTGCCCCGTGGTACAATAAAATGTCAACATTGGCCGGATCTTCAGAACGTTCACGAGCTGCATCAAAAATGCGCAGGTCAAATGGCGTTGCTGCATTGCCTACCACACCCGTCGCCATAACGACATACGACTTACCGTCTTCGAAGCTGACATCGCTGAAAACGGCAATGGCATCGGCTACAGATTGGCTGTTGGCAGGAGCAACAGCAATTTCATACGGAATGCGGGTTTCTGCATCCAGAAACGGCGTTGCTTCGCGGAAAGCGAGGTCGTCAATAGCCAATTCGCCATCGATGTAGATGTCTACTGTAGGCTCCGGCGAATTGTGAATAACCTGCACGCGCGAAACAGGGGTCAACTCAATGACCGTTCCGTCCGGTAACGCTGCAAACAAACCGAATGCCGGGTCTTCACCAAGGACGCCGGAAGCAAAGACCACTGTGGAAAGCCCGGCGAGACCATTGACGTCAGCGACAAAAGTACCGACAAGATCGGGGCTTCCATTGGCCCGGATTTCAAGAAAATACTGATCCTCGGCAACACTCAGGTAATCGGCATAATCGCCATACGCAAGGTTGCTAATCAATTGTCCTACACCGCGGGCATCTACATCTACATTTGGCGCGCCGGGCGAGCCGTGGAAGGTCAGGATGTCCACCTGGTCCTCATCCAGCGAAAAAATGCGGGCGCCATCGTTTACAGCTAATTCAAATGGCGTACTGCCGTTGCCCGGAATGCCATTGGCGATTACTGTATACGTTTTGCCATCTTCCAGCGTCAGTGTACCTGCATTAATCAGGATGTCGGCCGGAGTCTGACTGTTGGCTGCTGCCACACCGAAGGTCAGCGGAATACGCGCTGGATAGAAAGTATACGGTTCTGCATTGCGGAAGGAAAGGTTGTCTACAATCTTCACCGCATTGTTTACCCAGATATCGACCGTGCCGGCTATTGCTGCCGGTGAGTTGTGTATGATTTGAACAGGAGTGATCGGGAGCAGGGTCACCACCGTTCCATCTGGCAATACTGCCAATAAATCGAAGCCAGGGTCACCACCCAGCTGACCGGAAGCGAAAACTACCGCAGCGCCGCCACCCAGTTCGCTCAGGTCTGCATAAAAATACCCGACTGTTGTCGCAGTCCCTTCCGGGCGCACATCGAGGATGTACTCACCCAACGGAAGGGAAGCATAGGGGGTGAAATTGCCATAAGAAAGACTGTCTACCAACTGCAATTCCGGAAAGTCAAAAACATCTACTGCGGGTGCGCCGGGTGAGCCGTGGAAAACAGCTATGTCCACAGCGTTCGGGTCAGTGCCAAATTCACGTCCGGCATCTGTTACTGCAAGGGTGAAAGGAAATTCAGCGTTTCCGACAATGCCATTGGCGAAAATGACATAATTTTTATTGGCTTCAAAAACCAGGTCGTTGAAATTGACCAGAGCATCTGAGGCAGAGGTACTGTTCCCCAGCGCCACTGCAATGTCGATCTCCACACCAGCAGGCAGGTCTACGAAAGGCGTCGCTGATTGAAATTCGAAGTCATCAATTAACAGTGCGCCATTTGCATAAACATCCACTGTTGGTGAAGGGGAGTTATGGACGATTTGTGCCCGGGCGAAGAAAGCCTGCGGCAGTGCCACGACCGTGCCATCTGTTAATGTTGCAAACAGTCCGAATGCCGGATCGCCGCCCAGAATGCCGGACGCAAAAACCGTAATTGCCTGTCCGCTCAGGGCGCTAAGATCGGCCGTAAAAGTGGCCACGACGGTAGAAGAACCTGCAGGTTTTACGTCGAGGTTATATACACCTGCCGGCACGCCGAGGTAGCCTGAAAAATCACCGTAGGCCAGATCAGTAATGAGGTCGGCGCCACCGCGAACGGCTACATCCACATTGGGTGCGCCGGGCGACCCATGGAGGACGTTGACCTGAACCAAATCACTTCCCGAAGTTTCCAGCCCGGCATCTGTCAGGTGCAGGGTAAAGGGGAAGTCGTTGTCGCCGACAATGCCATCAGCGGCAATAACATAGGTTTTTGTTGCATCGAGCACGATGTTTTCGAAAACAACAAGTGCGTCATTTACAGAAGTACTGGTGCCGGGAGCGACAGCAAGGTCGATTTCTACGCCGGCAGGCAGATCAACAAAAGGAGTTGCGGTGCGGAAAACAAAATCGTCGAGTAGCAGTGCGCCGTTGGCATAAACATCAACGGTTGGTGAAGGGGAATTGTGGATGACTTGTGCCCGGGCGAAGAAAGCCTGCGGCAGTGCTACGACCGTGCCATCTGCTAATGTTGCAAACAGTCCGAATGCCGGATCGCCGCCCAGAATGCCGGACGCAAAAACCGTAATTGCCTGTCCGCTCAGGGCGCTAAGATCGGCCGTAAAAGTGGCCACGACGGTAGAAGAACCTGCAGGTTTTACGTCGAGGTTATATACACCTGCCGGCACGCCGAGGTAGCCTGAAAAATCACCGTAGGCCAGATCAGTAATGAGGTCGGCGCCACCGCGAACGGCTACATCCACATTGGGTGCGCCGGGCGACCCATGGAGGACGTTGACCTGAACCAAATCACTTCCCGAAGTTTCCAGCCCGGCATCTGTCAGGTGCAGGGTAAAGGGGAAGTTGTTGTCGCCGACAATGCCATCAGCGGCAATAACATAGGTTTTTGCTTCCTCAAGCACGATGTTTTCGAAAACAACAAGCGCGTCGTTTGCAGAAGTACTGGTGCCGGGAGCGACAGCGAGGTCGATTTCAACGCCGGCGGGCAGATCAACAAAAGGAGTTGCGGTACGGAAAACAAAATCGTCGAGTAGCAGTACGCCGTTGGCATAAACGTCAACGGTTGGTGAAGGGGAATTGTGGATGACTTGAACCCTGGCTGTTTGCCCTGTCAGAGAGAATGCAAGGGAGAGCGCAGCCAGCATTGCATACAACTTACGCATACTGGTTTGTTTTTGGTTTAAAAATTGGTACATCAGAGTAGGTGAAACAGGAAAAACGGAAAGGTGTTCATGACCTTTTTTCAGAAAAGATATTTGGGAAGCTGGCAGTCACTTCTCAACATATTTTGATGCCCGGTGTGAACAAAATGGGAGGGTAATTTGATAAAGTCTTCTTGTGGCCTATAAAAAATAATGCCTGGTGCAACGAACGGAATGAGTTCCTTGTCGCTGCTCACGCGATGGTGGCAGCTGAGCGACTTGTGCTGAGCGATGTCGGAGTAAGCCGAAGTTTGGCTCTGCCTCGCGTGTCTTATTGGGCGGGCTTCGCCTGGCACATTAGCCAATGATTTATTAGTGTATTGTGAAAAGCTCAGGCTTTCGGCTGAACCTTTATATTCCGGAGCTTTTCCTGAATGAAAATAGACATGGCCTCTTTATCTTCAGCATCAACGAGCCACTTACGAATGAGTTCTTCAAGTAGTGGTTTTACTTCCTGTGAAAGCTCCAGCGTAATTATCAATTCATGAATTTCTTTTTCAGGCGTTTTTTCAAGGGTTGCGCGCAAAAAAGGATGCGGCGACTCGGGCTCTTCCTGAATGATTCGAAGCAGCCTGCCACCGGTTAAAGCACTAAAAACAGGGTTTCCGTCGTAAAACTTTTCCCCGTTATTGAATTGGGTATTGTAATAAGGAGTTGGCTTTACTCCGGTAATTTTGCGGAATAGTCGATTGTAATAGACCTCGTTGAGATGGTAGGCCTTCTTATTCGTTAAGAAGTCCTGGAATAAAAATTTCATTACAATAATTTATAAGCATCCTTCTTCCGAGGTCAGCGGCGTTTCTCTTGACCAATTTTCACTTTCTTCAATCCCTCCCCCTTGAGCCTGGATTCTTCCTCGATGTTTGGGGGAATCTTGCATAAGTGAACATATTAGTGACGACGGTTGATCGCCGCCGCATAATTGCAAAGATAAAGGGACAAGAGGTTGAAATGCAAGTTTTATAACATAATTTTTACGCCTGCATGGTCTTGATGTGCCAAGCTTGCTTCGTGTTTTCCGTTACCCAAATATAGCTCACCGCTCACGCGATGGCTCTGCCTCGCGTGTCCTATTTGCAGGGCTCCGCCCATTGCTGTCTAAAACACTGTATCTACAGTGTTTTTGTCCGTGTATTCCGAGTCATTCGTGTCATCCCTGCCTTGCCGGCAGGCAGGAGTGTTCCCAAAAACGCATCCGAAGGAACGCTGATGACGCTAATGACGCGGATTTCGCGCCTGCCTGCCGGCGAGGCAGGGATGGCAATGCCTCTTCTACACTGCAAATCATGGCCTTTTGCAAGGTTTTAGACAGCTGAGGGCTCCGCCCGGCCTCAAGTAAACAAAGTCTGATACAATTCCTCCACTTTCCCCAGCATCACGATCTCAATCTGATACCGCTTCGGGTCTATGCCTTTGGTGTTGTATTTGGAGATGAAGATTTGGCGAAAGCCCAAACGATCCGCCTCCTGAATGCGCTGCTCTATGCGGTGAACGGCCCTGATTTCACCGGAAAGGCCCACTTCTCCTGCAAAACAAATGTCGGTAGGCGCCGCCACATCCTCGAACGAAGAAATCAGTGCGCTCACAATGGCAAGGTCTATGGCCGGGTCGTCTACGCGGATGCCGCCCGCGATGTTCAGAAAAACATCGTGCTGCCCCAGGGGGAAGCCGCCGCGTTTTTCCAGCACCGCTAACAACATACTCAGTCGACGAAGGTCAAAGCCGGTTGCCGAACGCTGGGGCGTACCGTATACGGCCTTGCTTACCAGTGCCTGCGCTTCGATCAGCATCGGCCGCATGCCTTCCATGGTGGCTGCAATGGCGCTGCCGCTGAGGTCTTCGTCTTTTTGCGAAAGCAGGATTTCGGAGGGATTGGATACTTCCCGCAGCCCGGATGCCTGCATTTCGTAGATGCCCATTTCGTCGGTGGAACCAAAGCGGTTTTTGATGGTGCGCAGGATGCGGTACGTGTAGTTGCGGTCGCCTTCAAACTGCAACACCGTGTCCACAATGTGTTCCAGCAGCTTGGGTCCGGCGATGGCGCCGTCTTTAGTGATGTGGCCGATGAGAAAGACCGGGATATTGGTCTCTTTGGCAAAACGCTGCAGTTCGCCGGCGCATTCCCGTACCTGTGAGATGCTGCCCGGTGTGGAGTCAATATGCGGCGAAGACAAAGTTTGTATAGAATCGACAATCAACAAGTCGGGCCCGATCTGTTGCGCGTGCTGGAGGATGCGGTTGGTATTGGTCTCGGTGAGGATATAGCATTCGGACATTTTGGAGCCGACACGTTCGGCGCGCATCTTAATTTGTTCTTCGCTTTCTTCTCCCGATACGTACAACACGCGGATGGGCGCCGTGAGTGCCAGTTGCAGCAGCAGTGTTGACTTCCCGATGCCGGGTTGTCCGCCGATGAGCACCAGTGACCCTGGTACTACGCCGCCACCCAGCACGCGGTTCAACTCTTCATCTTGTGTGGTGAGGCGTTGGGTTTGCCCGGCCTGGATGTCCTGGAGCAAAACCGGCTTGGGCTCGGGGCGTTTGGAAGAACTGTCCTGCCACGAACGGCTGCGCTCTTCCTGCTTTGTTTGTTTTGAAATGATTTCCTCCTGGAGGGTATTCCATTCGCCGCAGGCCGGGCATTTTCCCACCCATTTGGGAGAGGTTGCGCCGCAGTTGGTACAGGCGAATATTTTTTTGACTTTTTCCATATTTTTCAGTTACTCGCATTCCCACACCCAATCCGAAAGCCCATACGATTTCGCCCGGTACGAATAATGCCACCACTCCGTTTTGATGTGGTACAAGCCGTGTTTGGCTAATGTTTCCCGCAGCAGTTTGCGGTTGGCCAGCACTTTTTTCGGCAAATCCGTGTAGCTGTGGTAGCCTTCGGGCCCAAAATAATCAAAAGCAGTACCCATATCTAATTCCTGGCCCTGTTTGTCCACAATGGTCAGGTCTACAGCAGCGCCCCGGTTGTGCATCGAACCTTTATCGGGATTGGCCACGAAGCGATCATCGGGTAATATTTTCCACAGCTTGCGCTGAATGGGGCGCGGGCGGTAGCAGTCGAACATTTTTAAACCGCCGTAGCCTTTCTTCTTCAGCTCCTGATGTGCAGCTGCGACCGCTTTGGCCACTTCCGGCCTCAGATAACACCGCGGGCAATCATAGAGTTTTTCTTTGACAAAATTATCTTTAGTGGCGTATTTCAGGTCGAGTACAATGGTTTTGTCGAGGGTTTTGACTTCTGTCCATTGCGCTTGGATTGGAGGGGCAAAGCTCCAAACAAGCAGAAACATATAGATTGGATACATGTGTAGTTTGTTTTCTTTTCAGATTTTGTAAATATACTTTCCGCTGAAAACGGCGCCCAATTTTCAAAACTTGTCCCGCCCTAGCGGGGTCATCAAATTTTCAAATCATCAAAACTTGTCCCGCAATAGCGGGGGTTAAAGGAAAGAGGTTAAAGTGGGCAGACTGCTTTCAGGTATTCTCTTTCTACCTTCTACCCTCTACTTTCTACCGTCCCGGCCATTACGCCGCGCATTCCTCCACCAGCCAATACCGGTTGATGACATTTTCCGTGCTGTTAATTTTTTCTTTCAGGGTCGAGAGTTTTTCCTCCAGCGCTTTGCGCGAATAGGTGCTGGCGTGGTGTTTCAGCAAAACCAGTTTTTTGGCAAAACGCAGGAAATTGGTGTAGCCCCGTTTTTGATCTATGGTCATTTTCTGATTTCGGATGACGTAGATACGGAACGTTTCGATCAGGGATAAAAGTGCTTCCGTATCCCGCAGGGCATAATAAGTGCGCAACAGGAGGAACGTGGTGTTCAGGTGGTACATCATGTCTGAAAACTGCACCAGCAGCAAAGCGGAAAGCGCTTCGTTGTACATTTTTTTATTGTAGTAAAGGTGCGCCAGGTTGTAGTTGTAGGCATTGTCGCGCCGGCTACCGAGCAGCTTGTCTTTGTATTCCTGAATGAATTTTTCCGTCCATTCAAATTCTTTCAGGCTACAACCTAAGGCCGTGATGTTCTTGTAGTTCCATTCTGTCAGCAGGCCGTTGTTCAGGAGCAGGCCCGTTTTCAGCCCGCTTTTATACAGGTCAAACAATTCCCGCTGGTAATTGCTTTCGCCGGCATTGATCTTGCGGATACAATAATTGATGGCAAAAGTGTACAGGTCATTGCGTTCGCTCATGTTCAGCCGCTGTATGTGCTGATCGAGGATGTTTTTGAGTTGCTCGTAGTGTTCCGGGTTGCCTTCTTCCTGCATGCTCATCAGGATGGTGTAGTACAGGAGGATGGAGTGATCCTCTCTGCAGTTGTCTTCATTATTGCGAACATGATCCAGCACCTGATCCATAAACTGGAACTTGTAGTGGGTGTTCATCATCAGCATATTTGCCGTCAGGTGGCAACAGTTGCGGAGCTTTTCCACGATGTAAAACTGATCGAGGTTGGTAAGCATTTTTTGAAAAATCTCTGATCCCGAACGATCGTGGTTGCCGCTGTAATAACCCAGCAGGAAATTCAGGCGGTAACTGGCAAGAAAATAGTGCGCATCGTGGCAAGGGTGCTCTTCCAGGTTTTTAGACAATTGCTTGCCGCGATTGGTCAGCAGGTCAAACCGGTTGTTGGCATAAGCGTATTCCAATGTGAATAATTGTTCCTGAAAATCAAGACTCTCCATGTATTGATGTGACAAAAACCGATGGTACAGCTTTTTTAGATAGGACATGACGTTGTGCAATTTTTGCTCGTCAAATGCCTCTTTGGGAAACAGTTTTTTATAGACAGCCGCTTTATCCAGGCCTTTTCCGCTCTTTTTATCCAGCTGATCCAATATCAGTATGAGCAGCTCGGTAGTTTTTTTGTGCTGGTTGAAATATGGAGAAAGCACAAAATCGCGGAACCGTTCACGCTCCTTCGCAGTGAGTTCCTGAATGTATTTTATCAAACGGCTCTGTTCCATATTAGTAAAAAATTTATATTATAATAAAGTTTTTAGGGTTAATATTAATGATAAGTATCTGATTTTAATTGCTTTAGTTTGAATGTGAGGTTTTAAAACAATGCAGTAAGTTAAAAAAATGTACTTATCTGCGCAAGTATTTAACAGCACTTTTGTATTGTCGGAAGGAAATAACTATCCTGACAGACAAAAACGACTCGCTACTAGCAAATTATAATTCCTATTTCTTTTTTAAGACGACGACTTTCTACTAACAGATTTTTTGATCCCATTTTATTGACCTGGCGGAAGTGCCGGATCGTTTTTAGCCGACAAATCCAATTTCATTTTGATGCGTTGGCCAATTTTTCCTGTTTTCAGGAATTTATAATCTCATGAGTGTTGGTTAGGAAAGGGCACTGCAATCATTGCGATCGTAGTTCCCTTTTTTCTTTTTTACCAACATTCCATCCCGCCACAGGCGTTCTACGGCGCTGTTCCTATTTTGTTGCATTGAGATCCTGGATAAAGGCTGATCTGATAGCTAAACGACTGGCATGACTGTTTTTGCATGAGGAATCTCAATCATCAGTACCCTGCAGACTGGCCACTGAAAAACTGCCAACTAAAAAAGGTTTCCCGCAAAGGCCGCAAAGTTAGTCACTAAAGCCATTCATGAGCAGGATCAAAACTGCGAACTGCCCACTGAAAAACTGCCAACTAAAAAAGGTTTCCCGAAAAGGCCGCAAAGGATCCGCAAAGGCCGCAAAGTTAGTCACTAAAGCCATTCATGAGCAGGATCAAAACTGCGAACTGCCCACTGAAAAACTGCCAACTAAACAACCTCCTCCTCCCCGAACCCGATTTCAATAACCCATGCTATGCCCATGACCAGGAAGCAGCCAATGAGGTTGTACCAGAGGAAAGAAATGTGCAGGATTTCATTTTGGGAAAGATAAAATAGGCCCAATACAACGGCTTCTGCCAGTAAAGCTGCATAAAACACCGCTCGCCCGCCAATCTTTTTCAGGAAAAAGGCCACGCAAAAAATACCCAGTATGGTCCCGTAGAAGAGGGAACCGATGATGTTGACGGCCTGTATGAGGTTGTCGAACAGGTTGGCGGTATAAGCAAAAATGAGGGCAATGGCACCCCAGGCCACGGTAAACCACCTTGAAGCATTCAGGTAATGGTGGTCTTCTTTGCTTGTAACCAGAGAACGCCGGTAAATGTCGACAACAGTGGTGGTGGCCAGGGCACTGAGTTCGGAAGAGGTAGATGACCAGGCTGCTGAAAATATCACGGCCAGCAATAACCCGATCAGTCCAATAGGCATGTATCGAATGATGAAAGACAAAAACACGTAGTCGTTGTCTTCCAGCACGGCATCTTTGTCCACTTTCTGAATGAGGCCGTCTACTTCTGATTGGAGACCGATCGCAGATGCCTGAAGGCGTTTTACTTCTTCACGCGAGGTAGTCAGCGATGTTGTATCGCCACTTCGATCTGCTTTCAGCATTTCCCGGACAGCTACCTGCTTCATCACAAAGATGCTGTCGTATTGGTTTTGTAATGCCTCGTAGTCTTTGGCGTAGGCTGATTCCTTTAATTCCTTCAAATTGGCTTCGTTAAAGTGAATAGGCGGCTGGTTGAACTGGTAAAAAATAAAAACCAGAATGCCTGTCATCAGCACCATGAACTGCATCGGTACTTTAAAAATGCCATTAAAGAGTAATCCCAGTCGACTCTCTGTTAGTGATTTGCCCGACAAATAGCGCTGCACCTGAGATTGGTCGGCCCCGAAATAGGAAAGAAAAAGGAAGGTACCGGCAAAGATGCCCGACCAGATATTGTATCGGTTTTCCCAGTCAAAATTGGTGTCCACTACTTTTAATTTCCCCAACTGTCCGGCAATATCTAAGGCGCCATTGAAGCCTATTTCTGTTGGAATACTGAAAATGATTACAATAATGGCTAAGACAAGGCCGGTGAGTATGACGACCATCTGGTGTAATTGTGTTACGCTTACCGCTTTGGTTCCTCCAAGAACGGTGTAGAAAATGACCATCATGCCCATGATCATAATGGTGACGTTCAGCGACCAACCCAGTATGGTAGACAACACAATGGAAGGCGCGTAAATGGTCAGACCAGCTGCCAGGCCACGCTGCACCAAAAACAGAATAGCGGTTAGTGAGCGGGTGCGCAGATCGAAACGCCGCTCTAAAAATTCATAAGCTGTGTAAACATTGAGCCGGTAATACAGGGGCAAGGCAAATACACACAAGATGACCATCGCTATGGGCAGGCCGAAATAAAACTGCAGAAAACGCATCCCATCGTTGTAAGCCTGACCGGGTGTCGAAAGAAAGGTAATGGCACTCGCCTGGGTCGCCATCACCGATAAACCAATAGTCCACCAGGGCAGGTCGCGGTCGCCGAGCAAATAACTTTGAACGTTGTTGACATTTCGGGTCTTCCAGACGCCATAAGCGACGATACCAAACAAAGTGAGCAGCAGAACGGTCCAGTCGAGTGGGTGCATGTGTAATAAAGGATTTTAGAGACAGGTCAATGGATCCTATGAATGGATTTTGGTAAAGATATACAAAGCGATAATAATGACGAGGTGCAACAACAATACGAAGGTATAAAGTCGTTTCCAGGAGCCGGCGATGGGCGGCTTGTCATCGTCAACAGGCGTGATTTGTTCAGACATTTCGAGTGCTTTTATCGTTAAAAGTATAGGTTGACACCCGAACGGCCTAAATTTTAACAGTTATTAACGAAAATCGGAAAGGATTAGAGGCTGTTTGTCAACCCGGGTAGACGGGATGAGTGCCGCGGAGCTTAACTAAAGTTATGCCTGAAATAATAAAAAAACAAACAACAAGGTTGACCGCCTGTTGGTTTGTTCCGCTCTTTATTCCAAATGTCCGCTGTCAATGGCGGCTTTGCGCAAACGCTGCAAAAATGGGGACGCGAAGATGAAATCCTGTAAAATTTCATTGTCGCTGGTGAGTACTTCGCTTTTACTGCCGTTCCAGGCAATGGCCCCCTGGTGGAGCAGGACGATGTTTTCGCCGATTTCCATCACTGAGTTCATGTCGTGGGTATTGATAATGGTCGTGATGTTGTTTTCCAGGGTGATGCTGCGGATGAGTTCATCAATAACGATGGCTGTTTTAGGGTCAAGCCCGGAGTTGGGTTCGTCGCAAAACAGGTATTCGGGCTCCAGTACGATGGCACGGGCAATGCCCACGCGTTTTTGCATCCCACCGCTGGTTTCTGAAGGGTATTTTGAATTGACACCGTTGAGACTCACCCGGTCTAAACAATAATTGACGCGGTCTAATTTTTCCTTGGCGGTCATGTGGGTAAACATGTCTAAGGGGAAGCGTACATTGGCCTCTACAGACATGGAATCGAAAAGAGCGGAGCCCTGAAACAACATCCCCACTTTCATGCGGAGTTCGCGTAATTCTCTTTTCCCAATCGAAAAGAAATCAGTATTGTCGTACCAAACCTTGCCTGCTGTAGGTTGAAGCAAGCCGACGAGCAGTTTCATCAACACGGTTTTGCCGGAACCACTTCGGCCGATTATGAGGTTGGTTTTGCCTTTCTGAAACTCAACAGTAATGCCTTTCAGCACCTGGTTGCTGTCAAAGGATTTGAATAGATTTTCAGTATGGATCATCTAAAGAATGGTTTATTAATCAGGTGAATACCACAGCGATCAGGTAATCAAACAATAAAATCAGAATGTCGCTGAACACCACTGCATTGGTACTTGCACGCCCCAATTCTATGCTTCCGCCCCGGACGTAATAACCCTGATAGGCCGATACGCTGGTGAGCAGATAAGCAAATACCACCGCTTTCACAAACATCAGGGTGAGGTTGCGGTCATTGAAAAAAGAACGAACGCCAAGCACGTATTCAGAGCTGGAGAGCAATCCTGTTGGTACAGACGCCAGATATCCTCCAACAACACTTACAAAGGCAGCAATGGCAACAAGCATGGGAATAACAAAAAGCGAAGCAATCACTTTGGGCATTACCAGATAGGCCGACGTATTGACGCCCATAATTTCCATGGCATCAATGTGCTCTTTCTGACGCATGCCGCCAATTTCAGCAGCGATATTCGAGCCTACTTTTCCCGCCAGTACCAGGCAGGTAATCGTGGGCGCGAGTTCAATGATTGTACTGTCACGGATGATGTAACCGATGTAATAGCGGGGAACCAGTGTGCCGTCCAGCTGAAAAGAGAACTGAACCGCCGTAACCGCACCGATGAAAATAGCAATCAGCCCAACGATGACCAGAGAGCCAATGCCGATGTCGTTCATCTGGCGAAGCGTTTCTTTATAGTACATATTGAAGCGCTCCGGTCTGGAAAATGCAGAACGCATCAGCATGACGTAGCGTCCGAAGTGGTAAAGGAATTTTGTAAAAAGCATATTTTTCTCCTGTCGGTAGCGGCCAAAGTTAGCCCAATTTTGTTAATCACAAGTGTTTTTCTTAACGCTTGCAAAGAGAAGGCCTCCACTTGTCAGAAAATGAAAGGGCTATATCTGAAATATTTCTTAAAGCGAAAATAAGATGCAATAATGCACACTTATTCCTGTTAATATCCTGTCTTTTCAAGACAATCGAGTTCATCAACAAAAACCGATTTATGCAATTCTCAACCGCTACACGTTTTTGGTTTTAGAGTTCAGATTTTAGATTTCAGATTTTAGATTTCAGACTTTAGATTTTAGACTTTAGATTTTAGACTTCAGCAATTCGTCTTAAATCTAGCATCTAATATCTCAGATCTAACCTCTAACATCTCACATCTATCATCTAACCTCTAACATCTCTTATTTCAACACCCTTTTGTTTTTCAACAAAACCCAACGTCATGAGACTACTCGTGAGTGTGTTAGCGGCTTTTACTACCCTTACACTTCTGCATGCCCAGACCTCCTGTTTGCAGGGCGATTGCAAAAATGGTTATGGCGTTTGCCTCTACCCCAACCTTGGTAAATATGCCGGCGATTTTTTGAATGGAAAGATGCATGGTAAAGGCATCCTTTATTACACCGACGGCTCGAAGTACATCGGGCATTGGGCCGACCATTACAAAGAAGGTGAAGGGCGTATGGTATTTGCCAGCGGCGACGAATACCTGGGCCAGTTTGTGCGCAACAAACTTCAGGGACACGGCGTCATGCGTTTTATCAGCGGCAATGTGTACGACGGAGATTGGTTCGATAACAAGCCACATGGACATGGTGTTTTTACCTACACCAGCGGTGACCGGTACGAAGGCGATTTCCTCTATGGGCAGCGTCAGGGTAATGGCGTGATGGACTATGCAGATGGTTCCCGCTATACCGGCGAATGGGCCGGCGGCTTGCGAAACGGGGCCGGATTGATGACTTTTGCAGGTGGAGAAGCCGTTCGGGGCAACTGGATAGACGATCAGTATCAAATGGATTTTGCCAGGTATGCCTATGCAGGCGACACCGCCTCCCTGCGCAATTGCAACATGGTGAACTGTGCCAATGGCAAAGGCAAGTATTCTTATATCGATGGTGCACGCTACATCGGCGATTTCTACAACGGCGCCCCCCAGGGCGTGGGCACGGTTTATTATAAAAGCGGCGACCGCTACGAAGGCGGATGGAGACAAAACAAACCGCACGGTGAAGGGGTCATGTATTATGCAAATGGTAAAATTACCGGCGCTATTTGGGATTTTGGCAAACCTGTAAAAAAGCTGTTCTTTGAAGGCGAAGAAAAAGGCAATATTGTTATTTCAGCAGAACAGAGCGAGGAGATTAAGATTTGGGCGGTTATCATTGGGGCAGCCCATTACACCACCATGCCGGTTTTGCGCTTTCCCGACGACGATGCCTATCAACTGTACGCATTCCTGAAAAGTCCAGAAGGCGGCGCACTGCCTGACCACCAGATTTCTTTGCTGATTGATGAAGACGCGACCAGAGCAAACATCCTTCAGGCAATGCGCAGCGTATTTTTCCGGGCTGATGAAAATGACGTTGTGCTGTTTTATTTTTCAGGTCATGGTCTTCCCGGGTCTTTTTTGCCCATTGATTACGACGGCGTTAATAATTCCCTGCAACACGAGGAGGTGCGCGAAATTTTGAAAATCAGCAAAGCCAAGCACAAGCTTGTTTTGGCGGATGCCTGTCACTCTGGAAGTTTGGTTCAGGCGAAAACTCCGATCTACATCACACTTGAAAAGTTTTATAAAGCGTTTGAAGATACACAGGGCGGAACAGCGCTGTTGCTTTCTTCGAAAGGGGAGGAGTTTTCACTCGAGGACGGAGGCCTGAGATCGGGGATATTCAGCTATTTTCTGATTCATGGCCTGAAAGGCGAGGCCGACATAGATGGCGATAAAATTGTGACAATAAAAGAATTGTTTGATTTTGTCTCTCAAAAAGTACGCCGCTATACCGCCAACGTTCAAACGCCGACTCTTTCAGGGCAATACGACCCGAAAATGCCGGTAGCCATGATTCGGGATTAGCGCCGTCAGTAAATTCCGGTTGGCTGCGCAAATATTCTTAACTTCGTGAATCTGAAAGCACCACTCACTATGAAACAAATCGTGATCCTCGCATTTTTGATATCCTTGATTCTGAATCAGGCGCAAGCGCAATGCCTTTCCGGCAATTGTCAGAACGGCAATGGCGTATTCCTGCTGTCGAATGGCGACCGATACATTGGCCAGTTCAAAGACGGCAAAATACAGGGAACTGGTAGTTGCTTTTATACAGACGGCAGCCGCTATCAGGGGGAATGGGCGGATGGATTGCCCAACGGAAAAGGCACCCGAGTAGCCCGTGACGGTTCACGACAGGAAGGAGAATGGCGCAAAGGCAAATTTGTGCGCACCCTTCAAATGGAACTCATTCAGAAAGGCATTACCGATAAGTCACAGACGGGCTGTATTTCCGGCGACTGCATCAATGGAAAAGGAATCAACATCTACGCCAGTGGCGCGGTTTACATCGGCGATTTTCTCAATGGTGAAATTCATGGCATCGGGGTCTGCTATTATCCCGATGGCAGCAAATATCAGGGGCAGTGGGTGCACCGCTATCCTGAAGGACGGGGCACAAAAACATATCCCGACAAAACAACCCGAACGGGCGCCTGGAAAAGGGGCCAGCCTGTAGATGAAAGGGGGCAAATTGTGGATGTGGCAGCCCAAAGAAAAGACAACAACGGCGACGACGGGGTTGTGCAATCCGGCTGTATTTCCGGCAATTGCCAAAACGGGGAAGGGGTGCTTGCTTACCCGGACGGCAGTCGGTATGACGGCTTTTTTGTGAATGGAAAACCCTCCGGAACAGGTTCGTTTCAATACCCCAACGGCGATCTTTACGCCGGTGGTTTTCAAAATGGCATGCGCAATGGCAGCGGCCGGCTGACAAAAGAAGACGGCACGGTGAAGTCGGGCATCTGGAAAGACGGGGAATACGTCGGAGAGACGGTTTCCGCGCCCCCTAAAACCGGTTGCCAAAAAGGCGATTGCCAAAACGGTCGCGGACAATACGTATTCCGTGACGGCGCTCGTTATGAAGGCGATTTTAGATACGGATGGCCCCATGGCGTTGGCATTGTCACCTATACGAACGGAGAAAAATACGAGGGTGAAATGATTAAAGGCGAATTCAACGGACGCGGTACTTTTACAATGGCCGACGGAACCCGTGTAATTGGCTTTTGGAAAGACGGTACGTATATGGGAGATAAAAATCCTGTTGAGGAACAGCCTTTTCAAACTCCGACCCGACGACCCGCCCCGACTGCATCCACCCTCAAAATATGGGCTGTTATTGTAGGTGTTTCTTCTTACAACCACATGCCCGTTTTGCGCTATCCTGACAACGATGCCTACCAGATTTATGCTTTTCTGAAAAGTCCGGAAGGCGGCGCACTGCCAGATGAACAAATTCGAGTACTGGTTGACGAAGATGCTACCAAAAGCAGCATCAAAGAGGCCATGGAAGATCTTTTTGGCAAAGCTGGTCCCAACGACCTGGTTTTCCTTTATTTTTCAGGTCACGGCCTTAAAGGCGCTTTCCTGCCCATCGATTTCGACGGCTTCAACAACAAGTTGTTCCACGACGAGATTACCGATATTCTGGGCCGTTGCCCGGCTAAATTCAAACTCTGCATTGCTGACGCCTGCCACTCAGGCAGCCTGCTGGCCATGCGCAGCGGGCAGTTGCCCAATGTGTTGAGCACCTATTACGAAACCCTTTCCAAAGCGAAGGGAGGCACGGCGCTCATCATGTCTTCCAAATCAGAAGAAACATCCCTTGAAAGCAGTGGTTTGCGGCAGGGCGTTTTCAGCCATTTCCTCATCCGTGGGTTAAAAGGCGAAGCCGATACGAATCGCAACCATGTGGTTACGCTTCAGGAGTTGTTTAAGTTTATTGACGAAAACGTACGCACGTATACTGCCAATCGACAGTCGCCTGTAATTCAGGGCAATTACGACCCGAATATGACGGTTGCCGTGCTGCGATAAATTTCAGTCCATGTATCCTTCCCTGAGTTATTGGGAGCGCGAGACCTTCTTTCGCGGCATTGACGTGGCTGTCATTGGCAGCGGAATCGTAGGTCTGACAGCCGCCATCCACCTGCGGGAGCAGGCGCCCGATTTGCGGGTTGTCGTCATCGAGCGCGGCGTCTTCCCACTCGGCGCCAGCACCAGAAATGCTGGGTTTGCCTGTTTCGGCAGCATCTCCGAACTCCTTGACGATATGGAGCACCGAAGCGAGGCAGAAGTATGGGCTCTGGTCGCCCGCCGCTGGCAGGGACTAAAGCGACTGCGCGAGCGACTCGGCGATGCAGCCATAGGCTATGAAGAAAACGGAGGATATGAACTCTTTCGGGCAGATGAACAGACTGCTTTAGAACGCTGCGCCGATCATATTAAAACCTTCAATAGTGAACTTAGCCACCTCATCGGCCGGAAAGATGTTTATCAGGAAGCCAGTGATCGCATTCGGGTAAATGGCTTTCAGGGGGTCACCGGACTGCTGCTCAACTCGGCTGAAGGGCAGATCCATACGGGGCGGATGATGCACGCGCTATGGGCTCTGGCGCGCAGCCTTGGGGTAGAAATGTACAATGGCACTGAAATTGTACAGATGGAAACGCACTCGGATGAAGTCCTGTTACATACCAAACAGGGCTGGACTTTTCACTGCGCTCAGGTTTTGGTTGCCACCAATGGCTTTGCCGCCAACCTACTTCCGGAACTTGATGTGCAACCTGCCCGCAATCAGGTTCTCATCACACAACCCATTTCGGGCCTGAAAATCAAAGGTTGCTTTCATTACGATCGTGGTTATTACTACTTCAGGGATGTAGACGGCAATCGAATTTTGTTTGGAGGTGGCCGCAACCTCGCACCACAGGAAGAAGCAACCGACCAATTTGGGACAACGCCACTCATCCGCGAAGCCCTGCTGAAACTTTTGCAGGAAGTCATCCTGCCCGGGCAGAGCGTTGCTGTGGACACCTGGTGGAGCGGCATTCTCGGTATTGGCCCCGAAAAAGCTCCCATCATCCGTCGCCTCAATCCCCGTTTGAGTGTGTCGGTGCGCATGGGTGGTATGGGAGTTGCTATTGGAAGCCTGGTAGGGGAGGAGGGGGCTATGGAGGTATTGTCTGGCTTCTGAAATTAGATTAACTTTGTATAAACTCAGCTTTATGTCGGATACTAAATTATATCAATCGGTTTTGTCGAAACTTGGCCAGCTTCCGCCCAAAGAGTTAGTTGTATTGGATGCTTATCTCGGGCTCTTGCTTCAGAGGACTTCAAAAGTTAAATCAACGGATATTGAGCACCTGTCCGGAGCTTGGAGTGATTGGGCGAACGAAGAATTCGAGGACTTTCTTAAGATAACTCAGCAAACAAGGCAAGAGTTGTTTAATGACCGGGACATTCAGTTATGAAAGAACCTTTGCTAGATACCGATATTATTTCCTATTACCTCAAAGGTAATGCTAATGTATCTCGTAAAATGAAAAGAGCATACGAAGAGTATGGGTATTTAAGCATGAGTGTAATTTCCTACTATGAAGTAGTAAACGGCCTGCTTTTTAAAGACGCCAGAAGCCAATTGAAATCTTTTGGGGATCTCATTCAATCCTTTCAGATTATTCCTCTTGACACAGCAATTGCAGACATTGCTGCACAAATTTTCGCCGACCTGAGGCGAAGTAACCAAATCGTAGCACACACTGATGTGTTGATAGGAGCAACGGCTCTTCATTATCAAATGAAGATAGTTACCAACAATCAGACACACTTTTCGAGGATTTCCGCTTTAGAATTGGACAATTGGGTATAATTCCAGTGCACTAAGGCCGAATAACCAATCTCCGTTTTTCAAAAAAATCCTATCTTAACTGCGTGAATTTATTTGGATAAATTTACTCAGCTATGAAAACCATTTTAACGCTCTTCTTTTGCTGTCTGAGTGCAGGCCTGCTTGCTCAGATCTCATCCATTCACGGAAGCATTACCCATGCCCAATCTGGGAAACCCGTCGAATTTGTAAACATCTATGCACCAGGCAACAACACGGGGGCAGTCTCCGACGCTGACGGCAACTTTACTATAAACCTTGCCGTATTTCCCGATACCCTGGTCGTTTCTTTTGTGGGTTTTGCAACGCTCAGGTTGCCGCTTGAATCAAAACCAGACCATAAGCTGGCCATCAGCCTGCAACCTCAGACTGGTCTATTGCCAGAAGTTGCCGTTTCTGCGCTGAAAAAAGCAGAGGTCATTTACCCGGCAACTTACAGTGTGGTTGACTACGAATTGTATCAGGGATTGCCGCTGTTATTGGTATGCAAAAATAGCCTGAGTGGCTATTGGCTCGTTGCACTGGATGAGCACGACCAGGTTCGGGGAGAAATTAAGCTTCGGCATCTTCATCCGGAATCCCTGGTGAAAAGCTGCCTCGGAGGGATTTATCTTTTGCTGGAAAATGGGGCGTACCGCATTGAAGTTGCGGAAGGCATTCCTTTACTGGCTGAAAACATTGGCTTGCAGCAATACCGACGCCTTATTTTACCTTGTGTCGCTGCCAACGAAAATTACCTTTACCTGAGCAGATGGCGCAGTAAAAATCAAATACTTTCTTTTGAAGGAGCTCCCCGCAAAGGCGGCGCACACCTACCCATCCGAACAGTGCTGGACGAGTCCCAATTGAAGCGTTTGCAGGAAGAACAATGGTTTCGCAAGGTACAAACCGAAAATGCAGCCCTGCTGCATGGTTCTATGACCCCCCAGATGCTGGCAAACCTCATCGAGCACCTGACAGAGGACGAAAATATCTTTGCCGACCGTTTTGTCTACACCCCCGTCAAAGCGGATCTTTTTGTTCAGGGGGAAAGGCTCTACCTGTTTAACCACACCAATGACTGTATAGAATGGATGGCCCCTGAGGGAGAACCACTCCGGCGCATTCCCATCCAGTATCATCGGGATAAAAAATGGAAATCTGAAATCCTGCACGATGCAGTGACCGGGCATTTTTACACCTTGATGGAACATGGTAAAAACACCCTGGTCTTAGAAATCAATACCCACGACGGCACAACCTCAGAATTCATGCTATTGGACAAACCTTTTATCCAAAAAGTCCGGATTGAGGACGGCAAACTTTATTTTTTATACAAGGATTTTGCTTTTACAGACCGCAACCAGAGGCTCCACCGTGCGGGATAAACGGCATTTTTTAGAAAAACCGTTAATCCTGCGTTAAGCCGCATTCCCATTGTGCCATATCTGCCTGCGAAGCATTACTTTTGCAGTTCGCAAATCCGCATTCGATGCTAAAAAACCTGTTTATTATACCTGTTCTGGTACTCTTGTCTTCCCTTTGCCTCACGGCTCAGAAAACAGCACCGCCCGTTAAGAAAGAGAACAAACCGCCATCAAAAATCACCGTGTTGTGGTCAGATTTGCTCCAATTGCAACAGGCTAAAGGTCAGAATATTCAGCGACTCAAAGGCGATGTACAACTAAAGCAGGACAGCGTTTTTATGTACTGCGATTCGGCAACCATTGAGAATGAAATCCGCGTTTTTGCCAAAGGGAAAGTCATTATACAGCAAAATGACACGGTCAGTGTTTTTGCAGATTCAGCCTATTACGATGGTTCCATTCGTATTGCAGAGTTGTTTGGCGAAGTTATTTTGGTAAACGGTTCCCAAAAGCTGTTCACGGACCGATTAACTTATAACCTTGAAACCAAAGTGGCCACGTATAACGACGGCGCGGTTATGACGAACGGCAGCACTCAGCTGACCAGTAAAGGCGGCACCTATTTCACCCAAACCAAAGAAATCTATTTCAAAGACAGTGTTACCGTGATCGACCCCCGGTTTAGTTTGCGCTCGGATACGCTGAAGTTCAATACCGAAAGCAAAATGGTGTTTTTCCTCGGTCCAACGCTCATTAGCAACGATAGCAGCCGGATATACTGTGAGGCAGGTTTTTATGACACCCAGAATAATGCAGCTGAATTCAAAGAAAATGCCCAGTACCTGCGCAAAGATCAAAAAGCAAGCGCCGGGCGCATTCTGTACAACGGCAAAAAGAAGGAATATGTGCTGGAAGGCGACGCCCTGTTTGAGGATGACCGTAGGAAGGCTTCCGCCGATATGATCCGTTACAACGAAGTCAGCGATCAGACTTTTCTGAAAGGGAATGCCATCTATCAGGATTCCCTCCAGAACATTGCCTCGGAAGAAATTTTTTACGATGCTAAAAACAAGAAGTATCGGACCAAAGGGCGTTCACGCATCAGCGATCCTCCGAATATTCTGGAAGCCAATGACGTCAATTACGACGATAAGGAAGGCTTTGGTATTGCCTCCGGTAATGTGGTTTGGAGGGACACCGCTGCACAGACGACCATCGTTTGCGACCTGGCCAATTACAATCGGGAAACCGGCTATCTGAAAGCCAGTGGCGGCAAGGGCAATCGCCCCATGCTCATTACCCGCATAGAAGAGGATTCTCTTTACATGACGGCAGATACCTTGTTTTCTCAAAGGGCCGACAGTACTCAGGGCGACAGTGCGAGACTGTTGCTGGCTTACCGCGATGTACGCATTTATAAAAGCAACCTCCAGGCCATCTGTGATTCGCTGTCGTACAGCAATGTAGACTCTGTTTTCCGATTGTTCCGGGCGCCCATCATATGGTCAGATACCTCGCAGTTTGTGGCCGATACGATTCACATGCAATTGAAAAATCAAAAGCTCGACCGCATCTTTCTCCGCGACAATGCCTTCATCATCAACTCTCCCGATGAGCTGTTTTTCAATCAGATCAAAGGGCGTTTTGTCACGGCATTTTTCAAAGAAGACGAACTGCGCCGTATGGATGTGATTGGCAATGCCGAATCGGTGTATTATGCCCGTGACGAAGGTGGCGGCTATGTGGGGGTGAATAAAACGGTCTGCAGTGAAATGACCCTGCTTTTCGGAAACAATAAGGTGGACCAGATTAAGTTTTTTAACCAGCCACAAGCCCGGGCTACTCCAATGAACCAGGCCAACCACGAAGAGCTGAAAATTCCCGGCTTTCGCTGGGAAACAGATTTGCGCATCAACAGCATAGAGGATTTGTTTACTGCCCGGGAACGCAGGCAGTTCATCGCCGTTCCGGTTGCTCCTGCAGCCTCAACGCGGCCTGGAATCAATGGAAGCGATTATCCGGGATCGGAAACACAGCCGCAAGCGCCGGTCCCCTCTAAGCAGCGCAAGCGGGGTGGGGGGTAAGCTTATCAGGTAAGTTGTGGTTTGACCGATTTTGGGGACTAGCATAACGCAGCTATCGGACTACTTGACTACCGGAGGTAGTTAAATACCAGACACTAATTGATCTTTCGTCCGCCTGCGGTGCGAGACTCCATAGAAAGCTTGTTGAATTTTTTCAAATCCACCATCAGGCCGGCAAAAGCATCATTGACGGCAACATCAAACTTTCTGCCGTCGTAGGTTACAGTGCCTCCGTTTTTACGCCATTCAGAAGCCAGAAGAACATAGCGGTCTGAGGCCTTGGGGTTTGGACCAAATAGCAAAAAACGTTCTTCTCCGCCGTCTTCAAAGCTGACGGCAAAGCGATTTTCTTTGGGTTTGAACAGCAAAATGCCGGGCGTTCCCCGCCGGATAACGATTTCTTCAACCTGCCGGCCATTGACCACCCGAACCTTCCCTGAAATGATTTCAGTGGAACCACTGCCCAGTTCGCGACGCATAACGATGTCGTCAGAAACATAAAACTGAATGCGTTTGAGTTCTTCATCGGTCCAGCGGTAGTTGTCATAAAGGCGCTGGGTGAATGGACTGAGCGTCGGGGCACAGGAAGAAAACAGGCTGACAGAAAACATCAGAAACAAGAAAGTGCGGTAAAATTTCATGGTTCTTAATTTTAAACCGAAATTAAGTCTTCCGCTATTCTGATGAACTGATATTAAGAAAGTTTAACCCGGGAATTAACGCTTTTTAACGCGAGCAGCCCTGAAACCTTGAAATAGGCAAATGGCAAATCAACAAATCAACAAATTTTCAAACCCTGCCTTCTCCCCCCTCTGTTTTCCTTTTTAAATAATAATAGGTCTCCAGTTGCGAACGAATGGCCATATCCGAGTCGTTTTTGCGATAAGCATTTGTCTGATCAAGGTCTATCACCCTCGCTTTAACATTGTCGTTGAGCTGAATGGCGATAAAATCCTGAAGTTCTCTGCGCAGGCGCTCATCGTAAACAGGGAAAGCCGTCTCCACCCGGTAGGTCAGGTTGCGTACCATCCAGTCTGCCGAAGAAAGATAAATTTTGTCTTCTCCGCCATGATGAAAAATGAAAACACGGGCGTGTTCCAGGTACCGGTCGACAATACTGATGACTTCGATGTTTTCACTCCATCCTTTCAGGCCCGGAACCAAACAACAAATGCCTCTGATGATGAGCTTGATCGTAACACCGGCCTGGCTGGCTTTGTAAAGCCGGTCCAGCATCGGCAGGTCTTCAATACTGTTCATTTTCAGGATGATCCTGGCGGTACGGCCTGCTTTTGCTTCTTCTATTTCATAATCAATGAGCGCTTCCAGTGACTGGCGCAGGTTGAACCGGCCAACGAGCAGGTGTTCAAAAGGATGACCTGGCGGCTTCACGGTTTCCAGATAAGAAAAGATACGGGTAACTTCATTAACGATGCGCTCATCGGAAGTAAACATCCCGAAGTCGCTGTAAACTTTGGCCGTATCTTCGTGAAAATTACCGGTTGAAAGGTAGGAATAGAGTTTGGCGACGCCTTTTTCGAGTCGACGAACCAGGGCAATTTTTGCGTGTACTTTTACGCCCGGAAAACTGTAATGCACAGAAACGCCGGCTTTTTCCAGTTGTTCGCCCCATTCCAGATTTGCTTCTTCGTCAAAACGGGCCTTCACTTCAATGAAAACAGATACTTGTTTGCCCGATTTCGCAGCGTCCATAATGGCCTGCATGATGCGCGACTTACGGGCAACCCGGTATTGGACAACCTTAATGTGGGTAACCATCGGGTCGCGTGCCGACTGCTCAAAAAAGCGCACCACTGATTCATAGGACTGATAGGGGACATGCAGCAAGTGATCCCGTCGGGCAATTTCCCCAAAAAAATCCCTCGCCCTTTCAAGTGGCGGGTAGGGCAGGGCAGGCATCGGCGGGTTTTTGAGGTGCGTCAGTCCGAAATCCGGGAAACGGAAAAAGTCAAAATTGTTGTGATAGCGCCCTTCGCGCAGGGTATCGTGTTTTTCAAGGTCAAAAACGTCTTTGAGCAAGGCCAGCAAACTGGCGGGCATTTCGCGGTCATAGACAAAGCGGGAAGCAGGCCCCACCTGGCGCTTAACCAGACTCGCTTTGATTTTTTGAATCAGATCGCCCGAAAACTCGTCGTCAATATAAAGGGCTGCGTCGCGGCTGAGCTTGATGGAAAAGGTATCGAGAATGTTGTAGCCCGGGAACATCCACGAAACGCTGTGGCGAACAATGTCATCCAAAATGATCAGATCCCGCTGACCCGGTGCAGAAGGCAACTCGATGAAACGCGGAAGGTGGTCGGATGGAATTTTTACGATTGCATATTCCTGTGGGCCGGTTGGCGCTTCTTTTGCCTGAAGCAATACGGTCAGGTATAGTGAGGCGTTGTTCAGGAAGGGGCGGATTTTGTTTTTGACGAGCAAAACCGGTTGTACATAAGGCAACATGTGGTCTTTGAAGTAGCTTTCTACGAAATCCCGTTGCTCAGCGTTCAAATCAAGTCGCCGCAGCAGGTGGATGCCGTTTTTGCGCAGGCCGGGAACAATCTGGGTATCGAAAATCTTGCTGAATTCCTCCTGCTGGCGATTGACGATATTTTGGATGGCCTGCACCGTTTGCTTGGGGGATATATCCAATTCTTTTTTGGTCTTTTTCCCAACGCGCAGGAGGTTGCGGTGGTTGGACATGCGCACCCGGAAAAACTCATCCAGATTAGAAGAATAGATCGCCAGGAACTTTATGCGTTCAAACAGCGGAACATTGGGGTCTTTGGCCTCCTGAAGTACCCGGTAATTGAATGATAGCCAGCTGATGTCGCGTTGAAACTTAGGTATCAATGCAGCAGCCAGGCCCTTTGAGGGCATACCGGTTGATCTGGAGCGAGAAGGTGTTGCCATATTGTGATTACGCGTTGCTGGTATATTTGTTATTGGCCTGCCAATCTCCAAACTACCAAATCTTCAAATTTTAACATCAAAATAAACTCATTTGCCCTTTTGGAGGTTCGTTGCCGGCCAGTTTCGGTCCTCTTGTCCGGACTCCTTCAATCAGACTGGCTTTTTCGAAAACATAACGGGCCAGTTCCGGCGCCATCAGGTTGTCGGGTTCATGGGTAAAAAAATAGACTTCCTGTAAGCCTTGTGCAAACCACGTTGCAAGACGCGCTACCCAGGTGTCAACCCGTTGAAAATCGCTGGGATGGAGCCTGTTTCCCACAAAACGGATCATGGCTGTGCCGTTGCACAGCCGCATGTGAAGTACATCTCTCCTGCCGGCTACATCGGTTATCACAGCAGCCATCCGATGGGCTTCCAGCAGTTGGAACAGCGGAGCAGCAGCCGGATTATCGCCAAACCAGCTTTCGTGTCGCAGCTCCAGCGCCAGAGGGATGTGGGACGGAAAGCGTTCTACAAAGCGTTCTATCACCGGCAAACGGTCAACGCCAAAATAAGGCGGCAATTGCATAAAACAGCAGCCTAATTTTTCATCGAGTTGCTGAATGGACTCACAAAAAGCCGGAAGTTCATGGCCGCTGATGCCAAGGTTGTTGCTGTGGCTGATGGTTTGGGGCAGTTTGGGGCAAAACCGGAAATCGTCGGTTACCTCAGCTTTCCACTTTTGAATGGTCACCCAGTCGGGAATGCGGTAATGGGTGGTATTGAGTTCAATGGTATTGAATTGCCGGCTGTAATGGCGCAGGAAGTCGCCGGCTTTGGTTTTTTCAGGGTAAACTTTTCCGACCCACTCCTTCATGCTCCAGCCTGTACAGCCTATGTAGAAGGTTGGCGACACTCCTGACGCGGGGCTATTGGCAAGCGCCTGCTTTGTACCGGCCGCATCGCCGGGCAGACTAAAATCCACAGTTTCGATGTTGTTTACTTTGCCAAACTCCATAATATTATGGTTGAACGGTTTCCGGTTTGCTCGCCTGCCTACCGGCAGATAGGTTGTTCGTTGTTCGTTTTTCGTTGAGGGTTGTTCGTTTCAGCCTGCTCCCTCCATTACCGCGCTGCCCATTTTCAAATCATCAAATCATTCACTCCCACCTGCTCAATGCCATTGCCAATTCCTTTTCTTCTCCTTTCTTCATCAGTCGATGGAGGAACGTTCGGTCATCCAGCACCTGCGTCTCCGCGTACAGGACATCATTCCAGCGACTTTCGGCCCGGTACAGAACTTCCATACCCGATACCCGTTTTTGTTCCAGCATTTCATGCGGCATGGCTTCCAGCATCCATTGTATATATAAGGTATTGTTCAGATGCAGGTTGAAATCAAGGTCGTGCCAGTTGACTTCAAATATTTTGGTGTGATGCGCCTGTTCAAATTTGGGAAAGCGGAAATCCGGTCTGGGCAGACAGTTTTCCTGCGCCGGCATCCTGGGCTCGAAGTCAAGAATGAATGCAGGGATTGGCGCCATGCGTCTGCTGAGGGTGTCCATCAATAGCCAGGCTGAAGAAGACTGGATCAGCAACTCTTCATTTTCACCAAAGATCTTATAGTCACGGTAAGTAAAGCGCCGGTCGAAACCCGTCGGGCAGGTCAATACCCGAATGCGCTCACCCAGACCCGGCAGGCGGAAAACCTGCATGGATTTGCGCAGCAGCACCCAGGAGATATTCTGAGCCTCCATATCCCAGATAGACAATTTCAGCTGAATGACATTTTGCATGGCCGCTTCCTGCATCAGCCGGATCAGTGCAGGAATGGTTGCCCGTTTGCGATGGTCTATTTCATAAGTACGCACTGCAAACGATTCACTGTACTCTAAGGGAGAAATGGATGCGGGCATAGGCAACAGGACTTTTGTTGGCAATCATCAACGCCCCAAGTTTTGACGGGCGCTCAAAAACCAGAGAATTTCGGCCTCCAAGGTATGTCGAAAAGAGGATAATTCCATCAATTTAGGGCTGAGTGGAGCAAGGAATAGACAAAGAGTGTTAAAATTCCAAACGCTTATTCTGGTTTTTCATCAGGCGTAGCGCTGTATTTGCTTTAAAAAGAGGGATTACTTTTTTTATTCGCACTCCTTTTCAAATCTTCAAATACTCAAATCTTCAAATACGCCTTCTTTTCTCATTGACTATCAATCAAATACCTCGCATCTCCAACTATTATTCCGATTTTGCCTTCACAAACCACAAGATTCCACAATAAATTTTAAAATTTCTTTTGGTCGTTTATTTGAAAGTGATACCTTTGCATTCGCTTTTGAAAAGGCATACCCGTACAAGGGTATTATTACGCAGATTCATAATGATTTAATTAAGCAAAGCACACTATGCCTACTATTAATCAGTTGGTGCGAAAAGGCAGGGTACAGATAGAGACGAAAAGCAAGTCCCGCGCATTGGATTCATGTCCACAGAAGCGTGGCGTTTGCACCCGTGTTTATACCACAACACCTAAAAAACCGAACTCTGCTTTGCGCAAAGTTGCAAAAGTACGTTTGACTAACCAGATCGAAGTGATCGCTTACATTCCGGGCGAAGGCCACAACCTTCAGGAACACTCCATCGTGTTGATCCGCGGTGGTCGTGTAAAAGACCTTCCCGGTGTTCGTTACACCATTGTTCGCGGCGCATTGGATACCGCTGGTGTAAACGATCGTAAGAAGAGCCGTTCGCATTATGGAACCAAGCGTCCAAAGAAATAATTCAATATCCTTTTAATACGGAAAAACTTCCGAAAGAATGAGAAAGAGGAAACCGAAGATTCGAATCATTGCTCCAGACCCGAGGTACTCAGACCCGATGGTCACCCAGTTCATCAATAACATGATGTGGGAAGGCAGTAAAGGTGCTGCTTTTCGCGTGTTTTACGAAGCAATGGACATCGTGAAAGACAGAACCAAGCTGGATGAGCATGGACTTTGGAAGAAGGCCCTGAACAACGTAATGCCAGCTGTTGAAGTAAGAAGCCGTCGCATCGGTGGCGCTACTTTCCAGATTCCGACTGAAATTCGCGCGAAGCGCAAAGTTTCTATCGGAATGAAGTGGCTGATCCGCTTTTCCCGCCAACGCAGCGGTAAAGGTATGGCTGAAAGGTTGGCTTCTGAAATCATTGCAGCAAGCAAAGGCGAAGGCGCCGCTGTTAAAAAGCGTGAAGACACGCACAAGATGGCAGAATCGAACCGCGCATTTGCACATTTTAAAGTTTAAATAAAACTGCCTAAGAACATATCATGGCAAAAGATCTAAAATACACCAGGAATATTGGTATTGCCGCGCACATTGACGCCGGTAAAACCACCACCACCGAGCGCATCCTTTATTACACCGGCGTTTCTTACAAAATCGGTGAAGTACATGATGGCGCTGCAACGATGGACTGGATGGAACAGGAACAGGAGCGTGGTATTACCATCACTTCTGCTGCTACCAAGTGTTCCTGGACATTAGATGATAAAAAGTACGACTTCAACATCATCGATACCCCGGGCCACGTGGATTTTACGGTTGAGGTAAACCGTTCTCTGCGTGTTCTTGATGGTCTGGTTTTCCTGTTCAGCGCCGTTGATGGTGTTGAACCACAGTCGGAAACCAACTGGCGCCTTGCCGATAATTATAAGGTGCCGCGCATTGGGTTTGTGAATAAAATGGACCGTTCGGGCGCCGATTTCTTTATGGTGGTGAACGACATGCGCGAGAAATTGGGATCCAATGCCATTCCGCTGCAGGTACCAATCGGGGCTGAAGAGAAATTCAAAGGCGTTGTTGACCTCATAACGAATCAGGCCATTATTTGGAATGAGCACGACATGGGGATGACTTTTGAGGAAATTCCAATCCCTGCTGACCTGGTTGATCAGGTAAACGAATACCGCGCAAAACTGGTAGAGGCTGCTGCTGAATTCGACGATTCGCTGATGGAAAAGTTCTTCGAAGATCCAGACTCCATCACGATTCCTGAATTGCGTGCCGGTGTTCGCCAGGCGGTTATGAGCATGAAGATTACGCCGGTCCTTTGCGGATCAGCTTTCAAAAATAAAGGAGTACAGGCTTGTCTGGATGCGGTTTGCTACTACATGCCTTCACCCCTCGATGTTGAGGCCATTAAAGGAACCAACCCGAAAACGGATGAAGAAGTTATCCGCAATCCAACGGTAAACGATCCTTTTGCTGCCCTGGCATTTAAAATTGCAACGGATCCTTTCGTAGGTCGCCTTTGTTACATCCGCGTTTACTCCGGTAAACTCGATGCAGGCTCTTATGTATTGAACACCCGCAATGGCAACAAAGAACGCATCTCCCGTCTGTATCAAATGCACGCCAACAAGCAATTGCCGATTGAGCGGGTAGAAGCCGGAGATATTGCAGCAGCAGTTGGTTTCAAAGATATCCGTACAGGAGATACGCTTTGCGATCTCGATCATCCGATCGTTCTGGAAAGCATGGTTTTCCCGGATCCTGTAATCGGGATTTCGATTGAACCAAAATCTGAGAAAGACCTCGACAAGCTGGGTATGGCGCTTGCTAAACTGGCTGAAGAAGATCCGACTTTCCGCATTCGTTTCGACAAAGACACCAACCAAACCGTTATCAGCGGTATGGGTGAGTTGCACCTCGAAATCATTGTCGACCGTCTGAGACGCGAATTTAAAGTAGAATGTAACCAGGGGCAGCCCGAGGTTAACTATAAAGAGGCTTTAACGCAAACGGTTTCTCACCGCGAGCGCCTCAAGAAACAAACAGGTGGTTCCGGTATGTTCGCCGATATGGAATTTGAAATCGGTCCTGCCGATGAAGAATTCCTCGAAAGCGACGATTTCAAAAGCGGCAAAAAACGCCTCCAGATGGACTGGGCGATTGTCGGTGGCGCCATCGATAAAAACTACCTGAAGCCGATTACTGACGGTTTCAATGCAATGATGGATAACGGCGTACTGGCAGGATACGGTATAGACAGCATGAAAGTGCGGGTTTATGACGGTTCTATGCACGCGGTTGACTCCAAACCGGTTGCTTTCGAACTTTGCGCAAAAGACGGTTTCCGTGCTGCAGCGCCCAAGGCGAAGCCGGTGTTACTTGAACCCATCATGAAGCTCGAAGTGGTTACGCCCGATGAATACGTCGGTAACGTAATCGGTGACCTGAGCCGCCGTCGCGGTTTGCCGAAAGGCCAGGAAGCACGCTCGGGCGCTATCGCAGTACAGGCTGAAGTGCCACTTTCCGAGATGTTCGGTTATGTAACTTCGCTCAGAACCATTACATCGGGCCGTGCAACTTCTACGATGGAGTTTTCACACTATTCCGAAGTACCTGCGGGTATCGGAAAAGAGATCATCGAGAAGGCGAAAGGCGCCGTTAAGGTCTAATTGAAAAGATTAATTTCACAATCCTGTTGAAAGTTCGCCATAAACGAACTTTCAACAGGCCTGCAAAAGCGCAGGCATAAGTTTTTGACAAAATATTCTGAAAAGGCATGAATCAGAAAATCAGAATTAAACTACGCTCTTACGATCACAATTTAGTGGATAAGTCAACTGAAAAGATCGTGAAGACGGTAAAAAGTAGTGGGGCTGTTGTAACTGGCCCGATTCCGCTGCCCACTGAAAAGCAGATCTTCACCGTGCTCCGTTCTCCGCACGTTAACAAGAAGTCTCGTGAGCAGTTCCAGTTGCGCACCCACAAGCGCCTGATCGAAATCTATTCTCCCACACAGAAGACAGTAGACGCACTGTCCAAGTTGGAGCTGCCAAGCGGAGTGGATATCCAGGTTAAATTGACATAAGAATTATTAACGCCGGACAGCCAGAAGCCATTAACCATGGCGATCCGGCCTACCGGGTTTGTTCGAACCTTTTGATTTGTCGGATTCAATGAATTCACAACATCTGTAAATTGCTCTCAAGGCAAAAACAGACGTTTCCATTCATTTGCCTCCGCCACTTCCTTGCTCTAGCGAATCCGGAAAAGGCATCTGGCATGTCGTTTAAAATATACGGCTAATATGAACGGACTAATCGGTAAAAAAATCGGAATGACCAGTATTTATGACAAAGCTGGTCGTAACGTAGCTTGCACCGTAATAGAAGCGGGACCTTGCGTCGTGACTCAGGTAAAAACCGAAGACACCGACGGCTATTCTGCGCTTCAATTGGGCTTTGGCGAAGCTAAAGCAAAAAACACACCCAATCCTTTGATCGGTCACTTTGAAAAAGCAAAGACCGGCCCAAAGAGAAAGGTGATTGAATTCCGCGACTTCAACATCGTTCAGAAATCTCTGGGAGATGTGGTAACGGTAAGCGATCTGTTTAATGAAGGCGATCAGGTTCACGCAGTAGGTATTACCAAAGGTAAAGGCTTCCAGGGGGTTGTCAAGCGGCACGGTTTTCACGGTGTTGGCGGTCAGACCCACGGTCAGCATAACCGCGGACGTGCTCCCGGATCAATTGGTGCATCGTCTTTTCCGTCCAAAGTATTCAAGGGAATGCGCATGGCCGGCCGCGATGGTGGCGACAGGGTTAAGGTCAAAAACCTGGAAGTGGTAAAAGTACTTCCAGAGAAAAACCTGATCCTGATAAAAGGCGCTATCCCGGGACACAAAGGCGCATACGTGATCATCGAGAAAAAGTAATCATTCTTCCAATGTCTGCGACGCCTCATTTAGCGGCACGCGATAAATGACATAGCAATGAAAGTTGACGTAGTAAATATTCAGGGACAACACACCGGCCGGCAGATTGAATTGCCGGAATCCATCTTCGGCGTTGAGCCAAGTGAGCATGCGGTCTATTTGTCTGTGAAACAGTACCTGGCCAGTCAGCGTCAGGGTACGCACAAATCAAAAGAGCGCAGCGAAATATCAGGCTCTACCCGCAAGCTCCACCGCCAGAAAGGAACGGGGGGATCGCGTAAAGGGGATACCAACAACCCACTTTACATGGGTGGTGGTCGTGTATTCGGTCCGCGTCCACGCAATTACGACATCAAATTGAACAAGAAAGTGAAGCGTCTTGCACGCAAATCTGCCTTGTCCTTCAAAGCCAGTGTCGGTAAAATTGTGGTGGTTGAAGATTTTTCTTTTGAGTCGCCAAGAACGAAGGAGTTCATCAACATCCTCATGCGTTTGAAAGTGAATGAAGAAAAAACGCTGCTGATTACACCGGAGCTCGAAAAAGAAGTCTACCTGTCAGCACGTAACCTGCAAAAAGCAGAGGTAGTGCGCGCATCTGATGTGAACACTTATCAGATTTTGCATGCAGGTACGCTGATTATTTCAGAAGGTGCAGTTTCCAGAATTGAAGAAACACTTGCTTAAATCATAACTGACTCGTTGCCGAGCAGTAGAAAGCAAAATTCGCAAGACAATGGCAAAGAAAATTTTAATCAAGCCGGTAATTACTGAGAAATCGGAGAAACTCTCCGGTAAGTACAACCGCTACACCTTTGTTGTTGACAAAAAAGTCAACAAGATTGAAATCAAGAAGGCAGTAGAGGACATGTATGGCGTCAGTGTAGAGTCCGTCAATACGATGGTGATGCCGGCAAAGATCATCACCCGTTCTACGAAAGCGGGGATTGCCCGGGGCATGAAAGGCTCTTACAAAAAAGCTCTGGTAACGCTTTCCGGCGGAGATGAAATCAACTTCTACGGAGATATTTAATTCATTTACGAAGCGCAGGGGCTGATATCCCGGCGCACTTGTGATCAAGAAATACCAAGACAATGGCAGTCAAAAAATATAATCCAATAACGCCGGGGACGCGCTTTCGTGTGGGCAACTCCTTCGCTGAATTGACTACCGATAAACCGGAAAAAAGTCTGATGGGACCCATCAGCAAATCTGGTGGACGGAATGGAGTTGGCCACCTTACCGTGCGTCAGCGTGGTGGCGGTCATAAGCGCCGTTACCGGATTATTGACTTCAAGCGTGACAAAGACGGAATTCCCGCAATTGTCAAAACCATCGAATACGATCCAAACCGGACCGCTTTCATTGCGCTTTTGAACTATGCTGATGGTGAAAAACGCTACATCATTGCTCCCCAGGGGCTGAAAGTTGGCGATAAGATCCTTTCCGGCAAAGAGGCAACACCGGATACGGGTAATGCTCTTTTCCTCAGGGACATTCCACTCGGTACGCCGATTCATGCCATTGAAATGCAACCTGGCAAAGGCGCCGCTATGGCACGCAGTGCAGGCACCAATGCTACCCTGATGGGCCGGGAAGGTAAATATGGCATCATCCGCCTGCCTTCCGGTGAAGTTCGTCGGGTGCTCCTGACTTGCAAAGCAACGATGGGCTCTACTTCCAACCCGGATCACGGATTGGAGGTTTTGGGAAAAGCAGGAAGAAAGCGTTGGACAGGACGTCGCCCGCGGGTTCGCGGTGTGGCCATGAACCCGGTCGATCACCCCATGGGTGGTGGCGAAGGTCGCGCTTCCGGCGGACACCCGCGTTCCAGAACAGGCAAGCCTGCTAAAGGATACAAAACACGTAGCCGTACGAAGATGTCGAACAGGCTTATTGTTTCCCGCAGGAATAAATCTTAATCTAATTAACAGTAAGATAAGCGCATTTGCGCAAGTTAAAAATCTGAGACGGACATGGCAAGATCTATTAAGAAAGGCCCATACGTGTTTTTTAAGTTGTTAGAAAAAGTGCTCAAAGCGAAGCAGTCTAACAAGAAAACCGTAATCAAAACGTGGTCTCGCTCATCCATGATCATTCCGGACATGGTGGGGGAAACGATCGCCGTTCACAACGGGAAAAATTTTGTACCGGTGTTCGTCACCGAAAACATGGTAGGACACAAATTAGGAGAATTTGCACCTACCCGTAATTTCAAGGGACACTCTGGTAACCGTTAATAGCACCCAAAATTGGCGTGCATAATTTTGCAAAGCAATGGAAGCAGTATCTAAACTGAGAAACATCCCGATGTCGGCGCGCAAGATGCGCTTGGTTGCGGACAATATCAGGGGCAAAAAAGTAGATGAGGCGCTCTCAATTTTGCGCTTCACCAAACGCGAATCGGCAACTTGGCTGGAAAAGGCATTGCTTTCCGCTGTCGCCAACTGGGAAAACAAAAACGATGGTAAAAGTGCAGACGATCACGATCTGTTTGTAAAAACCATCTTCTCAGATGAAGGCACAATGCTGAAGCGTTTTCGCCCAGCTCCGCATGGTCGGGCAAACCGCATTCGCAAGCGGACTAACCATGTGACGATTGTGGTTGACAGTAAAAATGCCGTTGCAACTGCCGAGTAAAGCAGTTTTGCCACACGGCCTGAATACAAAATAAAGTTTATTCAAATTCAATAGTACCGTAATGGGTCAAAAGACAAATCCGATTGGCAATCGTTTGGGCATCATCCGCGGATGGGACTCTAACTGGTTTGCAGACAAGGACTTTGCAGGCAAAGTAATTGAAGATGAACACATCCGCAATTATCTCAATGCCCGTATCGTAAAAGGCGGTATCGCACGTATTGTAATCGAACGCACGCTGAAGCGGGTTACGGTTACCATTCATACCTCCCGCCCTGGTATCATCATCGGTAAAGGCGGCCAGGAAGTCGATCGCATCCGTGAAGAGCTTAAGAAGTTGAGCAACAAAGACGTTCAGATCAACATTGTGGAAATCCGCAAAGCTGAACTTGATGCGGCAATCGTTGCAGAATCCATCGCCAAGCAGCTCGAATCAAGGATCAACTATCGCCGTGCCATTAAAATGGCTATCCAGGCAACCATTCGCGCTGGTGCTGAAGGAATTAAAGTTCGCATCTCCGGTCGTTTGAATGGAGCGGAAATGGCTCGTACGGAAGAATACAAAGAAGGCCGTACACCGCTGCATACCTTCCGTGCCGACATCGACTATGCGCTGAAAGAAGCACAAACCGTGTATGGAAAGATCGGTATTAAAACCTGGATCTGTCGCGGAGAAGTTTACGGAAAGCGCGATCTGTCTCCTAATGTTGGCGTGACGAAAAAAGAAACGCAGCCTGGCAGCGAACGCAATGAAAGAGGCGAAAGAAATGACAGGGGTGGCGATCGCAGAGACCGCGGCGGACGCGGTGATAATCGTGGTGGCGGCAACCGCAGAGGCGGTGGTGGCAGCGGCGGTGGAAGAAATCCAAGAAGAGATTAGAATATTCTGAAAATATTGCCGTACCTTCGCCGAGCTTTTTCGGATACCTTGTGAAATGGGGTCAAAAGCAGGAGAAAATCGGCAAAATGCGTTGAATCATGTTACAGCCAAAAAGAACAAGATACCGTAAGCAGCATAAATCCACAGGCGTCAAAGACGGTGTAGCCCACAGAGGTGCAACGATCTCCTTTGGAGAATATGGCCTGAAGGCAATTACTGGCGGACGGATTACGAATCGCCAGATTGAATCGGCTCGTATTGCCATGACGCGTCACATGAAACGTGAAGGTAAAGTGTGGATTCGCATCTTCCCGGATAAACCGGTTACCAAGAAGCCTCAGGAAGTGCGTATGGGTAAGGGTAAAGGCCCGCTCGATCACTATGTGGCAGTTGTAGCGCCAGGTCGGATTATGTTTGAAATAGAAGGCGTACCGTATGAAACAGCCGCTGAAGCCCTTCGCCTTGCTGCGCAAAAGCTTCCGCTGCTGACGAAAACGATCACACGCCTTGACCTTGCAGGCAAATAACCAATGTGGTTTTTGAATTCTTTGAATTATTCAGACAATGGCAAATAGTAAAAATCTTGAAATAAAAGGGCTGTCAGATGCCGAACTGATTGATGAGCTGGCCTCTATGGAACGGGAATATCAAAAATTCCAGTTCGACCACGCCATCAAAGGTTTGGAAAACCCTTTGTCACTGAAGGAAATGCGCCGCGATATTGCCCGTGTAAAAACGGAAATGCGGAGCAGAGAACTGGCAAACATGTCACCTGAAGCGCTGGCTAAGCGCTCCAAGTTGCGTGTAAGACGCCGTAGTGAATAAGACTGACGTTTTTTATAATTAATTTCATTTATCACAATGGAAGAGAGGAATCTCAGAAAGCAGCGGGTTGGTCTTGTAACAAGTGCCAAGATGGACAAAACCATCACGGTTTCTACCGAACGTAAACTTCGCCACCCTATTTATGGCAAGTTTGTAAAAAAGACCAAAACCTTTATGGCGCACGACGAAGGCAACGAGTGCAATGTCGGCGATACGGTGCGCATCATGGAGACGCGTCCGTTAAGCAAACTCAAGCGCTGGCGTTTGGTTGAAATTGTCGAAAGGGCTAAATAAAATAAAATTCTGTAAAAGATGATACAGCAAGAGAGCAGGCTCAGAGTAGCTGACAACAGCGGTGCAAAAGAAGTGCTGTGCATTCGGGTTTTGGGAGGTTCCAAACGCCGCTACGCCTCAGTAGGCGACAAAATCGTGGTTTCCGTTAAGGAAGCTTCGCCGGGCGGCATTAAAAAAGGAACGGTTTCGAAAGCCGTTGTGGTGCGCACGAAAAAAGAAATCCGCCGCAAAGATGGCTCTTATATCCGTTTTGACGACAACGCAGTCGTGTTGTTGACTGCACAGGATGAGCCGAGGGGTACGCGTATCTTCGGACCTGTTGCACGGGAACTGCGTGAAAAGGATTACATGCGAATCATATCGCTGGCTCCTGAAGTACTGTAAATTTTCATTATTGTCAAGTTCTTAGTGATGACAAAGCAAAATAATCAGAAGCGTTTCGCTCCTAAATTGAAGATCAAAAAAGGGGACAAAGTCGTCGTTATCTCCGGCGCTTACAAAGACTCCTCTAAAGTTCGGGAAGTACTTGAGGTATTCCCCGATGAGAACCGGGCGATCGTGGATCAGGTGAATATGGCCAAGAAGCACACCAAGCCTACCCGTGAAAACCCGGGCAGCATCAATGAAATTGCGAAGCCAATTCACCTTTCAAACTTAATGCTGGTAGACCCCAAAACGGGCAAGCCTACCCGCGTTGGCCGTAAACTTGCCGATAATGGCAAGATGACGCGCTTTTCTAAAAAATCTGGAGAAATCATAGAATAATGAGCACGTTACCCAGACTCAAGAAGAAATACCGTGAAGAAGTTGCACCAAAATTAATGGAGCAATTTCAGTACAAAACGGTGATGCAGGTACCCAGACTGGTTAAAATTTCCATTAACCAGGGGGTAGGGGATGCAACGCAGGACAAAAAGTTGGTCGATAACGCCATCGGTGAGATGAGCCTTATTACCGGTCAGCGTGCGGTACCTACCAAAGCCAGAAATGCCATCTCTAACTTCAAGCTTAGAGAAAACATGCCGATTGGCGCAAAGGTTACCCTTCGCAATACCAAGATGTATGAATTTCTGGATCGCCTGATCACTGTGGCACTTCCACGTGTTCGCGATTTCCGCGGCATCAACGACAAAAGTTTCGATGGCCGTGGCAACTATTCCTTAGGCATTACCGAACAAATTATCTTCCCTGAAATTGACCTGGACAAGGTAAGCAAGATCAGCGGTATGGATATCACATTCGTTACGACCGCCAAAACAGATGCAGAAGCGCTTGAATTGCTCAAGCAGCTTGGCATGCCGTTTAAAGGTCAAAAAAATAACGCTGAATAAAATGGCAAAGAAGTCCATCATTGCACGCGAGAAAAAGAAAGAACGCTTGGTCGCTAAATATGCAGAAAAGCGCAAAGAGTTGAAAGCAGAAGGCAACTGGGATGAGTTGGATAAACTCCCCCGCGCTTCCAATCCAATTCGTTTGCACAACCGCTGCAAGCTCACAGGTCGCCCAAAAGGCTACATGCGCAAGTTTGGCCTTTGCCGGGTAAAATTCCGGGAAATGGCGCTCGACGGCAAAATACCTGGTATTACTAAAGCGAGCTGGTAAAGTCAAGCTCTTTTTCTTCTATATTTTTTCACAGCTGACAAGGTTCCGGATTTTACAGGAAAACCGGTCGGCGAAATGCTCAACTAATGGCAGTTACAGATCCGATAGCAGACTATCTGACGCGAATTCGGAATGCTCAGCAAGCAGGACACCGTTTGGTAGACATCCCTGCATCCGGCATCAAAAAGCGCATGACGGAAATCCTCTACGATCATGGCTTTATCCTCAAATATATGTTTGATGAAGAAGCAGGCAAAGGTAACCAGGGCCTGATCAGGATCGCCCTGAAATACGATATGGTTACCAAAAAACCTGTTATGCGCAAGCTGCTCCGTGTGAGTAAGCCCGGATTGCGTAAATACGTCGGCGCAGATGATCTGCCCCGTGTATTAAATGGCCTCGGCATTGCCATCATTTCAACTTCAAAAGGCTTACTGACAGACAAGCAGGCCAAGGCGTTGAATGTAGGCGGCGAGGTTTTGTGCTTTATTTATTAACCTTTGTTGACCATTAAAATAAACTTCACATGTCAAGGATAGGAAAATCCCCTATTGCGCTTCCGAAAGGAGTGGAAGTCACCGTCAGCAAAGGGAATTTAGTTACCGTTAAAGGCCCGAAAGGACAACTCTCCGAACAACTCGATGCAGATATCACTGTTTCGATCGAAGACGGAACGTTGAATGTTCAGCGCCCTACCGATTCTAAGAGACACCGTTCCATGCACGGATTATACCGCGCTTTGGTAAACAATATGGTGGAAGGCGTAACGAACGGGTTTGTAAAAGAAATGGAAGTGATAGGCGTTGGATACAGGGTTGCAAATACCGGCCAGATGCTCGAACTCACCATTGGTTATTCGCACCCGATCATGTTTGCACTTCCTGAAGAAATTAAGCTGAGCACTGCTATGGAGAAAGGGAAAAGCCCCTTGATCCGCATGGAATGCATCGATAAGCAATTGCTCGGTCAGGTGGCTGCAAAAATCCGCGGATTCAGAAAACCAGAACCTTACAAAGGCAAGGGTATTCGTTTCGTTGGTGAGATCATTCGCCGCAAAGCTGGTAAAACTGCTGGCAAGAAGTAAAAATTGAATCATTCCTAATAACAGGGTTTTGGGTTTAGACGCTTAAAGTTCCTATACACTAAAACCAGCAAGGAAGTACAAAATGAAATATACAAAAGCACAACAAAGAAAGCGCATCCACTATCGCATTCGCAAGCGTGTTACAGGCACTGCTGCGCGTCCGCGACTGAGCGTTTTCAGAAGCAACAAAGCCATCTATGTTCAGGCTATAGATGATGTAAATGGCGTTACACTCGCTGCAGCATCATCCAAAGAATCGCCGGAAGGTAACAAAACCGAGCAGGCCCGTAAAGTTGGTAAATTGATTGCAGAACGTGCATTGGCCAAAAATCTGTCGGCAGTTGTGTTTGACAGGAGCGGTTATTTATTCCACGGCAGGGTCAAGGCATTGGCTGATGGGGCACGCGAAGGCGGCCTCCAGTTCTAATCTTAATAATTCGAACAGGCATGGCAAAGAGAAATTCCTCCGCCAATAACAACAACAACTCCGAAAGACAAAGTCGGGGTGGCGGCGATAACAATAATAACAACCGGATAAAACCGGCTGAGTCAGAGCTTAAGGAAAAGCTGGTCGCACTCAATCGCGTAGCCAAGGTAACCAAAGGTGGTAGAACCTTTAGTTTCGCAGCTATCGTGGTGGTTGGTGATGGCAAAGGTACTGTAGGCCATGGTTTGGGTAAGGCGAGGGATGTTTCCGAGTCTATAGCCAAAGCAATTGGCGATGCCAAGAAAAACCTCGTAAAAGTTCCTTTACACAAAGGAACGATCCCTCACGAGCAGAAAGGTAAATACGGCGCCGGCAAGGTGCTGATCAAGCCTGCTGCAGATGGTACGGGTGTAATCGCAGGCGGTGCAATGCGCGCTGTTCTTGAAATTGCAGGGGTACATAACGTATTGGCAAAATCACAGGGATCTTCTAACCCTCACAACGTAGTGAAGGCGACGATCGACGCTTTGGCAAAGTTGCGCAGCCCGCAGGAAGTGGCTCGTCAACGCAACGTTTCTCTGGAAAAGTTGTTCAACGGATAATCATACGCACGGACTTTGGTCCTGCATAAACTCAAGGTGTGATGGGTAAGATTAAAATTACGCAAGTCAAGAGCATCATTGACCGCTCAAAACGGCAAAAAGATACCATCAAGGCGCTGGGCTTGCGCAAAGTCAGCCAGACGGTTGTTCATGAAGCAACCCCGCAAATTGTGGGGATGGTGAATAAAGTCGCTCACCTCGTAAAGGTAGAAGAGGCTTAGTATGCCGGGGCTCGTGCCCCAGGATAACTTAATTATTGCAATAAAATATCTAAGCATAATGGAACTGCATCGTTTAACGCCGGCTCCGGGATCCGTAAAGAAGAGGAAGCGCATCGGCAGAGGTCAGGGATCAGGCCACGGCGGAACTTCAACGCGTGGTCACAAAGGGGATGGTTCGCGTTCTGGCTCGAAAGAGAAGCGCAACTTTGAAGGTGGTCAAATGCCCCTGCAAATGCGTTTACCAAAAATCGGGTTCAAGCGCCCGAACCGGTTGGTCTATGTTCCGATCAACCTGGCCAGACTACAGGAAGTATCGGAAAAATTTAAATTAAGCACGATAACACCCGAGTTATTGGTCGAGCATGGTATCGTCGGTAAAGGCGATAAAATCAAATTGCTTGCCCACGGTGAACTGAAAACTAAATTGAGCGTCAGCGCCCATGCGGTTTCCGGTGCAGCAAAAGAAGCCATCGAGCAACTTGGCGGAAGTGTTCAACTCGTATAAACCACAACGATGAAAAGGTTTATTGCCACTGTAAAGAATATCTGGAAGATTAAGGAATTGAGGAATCGCATCCTTTTCACCTTGCTTCTGCTTTTTGTATATCGCCTCGGCTCCTTCATTGTGTTGCCCGGCGCTATCCCCGGAGTTCTGCAGAAAGCAGCTGCTGGTAACGGCAGCGGCGCTCAGGATTTACTGGGCTTAATCAACAGTTTCACAGGAGGTGCCTTTAGCAATGCTTCTATTCTTGCTCTCGGGATCATGCCTTATATTACGGCATCCATCATTGTGCAGCTTTTGGGATTTGCCGTCCCTTATTTCCAGCGCCTGCAACAGCGTGAAGGAGAATCGGGACGCAGAAAACTGAACCAGATCACCCGTTTGCTCACGGTAGCCATCACCCTGATTCAGGGAGGTACGTATCTTTTGTACATCAAAAACCTGGACGCCGTTTCACCCAATATTTCGGAAGGACTTTTCTGGGTAACCAACATCATCGTGCTGGCTACCGGAACGGTGTTCTCGATGTGGCTGGGTGAGCGCATTACCGATCGCGGGATTGGCAATGGGGTTTCCCTTCTGATTACTGCCGGTATCATCAACCGATTGCCGCAGTCGTTCATTGCCGAATCTTCCCAGCGTTCTTTCGGACCGGTGTTCATCATCGAAATCCTGTTGCTGTTTGTTGTCATTATGGCAACCATTCTGGTTGTTCAGGGCGTTCGCCGTATTCCGATTCAGTTTGCAAAAAGAATGGTGGGCCGTGGTGCAGGAAGCATTCCGGCAGCCGGCGCCAGGGACTACATCCCGCTGAAGCTCAACTCTGCAGGCGTAATGCCGATCATCTTTGCTCAGGCTTTGATGTTCCTGCCCTTCTCTGTCATTCAGGCTTTCGGTCAGGATAGTTCGGCAGCAACGAGCTCCTTCATGCAATCCATGACAGAATTTACGTCTATACCTTATAATACGTTTTATTTCATACTCATCGTATTGTTTACGTATGTATACACCGCTTTGCTGGTGAATCCGCAGCAATACTCTGAATACCTGAAACGTCAGAATGCCTTTATTCCGGGGGTAAAGCCGGGTAAACCCACAGAAGAATTCATCGATTCTGTGACTACCCGCATTACATTGCCGGGTTCGATCTTTCTGGGACTCATTGCCATTTTTCCGGCATTTGTGGCTTCATTCGGTGTTGAACGCACCTTTGCACTTTTCTTCGGAGGTACGTCACTGTTGATTTTGGTTGGTGTAATGTTGGACACGCTTCAGCAAATTGAAAGCCACCTGCTAATGCGCCGTTATGATGGCTTGGTGAAATCCGGCCATATTCAGGGAAGAAGTGGAAAAGGAATTCAGATTGGCGCTAACATGTAAAAAAGCGCACAACTGTGGGCATGATCTTTTATAAGACGGACGAAGAAATAGAACTGATCAGACAAAGTTGTCTGGTGGTTTCTAAAGTGCTGGCTTTGGTCGGCGAAATGATTAAGCCCGGTATTACCGGTGCTGTTATTGACAAAGCTGCTGAAGAATTGATTCGCGATCATGGCGGGGTACCTTCTTTCAAAGGATACAACGGTTTTCCTGCCACGCTTTGTGTTTCAGTGAATGAATGTGTCGTGCATGGCATTCCTACTAAAGAGCAGGAATTTCATGACGGAGATGTCGTTTCTGTTGATTGTGGTGTTTTTTTAAACGACTTTCATGGAGATGCAGCTTATACTTTTGCACTAGGCGAAGTGGCTCCTGAGGTAATGGCTCTGTTGAAAACTACCCGCGAATCCCTTTATAAAGGAATTGAGCAGGCTGTTGCCGGCAAACGTCTTGGAGACATCAGTTTCGCCATACAGCACTATGCAGAAAGAGAGCACCGCTACGGAGTTGTCAGGGAATTGGTTGGGCATGGCGTTGGCCACGACCTTCATGAAGCACCTGAAGTTCCGAATTATGGTAAGCGAGGCTCCGGACCAATTTTAAAAGAAGGCCTTGTTATTGCCATTGAACCAATGGTGAACCTGGGGAAGAAAGATGTCAAAACAGCAAGAGACGGCTGGACAGTTCTTGCCAAAGACAACAAGCCTTCAGCACATTATGAACATACGGTGGCCATTCGAAAAGATAAAGCTGATATTCTGTCCACACATACGGGCGTTGAAACAGCCATCCTGAAGAACCCTAATGTTCAATCAATTTAAACGCAAAAGTATCCTGGGGAGCAGGTTGAAATAAGGGGTGCAAATTTTTTTCTTAAACAAGAGATTATTTTGCGCGTTCTTAGTATCTTTGCACTCCGAATTCGGAAATATGGCAAAAAAAAATCTGATTAAGCAAGACGGCATCATTGAAGAAGCCCTATCCAATGCAATGTTTCGGGTTCGTTTGGAAAACGATCACCAAATCACTGCAACAATATCCGGAAAAATGCGCATGAATTACATACGCATCCTGCCGGGCGACAAGGTTTCGGTTGAGATGTCACCGTATGACTTGAGCAGAGGAAGGATCATTTACAGATACAAGTAAATCACTGTACCATGAAGGTTAAACCGTCCATTAAGAAACGTTCGGCTGAGTGCAAGATCGTCAGGAGAAAAGGAAAACTTTACATCATCAATAAGAAAAATCCTAAGTTCAAGCAACGGCAGGGTTGATTTTATTTGTTTGAAAATCAAGTGCATTTGTGCACCAACTGTAAAAACAATCACATCACATGGCTCGTATAGCAGGCATTGATTTACCAAGGAACAAAAGAGGCGTGATCGGCCTAACGTATATCTACGGGGTTGGACGTTCAAGAGCCGGAGAAATTCTGCAGAAAGCAGAGGTAAGCGAAGACATCAAAGTCCAGGACTGGACCGATGAAAACATTCGCGAAATCTCCCGGATCGTTAACAATGATTATAAGGTTGAGGGCGAATTGCGCACTGAAGTTCAGTTGAGCATCAAACGCCTTATGGACATTGCCTGCTATCGTGGCCTGCGCCATCGTAAAGGATTGCCGGTTCGTGGCCAAAGAACGCGTACCAACGCACGTACCCGTAAAGGTCGTCGTAAAACGGTTGCAAATAAGAAGAAAGCAACCAAGTAATCCTTGCTGCTTAATCGTAAAACTTTCAAATTGTTTCCATACTAATGGCAAAGTCAACGGTAAAAAAAGTTAAAAAAAGGAAAGTTAAAGTGGATGTTGAGGGCTATGCCCACATTCAGGCTACCTTCAACAACATCATTGTTTCCATTACGAATAAGCGTGGTGATGTTATTTCCTGGGCTTCTGCCGGTAAAGCCGGTTTCAAAGGCTCAAAGAAAAACACCCCCTACGCTGCTCAGGTTGCTGCCAATGATGCTGCACGCACGGCTTATGAAGCAGGAATGCGCACAGCAGAAGTTTTGGTAAAAGGACCAGGCTCGGGAAGGGAAGCGGCTATCCGTGCCATTGACGGCTCTGGAATTAAAGTGACTAAAATACAGGATGTTACGCCGATGCCACACAATGGCTGCCGTCCGCCCAAGCGCAGAAGGGTATAATTAAGGCGCAACGAAACCTTTATTCAGAAATTTCAACGATTTACAATGGCAAGATATATCGGCCCGATAACGAAGAAAGCAAGAGCTTTTGGCGAACCAATTTTCGGCTTCGACCGTGCTTTCGAGAAACGCAAATATCCTCCGGGTCAGCATGGCTTAACCAAAAAGCGCAAGCAGCGTTCGGACTATGCGGTCCAATTGATGGAAAAGCAAAAGGCGAAATATACCTATGGTGTTCTGGAGCGTCAGTTCCGGAAACTGTTTGACAAAGCCAGCAGCAAAAAAGGCGTTACCGGTGCGGTATTGCTTCAGTTGCTTGAATCGAGGCTTGACAATACGGTATACCGCCTGGGCTTGTCCCCGACACGTCGCGGTGCTCGTCAGTTGGTTTCACACCGCCACATCACCGTAAATGGTGTGGTCACTAATATTCCTTCTCACCTGCTTCGCCCCGGCGATATCGTTCAGGTGCGTGGAAAATCCCAGTCTTTGGTCATCGTCAAAGAGTCGGATGGTAAGACAGAAGCCAGAAAACACAGCTGGTTGGAATACAACCCTGATAAATTTCAGGGCATATTTTTAAACTACCCAGAACGGGAGCAGATACCGGAGAAGATCAACGAGCAGTTGATCGTCGAATTATATTCTAAGTAATATTCGTCGTTGGACTTTGGCCGGGAGTGCATCCTGGCCAAAGTCAAGCTACTTAACCGCTATATCCTCTCCAAAGACTGTCATCTATGAGTATACTCAATTTTCAGAAGCCTGACAAAATCGTAATGCAAAAAGCAAACGATTTTGAAGGTACCTTTGAATTCAAACCCCTCGAACCTGGCTTTGGCCAAACAGTTGGTAATTCACTGCGTCGGGTGCTGCTTTCCTCACTGGAAGGCTTTGCTATTTCTGCGATCAGGATTGCAGGGGTTGAACATGAATTTGCCACCATCCGCGGCGTAGCCGAAGATGTGGTCGATATTGTACTCAACCTCAAACAGGTTCGCCTGAAACAGTTGATGTCTAATGAGAGCATCACCAATGAAAAAATTTACCTGACGATTTCAGGTAAAGAAGAGTTTCTGGCAGGTGATATCGAAGACCATACCAATGTTTTCAAGGTCATGAACCCGGATCTGGTGCTTTGTACCATGGAACCCGGCGTCAACCTGGAAATAGAACTTACGGTGACCAAAGGCCGTGGCTATGTTCCTGCTGAAGAAAATCTTCCGAAAGATGCTCCGATCGGCGTTATTCCGGTAGATGCCATCTATACGCCAATCAAAAATGTGGCTTACCGCATTGAAAATACGCGTGTTGGACAACGTACCGACTACGAAAAACTGACGATCGATGTCAAAACGGACGGCACCATCCACCCGGAAGATGCCATCCGCGATGCTTCGCGTATCCTGATCCAGCACCTGATGCTGATCACCGACGAGAACATTACCTTTGATGATGCTTCCAGCCGTGAAGATACCATTGTGGACGAGCACATCCTCCACATGCGCAAACTGCTGAAGACATCGCTCGAAGACCTCGATCTTTCTGTTCGCGCCTATAACTGCCTCAAGGCAGCCAAGATCAATACCTTGTCGGAATTGGTCAAATACGATACGCATGAGCTTCTGAAGTTCCGCAACTTTGGTAAAAAATCGTTGGTGGAAATCGAAGAATTGCTGCAGGAGAAAGGCCTTACCTTCGGTATGGATCTCTCCAAGTACAAATTAGACGAAGAATAAATTTTGTATAGAGTAGGCTGTCAGGATAGCGGCATTAAAGAATTCCGCAGTCCGGCATGATTTTCATCAACCACCTGCAATAACGACCTTCGGTGACACAGCGGCCTACTGCTGAATGCTTAAAAAAGCATACCCGATGCGACCGTGTTGCGAAGTTAAATTCATCGTTTTACCATGAGACACGGTAAAAAAGTAAACCACCTTGGCCGTACATCAAGCCATCGTAATGCGCTGTTGCGCAACCTTGCAAATGCCTTGATTAAATACAAGCGCATTAATACAACTGTCGCAAAAGCAAAGGCTTTGCGTGTTTTCATTGAGCCGCTGATCACGAAATCTAAAAGCAACACCACGCATTCCCGTCGTGTTGTGTTCAGCTATTTGCAGAACAAAGATTCCGTTAAAGAATTGTTCGATGCCATTTCTGAAAAAGTGATGGACCGTCCGGGTGGCTATGTGCGCATCCTGAAAACCGGTTTCCGTAAAGGTGACGCTGCCGATATGGCGATGATTGAGCTGGTTGATTACAACGAAATCTATACAGCTGGTAAAGACTCCGGCAAAGAAGATGGCCGCAAGAAACGCAGCCGCCGTGGTGGCAAAGGCTCTAAATCTGCTGCTGCAGCTACCTCTGAGACTGCTGCACCGGTTGTAGAAAGCGCCATCGAAGAAGCCGTTGTAGAAGCGGAGGTTGAAGTTGCTGAAGCTGAAGCAATTGTTGCTGAAACAGAAGCTGCAATCGAAGACGCTACAGAAACACCGGAAGAAGAAGCTACTCAAAAAGAAGAAGACCAGGCATAATCGCCGGCTTTTCATAAATACGACAAGACCTGATCGCCTTTTTAAAGTGGTCAGGTCTTTGTATTTTTGGCAGATCCTGAAAATACGGGACAAGCTATGGAAATATTACGCATCTACCTTCAACTGGGTTTTGAACACATAGCCGATATGAAGGGCTACGATCACATTTTGTTTATTGTGGCGCTGTGTGTTGTCTACCCGATAGCATCCTGGAAAAAAGTAGCCCTGTTGGCGACGGCTTTTACCATTGGACACTCCCTGACCCTTGCCTTGGCCGTACTGGACCTTGTACGCATCCCTTCCGTATGGGTAGAGTTTTTAATACCTGTAACCATCTTGTTAACGGCATTGTACAATGCTGCGAGATCCGGAACTACACAGGATTCCGGGTTGTGGACAGCTCAGGCTGGCGGGCATTATGCGCTTGCTGCAGCGTTTGGGTTGATTCACGGCATGGGGTTTTCCAACTATTTTCGGGCCATGCTGATGCCCGGAGAAGAAAACGAACTTCCCTGGCAACTTTTGGCGTTTAATCTTGGGGTCGAATTTGGACAATTGCTCATTGTTCTCATCACCCTGGTTTTGGCATATGTGGTCATGCAGGTGTTTAAAGTCCGACAGCAATCCTGGGCTCTTTTCATATCAGGAGCTGCCGCCGGTCTGGCATTCGTCATGGCATTGGAAAGAATTCCTCAGTAAAATGGATTGAATCATCATGAAAAAGCTGTACATAATTTGCCCGATGTTGTTGCTGCTGCTGACCAGCGGACGTAGCTGGCATGAATTCCACGTCAGCAAGTGCGTAATCGAATACAGTCAGGATGAAAAATCCCTGCAAATCAGCCTGCATTTGTTCATAGATGACATCGAAGAGGCCCTTCGGAAAAAAGGCGCGGACAAACTCTTTCTGTGCACAGAAAAGGAAAGCGAAAAAGCTACTGCCTACCTCGAACGCTATCTGCGCCAGGGCTTGCAAATTCAGGTTGATGGAAAAGACTGCAATTTTCGTTTTGTCGGCAAAGAGAATTCCAATGACTGGACCGGTATGTGGTGCTATCTGGAAGTCCCGGGTATTGCGCCATTCCGCGAATTGACGCTGACCAATGTTTTGTTGACGGAAGTCTTCGACGATCAAAAAAACCTGGTGAGTGTAGAGTGGCCCGGTCGTGAAAAAAAGAACCTGCTTTTCTACAGGCAAAAAACCAGACAGCGCATCGTTTACTGACCTTGCCTATGAAACTGCTGCTCATTCTGGCTCAATACCATCCTGCGCTGAACCCCAATGTCTATCGCTGGGGCGCTATTGCAACCCATTGGGCTTCAGAAGGCCACGAAGTGCATGTGCTCTGTACAAAACGCAGCGGGCTGCCTGACGAAGTTGTCATGGACGGGGTACAGGTACATCGGGCTGGTCAGAATTCCCTGTTAGACTGGGGATACAACCTTCTCAATACATCAAGAAGAAGGGGAGAAGCCGGCGGCACCCCACCGGGCAGGCACGGCAAGTTTCGCAGGGGGCTTGAAAAGGTTGTAGACCTCAGCTGGCGAAGTTTTTACTGGCCAGACGGGCGTTGTCTCTGGTATGGCCCGGGCAGGAGAAAGGCAAAACAATTGCTGAAGGCATATGCTTTTGACGGTGTAATCAGCGTCGGCGCGCCGTTTACAGCCCACCTGATCGGCCTGGCCTGCAAGCGGGCCAATCCCAAATTGCACTGGCTCGTTGATATTGAAGACCCATTTGCATTTGTTGACGCTTATTTCATCAACAACAGGCGTCTGTACAAAGCTTTAAACTTTCGCGCAGAAGCAGCCGTACTGAAAGCGGCAGATGCCATCTCTGTCACGGTGGATACAGCAAAACAAGCTTATACAAAATACTTTCCCGGCATTGAATCCAAAATCGAAGTAATTCCCCCTTTGTTTGATTCCAGCCTTGGCGCCTCTCCTGATTTTGAGCTGTTTGAACCGGATCGCCTTCATTTGTCTTATTTCGGCGCCTTTTATGCGCCCATTCGAACACCGGATGCTGCTTTAAAACTACTGGATTTGCTGTTTGAGCGCCATCCGGAACTCGAAAGCAAGCTGGTTATCCATTTCTTTGGTGAAATAGAATATTCAGTCAGAGCTGCCTTTGAACGACACCACCGGTTAGCTGCCAGACTCCGGATGCACGGGCTTGTCGACCGCGATGTGGTTGCAGCTGCTATGGCTAAGACCACTTTTTTACTCCATATCGGTAACACCACAACTTACAACCTGCCAAGTAAGAGTGCCGACTATCTTGCTTCAGGGAAACCCATCGTTCACCTTTCTGCTTCTGATCCGGATACTTTTCAGGATTTTATGGGGGATTATCCCATGTTGTTTGTTGCAAAAGCGGATGCTGTTTCTGTCGAGAGCGCAGACCGTCTGGCTGTATTTCTGACTAATTTCCAAAACCGGCAACTGGATAAGGCCAGTATTGAACGCCGGATAGTACCCTTTCAAACGGCTCAGATTGCCGCAGCTTACCAACGATTATTGCAGGTTGCGCGTACGTAATTCTGCGCAATTTTTATCCGCCGCTAAAAAATTTTGCAGGGAGGTGGAACAAAAGACGGAAACTCCGCGTTCTCAATTTATTCATATATATCAGCACGTGCTGCGCTCTCAGTAAGTACACCACACAAACGCACATCAAACACCTACTCAACAGTACTCGTTGACTGTTTTACGTTTGTTGTATCAGTGACTCTCGGATCCCACAACCAGTTACCCGTATCGAACCAACTGAGCGCATTTACGAACGACCTTAAAATTACTACCTGTACGGTCCTGCCGTCGAATTTACCCCTGTTGCACCGCTAGTCCTGTCGTTTCCGCATCACCACTGAGGAATCCTGTTTTTCTATTGTCCATCATTTCAAAAAACAGCAAAAAGATGGAAAATCTGAATACAGACCAGGTGTTGAATTGGGCATTGATCATCATCGCCCTGGGTGCTGTCGCCTGGGCAGCATTGCAAAACTGGTTTTTCAATAGCAGAAACCGCTACAACCAGTTTCCACCCTATCATCCACCTTATGGCGCTTATCCGCCCTATGCCGGCCCATATTCACAACAACAGGGCGCGGACTATCCGTACATGCAAACGCCGCGGAGGAGTTCGCCTTTTCTGACGATTGTTATGATTACCATTGTTGGGATTGCTCTTTATACATGGGCTAAAGACATTAAGCCGTCCGATGATTTGGCCAGGATTGAGAAGCCGGGAAAACTGCCTGATGATACAGGGAAGAAGCCAATTACTTCTGATATTATGAAGTTGGAGGATGATCGTATCTCACAAAGCAGTACATCGCAATCTGGCGAAACGAAAAAGGAAGACCCCATCCGATCTTATGAGGGGGGCAACGGTGTGTCTTCAGACAATGCAAGGCCTTTAGATCCGGATATGCGAATCTCACCGGAGGTAAAAACCGTTCCCAAAGCGGGATATACCGTACAAGTCGCGGCACTGGAGAGAGATGGGAGTTTTGAAAAACTGGCTGCTGAATTGCTGGAACACTATCAAAATGCCACCATTTTTCGCTACATCGCTCCATTGGAGGCTGCTTTGGTGGATAAGCTGCTGATTGGCCGTTTCGCTACCAGAGAAGATGCCATGAAAGGAGTGAAAAAACTCAAGACACTGGGATATAAAGACTGCTTTCCGATTGATTTTGAGGAGATTGACCTTGAAAAGGTGAAAGTGTACGAAAGCTAAGCATTAGGTTTGAATGTACCGGAAGCCATTCCCTGATTTGTGTTGGGGAATGGCTTTTTTCTGGCCGTATTGAAAAGCAAGTCATCCTAAAAGGTTTTACAATTTATCGGTAGTTTCTGATGACTCATGGCTGAATTTCATTATCTTTATTCACAAAAAGTCATGATTACCAAACCCTTATTGGTGACTTATGATGGCGATGATGTCTTTTCTTTTATTGAAAAAAATCGCGCCATACTTGCATCGGGTATGTTGGAACAGGGCGCTGTTTTGTTCCGGGGATTCCCAATCAATGACGCCCTGATTTTTGAGCGTGCTGCAAAAATGCTGGATCCCGATTTGAAAAACGACTATCTGGGCACTTCCCCCCGTAACAAGTTGACCGACTATGTTTTTTCTGCCAGCGAATTACCGCCGCATTATCCAATCATGCAGCATTGTGAAATGAGTTTTTTGCCCCGCGCCCCGCGCAAACTGTTTTTTTGGTGCAAAACGGCGCCCGGAAAAGGGGGCGAAACGCCTACCTGTGATTTCGCTGCCGTGTATCGCGACCTGAACCCGGATATCCGGCAGGCTTTTGAAGAAAAAGGCGTTACGGTTATCCGTAATTATGCAGGCCCGGGAAAGAAGGCGAAAAGCCTGAAGCAGTTGAAACCCTGGCCGGATATGTTTTTGACGACAGATAAAGACCGGGTAGAAGCGATCTGCAGCGAACACGACATTCAGGCTACGTGGTTACCGGGCGATGCCCTGCGTTTGGTCAATACGCGTCCGGCGGTTCTTGTACATCCCCAAAGCGGTGTGAAAGTCTGGTACAATCACACCCAGGTTTTTCATGCCGCCGCCGCCCGTTATGAATACAGGCACATCGCAGCCTTTCAGAAAGACCTTCGTAGTTTTGCCCTTGCGCTGTTTTTACCTTTGAATGACCTGTGGGAATCGCTGGTACAAAAACCGGAAGCACGCGCCATGCATGTTACTTTCGGGAATGGCGACGAAATTCCGGATTCCTGGGTGGCGCACCTTATTGACGTCATCTGGAAAAACCTGTACATCCAACCCTGGCAGACGGGCGACATGATTATGATTGACAACTACCGCATTGCCCATGGGCGGTTACCTTATTATGGTCCCCGGGAAGTGAATGTCTGCTGGGCATCGAACTGATATCTGGCTTAAAAGGCAAGCAAAATAGCGTCTTTCAATTTAGTAGTGTGTCTGTTCTTTAGAGTTCGAGGACAAGGCACACGAAGGCCCAAAAAATAGAAGTTTACTCGTGTAAATGACTGTTTTTTGGGCCGAGTGTAACGCAGTAATCGGACTATAAAGACACAGACACTATTTCAGCGCAATGCGCTGGTTGACATACACATCATCACTACTCATGTTGTTGATGCGTCGCAGGTATTGTACCGTAAGGCCATATTGTTTGGCGATGCGGTATAGGTTTTCACCTGCCTGCACGACGTGGTAGTTTTTGGAAACACCGGTTTCGTAATTTTGAGGCAAAGAACCATCATTGGCGTAATTGGTTGCGGCAGCCGTATTGTTATTGGGCTGCGCATCATAAATCAGGGGCGTGGTCCGTTCGCTGAAATCATATTTGGTATTTGAATTGCGCACGGTTTGCGGAACCGTTGAAGCTTCGGTGCTGATGGGAAGCGGCGCATCGTCGTAAAATTGCATGCCATTTTGATTCGCCTGTTCCTGCTGGGCAGGCATGACAATCGGAGAATCATAAACACTGTATGCAGAAGGCCGGATTTCAGCTTCACCGCCACTTCTCATGTTGGCCAGATTTTGCTGGGAAGGCTGGTTGTAGGAATAGTTGTAATAGGACGAAGTACGGACTTCCTGTTCTTTTAAACCTGAGTTGTTAGCAGGCTGTATGTTCCCTTTTGGATACAAACGCTCTCCGCTGCTGTCGTAAGATTTCATACCGGTTGACTGGCTCGTCGTTTGAGGACATTCGCAATCGCTGCTTTTCAGGCGCTGACCGACTTTAATCCAGTCGTTTTCTCCAAGGTTGTTGAACTCCCGGAAACGTTTTTCGGTGTAGCCATATTTCTGAGCGAGATAACCGATCGTTTCACCGGATTTCACCGTGAAATAGGATCCTGAAGTGGTGGCGCCCGTTTGTACGGTGCCATTTTTAGGGGTAAACCTTGGGGTGTTGTTTTCGAATGAAGACGGAACAGTTGTTTCCGTGCTTGTTACATTAACCTGCAGTTGCTGCCCTCTGCGGATGGCCGTCGACTTTCCCATTTTGTTCCAGTCCTGAATCTGCTTCACGGATACGCCATATTTTTTCGAGATGGCATAAAGCGTTTCACCTTGCTGGACCGTGTGGGTTGTTGCTGTGGTGGTGGTATTGCCCGTGCCGGAGGTCGATCCGGTACTCCCTTTTGTTCCGGTGTAATCGTATCCGCTTGGACCACTGTTATCAACCGTGGCAGGTGGGGGTGTTCCTTTTCCGCAAGCCAGCAGCAGGTGATCTGAAAATTTTCGGTTGTTCACCCTTTCCAAAACGACCACATTATTGGTGGCGTCTTCCGGAGTAAGTCCGCTGCGGGCTTCCGTGATGCCAATTTCCGGAGCAATGACGATTTCGGAATAAGCGTTGGCAACACCGGTGGCGTTGGTGTATTGACGGAAAATATAGGCGCCGCTGCATTCATTAGCAATGCGGCCTTCAAAATAGACCTGAACGTTAGGGTTGTTGTAGGAAATATTTTCACCAACAGCGCCTTCTCTGGTATCAAAACGGAAAGAGTAGGTTGGCGAACTATAGCTGATGACTTTGCCGTCCCACTGGTGAATCGCGGCAATGCGCACCGGCATCATGATGTAACGGCGGTTGAGGGTTGGATAAACGATGATCAATTCATCCGATTTGTTGTTGATGCGTTTTACAGTCTGGCGATCAAACAATCCGTTGGAGCAATTAACAACGCCGGCAGGCAGGCGATCCTGCTCAATGCCATCTTCTCTTCCAATTTCCAGTACGATGCGTTCAGATGCACTCAAGCGCACGTGGTAAGCCACATACACGCCTGTATTGCCGTCTTTGTAGTAATTGTATTCTAAGCGGTCCATGCACTCCGGATCGTAGACGACATAGATGCGCGCCGCATTCAAAGTGATTGCAGTCAGGGTGAAAAGAACGGGTACCAGGAAAAGAGATTTGATGACTTTCATGTTGTTTTTTTTAATCTAGCAGTTGTTTCAACAAAAAGCAAACTTTGTTAATGTTTTGCTTTTGTGTACGCAAAACATTTCCATAACGCAAATTTGTAACAAAGATTGCAACTAAACAACTTGTTTAGAGTTCTGTGTCAAAATAAAAATACAGAACCCCGTTCACAATCTTTACCTATCACATAACGGCACAAACCCCGCAAGGTTGCACTCAGGCGCTTGCGGGGTTTGCTAATTCTGCCCAAACCGGGGGCTTTTACTTGTTTTTGGAGCCTGCTTTTACCGGGCTTTATGCCGGATAAAGCAGGGTGTTTAGAACTTCCAGTCCAAACCAGCCGTGATCATGCGAGGCAGACCAACACGGATGCCCTGTGGACGGCGGGTAGCGATGTATCGTTCGTTGCCAAGGTTTTTTACAGCCGCTGTCAAGGTCAGTTTACTCCCGGGGATCAGGTACTGTGCGCCGGCATCCAATACAAAATAAGCTGGGAGCAGTCCGGTTTGGCCATTTGGCGAGGGGTTGACTGTGTTTTGCTCGTCCGTAAATTGCTTTCCGATGTAATTGCCCGTGAACCGCAATGAAAAGCCTTTTGGAGCTTCATAGGTTGCGGCTGCCGATAGCCACCATTCCGGGGCATAAGGCGTTCTGTTGTTTCGGATGTTGACTTTTGAATCGCCTTCGCCAACGAAACGGTCGCTGTTGTACCGGGCATTAACGTAAGTGCCGTTCAGCGACCATTCAAAGCGATGACCCGCAGGCAGCAGGCTTTGTCCGAGATCGTAGCGGATCCCCAGCTCAAGTCCCTGATGAATTGTGTTTCCGGCATTTACCAAACCTGAACCGCTTCCGCCCGAAGACTCCGATATTGGAATGATCTGGTTGGAAAAGTCCATGCTGAAAGCCGTAAACTCCATTGCCCAGTGGTTACCCACCTCGTTGCGAAAGCCTATTTCGGTATTCCAGCTCAATTCGGGATCTAAGTTGTACACCACGCCATTGGTCGTAATGGCGTCTGCTACCCGGGGTGGTGCAAAGCCTCTGTGTACGCCCGCAAAAAGGCTCCAGTTCTCATTCAGGTTGTAGTTTAACCCGGCTCCCGGCAAAATCTGATGGATGGTGTTGTTCGACAGGATGCTCGTATCTTTTTCCGCATTGCGCAGGATGTGGCGCTCATAAAAATAGGTTTCAGAACGCAGACCAGCAGTAAGGGCCAGCTTTTCACCAAGTTCGAATTTGTTTTGTACAAAAGTGCTGACTGCATTTCCGCTGCGGATTTCATCATTCACCAGTTTTCCCGATCTGGCATCGGCTTTCTGGCCATTCACGCGCTGTTCGTAGGCCCGTTCAAACAGGAAGCGCGCCCCTGCTTCAAGGCGGTTGCCGACAGAACCCAGAGTGAACCGCTTAATAAGTCTGGATTCGATGCCGGCAACTTCAAACTGGCGGTTGCGGTGGCCATTGGAATTGCGCATGTAAACGGCGCCTCCGGGAATATCGGGATCGCCCCAAATAACGCCGGTCGGATTGGCAGGCGGGGCAGAACTGAAATCCTGCCGCTGCCAGTTGCGGGTAGTCGTGTAGCCAAAAGCAGTCGTCTTGAGTTTGGTGTTCTGGTTGAACCGGTATTCGTGGATGGCGCTTAGGGACAAGCGTCGCACGGTAAGGCGGTCATCCGGCGCCATGCGCACAAAATCCTGATTCCCTGCTTCATACATGGATTGAGTCAGGCCAATATAGGTGGAATTTGACAATTCGTTGTACACACCGAATTTGAAGCCAAGCGTAGATTTAGCATTAAACCTTAAGTTAATTTTGGCACTCAGGTCGTTGATTTGAAATTCGGTTGACCCGATTCGATCTGCCTGTTTGCGCAAAAAATCTACCTTGAATCCGGCATTCCCGATGGTGTTGCCGTAACTCAGCAGGCCGCTGAGGTAACCGTTTTCGCCTCCCAGCAGGCGTACGCGCCCGGATTCCTTTGCTGGCGGGTCGGCGGTGATGTAATTGATAACGCCCCCCACAGTTTGCGGTCCGAAAAGAATCTGGCCGCTGCCTTTCAGCACCTCAATACTTTCCATTCGGTCAATTGCCGGAGAATAATAGAGTTGTGGTTCGCCAAAAGGATTTAGCGCTACCGGAATACCGTCTTCCAGTACGAGCACCCGGCTGCTCCTGTCAGGATCAAGTCCACGGATGCCCACGTTGAGGCGCATGCCCGCCCCTTCTTCTTCTGTAATGATGATGCCGGGGGCCATGCGCAGAATCTCACTGCTGGTAATGGGTTGTATTTCCCTTATGGTTTTGGTTGACAGGTAAGTTGCTGATCCCGGTAAGTCACTTAGGAGCCGCGGTTTTTCTCCCAATATCTTTACTGCCGGAGCTTCATAAAAAATAGAAATGCTGTCGGATGTTGTCGCAGTCAATTCCTGGGCCTCAAGCTCGGTAAAGAAAAAACAAGCCAGGAGGAGCGGGCCCGGTATCAGGTGTTTTAAATGCTGCATGATTTTATGTTGAATTTGTCTAAATAAAATTTGTGCAGCAAAAATAGATCACTACGGAGTGGCAGGCGGTAAAGTCTGCAAGGGAAACTTAGGTATTAATCAGCAAAGGCATCCCTAACATTAGGTAGTAGCAGGAAGGATATTGTACACCAAACAGCAGAACGGGGCATATTCCGGGCCATCGCCAGCTTAAAAAGCAGCGCAAATCTGTGCTTATGCGGTGAATCGAAGACAAATCATGGAAGCAATCAATTCAAAATCCCGGTATTGATGGCGTACATCAGCAACTCCGAAGATGAATTGAGACTTAGTTTCTTCATGATGTTTTTGCGGTGGGTATAAACCGTGTGGGTACTCAGGTTGAGCATAGCGGCTATTTCTTTGGCGATAAGCCCTTTGGCCACCAGGCGCACGATTTCGATTTCGCGGGGAGAAAGCGGGATGGGGGCGCAGCCGCTTTCTTCGATGCTGCCAAAGGTGCGTTCGAGCAGGCAATCGAGGACTTTGGTACAAAAGAACTTTTCGCCTTTTGCAGTGGCTTTAACCGCGTCGAGAATTTCTTCCTGGTCGCAGGTTTTGGTCAGAAAACTGTGGATCCCCTGTTCCAGCGCGACATAAACGCTGTTTTTGTCACTGATGGCGCTGATGATCAGGATGCTGGTTTCGGGAGCAAGTTGCCGGACTTTTGCAATGGTCTCGGCGCTGAAATAGCCGGGTTGGTTGTGGTCGAGTACCAAAAGATTGGGCACACGATCTGCTAATATTTCCATCAATTCTTCTTCATCACCGGCTTCCGCAAAAATGTCGATGCGAGGGTTGGAAGCAAGCGCGTAACGCAACCCCAGTCGGGTCAGGTATTGCGCGTCGGCGATGACAATGGAAATGGCTTGCATGGTTGTCTTTCAGCTTTATTGCATGGGCGAAAATAAGCAAATATTTCAGATAGAACAAGGTTATTTAGATTTTGTTTAGATAGCAATGCGCCAGGATTAAAAGACGCCTGGCGCATTGCAAGTCATTCAGATATTACCTGTCAGACCACTTTCTTCTTCCAAAGATAATAATCCAGCCCAATAATGTATTGGGTGTAATTGTACTTTCCGTGTACATTGTTGATGATGTTCATGTTCTCCCAGGCCAGGTCTAAATACAGTCGGCGCGACAGTTTAAGGTCTACGCCCCAGCCCAGGCCGTAGTACCAAAGATTTTCTTTGAGGTAAGGATCATCGGGGTCGCAACTGCAATAATCTCCGTTGTACAGCATGGCGCTCAGGAACAAACGGGTCCGGCGCCTGGGCAACAGGTTGTATTGAGTGAATGCCCCGGTCATGGAATAGTGGTTTTTGCCGCTTAAGGCACTTCGGGTAAAGAGACTTTTGTGGTCAATGCCCACGCGCACCCTTTTCGACAAATCAGTAGCCACATTAATAGCCCAGGTGAACTCCTCGTAGAGGTGGGTTTGCCCGGTGCCGAATTCTTCATAAGCCGGATCCCAGATATACGTGTAGGAGCTTCCCACAATCAGGTTACCGAGGGTATGCGCACGGGAAGTATCCCGCTCCGGAATAGCAGCTATTTCTTCCGGGCTTTTGTTCTCGATAAAGCGGAATTTTTCTTTGGGCCTGCCCAGGTTGAAATAGGTCTCAAATGTAGCGTCGCCGGCAGGTAATAAACCGGAAAACTCACGAGCTTCAAAATTGTAATACCAGGTTGGGTGGATGCTCACAAAAACATTTTTGCCCAGTCGGAAGGCGCCGCCAAGTTTAAGGGCCAATTCATCGGCATAAAGCCGGTCCTGGGTTGGTGAAACCTCGAATCTGGAAAAAGTTGCGTTCCAAATCGTATGTTCCAGTTCTACCATTGGAAAAAACGAGAGGTTCATTTTCTTTTTGCTACTGGCAGACAGCGGAATCTGCCGTTGAAACCCTTTTGCCAAGGGGTAGTAACGGAGGTAGTAGCCCGCGCCATAAAGGGGGCTTTCGTCCTTATAATTGCTATAACGGGCGATGTAGGTGCCCGTGGCGCCTACCTGAATACCGGATGTCAGAAATACCCCGACACTGGGTGTGATGTTCAAGGTCTTCGATCGATACTTTTTGTAATCTGGCCAACCGCTGTTCTCAACCAGGGAAGAAAATCCCGGGCTGAAGCCCAGATAAATGGTTCCTGGTTTAAAAACAGACGGATCTGTTTGGGCCTGGCTTGATGAATACAAGACAAAAAACATGAAAAAAAGAAGAAGGGTACGCTTCATGAGTTGATGGGTTTGGTGATGGAGATTCATACCAAATAGTAAAAAGCGTTTTCATATTTTGTGACATAAAAAAATTAAGAGATGGATTCGCAGGGGCCGATTCCGTAAATCATTTATTATCTTGCGCGCCAATTCAAAAAAAACGATATGAAGCTTGCAGAAATCCATACCCAAAAGGGCGTTATGAAGATTCAATTCTTTGAGGACGATGCGCCGAACACTGTTAAAAATTTTATTACCCTTGCGGAAAAGGGCTTCTACGATGGTCTGACGTTTCACCGCGTGATTCCTGATTTTGTGATCCAGGGCGGTTGCCCGATCGGCAACGGAACAGGCGGACCGGGCTACAAAATCGACTGTGAATTATCGGGTGACAATCAATACCACGACCGCGGCGTCCTGTCGATGGCCCATGCCGGACGGAATACGGGCGGCTCGCAATTTTTTATCTGCCATTCGCGCACCAATACGGCGCACCTCGACCGCAACCACACCGTTTTCGGAAAAGTCTATGAAGGACTGGAAGTCATTGACGCCATTAGAGCAGGCGATGTGATGGATAAGGTGGTGATTTTGGAGGCGTAGTATTTTTAACCGAAATCAACTCTCCGGCAATACTCACAGCAATCTCTTCCGGCGTTCTGCTGTTGATGGGCAAACCAATGGGGGTGTGCAAACGCGCCAACTGCGCTTCAGAAAATCCTTCTATGCGCAACTGGTCCAACAAGGTTTTCATCTTTGCGGCACTGCCCAGCACCCCGAAATAGCGGAAGTTTTTGTGCAGCAATTGCCGGATGACCACTTCATCCGTCCGGTAACCGACGGTCATCACCACGACGTAAACATCGTTGCCGGATGGAATCGCTTCCCCTATGTTATCATAGTTTGCCAACCTCCTTTTTTGGTGGGCAAACTGGTTTTTTTCAAAAGTATTCAAGTCCGCCCGGTCGTCGAACAGGGTGATGTGAAAATCCAGTTTCCACATCAGTTCCGACAAGGCCAGGGCGCAGTGACCGCCGCCAACGATGAAAAGCCGGTTTTTGAAACCCAGGTTTTCTTCAAAAATAAAATCCTGTTCTGATGCTTGTTCGAAGCGAAAATCCTGCTCGTTTTTTTGCTTTTGCAACACTTCTATGCCCTGGTTGCTCAACCGCAGAAGGGCAGGGGAGGAGCGCTTCAGGCATCGGATGATGCTTTGCACCGTTTTTAGGTTTTCAGGACTGAGCTGGAAGAAAACAACACTTTGTTCTCCGGAACAAATCATGCCGCTTTGATCCTTCGGCTCTGTTTTGCGGTGAACTTGCCGCTTGATGAGGGGCTCCGATATGCCTTGAGCTAATTGTGCTTTGGCCAATTCTGCCAGTTTGATCTCCATGATCCCGCCTCCAATGCTGCCGCAGAGGGCGCCGGCTTCATCAACTGCCATTTTGAACCCCGCCCTGCCCGGACTACTTCCTTTGCTTTCTGCGACAACGAGCAGCGCTACTTTCTGTTGCTTTTGCAGGCGTTTGGCGATGAATTGCCACAGAAACAAGCGGGCATCAGGTCGCATAGGCAGGCTCCCATTGATACAAATTCATCAATACTTTTTCCGGGGTAAACGGCGCGTCGAATGCCGGATTGGCGCTCTGGCGGAAAGCTTTTACGGCATCCCGAATGGCAAAATAGGCCCCGATGCCGTACATCAGCGGCGGTTCGCCTACTGCTTTGGAGTTGAAGATGGCGAGGTTGTTTCGCTCTGTTTGCAAAGGCTCAACTGCAATGATTTTAGGCACGGAGTAAATATCCGGGATTTTGTAAGTGGAAAGAGCATTGGAACGCAGGCGTCCTGATGCATCGTAGATGACCTCTTCCATCGTCATCCAGCCGATGCCCTGCACAATGCCGCCTTCGATTTGTCCGAGGTCTACCGCGTCGTTCATGCTTTTGCCAAAATCGTGAACGGTTTTTACAAAATCAATTTCATAAGTGCCGCGCAGGCAATCCACCGTGACGCCCACTGCCGCTACGCCGTATACATGATAAGCAAACGGATGCCCTTTTCCGGTAGTCCAGTCGAAATGCACGCCGGGAGTGGCATAGTGCGCATGTTCACTCAGGTTAACCCGTTTGGCGAAAGCCGCATTGACCAATGCTTTCCAGTCTAAGTCAGTTGCCCGGCTTCTTTCCCAGACGCGTCCATTTTCGATGCGTATTTCCGGGTAGTAAACAGCAGGATCCTCGTTCGGGTGCAATTCTTCTGCTGCAACGACTTTCAGCCGATTCAGAATGGCTTCGCAGGCCATCAAGGTCGCTTTTCCGTTCAGATCAGCCGTCGCCGAAGCCGCAGAAGGAGAGGTATTGGCAATGCGCAGGGTATTGGTGCTGTGCACTTTGACCCAGGCAGGAGGAATGGAAAAGGTTTGGGCAGCTACCTGCAGCATTTTGGTGTTCACGCCCTGGCCCATTTCAACAGCGCCGGTGGAGACCGCTACTGAGCCATCGGTATAAACATGGACCAATGCCCGCGCCTGATTCATCAGGGTTTTGGTAAAAGAAATGCCGAAGCAGATGGGCATGAGTGCCAAACCGCGCTTTACCTGGCTGTTTTGGGCATTGAAGACTTCTGTTTCCTGACGCATTGCTTCGAAATGGTAAGACTGATCGGCCTGATGCCAGGATGCTTCTGCTTCGCTTTCCGCTTTTTGGCCGTAGGGGAATTCGTCTCCGGGTTTGAGCAGGTTTTTTTTCTGAATGACAGCCGGGGAAAGCCCCAGCTGTTCCGCAGCATGCACAATGGCCGACTCGATGACAAACATGCCCTGAGGGCCGCCAAAGCCGCGAAACGCCGTATTCGGCGGCAGGTTGGTGCGACAGCTGTAGGCGGTTGCCGTCACGTGGGGTACAAAATAGCTGTTGGTGCAATGAAATAGCGTACGCTCCAGCACGGCAGGGGAGAGGTCGGCAGCAGCGCCCGCGTTTTGATAAAATACCACCTCGTAGGCTTTGATTTTGAAATCCGCGTCCAACCCAATTTTGTAATCAGCAGCATAAGGGTGGCGCTTGCCTGTCATGCGCATGTCTTCAGGGCGGTGCAGGCTGTATTTTACCGGCCGTTTGGTGAGTTGAGTCCCCACTGCGCAAAGTGCTGCCCAGGCATTGGCCTGATCTTCTTTGCCGCCAAAGCCGCCGCCCAATCGCCCTACTTCCACTTCAATGCGGTGCATGGGCAGTCCGGTGACTTTGGCGATAGCACGCTGCACAGCGGTGGGACCCTGAGTAGAGGAGTATACTTTCAGGCCTCCGCCTTCCATGGGCAACGTATAGGCGCCCTGCGTTTCGATGTAGAGGTGTTCCTGGCCGTTTACATCAGCCCGGCCTTCAAAGACATGTGCACAGGTCTTAAATGCGCTGGCCGTATCGCCCAGTTGAAAGCGTTTGGGTGGAATGATGAGCTCGTTTTTTTCAAAAGCGATGCGTGGATCGGTGATGATTTCCAGCGGCGCTATCTCTGCTTTGATCTTTTTTACAGCGGACCTCGCCGCTTCTTCGCTTTCTGCCAATACAAGTGCAATGGGCATGCCCTGAAAATGCACATGGCCATCGGCCAGCAAAGGCTCGTCGGGGATGATGCCGCCAATTTGGTTTTCACCGATGAGGTCGGCAGCAGTGATGATGCGCACCACTCCGGTTGTATTTAAGGCCTCTTCCAGGTCCAGCCGGGTGATTTTGCCGTGGGCATGCGGGGAGTCAAAAACGCTGGCAAACAGCGTGCCTTGCTGTAGCGGAATATCGTCTAAATAAACCGATTCGCCTCGTACATGGCTATGGGCATCCGTATTTTTCATAATGGGCGTTTTTACCACATGTGAACTATGTGACATCTTCTATGTACCTATGTTGTGGAAATAATTTCGTAAAATGAGCCAGAAACAACTGCCTTGCCAACAGCCTTTTGTAAGCTGCCGAGCCCCGGACATCTGAAATGGGGCTGATTTCCGATTGCAGGATATCACTGGCTTTCGCCAATACCGGGTCGATGAGATCAGCCGTTTTTGGCAACGGTTTCCCTTTCAAAAAAGCGGCTGTTTTTTTCAGATAAAGAGGAATCGGCGCCACACCGCCCGTGGCAATATGGGCTTCTTTGATATGACCATCTCTTATTTGAATTGATGCTGCTGAATTGACGGTGGCAATGTCCAGATGAGTTCTTTTGCAAACTTTTTCAAAGCTAAAAAACCAGTCGTTTTCGGGTTTGCGAAAGCGGATAGTTTCCAGTACTTCGTCAGCAGTTTTATCCAGAGACTTGTAAGCAAGATAAAAATTGCGCAGCGGCAATTCGCGTTTGCTGCCATTGGCGAGTACAATCCGCGCATCGAGCGCCAGGAGCCAGATGCTGAGGTCGCCAATTGGGGAGGCATTCACGAGGTTGCCGGCGAGGGTGGCCATGTTTCGGATGGGGGTGGAAGAAACGAGCTTCAGATGTCGGCGCAAATCAGGGAAAATGCTTTGCAGTAATGGGGATTCCTGCATATCGGTCACGGTAGCGGCGCCTCCGATTTCGATGTCATTCTCTGCCTGTGCGATCCTGCGAAGAGGTTTGTGGTCAAAGAGGTGTTGAGCGGAAGCATATACCAGGTCTTCGGGGCGTTGTACATAAAGGTCTGTTCCACCGCCGACAAAGAGATTTTTATTTGTAAGATCCTGCCGGTTTTTTTCTGATTGGATAGTCTTTAACCGGTTTGCTACGGATTCGAAGTAAACAGGCACGATGCCCTTGCTGATTGCATATGGGATGGAGGGTTCCGTTTTGCGCTGCAAGAGCAGATTGCTGAGTCGAAAAGCTGCCCGTTCGATGGATTTATAGCCAGTGCATCGGCAAATATTGCCGTCTACGCAAGCAATGGCATTTTCAGGATTGCCCGGAGTGGATTGTAAAGAAAAGCCGGTCATGGAGACGACAAATCCAACGGTACAAAAGCCGCACTGAGTTCCGCTTTCGTCCACAATTGCTTGTTGAACAGGGGTTAAGGCAACCTGATCCGGATCGTTAATGCCTTCAATCGTAACCAGGTGTTTCCCGTCAATATTGGCAAGCGGCGTCAGGCAGGAAGTCATGGACCGGTAATCGACCTCGCCTCCCTGCGTCAGTTCACCCACCAATACGGTACAAGCGCCGCAGTCGCCTTCGCGGCAACCGCATTTGGTGCCGCTTAGTTGTTTGTGGTAACGCACATAATCGAGCACGGTCATCCCCGGAGAGAGGTCTGTTTTGATGTGTTCGTTGTTGAGCAGAAATTGGGTCATGGTTGATGGTTGAGCGTTGTTGGTTGAGCGTTGTTCGTTGAGCGAAGTCGAAACGAACGGTACGCAGCGAAAAGGGACAATAAATATAATGGAAATATTTTTGACCTGCAGGAATGAATCAAATAAGGAAAGAGAGCATACTACTGGACATTTTCAATGATCAGGGTGAAGCAGTATTACGTTTACTAAACTTTCAAAGTTTAGTAAACGTTAAGCGTGCAAAAATGTCCAGTAGTAAGGAAGTGGAGACATCCTTTTGAATGCTATCTTTGGCCAAAACGAAGTCGATTATGGAAAAGCCGGGGCAGCCTGTTGAGCGCATCACCATGAAGAGTATTCTTGAGGGTATTCTCGATGTTTTTAACCTGGAACATGGGCTGATTTACACCGTTGTTGCCTTAACAATCCGACCGGGGAAGGCCATCAGGACTTACCTTTACGAAGACAGAACAAAATTGGTAAAGCCGTTCCGCTTTTTGTTGCTCACTATTGCGCTGGCTACTTTTGCGACGGTTCAATATTTTAAATACTCGGAAGCAGGAGCGGAGTTTGCTGCTGGTTTTGCAGACGGGTACAGGAGCCAGGGTGGAGGAGCAGCAGGCAACCCGGAGGATATAAAACGGGAAGCCGAGTTGATCCAGCATTGGAGCGAAATTTTCACCAGCTATTTTAACCTCTTCCTGCTCTTTGGGGTTCCGGTGTTGGCGCTCGCTACTTATTGGGTTTTTCGTAGGCGCATGAATTATGCGGAGCATTTGGTGGCCAACAGCTACATAACGGGCAATATGACCTTGCTGTATCTATTGATGATGCCTTGTTTGCTTTTGATTCAGTACGAAACCATGTCTTTAATTTACATGGTCTTTCTTCTGGTCTACAGCATATTTGCCTATACCCGCTTGTATCAGGAAAAGTGGTGGACAGGTGCGCTTAAAACCTTATTGTCCACCACTATTTATTTGGTGCTTTATTATTTCCTGATATTAGTTTTCGTTATAGCTGTGGCTGTTTTCCAGCTTGGAGGTTTACAAAAATAGGTTGTGATTAAAATCTAACCACCTGCCTGGCCTGTGTGCCCTGATCTGTTTGTACGCGGATGATGTAGATTCCAGGAGGGTTTGACCCCAGGTCAAAAGAAGTAAAAGATGTATTTTCCAATGGCCTGTCCCAGAGAACAGCTCCTGTAAGGTTAAGCAGCGAGGCCGTACCTGACGTTGGTTCGCGGAACTGAATGTTCAGGATGTCGGATACAGGGTTAGGGTAAATTTTAAAATCGGCAGTTTGCTCAACTTCGGAAAGGGCTGTCACTACCGGATCAAAGCGCGTACCGGAATTCAGCACTTCTTTGGTGTCTATGTTTTGAACAAAGGCTATCGCGTAGATTTGATCTGCATTCCAGCCACTTTCAATCGAGTAATCAAAGCTGAAGGTTTTCGTGCCGCCTGTTGCAGCCGGGGTAAAAGAATCGCCGGAAATATTGGTCAGCATCCTGCGGAAAACATTGTGGTGCAGGGTTTCGCCATTAGGGGCATTGTACTGGATTTCCCGTTCTGCTAAAGCAACAAACAGCCGAAGGTTGCCGCCGGGCGCTTCCCCAAGTGTGTGAACCTGTATGGTCGCACTGCGGTTGGTAGTTCCGGTTTCAGACACAGCAACGACAATAGGACTGGTTTGGCCCTGAAGGCCCTGCAGGACTGCCGAAGTGACCTGGCTTGCCGACGAAGCATTGAGGCCATTCCGTAACACACGGGGCGTACTCGAGATGTTGTAAAAGGCAGTACGGGCACTGTTTTGAACCGTATTGGCCTGGTAAAAGATGCAGGTACTGTAAGGGAATTGCGTATGGTATGAAATGTGGTGTACATCATCCGGGAAGTTAGCGATGGTATTGAAAAACCCGGGGTTCTGACTACCGCAAATAGAACAAGGCGTATTGGTGAAATGTTCCAGCAATATATAGCGCTTGGCCTGAGTTTGTGCTTGGGTACAATTAGACAGTGCTAATGCAAATACAAGAACGAGCAGCGTAATCTTTTTCATAAGAGAAATGGTTTTGGTATAAAATACAATACGGAGATGACGCAGCAAAGTTACTTTTAACTGGGGAGTAATAATGTCGCGATCCCGATGAAAAAGAAGGTAAAAACAAGAATTTTTAACACTAATTTGATTTTAATTTATCTATATTTATCTTATTTGGTTGCAATGTTAGTAAATAAAAATGTTAAAGTTTCTTTTTTATCATTCCTGCTTTTAATTTTGATCCACCTCGGATGAGTATTGCCACAATTCAAACACACAAACTGGCAATACAACAAACAACAAGCATACTAGAATGAGGGACCATTAAGCTCCTGGTCTGCTTTGCCTTACGAACATTTGGAAGGAGACCACAAAGGATTTTCTGGGTTAAGAACAACATTCATGAGTAAAGAAAAATTTGTTTACAACATCCACACGCTTCAATACGAAAAAGCAAAAGAACCTTTAAAGGCGAAGCTTTTCCGTGCGTTTGGCTTTATTTGCGCAGCTGTTTTCACAGCTTTTATTTTCACACTGGTATCTCACCGGTTGTTTCCTTCTCCAAAGGAAAAAGCGCTGCTCAACGAAATTAAATACCTGAAATCAGAACTGACAGAGGCCTCCGGCAACGTGGATCGTCTGAGTGAAGTACTCGACAATCTTCAAAAGCGCGATGCTTATGCTCACCGCATGGTTTTTGGTATGGAGCCGATTGATGCAAACGTCTGGCAAGGTGGTACCGGTGGACACGACGCATACAAAGAATACCGTCAGTTCAAAAATTCAGGCGATTTGATGATTACTGTTCGCGAAAAGATAGACCGTCTTAAGCGTCAGATGAATTTGCAGTCGCGTTCTTTGGATACCATCATCGGGATGTCTAAAGAAAAAGAAAAAATGTTGGCGGCCATTCCTTCCATTAAGCCGGTCAGGGCAGATAAACTCGCCCGTGATGTAAAAGTGCTTTCCGGTTTCGGTTACCGCATCCACCCGATTTTCAAAGTACCGAAAATGCACACCGGAATTGACTTTACTGCCCCGCGTGGTACTCCGATTCAGGCTACGGGCTCCGGTCGTGTGGTCAAAGCCGGTCGTTCCAGTGGTTACGGTCTGTGCGTTGAAATCGACCATGGTTATGGCTATCGCACGCTTTATGGCCATATGAGCCGCATGGATGTCCGGGAAGGCCAAACCGTTGTCCGGGGACAAAAAATCGGCCTCGTTGGCGATACCGGCACAGCTACAGCGCCGCACTGCCACTATGAAGTCATTTATCGTGGCGACAAGGTCAATCCGATTCAATACGTGATCGACGGGCTTACACCGTCAGAGTATCAGGACCTTGTGAAATCTGCTGAAGCGGCAAATCAATCTTTTGACTAAAAACCAACTTTTTGATGTTGACTAAAATACAACAGAAAGACTTCCGTCTCGGAAGTCTTTTTTTAATTGTGATCATCACATTCATTGCTACGGCCTACGTGAGCGTGGTAGAACAAAAAATCATTGCCAACAGACAAACGGCTAATGTCGTAGCAGCCGAAGCTCCGGTAATAGCCGAGGCGCCGGCGCTTGATTCAGTCTACACCATTGTAGGGGTAGGAGATATGATGCTGGGCACCAATTATCCTTCTGCAAGCTATTTACCTGCCAACGACGGCAAAAACCTGCTGGACGATGTTCGCGGGATCATAAAAGCTGCAGACGTGGCTTTTGGCAACCACGAAGGCAGTATTCTGGACAAAGGAGGGACACCCAAATCCTGTCGCAACCCCAAAGTTTGCTATGTTTTCCGCTCACCGGAACGCTATGCTACCCACTTTTCCGATGCAGGGTTTGACGTTTTGAGCCTTGCCAATAACCATTCCGGCGATTTTGGCCCTGAAGGGCGCAAGCGCACCAAAGCGGTACTGAAAGAAGCCGGCATTCATTTTGCCGGACTGGCTGGTACCGACGAAACAGCGGTATTTGAACGGAATGGCGTAAAATATGGCTTTTGCGCCTTTGCCCCGAACAGTGGCACCTGCGACATCCGGAACATTGCCCGGGCTAAAGAGATTGTCGCGCAGTTGGTAAAAGAAACCGATGTGGTTATTGTTTCTTTTCACGGTGGAGCAGAAGGCGCGGATCATCAGCATGTTCCGAAGCGCACAGAAACCTACGTAGGAGAAAATCGCGGCGATGTCTGGAAATTCGCGCACAGTGTCATAGATGCCGGCGCCGACATTGTTTTTGGCCACGGCCCCCATGTAACCCGGGCGATCGAGCTTTATAAAGACCGCTTTATCACTTATAGTATGGGAAACTTCTGCACTTATGGGCGTTTTAGCCTGAGTGGCCCGGCGGGATTTGCTCCGCTGATCGAACTGAAAATAAATAAGGAAGGCGCTTTTTCCTCAGGACGAATTGTGCCTACTTATCAGCAAAAGCAGCACGGTCCTAAAATAGACAGCCAAAAAAGAGCCATCAACAAAATTATTGAGTTGACCAAAGCTGACTTTCCCGATACCCCCTTAAGCATCGATTTGGATGGAAACATTACAAAGAAAAAGAAATAGAGGGAAAATTTTCTTACAGTAAAATCCAATTAAATAAGCCCGAATCAGGTTGATTGTCAGTTGATTCAATGGCTGCTTTCATCTTGAAGATACCAAACAGGGGGAGCCCCGTAAAATTTTGAACGATGGTCGAGTTTTCAGGCAGCGTTATTCCTCTGGTTGGCGTTAATTACGCGGATAAACATCCATAAGCTTTTTACACCATTACAATTACGCGCTCAGAGACTCTGCAAAGGCTCTGACCAAAAGAGGGTTAAGCATCAACAAAAAAAAGAGATGCCTTATACCATTTTATTTAACCAAACTAAGGGATTAGTATGAAAAAATTGCTATTCAGTTTCGCTCTGATCCTGTTTTGCGCTGGCATGGCCATGGCGCAGCGGGTCATCACCGGAACAGTAGTTGACGATAAGGGAGAAGTCCTTATCGGCGCAGCTGTTTTGGTAAAAGGAACAAGCACAGGCACTGTGTCGGACATTAACGGAGGGTACTCTCTCAATGTTCCTGCCGATGCTAAAGTTCTCGTATTTAGCTACACAGGCTACAATACGCTTGAAATGGAAATCGGTGCTTCCAATGTCATCGATGTCAAACTCGAATCAGGTGTCAGTCTCGACGAAGTCGTTGTGATTGGCTACGGCGCACAGGCTAAGCGCGACGTTACCGGTTCCATCTCCAAAGTAAAAGGAGAAACCCTCGCCGATCTGGCATCGCCCAGCTTCGTTCAGCAATTGGCTGGCCGCGCTGCGGGGGTTCAGGTTCAGAACACCTCTGGTATCCTGGGGTCAGCTCCCCAAATCCGCGTACGCGGTGTAAACTCGATTTCTTCCGGAACACAGCCTTTGATCGTAATAGACGGTGTACCCGCTATTAGTGGCAACGTGGGCGGATTTACGCCTGCCAACGCTTTGGGCGACATTAACCCTTCTGACATCGAGTCTTTTGAGATTCTGAAAGACGGTGCTGCATCTGCCATTTACGGTTCCCGTGCAGCAAACGGCGTTATCCTGATCACGACCAAGCGCGGTAAAGCAGGTAAGCCAAAATTCAACTACGATGCTTTCGTAGGACAGGCTCAGGCTGTTGAACTTTTCGACTTGCTGGATGCTACTGATTTCGTGACAATCGCTAATGAGAAGTACACGAATGCCGGTTCCAACCCGGTTGCTGTTGGCACTGACGTCAATACTGACTGGCAGGATGCCGTATTCCGCAAAGGGACACAGCAAAGCCACAGCTTCTCTGTTACGGGTGGTACAGACATGATGAACTACTTCCTGTCTTTTGGTATTTCTGACCAGACGGGTATCGCCATTGCCAACAGCTTGAAGCGCTATTCTTTCCGCGCCAACCTGGAGCAGAAAGTGAACAGCTGGCTGAAGACCGGCTTCACTTCCGGTATCACCCGTCAGGAAAACGAAGGACCGCTTACCGGTTCAAACAACCTCTCGGGCAACACCTTTGCCGTAACGCGCATGTTGCCAAACGTAGCCATTTTTGATGCCAATGACCCGACCGGTTACAACATCGACGATCTGAACCCACGTTCTTTGGGCCGTGGTACAAACAATGATGTCATCTCCAACGGGATTCCAAACATCCGTTTTGTACTGGACAATGACAGACGTCTTGCTACTTCATGGCGTTTGCTGGGCAATGCCTTCGTAGAAGCTACCATTACGGACGGCTTGACGCTTCGCACTCAGTTTGGCGTAGATGCCAGCCTTGTAGACGATTATGCATTCCAGGATCCCCGCCATGGCGATGGTTTTTCTGCCGGCGGTCGTGTTAACCAGGCTTTCAGCCCATTCCTGCGCTGGAACTGGCAAAACATTCTGGACTACAAAAAATCTTTTGGTAAAAATAACCTCGGCGTTACACTGGTACAGGAATTCCAGAAAGAGCGCAGTACCTTCTTCCAAAGCACGGTTACGACCCTGTCTGACCGTTTCTTCCAGGAAAACATCGTAGGCGGAACCTTCACCAACCAAACGGTTGATGGCGGTATCGGCGAAAACGGCTTGTCTTCATACCTTGGCCGTGTTAACTACAACTACGATAACAAATACTATGTCAGTGCATTGATTCGCCGTGACGTATTGTCTAAGCTGGCGCCGGATAACCGCGTTGGTTACTTCCCTGGTGCATCTTTTGCTTACCGTATTTCTCAGGAAGGCTTCTGGGATGGTTTGCGCGATGTTGTTTCAGACCTGCGTCTGCGTGGCTCTTATGCCGTTACGGGTAATACCAATATCGGTAACTATCCTTATATTGGTTCTTACGGATCGGCGCTTTATGGCGTTCAGAACGGTATTGCATACAGCAACTTTGGTAACGACAAACTGAAGTGGGAAGAGCAGGAGAAATTAGATTTCGGTCTCGATATCGGTCTGCTCAACAACCGTTTCAACGTTTCGATTGCATACTGGATTCAGGACAACAAAGACATCGTTCTTCAGGCGCCAACGCCTCCTTCACTGGGTATCCCTGGCAACGTTATCAACCAGAACATCGGACAGGTGAAAGGAAGTGGTATCGAATTGACAGTTGACGCCCAGCTTGTAAATTCAGGTGGTTTCCGCTGGAGTGCCAGTGCCAACTTCTCTACTCAAAACAGTGAAGTACTTGCGTTGGTTAACAATCAGGACATCACAACGGACTACAACATCATACGTGTTGGTGAGTCGCTGCGCGCTATTTACGGCTTCGATTACGAAGGCGTAAACCCTGCTAATGGCAACCCGATCTACCGCAAAGCGGACGGTACGCTGATTCAGGGCAATATTCAGACGCAAACTTACTTTGTTTATGACCCGTCTAACCCAACTGAACTGACGACAGCAAGCAGCTTGTCTGCAGCAGCAGACCGTCGGGTATTGGGCTCTTCATTGCCAACCTGGTTTGGTGGTTTGGACAATAATTTGTCTTACAAAGGCTTTGACCTGAATATTTTCTTCCGTTTCTCCGGAGGCAACATGATTATGAACCGTACGCGTGTGGATCTGCTTAACCAGGGCTTCAACAACAATGGCGCTGAAATCCTCGGCCGCTGGCAGAGCGCTGATAACCCGGGTGATGGCCAGACGCCGAGAGTATGGCTGAACCGCGACAACTTCATCAACCAGCCAAACTTCGCTTCAACCCGTTGGGTAGAAAAAGGTGATTTCCTGCGTTTGCAGAATGTTTCTCTGGGATATACTTTCCCACGGACAACGATGCAGAAAGCCGGTATCGAATCACTGCGCGTTTTCGTTCAGGCTCAAAACCTGCTGACTTTCACACAGTATTCCGGACTTGACCCGGAAACTTCCACCAACAATGGTTTTGGTGAAGATTTCAACGGCAACCCGCAACAGCGCGTGATTTCAGCTGGTATCAATCTTGGTTTCTAATTTTAAATTTCCTGAATTATGAAAAATATAAGCTTTCATAAAGCAGCCATCCTCCCGGTATTAATAGCTGGTTTTTTGCTGGCTGTTTCCTGCGAAAAGGATGTGACTGAACTCAATCCTTTCGACAGGATCACCGAAGCGGCAGCTTTTGCTACGCCGGAACGTTGTGAACTGTCTATTGTTGGTGTTTACGACGCCGCTCAGAGTGGTTTTTATGCTGGTGGAGCCGTGCGCGGTTATCCATTTGGCGCTGCCAATGTTGAACAAGGCGATATGCGCGGCGAAGACATGCTCAACGTAGCTGCGTTCTATGCTTTTACATATGATGGCACGTACTCGCTGACAACGGCCAACAACGATTTCATGTGGCAGACGCTGTATGCAGTGATCAACAAAGCCAACATCGTCATCGAAGGTGTACAGACTGCCGCAGCTAATGGTGTTATTTCTGCCGCCAAAGCAGGCGAGTATGAAGGTGAGGCTCGCTTCCTGCGCGCTTTGGCTCATCATGAACTGTTGGTTCATTTTGCACGCCCTTACCTGCACACTGGCGATGCTTCTCACCCGGGCGTTCCTTACCGCCGCACTGCTGTTAACACGGCAGACCGCCAGGTAGAAGCTGCCGCACAGGGCCGTAATACAGTAAAAGAGTGCTACGATTTCCTGATCGAAGACCTCGATTTTGCGGAAAATAACCTGCCCGCAACCCGCGCAGGTGCGCTTAAAATTACCCGTGCTGTTAAAGGCGCTGCTGTAGCGTTGAAAACCCGCATTTACCTGAGCAAAGGGGACTGGGCAAATGTTATTGCAGAAGGTACCAAGCTGATTGGCGGATCTACTTATGCGCTTGAGGCTAGCCCCGAAGGCGTGTTTGCCAACAACAGCTCCAACACGGAGTCCATCTTCTCGATTGAGAATTCACAACCAGACAACCCTTTCGTAAACGGCGCCTTGCCTGTAATGTACAGTGTTTCTCCTGGTCGTGCCCTGGTGGCCATCAGCCCGATTATGTTTAATGCACCTTTCTGGCTGGAAAGCGACCTGCGCCGTACGCAACTGACGAAATCAGCAGCGAATGGTTACTTCTCGAACAAATATCGCAAGATTACAACACAAGACGACTTCAATCCAATCATTCGCCTGGCTGAAGTTATTCTGAGTGTTGCAGAAGCAAGATCACGTCAAAGTTCTGCTCCGGATCAGACTGCCCTGGATTTGCTGAACGCAGTGCGCAACCGTGCGGTAACGAATGCTGCCGACCAGTTTACCCTGGCTAATTTTCCAACTTCAAAAGATTTGACGGCTGCAATCCTTCGCGAGCGCCGCATCGAATTTTTGGGAGAAGGTCGCCGCTGGCCGGACATCCACCGCCTGGCAAAAGATCCTGATTTCAGCACTGGCGGTGTGCCTTCGAAAGTCGCTTTTGGCAATACAACTCTGGCAAGCTGGGGCTTTGGACTTAACCACAACGGCACCAACTACACAGGAACGATGAGTATTGCGGCTATTCCATACGACAACTTCCGTTTCGTTTGGCCAATTCCGCAGTCTGAGCTGAATACCAACCCGGTATTGGCTGCTCAGCAGAACGACGGCTGGTAATCACCGACAACGACGGCATTGCCAGACAGTAAATCTGTCGGTGTGATGTTGTTTAGATAAGGCATAAGGCATCCCAAATTGGGGTGCCTTTTGCTTTTTCAGGAAGCAGGTTTTGATCTCATATAGCGGACTTTGCGTTCGACAGGGTTGTTTGCAAAACGGCAAGGCGTCCATTCCTTGGGTTTACACAAAATTTTCAACTGTTCTATTTACTTTTTTTTCTAAATAGAAATAGAAAAACAAACAATTAAAGAGTTGTAATTAATTGTTTTATAGTAATTTAAATGATTGTATTGAAGATTATCAATAGTAAATCCGGGGTAGTGAAAAGTGTATTTTGGGCATGGATTTATGGCAAACGCAGACCGATCTTTGTAAAGGAATAGAATATAAGGCGCAACGCGCTGTGAAATAAATATAAAGACAACCAGACTTTGCTTAAGAGAGGATACTTATCGAGATAACTGATGATTGTGTCCCTTCAGCGAGGATGCTTGCTAAAGACCTATAATTGTGGAGCAAAACTTGTAGTTTTTTTAGCCGGGGCATTACCCCCGGCTCTTTTTTTTATTCGGCAAACTGTTCTTAACGGCCACCGCCGTCTTTCTTCTTTTTCTTGAATGGATTGAACTTCTCCAGTTCATTCTGGATCTTGTCTTTACTTTCTTTTCCTGCACTGTTCAGTACTTCATCTACTTTTTTCTGGGCGGCAGAGTCGAGCACAGTACCAGCCTGTTCGCCGATTTTATCTTTCACAACCTGCGTTGCCTTATCTTTGGCTTCGTCAACCTTCTTATTAATAACGGCGCGGGCTGTGTCGGCCGCCTGATTGATTTTTTCTTTGGCGATCTCTTTGCCTTCTTCCAGTTTGGATTCCGCCTGTTGACGCAAAGCATCCGTTTGTTTTTCCAGCTCTGCTTTGGCCTGGCCTTCAGCAGATTCAGCCAGGGTAGATTCCCCGTCGCCGCCCAGTAGCTGAAGTTTCACTTTAGGATCAGTGATAGAGCCCGTGAGGTTGATCAGTACATTGACAAATTCGCTCTGTTTCAGGCTAACCCCATATTTTGAGGCTTCTTTCTGAAGTGCATTCAAGCCACTGGAAGCCGCCGCGCCAACTGCATTGCTTTCCAGTAATTTTCGTGGAACCTTAGTCTTGATTTTGTAATCCATGGCCTGGGTCAGGCTGTGGGTACCGCCAATTTTCATGTCGATGTCTTTCACCTTGTAGTCGAATTCTTTGAGTTCAACTGCGCCATTTTTGATTTCAAACCAGTTTTTGGAGTCGGTCAGCTTTAAATTTTCTTTCAGCTCTTTGACATTCAATGAATTGCCAATGGCCTGCAAAGGTTTGAAACCAGAAATAATCCCATTAATCGTTTGCAAAAAGCCCTGCGCACTAAGCGAGGCCAAATCCGGCATCATGTCTTTACCCAGGCGGCCTTCCATGATGAGACTGGTATTGAAGAGGCCCTCAATGTATTTGCCAATTGGCGCCAATTGCTGAAAAGTATTGAAGGTTTGGAAACTCTTTTGAAAATCCATTTTCTTCAGGTCAAATTTGAAGTTGAACCCCGGGTTTTCGACATTCTTAGAATCGTATCCACCGGCAATGTCCATGGTGCCGCCCAAGGTCCGGGTTGTGGCATCTTCGAGTACCACGGACTGATTTTCCACGACCAGACGACCTTTCAGATCCTCAAGAACCATATTGGTGTAAATAACCTTGTCAACATCAGCCTGTATGGTCATGGCAATATTAGCAGGTACCTGAATTGGCTCCAGATTATCTGTAGTTGCAGGGGCTGTCGTGCTGCCGGTCGTTGCTGCAGCAACTGCCGGATCAGTGGTCATGAACTGGTTGAGGTCCAGTAGCTTCGAGCGTAGCTGGATGTCGCCACCTAATGTACCGTCGTCAAAGAGGTAGTCGAAAGCGTCTGTGATAACCCCGCTGGCCTGGAAGTCGCTTTTTCCGACCTGAGCTCCAATGCGCTGGACCTCCAGGCGGTTGGGTTTGGCATTGCCCACCAAAACAGCATCCAGAATGTGGTAATCAGAGTAGACAATCTCATTCATCTTTGCGTCCATCGTAAAATCGAACCGATCGAAGGGGCGTTCGCCCGCAGCCGTTGTTTCGCCGTCTACCGGAGTTACCGGTTGCTGAGGGGCGGGAGCAGCGGTGGTGGTTGTTTCTTCGTCAAGCCATTCGTTGGCGTCAAAATAATTGGAGCGTACTTTGAGCGTTCCGGTCATGGTCTTTTTCGGCGAAAAGTAAGCCAGAATGTTGTTGATGTAGCCACTGGCCTGAATGTCGCTTTTACCCAATTTGGCGTCGAAGCGGTTGAGTTGAACATTCTGAGGCGTAAAATCCATTTGCGCATCGCGGATGTTAACGGTCGGCATATCGGCAGTGCGGTAAACCAGGTCCTTCAACGACATTTGTCCGTCCATGTTTACGCGCTCATACTCCTGATTTTCGATATACGACAAGCGGGTTTTAGCAGCAATATCGGCGCTGATAATCCCTTTAATCTGTTCAATGCCCTGCATCGGAAATGCCTGCGCCAATTCGCTCAGGTTGATGACCCCTTTGGCCACCGCATCTACATCAGGGTCAGAGATCGGCGTTTTCAGCAAAAATTTGCCTTCAAAAGGGTTCTTACCCACTTTCATAGCAAATCGCGAAACATCCACGACCATGTTGTCAAAATTGCTGTTTGGGCTGTTGACATCCACTTTGGTCTGAATATTCGCAATACCCAAAGGAAGATCCGGGTATTTTACATCACCGTTCTCTACAGCCATTTGCAGATGAAACGCTGGAAATTGTTCTTTTTCACCGTTGTAAATACCTTTTGCCTCTGCTGCGAGGTTGAACTTGCCATTCACTTTTACGTTTTCGTAGCCCTCAATGTAAGCGCTGGGGATAAGAGAAAACAGGCTTTTGAAGTCATTTTGCGGGGTGCTGAATTTCAGGTCCATGCCAATGTCGTCGCCTTCGGGCGGCAACTGCACAAAACCGGCTGCATTCAATTGCAATTCATTGATACGGAGTACGTTGTCCTTTAAGGTGTATTTCCCGTTTTTCTGATCAATATTGAAGATGGCATCCAGGTTGGCTTTGGCTTTGTTGAGGAAGCTGATACCGCCCTGGGAAACGGTCATGGATTCAATCGCCGTACGGGTATTCAGGTCGAAGACGTCAATGGTAAAATTGCCCTCACCACTGTGGTTGAGGTTTTTTATTTCCAGAAAGACATCAGAACTTTTATCGTCGTACAGGATATTCGCACCGGCAATGCTGTATTCGCGGAGGTTGACCTTTAAACCGCTGTAGTCGACTTCTTCTGCCGGAACTTCTTCCGGTTCTTCCGATGGCTTGACAATGTCGTAGTTTGCTGTTCCGTCTTTCAGTACGTGGATGTTGATTTCCGGGTTTTGCAGGTGCACTGATTTGATTTCCACCGGTCCGTTGCCGCTCAAAACCGACATGAGATCGAGGGTGAATGCTGCTGATTGGCCGCCGGCAAGCCGAATGCCTTCAAAAGCTTCTGTGCCGGTTACGGAAAAGTTCTGCAACTGAAAACTCAGGTTGGGGAAGCTTCTGAACAAAGACAGGCTTACATCCTCAAAATCCACTTTGGCATTTAGCGTTGCGTTGATTTCAGTTTTGGCGAAAGCCATCAATTTGTCTTTGAACAAAAACGGAATGGTGAAAGCCGCTGCCACCAAAAGGAGGAGCAGGATGCCGGCAATCATGAGAATGCGCTTTAATACTTTCATCGGTCAGTATATTTTTAGTTTGCTATCATATTCCAGGATCATTTGAAAACCTGAAAATCAAATCTGAGTCCTCAAATTTTCAAATTGCTTCCTGCAAATTTATCGAATTCCGGCCAATAGATATTGCCCTTTTGGGCATTGCTTAGGGGAATATTAACCTTATGCATCCTATAAGCCGGGAAAATCCATACTTTTGATGCGCTACCTGATAAATTTACACAAATCGTGTAAAAAAAAACGAACAAATTGATATGCAGACTGAAGTGCAGAGCTTTCAGCTAATTGAAAGTCAACAGGCTTTAGACGATTTTTATCGTGACAACAAATCGGCCCCATGGATGGCCTTTGACACCGAATTTGTTGGGGAAAAGCGTTTTGTGACGCGCCTTTGCCTGGTTCAGGCTGCCACTGAAAACGGAAATTACCTGATCGATCCTTTTGCTGTTCAGGATCTCTCGCCTTTTCTGAAAATCGTTCAGAATCCCAATTGCATCAAGATCACGCATGCCGGCGACAACGATTACCGCCTATTGTATAACCTGTATGGCATCACGCCGAAAAATGTATTCGATACCCAGATTGCTGCCGGTTTTGCCGGTTACAAACACCCGGTTGCTTTTCGCAAATTGGTGGAGCAGGAACTTGGACGCTCTCTGGATAAAGGCTATGCCGTTACCGATTGGGAAGGTCGTCCTTTTCACAAAAAACAACTCGCGTACGCTTTAGACGACGTCCTGCCCCTTTACCCGATATGGCAAAAACTGCTTGAACGCCTGAGCAAACGCAACCGCCTGCATTGGCTGGAAGAAGAATGCGCCCATCTGGAAAACCCCGAAACCTACATCAAAGATTATGACCAGGAACTCATCAACAGCAACCTGATGAAATCCTTACGGCCCAAAGAGCGCCTCTTTTACCTGAGGCTGATGACCTGGCGCCGGGAACTGGCGGAAAAAAAGAATTACTCCAAGGAAATGATCTTGCCGGAGCGCTACGTCGCTGTCCTTGCCCGTGGTATTGCTTCCGGTAAAGAAGCCCTGATGCACAACCGGCGGGTACCCGATAAAATGATTGAGCAGCACGGCGCGCTTTTTGAATCTTTTTACCGGCAGGAAGCAACGGAAGCGGAACGACAATTGCTAAGTCAGGTGGTGTCGCATGAAGATTCGGACAATCCCCGCGAAGAAATTTTACTGGAAATGCTTTTCCTGCTGGTTCGTCACGAATGTCTCGAAAAAGATATTCCCGTCAGCATGGTGATGCCAAAAAACCTGCTCCGGCGACTGAAAGCGGGCGAAGATACGGCAAGCATTGAAGGCTGGCGTGGGGAACTGCTTGGAGAAGAACTCAGCAACTGGTTGCTTCATATCAACGACCTCGAATTGCACGTGGAAGGAGCCGGAATTCAGCTCGTGGTAAAATAGTAAACGACATGGCGCCTCGAAAAATTCTGGAAGTCAAGGGGTTAAAGACGGTGTTTCGCAGCAATGACCGGGAAATCAAGGCGGTAGATGGCATAGATTTTGACCTCATAAAAGGGGAAACGCTTGGGATCGTGGGGGAGTCGGGGTCGGGGAAATCAGTTACAGCTTTGTCTTTGATGCGATTGGTTGGCCAGCCTGGCCGCATCGCTGAAGGAGAAATCAACTATTTCCCGGAAAATGCCGATCCGATAAACCTGGCCGCACTTTCTGAAAAAGCCATGAAGCCCTACCGCGGCGCTCGGGTTGCCATGATTTTTCAGGAGCCAATGACTTCACTCAACCCGGTGATTCGTTGTGGAGAGCAGGTCGCAGAAGCCATTCGCCAGCATCGGCAAACAGATCGAACTACTGCTCGCCAACAAACCCTTGACTTGTTTCGTCAGGTTAAACTGCCTGACCCGGAGCGCATTTACCGTGCTTATCCGCATCAGATTTCCGGTGGTCAGAAGCAACGCGTAATGATTGCAATGGCCCTTTCCTGCAAACCAGACATTCTCATCGCGGATGAACCGACGACAGCGCTCGATGTCACGGTGCAACAGGCCATCCTGCAATTGCTCCAGGAACTAAAGCAGGAACTTGGCTTGTCTGTCATTTTTATCAGCCATGATCTTGGGGTCATCGCCCAGATTGCTGACCGCGCTTTAGTGATGTACGGTGGTAAAATTGTGGAACAGGGCGGAATAAAAAAGCTTTTTGAACACCCGGAACATCCTTATACAAAAGGGTTGCTGGCATGCCGTCCGCCTCTGAATCACCGCTTGCGCCGCCTGCCAGTTGTGGAAGATTTCATGGAAGTCGTCACCAATGCCGACGGGACTCAGTTAAAAGAAAAAAACGGTGCAGAGGCTCATCTGGCGTCGCTCGTGGAAAACCCCGGAGTTTTTGAAGCCCGGCAGGAGTTGCTTCGAAAGCAAAAACCACTGATCGAAGTGGAGAACCTGAACGTTTGGTTTCCTGCGTCCAGAAACTGGATGGGGCAAACAAAAAGCTGGGTTAAAGCTGTAAACGGGGTCAGTTTTGAGGTTCTACCCGGCGAAACACTGGGCCTGGTAGGAGAGTCCGGGTGCGGAAAAACAACACTTGGGCGGGCATTGCTGCGCTTGTTGCCTTCACGCGAAGGGCGCATTCTTTTTGACGGCAAAGATTTGACCTTACAGGAAGACAACGCCATGCGCCGGATCCGGAAAGACATACAAATCGTTTTTCAGGATCCTTATGCTTCGCTCAACCCGCGAATGACCATCGGACAATCGCTGATGGAGCCGCTGTTGCTACATGGCATCGGCGCTGACGCCAATGATCGCAAAGAACGGGTCATCGCATTGCTGCAATCGGTACAACTCGGACCTGCCTATTTTCACCGTTTCCCGCGGGAGTGCTCGGGCGGTCAGCGCCAGCGGGTGAGCATTGCGAGGGCTTTGGCCAGTGAGCCGCGTTTCATCGTTTTTGATGAATCGGTTTCTGCGCTGGATGTTTCTGTTCAGGCTCAGGTGCTGAACCTGCTGATGAGCCTGCGCGAAGAACACGGGTTTACCTGCATTTTTATATCCCACGACCTTTCCGTTGTCAAACTCATGAGCGACCGCCTGCTGGTCATGCAAGACGGTCAGATTGTTGAATCCGGTTACGCAGAGGAGGTTTATGCGCATCCGAAGCATCCTTATACGCAGCAGCTGATCAGCGCAATTTCAGGAACTACCTAGTGTCTGTTGGAATTTGCAATGAATGTGTCATTAGGCTGTACACATCAAAAATCAAATTTCATCCCTGCCTCGCCGGCAGGCAGGATTGGTCAATCATCAATGAAAGAAAAACTTATTGATGACTTCTGTCTGCCTCTATGGCAGTTTGCCAAAATCGGACTATCCTGAAAATTTCTACCTATCACGGTAGACAGGCCCAAATTCTGAAATTCTGTTTCCGAAAAATAGTACCGAGCGGGTGGAACCCGGCAGAATAGGACACGCGAGGCGGAGCCACCGCGCGAGCAGGGGACCGATTTTGGGGCCGAGCGTAACGACGCTATCGGACGCCCCGCCTACCGGCCGGCAGGTAAAGACAGACATTATTTAGCGACACAAAACCTTCGCGGCGCCGAGGCTTTCCCATCGGCCTCCACCTGATAAAAATAGACCCCGCTGCTCCAGGCTGACAAATCAATCCTGAGTGTTTGCTTTGGGGCAGTCTCATCCAGTTCCTGTTGCCAGACTTGTTGCCCCAGGGTGTTGAACACGACAAGTTTACCCGATGGCAGAAGCAGGTCAGCATCTTTTTCTATGTCTACATAAGTATAGCTATGGGACGGGTTCGGATAGTTTTGGCCGAGCCTGAACTGTTTCGCTGAAATGGGTTGCACAGAAGTGAGCAGGCTGTCGGTCAGGAAAATAGTCAAGTCATCAAAATAAAAACCGTCAGCCGTACTGAAACCATCAGAAACGAGCAGGAAGCGAATGTGTAACTGGTCGCCGGGCAGCACATATGGCGTTAAGTCGATCTCTTCCGGCACCCAGGTTTCATTCGTTCCATCGTAAAGAGGCTGGTCGAGATCCTGATATTGACTGCCGAGTGTGGTGTATTTTCCGCAAACCGGGAAATAATCGCCGCCGTTCACGGCAATCTGGATTTCTGCGTAGTCGTAATTGGCTTCGATGGCCCAGCGGGCGCGGTAAAACAACAAAGCCCGATCGAAACTGGTGAGGGTTAGAGGTTCGCTCAATTCAATAACGTTCCCCGCATTGTTTTCATAATCGCCATTCGGAGAATCGGTGATGCTGCTGGGAAAGGAAAAATAAGCTTCTTCGGTGACGCCCCAGGTCGATGCTCCCGGCTCCCAGTTTTCGAGAGAATTGCCCAATTCTTCAAATACAGGCGGTGAAATGGTGAAAAAAGCGCGCACGGTATCCCGCTTTGCATAAGATCCATTATCAAGGGTCAGTAAAAACAGCACTTCGTCGCCTTCTCTTAAATTATTGCCGCTGAGGGTGTAGGAAATGGCGTTTTCAATGGTTTCGTTGACGGCAGGTTGCAATACGATGGGTGAACCTGTGGAGGCAATGTTGTTGCTGATTGCCGAAAGCGAAACCGTAAAAGGCCCGTCAGCGATGCCATAGCGCTTGAGTTTGAATGCAATCTCACCCTGAGTGCCGGTTAAAACCGGACTGCTGGTGGTGGTAAGTACGCCATAGCGATGGGGTAGGGCAGCAGTGGTGAGGTTCATAAGCATGCTTGCTTTGCAATTGGGGATGATGTCAGAAATCGGCGGCCAGAATCCGCCGGTGCCTACCTCCGGGGTCATGGAATAAATTTTGGGCTTGATGACCGATTCACCGTACATCCAGTCGTCTGAATTGCCGTTCACTACATAACCGACCGTTTCGGTACCTGTGCCTGCCCTGAAATTGTTTTGCAGCGTCATGGCTTCTGCAAATGCCCGGAATGTCTCCCCCTCTGATGTTGGTGAATCGGAATACCCCCAGGGATAGACCAGCAAATTGCCATAGGTATGATAATTAAGGGCGGTGACAAATTTGTGCTGGTAGCAAAAGTCTCTGACTGCCTGGGTTTCCGGTTCCGAAAATGGACCGGTACCCCTGTAAATACTAGACGGCGGGGTATAGGAGGAACCGACGTTGTCGAACCCCCACTGATAGCCATAATTGCGGTTCAGGTCGACGCCGTAGCTGTTGTCGTAATTCAATTTCCGGTTTTTGCGCCATAAGCCACCACCGTCAGGGTTGGTAAACTCATTATAAAGGTAGCCATCGGGATTCAAACACGGGATAAAGTACAAAGCCGTGTTGTTCAATAAAAACTGTATTTCAGCATCTGAGGCATAATTTTCGAGTAAATACCACATGTAAAAAATGAGCGCAGAAAGGCTGTTCGGCTCCCGGGCATGGTGTAATGCGGTGTAGAGCACCTCTTTCTCCTGAGGTTCCACACTGTTGGGATTGTCGGTAATCCGCACCCAATAAATTGGCCGTCCTTCCACACTCTGTGCGTTTTCGATTGGCGCTTTGAGGCTGATGAGTTGTGGGTAACGCGCAGCCATCGTGTCCAGAATGTCGAGCATTTCCTGATAAGTATAGAATCCGGCCATTGATCCAAGACTGAATTGGGATGGCGTTTCATATGGATAGCGGTTTTGGTCGCCGGAACACCCTGAAGGCGGATTTCTTGGAGTGATTTCCTGGTTTTGAGACAGATAATAAGCCTGAACGTCTTCAATCAGCATTTCTGTCTGAAAGCCGGCAGCCCGGATATTGGAAACTTCCTCCGCCGAAAAATCACTGATAAAAAAGCGGCCCGGTGCAAAATCGCCGTGGCTAAGGTCAATCCCCAGGCGCGCCAGTTGGAAAGCATTGCGTTCGTTCAGCAGGACTTTAACCCTGGAATACGGCGCATCCTGCCCGAAGAGGGGCAAACAGAACCAGCATATTAAGATAAGTATCGGTGCTTTTTTCATGAGTTTTGATGATTTGTATGGAAAACGAACTTGCAGGCGCTCGAGGTAACTGAGGACAAAGATAAAAAGCTGAGTCATCTATGTTTGAATGTGCCGCTTTTCTGTCAGCTAACATTCAAAAGGAGGCTTATACTTTTGAGCTTGTTGGAAATATGTAACTTTCGCACAACTTTACATCACACATTAACGCATATGTCAAAAAAATACCTCCTGAGCATTCTGGCAGCGTTCTGCCTTTGGATGGGTAATCCAACAAGCGCCCTCGCACAACCTGCCTGCCCCAACGGGCTATCCTCCCTTATTGTCAGTATCCGTACCGATGGATATGGCTATGAAGTTTCCTGGTCTGTCATTGGATCTTCCGGGACCGTTTATCACCAGGTCAATTCACATACCTACGCCAATCATACCCTTTATCAAACCCAGGTTTGTATTCCTGCGGATGAATGCGTTACCGTCAATATCCACGACTCTTATGGCGATGGTTTATTGAACCCTGGTTATTTCAACATCTCTCTGAATGGTGAAATTATCGCCAGTGGCGGCCACACGTATACCTATGACTTCAATACCAATGTTGGTTGCTCAGGCGGCGAAATATGCCTGCTCGCAGACACCATCACGGAAGGGATACACCAGACGACCTTCAATTCGCACTGGTATACTTTCATTCCCGATTCAACAGGGTCCTACCTCGTTTCTACCTGCGATCTGGACACCTGCGACACCAAAATATGGGTTTACGACCAGTGCCCTGCCAATGGCGGCGCTGACGACAACACCGGCACCATTTTATACGATGACGATAAGGGAGGATGTGCTCCTCAGGCTTCTTTGACCGGTTATTTTGAAGGCGGGGAAACCTATTACATCCGCATCGGCGATAAAGACGACAGCTGCGGCGATACGATCACCTGGGAGGTGCAATACCTTGGGCCTATCGTCGGTTGCACCGATCCGAATTCCTGCAATTACAACCCTCTGGCCACGGTTAGCGACAACTCCTGTCTGCCGCAGGGACACCCGGATTGTCACGGGCCGGATCTGAGCATCAACCACCAGACACTGGCATCCAGCATTTACCTGACAACGCTCAACTCCACTGATGCCTGTCTGGTCGCAGAAGGTTGTGTCAATGGTTATGGCCAAAGGGACATCATCCGCTTTTCCACGCGGATTGACAACATAGGGCTGGAAGATTATTTTATTGGTTCGCCTGCGCCCAATAATACCCAGTTTACCTATGACAACTGCCACAACCACTACCATTACGATGGTTATGCGGAATACCTGTTGTTTGACAGCGATGGCGCTTCCAGCCCGGTCGGATTTAAAAATGGCTTTTGTGTACTTGATTTGTTTTGCCCCAATGGCGGGACGGCAAAATACGGCTGTGGCTACATGGGCATTTCAGTAGGTTGTGCCGACGAATACGGCTCTGGTTTGCCTTGCCAGTGGATTGACGTAACCGACATTGCTGATGGTACCTATACTTTTGTCACCCGTGTCAACTGGGACAATGCTCCCGATGGTCTGGGCCGTCTGGAAATGGATACGCTCAACAACTGGGCACAGGTTTGCATCACCCTGGATCGCTCTTCCGGCGCCCTGCAAATGAGCGTGGATGCCAATTGCGCACCTTTTGTCGATTGTGCGGGAACACCTTACGGCAATGCCCGCCCGGATTGTAACGGCGACTGTAACGGTACTGCCATTCGCGGGGATTTGGATGCCAACGGCGTTCAGGAAATGGTTGATGCTGCTGCGTATGTGGAAGCCATTCTGGCGGACGATATTGAAGCTTTGCCTTGCAACGACCTCAATGCAGATGGCGAGATCACCGTTTTTGACGCATCTCTGCTGGCCAGCTGCCTCAACTATGGCGCAGGACATTTTCATACCGGTACCGGAACGCACAACCATTGCGATTTTCCCTCTGGTGTGACCAATCCCAACGACACCGTTGCGCTCAGCATCATTGCCGCTGATTTTGACGAAGGTTATATTGACATCGGCATCCGCAACCCGCAATCGCGCATCAATGCCTACCAGTTCCAATTGGAAGGCGCCATGATTATGGATGTCGAAAACCTCGTTGATCCTGCAGTATACCCCATTGCACCACACGCCAACATCGCAGACGCCATGGTCATCGGCATCTCTTACCAGGATTCCATGATCAACAAGTCGGGGGATGTACAGCCTTTATGCCGCATTCGTCTGTTTGAAATTACCGCTGATACCATTTGTATCAAACGGGTAATCTCAGCAGTGAACAGCAACCAGGAACAGGCTTATTCCTTTGTGGAAGGCGACTGTGTGGCTGCACCTGTTGTGGCTACTTTTGAACCACAAAAACAATTGAGCGTACAAATTCAGCCAAACCCAAGCTCCGGCAATGCTTTGCTGCGTTTTGACAATCCAAACCGCCAAAGCTTCCAGCTTCTGTTGCTCGACGCCAATGGCCGCGTTGTCGGACAATACGATAAAGTTACCGGCAATGAAGTGACGCTGAATGCGACTAATCTGCCGGATGGCGTTTATGCCTACCGACTGATTGGGGATTCGGCGAGCGCTGTTGGACGTTGGGTCATTCAACGTTAATTTTAGCTTCTGGTAAATGCTTATGCTTGGCCCCAAAATCGGTAACTCCGGTTTTGGGGCCTTTGTATGCTCAGATCATCACAAAACCTGCTTCAGACTTGGCATTCTCCCGCTAACTATTGACCTTTGAGGAAGAATAGGGATTTAACATCGCATCGCCTGCTTATGAAAAACATACTGCTCTCTTCCATTCTTTCTTTTCTATTTGTGGCACTCCACGGCCAAAGCGGCTGTGAAATTCAGGTAACCATCGCTGGTTATTCTTACGATACACTTTGGTTTGGCCACACGGTGGGTAAACGGGCGGAGCCGGAATTTTTTAGCCTTCGGCAGGCAGACGGAAGCTTTTTATTGAAAAGTGATGCGTCCCTTCCGCAGGGGATGTACGCCCTGATCATGAGGCGCGGTCCGGGTGTCGCTTTGCAGCATACGCCTTGCTGGCTGGCAGACGGACAACGTCGCTTTTCTGTACAATTCTCGTACATTCAGATGAATTCGACCATCGTGTTTACGGGGTCACCGGAAAATGAAATCCTGTACGATTACCTGAAACACTATCAGGAAATGACCGACCGCCTGGACGCGATTACCGACAACTGGAAAGAAGCGCCCGATCAACCCGAGTTTATCGCAAAAGTAGGCGCCGAACAGGCTCTTCAGCAATATCAAACCGAGTTCATCCGGATGCACCCCGGCACTTTGACAGCAAAACTGGTGGAACAGACGATTTTTCCGACACCTCCTGCGCCGAAGGAGCCTTATAAGACCTGGCAGGAAGAAGCGGAGGCACGGCATCAGTGGCAGAAGAATCATTATTTTGACCGCACAAACTTAGCAACGGCAGATTTTCTGCGCCAGCCACTCTGGCTTGACCGCACAGATTTTTACGTCACCAAGCTCTCCCCGCCTAACCCCGACAGCATGATCGTCATGCTGGAAAGTGTGTTTAAACAACTTGAACCGAATGTAGAAGGATATCAGTATTACATGCGCTACATGCTGAATTCGCTGAGCCGCATGAGCCGCTTCCGCACCGATGAAGTGTTTGTGTATTTTGTCAGAAAGTATGTTGACACCGGAAAAACAAACTGGATTGAGGAAAGCGAAAACTATCGGTACCAGGCGGAAGCCAGTCGCATGGAACCCCTTTTTGTGGGAAAAAAAGCCCCGGATCTGACACTTTACGACAAAGACAACAAAGAAGTTTCTTTATACGGCGTGGAGGCTCCCTATACGATACTGGTTTTCTGGCGCTACGACTGCTCGCACTGCAATAAAGAAATACCGATTCTGAAAAGGGTCTATGAAAAGCTGAAGTCGAAAGGCCTGAAAGTTATGTCGGTTTGTGGAAACAGCGGCGACAACATCCTGCCCAAATGCTGGCAATTTGCCGAACGCATCGGTATGCCTGCGGAATGGTATCTCCTCGCCGACCCGGGGCGTCGTTCGCGTTTTCCATCCGTTATGAACGTGAGCGGTTATCCCCGCCTTTTTTTGATGGATGCCAATAAAACCATCCTGTACAAACAAGGGGGAGAAGCTTCGGAAAAAACGATGACCCGGATGTTTGAAGAGGTGATGAAGTAGCGGAATACCTCACACCTTCGCCATCCGTTGCCGCAGCAGATGATCGGCCAGCACCAGCGCCGCCATGGCCTCTACAATAGGCACGGCTCGTGGCAGCACACACGGATCGTGGCGTCCTTTGCCGGCAACCACAGCTGCTTCCCCGAGCTCATTAACGGATTCCTGTTCCGGAACGATCGTCGCCACCGGTTTAAATGCTACCCGAAAGTAGATGTCCATGCCATTGGAAATGCCGCCCTGGATGCCACCGGAGTGATTGGTGCGCGTTTTGATGACCCCGCCGTCGTTGTAAAAAGCGTCGTTGTGTGCAGAGCCGCGCATCGCGACGCCTTCAAAACCAGAGCCAAACTCGAAGCCCTTGCAGGCATTAATGCTCAGCATGGCCTTACCGAGGTCGGCGTGTAATTTGTCGAAAACCGGCTCACCAAGACCCACCGGACAATTTTGAATGACGCAACTGACCACCCCGCCAATGGTATCGCCGGCTTTGCGGACTTCCCGGATCAGGGCCTCCATTTGCATGGCCATTTCGGGGTCGGGGCATCGAACGGGGTTGCTTTCAGTGAGCAGTAAATTCAGATCCTGATAAGGTTGTTCCAGTTTCAGATGCCCGACCTGACTCACGTAGGCAGATACGGTAAGTCCGTTTTCCAGCAAAAAGAGTTTGGCAATGGCGCCCGCAGCCACACGGGCAGCTGTTTCCCGCGCGGAAGAACGGCCACCTCCTCGGTGGTCGCGCAATCCGTATTTGCTTTGCCAGGTATAATCGGCGTGTGAAGGCCGGAAAGCATCGGCAATGTGGCTGTAATCCTGTGAGCGGGCGTCCGTGCTGGGAATGACCATGGCAATGGGCGTACCGGTGCTTTTGCCTTCGAAAATGCCGGAAAGAATCTGAACGGTATCGCTTTCTTTGCGCTGCGTGACAATGGCGGATTGCCCCGGTCGCCGGCGATCCAATTCAGATTGAAGATAGCGTTCGTCAATAGTTAGCCCAGCCGGACAACCATCTACGACCACGCCGATGGCGGCGCCGTGTGATTCTCCAAAAGTACTGATCCGAAATGCCTGTCCAAATATACTACCTGCCATGTTGTTGATGTTCTGTATGCGAAGGTAGGGACTTCAAAGGAACTTTCTTTGGCAGAAAGCGTTTGTATTCCACCTGTCTTAACTTAGCGGGTCGAATGAAAGTTTGTATTTTCGCCCTGTGGTAGGGGGGGGAAGGCAAATAGGCAAAATGCAAGGGGCAAATTGGCAAAGGGCAATTTCAACCAATACTACCCGGCGATAAATGAATTATGGACATGGAACTGGAACCAAGGGATTTATACGAAAAACTTGAATTTAACAAGGTTGTCGAATTGCTGGATGAGGCCTGTTTGGGAGAACAGGGCAGGGAGCGCGTACACGAAATCAAGCCGCTGGATGACCGCCAGGCCATAGAACGGCTGCTGGATGAAGTAAAAGAATATAAACTTACCATTGAGCAAAACGACCCATTTCCCATCAAAACTTATTTCGACATCACGGAAGACCTGCGCATGCTGGAAATCCAGGATTTTGTGTTGCCGGAGGAAGGATTTAGACGCATCAACATTGTACTATTGTTTGTGCGGGACATGTTTCGTTTTTTCAATGTCGTGCGTCGTCCGATTTACCCCACACTCTACGACATCATTCGCCACATATCTTTTGATGAAAGTCTGGTGGAAGCCATTGAACGCGTCATTGACGAAGAAGGTAATATTCGTCCGGATGCTTCACCCAAACTGTTGAAAATCAGAAGAAGCATTCAGGCCCGGCAAAAAGAACTCGACAAAGTTTTTCGGATGCTGGCCAACGAATACCGCAACAAAGGCCTGTTGAGCGACAATGTGGAGAGCTTTCGAAACGGCAGGCGGGTACTGAGTGTACCTTCCGAGCACAAGCGCAAGATCAGGGGCATCATCCATGATGAGTCTACCACTGGAAAAACGGCTTTTATTGAACCGGAAGCCGTCATCGAAATCAACAACGATATTTTTGACCTCGAAACAGAGGAACGCCGCGAAATCTACCGCATCCTGAAAGAATTGAGCGCAACGGTACGGCCCTATGTACCCCTGTTACAGAACTACCAGGAACTCATCATCTGTTTTGATGTGGTGCAGGCAAAAGCCCGGGTGGCTGTTCGAATGAATGCCAATGTGCCGCGTCTGGTAAAGCGCCTGGCCATCAATATTCAGGAAGCTTACCACCCTCTTTTGTATTTGAAAAACAAACAGTTAGATAAAACAACAGTCCCTTTCAACCTGACCCTTTCACAAAATAACCGCATCCTGATGCTGAGCGGGCCCAATGCCGGTGGTAAATCGGTGACGATGAAATCGGTTGGCCTGCTGCAACTTATGATGCAATGTGGCTTGCTCATTCCGGTGAGCAAAGAATCGGAGATGGGGGTTTTTCATAAGTTTTTTGCTGATATCGGCGACCAGCAATCGCTTGAAGACGACCTCAGTACTTATAGTTCCAGGCTTGCAAATGCCCGCTTGTTTCTGGAAAAGGCCGACGACAAAACCCTTGTGCTCATTGACGAATTCGGATCCGGTACAGACCCCAAAATTGGCGGCGCCATTGCCGAAGGGGTGTTGCGGGAATTAAACCGCTTAAGGGTCTTTGGGGTGGTCACGACACACTATTCCAACCTCAAAGTTTTTTCGTTTAAAACCAAAGGTCTGGTCAACGGCTCCATGTATTTCGACAAAGACCATTTGTTGCCGACCTACGAATTGAAAGTCGGGCGCCCCGGCAGTTCCTACGCCTTTGAAATTGCAGAAAAAATCGGCCTCGACGATCGGGTCATGCAGTATGCCCGCCAGAAAATCGGACAGAATGAAAAAGCAGTAGATGAATTGCTGGTAGACCTGCAGCGTGAAAAACAGGAGTCAGAAGAGTTGATCCGGGAACTTGCTCAAAAACAGCAACAACTCGACAAGCTCATCCGGAATTACGAACAATTGCATCTGGATCTTGAATTCCGTCGTAAAAAGGTGAAATTGGAGACCAAAGAAAAAGATTTTGAGCAGACCGCCAACCAAAACAAAGAGTTGGAGCGGATTATCCGGGAGATCAAGGAGGGGCAAAATCTTGAAAAAGCCAAAGAGCTGGCACAAAAGGCAAAAGAAAGCCGTCGGCAAATCGAGCAGGAGATCGTTCAGATAAAAGAAGAAATATACCAGCCCATCCTGTCCAATAAAAAAGTAGAAGTCAAAATCGGCGACTATGTAAAATTGCGCAGCGGAGGCGCCACAGGCCTCGTGGAAGCCATTGAAAAAGGCAAAGCCGTGGTGCTGATGGGGCAAATGCGCATGAAAATCAACTCCGTTGACCTGCTGCAGGCCAATGAGCCCCTCGATGTGCAATCTCAAAGAAGCATTCAAACAGATGCGGTACAACAGGCTGCTGCGTTCCAGCCCAAAATTGACGTTCGGGGCATGCGTATGGAAGAAGCCATGAAAACGATAGAAGAGTTTGTGGACCGGGCTTTGGTCAATGGCACTTCAGAACTGCGCATCGTTCATGGAAAAGGCGACGGCATTTTGCGCAAAGTCGTGCGGCAAAAACTGAGAGAATACAACATGCCGATGGAGATGTGGCATCCGCCTGCTGAGGATGGGGGAGACGGCGTGACGATTGTAAGAATTTGAAAATGAGGAAATTTGATAATTTGATAATTGAGACATGATCCCAATCATCAAATTATCAAATTTTCAAATCATCAAATCAACTCCATTCCTGCGAAATGGAAGGCAGATTCGATGCCTGCATTTTCGTCTGAATCAGAGCCGTGAACGGCATTTTCACCGACGTTTTTTGCATAAAGCGCCCGAATGGTACCGGGTTCTGCTTTAGCCGGATCGGTTGCGCCGATCAATTTGCGGAAATCTTCCACAGCATTGTCTTTTTCGAGCACAGCCGCAACGATTGGGCCTGAAGACATAAATTCAACCAGTTCGCCGTAAAAAGGACGTTCTTTGTGAACAGCGTAAAATGCGCCTGCTGTTTCTGCGGACATGCGCGTCAGTTTCATCGCAACAATGCGAAAACCCGCCTTGTTGATTTGAGCAAGAATAGCGCCGATATTCCCCGCTGCTACTGCGTCGGGTTTGATCATGGTGAATGTGCGAGTACCTGTCATATTACTGTTGTTGTGTGGATGAGAAAGCATCAGAATTTTAAAAAACGCCGCAAAGGTAAGAATCACTCAATATTTCCCCAACAATTTCTAATTTCGCATCCTGATTATAGCAAGCGCATGGAATACATTAGTGAAATTCGATCTCTTTTGGCCTCGCCCAAAGATATCGTCATAACCTCTCACCGCAATCCTGACGGCGACGCCCTTGGCGCTTCGCTCGCCCTTTACCACTATTTGGTGCAGTCGGGACATCAGGTGCAAATCCTGTTTCCTTCCGATTATCCTGATTTTTTTAGTTGGCTGCCCGATGTGAGCCGTATTATCGATTTTGACAACCACCCCGATGAATGCAGGGCTATTGCGGAAAAAGCACAGGTGGCGTTTTATCTGGACTTCAATTCCATTGACCGCATTGACAAGCTGGGGGAAGTCCTCGACGCGCTTAAGATGCGCAAGATCATGATTGACCACCATCTGTATCCGGAACCAGCGGCCGATTTCATCATTTCTGATACGTCTGCCAGTTCTACCTGCGAGATGATTTATGATTTTATTTGCGCGCTTGGGGATAAAAATGCGATTAACCGCACGATTGGCGATTGTATATATACCGGCATTGTGACCGATACAGGCTCGTTTAAGTACAATACCTCTCCAAAGTTGTTTTGCATTGTTTCCGAGCTGGTGGAATTGGGTGTTGATGACAATGAATTGCAGGATCTTATTACCAATAACCTGAATGAGAAGCAGTTGCGCTTGCTGGGGCATTGCCTGCACAACCGTATGGAAATCTTGCCGGAATTCAAAACCGGAATCATTTCGCTGACGAAAGAAGATTACGCAACCTTTGATATTCAGCGGGGCGACACAGAAGGCATCGTCAATTACCTGCTGAGGCTCCGGGAAATTCAGTTTGCAGCTTTTTTCATGGAGCAGCCCACCATCGTAAAAATGTCTTTCCGTTCAAAAGGCGAATTTTCGGTTCATGAACTGGCCAGAAAGCATTTTAAGGGAGGCGGACATAAAAATGCCTCCGGCGGCTCTTCTTTTCAAAGCCTCAGTGCAACAATGAAGCGCTTTAAGGCATTATTGCCTGAATACGAAAAAGAACTTAATAACTAATTTCATAACTTACTTTTATGAGAATCACTTTGTTTATGTTATTGCTGGGCGCCATAGCAGTGGCATCCTGCCAACCGAAAAAGCAGAAGACCAGCCAGGGCTACGAATATATCGTGCACAAAAACACGGGAACGGCCAAGGCAAACCCGGGAGACTGGGTTTACTTTCATGCCTACGTCCGCAACGGCGATTCTGTTGTGATGAATACGCGCATGCAACCTGAAATGCCCCGCTTCCAGTTGACCGATCCTAATGCTCCTCAGGAACCGGGTAAGCAATCTTCTCCGGTGGAAGAAGTCCTCAGGAACCTGGGTGTTGGCGACAGCGCTACCATTTTTATTCCTTTGGACACGGTTAAAAACAAACCGGCCGGCTTTGAGGACGCCAAGATGTTATACTATGACATCGTCATGATGGACATCAAAACGAACGAGCAATACCTGGAGGCGGTAAGCAAAGAGCGGGAAATAAAAATGAAGGAGGCCGAAGTGACCATGGCCAGGGTGCCGGAAGTAGAAGCTTTGGTAAAGGATGTTGTAGCGAAATACAATTCCGGGGCATTAGCCAGTCAGCTAAAAACCACCCCTTCAGGCTTAAAATACATGATTCAGGAGGAAGGTGCCGGCCCTGCGCCCGAAACCGGCAACGCGGTGACGGTTCACTACTACGGAGTGCTCAAAGACGGAAAAATGTTCGACAGTTCGTTCGGACGCGGAGAACCCATCCAGTTTCCGATCGGCGCAGGCCAGGTGATTCCGGGTTGGGATGAAGGTTTGTCTTTGTTGAAGGAAGGCTCCGCTGCTTTCCTGTTCATCCCTTACCAACTGGCATATGGCGAAGCAGGCAGCCCTCCGGTGATACCTGCAAAAGCAGAGTTGATTTTCTACGTGGAATTGGTGAAAGCTCAGTAATTCCGGATTTGAAAATGAACTAATCTGAAGATTTTATGATTATGACATCTCCGGATTAGTTCATTTTCAAATTAATAAAAAATAGTGGCCATGACCATTGAGCAATTGAAGAATTTAAAAGACCGTATGGGTGTTTTGGGGAGGTATCTTTGACGTCCCTGGACGATTGATACAAATTGAAGAGATTGAACAAAAATCCCTCGACCCCAATTTCTGGAATGATCCGAAAGCTGCCGAAGCGGTGCTGAAGGACATGAAAATGCATAAAAACTGGGTGCGTCAATATCAGGTCACAGCAGGCCATGTCGACGACCTTGAAGTATTGTATGAGTTTTACCGGGAAGGAGAAACCAGCGAAGCGGAAGTAGACGCGAAGTTTAAAGAAGCCCTTGAGGCTGTTGAAGAACTGGAGTTCCGTTCAACCCTCAATCGCCCCGAAGACGAACTCGGGTGCATCCTCGAAATCAACGCCGGCGCCGGTGGCACTGAAAGCTGCGACTGGTCGGAAATGCTGCTGCGCATGTACACCATGTGGGCTGAGCGCAGCGGATTCAAAGTGACGGAACTCAACCGTCAGGACGGCGATATGGCAGGCATCAAAACTGCCGAAATCGAAATTGAAGGCGATTTTGCTTATGGCTGGCTCAAAGGAGAAAACGGCGTTCACCGCCTGGTGCGTGTCAGCCCCTATAATTCTCAGGGCAAACGGATGACTTCTTTCTCCTCCGTATTCGTACACCCCATGATTGACGATCGCATCCAGGTGGACGTTAATCCTGCCGACCTGGAGTGGGATACTTTCCGGGCAAGCGGTGCAGGTGGACAGCACGTTAACCGAACAGAATCTGCTGTACGGGTTCGGCACCTTCCCAGCGGACTGGTGGTAGAATGTCAGCAGGAGCGTAGCCAGATCCAGAACCGGGAGACGGCCATGCGCATGCTGCGGTCAAAGCTTTACGAACTGGAGCTTCAAAAGCAACAGGCTGAACGCGAAAAAGTAGAAGCCGGGAAAATGAAAAATGAATGGGGCTCGCAGATTCGCAGCTATGTTCTCGATGACCGCAGGGTGAAAGATCACCGTACGGGGCACCAGACAAGTCAAACCGATGCTGTTCTGGATGGCGATCTGGATGGTTTTTTGAAAGCGTTTTTGATGCACCACGAAGTGGAAGAAGTGGAGGATTGAAGATATCTGCCTTCTTTTTTTTATTGATGATAGATGATTCCTGCCTGCCGGCAAGGCAGGGATGAAATTCAATTTTTGATGTGGGAGTCTACTGTCTTGTTGATTTTCGTGTTCCTACATCAACAATCGTAAATCATGTAATCATCAATCATCAATTATTTCCCCTCCAGCGCCGGGGAGTCGGAACCTTTCAACTTCACCTCCATCCATACCGGCTGGTGGTCTGAGAATTTGAAATCCTGATTCAGGGTTTTGATATCCAGCGCCTGAATGTTGGGTGAAATCAAGAAAAAGTCGATGATGGTGATGAATGTTTCCCCTGGCTGGTACGTGAATTTGGCTTTCCGGTTGGTTGGAGTCAACGGATCGTAAACCCAGCGCCAATCTTCAGGCAGGAAGTTGTCTTCAATGTTGAGTTGTGTATAGCCCTGTGTTTTTCCGGGCATAAAGGTGTCGAACCTGAAAAACGGCGGGCATTGGTTCCAGTCGCCGCCGGCAACCACGTAATTGCCTTTTTTGTATTCTTCCTCAAACAGGTTTCGCAAAAAAGCCATTTCCTGCTGTTTTAACTCACCTTTGCGGTCATGTGCGGAATTGTGGATGTTGAACACCACCAACTCCTTTTCGTTTTTCAGCTTGTAGCGGAACACGGCCGCGCAGCGATCCAACTGGAAAATACGCGTTGGCCAGGAAAATGAGCCGGGCAATTGATAACGCACCGCTTCAATGGGCTGAAAACGACTGTAAGTCGCCAGTCCGCTGTGTACACGGCCATAGGCATTCCAGGGTTCCAGTATCGGTAACGGGACGCGCCCGACCAAATAATTGGTAGCAAAAGTAGCAGAACATTGGGGCAGCGCTGCTGCAATTTTCTCAAACTGATTGACGCCGTAACTGCGCCTGGCATCTATATCGACTTCCTGAAAGAGGAAAAAATCAGCAGCTATGGAAGGCGGAAATTTAAAAATACCTTCGTTGTTTTTTTCGCTAAGCGCTTTTGGTGGGCAGACCATTGCTCCCCCTGAAAAAAGCATTCGCCCCTGATCAAAAGAAAAATTACTCTCGGCTCCCAATCCCCCATAACCAATATTCCAGGTGACAAAACGCAGGATGCTGTCCTGCAAAACTGCCGCTGTTCCGGCAGGTTTTGTACTTTCAAGCGGGATGCGCTGCTCCGGCTGGTAATCGGTAATTGTACCGTGAATCAAAACGACGGCGAGGTATAGCAAAACCAGCGCCAGCAATAACCCCACATATTTCAGGGTGCGTTTGAGATAAGTTGGCATTTCTCTTCGTAAGGTTAAAGTGTACAAGGTTCGTTTCGGCTTCGCTCAACGACCACGTTCAACGACTACTCTCAACGACCACGCCCTCAACAACCCACTCTGCAAGGTAGCTGAGCGGAGTCGAAGCTACGCCCGTGGGCATTTTTTCAAAGGACTAATTTTGTCAATCAGAATATTTCCTTTGTAGGAATAGTCCTGATCGCTGTAATAAGCTTCAATGATGAGGTAGTTGATGGGCTGTTTTGCCCGGAATCGAACTTCATACGTTTTCCAGTTGATGTGTTTGATGAAGCCGGTTTGATACAGCATCTGGTCTTTCTGGCATTTGGTTCTGCCGCCCCAGACGCGTAGTTTTATCGGATTGTTGTAGCCGGCATACGTTTTGGCATATGCAAGATTAAACTGAAAGGCATAGCATTCATCCGCTTCGAGAGCCTCGGTAAGGCGTTGGCCGACACTTTCCCAGGTGCCGTCTTCACGGGTGATTAAGCCAAGATATGTGGCGCCGTCAGAAGCTTCCTGATAAACGCCCCATTGACCGGGAAGGATGTCTGGCGTGCTGCCGGGTTCGCAGGGCAGCCAGCCTACCGGTACCGTAGCGTCCTGGGCTTCGCCCTCAAATGAAGGATTTTGAAGATGAATTGTGGTTTGAGCCTGCAGGGTAAGAACCATAGCGGAAAGAGCCGCCAGAATGAAGAATCTCATAGTTATACTGTTTTGAAGACTAACTTGCGCCATAGAACGCATTTTTTCCTTAGAACATTATATTTTTACCGCAACATATGCAATCCATGTCAAACTACACCGAAAAAATGCCATCCCCGCCAAAGTCTTCCTTTCGGGAAACCAGGCCCAACTACCTTTATGCCATAATCAGCGTTTCGTTGGTGTTGTTTCTATTGGGGTTCTGCGGACTGGTCATGGTATACGCGCAACGGTTGGTCACGGCTTTCAAAGAACACGTCAATGTTTTGGTTGAACTGGAGGATGCTGTACCACCTGAACAAATAGCAAACCTGAAATCGGGGCTTGAAGAAAGCATTTTTACCAGGCCCGGCTCTGTTCAACTCATCAGCAAGGAAGAGGCAGCGCAAAAAATGGCGGAAACCTTCGGCGAAGATTTTAAAAAACTGGACATGCCCAACCCTTACCGGGACATGCTGAGTTTTAATGTAAAAGCCGCGTGGATGTCGCCTGACAGCCTGCAGCGGATCGAACAGGCCATCCTTCGCGAAGCAGGCGTTACGGAAGTCTTTTATCAGGAGAATATCGTAGACAACATTGCCGGCAACATCGGGCGCTTTGCTTATGCTGCCCTGACCATTTGCCTTTTTTTTATTCTGATCGCCATTGTACTCATTCACAATACGGTGCGTCTGGCGCTGTATGCCAACCGTTTTATCATTAAAAACATGCAATTGGTTGGCGCTTCCTGGGAGTTCATCAGCAGGCCTTACCTGCAACGCGCAATATTGCATGGGTTTGTCAGTGGTTTGCTGGCTATTGGCGCGCTTTTGCTCCTCGTTTTCTGGGTTCAAAAAGACCTGCCAGAGCTGAAAACCTTGCAGGATATTTATAGCTTTGCACTCTTGTTTTCCATCCTGGTCGTGCTGGGCATTTTGATCAACACCATCAGTTCCTATTTTGTGGTGCGCAAGTACCTGAAGATGCGGGTGGATGATCTGTATTGAAAGAAGACGTTAGATCTGACATCTGACATCTAGAATCTAAAATCTTAAACAAGCAATGAGTACCAATAATCCGCAAAGGAAAAAAGTGGTTGTTCCGACGCAAAAACCACAGGTCGCTTCCCGCACAACTTCGTCAGCTGCTACCCGCAAAGACGAACTTGTGTTCAACAAAACAACCTATATCTGGATGGGAGCGGGCATAGCCCTGATTTTCATCGGCTTGTTGTTGATGAGCGGCGGTAAAATGCCCAATCCGGAAACCTGGGACGACAGCATCATCTACAGTTTCCGCAGAACGGTGCTGGCGCCTTTTGTTATTCTGGCAGGATTGGTTGTTGAGATTGTTGCAATTTTCAAGAGATAGAACCGATGAGTGAAATTTTGCGCGCCATCCTACTGGGTATGGTGCAGGGGCTGACAGAGTTCTTACCGGTGAGCAGCAGCGGCCACCTGGAAATCGCCAAATATTTCAGCGGAGACCACAGTGTGGGGGAAGAAAGCCTGCTGATGACCGTCGTTTTGCATGCCGCTACAGCGCTGAGCACCATTGTTGTTTTTCGGCGGGAAATTGCCCGGATCTTTGCCGGATTGTTCCAGTTTAAGTGGAATGAGGAAACCAAATTTTCGCTGAAAATCATCATTTCCATGATTCCCGCTGCCCTGGTAGGCTTGTTTTTCGAAGATCAAATCGAGGAACTCTTTGGCGGAAAAATCCTGTTTGTGGCCTGTATGTTGCTGATTACCGGGATTTTGCTCTTTATTGCTGACCGTGCTACGCGAACAGACCGACCGGTAAGCAATCAGAATGCTTTTTGGGTGGGTGTTGCGCAGGCCATTGCCATTACCCCGGGCATTTCGCGCTCTGGTGCAACCATTTCTACCGCCATGTTGCTGGGCATAGACCGCGTTGAAGCAGCGCGTTTTTCGTTCCTGATGGTGGTTCCGCTCATCCTTGCCAAAATGGCTAAAGACATTCTCAGTGGCGATCTGACTCATTCCAGCATTGGAACAGGGCCGCTGCTTGCCGGGTTTATCGCAGCTTTCATCACCGGCCTGCTTGCCTGTATGTGGATGATACGCCTGGTTAAAAACAGCAAAATGCGTTATTTTGGTATTTACTGCATTCTGGCTGGATTGGCGGTCATCGCCTATGTCGCTTTTAATTCCTGATATGAACGTTCCTTCTCCGCAGGATTTCCTGAAAGGCATTACCCTTCTGGTGGACAAGCCGAAAGGCTGGACCTCTTTCGATGTGGTGAACAAAATTCGCTATGCCCTGCGGCGGTATACGGGCGATAAAAAGATCAAAGTAGGCCATGCCGGTACCCTGGACCCAATGGCGACCGGTCTGCTGATTATTTGTACCGGAAAATCCACCAAACTCTTACACGAATACCAGGGGTTTTCAAAGGTTTACACCGGCACCATCCTTCTGGGAGCAACAACGCCTTCCTACGATCTGGAAACAGAAATTGACGCCCGGTTTCCGACAGACCACATCACGCCTGCCTTACTCGAGGCGGCACGGCAGCAGTTTTTGGGCGATATTGCCCAGTTGCCTCCTATGTATTCAGCGATTAAAGTAGACGGACAGGCTCTGTATAAAAAAGCCCGAAAAGGCGAAACGATCGAGTTGCAGGCCCGCAACATCCGCATTGATGCGTTCGATCTTACCCGAATAGAAATGCCGGAAGTCGACTTCCTCGTGGCTTGCAGCAAAGGCACGTACATCCGTTCACTGGCCTATGATTTTGGAAAAGCCCTGAATAGCGGTGGTTGTTTGTCGGCTTTGCGCCGAACGCATATCGGCGAGTTTAAGGTGGATGATGCCTGGCAGGTGGAAGATTTTGTGGCCGCTGTGATGCCTCTGTAAGGCGGGCGAAAGGGCAAGGAGCAAATTGGCAAAAAGCAAGCTATTTAGAAAAGTGAAATAATTAAGCAGGCTCTTTATATTTTTAGGTACTAATCTGTAGTTAGCAGCAACAATAATATGGGACGATTATCAATACCTATGATTAGGAATGACAGGAATAAAATAGTTAAAGAAAGCCATACAGTGGAATTTGATAAATAATTGCGGATGCTACTTCGTTTTGCCCCGGGCAGACTTCGTTCAATTATTCAGCATATGCGCAAATGCCAGCAAATCCGCCTCGCAAAACTTCCCTGCCATAAATTGAATTCCCAAAGGCATTCCGTCGTCGTGCTTACCAAGTGGCAGACAGATGGCCGGAACTCCCGCCATATTCGCCTGTACTGTGAAAATATCCGCTAAATACATCGTGACAGGGTCATCAATGGTTTCTCCCAGTTTCCAGGGGCCGTCAGGCGCTGCAGGCAACAGGATGAAATCGTGGGTTTTCAAAATTTCAGCCGTACGGTCGTGAATCAGGCGGCGCACCCGTTGCGCTTTTCCGTAATAGGCGTCGTAATAACCTGCGCTCAGCACAAAGGTACCCAGGATGATGCGGCGCTGAACCTCTACGCCAAAACCTTCCGTCCTCGATTTGCGATACAGCTCATCCAGCGTGCGCGCTTCTGAACTGCGGTGCCCGTAGCGCACACCGTCGAAGCGGGACAGGTTGGACGAAGCTTCGGCAGTGGTCAGTACGTAATATGCGGGTATGATGTAGTCTAAGTATTCAAAATCGACAGCCTCCACTTCATGGCCGTCGGCACGCAAACGCGCAATGAGGTCATCGCAGGCTGCTTTTACATCGGGGGCCAGACTTGGATGATTGAGGGCGGCGCCGAAATAAGCGATTTTTGCTTTCCGGCCAAAATCCAGTTGTTTGGAGTAAGGCGCTACTTCCCGGGAACTTGCCGTGCTGTCGAAATCGTCCTTTCCAGCCATAATCTCCAGCAAAAGTGCAGCGTCTTCCACGCTGTGGGTCAGGGTGCCGATTTGGTCAAATGAAGATCCGTATGCGATGAGTCCGTAGCGCGAAATGCGTCCATAGGTCGGCTTCATGCCTACCACCCCGCAAAAAGCTGCCGGCTGCCGAACCGAACCGCCTGTATCAGAACCCAGCGAAGCCAGGCAGGTATCAGCCTGTACCGAAACGGCCGATGCACCCGAAGAACCTCCGGGAATGCGCGTTTCATCGGCAGCATTTCGGGTAGGTCCGTAACAGGAGCTTTCGTTGGTAGAACCCATGGCAAATTCGTCGCAGTTGACGCGGCCAATGATGATGGCATCTTCCGCCAGCAAGCGCTCAACGGCTGTAGCCGAATAAGGCGACGTGAATCCTGCCAAAATGCGCGAACCGGCTGTAGCAGGATGTCCTTCATAACAAATAACGTCCTTCAGCGACAGAACCATGCCGTAAAGGCGCCCCATGGCTTTTGGGTTTTCCTGAAAACGAGCATCCAGTTCCCTGGCTTTTTCCAGCGCTTCCGCTTCAAAAACTTCGATGTAAATATTAAGTCGCTTGCTGGCCTTTATTTGGGACAGGTAGTATTTGACCAGTGTTTCACAGGTCATGTTACCTACAAGAAGATCGGCCTGTATTTGACGAAGCGTTGAATATTTAGGTGTCATGCGCAGTTAAGTTCGGAGCGCGAAAATAGGGAATGTTTATTGGGTTATCTGTTTAGTTGGTAATGTTTTTGCCGATGGGGGAGGCCAAAGCATGCGCTTCAATAGCTTTGAACAAGGTGAAAATAAAGCGGCATTCCAAGGGTTATGTTAATGGGAAAAGTAACAGCAAGCGCCATCGGCAGGAATAAACCGGGATTTGCCTGGGGGACTGTTATTTTCATGGCTGCCGGAACGGCAATATAAGAAGCGCTGGCGGCCAATACAGCAAAAATAAAGCGGTTGCTGATGTCGCTGGTGATCACAGCGCTGAGCAGGGCGAAAATACAGCCATTCAATACCGGAATTACAATGGCAAAAGCAAAGGGAAACCACCCGCTGGCTACTAAGGAATTCAATTTTCTGCCACTCAAAACCCCCATGTCCAATAAAAAAATAGCCAGGAACCCTTTAAAAATATTGTCTGTAAAGGGTTTGATTCCTTCTGCCTGTTTGGCGCTTGCTAAAAAGCCGATGAGTAAACTCCCCAGGATTAATAAGACGCTGCCGTTTGTCAGAGAGTGTCTGAGTGCCATGCGCTTTTTGATACTCGTGGACGCTTCTTTGTTAAACATTGAAATCAACAGTAAACCAGCAATAATTGCAGGAGATTCCATCAATGCCATAATGGCCACCATGTGTCCGTGAAGGCTCATTTGTTGGGTCTCCAGATAGGAAACGGCCGTTACAAAAGTTACGGCACTCACGGAACCATACGCCGCTGCAATTGCTCCCGAGTCAAATAAATTCATTTTCCTTTTGAGAATGAAAAAGGTATAAACGGGAATCACCAGGGCCGTGAATATGGCGAACAACATGGACCACGCAATTTCACTTGTAAACGTTTCGTGAGACAACTCCTGGCCTCCACGGAAACCGATGGAAAACAACAGGTACAGGGAAATGAACTTTGAAGAATTCGGCGGTATCTCCAGATCGCTTTTCAAATAAACAGCAATAATTCCAAGTATGAAAAAAAGCAGTGCCGGGTTTGAAAGATTGTCGAATAGCAGGTTTAGGTTCATATAGGAAAAAGCTTGTTTGGGAAAATGCGGACCTTCTTTCCCCCAGGCCTTTATGGCTTGGATTCGATGTCTATGGATGCATTGATGACCAGCTTATGGTTGTTTTGCTCTGCCGTTTCAAAAACTTCCTGGAGCTTTTCCTGCATTTCCTTCAAAGCATTGATCCTTTTCAATGAAGGGTCGTCTTTGGTCCCTAATCTCAATTCATGGCTCAAACATCTGCGCTTGTGGAACTGAATTTTTTCTTCTACCAGCGTCAGGATAATCTCTTTGGCGTCAGTTGCGCTGAAAGTACCTTCGATGAGCTTAAATGTGTTTTCTGAATTCATTGTACTTCTGTTTTGGATGTATTTTTAATGAATAAAAGGCTGCTTATCACAGCTACAGCAACTAGTAGTTTGCTGCTCAAAATGTTGTTGCACTGATAGGCCATTGCCATACAGGCCGCTATGGCGCTAATGCTTAAAAAAGTGGTTATGTGTATTCTTACAGCGGTCATGTTTGGTTGCTTTTTTATTTCGCGGGGCAAAACTGCATATTTTGAATCATTTGCTTTTATTTATCTTTGTAATGAAAATCATAAATAATTTTTATGAATTATACCTTGAACCAGCTTCAGATCTTTCTGAAAATCACTCAGACACAGAGTGTTACCAAGGCAGCAGATGAGCTTCATCTGACACAACCTGCCATTTCAATACAGCTAAAAAATTTTCAGGCACAGTTTGAAATTCCACTCACAGAGGTAGTAGGAAGGAAGATATACATCACTGATTTTGGAAAGGAGATAGCAGAAGCGGCCGAAAATATTTTGAATCAGGTCCACGCCATTAATTTCAAAACGCTCGCTTACAAGGGGCAGTTAACAGGCAGGTTAAAGATTTCGGTAGTATCAACCGGGAAATATGTCATGCCGTATTTTCTGTCGGGTTTTATCAGACAACACCCCGGAATTGAATTGGTGATGGACGTAACGAATAAAAACAGGGTGATTGAGAGTCTGGAAAACAATGAAGTAGATTTTTCTTTGGTTTCCCTCTTGCCCGTTGCCCTAAACATAGAACAGTTGGATTTGCTTCAAAATAAATTGTTCCTGGTCGGGAACGCTGAACAAAAGCTGAAAAAAACGCGGGACATTCAGGAACGCTTTAAAGACTTGCCGCTGATTTTTAGAGAGAAAGGCTCCGGAACGCGGCAAACCATGGAGGATTTTATCGTGCGCAACAACATTCCTGTCCGGAAAAGGATGGAGTTGACTTCCAATGAAGCCGTAAAACAGGCACTGATGGCTGGTTTGGGGTATTCCATTATGCCATTAATTGGCATTAAGAATGAATTGCTGAACGGAGATCTGCGGATTGTCCCGGTTAAAGGACTGCCAATCCAAACGGTATGGTCATTAATTTGGTTGAAAGGAAAAAAACACGCTCCAGTAGCCAAAGCCTACCTGAATTACCTGGAAAAAGAAAAGGCTAATATTGTCCATGGGCGATTTGATTGGTATGAGCACTATTAGTGGCAACACCTTGCCCCGGGAACAATTCCTGCTCCCCTTACTTCCGATTCTTCCGCCACAGCCAAATCATTCCGCTTATACCGGTAATAAACAAGAGCGTGGCAATAATCTCCGCCTGCGTAGCCTGAAGGAAGCTCAGGTCGTATTTGCCGTTTACCCGGATTTTTTCGATCCAAAAGCGCTCCATGCCGTTGAGGGCGAGGTAGAGGAAGAAAACCATGCCCGCAATTTTGAGCCGTTTCCGAACGGACCAGAGGATCCCGCCAATGCTAAAAGCCATGATCGTTTCGTAGAGCGGGGTAGGGTAGACGGCTTCTGCTAGGTGCTTGCAATAGCGGAAGGTACAATCATCCAGTGCAATGCCCTCGTTCAGGATGTTGTGGGGATAATCAAAGCTCCACAGCCAGCCAGGCATAAACCACCACGAAGGTTGCGCTGAAGCCACGATGCCCCAGTCGCCGTCGCCGGAAAAATGACAGCCCAGGCGCCCGACGCCATAAGCAATGATGAGTGCCGGAGCAACGGCATCCAATACCGGAATCAGGGGGATGCGGTTGCGGCGCAAAAACCAGCTTACGGCAATAAAACCACCGATGAGCCCGCCATAAATGGTGAGTCCGCTGCCGGAAAAAACCGTTTTTGCAGGATGTTGAAGAAAGGTGGAAAAATCTTCGAAAATATAAAAAAGCTTGGCGCCAAGAACGCCGGAAATGGCTGCGATGAGGGTAATTTCCCCGATGCGGTCGTGCGGGTAAGCTTCTACTGTCCGTACTTCTGGTTCTGTATGCTGTATGCGCCGGGCCTCTACCCATTTTAAGCCTGCAAAAATGAGGGCTCCAAGGATCCCGCCAACCCAGCTTCCGGCGAGGGACAGCAATACTTCGTCGGCACTGCGTTGCAATTGCCCAAAGTGCTGCACCGCGTACAGACCTTTGAAGCCAAGCACAAATCCGAATATGGCATTATAGACATAGTCTTTCCACTCCGGTTTTTTTCCTTCCGTTTTTTCGATAAGCTTCGGCGTAAAAATGCCTTCTGCCGCTTTTCTGCGCAACTCCCAATACAGTATCTGAGAGGCGGAAAGGATCGCGAGCACGAGGAAAAGTCCGTATGTTTTGAAAATAGAGGTCCAGTTATCAGGCTGTGTGCCAAACAGATCGTGAAAAAAGTAGGAAAGATCCGGATACATAGCTTAAGGGTTCAGGCCCCGAGGGGAGGGCAGTTAGTTGGATAAAGTGAGGCTGTGAACTGAAGTCACGACCTCACTTGTGGAAAGTTAGTCATTCCATTTCAGGGTTTCAATCATTTTCAACACATCTTCTTCTACAAATTCATAAACCGGCGCCAGCGAATCGGGGCGTGCCTGGGTATTGAAATAAAGCGCTCCCCGGAGGAAGTGGCGCGTATTGTCAGACAGGTAAAACTGAATAGGGGATGCCGCCGGCCCGTCTATCCTGAAGATGAACCCACTGACGCCTCCGGGGCGGCTAACCGGGATTTCTTCGACCGAGTTGGCTCGTTTCTTGTGCCAGTCCATCAATTCAAAAGCGTCTGCTTTCAGCTGGTTAAATGTATTTTTCTTATCAATCGGAGAATAGGTACAATACACCCGGCTGTCAAAAGCCGGAATGTAAACGTCAAACCAGCAGGGATGGGCAGGGCGTTCTTCAAAAAAAGTGGTATCCTGCTGGATTTCAGCATAAACCGGGTACTCGAAAGTGAAGTTGCAATAATCCTTGTCGAAAGCCTGATATGCCTTTTGAGGATAAACGACTTTAGGGTAGCCGCGCGGTTTTGGAATAAATGGCGTCTCATCGCCGCAGGCTGTCAAAAGGATAGAAAGGGTTAAAATCCCGGGGATAATTTTGCCGAATGGCCAAAACATAAGCTTGTACATTAGTCAACGTTGCTTTTGAGTGTAACTGCAAAGCTAACGCTTTCGATTGCGCTTTATTCTTTATTTTTGCGGCCAAATTGGATGCAAGGATGAACTGGCAACCTACTCTCAATGGTTTCAAGGCTTTTATGATGCTGGAGCGCGCGCTGTCGGAGCATACGATAGAAGCCTACCTTGGCGATGTAGGCAAGCTGGCTACGTATCTTTCGCTTCAGGGTCAGGAATTGAGTCCGGCTCAGGTAGAAACAGCACAACTGGAAGCATTCATATTCTGGCTGAATGGCCTGGGCCTGGGCGCCCGTTCGCAGGCGAGAATCCTGTCGGCACTGAAAACTTTTTTCAAGTACCTGCTGACAGAAGATCTGATCCACGTCAATCCGGCAGAAACGCTGGAAGGACCGCGTCTCGAACGCCACATTCCGGAGGTGCTTTCTTACGAAGAAATTCAGCGGATGCTGGCCTCGATAGACCTGAGTGAAGCCCAGGGCACACGTAACCGGGCCATGCTGGAAACCCTTTATGCGTGCGGACTGCGCGTCAGCGAACTGACCAACCTGCGTTTGACCAACCTCTTTCTGGAAGTTGGGTTTATTAAGGTTATCGGCAAAGGAAACAAAGAAAGAATCGTACCCATTGGCGAAGAAGCCATTAAGCACATCCACTTTTACGAGCAGGGGGTGCGGCGTTTGCAAAAAGATATCAAAAAAGGCAGTGAAAACATCCTCTTTCTAAATCGCCGGGGTGGAAAACTCAGCCGCATTATGGTTTTTATGATTGTGAAGGACTGCGCCCAAAAAGCCGGTATTGAAAAGAATGTCAGTCCGCACACATTTCGGCATTCCTTTGCCACCCATCTGATAGAGGGCGGCGCCGACCTCAAAGCCGTTCAGGACATGTTGGGGCACGAATCCATCCTGACGACCGAAATTTACACGCACCTGGACACAGCCTATTTGCGGGACACGGTGTTGAGTTACCACCCTTTGTACCGGAGGGAGTGATTTGATGACCCCGCCTGGGCGGGACAAGTTTTGAAAAGATGAAGATGCGGACAGCCAGAAACACATAAATATGAACCCAATTGGCCACAAACTGTTTGACCATAACATTACTCAACGACCATAAACAATGATCAAAGAATTTCATGCCCTCACGGTGAAAGCCGTTCGAAAAGAAACAGAAGACGCGGTTTCATTGCTGTTTGAAGTACCTGAATCTTTAAAAGAAACTTTTCAATACACACAGGGTCAGTATCTTACGCTTAAATTGCAAATCAATAACCAGGAAGTTCGCAGGGCCTATTCGATGTGCAGCAGCCCCCTGGAAGACCATCTTGCCGTTACCGTAAAGCGCGTCAAAAAAGGCCTGGTTTCCAATTACCTGAACGATAAAGTGTCTGCGGGACAAAGCATCGAAGTTTACCCGCCCGAAGGGCGCTTTTTCACCCCGCTTGATCCCGGAAATCGCAAAACTTATTTTCTCATTGGCGCCGGCAGCGGCATCACGCCCCTCTATTCCATCATAAAAACCGTGTTGGAAGAGGAGCCGATGAGTTTCATCTACCTGCTTTACGGCAACCGCAGCGAAGACAGCATCCTGTTCAAAGAAGGCCTTGATGAATTGGAGCAACGCTATGCGGAACAGCTGAAAGTGGTGCATGTACTGAGCCAGCCCAGGCGCGAGAAAGGCAAAGGCATGTTGGGTATGTTCAGCAAAGGCGCCGCAACCTGGGACGGCAGAACGGGGCGCATTGATGCCAAACACATTGCCTGGTTTCTCGAAACGCACCCACAGCGCGGCAAAGAAGCGGAGTACTTCCTCTGTGGACCCGGGGCTCTGATTGAAACCGCGGAAGCAACCCTGTTGTCACGGGGCATCGACAAAAAACGCATTCACGCCGAGCGCTTCTCTTCTGCCGTACCCGGCGACAATACCGGGAAAAGCTCCGGCGCAGCCGGCAATGTGGTGGTTCATTTGCGCCAGAAACGCGTTGAAGTGGCTGTTCCTGCCGGAAAAACAATTCTGTCAACCCTGATAGACGCCCGCTACGATCCGCCCTATTCCTGTACTTCCGGCGCCTGCTCGACCTGTATCGCCCGCCTGCTGAACGGAAAAGTAACCATGGATGCCTGCTATGCTCTTGACGAAGAAGAAGTGGCGCAGGGGTATATCCTTACGTGTCAGTCGCACCCGGACGGAGAAGGGGTGGAGATTACTTATGATGTGTGAGGGAGCTATAGCAACAACAACGGAGGTTATTTCTGTATGGCAACCAGAGTGGCATGGAAAATAGCGCAAAGGGGTAAAAAACAAAAAGGCCAGCGTAAAACGCTGACCTTTTTTGTAGACCCACAAGGATTCGAACCTAGACGAACAGAACCAAAATCTGGTGTGCTACCATTACACTATGGGTCTTTGTGGCATTAAAAATGCCGCTGCTGTTTAAAGCGATGCAAAATTACAACAAAAGGTAAAATGAAAAAGGTTCCGGCGAAAAAAATTAATAAAACTGCGATATTTTTTTCCGGCCTTCCTTAAAAGGGGCTTGAAGGGGTAACTAAAAACGCCGGTGCGTCTGATGGAGCGCCGGCGTTTTTAGTATAGATGACAAAGAAAGGAAAGACTAGTAGTCGTCCGACATTTTATCTTCATCGCTGAAGTTGTCGAAGTCGATTTCTTCGTTGTCGGAGATGTCGTCGTCGTCTTTATCGTAATCGAAATCAATATCATTGAATTCGCGGTCAAAATCGATGTCGTCGTCGTCTTTGGCTGCAGGCTTGGCTGCCGCATTACCCGAAGAAGACTTTTTAATCACTTTGGTGATGATCTTTGGCGTAGCTGTTGCAGGCGTCTCAGATTCTGCCTTTTGGATATAAGGCGTTTTGGTGATCTTCGTGATGGTCTTTTCGTCCGTTTGTTTCTGCTCTTCGTTTTTCGCCAGCACGCTTTTGGTGGTGGTCGGAACAGCCAGCAAGCGGCGTTTGTCAATCAGATCGCCTGTCACAATACAAATCCCGTAGGTTTTGTTTTTGATTCTGACGAGTGCATTTTCCAGATCCTGGATATATTTTCGTTGGCGGATGGCCATCGTATTGAGCATCTCCACTTCATTGTTGATGCTGCTGTCATCCATCCAGTCGCCTCCGTGTTCGTCGCCGGTGTTTTCAGTGATTTCCCATATTTGCTCCTGGAGCTGCTGGAGTTGTTCGCGAGAATTTTCCAGTTTTGTTGTAATAAGGGTCTTGAATTCCGCCAGTTCTTCGTCGGAGTATCTGCTCGTTCCGGATATTTCAGACATGGCTTGTCTTGTTTTGATGTAAGATAAAAGTAAAATAAAAATGGCAACCTATCTTCCAAACAAATCGATTGCGTTTGGCAACAGGCGCCAAATTTTAGCGCGAAATTAATTATTTTTTATACTCCGTCGAGAAGATTTTTTTTGAAGCACATTTTAGGCAGGACAGAGCGAGCGTCGTACGCCGGAAAATATCCGGCGCACGCACATTCTAAAAGCAACTTTTTAGAATTGAAACAAGCTTCCTAGGCGTTGCAGCAGCGGTTTGCGTCTGCGTGGCTTTTCAAGGACTTCCTTTTGATCTTTATCAGCAAAAGGTTTGGCCTGAGTCAGGTCGTTCAATTGCCCTTCGGCATTCAAAGCAACATAAGGTTGCATTTCTTCTCCGCAAAACTCTTCGAACCCTTCGGAGAAATTTCGCTCTTTCGTACTTTTTAAGGCAGGCATCAGGAATTATGAATTTGGATGTTCTGAAAATATAGTGTTCAAGTCTTGCAATGTAATGAAAATTTCAAAAATTTCTGAAAAAAAAGACACCTTTTAACGGCGTCTTAACAAGATGAATGCATTTTGTTCAGTTGCTCTCTTCTAACAACGTTGAATCAAGGAAAATGGCTGCCTGAAATCCAGAGAAAAAGCGAATATATTTTTGTACAAAACGCTGATATCCAGAAACTCAATACTGACCGTGAAAACCTTTCCTCATTATGTCAGTCATCACGTTTATTAACGCAGCTACTCAACGTATAGATACAGGTTTGTGTTTCTTTTTTTTGTAATTTTTTTTATCTTTTTACGACGCGTGAGCGATTCATTTTCTGAATGTTACGTCTTTGAATCTGCAGAACGGGAGCATTAGGGTGTAAAATGAACGTTAAATCTTAAAATCAGGCCTGTTTTCTGGGCAAAGCCGGAATAACTTTGGGCGAAAATCTAAACAATCAACTGCATGAACGAAACCGTCCCCCAGTCAAAAGCCGTTTCCAAAACGATCCATCCCGGGGAGTTCGAAGCCTCGAATCACTGGTATCCCAAGGCGCTGAATGCAACGATCCACCCGATGGTCAATTTTTTTCTTTTTCTGGGGCAGGAGCGCATCATCAACCGGTATTGTCATTTGCACCCGACTGTTGATGCCGGCGCTTTGAAAGACATCCTGAATTATCGTTGCAAACATTTCTTTTGGGCAGGTGCCGATTTGCTCAACGTTACCTCCGCATGGGGGAAACGCCAGATGGTGGTTATCGAGAACAATTCCTGCCCTTCTGGCCAAAAATCCATGCCCTGGGTGGAAGACAGCCAGGAACAGGGTAGTTATCGCTGGCTGGTAGAACGCTCTTTTAAGCCATTTGCCGGCAAAAACAAACGCAGCAATATTCCGGGGGCGTTGGCCGTCATCTACGATAAAAACCCGATAGAGGCTTCAGGGTACGCAGCGGTTATTGCCGATGTCATGAAAGAACCGGTATATTATGCTTCCTTTTACGACGACGAACCGAATCCTGCTGTTCGTTTTGAAAAGGGCATCATGTATGTCCGCGACGAAAAAGAGCAATGGCAGCCAATACGCGCGGCTTTTCGCTACCTGACCCAGCGCCCCTGGAATCGCCTTCCCCTGCATAGCAAAACGAAAATTTTTAACCCCATCACGGCCTGCCTGGCCGGAGGGCGCAATAAGATGGTAGCGGCAAAAGCCTACGATTTATACAATGCCGAACTTGCCGGGAGCGGACTCAAAATAAATGTGCCCGAGACCATTTGGGACGTCAGCAAAAACGAAGTGCCCCTGTGGGTGAAAAAAATGGGAGGCCACGCTGTGGTAAAAGTGCCCTACAGCAATGCCGGACAGGGGGTATATACCATTGTCAGCAAGGAGGAACTGGATGCTTTTATGGAGATTGATTTTCCCTACGACCGCTTCATTGTCCAAAGCCTTATTGGGAACTACCACTGGAGCTCTTCCGGGCCCAAAGGCAAACTCTACCATGTAGGCACCATTCCCAGCTCGAAAGGAAAAACGTATGTCGCCGACCTGCGCATGATGGTCAGTTCATCCGACCAGGGCATACGCCCATTGTGCGTTTATGCACGCCGAGCCAAAAAGCCGCTGGAGGACCAAATAGAAGAAGGGGTGCAATCCTGGGACATGTTGGGTACCAACCTGTCATTTAAGAATCCCGACGGCTCCTGGGGCAGCGATACAGAACGACTGGTGCTGATGGATCGCCGCGATTTTAACAAGTTGGGCATTGGCCTGGACGACCTCATTGAAGCCTATATCCAAACGGTGCTATCTACGGTAGCCATAGATCAAATGGCGCAAACTTTAGTGAACAAGCAGGGCAAATTCAGGATGCGATTGTTTAAGTCGCTGAACAATGACGATGCGTTGATTTCGGAGATTTTGAGCTGAGTTGTTTGGGCAAAAAGGCAAATGAGCAAAGCAGGTAAATTGCCAATTTGCCTCCCTGTTGAGCGGGACAGGTCTTGCAAATTTGTCGTTTACGACTTTCACCCTTGCTCTAAAACCTGTATCTTTGAAATCAAAACCTGACAGAAGATGCCGGAAGCTATTGCCCGAAAAAAGAAGCCTGCCAAAAATTCTGCTTGCCGAATTGGACAAAGATTGGCTGGTGCGCGATTGGGAAAAGCCGTTTGAGCTTTGGCCGGGCATCAAAGCCAATGTCGGTGCGTATTTAAAGGAGCGGGAAATTGAAATTGCTGACTGATTGCATTTCAGCCCAAAGTACAACGTTGAAAACAAGCGACAGTAATGGAACAAGCACCGTTAATGCCGGGAGTAGAAGCTCCCATCGTACAGGAATTGAACATCGAAGCCATTGAACCGGGAACAGTTGCCCGCTTGTGGCTTCAGGTGATTTCAGATGGCTTGGGACAACCGGTTTGCATCCCCGTGATTGTTGTGCGCGGCGCCAGGCCGGGAAGAACATTGGGACTGACTGCTGCCCTGCACGGGAACGAGCTCAATGGCATCCCCATCATTCAAAGGTTGTTCCGGCAACTGGATCCGCTTCGGCTTTCCGGAACCATACTCGGGGTTCCGGTTCTGAATACCCCTTCTTTTCTCCGGCAGGAACGATTTTATCTGGATGGCCGCGATCTCAACCACCTCATGCCCGGGCGTTCCGATGGTACTGCCAGTGAGGTTTATGCACATGGCGTCTTTAGCAGCATCGTCGGACAGATGGACTATTTGGTTGATTTACACACAGCCAGTTCCGGTAGGGTTAACAGTTTTTACATCCGGGCCGACATGGACAAGGCTGAGACGCGTGAAATGGCCTTGCTCCATAATCCGCAAATCATTGTTCACAATCCGCCTTCAGACGGCACCTTGCGCGGAGCGGCAACTGCGCAGGGCGTACATGCCATTACCCTCGAATTGGGTGATCCCCAGGTTTTTCAGAAAACGATCATCAGTGCCGGGCTTACGGGCATTCAAAACCTCATGATCCATTTGGGTATGATGGATGGCACGATTATGCCGGCAACCCGACCGCCGGTATTGTGTCAAAAATCTTACTGGCTCTATGCAGAAGAAGGCGGTATTCTTACCGTGCGGCCTAATTTGGGAGACATGCTGGAGAAAGGGCAACGGGTAGCAACGGTGCGCAATGTTTTTGGCGATCTGGTTAAAACTTATGAAGCTCCGGAAGATGGCATCGTCATCGGGAAAAGCGTCAATCCGGTAAATTACAGCGGGGGCAGGATTTTGCATCTGGGAATAGTTTGAAACGGTTTGTAGTCAGCAGTCTTTCAGTTGGCAGGGGCATTTTGCAAACATAATCCTGGTTGCTGCCGGCGGGCGTAGGCTCTGCATGTCGCATTATCGAATGTCGCTCGCGACTTCCGTGTCATTCTCGCAGGTTTGTCATCTACGTAGGAAACTACGACCTCGTACCAAGCGCTTCGAGGTTTTTCCGCCGACCTTCTTTGAGTTTAAAGCATTAATAGACAGGCATTTGTAATCAAATTTTATCAACTGTCGCGCTGTTGCAGATTCCATCACGGGAATGACATTCATGTAAGGAATGAAAGAAAGGATAACGATAAGGAATACGGCTAAATACAATGAATATGCGTAGCGGATGCTCGCCTTACAAATCAAGGGCATGATCACAACTGCAAGCTCAGAAACTGTATTTTCCCTATGACAGTAGCTTATCGTAAAGCAGAATTCCAATCCTTTGTACGCTGATCCTGCCAACTGCTAACTCAGCAACTGCCAACTTTTCCTATAAAAGCAGCTCGTTGTGAAGCAAAGCCTCCATCCTTTGCACACTCGACCCTGCTGACTGCCAAATGAAAGACTGTCAACTATTTCCCAAAAATGCAATTGGCAGTTACAGAGCTCGCGCCCCAAAACTGCCAACTGCTATTTAAAAGACTGATACGTTTATTATTGCAATACCGCCTCTTTCTCTTCGATCATTTTACGGATGTTGATCAAAGCGTAGCGCATGCGGCCAAGAGCCGTATTGATGCTGACACGGGTAAGTTTCGCAATTTCTTTGAAACTCATGTCGGCATAGTGGCGCAAAATGACCACTTCGCGCTGTTCCTGAGGGAGCATGTCAATGAGGTGGCGCACTTTATCGTGCGTTTGGCTGCGGATGATGTGCTGTTCGGCATTGTCATCGGGTGCATGCAGCACGTCGAAAATGTCGAAAGTATCCGTAGGCGCTACCTGAGGGCGGCGTTTGGTGCGGCGGAAATAATCCACGCACATGTTGTAAGAGATACGCATAGCCCACTGCAGGAATTTTCCTTCGTGGTTGTATTTCCCTTTCCTCAAGGTGTCAACAATTTTAATGAAGACCTCCTGGAAAATATCTTCAGCAAGACTTTGATCCTTGACAAAGAGATAGATGGAAGTATAAATTTTCTGTTGATGGCGGTTGAGCAGTTCTTCGAAAGCACGCTCATTTCCTTCCAGATAGCAGGCGATTAACTGCTGATCGTTAAGCATTGTAACTTGCATAACTAAATAACTTTAAAGAGTGATGGGATTACCAAATTATTTAGTGTAAGCGTTACAATCGATAGCAATTATGTTTTGATGAAAAAAAGAAGTTCGTGATTCAATACTGCCCAAAGATATAGATGCTATTCAAATGCGGGACATTTTTTTTGAGGTTTTTCTTTATGTTAACAAAAAATTAACAAATCAAACATAATAAATCACAGCTTAAATTTATCAAATACTTTCTTTTTCAGCATGTTGGCTGCAATCCGGACAAAAATCAGGGAATCGGGGTGTTAAGAACATTGGGGACGCTCAAAAGCCACAATTTAACGCTTGCCTTTTTGGACGAGCTTGGCGTCTTTGTTAAATTTTCTTCGGATTTTCTGCAGGGCTTCCTGCAGTTCTGCTTCATTCTCATAGGCCAGTTGCACATTGACCTGCGTTAAACGGCCCTTTTTTTCCGTAACCGGTTCGTATCCCGATTCATAAAGGCGGGAAATCAGGCGTTTGACATTGTCTGCATTGGAAAAAGCGCCCACAGCAATGATGCCGAATTTTTGTTCCGGAGCCATCGTAATGCTTTCCGTATCGGTTTCGGTATTTGCGGCAGATTCATCCGCGTCGTTGTTGTCGTCCTGATTAAGCACTTCGGGGAGTTCGGCAGGCGCATCTTCACCCGGATTTTCCAAAGCAGAAGAAGGACTGACATTAACCCGGGAAGGCGGCAAGGCTTCTGCAATGGGATTTTCAGGAACGCTGGCGCCGGGGCGTAACAACAGATAGAGGCTGGTGACCAGGCTAATGCTGCCAACAATCGAGACGACTTTCATATACCGGCGGAACCATGCGACCGCTGCGGTTTTGAAATTTTCCGAAGGAGAGGGTTGAATCGGTGGCGGCTCAAGGCTGCGCTGCGAACGCAACACGGGATAGAATTGCACGGTAGGCAGGCCAAATGTTTCGGTATTGAAGTTGGTATTCTCAGGTAAAAATCGCAGTTGTTGCTCGAAGTCGCGGTAAAGCCGGCCTACTTCCGGGATGACGACAATTTCGCGGCGTTCCAGCGCTCGTTTAACCTGAGCAACATATTCTGTTACCTGTTTTTCCGCTTCCAGATGGGAAAGATGGTATTTCTGGATGAGCCTGCTGATCAACAAGCCATCGTTGACCGCAAGGTTGGCATTGAATGTCCATTCTTTGGAAGGCGGACTGATCTTACCCTGAACGTGCTCAATCGCTGCAGGCTTGTATTGGCCAACTAGCGCGCCCAATCCGGGAATGCTAACTGTATCCTGCTCGTAAAGCAGGGCCGCAATGCATGCGCCAACGTCTATATCCATAGCCAAACAAAACTTTATTGGGCTAAGGTAAGGTTTTTGCAGGACTACATGGACTAAACTTTCAAACTTTAGCAGACTTGTTGCGGTGCATACTTTTACCAAGTCCTGACAGGAGATTGACCGAAAACCTCCAACTGTTCCCTAACTTTGTTGTTCTTTAGGCGTTTTACTAGACTAATTATGATGAACCCAGACTATTCGCGCGAGCGCTCCGGCCATTTATTTGAAGAAGCCAAACAGTATTTTCCGGGTGGGGTAAATTCTCCTGTCCGTGCTTTCCGTTCCGTCACCGGCCCCCCGGTCTTCATAAAAAAAGGCCAGGGCAGTCGTCTGTGGGATGAAGATAACAATGAATACATTGATTTCTGCGCTTCCTGGGGGCCGCTGATTCTGGGGCACAACAACCCCGGGATCCTGGAACGGGTGATCGAAGCGGCTTCCAACGGGCTTTCTTTTGGTGCGCCAACAGAGTGGGGAAACCGGCTCGGAAAGCTGCTCTTAGGCAACAACCGTTATCTTGAAAAAATGCGCTTTGTCAGTTCCGGTACCGAAGCGGTGATGTCGGCCATTCGCCTGGCACGCGGCGTCACGGGAAGGAGCAAAGTCATCAAATTTGAAGGATGCTACCACGGCCACTTAGATTCGCTGCTGGTAAAAGCCGGTTCGGGCCTGGTGACTTTCGGGGTCAGCACTTCGGCTGGTATACCGGAATCTTTTGCAAAAGAAACCATCGTCTTGCCGCTGAACGCTCCGGAACTGCTGGAAAAAGCGCTTCAGGAACACGGCCACGATGTTGCCTGTATCATTGTTGAACCGGTTCCTGCTAACAATGGTCTGCTGCTTCAGGATCGGTCTTTTCTGGAATGCTTGCGTTTGAAATGCTATAAATACGGCGCCATGCTGATTTTTGACGAAGTCATCTCCGGCTTTCGCGTGGGATTTGAAGGGGCAGCCGGCCACTATGGCATCCGGCCGGATATTGTAACTTACGGCAAGATCATAGGCGGCGGAATGCCTGTGGGGGCTTACGGCGCAAGCCGGGAAATCATGGCTTATATTGCGCCGGAAGGCCCCGTATATCAGGCAGGGACGCTTTCCGCGAATCCTGTAGCCATGGCGGCAGGCTTGGCGGCATTGGAGCAATTGCTGGCGCCAGGGTTTTATGAGACGCTGGAGCGCAAAACCCAATCGTTCGTGCAGGCTATACAAAGCCATTGCGATGCAAAAGGCTACGAGGTCAGTATACCGCAAATTGCTTCCGTTTTCTGGATCAATTTTAGCAGAGAGCGCATTGTTTCGGCTGATCAGATTGATCCGAAAAGCATGGATAAATTTAAGGTGCTGCACCTCGAACTCTTGAAGCGCGGTGTCTATTTTGGCCCTTCAGGCTACGAAGTCGGCTTCATTTCGGCAGCACATACGGATGCGGATTTGGAAACGGCTGCTGCCCGCGTAAATGAAGCGTTGGATGTGGTTTTTAATCCATAGTTGTTATGAAGCAAAACGTTCAACTCCGGCTCTTGTCCTACGGCGTCATCGCCTACATGATGATGGCGTTTGCATGGTGGTCGGTGTTGCTGTTTGTGAAAAACAACGACGCTTTTCAGGCCAAACGCGACCTGCTGCGCATCGGTATGGTTGCCGAAGGCCTGGTGAACAACGACGCTGAATTTTACCAAAACCCGCGCTACATCGAACTGGCAAGCTTATACCGCCGCCAGGAGTGGATGATCGTTGGCGAAGCTTCGGTGTTCATCATCAGCTTAGTGCTCGGAATCTGGCTGATCAACCGCGGCTACCACAAAGAGGTGATGGCTGCCAGGCAACGCCGCAATTTTTTATTGTCTATCACCCACGAACTGAAGTCGCCGATTGCTTCCATAAAACTGGTACTGGAGACCCTTCTCAAGAGAGACTTATCGAAAGAGCAATCAAACAAAATAGCGCAAAGCGCGCTTCGGGAATCGGATCGCCTGAACGACCTGGTGAACGATCTGCTGCTGTCAGCGCGCCTCGAAACGGCTTACCAGCCTTATGTTGAAACCCTCGATTTTTCCGAACTCCTACACGATTTGGTTCAGAAATTACAGGAAAAATACCCACAGGTAGTTTTTTCATTTAAAGAAACTACGCCGATAAGTCTCATTCGAGCCGATAAATCCGGGTTAACCTCCGTTGCCCTCAACCTGCTTGAAAATGCCGTTAAATATTCGCCCGAAGCGCCGAAAATCGAAGTGCGTCTGGCACAAAGCAATGGGGTTTTGATCTGGGAAATCGCAGACAACGGCATCGGCATCGACGATAAAGAGAAAAGCAGGGTATTTGAAAAGTTTTACCGCATTGGCAACGAAGATACACGCCAAACCAAAGGCACGGGACTTGGCCTTTTCATCGTGAAAGAGGTCGTTCTGGCACACGGCGGGGATATTGCCATTTTGAACAATCATCCAAAGGGTAGTATTTTTAGGATAACTTTGCCGGTTCAGGAGATAAGTAAGGTTAAAGGTTAAAGTAGAAAGGTTAAAGGGGGCACCCTGCTACTTTATCCTTTCTACTTTAACCTTGACTACTAAAAACAAACGCATGCAACGCATATTTCTCGCAGAAGACGAAGAGAACATCCGGGAGGTAGTTAAACTCAACCTCGAATTGGAAAACTACGAAGTGGTGACCAGCGGCAATGGCCGTCAGGCACTGAAAATATTGGGGGAACAGCATTTTGATCTTCTGTTGCTGGATGTGATGCTACCAGAAGTGGACGGCTTTCAGATTTGCGAACAGGTGCGCCTCAGCAACCGCGAAGTACCCATCATTTTTCTGACGGCCAAAGACACCGCCCTTGACCGCATCACGGGGCTGAAACGCGGCGCTGACGACTACCTGACCAAACCTTTTAACCTGGAAGAATTGTTGTTGCGGGTCAATAACCTGATCCGCCGCACCAGCCGGGGGGCAGAAAGTACCTCCGACACCTATGAATTTGACGGGCGCCGCATCAATTTTGCCACTTACGAAGCGGAAGTGGACGGCGCCATCATCCCACTCACCAAAAAAGAAACCATGCTGCTCAAGTTGCTCATCGACCGCAAAAACGAGGTCGTTTCCAGGCAGCAAATCCTGCAATCTGTTTGGGGCTACGACGTGTACCCCTCCACCCGCACCATTGACAATTTTATCCTTTCTTTCCGCAAATATTTTGAGTTGGATCCGCGCAACCCGCAGCGATTTTTGTCTATTCGCGGGGTGGGGTATAAATTTGTAGATGCCTGACAATCAATATTTTGTACTGGCGAGCGTAGACGGTGCATATCGCATTATTGGATGCCGGTCACAGCAGGGTTGTCATTCCCGCAGGGCTATGGTTTACACACATCTTGGCAACTTATTGATTTTCAATGGTTTGTAAATTATACCGTAAAAAAGTAATTCATTGAAAATCAAATACTTACAGAACGAATTGTCGACTTGTGTGTAAACCGTAGCCCGCAGGGAATCTGCGACATTATACAAAGTGCCGTTGGTTGTGCAGGTTGATTGCCTTTGGTTCAAAACGCTGATTATCAATTATATATCGAATTATCAATGAGCAACTGTCGCGCTGTTGCAGACTCCTTGGCGGGAGTGACAAGCTGCTAGGGAATAAAAGATAAGATAACGATCAGCAATGCAGCCACACACAATAAATATGCGCAACAGAAGCTCGGCGGTAGTAAATATTTGAGCTGTTTAGTCTTCGCCTAGACTAATTCAGGACTGGCTTTCTGCTTTTTCCAAACGGGCGCAGGTAAATCCAGGTGTTTTACCGGTTTGGTATTGAAATTCGAGTGTCTCCGCTGCCCGGATTTTTCCAAGCGGATAAAAAATCATTGGATAGGTAAGCCCGCTTTCGTATGCATTCAGCACCAGATCGCCATAGATGGTAATCGTTGTGAAGAGCATGCAATGGGGAAGCTCGGTCAGGTCATCCGGGGTTTTTAACAAGATAGGTTGGAACGAAACGGTATTGGCTGTTGCCGCATTCAGGTCGAGTAATACCCCCAGCGGAATCCTGAATTTCGCACTCGGATCCTCTTCAAATTCTTTTGCTGCGATGCACAACACGGCTTCTACCCGAATGTTTTCGGGGATCAGAATGCCGCCCTCGCAAAGTTGTGGCGCCAGGTTTTGGGTAATCGCCACCTGCGGTTCTTTGTCTAATGCGCGTTGCATGGTTTCGCTCACCAAGAGGTGCAGGTGGCGATCAGAAGGCCATTGATACGTTGTTGCATCGGCCAGTACAAAGTCAGCCACGCGATCGGTCAATCCAAATACCTGAAATAAATGCGCTGCGCTGTCTAACGACTCCTGATGGATGTCGAGCAAAGTGAAACGGATTTCTGCCGCACTAAAGCTGGCAGCAATCGCCAGTGCAAGGGGGGCAAAAGGGCCGCAACCAGCGTATAAAAGATTCAGTTGTTGCTCCGGAAAGCACTTTTTCAGATCGAGTATGGCGGCTTCCAGGCCTTGTATAAATTTTGCAGTGCGTATAAAATCCTGAATACAACGGGCAGCATCTTCGGGTGAAATGGCTTTGCCGGAGTTGAGCTGGGTCGCTTCTGTTGAGCCATTTTCCCACTTCGTGAAACTTGCACAAAGGTCATAAAAAGCGAATGCCGCTGTGCGCTGCACCCCGATTTCCGTCGTTGGATCCAGGAGCTGGGCGACAGTTTCTTTGAATTGGATTTGTTCCTTCGTAACTGGTTTGTACGGCATTTTTTACCTTCCTTATTATATCAGGATGCGTTCGACTATAGTCATGGATACAAATGCCATAAAATGCTTGAACTAAACAACATATGCTTGAATGATTCAGCTTTCTTAGCGGCCTCTGCGAGCCCTTAGCGCTCTTGGCGGGAAAAGTGTCCCGCTAAGGATGCGGAGGGTACGCTAAGGACGCTAAGGGGGCATTTAGTTTCTTAAAAATCTTTCTTTTTTAGTTGATTGAAGAAAGTCAATTGCCTTATTTTACAATCACCGCCGGAATATTTTGTTCTCTGAACAACTGGTTGTATGCTGCCACATCCTTCTCCATCAAATTGCGCAGCGATGCCTGGTGGGTATTCCACTGCGCTTCCAGGTCGCGGAGGCGGTCGCGGACTCCCTGCGTGATGCGCGGATCGTGAACGTCCACTTTGCCGCGCAGGTCAAAAAACTCTGCATTGAGTTTGCTGGGCCAGTTGATGACATCCTGAAAATTGCGTTGGCGGCTTTCCACGATGTTGGCTTCCCATGCATCCATCTTTTTTACCAGCTCTTCTCCCTGTTTCACCAGTTCTTTTTTGTCGTCCATGTCTTTCAGCGCCTCATTGAGTGCGAGCACTTGTTTTTTGACATTGCGCAGGTTGTTTACGGCTTCGTGCATGTTGCGCAGGTCATTGGTCAGGCGGTCGAGCAACTGCTGCTGCGCTGTCCAGTCGGCGGGATTGACCGTCAGGCGCCGGTCGGCGACCACATCGAATGTCGTTTCCGATACGTTGCCTTTGTAAGTGAGCTTAGCCTTGTATTGTCCGGGAGCCACACGATAACCATTATAATCGCCATAAACAAAAGCGCCGGGAACTCCAGGAATGCCTTTGGTCCGGAAATCCCAGGCAAATCGATTCACGCCGGCTTCGGAAGGAATGACGGGTGTTGGTGAGGGTCCACCCGGGTAGGGCTTAAAAGCTTCGTCTTTTTTGTTGGTGTAGGAGCGGATGACCATACCAGCCGCATCCAGTATTTCGAGGGTGAGCAGGTTGGTGTCTGCTTTTTCCTTCAGATAATAATCGAGGATGACACCATCCATAGGGTTGCGGCCAATACCCGGGATGTAGTCGGGCAGCCAGGGCGGTGAAAACCCGCTGAAGCGCACGGTGGTTTTTGGCGTATAAAGTTTCAACGCGGCGTCTCCAAAATTGCCTTTCGACTGTTGCAAAGCAGCCACATCGTCAAGTATCCAGAAAGCGCGGCCGGCAGTAGAGGCGATCAGGTCGTTGTCTTGCTGGATCAGGTCGGTAACGGGCACCACCGGCAAATTCAGCTGTAACTGTTGCCATTTTGCGCCGCCGTTGAACGATACGTAAAAACCGCGTTCAGCGCCGCCGTAGAGCAGCCCCGCAACTTTTTTGTCTTCCCGGATTACTTTGATGAAATCATCCGCATTGACGCCGGTTGCTATTTTTGTCCAGGTTTTGCCATAATCCACGGTTTTATACGTGAGAGAAGTCATGTCATTGAACTTGTAGCGGGTTGCGCTGATGTAAGCCGTGCCTTTGGTGTGCGGCGACACCTCGATGGACTGAATCATGGATTCCGGCAAGTCTGCAGGGGTAATGTTCTGCCAGCTTTTGCCGCCGTCGCGGGTAAGGTGTACCAGTCCGCAATCGCTTCCCGTGTAAATCACATCCTTTTCCAGCGAAGATTCAATGACGTAATAAATGGTATTGTAGTTTTCGCCGCCGGCGCCTTCGTTGGTCAGCGGGCCGCCGCCTACTTCCTGTTTTGTAGTGTCGTTGCGGGTCAGATCGGGACTGATGACCTGCCAGTTCAGACCGCCGTCGGCGGTTTTAAACAGCACATTACCGGCATGATAGATAACGGAAGGGTTGTGAGGAGAAGCCACGATGGGCGCGTTCCAGTTGAAGCGGTATTTCATCTCTTTGGGCGGATTGGCCAGATTGAGCGAAGGATACTGCATGATGTCTTTGCGTTCCATGGTGCGGGTATCCAACGCTTCGATCAAGCCCTGGTAGCAGCCGCCATAGAGCACCAATGGGTTCATAGGATCAAAAGCGATGTAGGCGCTTTCGCAACCCGGGCCTTCAAACCAGTCTTTGTCGGTGATGCCAAAACTGTTGTTGCGGCTATTAATGACCACCGACGAATTGTCCTGTTGTCCGCCATAAACGCGATAAGGGAAAATGTTGTCTGCGTTTACCCGGTAAAACTGAGCGGTTGGCTGGTTGTTCAGCGTAGACCAACTCTGGCCCGCGTCAAAACTAATCTCGCCACCGCCATCGTCGCCGAGGATCATGTTTTTATTGTTTTTGGGATTGATCCACAGGTCGTGGGTGTCGCCGTGCCCTACCCGGACATTGCTAAAAGTTTTGCCACCGTCAATGGAGCGCATCATGGGGGCGTTGAGCACGTAAACATAGTTGGCGTCAATCGGATCGGCAAAAACTTCCATATAGTACCAGGAACGGGAAGTAATGGCATTGTCGTTGCTTAGCAGCGACCAGCGCTTGCCGCCGTCGTCGGAGCGGTAAAGACCCGCTTTAGATTTTTCAGCTTCTACGATGGCAAAAACCCGGCTGGAATTGGCCCGCGAGACCGAAACGCCGATTTTGCCCATTTCCGCAGGCAAACCTTCGCTGAGTTTGGTCCAGGTTTCGCCGCTGTCTACAGATTTCCAGATGGAAGAGCCCGGGCCACTTTCCACTTTCCAGGGCAGGCGCCGGTGTTGCCAGAAGGCAGCGTACAGTATCCGCGGATTGTTCATATCCATACTCAGGCTGGAAGCGCCGGTGTTTTCGTCCACAAACAGCACTTTACGCCAGGTTTTGCCGCCGTCTGCACTTTTGTAAATGCCACGGTCGGGGCTGGGGCCGTGGGCAGCGCCCTGAGCGGCCACGTAAACCATATCCGGATTTTGAGGATGGATGACCACGTCGGAAATGTGCCGCGTTTTTTCCAGTCCCATGTTTTTCCAGGTGGCGCCGCCATCGTCCGATTTATAAATGCCATCCCCGTAGGTTGTCATCACTCCGCGAATGGCGTGTTCTCCCATGCCTACAAAAACGATGTTGGGATCCGATTCTGAAACGGCAATGTCGCCAACAGAACCTGATTTGAAAGCGCCGTCAGAAATGTTGCGCCAGTTCAGCCCGGCATCGTCGGTGCGCCAAACGCCGCCTCCGGTATAGCCGGTGTAATAGGTATTCTCCTGACCCACCACACCCGAAACTGCATTGGAACGCCCGCCCCGGAATGGGCCGATGTTGCGCCATTTGAGCGCTTTGAATGCCGCTGCGTCAAACATAGGCGCCGAAACGGCAGTGGGCGTATCCGTTTTGGATTTCCCTTTTTTCTGAGCAAAGATGGGCGTGCAAAGGAATAACAATGCCGGAAGGAGGAGTAATGAGTAGTGTCGCTTCATGATGTTGGTTGTTTTTCGTATTTCTGTCCGGCTAATTTAAAATCTTTTTCCGGAAGAATAAGGATGAAGTTAGTTAGGAAGCCCAACTATTGTGGCGTGCGGTATCCGGGTAACGAAATTGAGGATGATCAATTTAGTTGCAAATTCCTGTTTTATATCGGAAAAGTTATCCAAAAAGATATTTCCGGTACAAGGACTAAAGGGGCTGAAAAACTACCGCGTCACCTCAAACGCACCCGTATTTTCAAAATGCCGGAAATCGACGGGGCTGACGCCGGAAACGCCCTGTTCGGCCATATACACCCCGTAGATCGTATCCACGGCCTCCATAGTGAGTTTGTTGTGGGTAACAATGACGAACTGCGATTCTTTAGAGAACTTCTTGATAATTTTATTGAACTTGGTGATGTTGCTGTCGTCGAGCGGGGCGTCGACCTCATCGAAGATGCAGAAGGGAGCCGGTTTTAGCAAATACAGCGCAAAAAGCAGGGCTGTGGCGGTAAGTGTTTTTTCGCCGCCGGAAAGCTGGTTGATGCTTTGCGGGCGCTTGCCTTTTGGTTTTGCGACGATCTCAATTTTCGATTCCAGCGGGGTCTCGGGGTTGAGCAGGATGAGGTCGCAATTGTCATCTTCCGTGAACAAACTGCGGAAAACATCTATAAAATACAGGCGCGCCTGGCCAAAAGCTTCCAGAAACTGCGCCGTTGCGGTTTCTTCGATCTCTTTAATCGTTTCCATCAGGGAAGCTTTGGCCTGCACCACGTCGTCGCGTTGTTCGCTGATGGTTTCGTGGCGGATTTTCATTTCATCGTAAGCTTCCACGGCCAGCGGGTTGATTTCGCCGTAGGTATCGATGCGTTCTTTCAGGCGGTCTACGCGGGGCGCCAGATCGGCTTCGTTGTGTTCCGGATTGGGTTGCCGGTTGATGATGTCGTTGATGGAAATGCCGAACTCGATGTTGAGGCGCTGGCCCACCGAGCTGATTTTGAATTTGACGTCGCTGAGCTTTTCTTTGAGTTGGTTCACCAGCAGTTGCGTATCCTGGCTCACTTTGTTGGCTTTGCGCAAAGCGTCTTCGATTTCATTGATGGCGCCGCGGGCTTTGAAGTAGCTCTGTTCAGCTTCTGTGAGCAGCGCTTCGCGTTCTTTGCGCACCTCGTAATCGGCCTGGAGCTCCAGTTCCACCTGCCGGATGAGATCGGCGACCTGTGTCACCTCCTCTTCGTTTTGCCCGATGTTCTTGCTGTTGGCCACCATGGCGGCGTTGGCTTCTTCCAGTTGCTTTTCGCGGAAAGACAACTCGCGCTGAAGCGTTCCTACCTTATTTTGCTGGCGGATAAAAGAGATGTTTTGCTCGTTGTAAGCGCTTGAAGCCTGGCTGAGTTGCTCTGCTACCTGCCGGAAGGAGCCATCCGTGTTCGAGATCAGCTCTTTTACCTGCCGGGCGTTTTCGTGCTTTTCCAGCAAAAGCACCTCAATGTCGGCGTTGCTTTGCTCCAATTGGAGGATGGCTGCCGTGGCGCGTTGCCGGGTTTCATTGCCTTCGCGCAGGTAAGTTTCAAAGCTTTCCATGCGCGTGAGCAGAGACACTTTTTCCTGAACCAGCCTGTTCAGCGCTGCGCGTTCCTGCTGGATTTCAGCGGCAGTCTGCTGCGTTTTTAAGCCTTCAATTTTTGCTTTGAGGGTATAAAAATCCGTAGAAAGGCGATCGGCTTCGCGCTCTGATTTTTTGATGCTCGCCTCCAGCATTTCCAGGTTTTTTTTGCGGCCGATTTTTTTGCCTTCAAACAAACCAATGGAACCGCCCGAAATGCTGTAACGCCGGCGGATCAACTGCCCGCTTTTTGACAGCAACACCGCGTCGCCGGGGATGGCGCCGCTGTATTCTTCTTTTTCCGAAACCAGCACATTTTCAAGCAAATAGCTGCAAAGGTTCCGGTAATTCGGGTCGGTTTCCACCAAATCAATGGCGTTCAGGGTTTCCGGCAGCATGAGAATGGGCGCCTGGTAGTCGCGGAAGGCGTCGAGCACAAAAAAATTGGCTTTGCCTTTTTGGCTTCTGCTCAGCAACTGGATGGCCTGGTAGGCGTCTTCCATGCTTTGCACCACATAATAATTGAGGTAAGGCTCAAGGTAGTTTTCGATGGCGACCCGGTAGGCTTCGTTCACGTAAATGAGGTCGGAGAGGAGAGAAGCGTCCTTTTTCCAGTCTTTATTGTTGGTCAAAAAGCGGATCGATTCCGGGAAGCCTTCCAGGTTTTCGATCATGCTTTTCGTCAGTTTGAACTCGTTGCGGCGGGCATCAAGTTCGCGGTTGACGGTCGTGATGCGTTTGGTAAGCGCATCGTTTTCGCTTTCTGCCGTTTGCAAAGCCTCAAGGCGTTTGGCTTCGACCTGTTCCAGTTCCTCCAGCCGCTTCGTAAAGCGCTTTTCTTCTGCTTCGAGGGCGCTGATTTTTTCCTGTAAAGTTGCTGCGTCCACCTGCCGCTGGCTCATTCCCTGGCTGCTGCGTTCCAGTTCCTGCTTATAATTGGCAATTTGATTGCCGTTGATGGCTTTTTGTTTTTCCAGCTCGAACACCGCGCGTTCGGCCTGCTGCTGGTTTTGCATGACGGCATCCAGGTCCGATTTGAGGGCGCCGTGGCTTTCGCGAATTTTTTGCAGGGTCATTTCGGCCTGTTCCAGCTCCTGTTCCAGGCGCGCTTCGATGCGTTTTTCCAGGGTAACCTCTTCGCGGTAATGTTCGATATCTGATTGCAATTGGCGGGCCCGGCGTTCGGAATCCTGCACCGATTCGACGAATTTAGCGCGGTTTTGCTCCAGAAAATCCAGTTTCTGCTGGAACATCCTGCGGTCGTTTTCCATGCCGCGAATTTTACCCACCAGGTTATTCAGGTCGCGTTGTCGTTCAGACAGCGTTTTTTCTTTGTCGAGGTTGGCTTTGCGCTCGGCTTCCAGTTTTGCTTCCAGTTGCCGCACTTCCACTTCTGCCTGGCGGTAGCGGTCTTCTTCCTGCTCCACCTTCTGGCTCACCGATTTTTGCTGTTCTTTCAGTTCTGCGGCGCGGTGAACGGCCAGTTCGATGCTCAGTTCTTTGTATTCGGCTTTCAGTTCGAGGTAGCGTTTGGCGCGACGGGCCTGCTTTTCGAGGGTTTTGAGGTTGTTGTCAATTTCGTGCAGCAGGTCTTCGATGCGGTTGAGGTCTTCAGTGGTGCTTTCTAATTTCTGGATTGTTTCCCGCTTGCGCACTTTGTATTTGGAAACACCCGCTGCCTGTTCAAACATTTTCAGGCGCGAGTTTTCTTTGTCGTTCAGGATGTCGTCCACCATGCCGAGGGCAATGATGGCATAGGAATTGGACCCAATGCCCGTGTCCAGAAACAGCGTGGTGATGTCGCGTAGCCGGCAAAGCGTGCCGTTGAGGCGGTATTCACTTTCGCCGGTGCGGTACAGGGTGCGCGTGATGGTGACAGACTGGTACTCGGTGGGCAGGAGGTTTTTGGTGTTGTCAAAGGTAATCGACACCTGTGCCATGCCGCTTTGCTTGCGTTTTTTGGTGCCGTTGAAAATCACGCTGGTCATCTGATCGAGGCGCAATTCTTTGCTTTTCTGTTCGCCGAGCACCCAGCGGATGGCATCCACGACATTAGATTTGCCAGAGCCGTTCGGCCCGACGATCCCGATGACGTCCTCATTGAAGTGGATGGTCGTTTCGGTAGCAAAACTTTTAAAACCTTTCAGTTCCAGTCGCTTTAATCTCATAGCCTGCAAATGTAGAAAAAAAGCGATGCGCGGCGTTGCGGTTTTTTCCACAGGGTTTTCCACAGGGGGTGTGGAGAAGGGGATAGGGAAATTTGCAAATGGCAAATGGGCAAGGGGTGAGGATTTGAAAATTTGAAAATTTGAAGATGGGGGCGGCCTCAACCTGACTCAGACATTTGGAATGATGCGGGTAAAACCCGGCAGAACAGAACACGCGAGGCGGGAACTTCGGCTTCGCTCAGTTGCCGCCTCGGCGCGGGCTACCAACTTAAAGTCAGCATAAATTCCCGGAATCTACTCCCTCCGACCCGGGGGGCCATTTTTCGGCAAAATAACCCGGATTAATTCCGGGAGAAACGCATCGAAATAAGCCTTTTGTTCCTGGGTGCAAAGTGCTTTTAAATCTGCAAAATGTTTAAAAGTTGCCGTGACTCTTGTTTCCTGAATTGCGTTCATTCGGGCAAGCAGAGCGCCGCTTTGTATGGTGTCGACTGGATCGCTTTTCAGCAGGTCAAAATAGTTTTTCAGGGCATCGTGGTAAGCGCGGTCACTTTCCATCATCAATTCGTGGTGCGCCGATTTGAGTTGCTCAAACTGACCTTGCTGTTCAGGTGTAAAATGCAGCTTTTCCACAAGGTGCTTTCCCGGGGACTGAGGTCCGCCCGGTCCATCCGGATGTGGTGGCCGCCGCAACAACAAAAAGCCCAGGGTACTGAGATTGAGCAACAAGAGTCCGATGACGGCAATCGTGAGTAAAGTTTCCTTTTTCATCGTCTATTCATTAATAAAGGTTGAAATTGCCATTGTCCAATTGGTAAACCGAAGAAGTATCGGTAGTCTGGACATTGCTTTTTTGCCGGGTCAATGCATATACATTCGCGAAAATCAACAGGGCAAAAGAAGCTGCGATGATTGAAAAATAAGGACGCGGAACCAGTTGCACCCGCTTGCTTTCCTGCATTTGACCCAATTTGGCCTGAATGCCGGCGTACAATTCCGGGTCGGGTTCTGCCCGATTGATGCCTTCGAGGCTGTTGAGTACCTCGTCTTTCCATTTTTCCTTTTTCATCATAATTGAATAGACGTTAATTCTTATTAAATCCTTCGGTCGGGGAAAAAATCTTCCAGTTTTGTGCGCAAATTGGCTTTACCGCGCTGCAGCAGCGACTCCACTGCTTTGAGCGACAGTTGCATCACATCTGCTACTTCCTGGCGCGGCAATCCCTCCACGAAACTCAAAATGAAGGCCGTTTTTTGTTGAGCAGGCAGCGACTCCAGCGCCTGAAACAGGATGCGGGCATTTTCTTTTTGTTCAAGCAGCACCCCGGGATGGTCGAAATGGGGCAAATCCAAAGCCGGTTCCTGTTCGTCACGCCCAAAAAAACGGACGATTAATCCTGACCGCTTTTGCCGCTTGCGGTAGTTCAGGCGATCCAGCGACTGGTTTACCGTGATGCGGTATATCCAGGTGCTGACAGCGGATTTTTGCTCAAAACGGGCTGCCGACTGGAAAATTTTTACAAAAACATCCTGCGTTATTTCTTCGGCATCGGTCGTATTTTGCAGGTAGCTGAGCGCGGTGTTGTATACCTGCGTTTTAAACAAGGCGTATAACTCAGCAAGAGCGGGTTCACTTCCTTCTGAAATTCTGATGAGCAGGTCCTCGTGTAATCCGGGTTTTTTCATGTTGCTGGGTGCGCGGGCTTTATGGCAGTGTATAACTTTTAACTGTCAGCCGGTCGGTAAAGATAGACACGAGCATAAAGGAATCGATACTTCGTAGACTCGAAACTTTGTCTAAGGTTGAATCTTTCCCTCACACCGATCTGCTATAAACCTGCCCGCCTGGCTGCTTGCGCCAATACCGCGCATCGAAGGCAAGGCCAATGTTTAAAAAACAACTTCCAGTATCTCAAATCGAGCAATTTTACTCAATAAACCGTATTTTTGTATGCTAAAGATTTAAAGATGCAAACCCATTCCAGTTTGGCCGATTTAATCGAAAATGTTGCTGACCTCGATAATCAGACTTTTCAAAGCTTTTTGACGGATGTTTACCGCAGACGAGCAAAGCAACGAACACCGGCTATACAGCAGGATGAAGCTGATTTGCTTGAAAAAATAAGCATGGGTTTCCCTATAGAAAAATGGGAGAGACTTAATTTTCTGGATTCCAAATTAGAAAATTCGACGCTTTCAGACGAAGAACATGAAGAATTAATGGCTTTGAATGAAGCCAATGAAGCGTATATGATGAGCCGCCTCAAATTATTGGGCCAATTAGCCGAATTACGAAAGACTACACTCAGGGAAGTTATGAAGCAACTTGGAATCCGCCACGAAAGCGATGTCAAAAACGAAAATTCCTAAAAGCGTCCGAGCTTTTGTTGCGAAACGGGCCAAATGGCGCTGTGAATATTGCCTTAGTCAGGAACGTTTTGCTCCTCAGCCTTTTACGATTGACCATTTTGTTCCCACAAGCAAAGGCGGAGATGACGGCATTGAAAACCTCGTAATTGCCTGCCAGGGCTGTAATGGTGCAAAATCAGACAAGACAGGTATGACAGATCCGGTTTCCAGAGAATTTATACCATTTTTTAACCCACGCACTCAAGTTTGGGGAGAACATTTTGGTTGGAACGAAGATTATTCCCATATCATAGCACTTACGGCAACAGGCCGTGTTACGGTGCTTGCTTTAGGATTGAATCGCCAAATTTTACTCGAATTAAGGGCTTTCCTTTATCGTATGGGCGAGCACCCTCCCTCTGATTAATCAAGTAGAATAAGGCTCTCACACCGATCTGCTAAAAACCTGCCCGCTTGGCTGCTTGCGCCAATACCGGGCATCGAAGGCAAGGCAGATGTTGCGCAAAAAGCCTTTGCCTGCTTCTGTCACCCGGACCCCGGTAGGCCCGATTTCAACAAGGCCATCGGCCCGCGGTTCGGCAAGCCTGGCCAAAACCACGGCAACCGGATCATCCGGCATCCAGGTTGTCTGGTAGCGACACATCAGATTCAGGATGTGCTGTCGGATGTTTCGGTCCTCTTCTGTTAAAAAATGGCCGCGCAAGAGGGGTAAATGGCCCGCTGCTACTTCGTTTTGGTATTCGGCTACTGTTTTCACATTTTGCGCAAAAGCGCCAAACGTATCGCTGATCGCGGAAACACCCAGTCCGATGGTCAGCGGGGTAAAGACCGGGGTATAACCCATAAAATTCCGATGCAGCGCGCCCGACTGGGCAGATTGAAAAAGGGCGTCATTTTCGAGGGAAAAATGGTCCATGCCAACGTCGTGGTAGCCCAGGTTTTCCAGCAGGTTTTTGCCGGTTTCGTACAAGGCTCTTTTGGTAACAGCATCGGGTAGGTCGTTTTCATCATAGGCGCGCTGGCCGTTTTTTAGCCAGGGTACGTGGGCATAACTGTAAAAAGCGATGCGGTTGGGCATCAATTCCCTGACCAATTCTATGGTTTTTACAATGTGCTGTTGGTTTTGAAGCGGCAAGCCATAAACGAGGTCAAAATTGACCGATTCGTAGCCAATTTCACGGGCTGTTTGGGTGACAAAGCGCACTTCATCTGTTGTTTGGAATCGGTTGATGACGTGTAAAATCTGCTCATCCACATCCTGAACGCCAATGCTGACGCGCCGAAAACCCAAATCGTATAAAACAGCTAAATGCTCGCGTGACGTGCTGGCCGGGTGGGCTTCAAAGCTGAACTCGCGATCCGGGGCCATGTCTACTGTCGCAAAAATAGTCTCCAGCAATTGCCGCAGATTTTCCGGCTGAAAAAACGTAGGCGTTCCCCCGCCCAGATGCAGTTCGCTCAAAACAGGGCGGCCCGGAAGTTGTTCAAGGTATAATTTCCATTCCGCCAGCACTGCCTGAATGTAAGGATATTCCACGGCGTGGTTGCGGGTGATGTGTTTGTTGCAGCCGCAATAGGTGCAGAGTTTTTCGCAAAAAGGGAGGTGGATGTAAAGACTCATCCGTTTGTCCCGTTCAAAAGCCCCGATCACGTGGCCCATCCATTCTGCTTCTGAAAGCTGGTCTGCTTCCCAATACGGCACGGTTGGGTAACTGGTGTAGCGCGGAGCAGGGATGTCGTATTTTTCTAGCAGATTTGACATGCGTATATTTTTTACTTGCGTAAATGATTTTTTTGGGGCTGCCCATAAGGCAGCTGTCGGACTTTAAAGACTGATACTATTTAGTGTCTGTCCATTTAGTGGGTGTCTGATCTTTAGAGTTCGAGGACAAGGCGCGTGAAGGCCCCAAAAATAGAAGTTTACTCGCGTAAATGACTGTTTTTGGGGCCGAGCGTAACGCAGTAATCGGACTTTAAAGACAGACACTACCGGGCTTCAAAACGAGCCGTAAAATGCCGCAAAAACGGCGGTTCATAAGTAATCCGATAGCCCGTTTTTTTGTCGCGGTGCTTCACCAACTCGGCAAAAGTTTCTATGACGTAATCAATGTGGCTTTGCGTGTATACCCGTCTGGGAATGGCGAGTCTTACCAGGTCCATCGTTGCCGGAATGAGCTGACCTTCGGCGTCGTATTTCCCAAACATCACGGAACCGATTTCGCAGCACCGGATGCCCCCCAATCGATACAGTTCGCAGACCATCACCTGACCGGGGTATTGATCAAGCGGAATTTCGGGATAGAATGCCCGGGCATCCACATAAACTGCGTGGCCACCTGCAGGCCGCATGATGGGGACACCGAGCTCGTGCAGTTTTTCGGCGAGGTAGGCGGTGCTTTTGATGCGGTAATGCAGGTAATCCGGCTCAAAAACCTCCTCCAAACCGATGGCAATGGCTTCCATATCGCGCCCTGAAAGTCCGCCGTAAGTCGAGTATCCTTCCGTAATGATGAGCACGGTACGGCATTGCACGGCCAAATCGAGGTCGCGCAGCGCAAGAAAGCCGCCCATGTTAACCAGCGCATCTTTTTTGGCACTCATGATGCAGCCGTCGGCCAGGGCGAACATTTGTTGTGCAATTTCGCGGTAAGTGGCGTTTTCAAAGCCTGGCTCGCGGTGTTTGATGAACCACGCGTTTTCGGCAATCCGGCAGGCGTCGAGGATGAAACGGATCTGGTATTTTTTGCAGATCTCCGCAACTTCCCGGGCATTTTGCATGCTCACAGGTTGACCGCCTCCGCTGTTGTTGGTCACCGTAAGGATGACAGCAGCAATGTTTTCTGCGCCAAATTGCGCTATTTTTTCAAGCAGTTGCCCGGTATCGAGGTTGCCTTTAAAAGGGTGCAGCAAAGTCGGCTCGCGGTTTTCAGGAATGGGACAGTCAAGGGCAGTGGCGCCCGAATATTCAATATTGGCCCGTGTGGTGTCAAAGTGCGTGTTGCTGATGAATACTTTATTCGGTCCGCCGATGCGGCTGTACAGCAAATGTTCTGCTGCCCGTCCCTGGTGGGTTGGCAAAACGTAGGGACAGCCGGTAAGGTCCCGGACGGCATTTTCCAGGCGCAGCCAACTGGAAGCGCCGGCATAACTTTCATCTCCCCGCATGATGCCCGCCCATTGTTCGTTGCTCATGGCGGAAGTGCCGCTGTCGGTCAACAAATCAACGATGACCTGATCGGAATGCAGTAAAAAAGGATTGAAATGGGCGTTTTGGAGAAAAATTTCCCGCTCCTGAGGGCTTGTAAGCCGGATTCGCTCCACGGTTTTGATGCGAAACGGCTCAATGATGGTTTTAAAATTCATTTGAATAGGAATCAGCCTAAGTGAACGAAATGATCCCCGCAAAGAACGGTTGCTGAACCGGGTCTGATGATGATGTTCATCAACCACTTTTATGATGCTGGTCAATTCCATCCTGAAAGCAGCAAAACAACCTGTCCGAACTGTACTTTTTTTCTCCTCTTGATAATCAATGTCAGATAAGTTTTACATTAGGGTCTGGTATGAAAAAATATACCGTACAATGATGACGAAGAAAACGCTTTGGCTGGTTCTCTGCCTTTTTTGCGCCACAGCTTTGGCAGCCCAATCTGCTGTTTCACCTGATTCCATCAAAACAAAAATGCAGTGGTTTGCCGATGCCAAACTGGGCATTTTCATACACACCGGTATTTATGCAGTGAATGGCATTGATGAGTCCTGGAGTTTTTACAACAAAAAAATCAGCCACTCCGACTATATGAAGCAGTTGAAGGGTTTCTCCATGAGCAACTACGATCCGGCTTTCTGGGCAGCGCTGATTCAGGAAAGCGGCGCCAGATATGCCGTGGTGACAACCAAACACCACGATGGGGTGGCGTTGTACGACACCCGGCAAAACAACCTCAGCAGCGTGAAGGCCACCCCGGCAAAACGCGATGTGGTGAAACCGTTTTTTGAAGAATTGCGAAAGCGGAACATCAAATGCGGGGCTTATTTTTCGCTGATTGACTGGACACACCCCGATTATCCCGGTTTTACCAGAGACAGCGTCAGGTATCAATTAGAAAGCGATTATGCCCGATGGAACCAATTCAGGGCCTTTTTTCAGGCGCAAATTATGGAAATTGACACCCGGTTCAAACCCGACCTTTGGTGGTTCGACGGCGATTGGGAACACAGCGCCGAACAGTGGGAATCTGAGAAAATACGCCGTCTGATTCTCGCAAACAACCCCAAATCGATCATCAATGGCAGGCTGCAGGGATATGGCGACTATCAAACGCCGGAGCAAAATTTCCCGGTTTCGAGGCCAAAATTTAATTGGTGGGAACTGTGTATGACGATTAACAACAATTGGGGCTATCAGCCTGCGGACAACAACTGGAAAACGCCTTATGAGATCATTACGATTTTTGTCGATGTCGTTTCCAACGGCGGAAACCTGTTGCTTGATATCGGCCCCAAAGCTGACGGCACCATCCCTGATGAACAGGTTCATGTCTTGCGCGAATTGGGGGCCTGGAATAAGAAGAACGGCGAAGCAATTTTCAATACCCTTCCCGGCATCGCGCAGGGGCATTTTTATGGCCCCACGACCTTGTCGAAAGATTCCACTACTTTGTATCTGTTTCTGGAAGGGAAATTGAATGGCAATATTTTGATAAAGGGCCTGTCGAATAAGATTGAAGACATTGAGGTTTTGGGCACAGACACCCATCTTTCCCACAAAGTGGTGGGTAAAATATCCTGGAGTCATGTGCCGGGACTGGTTTATATTGAAGTCCCGGAACAGCCTCAGGATCCCTATGTGACGGTGTTGAAAGTGAAGTTGGATGGGCCGGTTCGTCTGTATGCCGGGCACGGTGGGTTTAATTAGTGTCTGTCTTTAAGATCCGATAGCTGCGTTATGCTCGGCCCCAAAATTGGTCATTCGTTTCGACTCCGCTCAACGGCCGTTGAGCGGAGTCGAAACATGGGCCTTCACAAGCCTTGCTCTCGAACCTTAAAGACAGACACTAAACTCAAACAAAGCCAGGTTTGTGGCTAAGTGTCCGCTGCGTTATGCTCGGCTCCAATTCATAAACTGAATTAAATCCTGACCAATATGGCATTGTCTTCAGTAGAAAAAGCAACCGCAGGTTCAGCAGCAGATGCGCCAAAAAAGGCGGTGTTTGCTTTGGTGCTCATCATCAGCCTGTTCTTTTTGTGGGCCATAACCTCCAATCTGTTGCCCGTTTTGATTCCACACCTGAAAAAGGCAACGGGCGTCAACACCCTTCAGGCCTCTTTAGTCGATTCTGCTTATTGGGTGGCTTATTTCCTGCTGGCCATTCCGGCAGGTATGATGATGAAGCGCATTGGGTACAAAACCACCATCATTACGGGCTTATTGCTTGCAGCGGCGGGGGCCTTTCTGTTTCCCCTTGCCGCCGATTTGAGGTCTTTTGGCTTTTTCCTGTTTGCCCTGTTTGTCGTTGCCAGTGGCATGACTTTTTTGGAAACCTCCGCGAATCCATACATCCGTGAATTTGGTTCCGCTGATTCTTATTCACAGCGCCTGAATTTTGCACAGGCATTTAATGGATTGGGGGCTGTGGTGGCGACCAATTTACTGAACCGATTGATCTTATCGGATGGCCTTGTAAAAAAAGACGAAGAACTGCTGCTGCTCTCTGCGGCTGAAAAAGACGTGTATTATTCCAACCTTTTTGGCAGCGTAAAAATCCCCTACATGATCATTGGCGCGACTTTAGTGGTATTTGCCCTGTTGTTTGTTTTTACAAAACTATCGGATGGCCAGAAAAAGGAACAGAAAAAAATCCGGTTTTTCAACCCGCTGAAATTTCCACAATTGAGCCGCAGCATGGCTGCCCAGTTTTTTTACGTTGGTGCGCAGGTTTGCCTGTCCAGTTTTTTTATTCTTTATGCAGAAAAAAGTGCCGGACTGTCTCTGAACCGCGCCAATACTTTCCTGGGTTTGTTGCTGATTTGTTTTATGCTCGGGCGCTATGCCGGTGCTTTTCTGATGAAAAAGTACCCGCCGGCAGCCTTACTGACCTGGTTTGCATCGGCCAGCGTTTTCCTGTCGCTCATCATTGTTTTTGTGGGTGGGATGCCCGGCGTAATCGCATTTCTGGGGGTAGAGTTTTTTATGTCAATTATGTATCCGACTATTTTTTCATTAGGCATCAGCAAGATGGGAGAAAAAACGGAAATTGCCGCTGCTTATTTGGTGATGATGATTGTGGGTGGCGCGTTTTTGCCTCCCTTGCTGGGGCTGATAGCAGATAAATCCGGCATCCAGCTGGCTTATGTGGTGCCGCTTGTCTGCTTCATCATTATTGTCCTTTACGCACGAAAAGAACGTCAGATAGCTATTGCTTAATTCGATAAACGGATTGCCATGTTTTCATTACAAAACAAAAAGGCCCTGGTAACGGGCGGCGGCAGCGGCATTGGCAAAGCCATTGCCATGCTGTTTGCAAAACAAGGCGCCATGGTCCATGTGCTCGAACTGGTCGAAGCGAGCGCTCTGGAAGTGGTTGAAACGATCCGGGCCAATGGGGGAGAGGCTTTTGCCCATGTTTGCAATGTAGCCGATCAGCAGGAAGTGTTGGCGACTTTTGAAAAAATCGGTCCGTTCGACATCCTCGTAAACAATGCCGGGATCGCGCACATCGGCAAAGCAGACACCACCGCGGAACAGGATTTTGATCGTATCATGGCTGTCAATGTAAAAGGCGTTTACAATTGCCTGTACGCAGCCATTCCCCAGTTGCGCCTTTCGGGCGGCGGCGTCATTTTGAACATGGCTTCTGTTTCTGCCCTGGTGGGCATACCGGAGCGTTTTGCCTATTCCACGGCAAAAGGCGCCGTGATGGCCATGACATTATCGGTTGCCAAAGATTATCTTAGCGAAAATATTCGCTGTAATTCCATTTCGCCGGCGCGGGTACATACGCCGTTTGTAGATGGTTTTATTGCCAAAAATTACCCGGGGCGGGAAGTAGAAATGTTCGAAAAACTATCCAAAACCCAGCCCATTGGGCGCATGGCGAGCCCGGAAGAAGTTGCGGCCCTCGCACTGTACCTCTGCAGCGATGAGGCCGGGTTTATTACGGGTTGTGATTATCCGATTGATGGTGGGTTTACGAGGTTGAATAACTAGTGTCTGTCTTTAACTACCTCTACTGGCGAGCATTGGCTATGCATATCGCATTTTTGGATGCCGGTCCCAGCAGGGTTGTCATTCCCGCGGGGCTATGGTTTACACACATCTTGGCAACTTATTGATTTTCAATGGTTTGTAAATCATATCATAAATCATTAATTCATTGAAAATCAAATGCTTATAGAACAAATTGCGGACTTGTGTGTAAACCATAGCCCGCGGGGAATTTGCAACGTCGTACCAAGTGCTTCGTGGTTTTTATGCTGATAGTCATTTTGTCTAAAACGTTAATATACATTCATTTATTTCAGGATCAGTTAGTGGTGTATTTGAAGCTAAAGCGTCATTTTGTCTAAAACGTTAATATACATTCATTTATAATTAAATTTAATCAACTGTCGCGCTTTTGCAGATTCCCTCGCGGGCTATGGTTTACACACATCTTGGCAACTTATTGATTTTCAATGGTTTGTAAATTATACCGTAAAAAAGTAATTCATTGAAAATCAAATACTTACAGAACGAATTGTCGACTTGTGTGTAAACCGTAGCCCTGCGGGAATGACAGCGTAGTAGACATGAGACAGTTAGAATAACGATCAGCAATGCAGCCACACATAATAAGTATGCGCAACAGAAACTTGGTGGTACCGGTAGTCAGGCCTGCCTACCGGAGGCAGTTAAAGAACAGACACCAGACTACATGGACAGGCACTAATTAGCAAATGGCAAACTCGAATAAGCGTTTTTGAATTAAAAAACAAGACATGAAACTGATCCGATTTGGCGAACCAGGCCAGGAAAAACCAGGGGTAATTATCGAAGAAAAAAGGCTGGATGTCTCTTCCTTCGTGCGCGATTACGACGAAGCTTTTTTAGGAAATGAAGGGTTGGAAACCTTAAAAGGCATTCTGGCCGGAAATCCGGAATTACCCGAAGTAGATCCTGCCATCCGACTGGGCGCTCCGATTGCACGGCCTTCTAAAATCGTGTGTATTGGATTAAATTATGTGGACCACTGCCGGGAAACAAATGCGCCCATCCCGGAAGAACCCGTGTTGTTTTTTAAATCCACTACTGCGATGTGTGGTCCAAACGACGCCTTAATCATTCCAAAAAACAGTACCAAAACGGATTGGGAAGTGGAATTGGCTTTCGTCATCAGCAAAAAAGCCAGTTATGTGGAAGAAGCTGACGCCATGAACCACGTGGCCGGCTATTGTCTCCACAACGATTACAGTGAAAGGGCTTTTCAGATGGAGCGCGGCGGGCAATGGGCCAAAGGGAAAGGCTGCGACACCTTTGCCCCCATAGGTCCGTTTTTAGCGACTCCGGATGAAATTGAAGACGTCAACAACCTGTCTTTGTGGTTGCGGGTAAACGGCAAAATGTATCAGAACAGCAATACCAGCAACCTGATTTATAAAATTCCTTTTTTAGTGCATTACCTCAGCCAGTTTATGACCCTGCTCCCGGGAGACGTCATCAGCACCGGAACACCTCCGGGTGTTGGCCTTGGGATAAAACCAGACCCCGTTTACCTGAAAGCAGGCGATGTCATTGAACTGGGTATAGAGGGGTTGGGAAGCAGCAAACAAGTTGCAATTGCATGTCCTCATTAGCGCTTAATGAATATGAAAAAATATTGTTTAGCCCTTGACCTAAAAGATGATGTCAGCTTGATTGCAGCTTACAAAGCCCATCACGAGCAGGTTTGGCCGGATATCATTCAAAGCATCAAAGATTCCGGAATTACGCTGCTGGATATTTATTGCGTGGGTAACCGCCTCTTTATGGTACTCGAAGCGGAGGAATCCTTTTCTTTTGAGGCCAAAGCACAGGCTGACGCCGCCAACCCCAGGGTGCAGGAATGGGAGACCCTGATGTGGCAATTCCAGCAGGCTTTGCCCTGGGCCAAACCCGGTGAAAAATGGGTGTTGATGGAAAAAATATTTGAATTACCATGAAAATAGACAGCCATCAGCACTTTTGGAAATACCATCCGGTAAAGGATGCCTGGATCAATGAATCGATGAAGGCGATTCAGCGGGATTTTTTGCCGGCTGACCTGCGCCCTTTGCTGACGGAAAATCACATAGAGGGCTGCGTCGCCGTGCAGGCCGACCAAACTGAGGCAGAAACGGATTTTTTATTGCAATTGGCACAAAATCATGAATTTATCAAAGGTGTCGTTGGCTGGGTTGACCTGAGAGCCGACAACATTGCGGAGCGGCTGGCGCATTTTGCTCAATTCCCCAAGCTCAAAGGTTTCCGGCATATTGTGCAGGCAGAACCCGAGGATGATTTTTTGCTGCGTTCTGATTTTTGCCGGGGGATCGGATTGCTGTCTGCCTACCATTTTACCTACGATATTTTGATTTTTCCGAGGCATTTGCCTTATGCCGCAAGTTTCGTTGCGCGGTTTCCGGAACAGCCTTTTGTAGTGGACCATTTGGCAAAGCCGGATTTTACATCCACTGATTTTTCGGCCTGGGAGAAAGGCATCCGGGCAATTGCTGCTTTCCCCAATGTTTGTTGCAAAGTATCGGGAATGGTGACAGAAGCCGACTGGAAAAACTGGAAAAAGCAGGACTTCGTTTATTGCCTCGATGTGCTTGCCGATGCTTTCGGCACGGATCGCCTGATGTTTGGCAGCGACTGGCCGGTTTGTTTGGTGGCGGCATCTTACGGGGAAATTTGCGATATTGTTCAGGATTATTTTGCGCAATTTCCGCCGGAGGCACAGAACAAGCTCTGGGGTGAAAATGCGGTCAAATTTTATCATTTAACCTAAACTGTGATGGAACTACATTTGAACGACAAAGTGATTCTGGTAACCGGTGGCGCGAAAGGAATTGGATTTGGCATTAGCGCCGTACTGGCCAATGAAGGCGCCCTGCCCGTTATCATCGGAAGAAATGAAGCCGACAATGTCGCCGCGGTCGATGCCATCACTTCAACAGGCGCCAAAGCCGGCTACATCACCTCCGAGCTAACGCAGCCTGAGGCCTGCAAAAATGCTGTGAAACAGGCGATTGCCGAATATGGGCGCATTGAAGGATTGGTGAATAATGCCGGTGTAAACGACGGGGTGGGGCTGGAAAACGGCAGCTACGAAGCTTTTATGGCGTCGCTCCACAAAAATCTGGTGCATTATTACCTGATCGCACATTATGCCCTGCCTGAGTTGATTACGTCAAAAGGCGCCATTGTCAACATCAGCTCCAAAACCGCCGAAACGGGCCAGGGAAATACATCTGCCTACGCAGCAGCCAATGGTGGCCGCAATGCCCTGACCAGAGAATGGGCCGTGGAATTACTGAAATACGGGGTGCGCGTGAACGCGATCATTGTCGCAGAATCTTTCACCCCATTGTACAAATCGTGGCTCAACACCTTTGAAAATCCCGAAGAAAAACTGAAGCAGATTACCGATAAAATCCCTTTCGAAAAAAGAATGACGAGCGCCGAAGAAATTGCGAATATGGCTGCATTTTTATTGTCAGATAAGTCCAGCCACACGACGGGGCAGTTGATTCATGTGGACGGTGGGTATGTGCATTTGGATCGGGCGCTGGGGTAGGGGGGAAGTTTCGATTTCTTCATGTCAGGTTTAACTTAATAGTCAGTGTAATTCGTGAACACTTCACCCACTCCTGCACCCTCACATCCTGCTCGTGGCGATCTTTGATCGCTCACGCTTCAAGTAACAAGGCCCATCAATGTTGCAAAAATACCCTCAATGGCGTATTTTTGTAAAAAAAGCAGATGAAAGCACGGCCTTTGGTTAGTTTTGATTGGGCCATCAAAAAGTTGTTGCGGCAAAAAGCCAACTATGATGTTTTGGAAGGCTTTTTGACGGTGTTGCTGCGCAGGGACATCAAAATCGTGAACATTCCTGAATCGGAGGGCAACAGCGAGCAGGCGGATGATAAGATCAATAAAGTAGATATTCTTTGCGAAAACGAACACAAAGAACTCATTTTGATCGAGTTGCAGTACAATAGCGAAAATGATTATTTTCAGCGTATGTTGTTTGGCGCCAGCAAGATCATTACAGACTACATGAGTGAGGGATATACCTATGATCAAGTACGCAAAGTCTATTCCATCAATATTGTCTATTTTGATTTGGGCCAGGGAAATGATTATGTATATCACGGTACGACCGAGTTCAGGGGCATTCACACCAACGATACTTTGCAGGTAAATATCCGGCAAAAAGAAATATTTGGCATCGCGACGCCTTATCAGCTTTACCCGGAATACTACATCATCAAAGTGAACAAATTCAATGATGTAGCAAAAGATTCGCTGGATGAGTGGATTTATTATCTAAAAAACAACAGTCTGCCAGAGCATTATAGCGCACCGGGTTTAGACAAAGTTGCTCAAGTATTAAACTACGACAACATGGACGCAAATACAAAAACGCAGTACGAAGCTCATCAAAAGGAGCTCGCCATTTCTTACGGGGTACTGGAAACGGCTAAAGTAGAAGGACGTGCGGAAGGACGTGCAGAAGGACGTGCAGAAGGAAAAGAGGAAAAAACCAAAACTGTTGTAGTGAACAGCTTCCGCCTGGGGCTTGATATAGCTACAATAGCAGCTGTTGCAGCAATTGGCGAAGAGGAAGTCGTTAGCATTTTACAAGAACAGGGATTAATGAGCTGAATGCGTTCTCATGTGTTCGTTTGTTGCCAATCCCAACATCTTTTTATTATAGACTGCTCATCTCAGCCTTTGATGATACATGCCCAGAATTGTGGGTTCCGTCCTTTTAGCACCAGGCTCAGGCTCCCCAGGACAAGGCATCAGGTTGCTCACCTTCCTGCACCCTCACATCCACTTCCAACGAAAAAACGGTAGTTTTCACCCCAAAATTCACAAAAACATGAAAAAGCCACGGTTAAGGCTAAAATGGGTGTGCTCGAAAAGGGCTGTCAGGCATACCGCTGCCTGCAATTTTCCCTCCAGCTTAAACTTCTTGTTCACCCTGCTCGGTATCGTGCTCGGGGTAACTTCAATTGCCCAACCAACCTTGCCTTACCGGAATGCTTCCCTTCCCATTGAAACCCGGGTGCAGGATTTGCTACAGAGAATGACCCTTGAGGAGAAATTCCGTCAGTTGTTTATGGTCACCGGCGACCTGGGTGAAAATCCGGATCAATTCAAAGAAGGTATTTTTGGTTTTCAGGTGAATACCCTCACTGCAGGTGATGGCGCCAGTGAACAAATGATGCAATACCAGCCCGGCAGCAATGCCCGCCAGACTGCCGAAAAGATCAATGCCATCCAAAAATATTTTGTAGAGCAAACCCGGCTGGGCATTCCCGTCATTGCCTTTGACGAAGCGCTTCATGGCCTGGTTCGTACTGGCGCTACGGCATTTCCTCAGGCCATTGCCTTAGCTGCCAGCTGGGACACCGCGTTGGTGCATGAAGTGGCTACGGCCATCGCGCTGGAATGCAAAACCAGGGGCATCCGGCAAATTTTATCCCCTGTCGTGAACCTCGCCACCGATGTGCGCTGGGGCAGGGTAGAGGAAACCTACGGCGAAGACCCGTTGCTGGCTTCTCGTATGGGGGTAGCGTATGTCAGCGCTTTTGAAAAAGCAGGCATCATCACTACGCCCAAACATTTTGCGGTGAACCACGGCGAAGGCGGCCGCGACAGTTATCCGATTGATTACAATGAACGTTTGCTGGAAGAAACGTACTTCGTTCCTTTTAAAGCCTGTGTGCAGGAGGGCGGTGCGCGCAGCATCATGACTGCTTACAATTCACTGGATGGCCGACCCTGCACGGCCAGCAATTGGCTGCTGAATGAAAAATTGAAAAAAGAATGGGGTTTTGGCGGGTTTGTGATCTCAGACGCCGGGGCTACAGGCGGCGCCAATGTGCTGCACTTTACGGCATCGGACTACGAAGATGCCGGGAAGCAGGCGGTTGAAAATGGCCTGGACGTGCTTTTTCAAACCGGATTTGACAGCTACCCGCTTTTCAAAAAGCCCTTTTTGGAAGGGGAAGTCGACGCAGCCAAATTGGACAGTGCCGTAGCGCGGGTTTTGCGGGCCAAGTTTCAATTGGGACTTTTTGAACAGCCGTATGTTTTGGAAAGGGACCCGACTGATTTGCCAAATCTGGATGCACACCGCGCTCTCGCCCGGGAAGCAGCCCTGAAATCAGCCGTCCTATTAAAAAACGACGCACAACAGGCTTTGCCATTGTCCAAAAACAGCAAACGCATAGCCGTAATCGGGACCGATGCCGTTGAAGCAAGGTTGGGCGGATACAGCGGCCCGGGCATCCGGAAGACAAGCCTGCTGGATGGCTTGAAACAGCTTGCCGGCGAAAATGTAGCGGTAGACTATGCGCCCGGTTGCGGCAGAAGCGAAACGAACTGGCTCATTGTTCCGGGTGAAGTTTTGTTTTCAGAAGCAAACGGGAAGCAGCTAAAAGGGCTTCACGGGGAATACTTTAACAATGTTTCCCTGAGCGGCCAGCCTGCGCTGATTCGCATTGACGAAAAGATTGATTTCCGGTGGACCTTGTTCGGCCCCGACCCTTCCATCAACTACGATTTCTTCTCCTGCCGCTGGAAAGGGAAAATCCGGGCGCCGGAAACGGGAACTTTTAAAATCGGTATTGACGGAAATGAGGGCTATAAATTGTACCTCGACGGGAAATTGCTGATTGATGCCTGGACCGGGCAATCGAGAAGCGTTCAGTTGGCCGATTTTTATTTTGAGAAAGGTAAAGCTGTTGACCTCGTCATTGAATACAAAGAACCTTCGGGAAATGCCTGGTTTCGGCTGATCTGGAATATTGGGGTTCACAATGATACAGAAGCAAAAATACAGGAAGCACTGGCGCTGGTTGAAAACAGCGACGTTGCGATCGTTGTGGCCGGGATTGAAGAAGGCGAATTTGCTGACCGCAGTCGCCTGCATTTGCCGGGAAGGCAGGAAGAAATGATTCTGCAACTGGCCGCAACGGGTAAGCCCATCATCGTGGTTTTGGTGGGTGGAAGTGCCATCACAATGGATGCCTGGCTGGGAAAAGTCAACGCGGTGTTGCAGGTCTGGTACCCGGGTGAGGCTGGTGGTGAGGCCATTACGCAATTATTGCTGGGCCAGGCCAACCCCTCCGGGAAACTTCCTGTCACTTTTCCGCACCATGAGGGTCAGCTTCCCCTCGTTTACAACCACAAACCCACCGGGCGTGGCGATGATTATGCCGACGGAACGGGGCAGGCTTTGTTCCCTTTCGGATATGGCCTGAGTTACACGCAGTTTGAATATTCGGATTGCCGGCTTAGCCAAAAAACGATTTCAGATACCAGTTCCGTCGAGTTGCGTTTCCGGATCAAAAATACCGGCGCTTATGAGGGTACCGAAGTTGCGCAGTTGTACCTCCGGGACGAGGTCGCCTCTGTTGCCCGGCCCGTTAAAGAACTTAAAGCTTTTCAGCGGATTTCACTGAAAGCCGGAGAAGCGCACGAATGCCTTTTTGTCATCACGCCCGCGATGCTTTCCATGCTGGATGAAAATCTGAAAACGGTGGTTGAACCGGGCATTTTTCGCCTTATGGTCGGCAGCTCCAGCAAGGACATTAGGTTGCGGGAATTGTTGGAAGTGAAAACGAAGTAACATGAGTCAGGTGAATCAGGGGCTAGACATACTTGATTCCTTTTAGCCTTACCTCAAAAATAAGGTGATTATGATACTCAAGAGGAGTTTGCTCATCGATTGACAGTTCAATAATCAAGGAATATTTGTTACTTTTTGCATCGCCAAAAAAGTAACCAAAAACGCTAGCCTGCATAAACTCCATCCGTCAAACAGTATGCAGGCAGGCCCCCCGCGCAGTGGAATAAATGACCAGAAATTTTGTAAACGAGAAACAGATCCCGACCTGACTCCCTCTTGATAATGAGCTTATGATATCCTATGCAAAGGTGCGGACAGCTGATTGTCAGAAAACTACTGCTTGTCGTGAACCTGTTGCCATACAGCGCCCCGACAGGTGGATCGGCTCGCGGTGGGCTGGCCTGAGGGAGAGGCGCCTTTTTTTGCCTTTCAGAAACCTGCGCGATATTAGAAGCAAAGACCGGACGTTAATACACAAAGAGCGCGGACTTAAATACCAGGCAAAAATCAGCGGCGAGTCGAGGAGCCAACCTTACATCAGGTTAAAGACCGAATCGCCGGATAACATCTGTGGCCAAACGTGAAAAAAGGGCGCCTTATGGCAACGAGCCTTTTTGCTTACTTTTTGGGCGGCAACAAAAAGTAAGATAAACCCAGAAGTAAAGACCTGTGGATTAAGCTTCAGCAAGCATTCAGGCAGATGTGCTGAGATAAACCTGGCTTGATAAGTACGAAGTGGTAAGAACAGTCACTAAAAGCATTTTAGCCCCTGATTCGTATGACTCATGCGAATCAGGGGCTACCTGTCTGCTCTTGATGCGCGCGCTATCCGCCCCGCATCGGGAATCTATACCCTGATCGGAATACGGCAATTTCGATCAAAGTGCCAGTCGCAGCATCAACGCAAACTGTAAATCGCTCATGCCGCTGTGCTTGTATGATTCGGCTGTGCCAACTTGTGTGACTGGCGTTCCTGACCAATTGGAGGTTTCTTCGTAATTGCCTTTTAGATTCGTGTACATCCAGGCACTCCGGAGTTCAAAGCCAATACTGGCCTGTGGTATGGGATGAAACGAAATTCCTCCAACAGGGCCAATACCGAAGGCCATGCCCCCAGGAAAAGAGCGTACATATTCATAAACATCGGCTTCGGGCGTCATCAAATCCGTTGTGGAATTGGAAGACTCCAGCCGATTTAGCCAATAGACCGGGATTTCCAAACCGGCATTCAGGGAAAATTTTCCCATTCTATGGCTGCCGGTAAAGCCGGGCGACAGAAACCAGCTTTTTGCCGTTTCTACGGTTCTGGAACCCTGTACCGGAAGCCCTTCAGGCGTCCCAAAAATGGATAAAAAATCAGTTTGCCGAAGCGAATACCCGCCGCGCAGGCGCAATTGCAACCCTTTGGAAAAAGAAACCTGAACTAAGCCTTCCAGCGCATACTTGCTGGTACTGTAGTTTTTTTCCAGAATCCCTCCATAGCCCCCGATGACGTTGCTGGCTGCTCCCGGCTGGGGTGGGTTTTCAAAAGGGTGTGCGACGTTTGGATTCGCCATTGAAACGCCTATTGAAAAGGCAGTTTTTTGCGCCAGAGACGGCGCGGCCATGATGCTGCACAAAAGCGCAGCACTCAATACTTGCTTGAACATATTGATGCTTTTTTAGTGAAAAATCAGAAACCTGTTACGGAAAAAACGCTGCCATTTAATCAATGCCAGACATACCAAACCAAACCGGCATTCAACCCTATGGAAGCAGGTACTAATTTCGGAGTTACGCCACCCGGCCATCGTCCATGTACGCTGCCCGACACCCCCAAATGGCCGGAGATGCGGTGAACAATGGACATTCTGCTGCTCCAGCCATTCCAGTACAATCCGGATTCCTGCCGGTACCGGTCGTCCACTAAGATGGGGGTGCTGCCGTAGTCTTCAAATCTGAAATGCCGATATTGCTCCACCGGACCGCGCAATTGCCCTGCCACACTGAGTAACAGCTCGGTTTTTCGGTTTGGCAAAGCAACGCGATACGCCAATCCCATATGAAACGATGTCCATTGAACGCTCACCTTGTCCGGAAAATCTGAGGGTCCGGGGCAAGTTGCACATTCGACCGGCCAACCCAATCCAGGCCCTGCAGCGGGTGGATTTTCTTTGGCATGTAGCTTAAACAAACCGGTTGTAATGCCCCATTTTCCGGGCATGATATATAGGGAAGCTCCCGCTTCCTGGAGGTGCATCCGGGATAACTTTTCCGACATAAATGTGCCGCCGCCTCCATCTGCAGCGATCAGCAGACTTGTTGTTCGCCTGGCAACGATCGGGTAGTTTGATCGGGCAGGGATTATTGAAGCCGTAAATGGCGCCATAACGGCTAAATGTTCTGACAGAAGAGGGCGTAAGGGCGTATTCGGTACCCTCACCGATGCCATCTTTTCTGGTCTGTCTGCAGCAGTCCTTCGACCAATAGGAGGTAATGCTTCCGGGGCCGGTGTTTTGTTGATGATGGGCTGGATTTGGGCCGTTGTTTTATGTTGACGCCAAAGGGGTAGTTGCTCCGCCGGCAGATTAGGCTGAGCTGATATTTGTTGCCATAGGGTATCGTGAACCACGCGCTCCCGGATCAAAATGACGGTATCGGTATGCAAAACTGTAGAATCCATTGTAGATGATGCCGTAAGCTGCGGCAACAGCAGGTACCAGATGAGGTTGTTTCCCATCAAAACCAGTCCGCCGATCAGAGGCCAAAACCACACCGCCCGGCGTTTGCCTTTTACCTGAATTCGCTGGTGCACAGTCGCCCAGTCTTCTTCCCTGAAGTTCTGCGCCGGCTCCTGCCTGAGCCGTTTAGCCAGTTCGTCCCAAAATTGATTGTCTTCCATCTTTTTATTCCTTTAGCGAGGCAACGAGGATCAGGCGTTTGAGCTTTTCTTTGGCTTTCGCCAAATTGCTTTTGGATGTTCCAGATTGTATGCCAAGCATTTCTGCTATTTCTTCATGCGTATGCCCTTCCACTACGTGTAGGTTAAACACCAGTCGGTAAGCGGTGGGCAGTTGTTGGATCAGGTTGACCAAATCTTCGTGATACAGGTAATCTAAAGCGGATGGCGCGCATTCCACCGCCGTCAGTTGTTCTTCGCCCATAGCCTGAATCCGTGCCCGGCACAGCGCCCTGTAACGGTCAATGGCTGTGTGGACAATAATGCGCCCGATCCAGGTTTTAAAAGGCCCCTGTTGCTTGTAATGGTCTATCCTCGTGAATATCTTAACGAAAGCGTCGTTGATGATTTCGTGGGCTTCCTCTTTAGATGGCGCGTACCGCAAACCTATGCTGAGGGCATAAGCGTAGAAATGCCGGTACAATAAGCGCTGGCATTCTGAGTCCTGTTTGCGGCACCCCTCTAACCATGTATCAACGTTAGCATCGTTCATCGCTCCTTACACGCTCCGGAAAAGCAAAGGGTTGCCTCATGCTGAAAATATTTTGAGAGATTGTTGAAATATGGACGCCTGATGTTGATTTTTAAGATCCAAATTCTCAGGCCTCCTGTCTTTTTTATTGCAAATTTGCACAAAATACATCTGTGAAACGACACCAACGAATCCTCTACCGGGCCTTGCCTTTCCTGATCTGCTTTGCCAATTCGGCCGTCATTGCGCAGGAACAAAGCTATTTTCCCGACCCGGATACCGCCATTCAGCATCGACTGGAGGAGTGGAAAGACCTGAAATTCGGCCTGCTCATGCATTGGGGCCCTTACAGCCAGTGGGGCATCGTGGAAAGTTGGAGCATTTGTCCGGAAGACCTGAGTTGGGCCACAGGGGCCAGGAAACCAGGCGTGGCCGATAATTATGCAGACTACGTAAAAGCGTATGAAAACCTAAAAACAACCTTTAATCCCGTCCAATTCAATCCTGAAAAATGGGCAGAAGCGGCAAAAGCTGCCGGTATGAAATACATGGTGTTTACGACCAAGCACCACGACGGCTTTTGCATGTTCGACAGCAAATACACGGATTATAAGGTTACTGACCCCGGATGTCCTTTTTCCGTCAACCCAAGACGCAATATCGCGCTGGAGATTTTTGACGCTTTCCGCAAAAAGGAATTCTGGATTGGCGCTTATTTTTCCAAACCCGATTGGCACAGTGACGATTACTGGTGGAAGCAATTTCCGCCGAGCGATCGCAATGCCAATTATTCCATCCCAAAATACCCGGAAAAGTGGAAGCAATTTTCTGATTACACCCATAATCAAATCAACGAGCTGGTCAGCGACTACGGCAAAGTCGACATCCTTTGGTTAGACGGTGGCTGGGTGCGCAAAAAAACAGAGGAAGAGCTGAAAAAGGAAATGGCCGACGTTTACGAAGGAAGCCGTTGGGCCCGCAATCCGCAAAGCCAGGACATCGACATGGCTCGTTTGGTGCGGGAAGTTCGGGCAAAACAACCCAAATTGATCGTCGTGGATCGGGCTGTGCCGGGCGAACAACAAAACTACCTCACCCCTGAACAACACATCCCGGATGAAGGGCTGCCTTATCCCTGGGAAACCTGCATGACCATGGGCAATAGCTGGAGTTATGTGCCCAACGATACCTATAAACCAGTCAACGAACTCATCGAAAAACTGGTTGACATCGTCAGCAAAGGCGGTAATTATCTGCTGAATATCGGCCCGGGGCCCGATGGCGAACTTGATCCGGTGGCTTATGAGCGCTTAAAAGAGATCGGCGCGTGGATGAATCTCAACGGCGAGGCTATTTACGGAACGCGCATGTATACGGTCTTCAAAGAAGGGGATGGCATCCGTTATACCGAATCAAAGGATGGCAAAACCCGGTATATTTTCTTGTTTGATTTTCCCGGAAAAACACTGCAACTGACCAAAATTCCATTTTCAAAAAACACTAAGCTGCAACTATTGGGCGCTAAACCCAACCTCAAGTGGCGCGCCTCCGGAGATGCGGTCGAAATTACAGTGCCAGCCTCCCTTAAAGCTGCTTCAAACCACGTCTGGGTAATAAAGGTAAGTTAGGTAGGTTTAGGCGGATTGGTAAGGTTCAGGTGTCGGACACTTCCGAAGTGTCCGACACCTGTTTGATTAAATCACCACCATGCGTTTGGTCAAAACCTTTCCTTCGCTGGAAAGAATGATCGAATACGTGCCGGGAGGGAGGCCCATTTCACGCAAAGGCACGCGTTCCGTGTATTTTCCGTAGTTAAATATCTTATTTTCAAAAACGGTGCGCAGGATTTTACCATCCTGAGCAGCGATTTGCAGCGTGACCGCAGTTCGATGCCTGATTTTAAAAGGAATCCAGGTTTCGGTGGCCGCCGGATTGGGGAAGTTTTGCCCCAACTCAGAAAGTGTTGACTCCTGTTCTTTCGTATCGGTTGCCAGTATGGCTGCTACATCTACCAATGCTGTCCACACACTGGTCGCCGGGTTATCCATGCGCGTCCAGATGGGACGAACGATGTTGTTGTGCGCGGTGATGTTGGTGTAATCGCCAAAAAAATTGTTGCTGCCGGGCGTGAAAGGGGTTTCACTAACTTTGAAATTGTAAAAAGTTGCGCCGCCGTCCCGGGAAAGTGCGAGGAAAACATCGGTTTGCCCATTCGTGTAATGACGTTGGTCGTAGAATACGAACCACAACCAGCCTGTTGCTTGGTCTACAGTCATCCAGGACATGAATTGATGCCGGTTTGTAGCGTCGTCGTTGACGCGAACCGGAGTGCTCCACGAGTTGCCGCCGTCGCTGCTTTTTGCCAGCCAGATGTCGGTGTTGGTTTCCCCATTGCGTTGGTCGCTCCAATTCACATATATCGTGCCCTGATGCGGTCCATTGCTCAGGTCACAGGCAGTTACCGGCAATCCGTTACAGCGCTGAAGGCCGGGAATCACGTAATCCCATCCCCCCGGCATGTCGTCAATTTTAATGTCGTCTTCCAGCCAGGAATCGCCGCCATCGGTGGATCTGTCGAATCGTAGTCCCGCAGGTCCGGCCCAGGAAACGTACACTTCACCATTGGGGCCAATGCAGGGCACAGCGCCTTCGGTGGTATTGTCGCTGTCGATGCAGTCGCCCGAAACCTTGTTCAGTTTTTTTGCTGCCGACCAGGTGTCGCCGCCATCGGTACTTTTTGAAAATAAAATCCGGGAGCTGTCCTGCGGATTGTTGCTGCCGTATAAGTCAAATTCCGTCCAGGTCACATACAAGTGGTTGGTCTGCCGGTCAACGGCAATCCAGTGCTTGTCCTGATCGCGATTGCCATTGAGCCCGGTGAAGGTTCCCGCCGACCAGCTTTGGCCTCCGTTGGTGGATTTCTGGCAAACGATGCGGTCGATCCAACTGCCGCCGGGCGGGTTGGACAAATGCAGAAAATAAAAACTTCCCGAGGTATCCACACCAATGACAGGGTCGCCCCAGACGCCAAAATCTGACGATACTGTCTGAGCGGTCCAGGTTCTTCCGGTATCAGCTGAAAAGTAGGTATTGTTCAGGTTAGCGCCGGCAACAATGCGGGCCGGGTTATTGGGATCGAGGCAGATGGAAGGCTCGTTGGGGTCAAAATCGTCGCTGATGAGAATATTGGGGTGCGTTTGGGCGGTAAGTAAAGCAGGGACTAAGGCCATGGCAAAGAGGAGTATTTTTTTCATATAGCGTTTATCGTTGTTATGCACCCACCCCTCTGCCAAATCCGACGGTATCCCGATACAATTGTGGTGAAACATCAGCATTGGTCTTAAAAAAGCGGCTAAAGTAGAACTCGTCGGTGTACCCCAATTCGTAAGCGATTTCTTTGACAGATTTATTGGTCAAATATAGCTCTCGCTTTGCTTCAATGATAATTCTTTCTGCAATTAAGGCTGTAAGCGTTTTATTGAAATGCGTTTTCGTGATTTTTGCCAGCGCTTTCGAAGAAATATTGAGTACGTCGGCATAATCGCCGGCAGAGTGTTTGGTTTTATAATGGGTTTCAATAGCATCTTTCAGGTTTTGCAAAATGAAAGGTTCCCTGCTACCGGCTATAGCTTCCCCGGCTGTTTTGTGCTGTTGCGTTTTGAGCCTTGAACCGGTAATCAACAGAATTTTTAAATAAGAAACCAATAGCTCATGTTGTGCCAGGGCAGGGTTTTGCATTTCCCTTTGTATCTGGTCAATCATCAGATTAAAGGTATTTACCGAAACTTCGTCCATCATTGTTAGTGGCGGCTGGTAAATATTATTGAACAATACCCCCGAACAGGCTACTTCTTTGTGATGCTTGTGAATGCAAAAAAAATCGGGATGAAAATAAATGGCAACGCCTTTGAAGTTCTCATGCCCGGAAAACATAAAAGGCTGGTAGGGAGAAAATGCAAACAAAGCGTTTGGCTCAAAATCATAGGTTGAAAAGTCGGCTATAATGGTTCCCCGGCCTTCAGTAACCCAAATCATGGAATAATAATTATTGCGCTGCAAGTGGTCAAAATGGCCATTGTCTTCAAAATAAAGCAACTTGAATGCCAGGTTGCCATTTTGGGTATTGATTAAGGTGAAAACTGATTGCTTGGTGTTCATTTGTTAAGTTCGTTTCGATTTCTGCTTGGGCATAAATTTTAAGCCCTGTCCGCGATAGCTGCAATTTTTTTTTGCCATGGTACTTATCTGAATTTTCTGTCAGTTTCTGCGATTGCCAAATCGTTGATGCTGGCAAACCGTTTGGCCATGAAGCCGTTTTCATCAAATTCCCAGTTTTCGTTCCCATAAGCCCGGAACCATTGTCCCTCCGCATTGTGATATTCGTACTCAAAGCGAACGGCGATCCGATTGCCCGCATGCGCCCAGTATTCTTTTCTTAGTTTGTAATTCAATTCTCTTTTCCACTTGTCTGTCAAAAAAGCAATGATTGCTTCCCGCCCATTGATGAATTGGTTTCTGTTACGCCATTCGCTGTCAGGCGTATAGGCCTTTGACACGCGTTCGGGATTCTGGCTGTTCCAGGCATCTTCCGCCATTTGAATTTTTTGTTTTGCCGTCTCTTCTGTAAAAGGAGGCAAAGGTGGCCTTTGATGGTCCATCATGTTGTCTTTTTGTTTTGAAAAAAAATGTCCGGCGGGGTATCAGAGGTTTGCTGTCAAAGAAGAATTATCCTTCAAAATTAATGCAAACTCCCTGGTACACCCCGAACAAGCGCTAAACTGCTACCGCCTCAAGTTCCGGTGCTATGGGGAAATCAATCGGGATTTGGGTGATGTTGTGCACATAGTTCATGACGACCTTGTCGGCAATGGCAAGTACGACATCAACCAAAGCTCCTTTTGAATAGCCTGCATCAAAAAATTGTTGCAACACGGCACTCTTCGGGCGACCTTGTGTAGCCGTTATTTCTTTGGCCAAGGCAACCAATGCATCTAATTTGGGATTAAAAGATGCAGAACCACTCCTGATTTCCAGCACTTGATCATCCGTAAACCCATTCATTTTTCCAATAACAGTGTGTGCGGATTGGCAATAACGGCATCCGTTAACCTCACTTACCACTAAATTAACGGCTTCTTTTTCCTTTTTGGTCAGTGATGTTTTACCATTTTGGAATTGCAGGTAATTGCCCAGGGCCGAATCTGAATAAGCTATCGTGGCGTATAAATTGGGGACGAAACCAAGGGCGCCTTGCAGCGTGTCAAAAATAGCCTGATTGTCTACATTAACCTCAACCCTGGTCGGAACAGTGAATTTTGTCATTTTTTAGAATTAAATGTGAATGTCTGATTGACCGTGCAAAAGTGCCGTGTTTGTTCCCCGTAAAAAATGGAGGATTTCCGCAAGGCAATGGACAATTTTCCCTCTTACTCCGGAAGAACAAGGGACCATTGCTTCCTGCAATAAAAAAAAACTACTTTTGCAGCAATTCAAACCTAACCACAACTCATGATCACTTTCCGCATTGCCGATGCATCCGATGCCGCTGCCGTCTCTTTACTGCTGGCCGCCCTTTTTGAAGAAGTGGAAGGCAGTCCGGATGCCGAAGACATTCATGAAATGTTTGCTGAAATTGAGGAAGACGACAGCCATTCCACCTTGCTGGCATTGAACGAAGACGAAGATATTGTTGGCATTATGACGATTGTTGAATGTCTGTCGATTTCAGCAGGCGGAAAATACGGGGTGATTAATGAACTCTATGTGGTGCCGGAATACCGCTCGGCAGGCGTCGGCAAGTTGCTTGTGGCTGAAGTCAAAGAACTGGCAGAACACCGCAACTGGAAGCGCCTTGAAGTGACCACTCCGGGTGATGAATTTTCCAAAACACTCCACTTTTATGAAAAAGAGGGTTTTTATAAGATAGGACCCCGTTATTGTTACAAGACCTGATATCCTTTTCTTTCCGTCACAATCTGCTGCCTCTGTGATCAACATCACGAACTGTTGGGTATCCTGCCGGTACCTTTGTAATAACATATTTCACAGCAAGAGCATTTGCTGAGGCAATACCAAATTTTCATTATGAACATTATCGCACTGCATCCCAAAGAAAAAGGCGTCTCAGCCATTCCGTTATTTAAAGGTTCGGAAGGCACTGTGACAGCTTTACATCTTGTAACAGACCAATTTTTGAAAGCGCACATTACCAAGGTTCCTGCCCTTTTGATTTGTATACAGGGCAAAGTAGTTTTTGAAAATGAAAAAGGCATGAAAGAAACCTTGTTGCCGGGTGACTATGTCAACATTGAGCCCATGGTGAAGCATTGGGTAAATGGGGTTGAAGACAGTCATTTACTACTGGTGAAATAATTTTACCTTAAAATATGATTATCAATTTCTTATGATCAATCAAATGCTTTTTACCGGTTGGCATTTTATGCGCTGGATGCGCCTCGGATTTGGCTCTTTTGTTGCCGTTCAGGCGATCCAGACTCAGGATGCTTTTGCAGGATTAATTGCTGCATTTTTTCTTTTTCAGGCACTTACGAATACCGGGTGCTGTGGCGCAAACGGGTGTGCGGTTCCTGCTTCCAGAACACCTGCAACCAAAGCCGAAACCGTTGAATTTGAAGAAATAAAATAAAAACTCTTGTTATGAAGTCGCTCTTCTTTTCCTTATTCCTTTCGGGAATCATTTTGACAGGAAACGCTCAAACCAGCCCCTTTAACATCCACCTCGAACCTTTATCCATACCCAATGTAGGTGGACTCCAGGCATATGCCTTTGGTCAGCACGGCGGCAAATGGCTCCTGATCGGGGGGCGACTCGACGGATTACACATGCGGCAGCCTTTTGCTTCTTTCGATTTGGCAGGCCATAACAACCAGCTTCTGGTCGTCGATCCGGTCTTAAAGCAAAGATGGTCGGCGCCGCTGACAACGCTGCCCGTCTCCGTCAGAGAGCAATTGAGTTCGACCAACATGCAGTTTATCCAGGAGGGAGATCAACTTTACCTCATCGGGGGCTATGGATACAGCAATACGGCGGGCGACCACGTGACTTTTGATAAATTAACTGCAGTGGATGTTCCCGGGGTCATTAATGCCGTCGTCAACGGAACTGCTTTCACCTCTTTTTTTCGTCAGATTGCCGATGCACAGTTTGCAGTCACAGGCGGGCATTTGATCAAAATATACGACACTTACAACCTGGTGGGAGGACAACGGTTTGAAGGGCGGTACAACCCCATGGGACCTAACCATGGCCCCGGGTTTACACAGGAATATACCGAACAAATCCGCAAATTCAGGATCAATGATGACGGCGTAAGCCTTTCAGTGGTTCATTTGCCGCCGTTAACGGATACAGAGCAATTGCACCGCCGGGACTACAACGTTGCACCGCAAATTTTGCCCGATGGATCGGAAGGCGCTACTGCCTTTTCGGGTGTTTTTCAAAAAACAGTCGATTTACCCTACCTCAACTGCGTGAACATTGACAGCAGCGGATACGCTGTTAATGATGCTTTTTCGCAATACTACAACCACTATCATTGTGCTTTTATGCCGCTCTATTCGGTTGATGCCAATGAGATGCACACGGTTTTTTTCGGAGGGATTGCGCAGTTTTACGACAGCCTCGGCACCCTGGTTCAGGACAACAATGTACCTTTTGTCAGAACAATAGCCCGGGTCACGCGAAGCGCCGATGGCGTAATGGCAGAGTATAAACTTCCGGTGGAGATGCCTGCTTTGCTGGGGGCCGGGGCCGAGTTTATTCCGCTGGAAGGGCTTCCGGCTTATGCGAACGGCGTCATAAAACTGGATGAGCTGACTGCTGACACCCTGTTCGTAGGCTACATCTACGGCGGCATTGCCAGTTCGGCGCCAAATGTATTTTGGATTAATACAGGTACAGAGAGTGTTGCAAGCAGCCAGATTTTTAAGGTTTTTGTTGTAAAAAATACGACAACAGCAACCCATGAATTGAATGTGCAAAGTACCGGAACGCTTCAATTGCAGGTATTTCCGAATCCAAGCAGGGGCGGATTCAGCGTCAAATTCCACCTGAATGAAGCGAAGCGCGCCTGGTTGAGCATCTCAGACAGAAACGGGAAAATCATAGATCGGGAAATCTTAACAGACCTTGAGCCCGGCGAAAACATCGTTACACGTCAATTGAGCCGAACCGTGGCGGGCAATGCCTGTTACGTGACGTTGGAAACTGAGATGGAAAAGGCAACGGTGAAAGCGATCATCCATAGATAAAACAGGCACTATTTCCTTTTCGTCTCTACCAGAATTTCGTCTGTAAAAACCCAGCATTTTCCACCGGCGCCCGGGTGCCATGCGGGGCAGGTACCCTGGTTTTTGGCAACAACCCTCAGATAGCGGTGCTTTGCGGATAATGGAATGGAAAAGGAAAGTGTCGCATTGGCTTCGTCTTCCACGGCTTCAGGAATTTCCTGTTCCGCCAGTCGGGCAAAATTTACGCCATCGTCTGAACCCCAGACTTCCAGTTTTCGGGGCAGGAAAATCCAGGAAGGAAGCACGCGGAGAAAAGACAATTGCACGACGTTTACCCTTTTTTTAGCGCCCAAATCCAGTACGGCTGAAAAATCAGCGCCCTCAAATCCCAGCCAATTGCCATCGTATAAATTGGTGCTTCCACGTACGCCATCCACCAAGCTCAGCGCTCCGAGTGCAGCGTATTTATCGGCATAAGCGGATTCTAAAGTCAATCCATAGCGCGCTTTCCGGTAGTCCATTTGCGTCGTTTCACTGCTCATTTTTCCGGATGTCCGGGCGATGGCTTTAACGGTTTTGGAAACGGAAATGGCAAATGGTTTTTGGTAATGTTTTGATCCTGAATTTGGCTCGCTGCCGTCGGTCGTAAAGTAAATTTCAGCGCCCGGTTCTGCCGAAATCTGAACGACCGTGCTGGTGGTAAAAATCTCCGTTTTTTTGTGTTGCCCGGGTTGTTTGCCAATCACCGGCGTTGCGGTAACCGTTTCGGGGTTGCCCTGCATGCGTAGCACAAGAGGGTAGGGGCTTGCGCTTCCGTTCGGCAGGCGGATTTGTATGCCATCCGGTGTTTGACGCCAGGGAATGGGGTTGGAACTTCCTAACAAGGTAATGGTACTGCCTGCTTCAGGGCGGATCTTTTTCAGGGTCATTTCGGCGCCCTGAACTTTGCGGATGAAGACATAAATCGCACCGTTTGCGCCTGAGGCATAGCGGATGTTTTCGCCTTCCCGCCAGTGTGTCCAGGGCCTGGAGGCATAAACAGCTTCGTTGTTGACTGCCATCCATTCACCGATGGCTTTCAGCCGTTCCACGCATTCGGGAGGGAACAGGCCTTCTGCTGTTGGGCCTACGTTGAGTAAAAAATTCCCGCCTTTGGCTGTAATGTCGGCGATGTTCCAGATCAGCTCTTCTGCCGGTTTAAAGTTTTTATCATTTTTGTTGTAGCCCCAATGGTCGTTCATCGTCATGCAGCTCTCCCAATCGAGGGTGCTTTTTTCTTCCAGAATTTCCTGCTCAGGCGTACCAAAATCACCCGCAGCAGCTTCAGGACTCATGCCCTGCATGCCGTTGCGGCCTTTACCTACGCGGTTGTTGATGATGATGTTGGGTTGCAGGTCGCGGACGTATTGATAAAGCGCTTTGCCCTGTTCTTCGGTCCATTCGTCTATCCATTCTCCGTCGAACCAAAGTACGCCGATGTCGCCGTAATTCGTCAGCAATTCGCGAAGTTGTGGCAGCATGTATTCGTCGCGGTAGCGCGTAAATTCCGCCTTGATTTCGCTCGGCGTCCTGGTGACCTGGCCATTGAGCGGAGTCGAAATGTGCCAGTCCATAATCGAATGGTAAAAACACAGCTTCAAACCATGTTTGCGGCAAGCGTCGGCAAGTTCCCGCAAAGGATCGCGTTTGAAAGGCGTGCGGTCTATGATGTCGTAATCGCTGACTTTTGAATCGAACAGGCAAAACCCATCGTGGTGCTTGGATGTGATGACAATGTATTTCATGCCCGCATTTTTTGCCAAGAGCACCCAATCTTCGGCATTGAACTGAACGGGATTGAATTGCGGCGCAAACTTTTCGTATTCCGGCCTGGGGATCTTCGCTTCGTACATCAGCCATTCGCCATAATTTTTTTGCCCTTTGTACTCGCCGGCAGCCACGGCATAAATTCCCCAGTGGATGAACAATCCGAATTTAGCGTCTTTCCACCAGGCCATACGCTGACTTTTCGCCTCGGGCGATTCTGTTTGTTGCGAAAAAAGGCTCTGGGCCAAAAGCAGGAGGGCAAATACGAAGCGGTAATTTTTCATTAGCGGAAGGTTTTCGTTTACTCTCAAATATAAGGCCGATTTTATAAAATATAAAAACAGCCTGTTTCTTGAGGATACAGCCGTTTCCTGTGTTCAATACAAAGCCAGCAAACAAATCCCCGTCAAAATCAATAAAGCGCCGATTAATCTGGTTTTAACCTGTTCTTCAGCCAGAAACCTTGCTCCCATTACCACACCGATGACGATGCTGAATTCCCGAATCGGCGCCACTGCATGAACGGGCGCACTTTTCATGGCATACAGCACCAAAATAAAAGCAAAGGGACTGACAATGGCGATGGTCAATATTTTTTGCCAGTGCTCTCGCCAGATTTTCCAAACCCCTTCTTTGTTTTTACGGGCATGGGGCAACAAAAGCAGCAGCCGGATAGGGTGAGCGGTATATTCGATCAAAACAGGCGCAATCGCAAGCGTGGTAACGCAATAACCATCAAAAATGGTGTAGCAGGAAATGAGAAAGCCGGTAGTCATGCCATAAAATACCCCCTTGAGCACCCTTAAATCTTTTTGCGCTGTGGCGTTCGGCTGCCATAACTGCCTGAAGCTGAATCCGCCGATGACCAGTGCGCCGGCGCCTACAAATACCAAACCCAATATGTCCTGATACTGGATTTGTTCATTGAGAAACAAATAGGCGCCAATGCCTGAAAAGACCGGCCCTGTGCCTCGAGCCAATGGATAAACAACAGAAAGATCAGCTTCCTGGTAGCCCTTTTGCAATACCAGAAAATAGACGGTGTGCAGGATGCCTGTAATCAATAAAGCAAGGACGTTGATGGTGGTCCAGTCGAATCCGAAATGCCAGATCTGGACAACCGATACCGGCAACAAAATGACGGACATCACCAGCGCCAGCAGCCAGACAAAGAGGCCACCACCCGGAATGGTTTTGGCTAAATAATTCCATCCTGCATGGAGGAAAGAAGAAAAAAGCACCAAAAGGAGGATCGGGAGAGGCATTTAAGTTGGGTAATTGTTATTCCAGCGTGTGCGTTATACAAAGTAGGTAAAGATAGTGTGTCTGAGTTAAGCATACTGTCGATCTGAACAATAAATTTTGTATATTTGTAGACGTTCCAAAATCAATATGTCATGGTTGTTACGATCAAAATTCAAAATAAGCAGGAGTATGAATGGCTCCTCCCCTTATTAGATACATTGAAAAAGCAAGGCGCCGCTATTCAAATTGCCGAAGATGAAACGGCCGACCAGGATCTGTTGGAAAAAAGGAAGTCGTATCTGGAATTCCTGAATCAATATGCGATTCCTGTTAAAAAAGTTGAAATCCCTAATCGCGAAGAGCGCAATGCCAGATAAAAATTTTTGGGACAGCAATCTCTGGATTTACCTGAATGCTATCAGCGAAGATGCTCGTGATGTTGAAAAAAAGAACATACTTGAAGCTTTGCTTTTAGAGTCCTCTCATATTGTTGTATCTGCCCAGGTACTCAATGAAGTCGCTAATGTGCTTTTAAAGAAATTCCAGAAATCAGAAATAGAAGTAAAAACTAGAATCGAACAAATTATGATCCAAAGTACGGTCATTAATTTGGGAAGCAAGTTGACTTTAAAGGCATTGGATTTAAGGGGGCGATACCAATTTAGTTGGTTCGACAGTCTCATCGTTGCAACCGCTCTTGAAGGAGATTGTGCTTCGCTTTATTCAGAAGATCTTCAGGCTAATTTATTAATTGAAGGCAGACTACGCGTCGTCAATCCCTTTGAAACGGTTATTAAAGGCTAGATTACATCCACCTGGCCATACTGATGCCTTTTGTTTCGCGTATCGAATCCATTGGAAGTGACCGACACGCGAAACATCAAACAGCTTAAAAAAAACTCTGAAACGTAGTCCCTCTGGCCTTCCCTTCCGCACCAATGGTGACATTAAAGCCCAGTGACAGCGACAGAATATGCTGGCTGCGTTTGTTTTCTTCCCCTTTTTTAGGAGAGGCCAGGTCCATTAGGTCGTAAAAACCCATGCCGCTGGCAAAAACACGGCTGCTTTTGAAGACTTTTTTGGACACCCGTGCACCGGCTATGGGGCCAAAATGGAACGAATTTCCGCCTACGTCTTTGGGAAGCAGAACCCGGCTGGTTTCCGCCAGGTTTTGTAAGGCCACCAATTGGGTTGCGGTGAAGTCATTTTCAGTCGCAATGCGCTGGATTTCACTGTTCAGGTGAGTGAAAAAACCGGCCTCGCTCTCTGAACGGGCAAAACTACCGTCGAAGCCTACCCGGGCGCCGGCAAAAAATTCATAATCGAAAGAACGGCTGATGCTTTGTGCGCCTGCGCCGTAATCGGTTTTTGCCAGGTTCATCTGGTAGTCCAGGTGCAGGTTCATGCCTTTTTTGCCTTCGCGGAAATAACCCGGGCTCACACCTAATTCGAGAAAATGGCGTTGTATTTTAAGGTCAGATGATTCGCCAAAGCCATAGCGCACAAAAAACATGATCACCGTTTTGTTGTAGCCGTTTCGGCCAAATTCCTGCCCGAGATCAATGTCGTTGAGCGGTTCGTCGGCGCCACGGAGGAGTGTTTCCAGCGTTGCACCGAGCTTCACCAGGTTCCACATCGCCTGGAAATGCGGATTTGAAGAAAGACTTGCGCGGTCATCCAGCGCAAAGATGGTTGCCGTTTGAAGTCCTATATCGAGTTGCGAATCGTTCATATTGAGCAGGTAGCGGCGGTTGCCGTGTTGCTGGATTTGTTGTGCGTCAGACACTGCAGGAACCAAACCCAGTACACCAATGACGAGTAGAATTATCCTGTTCATATTACGCATGATTATGTTATTTAAAAATGATTGACTTAGTCGTTGTTGGTTGATGGTTGTTCGTTGTTCGTTGTTGGTTGTTCGTTGGATTACGGACTTCCAAAAAGAGTAGTTCCTTTTGAAAAGCTTACTTAATTTAGCCTTTTCAAATAATTGATGTAACCATTAATCAATTGAATGGACCGATTAATCAGTTGTCTGCCCTGTTCATATTCTTCTGCGCTGATGTACTGCTCTTCGTATGCGGTTATGACATCGTCTATCAGCTCGTACAAAGACCCCCGTGATATTCGGTAATGTTGCATGTTTTCCTTGTGATGATGGCGTCCGAAACCTTCGGCAATATTTCTAGTAGTCGAGCGAGCAGCCCGTCTCATGTTATCTTTTAAGTCAAAATTTTCATCCTTGGGGAATTTTAGGCTCACCTCCATAGTCCATCGCACAATTTGCCTGCACGCTTTCCAACACTCCAATTCTTCAAAACTTTGTAGTGTAGCCATAAACGTATTTTAAAAATTAATCCTATTTAATCATAAAACCAACAACCATCAACCAACAACCAACAACGAACAACGAACAACGAACAACCCTCAAGGCTCCATCATCCACCTAACCCCCAGAAACCCATAAACCGAGTACATTGGCTTCGTCCCTTTGATGGAAGTGTGTTCGTGCACACTGAATTCTCCTCCGGCAACCACTGAAAATTTGTTATTGAAATTGACCGGAACAGAGCCGCGCAAAAACCAGCCCAGTGATGGTACAACCCGCGGATCGCGGAATTTTCCAAAAACCACCTCCTGAATTGCATCCGCGATGCGGTCGGTCGTGTTTTCTACCGGCGCCAAAAGCCCCCCCTCCATCAGCGCGTCAATTTTTTCGCGGATAAACAAAATGCTGCCCAAATCGACCACAGGAGAAGGGTCGGCAGTAAAGCGAAAGCCGGTTATCAGCTCTGCGTCAATCGTGTTGTTGCCCTTGTTGCCCCATTCTGCCAGCACTTTGTCTTGCAAAAAGAGGCGTTTAACATCTACGTAAGCTTCCAGATCGTATCTTTTTGCGAAAAATGATTTGGTACGCGTTTCATCAGCCACGGCGATGGCTGCCAAATGTGCAGCGAGCCCTTCCGCATCGCCTGCTAAAGAGAGACGCAGGGATTTCAATTGGTTACTAATTTTTTTGGATTCAGCTTGTTCTGCAAGGCGTGGATCGGAAATGCACAGGCTTGCGCCCAGCCAGTCATATCGGGCAAAAAAGCGCACGGAATTGATCGGACGGCTGAGCCTGCGCCTGACTTCCTGATCTACTTCGATGCTGATGCCCGGAAACAAGTCTTTAAGCCAGCGTGGTGCATCCAGGTCGTAACGCGCAAAAGCAGTGTCCACATCGGCGCGGGAAATTTCAAGCGATTCAAAACCCACCATGGTGGCCAGATCGCCTCGAAAAGTGGTGTGTGAACGGCCTATTGTTGTCTCAATACCCAGTTCAAGTCCCCGCTGGGCAGCAGCGCTCATTGCGAATAAACCCGTAATAAATAAGAATGCTATTTTCTTCATCGTTGATGTTTCAGTCACTTTCCGGTCAAATCGAATTTTCATCTTACCAGCGCCACGTCTCCTTTAAGTTCTCGCAGTACTCCGTTTCCAAAGCGGATGACAGCGAGATAGGTGTAGACGCCCGGATTGGCCATTTTACCCCGGACTTTTCCATTCCATCCCAAACTTTCGGCATTTAGCGGGATTTCTTTCGTTTCAAAAACCAAATCCCCCCAGCGGTTAAAGATTTTCATGGATGCTATGATTTCTCCGGAAGCATTGTCGCTGTATAGCGTAAAATGATCGTTGAGACCATCGCCGTTGGGTGAAAAAGCATTGGGGGCGTAAGTGTCGCCGAGTACGACTTCAAGCCGGAACCCATCGGAAGCTTTGCAACCGCGGTCGTCCTGTACCACAATGCGTACATCCAAACTGCCCTGTGCCGGAAATTCCGTCACCGGACCGCCACTGTCAATTTCCTCCGGCAGCCATTGCCAGATCTGGATGTTGCCTACGGTCGTCGCTGTCAGGGAAATTGGGGTATTGGGGCGCACTTCGAGTCGTTCCAGGTTCAGTTCCACGCCCATGGTATCCGGCGTCAGAATACTGGCCGGGAAAGTCTGAATGCAGCCCAGCACATCCTGAACGGCAAGGGTATAGTTGCCGGGAAGCAATTTTTCAAACCTTCCGGAAAGCTGATAAGTCATGCCGCCATCCGCCGAAAAAATCATCGGCCGGTCTTCGTCTGCAGGAATGATTTCTATCGTACCAAAATCTCCGGGACAAAAAGGATGGGAGACTTCGATGCTCACGTCGGGGCCGTCGGGTTGCGGGGTGACCACCTCTCTTACCACCGCACAACCCAGTGCATCGGTTACCGTGACGCTGTAAGTATTGCCTTCAGCTGTCGTAAAAACAGGGCCAATGGCGCCCGTACTCCAGCTGTATTGATACGTGTCGGGCGTGCCGTAGACCCGCACACTGTCGCAGCTTTCTTCAATGTCAAAACTCAGGTTAGGGGGCTCATGGCCGTTAACCGGGACGGATACAGTAATCCCGCAACCGGCTGTATCTGTAGCCATGAGGGTGTATTCCCCCGCATCCTCCAGTTGAAAATTGGTGACAATGGCTGGATTTAAAGGAATTCCCTGCGGATTGAGCCAGGACAATTGCACATAGGCACCTGTGTTGACCACTGTCAGTGTCAGTGTATCGCCAAGACAGGGGGCAGCGAAATCGATTTCAGGATCTGGCGGAATATGGACGTTGACACGAATGCTGTCGGTATCCTCGCAACCGGTTTCGTTGAAGGCGTGCAGTACATAAACACCGGCGTCTTCCGCCTGAATATCAGAAATGACCAGGATGGAATCGCTGAAGACGCTGCCGGTTTCAAAAGTCCAGAAATGCCCGGAGCCGCCGGATCCGGCTATATTCAAGGCTTCGCCGCCGCAAAGCGTCAGGTCAGCCGGCGCTTGTGCAAAAGGCGCATTGGCAGCAGGCAGGGAATCCACCACAGTACAGCAGTCATCCTGCACGGTGAGGTAATACATGCCGAGGTTGCCATCAACAGGGAGGGCTGTGTTGAGGGTGTTGCTCATCCAGCCGTTGCTGTTTGACCAGCGGGCCGTGGCTTGTCCGTCAAAACAACCCTGGGGCAATGTTGCCTGAAGGAAAATGCTGTCTTTCTGGCAATCTACTTCAAGACTTTTGACGATCGGGCAGGCGCTGACCACCTGGGGACAAAGGATATGGGTGGAAAATTCCGTAGAAGCGGTATTCGGGTTGCTGTAAACGCTGTATTCGACCAGCCAGCCTATGGCGCAAAACGGCAGTTTCCCGCTGATGCGCCCAACGCCGTTGAGCGTTTGCAGGTTTCCGGGCAGGGCGAAAGCCGGTTGGTTGAGCGATTGCAACCACATTTGCATTTCGGCCTGGGTACTCACATTTTGAGCTAAAAGCTGGTTTTCATGCAGGAAAGCAAAGCCGTTGACACAGCTGCTGCACGCACCAAAAGCAAGACTTCCCATAAGCTTCAGGGTGCTGTCTGGAAGGATAGCATAGACAGAAGTCCGGTCAGTTTGAGAGCCCCCGAAGGCATTGATGTCGACATAAAAATTGCGCAACATGCTCCCGTCCGTAAAATAATTGAGGTAGCGCAGGGTGTCCTGCATGGGCAGCATATCGTCGTTCGCATCTTGCGGATCAATATAGGAAACGCCGCAATCTGCCAGTTCAATAGCAGATTGTGTCTGGCCGATTAACCAGGAAAATACCAGGAGAATTGAGAGATACGATTTCAAAATGCCTGTAATTGTAATGGGTTTTACACTTTTTATTCATCCGGAAACAAGCGGAATCAGTACAAAAAACAACCTGGTGCAGAAAAGCGCTGCGTTTTCTGATGTAACCAATGACCAAAGATGTCGTCTGAATGATGCCGCACTGCGGGTAATTCGGGTACGAGGGCGGGCAATGTGGAGATTATGACGTATTAGGCGGAACAAAAGTAACAATTTTTGCGAAGCCCGCACCGACTCAAATGTGCATTTTTTGAATAGGAAAAAAATGTGGAAATGTTTTCTCCCGGATTTGTTTTACTTTTGCCCCGATGACCCTGCGCATCGTTCTACTTCTGTGAAAGCACCAGTCTGCTACGACAAATCAACTTATCTCAAGACGACACCGATTTTGGATTTATCATTGCATAAAGGCATTGGAATCCTCGTTCCTGATTGTTATAAATCTTATACGACATGAAAAAAAGATTCATCTATCTTGTTGTTTCAGCGCTCTTTGTTGTTCCGGCAATTCAAATTCACGCACAAAGCTTCAAAGGACTTTTCGACAAGGAAGAGGCCGTTTTTCACGTTTCTGTGACGCCAACTGCAGAAAGCGGAGTGGCTATGGTCACGCTCTATTTTACGCACAGCAAAGCGACAACGCTGGAAGCATCTTTGTGGGTCAAGGATTTAGGAACCAATCTTTCTCCTGTTGGCGGAAACCGCCTCGTGAAAGACCTTTGGGAAATGAGCAACCGGAAACAGGATACCATTTATATCGAAGGATTGACCAATTTGCATTTTTATACCATTGGTCTTGACTTCAGAACTCCACAGGGACTGACGCCCCGTTTCAATACCAAAATTCTCAGCGACAGCTACCGATACGAGTATCTGGAAAAAAAACAAACCCCTGCCGGCAACGCTAAAGTAAAGACAGCTGAAAAAACAGCGCAGCCCTGTGAAACGCCGGATATTTCCGTGCGCGCAGAAGCAGAGGGCTACTGTGGCGCAGAAAACCGGCCAGCGGTTGTCATTGAATGCTTGAATTGCACAGGAAAATCCTGGACTTTTCGGGTGGAATACAGCAGCAATGCAACAAGCTGGAAGTCATTGCGTAGTGACGGTAAAAGTCAAACCGCCAATGGAAATGCCATTCGGACGGAGCCTTTGTGTATTCTGCCGGACGGGGAATACAAACTGCGGGTCTCAGCGACCGGTGAAAATTGTACAACACCCGTTTACCATTATCTTGGTACGCCTTTGCACATTGGCGGCCAGGCGGCTGCTCCGGCTGAAATACAAAACAATGAAAATCCGGTTCTGACACAGGCCGCTCCATTGCCGGATACCTGTGCCGTCATGGCAGAAGCCATTTTGATTGGCAACGAAATTCGCGGTCAGGTTACGCTTCCTTCCGGTTCTCCCTGCGGAGACCACCAACCTTACGCCCAGGTTCGCTACGTGCATCCAGGGCATCGCGATCAGAACATCGGGCAGGTGCCGTTGAACGCCGGGAAAGCCACACCGTTTCAGTTTGATCTGGATGCCTTTGACCTGAAACGCAGCATTCATACCCTGCAGATTGTGGTTTTCGCCAGCGCCGGGCCCGGAAAAAGCGCCCAGCCGATTTCCACTTCATGGATCAAAGCGGAATCCCGCCAGGATGGTTTTGCCATGCATGATGCAAATGTCCGGGCCAAAGGATTTGAAGAACCAGCCCGCAAAAATTACACGCGTCTTCAGGATTTACGACCGGTTTACTTGTCAGTTCAATCGGATGTCCCGGCTTACATTGCCTGGACGAACCCGGCGGAGTGCATCAACGGAGGCTGTGCCTATACGGTTTGGGCAGGTAAATCGAATGGCCCCATACGCTTGCTGGCAAAAGGAAAACAAGGAGGCTCTCTGGTCAAAGAATCTTTGGCAGGACTGACCATTGAAGAGCGTTACCTCGAAGTAGAAGTCGAAACAAAGTCGGGTTCCAGCATCGCCAGCTATGTTTTCGGACAGGGTCCAAACTTCAACTTCGGAGAAAACTATGTTCACCGCGAACGCATCATGCCTGCCGCCGGAAAACCTGAAACGGCGCCCCGGGATATGCTCGTGGCGCAGCCCACACCTACGCCGGTGGATCAACTGGTGGCCAAAGGCAAAGTGCAGAACAGCGAAGCGCTGGTCAGGGAGGAAACAATGACCGAAAAGCCGGAACGCAAAATGGTTGCCGGTAGCAGCGTTGTTTTTGAACAGCCACAATTGCCTGTTTCCACTTTTAATTCCTGCAAATACCAACGTGAAATTTCGGTTGTAGGCGACATGCCCATCAACGCAGGCGACTGGATGGTAATCAAATACAATTTTTCTGAGCCTGGTTATAAATACACCCTCTATTTCCAACCGGAAGGTCAAACGGAGTGGTTCATTACACCCGGAACAAAAGAATTGCAGGACAAACCCGAGTTTTATCTGGAAATGACCAGGTACCATACTGGGCGCTATGCCGTATTGGCCTACAGCTTCCAGAACCGCTGGGGCTGCTTGTCTACGCCGCTTTCGGAAGCGTTGCTGATTAAGGTGGAGCAATAGTTTTTATACCACATAGGTACAATAGTAAGTGTCACATTGATCACATAGGCTTTTGCGGCGTCCTGCCAGGCTATGTGCTCTATCCCGCTGTTCGGGACAAGTTGTGAAAAAACTATGTGCCTATGTGGTAAAAGTCATTCCCACCAAACCATTTGTTGTCGCTTTTGCTGCTACTTACCATAAACCCGCTGCTTTGCAATGAACAGATTTATATTTTTCCTCCTGATTTTCGTCTTTAGCGTCCCTTCGTTGTACGCCCAACTTGTTGACGTCAAAGGCGTTGTTGTCGCTGCAAACTCGGACGAGCCCCTGATCGGCGTTAATGTTGTGCTGAAAGATACCGAGGTTGGCGCGTCAACAGATCTGGCGGGCGCCTATAAGATTACAGTCAATCAGAATGTTTATGGCAATGCTTTGGAGAGCGGCACGCTGATTTTTTACTGCATCGGCTATAAAGTTCAGGAAGTAGAATTGCGGGGTCGAACCCGGATCAATATTGCGATGGAACCTGTGGCAGCGGAATTGGAAGAAGTAGTCGTTACCGGCTCGGCCGTTGGCCGTTCGCCCAAACTGATGAGCTATTCCGTAGGATTTCTTGACGAAGCAGCGCTGAATGCCGTTCCAGGGGCGAATGCCGGTTCCGGTTTGCAGGGCAAAGTGGCGGGCTTGAGGGTAAATCCCGTGAGCGGGCAACCCGGACAGGGTGCGTATTTTCAAATCCGCTCAGCCGACGTCATTGCCAATGGCCAGCAACCCTTGCTGGTGGTAGACGGCATTTTTCTCAATGGTGCAACCCTGGCTGATTTTAATGCCGAAGACATCGAACGGATCGAAATTCTGAAAGGTTCGGCAGGCACTTCCCTCTATGGTTCCCAGGCTGCCAATGGCGTCGTGCAGCTGTTTACCCACCGGGGCAAAAACCTGGAAACAGGGCAGACCCGCATTGTTTACCGCGGTGAAACCGGCTATTCCGAATCCGTCGGACGCTACGACCTGAATAACTTTACCAATCGCGAAATTCTGGAGCCGGAAGGGCCGCAGCCCATACTCGGAAACCCTGCTGCCGATGGCATCCACGATACGCCCCTGCCCAACCTGCAGGATTATCAGGAAGATTACCTTTTCCGCCGTGGCGCTTTTCAAACGCATTATTTAGCCGTGCAGGGCAAAACGGCGCAGGGCAATTTCCATACTTCCGTTCAGCGCTATCAGGATGAAGGCATTCTGCAAAACAACGACGGCTACCTGCGCCATACTTTCCGGGCGAACATGGATCAACGCCTCAGCGAAAAACTGGAATTGCAGGTCAGTTCCATGTATTCCGCTTCTAAACAGGATTTGCTGGCGCCTGCTTCCAACGGCCCGGGGACTTACCTCTCTTCGTTGTTGTTTTTGACCCCGATGTTCAATCTGGATTCGGGCAATGAGGAAAACGGCGCTCCTTTTGACTGGGATATTGACAACACAGGCATGGGCATCACCAATCCGCTGTACGAGCGCGGCAATTCCCGCCAGACGGTGCGTCGATCACGCCTTTCCGGAAGTCTGGGCGCCAATTATTTCGCAAAGGAATGGCTGACGCTGAGCTTTGCCGCTACCCTCGACCATACGACAAACGATTACGAGCATTTTGTAGAAAAAGGATACCTGAGTGCCAATGTTCCCGGCCTGTTTGGAAATTTGGTAACGGCGGGCGTTCAGGGTAGCAACGGCGGGGGTATTCAACGCAGCAGACAGGCAGGCAACTACTTTAGTTCCCGGGCCAACATCACTTTGCAAAAACAAGCGGGCAAGCTTAATGCCGCCGTTCGGGGCAGTTTTTTGTATGAAGACCTGACGCGGCAATATGATGAAGCTATGGGCGAAAACTTAGCTGTTACCGGCATCCACTCGCTGGACAATGCCCGCAGCAACATCGCCATTGCTTCTGATGCAGAAACGATGGTAGGGTATACGGGTTTTCTCATTGGCGACGTCGATTATAAGAAGCGGTATATTTTCAGCGGGTTAATCCGGCGGGAAGGGGTTTCCCTTTTCGGGCCGGAATCGCGCTGGGCCAACTACCACCGGCTGAGTGCCGCCTGGCGGGTGACAGAAACGGTGAAAATAAAAGGGGTTCAGGAACTGAAACTGCGCACTTCTACCGGTACTTCGGGCATACGACCCACTTTCGGACAACGCTTCGAAACCTTCGAATTGATCAACGGCATACTGACCAAAAATACGCTGGGCAACACATTTTTGCGGCCGGCTCGTTCCACAGAGATCGAAATCGGCGGCAACCTAACCTTCCTGCGCGCATTTGATCTGGAAGTCAATTATTCCAAAATCAATACCGACGACCAGATTGTGTTGGTGCCCCTTACCGGAGCGGCCGGCTTTCGGGGCCAATGGCGCAACGCTGGCGCCATTGATGCTACTGTGTATGAAGCGGCGCTCCGCATTGATTTCAAAAAACTATTCCGCATCGCCATTCCCAATTTTCAATGGGAGTTGATGACGACCTTTGACCGCACCAAACAAACGGTTTCCCGTCTGGATATTCCGGCTTACGTTACTGGCCCAGGCCTGCAACAATCGGCTTTGTTCCTGATTGAAGCTGGAAAACCTTTCGGTACGATGGCCGGAGAAGTCTTTGCAAAAGACCTCAGCGAACTGGCAGGCCAGGAAGGCATTGACCCCAATGATTTTACCATCAATTCAGTAGGCTATGTGGTGCGCAAAGACGAGATCGGCACCCCCGATGAGCGCCCTTACAAATTGCGGGATGCCAGCGGAAATCCGTTGATACAGGATATCGGCGACATCAACCCGGATTTTCGGATGGGATTTGCCCATACGCTGTCTTACAATGGATTGCAACTGTACGCGCTGTTCGACTGGAAACGCGGGGGCGACGTTTACAACCTCAGCAAGCAATGGCTTTACCGGGATGAACGCCACAGCGATTTTAGCAAATATCCGGAGGTAACAGCCGGCTTTTTTGGAAGTGAAGGACTCTACAATGTGCTGGTGGCTAACAACCATTTTGTCGAAGACGGCACCTTTTTTATGTTGCGGGAAGCGGCCCTTTCCTACACCATCCGGCAGGGGCTTTTCGGGCGTTTTATCAAAAGCATGCGGATGAGTCTGATCGGCAGAAACCTTTTCACAAAAACGAAATACAGTGGATTGCACCCCGATGTAAGCGCTGCTCCACGCGATGAAAACCAGCTGACGAACCGCTTTCAAAACGCCCCTGGCAGCGACCTGCAAACCCCCAACGGCGATCCGAATCTATTTGCAGTTGATGCTTTCAATTACCCTTTGGCGCGCACGCTGACTTTTGCGCTGCAGCTGACGTTTTAGGGTAGTACCACTGAACACCGGTTCAGCGTTGAAATTACTAAGAAACAATCCGGCCTTTTAACCCTTTTAGAATGGAGCCTGGTTCAACATAAGCAATAAAAAATGAATCCATACTTTTTCCGCGTCTCATCGCTTTTACTTCTGCTGGTTTTTGGCGCCTGCAAAGACCTCAACACCTTCAACGACAACAACCCCGATCGCAATGCCGTGCTATCAAGCGGTGCGGACCTTGAAATTGCACTGGCAGGCGCTTATGTCTCCTGGTGGCAGGGCGTACATGGCGAACATCCTGCCATTGGATTGTCGGTCGCAGCAGATACCTATGGCATGTCCTGGGGCAATTTTGGCGCCCAGCGCATGGGAATGGAGCCCCGTACGATTTACAACAACCGGACGACCGAAGATCCCGACTACCGGCAGGTGGTGGAGGTTCCGTGGTTTGGCTGTCTTTCTGCGGTTTCAACTGCGAATGATGTTTTGGTTGCCCTGGGCAAAGGCGTTTCCATCGACAATAGCGGCCCGCAGGATCAGTCGATCAAAGCGGCAGCACATTTGCTGCGGGGGTTGAGCTGGGGCTATCTGGGACTGCTGTTTGATCAGACTTTGCTGGCGGATGAAAATACGGATATTGAATCGGATATTCCGTTTTCAACCTATGCCGAAGCCATTGCATCTGCCGTGGACGAACTTGAAACCGGTATTTCCATTGCGGAAGCGCAGGGCGATAATTTTGTACACCGCTATTTCAACGGATTGACTTTGGATGAGGCCGGATTTATACGCCTGAGCCATGCCTATGCTGCGCGCTTTTTGGCGCAATGGCCCAGAACAGCGGCCGAAAACAACACCGTTGACTGGAATGCGGTGCTGGATCACGCGGAGCAGGGAATCACGGTAAATTTTGCGCCGCTTGCCGATGGTAAATTCTGGACGAGCTACCAACGCTACGTTTTTGCAGAAACGGGCCTTGGCCCCTTCTGGGCAAGGGTAGACCAGCGGTTGATTGCAGCACTGGATCCTTCACAACCCACGCGTTATCCGGAAGTTATCGCTTTGGGCGAAATGCCCCTGGCCCATCCGATGGCGACTTCCACAGACGCCCGCCTGGCTTCTGATTTTCTGTTTTTTGCGATCAACAATTTTCCTGCCGATCGCGGAGAATGGCATTATTCTCATTACAAACACAACCGCAACATAAGCGACCCTGCCTTTGCCGGAAACGGCGCCAGCACAGGGCCCATGCCGGTTTTTCTGGCAGCCGACAACCAGTTGCTGCGGGCAGAAGCGCTGCTGCGCCTGAACCGGAAAAGCGAAGCCATCACCTTGCTCAATGCCGGAACCCGCACAACGCGGGGACAATTGCCAGCACTAAATACCTCTGCCACCTTTGAAGCCGTGGAGCGCGCGATTTTTTACGAACGGGCCATCGAATTGTTGAGTACGGCGCCCATGGGCATGTGGTTTGACCGCCGCAGGATCGGCGCCAGACAGGATTTCGACAACGTGGACGCACTGGGGGGGCTTCAAAAAGGAACGCCTGCGCAGTTGCCCGTTCCGGCGACGGAGTTGCGGATTCACGGACTGGATCCTTATGGGTTTGGGGGAATGGGAGATCCTGATGGAGTTGTTCGGGTTTATTGATTTACGGTTGCTTGTCGGGGATTAATTCCCTAATAAGCTTAAATACTGTCGTGCAAGGATTTTGGTCAGAATAAGGGAGGCTTGATTGCATATTCAGTAGTTTCTCAGCTCTTTCGGAGGCTTTTAATTGATCAGCTCTTTCATCATCTTCTAATCGGTTGTATATTTTCCTACAAAACGAATCTGTTTTTCCTTCTTTCTCATAATTACACTGCCAATATTGACTCAATTTTTCGAAATATTGGCGGCGGTTGAGCTGGCTGTCCAAGTACTGATAGTGGAGTAAAAACCATAACTCAAATGAATCATTGGAATAGCCAACATTGATACTATTTGCTTTAGCAAGATCAATTGCTCGGTTATAGTCTTCTTTTTGTTGGGAATGCTGGTCTTCTTTGATGTCCATATCGAATACGACCCATACTTCCCTGTTGTTTGAATTTTTATCTGCCTTCAAGAGTTCCAATACATATTTAACCAAGGCTGTTTTTGATTGACCTAGCCCATAAGTCTCAACATCTGCGTTACCAACAGGAATTGATTTGAAATAGCCAGGTTCCGTGTTCTGACCTTCGCAAATGATAAGAAAAGACTTTCCTTTTTCAATCTCCTCTACCGGAATTTTTTTCGTTTCCAGCTTCCGATTCCACGCCTTGTTGATATCCGTTTTCTTAGTCTTTTTCATCCTTTTTAGAATAAGCGACGGAATTTTCGAATACACCTTCCATAGCATTCAAATTATTGGGAACAGCGCCATATTTACCAAGCAAATAGTCTTTTTCAAAAGAAGCATCATTGCGAACGCCTTTGAATTCAGCTAAAGAGAATAATTGTGTGGCTCCAAATTTATCTTTTTTCGCAAAAACAATCTGATCGCGTCGGATTAAATGGGCATCTAATAAAGTTGAATCATGGGTTACGAAGATTAATTGAGCGTTATTGGGATTTGTACTTCTCGAGTTAAACATTTGGATGATTTTTCTCGTAAGTCTTGGATGCAATCTTGCATCCAATTCATCAATAAACAAGGCTCCCCCTTTTGTTAAAACCAAAAATATAATAGAGCTTAACGCGAACATTTTTTTCGTGCCTTCTGCTTCCTGAAAATCGAGCATCACAGATGTTTGGCCGATTATTTTGCCCGAATGGGCATACACCGAACGATATACAGCCACATCATTTACAGCTTGCCCTTGTTTTTTTAAGTTTTGCAAAAATTTATCTTTATCTGGGAAGTCCGGGATTGCATGTTCCATATCTACCAGTTCAATTTTTCGGATAGTAGGGTCTATACTGATTAATAGTTCAGTTATAAATTGTTCAAAAGTACTGTTCTCTGAAATAAGCTGCATGGAAAGGCCTTCCAGCATAGTCGTGTCGTAACCGGGATCAATTGACACTCTATTTACAATCAAACGAATAATCTCAAGCGATATAGGACCATTAAAAGCGGCAACCACTGTGAGAAAGAGGGAGTTGTTTCTAAAAAGAGGTTGCATTTTATCACTTGTTTTTGCGAAAGATGCCCCTTCTTTAAACCACTCCTCGTTTACATCGACCTGGTCGCCTTCCCGAACGAAATAATACCGCTCTCTCACTCCAACTGCATTTAATGGTTTCCCAAACAGCCACTCGGAGGTAATAGTAGTCGCAGAAGCTTCAAATCCATAGCGATATTGTACATCCTCCAGGATAAAAATAAGTTGAAAAAATGAAGGTTGTTTTGTTGTGCCTTCATCAAATTTAAAGGGAAGAATATTTTGATTTAAAACTTCTGGGTTGGAAAGATTATCCTTGATAATGTAGTACATAGCTCTAAAAGCTCGTATCAGATTACTCTTACCACTCGCGTTTGCTCCATAAATTGCCTTACTTTTCAATAAGGAAAGCTTGTTGCTTATCGCAAAAGTATTTTCTACATCTACTTTGGCAAACTTAGATTTGATCTTGGCCGCCTGCATCTGAAGCGTCTGAATTTCTTTGAACGACCAGAAGTTGCCGACACTGAATTCTATTAGCATAAAATTAAAATTCGTGATTATTTCACAAATATATAAATAAAAAAGAAGAAAATCGACTTTTAAATGATGAATTTGTATAGTCAGTTTACGTTTACAGAATGCTTTGGTAAATTACTGGTTTTGAAGACCCTCATACCGGCAACTTCGTTGAATACTTAATCTCCGTCATGACAAACATGCTTTGCACGTTGCCGATGTAGTCGAAAGTCGCGAGTTTTTTGACAATAAAATCGTGGTAGGCCGGCATGTCGGGCACCACAACCTTCAGCAAGTAGTCAAACAAGCCCGCAATATGATAGCATTCGATGACCTCCGGCAGGGAACGGACCTGTGTTTCAAAATTGAGCAGGTAGTCGCGGGCGTGCTCCTTCAGCGACACATTGCAAAAAGCCAGTATGGAAAGGCCCAGCTTGTCTTTGTCGGCCAAAGCCACATACTTTCGGATGTACCCGTCTTCTTCCATCCTTTTGATGCGTTCGTAAACAGGCGTCGTGGTCATGTTGAGCTGCGCGGCAACTTCTTTGTTGGTCAGCTTTGCATCAGACTGTAGCAGGTCAATGATGCGGCGGTCGGTGTTGTCTAGTGGTCGCATAGGTAGTTAGCTTCCCCGAAGCAGGGCATGGTTGGTTCGATAAATCTTTCTTATTTTATTGATGATTGATGATTACATGATTGATAATTGATGATGTGGGGATATCGAATCAGGAAGTCAGCAGGCTTCTCCACATCAAAAATCAAATCTCATCCCTGCCTGCCGATGAGGCAGGAATCGTCAATCATCAATGATAGGCTTTCTTTTACCCGATTATTTTTCTCAATTCGCATATGCTGGATGCTGTTTTAGGGTCAATAATCTTTAAAATTAAACAATAATAGTTTAATTTTCTAAGCAACGTTAATTATTTGGAATTATAATCTATTCTATTGAAACTTTGCTGTATTCCTTCACGTCAAAATGCAGCAAAATGGATACAAGAGAATTTCGCCCTGAGAGTTTAATGATGTCTTACGGCTACAAACCGGAGCTTTCCGAAGGGGCCATGAAATGCCCGATTTTTCAGACTTCTACTTTTGTTTTCCGCACTGCAGAAGAAGGAAAAGCTTTCTTCGAACTGGCTTACGGCTTGCGCGAACGCGGTGAAAAAGAGGAAGTCGGACTGATCTACAGCAGGCTGAATAATCCGGATCTGGAAATTCTCGAAAACCGCCTGACTTTGTGGGATGGGGCTGAAGATTGTGCCGTTTTTGAAAGCGGCATGTCGGCCATTTCCACGGCGTTGTTTGAATTTTTGCAGCCTGGCGACACCCTGCTTTACAGCCACCCCATTTACGGCGGAACGGCCCACTTCATCACAGAAGTACTGACCAAATTTGGAATAAAAGTTCAGGCATTCGACGCAGGAGAAGACGAAGCTGCCATCCTTGCCGACGCAGCTGCAGCCGGGGGCCGGGTTGCCATGATTTATGTGGAAACTCCGGCCAATCCGACCAATGTACTGATTGATCTCAAACGTTTGCGCAACATTGCCGATCGCCTATCCACGCCCGAAAACCGCGTGCTGATTGCTGTCGACAATACCTATCTCGGCCCTCTGTTCCAGCATCCTTTGCGTCTGGGCGCCGATCTGGTGCTGTATTCTGCCACCAAATACATCGGCGGGCACAGCGACGTCATAGCCGGCGCTTGTTTGGGTTCCCGCGAACTGATCGGGCGGGTGAAAACCTTGCGCACGTTTTTAGGAAACATGGCGGCGCCCTGGACGGGGTGGTTGCTGATGCGGAGTTTGGAAACCCTGAAACCCCGTATGGAATTGCAGGCAAATAATGCGATGAAAATAGCGCGCTTTCTGGCCGACCATCCTTTGGTTGCTTCCGTGAGCTATCCCGGATTGCTGGATGAAAGCGACGCCGAGCAGTTTCTCATCTACCAAACGCAGTGCCTCGGACCTGGCGCCATGATCTCATTTGATGTGATTGGCGGAGAAGCCGAAGCATTTCGCTTTCTGAACCACCTTAAACTCATCAAACTGGCCGTGAGCCTTGGCAGTACCGAGTCCTTAGTCCAGCACCCGGCTACAATGACGCATGCCGGCGTTCCTCGGGAAGAAAAAACAGCGATGGGCATCAATGGCAGCCTGGTGCGGCTTTCGATCGGGGTAGAGAATGCCGATGACCTCATCTGGGACATCGGGCAGGCTCTGGAGCAGATCGAAGTAAAAAAAACGGCACAGGCCAAAGCAGCGATGTCGCGAATGATGGAGAAAGTCTGACAAGGAGAAAATGCAAAACAAAACCCCGCGCCTTGGTTGACGCGGGGTCTAAAGTTTCTATTTAAAGGGAACGTTTATCGCTCTGCAAAGACCATTTTTTTGGTCGTCTTCAAGCCGCCTACCTGTAATTGGTAGTAATAAACGCCGCTTGCTATCAGATCGGTTCGGTCAATCGATATCTCCTGATAGCCCTTGTCATAGAACGCCGTGTGGTCGTAGACAGCCTTGCCCGCCATATCGTAAATGGCTAAGCGCGCTTCACCACTTTGCGGCAAGTAAAAGGCGATGGTGGTGCTTTGATCAAAAGGATTGGGTCGGTTTTGATAAAGCTCCGGGATGGCCTGCGCGATTTCACTGGCTGCTGGGTTTTCTACAAATTCCATAACCACGTTCATGGTTTCGCCATCGCTTGCATAGCTTTCTGCACGGGTATGGGTTGGGCTTATTTGTAGCAGGTCTTTTAAAGCCCCGCTTGTTTTGGCTTTGAAATTGAGTTGGAACAAAATCTGCCTTCCTGCTGCTCTGTTAACCGGACTGTCGTTCCAGGAAGTTGATACAAAGCCTGTGCCGCTTCCAAAATTGCCTTCTGCGCTCATGTTGGGCAAATCGCCGCTTTCAGCATTGATGAATTCCAGTTTTTCCGGATCAAATTCCAGGCCAAACTGATAACCCATGATCCGGCTCATGTCATCGGCCCAGATTTCTACCTTGAACGTTTCTCCTTCGGAAACCGGAAGATTCAGCGTTTTGATACTCATCGAGGCGCGGTCGGCGCGGGCTTCCAGATCCACAAAGTTGTTGGGCGTTGCCGATCCGTTGACGTCACCAATTTTGATGGCAATGAAATCGGCGTTCATCATGTTGTGATTCAGGTCATTGATGTTGTACAATTCCGGGAAGAAACCGGCAAATGGGTTCAGTGGATTCGGGAAGCTGAAATTGGCCCGCACAAAACGCCAGGAGTTGCTGTTGCCCGGAAATTCGTCGATCATGCCTAAAATCAGCTTTCGCAAAATGATGATGTCGAGTGTGGAAATGCTGCCCGACCTATCGGCATCGGCGGCAATGATCTTGTAAGGTGAATTGAGTTTCTGGCTGCCCAGAATGTGCTTCGAAATCAGGATCAGGTCTATGGTACTTACCCCGTTAAGCGGATCGTCGTTGCGCTGTGGGAGAATGGTGTAATCCAGCCCCATAGCGATGCCGTTGAATTGGAAAAACCCATCGCCGCCCGTCATGGATTGCTGTGAATTTCCGCCGCTTACCTGCACTTCAACTTCCTCCACTTCTTCTCCTGTTTCCGTTGTAATGCTGCCCGCAATCATCGCAGTCGTTACGGTACTTGGGCAAATGCCGTTGTTGTCCTGAACCGCCAGGTAAGTCAGGCAGTAGGAACTATTCCCCTGTTCGTCAGTGACCCAGAATTCAATGGGTTGTGTGCCAATATCGTCGCAGGTAAACACCAGTGACGTACCTGGTTCCGCTGAGCTGCCCGGACGTTTAATTTTGTAAACGAGCTGCGCTGCGCTGCTGCAGTTGTCGCTGCTGCCTCCGTTGAAGGCTGATGCCTGAATGGTCGCCATTTGCTGGCCATTCATATTGGCTAAATTAACCGACAATCCAACAATGCAGACCGGCGCTGGCGGTGTATTGTCTTTTACGGTAATGGTTAGGCTGCAAGTGGAAACATTTCCGCAACGGTCAGATACCGAGTATTTTACAACAGTAGTCCCTAGTGGATAGGTGCCGCTGGCATTGGCTCCGCTGGAGTTCGCGTGCGGAGAATCATTGCTGATAAGCAGGTTAGACGTGCAGTCGGACCCTGTTACCGGTGGTATGTTCACTACTGCTGAGGTGCAACCGGCGTTGACGGCAACGGTGATGTTGGCCGGGCAATTGATTACCGGCGCTTCATTGTCTTCTACTTTTATCGTTTGCGTGTGCGTATAACGTCCAATAGTTGGGGTATTGGGGTCGTAAAAACACCAGTCAATCACCGTCCACTTCCGCAAAATCCGGTAGCAGGAAGGATAGCTGGTGGTAAACAGGTCATCCTGAAAAGTATAACTGATGTTGCCGCAGCCTTCACCCGAAATAGAGGGTACATCGTATCCGGCCGGTAGGTCGTCGGGATCGGTAGAAGCGCCGCAAATGTCCGTGGTATAGTTGTCCGGCCAGTCAATTTCATTTTCGCCCAGCGGAAATTCATTGGTAACGGTAATGGTTTGCATGCAGGTGGCGATGTTTCCCGAGCCGTCTGTCGCAATAAAGGTGCGCATGATTGAGCCGAAACCACATTCGTTTACAGAGATGGTTTCCATGGAATCCAATTCGACCAGACCACAGTTTTCAATCACGGTGGGCGTACCGAAGATGGACAAATCGGAATAGTCTGAAGTACAGGAAATGGTCTCATTTTCAGGACAATCTACAAACATTGGCGGCAGGTGATCCTGAACGGTCACTTGTGACGTGCACTGTGAATAGTGGCCAAAAAGATCGCCTCCCGGTAATTCGCGGGTCGGGTCTACAGGGCCCGGGCCCGGGTTGATTTCGTAAACCCTGAGATAGACCAGTACCGGCCCGGCGGCTACATCGTCGCAGCAGAAATAGACATCATCGTCAAACCATTCCTGAAAACCGATGATGTTTGGCGAGTCGTCGCCAGCCTCCCCGTTGCAGGTACCAATATCAACGCGTCGTACCTTGATGTAAACCGTTGGCGCACAGTTGTCGCTGCTGCCTTCATCAAAAGTTTGGGCCAGCACCCTTCCCACGCCTAAAGAGGGAATGGAAACGATCACTGCATCGTCGCAGACGGCGGTTGGCGGTTGACTGTCCAATACAGTCAGCGTCAGCGTTTTCAGACTGGTATTTCCGCAGGTATCGATGGCTGTGTATTGGATCGTATGCTGTCCGACCGGAACAAAAGGGTGCGGGCCGAGACCGACAGCCCCGTAAGACGTGCTTACAAAATATTCCGGTGTGTTGTCGCAACTATCCCTGACGGAGACAGGCGCCGGCAGGGTAACAGTGGCCTGGCATTCGCCGGGAAGGGCGTTTACTGTAATGTTATCTGGCAATTCGATAACCGGCCCCAGCGTGTCCTGAATAACAATACTTTGCGTGTCCGCAACGGAAAAACCGCTGCATTGGTCCAGGATGGTCCATATCCTTAAATATTGATATTCGATGTTGCTGCACAGCGGAATCGTATCTTCAGATACCGTCATGATCAAGTCGCATAGATCGCCGCTGCTTACCGGATTGCCGAATAGGGTAGGCTGGCCGGTAACTGTTGGACTTGTCAGTGCGTTATCGCACGACAGCATGGTGTCTCTTGGGAAAACAATGCTGTCCAGCGAAGGTCGAACAACGGTTATGGTCTGGATGCATTCGGCCGTATTCCCGCTGTTGTCGGTGGCGGTCCAAAAGCGCGTGATGACGCGGACATTGGGTGAAAGGCAGTCTTGCTCTTCCACGTCCTGGGTAAAAGACAAAGCCACTTCGCTGTCACAATTATCTGTGACCAGTGGATAGCCCAGCGCCTGGGGTTGTATGCTGTCAAAACAGGTGACGGTTTTGTTTTCGCATACAATTACCGGATCCAGGTTATCGACCAACAGAATATAGCCAACGCAAAAAATAGAGCTGGCAACATCCCGGATGGTTACGCTCAGCACCTGATCGACATAAGCAGAGGCATCAAAATGCACCTGGTTGGTTCCCTGAGCTACGATTGCGTTTGTGCTGTCACGAATGGTCATCGTTTTATTTCCCGGGCAATCCTGAGTGGATACCAGAACGACTTCGGGAACCAGCGTGACTTCACAATCCTGATTGATGGCCACCTGATTAGGGGTTGCCTGCGTAGCGCCATTGCAGGCCATGGTACATTGTGCCTGCACGCTTCCGGAAAACAGCATCAGCAAAACCGGTAGTAAAAAACCGGACAGACGCCAGATCCAGGGCTTTTTGAAGGGGGCATACGAAAGGCGCATCCCCGTCTGCGCACACGCAGTGGAACGAGTAAAAGGTCTCATCTTTTGATGTTGTTTTTGTTAAGAATTGGTGCTGGCCGCGTGGGGAGGTACGGCGGCACACTTTCTCATAAGCGATTTAATGTGTTTCTCATAGCGTGTAAAATCTTCCTGATGCTTGTTTTCTCATAGCTGTTTTCGCGCGATATGACGTCGGGGGGTGTTTTCATAGCTGTTGTTGTGTGTCGTTTTAGTTTTCATGAACATATATGAAAATATCGTGCCAGAATTTTCAATTCCATTCCATTACCTTTGCCGCTTCTTTTAAAAAGTGATCCATGTCGTTTCTCGAAGAACTTAGTCGCCGGCGTACTTTCGGCATTGTCAGTCACCCCGATGCGGGGAAAACCACGTTGACGGAAAAACTCCTGCTTTTTGGCGGCGCCATTCAGGTGGCCGGGGCTGTCAAATCGAATAAGATCAAACGCAGTGCCACGTCCGACTTTATGGAAATCGAGCGTCAACGGGGTATTTCCGTAGCGACCTCGGTGATGGCATTTGATTATAAAAATCTGAAAATAAACATCTTAGACACTCCTGGCCACAAGGACTTTGCAGAAGACACTTACCGAACCCTCACCGCTGTGGACAGTGTCATTACGGTGATTGACGTGGCAAAAGGGGTCGAGGAGCAAACTGAAAAATTAGTGGAAGTGTGCCGTATGCGCAACACGCCCATCATTGTTTTTGTCAACAAACTGGACCGCGAAGGGAAAGATGCGTTTGACCTGCTGGATGAAATCGAGCAAAAACTCAAACTCAAAGTATGTCCCCTGAGCTGGCCGGTGGGCATGGGGCAACGTTTCCAGGGGGTCTACAACATGTATGAAAAGAAGCTGATTCTGTTTCGCCCCCACGGCAAGCAGGAGGACGATGAAGATATTTTTGAGATAACCGACCTGTCCAATCCTGAACTGGACAAACGCGTAGGCGAGCGGGCTGCCAATGAATTGCGCGAAGAAGTACACATTTTAGAAGGGGTTTACCCCGCTTTTAACCGCGAAGAATACCTGGAAGGGCATGTCTCTCCGGTGTTTTTCGGCAGCGCCATCAACAACTTTGGGGTGCGCGAACTGCTGGATTGTTTTGTGGAAATTGCTCCGCAGCCATTGCCCCGCCATACGGAAGAGCGCACGGTATTGCCCAACGAGGAAAAATTCAGCGGCTTTATCTTCAAGATTCACGCCAATATGGACCCTAAGCACCGCGACCGGATCGCTTTTTTGCGCATCTGTTCGGGGCGTTTTCAACGCAACGTCAACTACCTGCACGTTCGCCAGGCGCGGCAAATGAAGTTTTCGAACCCGACTTCCTTCATGGCGGATAAAAAAACGGTGGTCGACGAAGCTTTCCCCGGGGATGTGGTAGGCCTTTACGATTCTGGCAATTTCAAGATCGGCGATTCCATCACAGAAGGGGAGTCCCTGCATTTCAAAGGCATACCGAGCTTTTCGCCGGAGCAGTTTCGCTATGTAAACAACGCTGATCCGTTGAAAACCAAGCAATTGAATAAAGGGCTGGAAGAACTGATGGACGAAGGGGTGGCGCAGTTGTTTTCCCGCGAAATCAGTGGCCGAAAAATTGTCGGCACGGTGGGCGCACTGCAATTTGATGTGATTCAGTACCGGCTCCAACACGAATACGGCGCTTCCTGCACTTATGAACCGCTCAACCTGTACAAAGCGTTTTGGGTAGCCTGTGATGACGCCAAGGCCCTGAAAGAGTTCATCGACCGCCGTAAACGGGACATGGCCCGCGATAAATACGGCAACTTAGTCTTTCTGGCGGAAAGCGCCTGGGCGGTGCAGATGGCTAAGGAGAACCATCCGAAAATAGAATTTCATCTGACGAGTGAGTACTAGGGGTACTGGTCTAACCCCTTCTTAACATGCTTTTAACACGGCAATAAGCCAGTTTATTCAGCTATTTTTTGTCATTTTGTGTTGGAAACTGTAAAGAAGCACCATGATGAAATTCCTTATTCCCGTTTTGCTGACCCTGCAAGTGATGGTTGGCACACCCTCGGCAGCGCAAAATGCTCCTGTTGCAGCGCCGGCTTCAGCAACCTATGATATCCCTGTCTATTCCAAATTTGCCGATTTCGAGCACTGGCTGCATTTCGACAACGATACGACCTATGTCATCAACTTTTGGGCAACCTGGTGCAAACCCTGCGTGGAGGAACTGCCCTATTTCGAGCAGTTGCACGAACAATTCCGGGATCAGAAAGTTAAAGTGGTGCTGGTGAGCCTCGATTTCAAAAAAGACCTTGAAAAAAAACTCCTGCCTTTCATTAAAGCGCGGCAGTTGAAGCCCACGGTGCTGGCCCTGACGGATTCCGGTTACAACAGCTGGATCGACAAGGTAAATCCGGCATGGGGGGGCGCAATTCCGGTGACCCTGATTTATCAAAGAGGGAAAAAGGCGTTCAAAGACGACCAGTTTGCCAATTACCAGGAATTGGAGAAGATGCTTAGGGATTTGAAAATTTGAAAATTTGAAAATGCGAGGACCCCGCTCCCGCTATACGGGACAAGTTTTGAAAATTGTTGGGATTATTCATTGAACATTTTATAACATAAATAACTTTTTCAGCTATGAAAAGAGCATTCGGTATCTCTTTTGCACTTGCAGCCCTTGCTGCTGTTATGATTGCTGCTACTGCTCCGGCAGGTGGCGGCCTGAAAATTGGCGATAAAGCGCCTGATTTCAAACTGAAAGGCGTTGACGGCAACACTTATTCTCTGGCTGACATCAAAGACGCCAATGGTAAAACACCGAAAGGCTACATCGTTACGTTTACCTGCAACACCTGCCCTTTTGCTGTTATGTATGAAGACCGCATCATCGAGTTGCACAAAAAAACGTCCATCATGGGCTACCCGGTGATCGCCATCCAGCCAAACGATCCGGATCTGAAACCCGGCGATAATTATGCGGCTATGCAAAAGCGCGCCAAAGAGAAAGCTTTCCCTTTTGTTTATTTGTTTGACGAAGGCCAGAAGGTATTTCCTCAATACGGCGCATCGCGCACACCGGAATTTTATGTCCTCGATAAAGACATGGTACTTCGTTACACCGGCGCGCTGGACGACAACGCAGAAGACGCTTCGGCTGTAAAAGTCAACTATGTTGAAATGGCCATCAAATACATGGAAAACAATCAGGCACCGGTACCAAGCACAACCAAAGCGATTGGTTGCAGCATTAAGGTGAAGAGCTGATAGAAGCGAATTGGATTAATTCCGTGATTTAGAGCTTGTTTACGTAAAATCAGTAAGGCGCATCCATGAGTGATTGGTTATGCGCCTTACTGGTTTTAGGAAACCATAATCTTTTATAAAACGAAAAACCATGCGAAACACAACGGCTACTTTCCGGCACGCCGGCTTCCTGCTCCTATTGTACTTTTTAATCATTCCCGGGACAGTTGGGGCTTATGTGCATCCTTTTCACGAAAAAATGCCTCATTACCGTATTGCCGTTGTTCAGGCTGATACGGTTCCTGAAAATGACCTACCAAAGAAAAAGACCCGATACCAGCAGCGGCGCAATGCGACAATTGTTTGCGCAATTAGCGGTACCCTGAATCTCGGATTGGGTTTCTTTATGTTGGCGCTGGGCATGAAAAGCACTTTTGCACTGACCATGATCCTCGGAACCGCATTTGGCGCCGGCATCCTGTTTATTGGAGGCATCTTTCTTATTCTTGCGCTGGTTTTTGGGATACAGGCTAGGAAACGAATGCAGGAATAGAAAAGGCTCTTAGCGGGAAAAGGTGTCCCGCCTGCCTACCGGACAGGCAGGCGAAGTCCGCAAAGCGTAAAACCCCCTTCTACAACCCCAGCTCCAACTGATTCTTCACCAAACGATAATAATACCCTTTTGCGGCAACCAGCGATTCGTGCGTGCCGTGTTCCACCAGTTCGCCTTTGTGAAGGACGATGATCTGGTCGGCATCTTTTACCGTGCTGAGGCGGTGAGCTACGATGATGACGGTTTTTAGCCCCTTCCCGACCTCACCCGAAGCGGGAGGAGTAGAGAACCATGTTTGCAAATTTTCGACAATAACCCGTTCGTTTTCAGCATCCAGAGCGTTGGTGGCTTCGTCGAAAAAGAGATAGGATGGATTTTTATAAACAGCCCGGCCAATGAGCAGCCGTTGCTTTTGCCCCTGGCTCAATCCATTGCCCTGAGCGCCGATTTTGGTATTGTAGCCCAGCGGCAGCGATTCGATAAACTCCTGAATATTGGCCACCTGAACAGCCCGCAACAATTTTGTCCGGTCCACGCCATCTTCACTTTCTGCAATATTGTTGGCAATGCTGTCGGAAAAAATGAAGCCATCCTGCATGACGGCGCCGCATTGGGCTCGCCAAATTTGCGGGTCAATGTTCCGCAAAGGAATGTTTCCCACACGAATGCTGCCGCTGGCCGGCTCGTAGAAACCCAGTAGCAGCTTGACGAGCGTTGTTTTGCCACTGCCGCTGGCGCCAACAATAGCGGTTATTTTGCCTTTCGGGATCGAAAGCGAAATGTCCTTTAAGGCCATTGGGGAGAGGGGGTTGTACTGAAACGACACATGCTCCAGGTGCAAATCCCCGGAAGCTGGCAACACGTCGGCATAGTCTCCTGCGCCTTCTTCCTCCAGTTCGTGAATTTCACTCATGCGTTCCAGGCTGATGCGCGCATCCTGGGCTGCCCGGATAAATTGAATGAGTTGAGCGAGTGGCGCATTCATTTGTCCAACGATGTACTGGATGGCCAGCATCATACCGAGGGTTAAATCGCCGGCAATCACGGCGCGCGCAGCAATGAACGTGATGAGAATGTCTTTCAACTGGCTGATGAACAGCGCCCCGGCATCCTGGTATTGTACGATGGCTAACGAACGGACATTGGCCTTGAATAGCCTTGCCTGTATGTGCGCCCATTGCCAGCGGCGTTTGCGTTCGCTGCGTTGCAATTTGATTTCCTGCATCCCCTGAATCAGCTCAATCAGCGCATTTTGGTTTTCGGCCTGTTCGCGAAAGCGAAAATGATCCACCTGGGCGCGTCTGCGCAGAAAAAGCACAATCCACGCAAGGTACAAAGCAGCTGCAAATGCAAAAACGAAAAAGATCAGCGGATTATAAACGAGCAGCACGGCGCTGAAAACGAGCAGGCTGAACAGCGAAAACAGGGTATTGAGCGTGGAGCCGGTGAGAAAGCTCTCAATGCGGCGGTTATCGCCAATGCGCTGGAGCAGGTCTCCGGTCATTTTGGTATCAAAAAAGCCGATGGGCAGGCGCATGAGTTTGGACAGGAAGTCGGAAATCAGGGCAATATTGACCCTGGCTCCGATGTGCAGCAAAATCCAGCTTTGGATGAAATTGGCGGTCATCTGCCCCAGAAATAAAGCCAATTGCGCAACCAGAATCAAGGTAACGAAGCCTAAGTCCTGGTTGTCTATCCCTTTGTCGACAATGGCCTGTGTCAGAAATGGAAAAATAAACTGGAAGACGCTGACGATAAGCAGCCCGGCAACCAATTGCCACAACAATCCCCGGAAAGGGCGCAGGTACTGCAGCAAATGGAACAAGCCCTGCTGTCGCTGAGCGGGCATGACTTCATCGTGGGCGAAAAACTCGGGTGTGGTTTCCAGCAACAGAACAATTCCTTTGTTGCCTTCCCCAACCCAGTTTTTTAGAAATTCGGCGTGGCTTAGCTTTATACGCCCCACAGCCGGGTCAGCAATCCAGACATTTTTTCGGTTGATTTTATACACCACTACAAAATGCCGTTGACGCCAGTGCACGATGCAGGGCAGGGGAGCGTCAATGAGTCCGTTCTCGTCCGGATTGGCGCCAATCAAAGGCACTTTAACCGCCAATGTGCGCATGCCGATACCTTCCGCAGCTTCTACAATGCCCCGCAGGGAAACCCCTTCCCGGTCAATGTGCGATCTTTCGCGCAGGTATTGCACCGGGTATTGTTTGCCATAATGTGCCGCTACCATACGCAGGCAGGTCGGGCCACAGTCCATGGCATCCAATTGGCGGAAAAACGGGAAGCTCCTAAGGGGCATGTGCGTAGCGTTTGATCCGGAAAGATAGGATCATCCTTTCAGAATATCAACAAACTTACCTCTGGGCATTTTCAAAAACTACCCCAAAAACTACCCATGATAAAAAAGCCTTAATCCAAAGTCTATGTTTTTATGTTAACTTTACGTAAAGTAATTATTTCCTAAAATTAAAATCCTCCTGATTATGAAGCAAAAACACTACTTACTTTCCATTGCATTCATGGCGTTGTCGTTCATGGGGCTGATGGCTCAAACTACCATTAGTGGTAAGGTTACAGATTCTGATTCCGGTGAATCGATTTACGGCGCTACGGTTGTTGTAAAAGGCTCAAACGTGGGTACAGTTACTGATTTTGACGGAAATTACAGCCTGAATGTTCCGGCTGGCGCAACGACTCTGGTAATCAGTTACATCGGGTACAAAAGCGAAGAACTGGCCATAAGCGGCAGTGGCAAAATGGATGTCGCTTTATCTGAAGGAATTGAAATAGAAGCGGTTACGGTTATTGGCTCTCGTAATGCCACCCGAACCAAACTAGAGACGGCTGTTCCTGTCGACGTCATTCCCATCGCTTCTGTGATGAGTGAAATCGGGCAGGTTGATTTGAACCAAATCCTGACTTACATTGCTCCCTCTTTCCAGTCGGCACGCCAAACCATTGCGGATGGCACCGACCACGTAGACCCTGCTCAATTGCGCGGTCTGGGGCCTGATCAGGTACTCGTACTGGTAAACGGCAAACGCCGCCACCAAAGCGCACTGGTAAACGTGAATGGTACTGTGAACCGCGGAACCGTTGGAACGGACCTTTCCGCCATACCGGCTTCTGCCATTGAGCGGATCGAAATATTGCGCGACGGCGCAGCTGCCCAGTACGGCTCCGACGCCATTGCAGGCGTTGTCAACATTGTATTGAAGCAAAAAACAGGCGTACTTGACGGCAGCATCAGCTACGGCCTCTACTCGACGAGTTATGATAAGAATTATGCCTTGTTCAGGTTATCCGGCAATTCTGCCGACCCGAGTGTATCTGTCACCGATGGCAATACCCTTCAAGCCGGCCTCAATTATGGCATCAAACTGGGCAGAAAAGGATTTGTCAGCCTTACCGGCGAATACATCAGCCGCGACGCTACTAACCGCGCCGGCACTTATACCGGCCAGGTTTTTCCGAACGTAAATGGCGCAGACAGAAGCGATTCCATCATTGTGGCCCGGGGTTTCACACGAGAATCTTATGACATGCTCATCGGTGCGTCAGAAATGAAAGGCGGTGGCGCCACCCTGAACGGCGAATACGGCCTGAGCAAAAACTGGAGCCTGTACGCTTTTGGCGGATACAACCAGAAAAATGGCGTTTCAGCAGGTTTTTACCGCTATCCGAGTTCGATTGCCAGTGGCGCCAGGGTATATGCTGACGGCGTTTTGGGCATTTATCCGAATGGCTTCCTGCCGATGATTGAAAGCAGCCTCGCTGATTTCTCTTTTGCAGCGGGACTGCGTGGTAAGTTGGGCGAAAAGTGGAACCTCGACCTTAGTAATACCTATGGCCAGAACGAATTTGATTTCACCATTACCAACTCGGTGAATTATACGCAGTTTGCCAACAATGCCGGCAACAAACAGACGGAATTCGATGCGGGTGGACTGAAGTTTTCTCAGAATACCACCAATCTTGATTTGTCCAGAAAATTTGATGTGCTGGAAGGTTTGAACCTGGCAGTTGGTGCCGAATACCGCACGGAAAGTTTCGGCATCCGGGCTGGAGAAGAAGCTTCCTGGCGGAATTTTGATACTGGTTCCGGAGCCGCTTCGGGCGCACAGGTTTTTGCAGGATTTTTCCCGGCAAATGCAGGGGATAATTCCCGCAACAGTGCTGCCGGTTATCTGGACCTGGAGCAGGATTTTACCAAAAACTGGCTGTTGGCCGCAGCTGTTCGTTTTGAAAATTACTCTGATTTTGGCAGCACGTTTAACTACAAGCTTGCCACTAGGTATAAAATCAGCAATGGCTTATCACTGCGTGCTTCTACCAGCACCGGCTTCCGTGCCCCTTCCATGCAGCAACGCTTTTACGCAAAAACGAATACCCTGTTCATCAACGGCCCGAATGGCCTGGTGCCTCAGGAAGTGGGCACTTTCACCAACGACAGTGCACCGGCTCAAATCCTGGGTATTCCGCAGTTGAAACAAGAAACATCGCAAAGCTACGCGGTTGGTCTGACGGCACGTCCGGGAACCGGCGTAGAAATCACGGTGGATGCTTACCAGATTGACATTGACGACCGTATCGTTTTGACCAATAACTTCGGAAGTGGCGGCAATGCGGATTTACAGGCTCAATTGTCGGCAGCCGGAGCAGGACAGGCAAACTTCTTCTCCAATGCGGTAAACACCCGTTCGAGAGGTCTTGAAGCCGTCGTTGCTTATACCAAATCATTTGGCAAGCACGACTTCCGGGCAACACTGGCAGGCGCTTTCATTGACAACGAAGTGAAAAAAGGCGCCGATGGCAAACCCATCATCAATGCTTCGCAAATTCTGATCGAAACAGGACAGGTTGGAAGTTATTTCAACCGCGAAGACCAAAGCCGCATCGAAGTGGCCAACCCAAAGCACAAAGTGAGCTTCACGCTGAATTACAAAGTCGGTAAATTCAGTGCCATGGCGCGCGCTGTGAACTTCGGCGAGGTGGTCTATCTCGATCCAACGATTAATCCAGGCTTGCCGGATAACTTCCCGACCAATGCGTTTACCGGTCAGAAAGAGACGCTGGATCAGACGTTTAGCCCAAAAACAATCTTCGATCTGTCGTTGACCTACAAAGTACTGCAAGGCCTTGGCATCACGATTGGCGCCAATAACCTGTTCGATACGTATCAGGACATTCATGCGCATTCGAACAACATGAGCAGCGGACGCTTCGTCTACAGCCGCCGGGTGCAGCAGATGGGCTTCAATGGCCGCTATTTGTTTGCGCGTCTGAAGTTTGATATTAGGTCTTAGATCTTAGATTTTAGATTTTAGATTTTAGATCTTAGATTTTAGACGCCACGATTTGAAGTGGGGAATAAGACAGGAGACATCCCGATTTTGGGGTGTCTTTTGTCGTTTTTGGGATTATTTTAAGCATTGGAGGTGTACTAACCGCGAGCATCCACTGTGCCTATTTTTTTACGTCACTGTCTGTGCTGCCGATTGTTATTACTTCTTTCACTCCTTACAGGGTTGTCATTCCCGAAAGGGCTATGGTTTACACACATCTTGGCAACTTATTGATTTTCAATGGTTTGTAAATTATACCGTAAAAAAGTAATTCATTGAAAATCAAATACTTACAGAACGAATTGTCGACTTGTGTGTAAACCGTAGCCCGAAAGGGAATCTGCAAAAGCGTGACAGTTGATTAAGTTTGATTGCAAATGACTATCTATTAATGTTTTAAACACAAAGACTGCCAACGTAAAAACCACAAAGCACTTTGTATGACGTCGCAGATTCCCTGCGGGAATGACAGAATTGGACGGGATATGCATTGTAGTTAATTGATAAAGAGTTCAGTAGCTTAATGGTATTGGACAACAAAAATTTGTGCTGAACCCGTCGCCTCCTGAAAGTGGCTAAAGACAGCCCTAATTCAATTGTTCCAGCAGCCACTCCCGCTCTGTCAAAGTCGTATCCAGTTCGATCTCCTGCCGCAATGCGGCACAGGCAGCGCGGTCGTAGCGGTTGAGTGACAGCAGTTTGGTGGTAAATCGCACTGTTTTCAGGTAGTTGTCGTGGTGATAGCCAATCACGCGTTTGCGTCGGATGAACGTTTTCATGGCGGTCAGGTGGGCGTGGAGCAGGTCGTATTCTGTCAGTTCGTAATAGATTTTCAGGAGCAGGGTTTTGGCGGCCAGGTTGAGCAAGAGATCGCGGTAGTTCGCTTTTTGCAGCAAAGGCAGGGCCACGTCGTATTGCTTGCGCCGGTAGGCCAGCCGGGCCAGGTTAAAACTGTAGGAACTTTCGCGGTACTCTTTGGCAAGCAGGCCTTTGTAATCCTGAATAAACTGCTCCACCCAGACGTATTCACCGGTTTGCAGTGCGGCAGCCACGATGTTGTGGTAAGTAAAGCGACTGAGCTGGCCGTTTTCCATCAGAGAGCCCGTCTGCAGGCCTTCTTTGTAGAGGTCCATCACCTGAAAGAAAAAATCCAGCTGGTTTTCATTGACTTTCCGGATACAATAATTGATGGCAAAGAGGTAAAGGTCGCGCAGCTCATTCACGGGAAAAACTTTTCCTTTTCCGATCAGGATGTCTTTAAATGCCTGAAAATGTTCATCTTGCTCACTGTTTCGCAAACTCAGGTAGCAATGGTAATACACCCCGACCAAAGGTGAACGCAGCAAATCCGATTGCCGGGCATAGCGCAGCAGTTCATCCAGAAGATAAAAGTGGGAGTCCAGTCCGTAGACCGTTTTGTGGGTAAATGCCAGACAGGCCAAACGCAGTCGCGCCGCCAGGTAGGCCGCGTCAATGTGGTGAACCAGATTGGAAAAATCAAATTGCTCCGTTGGCGCCAAACGGGTTGTGAGCATGTATTTTTCCAGCCCGATCCGGTAAGTATCCCAATGCAAATCTGCACTTACGACGTCGGCATCCCCTGCAATTTTTTCAGCCTGCAACAGACTGCGCTCGAATTGAACCGGGTTTTGCCGTTCCTGCCAGCCCATCGCCTGGAGAAAAGTAATTTTCAGGGGATCTGCCAGCAATTCCCGGCAGCCGATGTATTGTCCGATGAGTTGGTACAAATCACTCATCAAAAGACGCAATTTCTGGTCGTTGTAAGCTTTGTCGGGAAACAAACGGCGGTAAACGGCAGCCTTTTCCATGCGCCCGCTTCCGGCTTCGCCATGCTCCTGCAGGCATTCCCAAAGCTGCACCAAAACCTCCTGTTGGTTGAAAAAAGGAGAACGGATAAATTTGCTGAAAAGCCGGATGTCTCGCCGGTCAAATTGCTTAATGACTTCCAGCAGGCGACTTTTTTCCATTTTTTCTTTAGCGTTTATGTTAGAATAAACTACAAAGTAATTATTAAAATATTGATTATAAGATTTTTAGTTAAAAAAACAAGGATAAAAATGACTACAAACTTAGAAATTTGTTTTTGATTCGGCTGCCCGATAACCTCATTTTTGTAGCGTAATCATATCCCATGGGACTTGCTCAATTTTTAAAACAATCAACATGAAAAATCTAAACTACATTTTATTGACTTTGTGGGCAGTTATCGGATCAGTTTCCGGCCTGAAGGCACAGCCTGTTTGTAACCCGGATGTACAGCCTCCGGTGCTTGGCTGCAGTGCCGATCTGACCGCTGTGCTGGATGCAGAAACGATGACGGTAGAAATTACCACAGATGAAGTTGTCGAAAATGCCTTCGATTTTTGCAGTCAAACCGTTCGACTGCGCCTCGAACTGGAGCCCGCCGGTAACGTTCCTCCGGCCGACAGTACCCTGACCTTCACCGAGCCTGGACTTTATGTCATCGTCGCCTGGGCGGGAGATGAATCCGACAACTGGATAAAATGCTGGACCACCATTCTGGTTACCAGTCCGGAGAGCCAGAACAAGCATTTTGAAGGCCAGCTTTTTGCCGATGTCAACGACAACTGCACTCAGGATGGAAATGAGCCAAGCCTCGCCGGACTCCCCATAGAAGCTGTGGCGACGCTGCCTTCCGGAACCTGGCGGGCGCAGGGAGTAACGGATGCCAGCGGACATTATGACCTGGAAATGAGCGAGGTACTCACTTCGGCAGCTACGGCTATTGAAGTCAGGCTGGGCAACATCGCGAATAACTCCGGCAACTGCGCCACCTTTATGGCTGTACCTGCCGGGTATTTTGACAACCAGGACATTTTTACGCACGACTTCAGTACGAGTCTGAAACCGGGCTGCCATCAGTTGGAGGTCGATATTGCTTCCCTCAACCTGCGGCGCTGTTTTACCAATGCCTACTACATCAATTATTGCAATTACGGGGCAGAAACGGCTGTGAATGCAACGGTGGAGATCGAACTCGATCCTTTCCTTACGCTCATGAGCAGCACCCTGCCCTCGACTTTAGTTAGCGGAAATACCTACTCCTTCAGCCTGGGCAATGTTGCCCCAGGCGCATGCGGGTCATTCAGTATCAATGTTTTGGTTGCCTGTAATGCCGTACTCGGGCAAACGCACTGCACGACAGCCCGCATTTTCCCCCAAAGCAATTGCGGCGCATCCTATACCGGGCCGGAACTCAGCGTAAGCGGCGCCTGCGTGGATGACGAAGTCGTTTTTACGATTACCAATACCGGCGCTACGGACATGTCGGCCCCCTTGAATTACTACGTCGTGGAAGACGTCATCATGTTCATGTCCGGGCCAGTGCAACTGAACAGCGGGCAATCCACAGAAGTGAGCCTCGTAGCCAATGGATCCACTTACCGCCTCGAATTACCCCAGGTGCCAGACCATCCGTTCAGTGTGCTGCCCAGCGCTTCGGTAGAAGGTTGCGGCCTGAACGCCGAAGGCGTTTTCAGCCTGGGCTTCGTTACCCAGTTCCCTCAGGACGACAATGCCCCCGCTTTGGACATCGATTGTCGGGAAAACAGTGGCAGCTACGATCCGAACGACAAACAGGTCTTCCCGCGTGGCGCTACAGACGACCGCCTCATCGCAGCCAACACTGACCTGGAATACCTGATCCGCTTTCAGAACACCGGCACGGATACGGCTTTTACGGTAGTGATCCTGGATAAGCTTTCCGAAAACCTCGATGCCGCCTCTGTTCGCCCCGGAGCCGCCAGCCACCCTTATACGTTTACTTTGCTGGAAGATAATGTCGTGCGTTTCAGCTTCAACGACATCCTGCTGCCCGACAGCAATGTGAACGCCGCCGCTTCGCAGGGTTTTGTCAAATTCCGGGTCAGACAACAGCCCGATCTTGCGCCGGGCACGGAAATCAATAACGATGCGGCCATCTATTTTGATTTCAATGAGCCGGTCATCACCAACCGCGTAGAGCAGGTCATCGGCACGCCGTTTATCACTGTAAATTCCGATAATCCGGTTGCCGGCGCGGCATTCCGAACCCGCATCCTTCCCAATCCCATGAACACCATTGGCCAGATCCAGGTGGAAGGCCTGAGCGGGCAGCCGGCACAGTTTTGCCTGTACCACCCCACCGGCGCACTTCTGTCGCAACTGCCCCTGCAGGACGGAAAAGCCGAACTACACGCCCATTCCCTCCCTTCCGGATTGTACTACTACACCGTCACGGTCAATGGCCGCCGGGTAGACAGCGGCAAGGTTGTTGTCAACGGGAAATAATTAGAGTAAAGTACTTTCATTCAGAGCCTCCGGAAGATGTGATTCCGGGGGCTTTTGTTTTCGGCTAAAGTGAGGGCGTGACTTGAAGTCACACCCTCACTCGTCGCAATCCTACTTACACTGGAAAGACTCGCTGATCTCTAATCGGTTCGTATCTCTTGAGAGAGACACGCTGTCGCAATCCTACTTACACTGGAAAGACTCGCTGATATGAAACGGCGCAGTGGCTGGCGAATCCGGGTGGTCGCAATCCTACTTACACTGGAAGCTACTCACCGATAGACGCTGATGTTTTCGCCGCATATATTTCAAATACCGTCGCAATCCTACTTACACTGGAAAGACTCGCTGATGCCGGCAACGAGTACCTTCGCCTCGTCTGGTGCGGCGTCGCAATCCTACTTACACTGGAAAGACTCGCTGATCTACCGCTGTGTAAGCGTTGATGGCGTAATCAACGCTGTCGCAATCCTACTTACACTGGAAAGACTCGCTGATTTTCTATGAAGAAATGGTATTTAGAAAACCGCTACCGGCGTCGCAATCCTACTTACACTGGAAAGACTCGCTGATTTTATCTTGTTTTTCTTAATAATAGCACTCCCCACAGTCGCAATCCTACTTACACTGGAAAGACTCGCTGATGCGGCCATCAATGCAAGTGACGCCAACAACGCGGCACGTCGCAATCCTACTTACACTGGAAAGACTCGCTGATGCCGTGGTGGTACCGATGTATTTGTGGGATTACTCCCAGTCGCAATCCTACTTACACTGGAAAGACTCGCTGATAACCCCTATGTTAATAGGGGTGACGCCGGCCCGCAGGTCGCAATCCTACTTACACTGGAAAGACTCGCTGATTTCTCCGGAATAGCCCTACGGTAAGAGGTGGGGCGGTCGCAATCCTACTTACACTGGAAAGACTCGCTGATCACAAAAGTATTTAATATTTCAGCAAAAGCGCGGCTTAAGAAGGATAAATGAAGCGCAAAAAATGTTAATTATTTGTTAAAAAAACTACCTAAATTCTTCGGGTTTTAGTTCGGAATTGGCTTTTTAAGGTAGCTGAGCGTAAAAATAAAATATTGTATAACAGTGAATTAAAGCGGTTTTTAATCAGCATCACCCTGTTTTAGCCATAAAATAAAGGGTGTTTTTAGATGCAACTGAAATCGGGTTAAAGCGTATATATGGTATGAGCTGATTTGGTTGTCGGCAGCCAGCACAGGTGCACTGACGGCAACAGTACCAAACAAATTCAGTTCAGAGATTCCCCGGAGTCTCTTGCGGCTAAAAGGGGGTGACGCTTAGTCATCATCGCTTTTATGTCCAAAGTCGGCATGGGCCTTTCTGGCCAGCCCGACTTGGTGATTCAGGTCACCAGAGCCTGTGGGCTTGAGGGGACGCTCCCCAGGAGCCTCTCCTGAGTGAAAAGTGCTGCATGCGAAAAAACGGAAAACGCCGTTTTGCAGCCTTTTTTCCGAACCTTGCTCCCGTCAGGGGGCTTCACAGGACGTCAGTCCTGTCGATACTCCAGCGCGCTGCGAAGCGCCTGCGAGATGCTGGTAAATACTCAGGTGTTTGCCGGTACCAAGTGTGTTCATGGGATGTGAAGGGTCATATCTGTCCCATGCGGTTTTTCTATTGTGCTGCCGAGCCTGATACGGATATTAAGGATGTTTTTGATTAGTGTGTAAATCACTTAAACAAAATAGCCATGCAATTACATCTGAATGGTTATGGCGCAAAAGCAGACACGTTGCGCGAGCGGGCGAAGAACCGGAAATACCACCAGTTCTACATCCCAAAAGCGCAAGGCGAAAAACGCCTCATTGAGACGCCGGACGACGCGCTGAAATCCCTGCAGGGGCAGCTCAATAAGCACTTTCAGGCGGCTTATCTGCTGGTGCGGCCTGCAGCGGCGTACGGTTCGCTCATCGCCTGCTCCGACGAAGCCGAACCGTGCAACATCTACACCAATGCGCTGCGGCACATCGGCAGCAAATGGCTGTTGAACGCAGACATCCGGAAGTTTTTTCCGGGCATCCATGTAAAAATGGTCCGGAAAGCCCTGCAAACGGCGCCATTCAGCTTTGATGACGAAGCGGCGGAATGCCTCCTTGCGCTGACCACTTACGAAAACCGTTTGCCTACGGGAGCGCCCACTTCGCCAATCCTGGCCAACATCGTTTGCCTATCACTGGATGAACGGCTCCAGCAACTGGCGGATGAGTACAAATGGAATTATACCCGCTATATCGACGACCTCACATTTTCAGGTAAAAAGCGCTTTTCGCTCAAACACCTGACCGCAATCGAAGCCGCCCTGGGCGCAATGGGTTTTGCCATGAACCACGAAAAACTCCGCATCAGCCGTGTGGAGGACAAACCGGTGGTGACCGGGCTGGTGTTGCGCAAAAAACGCCCCGATGTGAGCAAGCCTTTTCTGGAAAACCTCAGGCAGCACATCCGCCTGTTTCAAACCATGACCACCGACGCTATGCTCGACAAACAGATCTTTTCGGCGACCCTGGTGCAGCGCTATCGCTCTTTTATCAACGGACAACTTCAGTTTGTGCAGTTTATTCGCGGGGAGGGGGATAAGGCTTATCTGGAATTGCAGGCTGCTTTCCAGCCGAGGACGTATTGAGGGGGGCAAAGTGAGGGTGTGACTTCGGAGTCACGCCCTCACTTGTCGCAATAAGCAGTGGAGCGTACTACCGGTACTTCAAATACATCATCATCTCCTCAATGCGCGCATGAATGGAAAAAACAGAATTGGCGAAATAGGCCTTTTCCGGGTATTGATACAGCAGGGGCAAGGGCTGGCCAAAATAGAGCACATAAGGCGCCGTCTGCTCGAGATAATGTTTCAACAGTTCGTGCGGATCTTCATTGTCGCCATGCGGGGTATTGTCGAATACCACCAAATCGAACCGGTTCACGGAAGCGGCCGGTCGCGGCTGCTCTGAAACATCGTATTCCACCCCTTTGAAATACGCCTCCGGAAACAGCGCCCGCATGGCCGTTTCCCGTTCTGCGGATTTGCACACCACCAGAATGCGCTTGAAAATGGCGTTTTCGAGGTCGTAGGTGGCGGCTTCTTCAGGAGTGATGGTGTCGATAAGCCCGAGGATGTTGTCGTTGAGCTGGTTGACTTCCAGTTTTTCATCCCCGGCAGCTATAGTACCTTTGCGCTGTTTTTGCTGCAAATGCTGCCAACGCATGTGCAACAACATGACTTCGTTGTATGCCGCAGGGTTGTGAGCAAAGACCTTTTGAAGCTGCTGCAACACTTCTCCGGTGTTTTGGAGGAGCAGGGTTTTGAGGCGGAGGTGGAGGGGGTGCGGCATGGGTACGTAAGATTAAAATGTTATGGTTATGACGTTTACTAAACTTCCAAAAGTTTAGTAAACGTATGGCTTAATCAACCTGAGTAAATTGGCCACGCAGTGCGTGACGATTTTGTGACGGTCACTTCGGCGGGGTAACACTCGTGAGCGGCCAGGTTTTCTACACGCAGGAGGGCACAGTGGCGGGGCTGGGATAATTCTGAACGCAGTGCGTTCAAATTTGGGAAAGCCCGGTAAAACTTTCTCATATTGGACAGATTAAAAAGGGCAAATCCTTTGCCGAGTAAGGTTGTGAGATGCTTGGACATATACTCCAGAATATTCGTCCCTACTCTGCCCGATGCAGGCCCTGTTGTTCTTCTTCTTCAATATGACGCCCTGCGTTCCAGTATGCTTCAACGATTATGAAATTGATGGCGCTCCCCGCTTTAGTGTGGGCCTCAGAGATGATTTGGGTAATTTGGTGCAGGAAAGTAGGGGACATTTTATTTCAATACTTTTTGATAACGAAAAGCATTCATTAAATTTCCGAGTAGTTGGGATCGAAAAGTAGCGGAAGTGAACCGTTCGTTTTTAGTAATACTCACATCCGAAACATGTTTTCCAAAATTAAAAATAATTTTGCCTGCTTTACATTTATCCATGAATTTTTTAATTTCACCTTCATCAAAAGTAAAATCCTGATCTTCATTTTCATTATTAATAAAGAACATATCGTATTTATTATCAGGGCTATCAGGCAAAGTAGCAGAGGGTGGCTCAATTTTGTGATTTTTAAAATTTGATTTATTGAAAAATCTTTGAACGAATTCGGTTGAACCGCCTTCTTTAGTAAGAACGAGAATCTTTTTTTCGTTAAGAAATAAAGTTTCTTCATTCATGTATGATCTAGCCACATCCTTTTTTGCCTCTTCAACAGCAAAATTAAGCGCAACTTTATAAACAGCCCAAAACAAAAGTAGCAACGCTGTAATAGATAGTGGAGTAAATTTCATCAAGATACTTTGCTTTTGCTCAAAGTTATTTTCCAAACTATCAATGCGTTTGTTCAGCTCCTGATATGCAGCATTCGGCACTAATAAAGTGTCACCTTTATAAAATTCAATTTCTTTTAGTTGCTGACTTAAACCATTAATGCGTTGATTAATAGGTTCAATTTCCGCATAATAAAGAAAAAACAGAGTGGCAATAATCAGCAATGCCAATATTGATTCAAATCGGAGTAATGAAAACAATTTTTCCATATAAAATACTTTTTACTGCATTAGAAATCTATATCTCTTGCTGCTTCACCAATCCACTCAGCTACTTTTTTCAACCTTGCATTCTTTTCGTAAGGCTTGATCCAGCTTTCTTTTTCGGATTTAGAGCTTTGGTTGAAAATTTGCTGAATTTTATCAATTAATTCCTTATGAAGATGTTCGGGTAATAAGGCGCTATCTCGCTGTTTTAATATCTTTTCATAAGCTATTCCATTATTTAACTTCTGAACATAAAGTTTGATTACTTTGGATAATTCATCAAAAGCATTTCTCCGATCAAGAGGAATTTTATCCCAATTGGGGGTAGTTGATTTTGCAATCTCAGCAGAATTACTTTTCTCTGACTCTCTAACTTGCTTTTCTATTTCAGCTTTTCGCTTTCTAAGCGCTTGTATCAAGTCTTCTTTCTTTTGAGCCAGAGCTTTTTGAAAGTATTGCTCTTGTGTTTTCAAAAAGGCTCGTTTATCAACGAGTTTAGCTTGAATATTTTTAAACCGCGTTTTCTCATCCTGAATTTTTTCTATATCACCGGGATGAAGAAACGAATTGGCTATTTTTCTTTGAACACCTCCAAGTTTGGAGTATACATCAAGCGCCTCTTTTGCTTTTTTTGCTTCTGTAAATTCATTGTTATTCCTCAATTCCAATTGCATATAGGCCAAGCTGGAGTCAGATTGCTGATCAGAAGCCATTGTAAGTAACTCCGTAATTTGGGCACAAACGAGCCAATTATCAACTTCGGACTCCATGTACGCCTCAAAGGCGCGGAGATACTCGCGTTCGTTTTTAAGTTCTTCAACATGCAACGATACTTTTCCATAGCCTAACGGCTTTGCCATACCCAGGCTGTGAAAGGTATTTGGCGTGTTGTGAAAAGTCAAAGCGCTGATCAAGGCACCAAGTTCAACCTTTCTAAGGTTGTGATAGCGAACCTTAAATTCAAATTCAGCTCCACTTTTTAGAGGTGTAAATTTAACCAAGACATCTTCTGATGCACTTGAAGGTATAGGGTTGTGTTTTACGCCATTCCGGTGAACAGGATAGCGTTTCCAGCCAGCAATTTGTGCAGAAGGATCCATGAAAGTGTTATACCGCTCTACTTTCCCATTTCTTATATTTGTTTGCCGAATGTAATTGGGGTAATAAGAAGCTTTGGGGCTGGATAAAACTTCAGACGCTTCTGTATCTGGGAATGTAGTATCGGAAATAGCAAAAGCATGTCCAAAGTGAACCCTGCCTTTGAGACTTTCTTCATATTTATCTCCTTTTATGAACCCAAACAGGGCTTCAGAAAAGTCAACAGTCCCGGTTTTATGCTCAGCAGGGATTGCCTCTGTCACAGAATTAGCATAAGGTAGCTTAAAAAGATAAGACAAACCAATTGTACTAACTTCAATTCCATCTTTATGAAAAAAAACAGGTATTCTATTACCTTTTTTTAATTCAGCCATCCAATACTTCCAGTCATCAGATTGACGCTTTGGATCATGGTTGAAATAGGCAAAAAAGAAATCTTCTACAACGGTTTGCGATACATTCTTCTCTTTCTTAGAATCTAAGAAAATAAATTCATAATACTTTCCGTCATATCCTGTACCATCTTTTCTGGGTTTCCGTTTGTCAGGCTGGCCAGTAAAAACCAGTTTGCCTTTTTTGCCAATATTTTCTTCTAATGAAACTTCATATATTTCTCTACCTGGATTATCTTTTTTTATATGCGAAAAATGTTGCTCTTTTTTATTTGGTTCAAACATTTCGTACTTAAATTTACTTGATTTATGCACATCGTTTTTTGAATCAAAATCACCTTGCTCACCAAAAAAGGTGCTAAAACCAGTCCCAAAATATGAATCTATACTTTCATGAGAAATACGACCGGGGATGTCACAGTCTATGATTTTATAGTCTCCATTTCCATCTTTAAAAAGCCAGCCTGCAAAAGTATTTCCAGTATTGAAATGATCTCTGTAAATTTCTTTTGCTGCTGGTGATAAATCTCTAATGGCATACCTATGATCATCTACCTTATTTCCCATTTTAGAAAAAGTCATCACTTCCAATACGTTACGCACCATGCCTTTCAATGATGAACCGGGAATGAAGTATTGACCATTAGCCTGAGAAAAATCAGACTCATGTTGTTTTTCCTGATCTTCTTTAGGCTTTTTTGGCGCTCCATTACGTACAAAAATTGAGCTATGTGCTTTTAATTTAATCGTTAAGGTTCCCGAATGAGCATCTTCAAAAGGAATATCGTGGCTAATCAAGTCTGCCCAATATGGAAAAACTACTGTATTGTTAACCGGAACAAAGTTATATGGCGATTTGATGTACTTAGTATTCATGATTGTAATGTTTTATCCTTGAATCCTGCGAATGCAGCCCAAGTCGGTTGAAGTGTTTTCATTGCTTCCAGAAGATTGTCTTGATCTTCAATTTCTTCCCATGCTTCGATCATCAAAAAATCGAATTTCTTTCCTTCTTTTTCCAGATCATGACCGATATATCGTAGTGCTTTGTCCGTAATTCCCTTTAGGTTGAATTTTATTATCTGGTAATCTCCGTCAATATTTCTTATTTGAATACTTACTTGTTCTTTTGGCGCATAAAAATTAGCCTCTATGACAAATGGCATGCCTGAAAACATAGACTTTTTAATCTTTTCAGCAATGATCAATTGAGGTTTTTCTGCATCAGAAAACCAAAAATACCCGTCAAAAATAAAATCGGGAATATCGGTAATTTTAATTAACTCGTAATTAAGCATGATCATTTGCATTTTTAGGTTTCCAATTACCGGTGAATACTCCGTGGCCTTTAGCACTGCTACCGCCTAATTGAAGATTTCCTTTAGTTAAGTCTTCTATTGCTTCTTCAAAAGCCAGCTTAACTATTTTATCAGAAAAAGCAGTAGGTTCAACAAAAATATCCATCGTAAAAACATTCGTAGAGGCAACCACTTCTTGCGTAAATAAAGCGCCATCCCGGGCACCTCCTGTAAAGCGGTCAATGGAAACATGGTTGAAATATTTAACGCTTTCCTCCTTTATTTCTAAAAATAAATCTGAAAAAATCACACTTCCATTTGCACCGTCATCCCCTGTTTTCGCATATCCAAACAGCGTTTTTACGGCATCATTATTTTCGCCAACTGAAAGATTTTTAAATAATTTATCATCGCTATTTTGCTCTAAAAAATCTTTATAAATTTGCCAACTATCTGATTGATTAGCTCCTAACGCCTCAATCTTTGCCTCCAGTTTTTTCCATTCAATAGAGTCAGCAGCATAATTCAACTGATCAATTCTTGAAGGCAACTGATCATCTGTCATTTTTTGCAATGCTCCTTCTATATCAAATTCAAGTGGAACATTCTTTTCTATTTCTGCTTCAATAGAGGTTTTATTAAGGTCGTTATAATAATAAGCTACTCTGTGAGAAATGGCCCCTTTGATTGATGTTGCTGGAATGAGGTAATACGATTTCAATTCAGGTTCTTTTCCATCTTCCCACACAAAACATTTTTCCTTTTTGGGCGTCAAGTCGGCTTTTTCATCCCAAAGACCGGAACCAAATAGGAAGAAGCTTTCAGGCTTTAGCCGAATTTCATAATGGAGCCAATTAATAGCTTGTTTGTCTTCATTATGGTAAGTATTCCAATCAGTTATATCCGAATTAAGTGAACTACTTTTGCCCAAATAAGCCAGCAAATCCTCCTTTCGTTCGAGATTGAAGCGCCTGGTATGGCATGACAAGACCTTCAACTGCCCAAAGCCTTTACGTGTACCTGCGCCAATCCTAAAGGAGGGGTGATTGAGTATTGAAAGAATCTTGTCCCAGATTTTTTCATCTTCTTCAGTTCCTTCTATTTCTATTTCAAATGCAAACCTTGCACCTTTATAAACCAATTCTTCTTCAAATTTTCCCGTTTTTTCGGCTACGCCTCGGTGACTGATGCGAACATGATCCCTTTGTGGCAAATTTTTGCGTCGGAAGCTCGAATAATAAATGTGAGAATAGTCCACCTGTTGAAGCCCTTCTATGACTGATTGGTTATCATACGCAACCAATAGGCCAGAACTAAATACAATGCGGCTTCCTTGCCCTTCTTTTTCTCTTGGGGTCTGAAAACCAAACAAATAATTTACGGTTTGCCCCTCTTTCTCTAGTTCATGTCGAACAATACCAGCCAAGGCTGTCCCTGGTATATAAGGCAGGCCATTGGCGTCTCTTGCAATAAGGCGCTCGTTGAGGAGCCCACTTCGGCCAGTGCCTATCCCCAGTGGGGTTTGCGTCTCCACTTTGAAGCGAGCGATGTATTTGATTTTGTTTTCCATGTTATTCTTTGTTTTGAGCAGCCTTAGCCATTTCTGCTGCAATTTTCATCGTCAAATCAAGCTTGGATTCATTTGACAAACCTAAATTTTCAAAAATGAACTTTTTGAACGAATTACGACACCCACGCCATTTAGGTTCAGACTGGCCGGTCATACAAATCCCAAATTGTTCATTAAAGAGCAATTCTTCAAGATCTTTTACTTGTTGTGCATGTTTAGCAACATTACGGATTTGTCCCCATTGGCTTGAAGTAATGTCTTTAAACTTGTCACGATTATTTTCTACAAATTCATTGACCTTTTTATCAACTTTTGCATCCTTGGCTGCCTCCAAAAGTTTTTGAGATAGAAAGGCGATTATCATATCATCGGATTCTCTTTTTTCAACTGCAAAAAAATCAAGAGGAGTTTTATCGGCAATAGGTGATTTTCTTAGTTGTAACGCAAGCTTTTCGGTCGAACTTAATAAAAAATCCGGATTGACCCAAACTTTCCCAAAACCTTCGCTGCGATGTGCGCCAATACCTTTTTCAAAAGCGACTGTATTAATTTCTTTCGAGAGGCCGACAGTTATTACAGAGCCTTTTTCGATAATGAGGCGATCAGCATCGCGGTTATTGCGGTGTTTGTTCCACGTCATGTATCGCCGGGTTCGGATTTGCGATTTTTCCCAGAGAATTGTACTCCCTTCCGGCAATAAGAGGTGTTGAACCGGATCGGGTTGCGAGGTAGTTTTTCCAAAATCGGTATAGAAGCAGAGATTACTCACGGCATAAATGTAAGTTTCACCAGCATCAATTTTTTCTGCCTGGGGAGATGTTACGGTATCTTGCAATAACTTAATTTCTACTAACCCATACTCTGCTGACCCGGAACGCCCAATGTGCCTTTTACCGTACAGCGCTGTTACAATAAGATCAGTATATTCTTCTTTATCTACGGCTATTTCAAAACACCATTTTGTGCCTTTTTTTAGGGCAAAATAGCCATACATTTGCTTGTCTTTAGCGCGATATTCTTCACTATTATAAGCCGATTTTATTGAGAAGCGCTGTTTAACTTCCTGCAGCTCCCCATCTAATAAAAAATATCCTCTTCGCGCTTGTTCGAGTTTTTTTCCTGCATCAATTAAGGCAACTTTTTCATTTCGACTTAATCTATGAGCCAGATAAACTTCACTCTTTTCACTCGCAAGTACTTGTCCTTTCAATAATTGCCAGCTTGAAGGAACTTTATAGGTGTCTACATTTGATGTGCCAACCGGATGCGCATCACCAAAACGCACACAACCGTTGTGGAAAAGATCAAGCGTTTGTTGTTGATTTTCCATATCGTATAAACTCTTGGCGACAATACCCAAAAATTTTGCGCCCGGAATATAGTCCAACGATTCGTGAAAGCCTTCTGTTGCCGCTTGTGAACTGAGTACCACATCACTGAGCAAGGTGCATGAAAACTGTAATTGCTTCATGGCTAATCAGGTTTAATTTGACTGAATGCACAACGTCCCAAACCACGCGTTCGATTGGTTCCCATTTTTTTAATCCACTGGAAACAGTAATTCAATTGTTTGACCATTTCCTGATCATCCGGAAAAGATTCAATAGTGGCATAAAGTGACAGAGGAATGGTTACTTCCAATTGCCGTAAGGTTTGATTCTTCGCAATTCCTTTTTCATTGATTGCAGTTGATGCAATCGTAGTGAATAGCATTTTCCCTTTTTCCGGGTGGCTTTGCAAGTGATCTGTAAGGTATTTACTCAGCATTGCATTGCTAAAAAAGCATTGCCCCGCCCGGTATTCGCCATTTGTAGATTGGTCTTCTCCAATTCCAAAAACAGTAGCAATGAAATCTTTAGACACCAAATCAGTGTTTAATTCATTCAGCATTTCAGCCGCTTCGCGCAATAATCCTTTCATTGTTCTGCCAGGGATAAAAGGCAACTCATGTTCATCTTTTATTACTGCGAGATTGGCATCTACGCCCCCTGATAACCCGGAGCCGGTATGCCAGTAGGTAGAGAACTCTATTTGATAAGTTATCGTACTCATTATTTATCAATTTTTCCGATGCTTGCTAAAGCAATTACATCTTGTAAGTGAGTGGCTTGAAGTTCTTCATTTATGGCAGACTTAAGTCCAAGTGAATTTACATAGCGAGGGTTTAATGCTATTATCCTGTTCATCAATTGATTTGCATTATCTGTACTTATTGCAAGTTCTGTTAGCCACTCCCGGATTGGCGCTTTTGGAGCCTCGTCTTCCTGAATTATTTTTACCCAATTTAATAATTGATTAATTGTTGAGTGATTATTTTCTTTTTCAAGAAAGTACGGCATTTGGGTTAAAATAATCCCCTTTTTTGTTAGTTCATGCTCAATAATGGTTTCATAACCTTCTATGAAAGCAGATTGTACACGATGAAATGCAAGACAAGAAGGAACCTGAGCTTTTCCCAAGTTCTTTGCATGTTTCTTGGCATATCCGCAAAGGCTTTCTGAAAGGTCAACACCATAATGAAATGGATACTTAGGTTTAATATAGGCAATTCCAGCACAAGCGCTTAGCCCTTCTTTCAGTTCGGAAAGGTTGTATTGTGTCACCAAATCAACAAAATTATTTCGGGTGTGGTGTTCAAACTGCCTCAAGAAGACATCCATAAATGGTACAGCCAACTCCCCACGAATAATCATTGTCAAGTCATCACCCCCAAGCAGTACAAGGCGGAGCGGAAGCTTGGTTGTCGGGTTTTTAAGCTTTTCCCTATTATAAACGGGTTCTACAATTTGACTAAAAGCTTCCTGCACTGCGGTTCGGGTGGCTTGATCAATTTTATCAGAAAATGATTTGATCATACTCTGTAGATCGCCTTTACCTGCTTTCTCCGTTGAACCTTTTTTTATGATGCTTTGAATGGTTTGTCCCAAGTTATTCCCGTCCGCATGGACCACTGCTACCCAGCCGCTTTCTCCGTCTCGAAGCATTTGCTCTGGTTCCAAAGCAAAAGCTTCACTGGAATATTTATCGCGTTTGTCTCCCAAGATTTTATCAAATAAAGTGCTTCGTCCATTTTTCTGTGCGCTATTTTTTGCTAATTGCTTTCTATCCAAATAACTTTCTTCCTTATCCTCAAAAACTGCCGGGCCACCAGTTCTTCTCGATCGTTCCGAAATCATCAGCCCCGTCCCATGCTGCAAAGGGACTTTATTTTTTTGAGTATCCAGGCGTTCTTCCAGACAAGTCAAGTCGTCACCTGTGATGATCCCATCTTTAATTTTTACAACCGCTTGGGTTAAATGCAGCCCGGGTACTTCTTCCCAAATAGACTTATGAAAATCAAGGACTACACGCTGACAGGAGTCATAATCTTCAAATAAATAGGTGATTTTCCCGGCGGCTCCAACCAAGAGTTGTTCTTTACTAAAAGAATCGCCAACTTTTTCTTTGAATTTGGTCGTACATATTTGTTCTACTAACTCACTGGCGCCAATAATTTCTTTCAGTTTTCCTGTCTCAAAGACAAAAGACTGAATACGTTGAACGTTGGAGCCGTATAAAAACTTTTCCATACGGATGATATTGATTTATTTACTCAGATATTTTTTCTTCTTTTGATTCCCGCACCTCCCCAAACCCCAAACTCACCCCCTTTCCCAGCGCCACAAAAGGCGGAAACAGCAAATTCGTTTTGATGCGCACATCGAAAGTCAGCGCTTTGATGCCTTCATACTGGAAGCTGCGGCTGCGGAGAATTTCAGTGATTTGGATGTCGAAGCGTTCCTCGATGCGGTAGTCGATGCCTTTGGCGAAGGAGATGATGTGGCCGCTGAGGATTTTTTTCAGGATGGCCATGCGTTCGGCCAGGTCTTCGGTGGCGTTGAAGCGCTTGACGTTCTCTTCGTTCAGGGCCTGCCAGCGGAGCAGGGTATAATAGCGGTAGCTGTCGGTGACGCCGAAGGGCGCGCGGCGCAGCTGCATGTCGGCGATGTTCATCGTTTGGGTGCGGCCCGAGAAGGTCAGCGACCAGTCGGGTTGGGCGAAGAGGTGTTGCGCTTCGGGGATGCCGTGGCCAATGAACACCATGGCCGGGCGCTTGTGGTCTTGCCGGTACTGGATCAGCGGGTAGCGGTAGTGGTATTGTTTTGGGCTGTCCGCGTTGTTGTCGTGGTTGTGGTAGATGTCTTTGTCGAGGCCGACTTTCCCGATGATGGCGCCGCGAAAAGCGGGCATTTCATAGGGGGCAATTTCGGCGTCAAAGACGACCTTCATGATCTGTAATTCTTTCATGTCTTGTCTCTTGCGCTATTATGGCGATACAATGTTGCAAATCAAGCTATCTCTTTCAAAAGTATGCGATCATCTACTCCCTGCCGGGCCTGAAGCCGGGCGGCTATGGATTACTATGCTATCAATGTGCTAATGGGGGATACGGGAAAACAAAAAAGAATGTTTCACGATCCCGGAAGAACCTTTAATAAAATGTAGTGTGTTGCTATGAGGTCGTAATATTATTAAATCCGGGTGGTTTCTGCAAGCCCGGCTGCCATTAATTGGAATTTTTTTTTGAAAGGCATCGTACCGGTTCTATGTAGATGCAGCGCCCACCTGTGTTTGTCCCGTGGGGCAGTTTGCAGATCAGATTTCGGAAATCTTAAAGATTTCGGAAATCCTGATAATCAGTTGCCATCCCTTTTTAAGCTGGAATTGAAGCATCGCCGTAATCATGCACGCACTCGCACGCATGCGCTCTTACTCACCCTCTCTATCATCAGGTCGCAATCCTCTCTAATGCTGGAATTGACTCATCGCGTATTATTTCTTTTGTTTATTTTTTGGGTGTCTAGTCGCAATCCTCTCTAATGCTGGAATTGACTCATCGCGAGAGATTACTGCATAACCCGAAAAAACCCAGACCTGTCGCAATCCTCTCTAATGCTGGAATTGACTCATCGCGTTTTTGAGCCATCACTTATCGGCTCAAGTGTCGTTGTCGCAATCCTCTCTAATGCTGGAATTGACTCATCGCAATAAATACTGGCGAGACAAACTAAACGAGATCGGTCGCAATCCTCTCTAATGCTGGAATTGACTCATCGCGCCTGTTGGTGCTTTTAGCCATCTACGGATGGACGAGTCGCAATCCTCTCTAATGCTGGAATTGACTCATCGCTTATTAGCGTTGATGGTTTGTATTTTTACAATAGTCGCAATCCTCTCTAATGCTGGAATTGACTCATCGCTAGGTAGGGCTGATGAGCTCGATTTAATTTCTATAAGTCGCAATCCTCTCTAATGCTGGAATTGACTCATCGCTACTTTAAAGTTTCATACAGTAGAAGGCGTTCTTGAGTCGCAATCCTCTCTAATGCTGGAATTGACTCATCGCATCTGTTCCCCCCTGCTGGAGAAATGGACAAAGAAATGTCGCAATCCTCTCTAATGCTGGAATTGACTCATCGCGTCTTATGCAACAGCACCATCCAACCACACCATCAGTCGCAATCCTCTCTAATGCTGGAATTGACTCATCGCATTCAGAACCAAATCCTGCAATTTGTTGCCAGCAAAGTCGCAATCCTCTCTAATGCTGGAATTGACTCATCGCTGAGGAAGATGAAAATAAAGACCCATTGCATTGGTGTCGCAATCCTCTCTAATGCTGGAATTGACTCATCGCGAAAAAATGTCTCTTGGGGGTACTGCTAATTCAAGTCGCAATCCTCTCTAATGCTGGAATTGACTCATCGCTTGAAACACCGGAAGGGGATTTTGCTATCGCAGCGTCGCAATCCTCTCTAATGCTGGAATTGACTCATCGCAAACGCAATGCCCTCAATGCACTCCTCGCTGAAAAGTCGCAATCCTCTCTAATGCTGGAATTGACTCATCGCCCTGAACACTTATTATATGACAGCAGTGGTGCGGCTTGCAAGTTATAAAAGCCCTGGAAGATTTGTGGTTAAAAAGTTAATTATTTCTTAACAAAACAGAAGAAATAAGATAAGAGAAATGCTTTTCTGGCGGCATGCGGCCCTTTAATCGATTGTTTATAAATGACTTGTGTTGAAATATATTCATTTTAAGAAATAAGAAGGTGTTTTTTCAAACCTGGCAGGATGGTCACTTTTCCTCAATCCCATGTTCTAAAGCCCTTATTTTTGTAAAGACAGTAAAAAAGTCCTAAAATCCTCCCGATCTAATAACACTAAAACAGAACTCATTATGGGTCTCCAAAATCGAAAAAAAGAATGGTTCCTAAAAAAGGCGATGAATTATTTCTATTCATTATATCATCATCAAATTTTCACTTCCCATGGAAATACATATCGAAACGTTTGGCGCCCACCTTCGTGTCCGGGGCGGAATTTTTGTATTCACCGCTCCGGATCTGAGTGGCGGTGAAGAAAAGGTGAGTGAATACGCGCCGCATCAGATAAAGCGCATTCTGTTTCACAAAAGGAGCGGTTCAATCAGTGCAGAGGCTGTATTCCTTGCCATGGAAAACGACATTGACCTCATTGCGTGCGATGAATTTGGAATGCCTTTCGGACGCTTTTACCCCATCGAACCCAACCGGGTACTGGCCATACAGGCTGCCCAGTTTCAGCTCATCCGAACATCGGAAAGTCTGAAATTTGTGAAGCTTTGGATTGGTTGGAAAATCCGCCGAAAACTTGCCTTCCTGGAGCGGCTGGAGCGCTACCGGGAAGGAGAACACGCTACTTTACTCCAGCAGGCCCGCCAGGTGATCACAGAAAGCTACCTGCTTTTGCAAAATGCTCCCCTTGTGCCCTTTCAGGAAGCCGCAGAAACCATCCGCGGCCACGAAGGCACGGCTTCCAGAACCTACTTTAACATTCTTTCTAAATTAATGGAGCCGGAATACCGGTTCGAAGGCCGCAGCCGCCGTCCGGCTCAGGACGTTTTTAATTTGTTCCTCAATTACGGCTACGGTATCCTTTATCGCATCACTGAAAAAGCCCTCATAGAGGCCGGCGTTCATCCTTTTGCCGGATTCCTTCATGGCCTCGGGAAGAAACAAAAATCCATGGTCTTCGATTTTATAGAAGCTTTTCGCCCCTGGGTAGATATGATGGTCTTCCAGCTTTGCAGAGCCAGGTCTATCAGGCAGGAACACGTTCAACAGGACGTAGACGGCCTTAATCTAACCAATCAGGGCAAGGAATTGATGATCCAGGCTTTTCAGGACAGTTTCAGGAAAAAAAGGAAAGACTATTCAGACCAATCCTTACTCCCGCTCAACATCATCAGAAACGAGGCGCGCTTGTTTGCTGAAGAATTGATGGGGATTTGGAGGAGCCGGTTTGCTTATTGAGCTTGTGTGGAACGGATGTGAAGCTGATACCTTTCCAAAAGATGTTGACTTTCCGAAGCCAGTAATGAATGGATATAAAGGGGATACCTGTTCAAACGGTAAAGCCTCTTCGTCACCACGTAAATCATAATTCCCATGTACTATACCGTAGCTTATGACATCAGCAACAACAAAACCAGGCTGCTGGCCTTAAAACTTTGCAAAAAAGCAGGTCTGGTGCGCGTTCAGCACTCTTACTTTATGGGGAAAAGCGGCCGCCTGCGTATGCAATGGCTTCGGCGTGATCTGGAACTGCATTTAAACCCCAAAACGGACAGTCTTTCGATTCAGCCGATCAGCAAAACGGCTTTTGAAACAACAGTGTTTGTGGGCAAACCCATCGTGAAAGATGATGTCGCACGTAATCACCTGGTTATATTTATTTGATGTTATTGATTATTAATTATTTAATCACGCGCTTTGCTGATGGGAGCCCGTTCGGGGCTGGTATTCAGCGTTTGCACAAACCCAACGCCATGTACGACTTTATTCCACAATCACTTGATCTGACGCTGATGCAACTGGACAACAGAGCAGCTCGTTTTAGAAAGGTAAAGCATCCGGGAGAACTGGCTTCCCTCATACAGACAGATGTAGCCCTGCTGGCAAAATTTGCTGCTAAACCATATTACCAGATCTTCAGCGTGCCCAAACCCGGAGGTAGCCAAAGGATCATCCACAATCCACATCCCGATTTGAAATACATTCAGCAAAATCTGAATCTTTACCTGCAGGCGGCCTATTACAGCATCAAGCCTCCCTGTGCATACGGCTTCATTCCCCGCCCTTCCGACGAGCCGAGGCCGCGAAACATTTATACCAACGCGCTTGTGCACGCCGGCAGCGGCTGGGTGCTCAACCTTGATCTGAAAGATTTTTTTCACACCGTGACCAGCCTTCACCTGAAATGGGTATTCGAGGATCTCTTTGCTTATCCGGAACCCGTCGTGAAACAACTGATTGCATTATTTACTTACAAAGGTGTCCTGCCCATGGGCGCCCCCACGTCACCGGTATTGTCGAACCTCGCCACACTGCCCCTGGATGCCGATTTGCAAGCCTTCGCAGCCCGCCACAACGCGCTGTACACCCGCTATGTGGACGATCTGACCTTCAGCCTCGATGAGCGCCCTGACATGGATTTTACCAACCAAATCAGGGAGATGGTGGAAAAATCCGGATTTACCCTCAATGAAAGTAAAATCACTCTGAAACCGAAACACGAATATCCGGAAGTGACCGGACTGATTTTGAAAACACCGAAGCCGGACGTGAGCAAAAAATTCCTGAAACGCCTGAAAAAAGACATTGAACTGTACCTGAATCTCACCTCGCCGTTCATGATCCAGCGGGGACTTTTCCAGCCTGGTTTTGTCGATAAACTCAAAAAAAGCATTCAGGGGCAATTGCAGTTTTTGAGCTTTATCCGTGGGCGGCAGGATAAGGAATACCAGCGTCTGGCAGAAATGGCCGGGTAGATTCCGTTTAGGCTTCAAATGACAAGGATACCGCTCTCCGTATAAGCTGTAAAATGGCCCTTGGGCGAAGCCGAAACGGTCGCAATTTTATTGAACACTGAAAGTTACGCGCCGATATGTCAGCTCCCCCTTCGGGGGTAGGGGGGCTGAAAGTCGCAATCCTACTTACACTGGAAGCTACTCACCGATATACCACATACGGCGGCCACATGAAAACGGTAATTCAGTCGCAATCCTACTTACACTGGAAGCTACTCACCGATCAAAGAATGCCGATTTGAAGTAATAAAGAACAGATGTCGCAATCCTACTTACACTGGAAGCTACTCACCGATAGGGAAATACAATAGTACATAAAACATTAAAAGGTCGCAATCCTACTTACACTGGAAGCTACTCACCGATTGCATTTTTCACACCTATTGGTGTGTTGCCCCGGGTCGCAATCCTACTTACACTGGAAGCTACTCACCGATAGTCTGGTTGGTCGAATGTACTAGCTACACAATGACGTCGCAATCCTACTTACACTGGAAGCTACTCACCGATAACAAAAGATGATATCCAGAGAGAAGCTGCTAAGAGTCGCAATCCTACTTACACTGGAAGCTACTCACCGATCCCGACTATCTTATCATAGTGTCTAAGAAGTTAGTGTCGCAATCCTACTTACACTGGAAGCTACTCACCGATATTGATCCTTTTTCATAGCTCTGTTGCTCTGCCTGTTGTCGCAATCCTACTTACACTGGAAGCTACTCACCGATCCGCCTTCAGTTCACCCAGCAAGATGCCATCAAGGCGTCGCAATCCTACTTACACTGGAAGCTACTCACCGATATGATTGAGTTCCGTAGGGAAGAATTTTCTCTAACTCGATGTCGCAATCCTACTTACACTGGAAGCTACTCACCGATGTGAGCCATCGGCGTGAAAAACAAGTGGATGTGCAAGTCGCAATCCTACTTACACTGGAAGCTACTCACCGATGGGGTTGCGCCCCGGCGGGAAAAGGAGGGGTGATGTCGCAATCCTACTTACACTGGAAGCTACTCACCGATCTAATGTACGACTATTTCAGCGAAAACGGATACTATTGTCGCAATCCTACTTACACTGGAAGCTACTCACCGATACAGGATTTGACATTCGGGCTGGTTATTTACCTGAAGTCGCAATCCTACTTACACTGGAAGCTACTCACCGATAGGGAAATACAATAGTACATAAAACATTAAAAGGTCGCAATCCTACTTACACTGGAAGCTACTCACCGATTGCATTTTTCACACCTATTGGTGTGTTGCCCCGGGTCGCAATCCTACTTACACTGGAAGCTACTCACCGATAGTCTGGTTGGTCGAATGTACTAGCTACACAATGACGTCGCAATCCTACTTACACTGGAAGCTACTCACCGATAACAAAAGATGATATCCAGAGAGAAGCTGCTAAGAGTCGCAATCCTACTTACACTGGAAGCTACTCACCGATCCCGACTATCTTATCATAGTGTCTAAGAAGTTAGTGTCGCAATCCTACTTACACTGGAAGCTACTCACCGATATTGATCCTTTTTCATAGCTCTGTTGCTCTGCCTGTTGTCGCAATCCTACTTACACTGGAAGCTACTCACCGATCCGCCTTCAGTTCACCCAGCAAGATGCCATCAAGGCGTCGCAATCCTACTTACACTGGAAGCTACTCACCGATATGATTGAGTTCCGTAGGGAAGAATTTTCTCTAACTCGATGTCGCAATCCTACTTACACTGGAAGCTACTCACCGATATCGGGGATCGTTACCCCGACCGGATGCTATTTCTAACGTCGCAATCCTACTTACACTGGAAGCTACTCACCGATCAAGAATCAATCATTGAAGACCTACGCTATGAATTGTCGCAATCCTACTTACACTGGAAGCTACTCACCGATATATCCATAGCTGGCTTGAGCTTATTCTCGATTATAGTCGCAATCCTACTTACACTGGAAGCTACTCACCGATAGACAATATGCCTACAACCATCCTTTTCAGAAACTATGGTCGCAATCCTACTTACACTGGAAGCTACTCACCGATATTGGCATCAATAGCCCGGACGATTCAATTGAAGAGTGTCGCAATCCTACTTACACTGGAAGCTACTCACCGATTCGGAAGCATTTGAACGCATGGCTTACATGCCCACCGGTCGCAATCCTACTTACACTGGAAGCTACTCACCGATCAGAAGCAGCTCAAGGGACTCCTTTGCGTCATAGTATTGTCGCAATCCTACTTACACTGGAAGCTACTCACCGATTTACGATGTAGCCCACACAGTAAGACAAGAGCGTGTAAGTCGCAATCCTACTTACACTGGAAGCTACTCACCGATATGGATCAACGAAGTTGGTTTATTGGGTGGTGCTCGTCGCAATCCTACTTACACTGGAAGCTACTCACCGATGCTAATTTCATCACCTTATCAATTTATTAACTATGTTAGTCGCAATCCTACTTACACTGGAAGCTACTCACCGATATAATATCAGATCGGCTATAACCTAAGTACATACTGGTCGCAATCCTACTTACACTGGAAGCTACTCACCGATATAAGGTAACAGTTCAATAGGTATCTGCTCTCCTACGTCGCAATCCTACTTACACTGGAAGCTACTCACCGATATTTAATACCTTGCTCGGTGTAGGACACACCTAAAGTCGCAATCCTACTTACACTGGAAGCTACTCACCGATAGTGATCGAGTTTATAAGGCGGAACTAGTTGAAAGCGTCGCAATCCTACTTACACTGGAAGCTACTCACCGATAAAAGAAAGACAAGACCTATTAGATGTAGATAATAAAGTCGCAATCCTACTTACACTGGAAGCTACTCACCGATCCTACATTTATCATGTAGGGAGGCTTCGTATATACGGTCGCAATCCTACTTACACTGGAAGCTACTCACCGATCTAAGAACAAGGGTGTAACCGCATACTGCGTCAAGTCGCAATCCTACTTACACTGGAAGCTACTCACCGATAACTACAATCTGACCTTGTGCGATACCTCTGTTGAGGTCGCAATCCTACTTACACTGGAAGCTACTCACCGATGGTGTCAGAGGAGCTCAATGACCTCCAGGAAAAAATGTCGCAATCCTACTTACACTGGAAGCTACTCACCGATATTTCGCAGCCATCGGCACAGTTTTAGCCGTCATTGTCGCAATCCTACTTACACTGGAAGCTACTCACCGATAAGCGAAAGCTAAAAAATCCGACAAAGTCACTAAAGATGTCGCAATCCTACTTACACTGGAAGCTACTCACCGATAAAAAACAGAATAACAATGAACATAAGAGTTTCAAAGTCGCAATCCTACTTACACTGGAAGCTACTCACCGATAAAGAAGAAACCGAGGCATCCGACGAAAAGAAATAGCAAGTCGCAATCCTACTTACACTGGAAGCTACTCACCGATAAATAGTAGCAACACCACTTGGGCATTGCTACTACTCTTGTCGCAATCCTACTTACACTGGAAGCTACTCACCGATAATTATATTAATTTATCACACATCTGGTGGATGTACTGGTCGCAATCCTACTTACACTGGAAGCTACTCACCGATTTAAGTAAGAATATAATTAATAGTTTCGACTGTGCATGTCGCAATCCTACTTACACTGGAAGCTACTCACCGATACTATTGAGAGCAATGAAGCAGTTTTCTTTGCACAGTCGCAATCCTACTTACACTGGAAGCTACTCACCGATACACTGATGTTGAAAACATTATACTTTTAATAAAATAGTCGCAATCCTACTTACACTGGAAGCTACTCACCGATGTACCAATGGTTGTGGTGTATAATAAGTTTTTGCTGGTCGCAATCCTACTTACACTGGAAGCTACTCACCGATTGAATTAGGTTAATATAATAGTATTGGAAGAGATTGTCGCAATCCTACTTACACTGGAAGCTACTCACCGATGTATCCACCTGCAAGCATGGCAGCTTTACCAGCAAATTGTCGCAATCCTACTTACACTGGAAGCTACTCACCGATACGCTTACGCCTGTTTTCTTGCCGCATGGGACACGGAGTCGCAATCCTACTTACACTGGAAGCTACTCACCGATAACGAAGTTAACCTTTTGGGTGGTGCCCAGATGATCGTCGCAATCCTACTTACACTGGAAGCTACTCACCGATCAGTGTCTATGGCTTCGCCAAACTACCCCCCGGACGTCGCAATCCTACTTACACTGGAAGCTACTCACCGATTTACAGCCTGTTCCATCCCTTCTGGGTTGGCAGCAGTCGCAATCCTACTTACACTGGAAGCTACTCACCGATAATGGCTAGATGGTTGGTTTCAGATGCTGGGCAGAAGTCGCAATCCTACTTACACTGGAAGCTACTCACCGATAACGTACCAAACATTACACTACATGGCAAAGAAGTCGCAATCCTACTTACACTGGAAGCTACTCACCGATACCGTTATCGCGATTTGCTTAGAGCAGTATCCAGCGTCGCAATCCTACTTACACTGGAAGCTACTCACCGATTTTTCCATGTGGAAAGATTTTTGTTTAAACAAAATAATGTCGCAATCCTACTTACACTGGAAGCTACTCACCGATGAATTGTGGGCAATAAATGCCGTGATGAGAGTCACAAAGTCGCAATCCTACTTACACTGGAAGCTACTCACCGATAGAATATACGAACCAAAGCCTGATAAAGTGGTGTATGTCGCAATCCTACTTACACTGGAAGCTACTCACCGATATATAATCTTATGCGCGTCAAGATAAAAGTCCTTGTCGCAATCCTACTTACACTGGAAGCTACTCACCGATAAAAACATTTAAATCTTAAAACTATGTTTCTATCAAGTCGCAATCCTACTTACACTGGAAGCTACTCACCGATCGTAAAAGATTGGACATTAGCAATACGCGCCTAAATGTCGCAATCCTACTTACACTGGAAGCTACTCACCGATAATTGTTCTGACATTGTACTTGAATTATTGATGATGTCGCAATCCTACTTACACTGGAAGCTACTCACCGATGGCGAAGCCATAGACACTGGGGGGTTGTAGTGTGGTGTCGCAATCCTACTTACACTGGAAGCTACTCACCGATCAATAATTATTGAAACATAAGGAAAACATTATGCTTTGTCGCAATCCTACTTACACTGGAAGCTACTCACCGATTTAAATAATAAATAACATTGGTTATCCGGGTTTTGGGGTCGCAATCCTACTTACACTGGAAGCTACTCACCGATAAGCAATACGGCACGGGGTAAATGTGTCCTGGGCGTCGCAATCCTACTTACACTGGAAGCTACTCACCGATACGACTTTAAGCGATTTGTTTGCGAAAATATACCGTGTCGCAATCCTACTTACACTGGAAGCTACTCACCGATTGGAAACGTTGCAAATTGGATTGAAGTATGGGAAAATGGTCGCAATCCTACTTACACTGGAAGCTACTCACCGATCATTACGGTATTTAATATGTTCTAACCACAATGTCAATGAACTGGGTAAAAATACAAAAAAACGGTGGCAAATCCAAAATGGCGCTGTAAAAAACAGGGACTGTTTTTACGACCATTGGTAGTCAAACCTCAGGCGCCTAATTGGGGTATACCGATTGTATTCCGGACGCTTCCGGCATGTCTTCAAACGGGAAGCACCTTTTATGCTACGGTGTTTGCACACTAAAGTTTCGGCAAACAAGCTAATTGCGCGCTTATGGCTTGATCCCTAAGTTAAGGCTGTTCACACTACATAATACAAATGATTTTCTGCCAGCGCTGCCTGTAAGGCGTGGTTTTCGCCTTCCCAGATCACCTCACAGGTATACTGTTTCAGTACGGGCACACACAGGATGCTGTCGTCGGAATCGGCAACGGGCGTCATGAGCTTCGAAAGGTCGGCGCGCAGGCGCTTCAGCTCTGTAGGAGCATAAGCAGGCGCGAAAAAAACCGACTTCTGGATGCGTTTACACCCGTGTCTTTCCAGCGTTTTGGCCACTTTGTTCCGCAGGCGGTCGCTGCTGATGTCGTAACTAATCAGATAATTTGTCATTTGCGGCAAAGTATAATTTAGCGATGTACGCGATGGTTATACAAATAATCATCACCGACAACATCTGGTATATCCCCCAGCTGCTGCCGCCAAAACCGGATCCGAATTTTTCTTTGCGGTTGCGCGAAGCGAGATTGGCCAATTCTGTATCGGATAGTTCTTCGGGATGCTGCCAGTGCCGGCGTGTGGGAAACCAGGCAATGGAGTCGGGCGAAATCTGGTAGAGCCAGTAGCGCACCCCACCGTAGCCGCCACACGCCCCCGTGCTGCGTTCTTCGCTGCGGGAGCCGTCCATACAGATGCAACCCACACGAACGCCATCGGGCGGCGCATCTCCCCGCGACCAGTATTCCGTGCCGCGTTCGCCTGTTTCGTCAGAGGTGCGGTAGTGGTCGTCCCAACCCTCGCCGTCCACATCGGCGCTGTCTTTAACAATAAAAGTCTCTTTCAATTTTTGTTCGGCGGCTAGTTTGGCAGCTTCGAGCACTAAGTCTGTGACGATTTGCGCTTTGGATGTCTGCCAAAAAGCAAAGGTCAATGCGCATAACAGAAGGAGTTGCTTTTTCATGTGTGGTTTGGTTTTGGTAAACTATTTTTATGATAATGTATTGATTGATATTATTTTATACGGAATGAAGTCCGCGGAACAAAGCTCATTTAAGCAAAGCGGCCAGGCGCTGCGCCTCCAGGTCTATATGCGTAGTGCGGCGACGTGTTTGCCCTTTCCAGTTTATTTTTTCATCTAAATATTTTAAAAATGCCGCAGTGGCAACTGCCCTGCCTGATTTATCCAGCCAGATGCCTTCCCTTTCGCTTTGCAGCAAAAAAGCATCGTCCGGAAGCCTGTTTTCCAGACAAAGCTGCAAGGCAGTTTCTTCGGCCCAATGCCGCCATAGTTCGATGCAATCGTAGGAAAGGGTAGGGCGGTTGTACTGGTCAGCGTGCAGGATGCCCATACAGGGATCCAGTCCGGCTTTCATCAGGGAAAGTTCGGTCAGCGCGTACAAAAAGCCATAGAGGTAATTGAGTAAGGCGTTGAAGGGGTCATAAGCGGGGCGTTTGCTGCGGCCTGAAAATTGATATTTCTCAGGGATAATGGTCGCCAGTCCCTGAAAATAAAACCGGGTCGCTGTACCTTCCCAACCCCTGAAAGTGGCTGCGCTGGATTCAAAGGTGTCGGGAGATCCCGGGGTCCAGGTTTCAAAGTTTTGTGCGGCTGCCCCAATGGCTTTGATGCAACGTGCCAGGCGGTCCTGTTCCGATCCCGGGGCCACCTGTTCCGCCCATCGCAACAACAAGGTACGTTGATTGTCAATTTTTTGCAGCAAGATGCTACGGATCCAGTCCATACCCCGCATGTCGCCCGAAAACAGCGCCTGATTTTTCCGTATGGTGGCGATGCTTCCGAATTGTCCGCCCCAAACCTGCCCCACCGGATGCCCTACGGGATCAAGGAGCACAACCGGTATTTGTGATTCAATGGCCAGCATGAGTGCACCGGAACTGACGCTTACGCCTTTGGTCAGAAAAATGGCATTGACTTCCCGAACAGCAAAAAGCCTTTCTTCATTGTTGCGGGGTTTCACCCGGAACATTCCGTTGCGAACGCCGAGGTAGGCGCCGAAGGAGTCGAGGAATACTTGCATGGGACCGGTCTTAGCGCTCCAGAAAATCTTTGATGTAGCCTTTTATGCTGCTTACCTGATGGTTTTGCGGGTAAATGCTCGCTTCCACGCCCATGGCTGAAAACCACTCAGACCAGTAGTGGGATACAATGTCAAATTCGTTGACAGATTGCCCCTGGAATTTTGAGGCAACCTCCAAAATCAGTACTTCAACCTGATCTAAATCCTTGTTGCAGGCTTTTAGCGCTAATTTGTGTTTGTCGAAATACACTTCCCAGTCCTTCGCTTTGCGTTGTTTGGCTACCTGACTCTCATCCATGTAGGTGCCAGAAGGGCGCTTTTTTTGGAATTTTTTGTTGAAATATAAATACCCGTCGGTCAGCACGATGACTTTTGTTATTTTATCGGAGTCTTCCAAAAAAGAAACCGGTAAAGTGGTGCAAAAAAACGTGTAGAGATCAGCCCCTGTATTTAGATTTTCGGCTGCTTTGGCGTATAGATCGCTGAGTTCGACCTCAAACTCTTCGCGCATCTCGTCGAAAGCAGGTTTGCCTTTTGATTGGCTGACTTTTTTCCCTTTAACGGTGGTACTCATATCAAGAGTCAGGCGGTCGTTGGCAATTGCAGTAACCCCCGGTTCTGGCGCTATAGCCACACGGAGGCGGTCCTTCGAATTGATGAAGCCGAAGCGTTTTTGGTTGTCCTGAAAAACATCCAGAACGGCTTTGATGATTTCCTGGTCTTTTTCCAATTGTCCTGCCTCGGTGATCCGGTCTGACAAATCGAGCAGAACAATCACGTTCTGGAAAGTGGTGATGGCCATTCCGGAATTTTCAGGTCGTTGGGAACGCTGGCCACAGGTTGTGAAAAGCAGGGCTACCGGGAGCAGCCACCAGTTTTTTGACAGTTTCATTGGTGCTGTTTTTTTCTAATTAAGGTCTCTATTTTGGCACTCTGACACTTTGCTTTTTCTTCTAATTCAGTCCTATTTTTTTATAAAAATCATTCAAAGCCATTTGGCAAAGGGCGACTTTGGGCGCCGCTTCTTCCTGATAGCGTTCGGTCAGGTAATGGCACCAGCCGGTGAAGAAGGGCACAATTCTATTCTGCATGTCCTGATAGTAAAAACCGCTTTGTGCGAGGTCGTCTTTCAGGCTGGCCCTTAAATCGCGGAGGGTTTTATCGTTTTTTTCTATGTCGTTGCGCAGTTTTCCAATGTGTTGTTGTTCAATTTTTGCGGCTTCCTGGCGCAAGGCGTTTACGCGAATGGCGGTTTCCTGTTTAATGCCCGTAATTTCATCCCGCATTTTTTTAATTTGTGCTTTTCTGTGGCGGATGGCGACGCGTGCGGGCAGTATTTTGTGGTATTCGTCCAGTAAATAGCGCAGCAATAAACCCCAGATGATGTACATGCTGAAACCGGCAAAAAGGATGATCCAGAAGACGCTGTCATTGATTGCCATGGAAAGCCCACCCCAGGGCCCAGCATCCACCAACCCGATCATCACTTGAGACTCGTATATTTTTTTCACGATTTCGTAAGCTAAAAATCCGTCAAACACCAGCGTAAACAAGTAGAGTCCGGCGAGCCACGCCCAGTTTTTGCGGTGGGTGAGCCAGTGGATGAGAAAACCCAGCCCGAGAAACATAAACGAAGCGCTGACTAAGAACGCGATGCCAAGAATGCCGTAGGCGTAAAAGACGTCGGGCAATGCGCTTAGGTTGACAATGGTCATGGAAGCAAATCCTGCGCTGTCGTCGGCCAGTGACTGAGCCGCCTGACCAACGTCAAGGATAAAGGCATTGTAAATCACAGACACATAAAACAATACAAGGTAGCCTGTCAGGGCAATCAGGATGATCATGCAAATGTAAAAAGCCAGCCGGTTGGCAGGGTTGGCGTCGTTGCCGAGCAGGCCATAGTCGCCGTTTTTGATGCGCCTGATTTCTATTTTTTTATCGAAAATTTCTTCCTCTCGTTGTTTAATGGCAATCGTACCCCGGGATTCCTCCTGTTTGGCTTCAACCTGCAGGGATTTTAAATCTTCTTCACCAACTTTTACCTGGTTGCGCAGGACATGCCCCTGTTCATCGGCGCGGAAAATTTCGCGGCGTAAATCGCCTGCTGTCCGGTCGTAGTCGCAAAGTGCGCCAAGGAAATTCTCCAGCAATCCGGCTTCACCATTTACCTTTTGGGATTCTTCGTACCCTTTTTGTTGTAATGCTTCGTAGTTATGAAATAAAGGTGAGGAGCCGGACAAAAGCGTTCCGTTTGCGCTGATGTGCGCGGGTGTCGTTTCTCTCATCGTACTATATTTTGTTTAATCGATCTCTTTCTAATACCTATGCTACCTCTCTGTCTTATTGCAAGGATAGGGAGGTGTACGGGAGGCTTGTGAAAAGGTTGCATTTTTAAAAAGAAAGGTCGGTTTGGAGGGTAGAGCGGTTGTTGCGGCGCGGAAAGTGGGCGCGAAGGTCCTGAAAATTTAGAAAATTCTAATTCAGACAAATGGAAACGAGCGGGTAGAACCCGGCAGAATAGAACACGCGAGGCGGAGCCATCGCGCGAGCGAGGATGGAGCATTTTTTGTAGTCGTGTGGCGGGAAATTCTGGAAATCATAAAATTCAGAAAATTCTGATTCAGACTAACCAATCCTCACCATTCTGGTCGTATTTTCGCCCCCCTATGTCTACTGTCGTTGTCTACAACCTGAATCAATTCATTGAAGGGATTTACCTGCCCGACGCCCTGCTGGTGACTGCCGACCGCGATGGCCGGCTTACCCACATCAAACAGCGGGCAACGCCGCAAACCGTGGCGGCACTCGATTTTCCGCCCGATCCGTTGCGCGACAAACTGCTGCGCCTGGTGGAAGATTTGCAGCCCAAAGCGCTGGAAGCCAAATACAATGCCGGTAAAAAACAGACGCTGTCGCTGGAAAAGCTGCTGGAAGGGGAGGAGACCAAGCCGCTGGTGCTGAACTTCGTACACCGCAAAATGGACGAATGGCTCAGCGCCATCGTGCAGCACGGCCTGCCGCTGACAAAAGAGGTGGATCGGCGCGTACTGGTCAAAGACTTTTTGCTGGAGCTGAGCGACGAGGAATTGCAACCGTTTTTGCTGTTTCAGCGCACAGAAACGAGCATCCGCTATCGGCTGGAGCTGGCCGGTGAGCAGGGGCGCTTCAACGCCAACGCCCGGGACATTGTACCCATTACCAACCATCCGGCCTGGGTGACAGTGGACTGGCGCCTTTGCCGCATCGCTCACCTGAATGGCAACCTGGTGAAGCCGTTTCAGAAAAAAGAAGTGGTGGTGATTCCGCGCCCCAGCGTCAAAACTTATTTCGAGCGCTTCATCCTGAAAATTGCCGAAAAAGTAGACATCGAGGCACAGGGCTTCGAGGTGACCCAGCACATGGATTTACAGGGCTGCCGACTGGAGGCGGTGCAAAATGTGTTTGGAGCAGATTGGGTATTGAAAGTAGACATGGTGTACCCGCGCTTCCATTTTTCCTGGAACAATAAGAAGCAATCCCGAACCGCTCTCGAATTCAAGGGAGAAGAAGACATCCGGGTGATTACGGTGCGGCGCGACCCGGCAGCAGAAAGTGTTTTTTTGGAAAAGCTGCGCGAATTTGGATTGGAAAACGCTTCCGGAAGTGCATTTCAATTGGCCGAAAAAGCGCCGAATGCCGACCCTTATCACCTGCTGTTTTGGTTGTCTCAACAGCGTGTAGCCCTGGAAGCAGCGGGGTTCACACTCACAATGCCCAAAGTAGAAAACAAAACCATCGAACTATCGGCTGCGACCGTGGAACTGCGCACCGAAGCCCGCAACGACTGGTTCGACATCCACGGCATGGTGAAAGTCGGCAGCATCGAGGTGCCGTTTTTGGCCATCGCCAGATACATCCGGGAACAAAATCGCTTTTTCCCATTGCCCGACGGCAACTTTTTCCTTATTCCGGCAGAATGGATGGCGCGCTACCAGCACCTGTCGCAGTTTGCCAAAAAAGACGGAGAAGGGCTGCGTTTGGCGAAAAGCCAGTACACGCTTTTGTCGGATCTCGATTTTCTGGAAGCGCCCAAAACCCTCGTGGAACCACAGGCTCCGGAGCATTTTCGGGTATCGCCGCAGTTGCGGGCGGAATTGCGCCCTTATCAGACCGACGGGGTGCGCTGGCTGGTGCAATTGTACCACAACGGTCTGGGCGCCTGCCTGGCCGACGACATGGGCCTGGGAAAAACCTTGCAGACGATCGCTTTGTTGCTTTACGCGAAAGCGGAAAAACCCAAAGCAGAAACGGTTCAGGCTTCCCAACTCGACTTGTTCCAGCAACCTTCCGACACGGGCTTCCTCAATCCGCTGCATGCGCTGATTGTATTGCCGGCTTCTCTGGTGTTCAACTGGCGGCAGGAGTTGGCCAAATTTGCGCCTTCGCTCACGGTTTATGAGCACACGGGCCCAAAGCGCCACAAGGACATCCGCCTGATCAGCCGCTTCGATGTGGTGTTGACGACTTACCAGACGGCACTCAAGGATGTGGAATTGCTGAAGCAAATAGCGTACACATACATCGTACTCGACGAAAGTCAATACATCAAAAACCGCGAAAGCAAAGTATTCAAAGCCATCAGCAACCTGGAAGCGGAACACCGCCTTTCCCTGAGCGGCACGCCCATCGAAAATTCCCTGTCAGACCTCTGGTCGCAAATGGAATTCGCCAACCCCGGACTGCTGGGCAGCTACGGTTTTTTTCAGCGCAGCTTCATCACACCCATTGAAAAAGGGCAGGATGAGGTGCAGAAGGAACTCCTGCGCACGATGGTGCAGCCCTATCTGCTGCGGCGCACCAAAGAAGCGGTGGCGCAGGATTTGCCGCCTTTGAGTACCCAGCTTTTTTATACGGAAATGACAGAAGCGCAGCGCAAATTGTACGAAAAGGAAAAATCAGCTGCGCGCAACTTCCTGCTCGAAAACTTTCAGCCGGGTAACGAGCAATACCGGATCATGGTGTTGCAGGCGCTGACAAAGCTGCGGCAGATGGTGAACCACCCGCGCCTCGTGCTGCCGGAATACGACGACGACAGCGGTAAATTCCGCGACGCATTGGAACGCCTGGAAGAGGTGCGCAAAGGCGGACATAAAGTTTTGGTCTTCAGCTCGTTTGTGCAATACCTCCAGATGTTTCGGGCTGAATTGGAAGCCGCCAACCGGCCTTTTGCCTGGCTGACGGGCGAACAATCTTCCCGTGAGCGCGAAGCGGCTGTGAAACAATTTCAGACCGATCCGGCAACACAATTTTTCCTGCTCTCCATCAAGGCTGGCGGGGCGGGCCTAAACCTCACGGCCGCTGATTACGTCTTCATCCTCGACCCCTGGTGGAACCCGGCCACGGAATCGCAGGCCATCGCAAGGGCGCACCGCATCGGGCAGGACAAAAACGTGTTTGCCCTCAAATTCATCACCCGAAACAGCATAGAAGAAAAAATACTGAAACTCCAGGAGCGCAAAGCCCAGCTGGCAGAAGACATTGTCGAAAATGCCGGCCGGGTGGCGTTTAGCCGGAGTGATTTGGAGGCACTGCTGGCATAGTACGGCTGAACGCTACCAGCGAGCGTTGGCTATGCATATCGCATTATTGGATGCCAGTCCCAGCAGGGTTGTCATTCCCGCAGGGCTATGGTTTACACACATCTTGGCAACTTATTGATTTTCAATGGTTTGTAAATTATACCGTAAAAAAGTAATTCATTGAAAATCAAATACTTACAGAACGAATTGTCGACTTGTGTGTAAACCGTAGCCCGCAGGGAATCTGCGACGTCATACAAAGTGCAGTTGGTTTTGCAGGCTGATTATCTTTGGTTCAAAATACTGATTTTCAATTATCTATCGAGCTATCGATGAGCAACTGTCGCGCTGTTGCAGACTCCCTGGCGGGCTATGGTTTACACACATCTTGGCAACTTATTGATTTTCAATGGTTTGTAAATTATACCGTAAAAAAGTAATTCATTGAAAATCAAATACTTACAGAACGAATTGTCGACTTGTGTGTAAACCGTAGCCCTGGCGGGAGTGACAAGCTGCTAGTGAATAAAAGATAAGATAACGATCAGCAATGCAGCTACACACAATAAATATGCGCAGCAGAAGCTTGGCGGTACTGTTCAGCTTAGATCGATCTTTAGCAGAGGGTTTTAAGCTTTAGAGTCCGATTGCTGCGAGGAGTAAGTGAGGGCGTCACTTGAAGTGGCACCCTCACTCTACCCATAACGACTTAATCCTTCCAGTCAGCAATAAACAAATTCGTATCCCTGCTGCCGCCATTATGCCGGTTAGAGGCAAAAACGAGGTGCTTTCCATCACGCGAAAACATGGGGAAAGCATCGAACGTATTGTCGAAGGTAATTTGCTCCAACCCGGTGCCATCCACATTGATGGAAAAAATATTGAACAGGCGGCCGCTTTCCCCTTTGTGATTCGAAGAAAAAAGGATCTTTTTACCGGATGGGTGAAAATAAGGCGCCCAATTGGCCCGGCCAAGGTTTGTGATCTGTTTCAGGTCGCTGCCATCGGCATTGCAGGTATAGATTTCCATATCTGTCGGCTGAACCAGTCCTCTGGACAACAGGTCTTTATAGGTTTTTACTTCTTCGTCTGTTTTGGGGCGTGAGGCGCGGAAAACCAGTTTTTTACTGTCTGGCGAAAAGAAGGCGCCACCGTCATAGCCTAAGCCAAAAGTAACCTGTTTCACATCGCTTCCATCAACATTCATGGTATACAACTCCAGGTCGCCCGAGCGATCAGAAGTAAATACAATTTTTTTGCCGTCCGGCGAAACGGTCGCTTCTGCATCGTAGCCGGGAGAATTGGTCAATTGGCGAATGATATTGCCTTTGAGGTCTGCCACAAAAATGTCGAATTGCGGGAAAACAGCCCAAACGTACTTGCCGTTAATCACCCGCGGCGCATCCATACAATCTTCGCCTGCCAGGTGCGTAGACGCGTAGAGGATGCTTTTATCGCCCGGCATAAAATAGGCACAGGTGGTGCGGCCCTTTCCGGTACTGATGAGTGGCGGAACATTGCCTTTGGTTCCCGTTAAGGGCATATAATAAACCTGATCGCACTGGGTGCCCCATGCCTCATTGGAGGCCTGAAAAGACAGGTATTTGTCGTTAAAACTGAAATAGGCTTCCGCATTATCACCGCCAAAAGTGAGTTGACGCATGTTGGATAAATGGCTTTCCTGCGCGTAACGCAGGGTGTCGCTCATGGACGATGAAGTGGAATTTCCGCTTAGATTCGTATTCGTTTTGCAGGAAACAAAGGCCATAGACACCATGGCAAGGCTAAAAAAGACTTTATTCATTTTCGTTTTTTGCCGCAAAGGTAAAATCTGACAGAAGTTTCTGTCTCATTTTATTGTCATATCCTTTGATGGCGTTGGATTTATAGCAGTTGAACGGTGCGCATGTATCAATTCCTGTTTCATTTCATAAACGCTGCGTTCCAGTCCGGCAGGGTAAGTACTCCAATCGACGTTTTTGAACAAAGCTTGCTGAGAAAGGCAATAACTCCGGGTTTCATGGATATCCGGCGCCTCATAAACGAGGGTTCCTTCCCGGAAAACAGGCACGAGCAGGCTTTGGGTATTCGGTTCATTAAAGTGTTTGGATGTGCCGTTTTGTTCGTCTACGATTTCCAATGGATTGTCCTTTTGATGGGGTTTACAAATGGCGTCAGCGATGGGTTGTCCTTTGGCATCAAATACCCGGACCGTATCCAGCATTCCCGGGTTGGACACCTTAATCGGCTGTTCGGACAACTTAATCTTGTGTTGCCAGACGCCAGCTTCATCCTGGATTGCTGCCAGTTTGTAAACGCCGCCCAGGGCAGGCTGGTCATAAGCAGTCACAAGTCGCGTGCCAACACCCCAGATATTGATCTTTGCGCCTCGTTGTTTCAGTTCGGCGATCCTGTACTCGTCGAGGTCGTCGCTTGCAACAATGGCGGCATCCGGCAGACCCGCTTCATCCAGCATTTGTCTTGCCGCAATGCTCAGCGCAGCCAGGTCGCCGCTGTCTAAGCGAATGCCCAAGAGCTGGTGTCCGTCTGCTTTGAGCTTTTTCGCGCTGTCGATGGCATTGCGCACCCCTTCGAGGGTATTGTAAGTATCTACCAAAAAAATGCAATTGTTGGGCATCGCGGCTGCATAGCGTTCAAAGGCTTCCGGTTCGTTGTCGAAGCCCATTACCCAACTGTGGGCGTGTGTGCCTCTGACGGGAATCCCGTAGCGTTTTCCGGCAAGGACATTGCTCGTGGCCACACAACCACCGATATAAGCTGCCCGGGAAGCAGTCAGTCCGCCATCCATGCCCTGTGCCCGCCGCAGCCCAAACTCCAGCACGGCATCTCCTCCGGCAGCCTGAACGATGCGCGAAGACTTAGTGGCGATGAGGGTAGAAAAATTGATCAGGTTGAGCAAAGCGGTTTCGATGAACTGTGCCTGAAGCAGGGGACCCTGAACCCGGATCAACGGTTCGTTGGGCAATACCACCGTTCCCTCCGGAATGGCGTCGATGTCGCAGGTGAAACGCAGGCGTTGCAGGTAGTTCAGAAAACTTTCACTGAAAAGAGATTTGCCGTCAGCCCCCATCAGACTGCCGAGGTATTGAACATCGGCTGCTGTGAAATGCAGGCTGGACAACCACTTTATGGCAGGCTCCAGGCCACAGGCGATGGCGTAGGGGTGCTGAAAAGGATTTTTCCGGTAAAACAGGTGAAAAACAGCCGGCCGTTGGGCCATTCCGGTTTTCCAGTAGCCATAAGCCATGGTAATTTGGTAGAGGTCAGTGAGGAGCGTTAGCGATGAATCCTGCATATTTGCTTACTTAGTTTAATTTCGAAACTAAGGTATATGCTTTTGTGGAATCGGCCAAATCGCCATTAATTTTTTTTTGATTTTGGGAAAAGGAGCTTCCCGGGAGGAGATGGTTATCTTTGAGGGGAAAACAAACCACGATCATGCAGCAACGCATCAAAGCCCTTGCCCAATCCTGGTTGGAAGAGGGAATTGCCATTCGCCGGCATTTGCACCAACACCCTGAATTGTCTTTTCAGGAAAAAGAAACGGCGCGCTTCATTGCCGGAAAATTGACGGAATACGGCATTTCGTTCCGGGAAGGCTGGGCTGGCGGAACGGGGATTGTCGCCCTGATTGAGGGCCGCCCTGCGCCTGACCGGGTTATTGCCTTACGCGGCGACATAGATGCCCTGCCCATCAAAGAAGCAAATCAGGTCTCTTACTGCTCTGTCAATGAAGGTATTATGCACGCCTGTGGCCACGATGTACACACCACTTGCCTCCTCGGCGCTGCTTATATCCTTCAGCAGCTGCGTGACGAATGGCCGGGACAGGTCAAATTGCTGTTCCAACCCGGAGAAGAATTGCTGCCGGGAGGCGCTTCTTTAATGATCAGGGATGGCGCGCTTGAAAACCCGGCGCCTGCCGCCATTTTTGGACAGCACGTAGAGCCGCCCCTGGAAGCCGGGATGGTGGGATTCCGGGCAGGACAATTTATGGCTTCTGCCGATGAAATTTACATCACGGTAAAAGGAAAGGGCGGCCATGGCGCGATGCCGCATCAATGCATCGATCCGATTCTGATCACCGCTCACTTGCTGACTGGCCTGCAACAGGTCATCAGCCGGAATACCAATCCTTTTTTGCCGGCGGTGTTGACTTTTGGACATATTGCTTCCGAAGGCGGCGCAACCAACATCATCCCCGATGAGGTGAAAATCAAAGGCACCTTCCGCACCTTAGATGAAAAATGGCGTTTTGAGGCCCACAACCGTATCCGGAACATGGCAACCCAACTTGTAGAAGGCATGGGGGGCACCTGCGAATGCACCATTGAAGTGGGTTACCCGGTGCTCAGCAACCACGAAGCCCTAACCCTGCGCGCCCGGCAACACGCCGAAGCTTTTCTTGGGGCGGATAAAGTAGTCGAAATGCCGCAACGCCTGACTGCTGAAGATTTTGCCTTCTATTCCCAGGTTATGCCAGCCTGCTTTTACCGCCTCGGTGTCCGCAAGCCCGGCAGCGATGCTGTTTTTCCGGTCCACACCAGCACCTTCGATGTTGATGAAAATTGCCTGGAAACAGGGGCCGGGCTGATGGCGTGGATGGCGGTGCAGGAGCTAGAGGGGCAACGGTGGACGGTAGACGGTGGACGGTAGACGGTAGACGGTTGACGGTTGACGGTTGACGGTTGACGGGTAATACTGCTTTCATTAGCAGTCTACCCCCTTTACCCTTTTTACTTTAACCTTTAACCTTGAATTTCCTACTTTAACCATAAAACGGTAGAGGGTAGACGGTCGACGGTAGACGGGTAATACTGCTCCAATAAAGCAGCCTGCTCCTTTAACCCCCGCTATTGCGGGACAAGCTTTTAACCTTTCTACTTTAACCTTATACTCCTAAAACGCAATCACTTTTTTCAAATACAACTCATCCATCAATCCGCGGACTTCGAGGGTTACCGTGGGCTTTGGCGTATTCCAGTCTATCTGCATGATGGCGAAGTTTTTTTTGATGACCAGTTCCCCTTCCCGGAAGCGGTTGGGTTCTTCGCCGGGGCTCGACCAGGTATGCGTTAAGCCGCTGGAAGTGAGTTCATAGAGCGGCTGATCGAGTCCATACATTTCCAGTCTGCACAATTCCGCGATGTGGCGGTCACCGCTGAGCAGGAGGGTATTGGCTGGTTTGGTTTTTGCCAACAGGTTCAGAAAACGCTTGCGGGCAGCCGGGAAATTGGCCCATTTCTCATAAGGCTGTTCTTCGGGAATGATTTGAATGCCGCTGGCGATGACATGCAGTTGTGCCTTGCTGTCGCTTAGCTCTGATTCCAGCCAGCGCCATTGCGCCTCGCCCAGAATATCGCCATCCGGGTTTTCATAGTAACGCGGGTTGCCGAGCAGGTTTGCTTTCAGTTCATCGCGGAAATAGCGGCCGTCCAGGAGGATGATTTTTATTCTTTTGCCTTTGGGGCCTATCGTGAAAGACTGGTAAGCCCCTTCGCGGGAACGCACAGGCGCGTCGGTCGGTACGCCGAGGAAATCGAGCATCAGGGCTTTACTTTCCGCTTTTTTGGAGTAAGTTTTATCGCCGTCGTTTTTGCCATAATCGTGATCGTCCCAGATGCCGATGATGGGGCACTGTGCCAGCAATCTGCGGTATTCCGGATGGCTGTTCTGGAGGGCGTATTTTTCTGCCAGTACATTCATGTCTTCTGAATCACCGTAAATGTTGTCGCCCAGCCACATCCACAATTGCGGTTGGTGTCGGAGCACGTATTGCCACATTTCCTGTGATTCATCCTGGCGGTTGCAGGAACCAAAAGCGATGGTTTTCAATAATTTGCTGCTGTCGAGTGGCAGGTGATCGGGCGCTGCGGTTTGCTGCAAAGCGCCATTTTGCGGGCGTTGGCAGGAAAAGGCAGCAATCAGCAGGATTGGTAAAAGCAGTTTTGTATACATCGCAAATAGATTAGTGTCTGACCAATTAGTCCGAGGCTGTTCTTTAAAGTTCGAGAGCAAGGCTTGCGAAGGCTCCAAATGCGGAAGTTTACTCTCGTAAATGACTGGTTTTGGAGCCTAGCGTAACGCAGCTATCGGACTTTAAAGGCAGACATAAATTAGGCTCCCCGAAAAGTAAACACTTGTTCGGGAAGCCCATGCGATTGTATGGTTATTTATTTGAATTGTTTGACGCGAACCGGGCAGAGCCCTGCAAATAAGAGGCACGAGGCGGAGCCATCGCGCCAGCAGTGTGTTGTGTCTAAGCTTTGGGATTCGAGAGCAAGGCTTGTGAAGGCTCCGGAGAGAGGAGTTTACTGAGGTAAATGACTCTGTTCGGGGCCGAGCATAACGCAGCTATCGCGTTCCAAAGAAAGACACTATTTGAACTGATCAATCAGCGCTTTCTTCATCTGTTCAAATTCCTCCTCACTGATAATGCCCTGATTGCGCAACTCTGCCAATTCTTTCAGGCGATCGAGGGTATTGCCTGCTGTGGAGGCCGTGCTGCCGCTTTCAAAATTCGGCGGTGGTGGTGGTGTTTCCACTTTGCCCTCTTCCTGTTCTTTGCGCAGTTGTTCCGCTACTTTTTTGCCTTTTTCAAATTTCTCGTTGTAGTATTTCTTCAGGCGCTCGGTGTCGAAATCGAGGAAAGTGCCGCCGTTTGAGAAGTGCTGTTTGAATACTTCACCCAGCGCATACGTCGAGGCGCCGTTAAAGATAGACACGGTTACACCGCCGATCACCGTACCAATGCCAGGCAGCAGTTTGATGAGGCTGCGTGCGCCTGCGCGGGCCAGTGTGGAACTGGTCAGCGACGTCACGATGGCTTTGCCCTGCGTTTCTGAAAAGTTCAGGCCGTAAACCCGGGAAAGCTGGCGCACCATGTCCAGCTGGATGGCGCTTACCGCAAAAATATCGGCAATCGGAACGACGATGACAAAACTGGCGCCCATGGACCAGATGACGTGGTTGCGAATGATGGTTTCCGCGTGTTTGCCACGCTCGTCTCCACCAGTGTTGTTATCCATGAATTGTTCTTTTAATTTTTTAGTGGCATATCGCCTGATGGTCTCCTTCATGTGTTCAGGATGATTTTTGTAAAACTTATGCCAATATTAAGCTTTTTTGGCTACATTCGGCAAGGTTTTTTCGACAAATCAACGAGAATATCCAACGCTTTGGTACCTATTATCCTGTCTTCGATAAAAACCATTTCACATGAAAAGCAAAATTGTATTTTACCTGTTGACCGGCGTTTTGCTCTTTTCCTGCAAAACAACGCCGACACCTTCTGTTTCAGTTGACTATTTCATTTTTGGATCGGCTCATTGCCATTGCCTCAATCATTGCGCTACCCTGTACAAATACACACCTGCCATGCTGGTAAAAGGAGCGGGCGAGTCTTGCCAGCCTGCAGACTACACCTACAATGGCCGTACGCTCGGTGCGGGGGCTATTGCCAAAGCAGAAAAGTTGTTGCTGGCCGTACCTGCGGAACTTTACGCCGCTCAGGACACTGTCTTCGGGTGTCCGGATTGCGCAGACCAGGGAACCTTTTATGTGGAGGTAAAAAAAGACGGCGCGGTGATGTCGTGGAGAATAGACACCAATGAAAGCGATCTTCCTGCTTTCCTGAAACCTTTTCATCAAAAAATAAAGGAAACGCTGGAAGCATTACGTGAATGAAAAGTTAAACATTTCAGGACTCGCAAACCCATTGGATCGCGTTGCCTGTCTTTCCCTAAAAAACAATACCATTATGAAAAACAAAATCCTGTTTTCAGCGCTCGCGTGCGTTCTGGTTTTTTCCTGCAAGAAAGATCCTGTAACACCCAATTCAATTGACTATTTCATTTTTGGAGTAGGCTATTGTGAATGCGTGGGCATGTGTGGGGAGTTTTACAAATATACAACGGATGCGTTGGTAAAGGGAGACGGTGGCGCATGTGTGCCTGAAGGCCATACTTATAATGGTTCTGCGCTTTCGGATGATGATTTTGCGGTAGCTGAAGCACTACTAATCAGTTTGCCCGATGACCTTTATTATGCCGAAACGACCACCTTTGGATGTCCGGATTGCCACGATCAGGGAGCCTACTATGTGGAAATAAAAAAAGAGGGCGTGGTTAAATCCTGGGTTCTGGATCCCGATGCGGATGCGATTCCTGCTTTTTTGGTGCCTTTCCGGCAACGCCTCAAGGATGCGCTGGATACTTTAGACTGATGTATTGCAGAATTTGTCCGGTTGCGCCCTTGTTATCCAGGATGTACTGACGCGCTGTAACTGAAGCTTTTTGAAGGACATCCTTGTCCAGCAATTGAGCAAAAGTATCTGTCAATTCATTTTTGCTTTGGATGGCAAAACCGCCGCCGCTTTCGACCAGATACCGGGCCTCTTCAAACTTTTCGTACTTAGGTCCAAAAATCACCGGAAGGCCGAAAGCGATGGGTTCCAGCGTGTTGTGGATGCCCGCGCCAAAGCCGCCACCGATATAGGCGACCGTTCCGTATTGATAGAGTGCAGACAGCATGCCCACATTGTCGATGACCAAAAAACGGGCGACTGCCACATTTTCGGTCGTCGCTTGTGAATAAGCAACTGCCTTTGAACCCAATGCCTTCAAAACAGGCTGTACATGCGCCGCATCGACCTGGTGCGGCGCAATGACGGCTTTCCAGCCAGCCGGAAAATTTTCCAGCAGGAAGGGTAGGAGCAGGGCTTCGTCTTCTGGCCAGGTGCTGCCAGCGATCAGGAGCTTCGATGTGCCCTGAAAGGCTTCCACAACAGGGTAGGAGGGGGCGCTTTCCGCTAATTGTAAAACGCGGTCGACACGGGTATCTCCGACAATCGTAACGGCGTCTATATTCAGGCCTTTCAGCAAAGTAGCTGCGCTTTCGTTTTGGGTGAAAATATGCTGAAACCCCCTGAGGGCATTTCTGAACAAACCGCCATACCACTTAAAAAAGACCTGTTCGGGCCGGAAAAGCGCAGATATCAGCAGGGTTGGCACCGACCTTTTTTGTAAGGCCTGCAAATGGTGGATCCAAAATTCATATTTCACAAAAACTGCGAGATCCGGTTGCACCAAATCCAGAAACCGGTTGGCATGGGCACGGGTATCTGAAGGCAGGTAACACACGAAATCGGCCTGCGCGTAGTTTTTCCGAATTTCATAGCCGGAAGGCGAAAAAAAAGTCAGCAGAATGCGCGTGTCCGGGCGCTCTTTTTTCAGGCGCTCAATGAGCGGGCGCCCCTGTTCGAATTCGCCCAGTGAGGCGCAATGCATCCAAACAGTGAAGCGTTTTCCCCCGCTTTTCCAGGAAGCTGTCGCTTTTTCCAATGCATCGAACAAGCCACGCCGCCCGGCAATCCACTGCGCCGCTTTCGGTTGAAACAAGGCTGCTATCCGGATGAGTCCGGTATAACAGGAGATGGCGAAGTTGTAGAGTAAGATCAATTCCGGAATTTTTCATGGGGTAAAATGGCGTACAATTAGTTAATGTCTGTCCATTTAGCCCGGTGTCTGATCTTTATAGTTCGAGAGCAAGGCTTGCGAAGGCCCCAAAAACGGGAGTTTATTTGCATAAATGACCGATTTTGGGGCCGAGCATAACGCAGCTATCGGACTATAAAGACAGACACAAGTTAGTAGTAATAAATCGAGTTGGGGTCAGAATTCACATAAAAAGGCAAGGTCCAGCCAATGCGAAAGCCGAAGAGCAGGTCAAGCCGTTTTGCCGTGTCTACGCTCCGGGTATCAAAATTGAAATCGCGGCGGCTTTGGGTAAAACCCTGCATGAATTCAAAACCCGCAATGAAATTGGCGCGCCGGTCAGTACCAAGGTACTGATAGCCTATGAATTGCGTGAGCAGCAGACCATTGCTTAAGCGGTCGTACCCTTTTTTGTATTCGGTAGACAACTGGGGAACATCTCTGGACGGATCATCCTGAATCCGGATCTTGTGTTCGATAAAACCACCTCCAAGGGTAACCCTGATGCCCGAGCGTTTGTTGGTTTCCGAAAGCGAAATCAGTTTTCCCACCAGCAAAGTGCTGTGAAAACCGCGCTCCCGAAGCTGTATGTCGGCATAACTGCGGTCGGTGCCGATGATGAAGCCATCTGGTGTGCGCAGTCCGGCCAGCACATCGGTTTTTACATTCGAACCAAAAAGGTAATTGCCGTCCAGTCCGACGATCCAGTTGCCTTTTTTGCTCATGAATTCAAAACCAAAACCCACATCGAAACTCATCCCGAAGCGTTCCTGCAAATCGCCTCCCGGAAGCTGGATGGCATAGGTGATGTGCAGCAACAAAGCATTGTCCGTATTGGACGGCGTTTCGGAGCGGCTCGGCGCCGGTCTTTGGGGCAGTCGTTGCGCCTGGAGTTGTCCTGCAAAAAAAATGACCGCAAACAGGGCGAATAAAAAGTGATGAAAGATCGTTTTCATGCTTTATCATTTATCAACAATGAGCCTGCCGAAGCGGCAGGTAAATACGAGGGCGCAAGATCGTTATATTTTCATTTTCCGTTTATCTTTGCCCCGCTGCATTTTTTTGCAATCTAACCAGGGATTGTGCAAAGCGTCGAATTCCGCTGGGCGGGACAAGTTTTGTTGAAATAGTTGAAATTATCAAATTCGTTAAACACGGATAATGATAATTATATGGATGCGCCATTTCAACCAATTTAACCAATTCAACACGTTTTGCATAATCTCAGAATCCATCTCCTGTGAAAAAAATTCTCATTACCGGTGCTGCGGGCTTTCTGGGATCTCATCTCTGCGACCGGTTTATTCGCGAAGGTTACCACGTCATTGGCATGGACAACCTCCTGACCGGCAACATTGCCAATATTGAGCACCTGTTTCCGCTTAAGGAATTCGAATATTATCACCACGACATCACGAAGTTCATCCATGTTCCGGGCGAACTGCACTACATCCTGCATTTTGCTTCTCCGGCCAGTCCGATCGACTACCTGCAGATGCCCATCCAAACGCTTAAAGTCGGCGCTTTGGGGACGCACAACCTGCTTGGTCTGGCCCTCGCAAAAAAGGCGCGCATTCTGGTCGCTTCCACTTCAGAAGTTTATGGCGATCCGCTCATCCACCCGCAACCTGAGGAATACTGGGGCAATGTGAACCCGGTAGGCCCGCGCGGGGTGTACGACGAAGCCAAACGTTTCCTGGAAGCCATTACCATGGCGTACCACAATTTTCATCAACTCGATACGCGCATCGTTCGGATTTTCAACACTTACGGCCCGCGCATGCGCATGAACGACGGACGGGCTTTGCCGGCTTTTTTTTCACAGGCCATGCGCGGCGAAGGGTTGACCATTTTTGGCGATGGCTCGCAAACCCGCTCTTTTTGCTACGTGGACGACCTTGTAGAAGGCATCTACCGCCTGCTGATGAGCGACTACCATTTGCCGGTAAACATCGGCAATCCGGATGAAATTACCATTAATGGAGTGGCGGAAGAAGTGTTAAGGTTGGTTGGCAATCCCAAAGCTTTTCTGGATACCCGGCCATTGCCCAGCGACGATCCCAAAATCCGGCAGCCCGATATTACAAAGGCTCAAAAATTGCTGGGTTGGGAACCCACCGTGTCCCGTGACGAAGGTTTGAAGAAAACTTACGAATATTTTCAAAAAGTTATCGTTGTTTAAGCATGAACACTTACAAAAACATCCTCGTGACGGGTGGCGCCGGTTTCATAGGCTCGCACCTTGTCCAGCTTTTGGTGGAACGCTATCCTGAATCCCGGATCGTCAACCTGGATAAACTCACGTATGCCGGGAATCTCGAGAACCTCAGGGCCGTGGAATCTGCACCCAATTATGTCTTTGTAAAAGGCGACATCAACGATCCGGCGACGCTGGACGAGCTGTTTGAAGCCTATGCTTTCGACGGCATCATCCACCTGGCTGCGGAGTCGCATGTGGACCGCTCCATTGAAAATCCGATGAGCTTTATTGAGACCAATATCGTGGGCACGGTGCAATTGCTCAACGCTGCGCGCCGCCACTGGAAAGATTTTTCAGGAAAACGGTATTACCAGGTGTCTACTGATGAAGTATACGGTTCTCTGGGCGAAACCGGCTATTTTACAGAAACGACCGCTTACGATCCCCGTTCCCCTTATTCGGCATCGAAAGCTGCCGCCGATCACCTGGTGCGCGCCTATTACCATACTTACGATATGCCTGTTGTGTTGTCGAATTGCTCCAACAATTACGGGCCTTTTCAGTTTCCGGAGAAATTGATCCCCCTGATGATCAACAACATCAGGATCGGGAAGACGCTTCCGGTGTACGGCGATGGGCTTTACACGCGCGACTGGCTTTGGGTCGGAGACCATGCAGACGCGATCGACACCGTGTTTCACAAAGGGAAAACAGGGGAGACGTACAACATCGGCGGCAACAACGAATGGAAAAACATCGACCTCGTGCACGCACTTTGCGATATTGTGGATGAGATGCTGGGCCGGGATGCCGGAACTTCCCGCCAACTGATCGCTTTTGTAAGGGATCGCCCGGGCCACGACCGACGCTATGCCATTGACGCTTCCAAAATCAAAAATGAACTTGGTTGGACGCCTTCTATGGATGCCCTCGAGGGACTTCGTGCAACAGCAGCCTGGTACCTGAACAATGACGCCTGGCTGGAAAGCGTTACCAGTGGGGCATATCGCCACTATTACGAAAAACAGTACGCTAATATCTAAGGAATGATTCGATGTTTTTTTCAAAACAAAGGGGGACAGATCGGCCTGACGGCATTGTTGCTCGCAGTCCTGCCCATGTGGGGCGGGGCTCAGGATGAAGGGTTGCGCTATGAAAATTACGTTTACAAACCCAATATCCGATCGGTGCGTTTCCATGCGCCGGAAGTATTTCTGGCTCAGCCCATACTGGAGCTGGGACGGGCCTCCCAATTAGAACTTTCCTTCGATGACCTGGATGCGGATGTAAAAGATTATACCTACAGCATCGTCCATTGCAACATGAACTGGGAGCCTTCGGACCTCTCAGATATGGAATACATTGACGGTTATTCGGAAGACCGCATAGACCGCTATAATTTTTCTTTCAAGACCCTACAGCCTTTTACGCACTACGAGCTGTTGCTGCCGAACGACAACATGGCCTGGACCAAATCCGGCAATTACCTGCTGAAAGTGTACGAAGACGAATCTGAAAAAACACTGGTCATCACCCGCCGCTTTATGGTGGTGGACCCACAAGTCAGGCTTGCCGCACAAATAACGAGGCCGGCCATGGTGAGCAAACTGCAAACCCATCAGGAAATTGACTTCAGCGCTGATTTTGAGCATTTTCCGATCAAAAGTCCGCAGCAGGAAATCCGGGCAGTAGTACTTCAAAACGGCCGCTGGGACAATGCCATCAGTGGCGTTCCGCCTTTGTTTGTTCGCCAGAATACCATGATGTTTGACTATCAGGACAAGGTTGTTTTTCCGGCGGGCAAGGAGTTTCGTTTTCTCGACCTGCGCAGCATGCGCTACCGGAATGATCAGATTGTAGCCATCGACCAGTTCCCTGACCACTTTGAAGTCACGCTGGGTAAAGACATCAAACTCTCCGGCAAGGTCTACCTGAACAGCCGCGACATCAACGGCAATTACGTCATCGAAACCCTCGATCAGAACAACCCGAACCTGGCCAGCGAATACGCCGAGATCCTGTTTAGTTTGTACAGCCCCGAGCCTTATTACGAAGAAGATGTTTATTTGGTTGGCGCTTTCAACGACTGGCAGCTGATGCCGGAATACAAAATGGTGTACAATCCGGCCATCAACGGTTATGTGGCGAAAACGACGCTGAAACAAGGCTACTACAACTACGCCTACGCATTTGCGCCCCGCAAATTGCCCAAAACTATGGCACCGCTAAACCTGAGCGAAATCGAAGGCGACTGGTACGAAGCCGAAAACGAATACACCATCCTGCTCTATTACCGGCCTTTTGGGGGAAGATATGATGAATTGATCGGGTCTTTGTCGTTTAGTTCGGTGCGGTAGGGGGCTTGTTTGGGATGAGGCTTTCCCAATCTATGGGGCAAACACCTCCAGGCATGAAGTAGCTTCCGGTTGGGAAACCAACCTCCGGTTGGTAACCTCCAAAAGGTTTGGTAACCGTACTAGAGCAAAACCTAAATACATCCTACAATGGTAAAGAAAGTGACTGCTCCCAGACGTTTATGAAACTGGCAAAGTTTCGCAAACCAGTGAAGCTTGATCGTTTTTATTCCCCACCGAAAACAATCATTCGTTTTTGTTTACCTTTTATTCCGGATTTACATATGGCATTTAGTATTTCAATATTACCGAAAAAGGAAGAACTAAAGCTCCTTGCGGACAAGCAGGCATTTTACAATGCACTTGGTCGGGCAGAGCCGGCAGCGATTCGGGTATTGGCAGAAAAAATCACCTACAATATGGGGCAGGCAGTGCTGCATGCAGCCCTTAGCCCCGAAGATGCCGAAGAACTGGTTAATGATGCCGTGGTGATCACCATTACCAATATTCAAAACCAAACGTTCTTGTTTTCTGACTTTAGTCCGGCAGCTTACGCGAACGGTGTGGTGCGCAAGCTGATCGCAAACCGTATACGGACGAAGAAACCAAAACAGGAAACCCTGGAAGACAACAGGATGCCCTCCGATTATGATCCGGAAACCTATTTAAACAACAAAGAATTGGAGCAATTGGTCGGTAAACTACTCGAAAAACTAGAGGAAAACTGCAGGCAATTGCTTCGCCTTAAATATTTCGAAAATTTAAAGGACAAGGAAATCGTAGAACAAAAAATAACCCCCTATACCTCTACAACTTCGCTGAAGAGCAAGCGAAACCAGTGTATGAACAAGCTCATTGAATTGGCGCGGAAAATGGGTGTTGTGCCTGAAAATTGAACTACCTTTTGTTTTTATTATCATAATGCAATGAAAAAATTTGATATAGAAGCGTACCTGGACGGCACATTGAGTGGCGACGAACTGGACGCCTTCCGGAAGGAGATGACCGAAAACCCTGCTTTTGCCCACCAGGTGGAACAGCAGCAGAAAATAGGCCAACACCTGCGAACCCAGCTGCTCCGCGAGCACGTCACGTCGGTGTTATCGGAAAAGCCCCGAACCGGCGTGTTTCGATGGTTGGGGCTTGCAGGAGGTACACTGCTGATCTTGTTGGTGGTGTACCTTTTGGTGTTTAAAAACGAGCCGCCCGGGGCGCAACCGCCCACAGAAACAAAACAGGAAGTGCCGCCCTTATCGCCCACTACCCCTGCGCCCGAAAAGACGCAGGGCAATCCCGTTTTGGAACAAATCAAACCGACCCGGTCCACACAACCTATTGCCCAAAACGAGCCATCCGGTTTGCTCATACCCGATTACCCGGCGCCAAACATTCGGGGCCAACAAGCCGAAAATTCCGCCTGGCAAAAAACACTCGACCAACTTTGGTTCACGCAGTTTCCGCCTCAAAACACCCGCTTCAACGCGCCTTTTTCCGATGTAGCACAATTGCTGGCTGCCCGGGATTTTCCCAATGCTTTTGTAGAACTGGAAACGCTGGAGCAGCACCAAGCTCAAAACGATACGCTTCTATTGTTGAAGGCCTATTGCCTTCTGGAAATGGGCGAAGGCGCCGAAGCCCTCCGGTACTTCGAGCAATTGGAAGACCGTGAACCCCAATGGAACGCCTACCTGGAGTGGCACCGGGCGCTGAGTCTTTTGACCACCGGCGAACCGAAAAAAGCCCTTCCGAAATTCCGGAAAATGGCCAACACACCCGGGCACCCGTTCCGGAAACAAAGCCTGCGGGCGCTGGAAGTTTTGAAATAGATTTCTGTTTAAAAAATCACATCAAACAATGAAATCAATCTTCTTATCCCTTTTCTTTATTGGCCCGGCCCTGCTTACCGCTCAAACGCCTGATTCCATTGCCATTAAGCAGGTGGATAGCCTGGTGCAGATTTCACGCACCTTTACGGATCAAAAAAAAATCGACAAGGCCTTAGAAGCCATTACAGCTGCGGAAACCATCGCTCAGGAAAAAATCGGTTGGGAATCAGCAGCTTATGGTAAGGTCTGTCACAATTATGGCAGATTATACTTCAGTTCACAAAACTATGAAAATGCGGAAAAATGGTACCTGGAAGCGGTTGCGGTTCGTGGAAAGGTTTTAGGCAAACAAAACCTTGACTATTCTTTTAGCCTGAACAACCTTGGGAATGTGTACCTCTATTTAAGAAAATACGATAAAGCTGAGCTATTGTATCTCGAAGTACTTGCAATCCAAGAAAAAGCAGTCGGCAAGGAGAATGCTGATTATGCTGGAACCCAAGTAAACCTTGCAAGTGTCTACTTTCAAATGGGTAGAAATAGTGAAGTAGAACCGTTGTTGCTGGAAGCCCAATTTATTTTTGAAGATAAACTAAAGAACCGAAATCATCCTTTTTATAAGTCCTGCATCAAACTTCAGGCTGATTTATACCAGCGGATTGGGCAATACGAAAAAGCGGAACGATTATTCCTGGAAATCAAAACCCACAATGAAAACGCGTATGGGAAAGAGCATCCTTTTTATGCCAACTGTTTAACAAACCTGGGGCTTTTATATAAGACAATGGGAGACTATGAAAGGGTTGAACCACTGTATCTCGAAGCACTTTCTATACAAGAAAAGGTATTTGGCAGAAAAAATCTGGAATGTGCTAACACTCTGCAATTATTGGGGGTTTATTACCAATTAATTTGTAATGATCAAAAAGCAGAGCAAATGTTTCTCGAATCCTTAGACATTCAAGAAAGCATCAATAGCAGGACTAATATTTATGGTTATGCGGGTGGTCTGATAAATTTAGGAGAGCACTACCTTTTAAAAGCAATCAAAGAAAAAGAAGCGGAAGCACTTTTGCTAAAAGCCAAGGCCATTTTTGAGGTCGAATTAAATAACAGGAATCACTCTTATTATGGAAATTGTTTAGTCAGCCTGGCAAGATTATACGAGCAACAGGGCCTCAACGAGCAGGCAGAAATGCTCTACTTAAATGTGATAGACAACTCAAAAACTGTATTAGGTGAGGAGCATCCTGATTATGCCATGAAACTGAACAATCTGGGACAATTTTATCTGCATACACATCAATACCAAAAAGCCGAACAGTTCTTGCTCAAAGCCCACCAAATCTGGGCAAAAACAATTGGTAAGGAGCACCCAAACTATTCAATGAGCCTTGACCATTTGGGATTTCTCTATGAAAGCCTAAAAGAATTTTCACAGTCGCAACCTTTATTCATAGAAAGCACTGCTTTGGTAGAGTCCCGACTTGCAAAATCAACTTTTTACCTTTCAGAAAGTGAATTGGCCGGATATGTCTCCGCTTATCAGAATGACCAGGCTATTTTGCCCAATTACCTCATTAACCGCGCTTTTATAGCGGGTCAACAGCAAACAGGAACCCTGCCTTCATTAATTTTCAACCAAGCCCTTTTTTACAAAGGTTTTTTGCTCAATGCCTCGTCCCACTTGCGCAAACACGCTGAAAGCGCCCCTGAAACGGCTGAAATCAACAGCCAACTGAAAAGTTACCGTCGTCGCCTTGCTACCGAATACGCCAAGCCCATTAATGAACGAATAGAGGTAGCCGCTTTGGAGGAAAAAGCAGATGCCGCTGAAAAAGAACTTGCCCGTTCAGTTGCCGGGTACGCCGAGGACACCCGGCAGGTGAAATGGCAAGACGTACAAACATCCTTGAAAACAGGCGAAGCCGCCATCGAGTTTGTGCATTTTAAGGTTAACTTTCCTATAAACACAGACAGCATCCTGTACGCAGCCTTAGTGCTGTTGCCGGGCTCCGAACAACCCCAATTCATCCCGCTTTTCGAAGCCAAACAACTCGACGCCCTGCTTAAACCCGCAGGCAAGCAAAAGGTGGATTGGGTGAATCAACTCTACGCGGAAACCGGCAATGGTCAAACATCGCTGTACGAACTGCTTTGGAAGCCCCTTGAACCTGCGCTTGCAGGTGTGCAGACCATCTATTTTTCTCCCGCCGGCCAACTGCACCGACTCAACCTCGGCGCCATCGCCATACCGTCGTTGCTCCGTGGCCAATCCGAAACCACTACGATCGGCGAGCGTTTCCGGCTCATCGGAATGGGCAGCACAAGACAATTGGTAACCGGTAGCGGCAACGATGCCTCCGAAACATCAGCTCAGGCTATGCTTTTCGGTGGCATCCAATACGAACTGGACAGTACCGCCATCGCATTAGCCAACACCGGCCTTGACAATAATCTCGCCTTTTCCAGAAACAGAGGGCTGGCCTTTGCCAGCACCGACTTAACGCTTCGGGGAGGAAGCTGGAAATACCTTCCCTGGACCAAAGTGGAGGTAACGGCGCTGGAAGGCATCCTTACCAAGGCCGGTTTCAAAGCCACCACGCGAAAAGACTACGAAGCAACCGAAGAGGCATTCAAAAGCCTGGGCGTGAACCGACCCTCGCCCCGCATCCTGCACCTGGCCACACACGGTTTTTTCTTTCCGGACCCTAAAACAACGGAAGACGCTGCACAGCGGACGGCGGACGGGAGTGAACCCGTATTTAAAATGTCGGAACACCCGATGATCCGCTCCGGCCTGCTTATGGCGGGCGGCAATTACGCCTGGGAGAAAGGAAAACCCTTCAAACCAGAAGCGGAAGACGGCATCCTCACCGCCTACGAAATCAGTCAAATGGATATGTCGCACACCGAACTAGTCGTTTTGTCGGCTTGCGAGACCGGTCTGGGCGATATCCAGGGCAACGAAGGCGTTTATGGGCTGCAACGCGCTTTCAAAATTGCCGGCGCAAAATACCTCATCATGTCGCTGTGGCAGGTGCCCGATTTTCAGACCCAACAACTGATGTCTGCTTTCTACCGCCACTGGCTGCAAGACAAGATGAGCATCCCCGATGCTTTCCGCGCAGCGCAGCAAGCCATGCAGGAGAAATTTAAAGACCCGTTCTTTTGGGCGGGGTTTGTGTTGGTGGAGTGAACGGGCGCGAAGATCCCTTTCCCGATGGGACGAAGCAGCCTATCCCGGATAAAAAAAATGAACCGTTTCGCAAGAGGCGGTTCATTTTTTTTGTGATTTAAATAATTGATTGTCAAAGCTATATTTGGGGTGTTCGAGATTTTTTTATTTTTTTCTTCCAATGCCGTTTACCTTTTTTTCAAGCCGTACATAAGGACAGGTATACAAGCAAAACGAGTCTTGTACAACGCAACCAACTATTTCTTTACTGCTCAAATTTAAAAAAATGCCGAATACTAATTCAAATCAGCCCATTCCTGTTGACGACCTTATCGCTGAATTTCAGGCAAGTTGGAATTCCCCCTCAACCCTATTCACAGAAATCCAGAACCTATCTGCTGATGAAAACGAATGGATCAAAAAATGGGGAATAACACCGCCCGCTACCCGATACATCCTTCAGCAGGGCGCCTGGTGGGTCGTCATGGCGTGGAACCACTACATCGAAAATTATTTGTCGCCAAACACGCCTTTCTCGGATGTAAACGATTTTTTTAAATCCCTTCAGGGAACTGCCCAATATTACAATGACAACATCAAGACCAAAACAGTTGAATTAGCCCAGGAAGTAGTAAATCATGCAAATGATGCGCCTGGGCAATGGGATACGATTAGCAATGCTATTATGATGGCATATACCTCTACGGATCCTGCTACGAAGAATTTCATGAACGCCGTAACGCTCAAAACCTTTAAGGATATGAAAGACTTAGCAGACCAGCAGGCCGCAAATGCTAATGCTATTTATAATTCCATGGAGGAGTATGAGAAGAAAATTGAAGCGGCTATCATCACAGACAATACTTTGACAGAAGAATACACCAGCAAAAGTGGTAAATTAGCACAACAGATAAGCAGGGACAATGAGGAACTTAAGCTGGAAAATTCGATAAAAGATGACCTCCATTCAGAATATGAAAAATGGTGCAAATTGGCAGAAACAGCGCCAGTTTATTTGGTTATCCCGTTTGTAGGTATTTTTATTTCCGTGGCAGACGCAATTACATTTGCTACCCTTGCCATTGTTTGGTTGGGTAAATACAACGATGAGGTGGATAAAATCAATGTACTTACCGATAAAATTGCAGATGAAAATTCAGACCTAACGCGCATTAATGCCGTAACCCCAACCCTTACGAACATTAGTAAAGGACTTGCAGCAGTCAAACCCCTTATTCAATTAATGGCCAACAGCTGGAGCACTTATTCGTCAGAAATTGACAATCTAAGCAAATTAACGGATGCTGCATACACGAATGGCATCTCTGGCGACCCGAATAAACTGATAGCTGCGTTTTCAGGTATTGGAGCGGTTAAGTCGAATTGGGAAGCTGTAAAAACAGATTCAGTTGTCTGGATTCAGACTGCCGATATTACCAGTACGATTAAAACGGCTCCTAGTGGCCAGGAGGGTATGCAACAACTAAAAGCCGCACTTGGCAATGCAATCCAACAGGCAAAAAAATAACCATCCTTTCATTCCTAAATTTCTTATATTATGCCGAATACGAATGGTATGAACCCAGGTTCCTTGCTTGCTCCGGTCACGCAAGACAAGAATAAATTGACCCTCAATGATGGGAGTTGGTACAATCTTCAGACAAAATACCAAAACCTTGGCCTCCTTCCAGATCTACAAACCCAGGAAGTAGCGGATGTCTCTACGGCCTTTGGAAATTTACGAGCACATGCACAGCGTTTTGATCGTTTTATGGAGAGCAATATCCTGGGCCTGGCAAATGCGTACAAAAATTTTTCCGTTGACTTGAGAGGCGATGTTGATACGATCAAGAATATTTCATTGAGTACAGGGCAAAACGATATTTATCGTGCAGCAGCAAGTGATGCGATTGATTCCATTGTCTCAGAATGTCAAAATATAATGGCGCTTATTGACGCCTCAAAATCTGTACTCAGTGGTCTTGCCGACGCTGCAGGCAACCAACAAACAATTATTGGTTCATTGTCAAGCGAATATGTGGCTAAACTTGGCGCTATTTCAAAGCAAGTACAGGCTGATACAGATGAATTGGCCGATCAATGGAAAAAAGTTTTCGAAGCACATGCCGCTCTCAGTGAAGCTTTTACTTCGGGCTTAATTGATACCGCTTTGTTTGTTGTTGATATCGGGGAAGCGGCTGGCGAGGTTGCAACAGAAGAAACAGTAAGCGCCGAAACGGTTGAGGACATTGTTAAAGCGGGGATTGATTTGGTTAAAGATGGGATCAAATTTATTGAATCTATTAAGTCAGGGGACGAAGCGCTTGACAAAGTCCACACCATTTACCCGCGATTGTCAACAGAACTTGGCATCCAGTATGATGAAAACAGGGCTGTTTTGCTACTTCAGTATGTTGAATTGAACTTCGAGGAGATTGCCAAAATTTATCAGGCAGGAGCAGCAAACCTGGATGCCGAGAAAAAGAACTGGCAGGGCATTTCGGAGGCTTGGTCCAATTGGAAAGCAAATATGCCGGCTACTACCGCAGATGCGATGAGCTATGTACTGGATTCCAATGTAGATGCGATCAGCAATGATTGGATGCAGTTTTCAGACATGGCAAGCAGCTTTGCCCAAGTAGGAAACATTGTGTTTACGAAAAAAAAGTAGAAACGCTGCCGGCAGAAAACAGTAAAATATGCTTTTCTGCCGGCGGTTTTAAAAAACAAATTTCATGCAAACAATAACACTCAATCTGGGCATTGATGCTTCCAAGTCGCCTTTTTCGCTTCCAATGTCCCTTTGGCAAAATATTCAGGACTTCATGGATTATTGCGACTCATTCGATTCGGAAGGATTGCTTGTATCAGTCTGTGATAACGAATTTAATAAAATGGTACAGGAAAATTTGGTTCCAAATGACCCTTATGGTAATTATTTTAATGGTCTCTGGTCGTTTGCAGATGCCTGGAAAAATAGTGATAGAGGTGGAGATTCCATCTTGACGAAGATCAAATTTGTTGCCAACCTGATACAAGAATTTGGCGCTCAAACCATTCCTGCTGCCATTGATACGCTACAGCCTTATCCACAAAAATTTTATTCGGGCAACTACACACAGGAAGATTTTGCCACATTTAAGGGAACTGCAGATGCTCTGTGGCAGCAGACTACCAAAATATCCCTAAATACTCAAGATATTGATATTACCATGCAGCAAATTGTACATGGTCTCGGAGAACTTTCCTACGTATCAACATGCCTGACGAGGGTACTTAATCATTATTACCCGGAAGATAGGAACTCTCTCCCCGAAATCAATAACTTTCAAAATAAAATAACTTCGGATTATTTTAATACGCTAAAGGGAAATTTGCAAATCTTAGAAAGCACCTGGAATACGCTGTACTCAGAAATTTACAACTCCTATGGTGAGATTGCTCAGATAGACAGTCTTGGCACGACCGGCGCATTTCAATTGGTCGAAGATTTTGGCGAAGCAAAAAGTTCTTGGTCAGCAGTAGCAAATGATGCGGCCAATTTTTTGGCATCTATGCGATAACGTTTTGTCGAAGCGAGCCGTATTGTCGTAGTGAATGCTCCACCCCAACAATTTTAAAAATTTATTTAAGAGCTTGTTCGGGAATTCATCACCGGGCTGCGTTGGATTTTTTGACTACGTCGAATCTTCGATTTCGCCGTAGCTGCCAGCTACGTCTGCAAAATTGACTACGTCGAATTTCATTTCGCCTTGTCTAAAACAAAATTTCCTCGCTCTCGCTCTGTCATGAAATCCCGAACAAGCTCTAACCGTTTTTATACCTGCCATTGCAAAATAAATAGAATAGGCTTACCTTGCTGCTATAACATGTATCCTCTTATGGCCGCCAAAAGAAACCTTGATGCTTAAATTTACAATGCCCTTGCTTTTTGGTTTTTGCCGGAGGTAGGGGCATTGTTATGATGCAGCTATTGAAGGTATTGACGCACCAGTGGATATTGAAATGCGCAATGCGTGTTTAAATACTCGCTGTTGCGGGAATACCAGAGTTGGTGGCAATCAAAAAATAAAAAAATGGAAGAAAAACTGGCATTGCTGATAAACAAAGACGAGGAATATTTACTATACCACTTAGGGAAAAATTTATCTCAAAATTTAGGTGCAAGTGAGCCACCGATGGATAAATTAATTTCGGATGCCCGCAAATGGTTAAAAGATAACGGAAGGAAATTAAAAGAAAGAATATGTAATGATGAAAAAGTCAAAAAATCTGTATTAAATGATAAAGCGGAATCAAAATTAGAAACTGCCTTGTTAATTGCAGAATTACTGTCGCCTATTTACACAGAACCATCATCAATTCTTATTGCGGCTATTCTTACGATAAAAGGTATAAAAAATATTTGTGATGAAAAAAGATGAGTCCGAATTTAAAAAATTATTAAGTGAAACCGAAAAAAGATTTCAGTTAATACGAAAAGATTTGATAAATTCTTCTACAAAAGATGATGATTTCCTATCAGAAGCATTTATAAGAAATAAGTATATAAAAAGCATAAAAAATTCCTTGATTTTATACGGAAGTCTACTAACGCACAAATATGTTGGGTTTAACGGCAAGTCAATTATTGATTTAAATAAGGTAACAATAGTATTAGATGAAAAAAATTTAACTCCACATGCAGAAGTGATAGGAATTAACAGAAAAAAAAATCAATTATTTATTGAAATTTCAATAGGTTTTTTTATTATATTGGATATATTTCTTGGAGCTGATGTACCTTGCCTTAATGAGTTTTTTCCAGACGAAAAAATTAAACATCCCGACTTTTATTCCCTGTCTTCTACTTATTTTAAAAACATTATAGACAAAAACTTTCCAAATGGGATTTCTGACTTGGTCAAAAAAAGAATCTCTAATCATATTTTTAATTCTGAAGAATATGTACAGTCTTTAATTAATTATCGCTCCGTAATGACGATTTTATGGGTAGTTACACATGAATATGGTCATCATGTTTGTGGACATGAAACTTATTATAAGAGTCGCATTACAAACAATATGCTTCAATCATTAGGGATAGGTGAAAATGAATTAGAAGATTTCTTAAGTCCAAAGAAGAGAAACTACGGGCATTATCTAAGGAGATGGGGCGCTGAGTTAATGGTTGATAGCTATGCTACATTTAGATTAATTTGGTTTGGAAGCCAGGAAATAGCAAATGGAAATTGGAAATTAACAAGCACTGAATTTAAAAACTTAATTTGTGCAGCTTCGACACTTCCAAGTATTTATGCTTTGATACGAGAAAAGAATGTTGACACGAAAACAGCTAAAGAAATACTCTTTGCTAATTACCCGCCCAATATTACAAGAGTTTTTAACATTGTTGCTTCAATTAATTATTCTCTTTTCTTCTTCCACAATAAAGCCCATGCAGAGGCAAAAAATTCTATTGAGGCTGAATTTTATTCAAACAGAATAACATTAGGGTATCAACTCTTAGAGTTTTTTGAAAGCACTATCAATAGCATAAATGACTTTGGTGTAATTTTCAAATTTCAGAAATCAAACAGTTACAAAGCACATTTCTTAGGAAGCCTACAAGCCTCTCGAGAGGGCTTAGTGACATCATTGATGTATGGATTGGGAAGTTATATATCTTTGGATTTTTCAACTAATTTAGGACTATGGATGCAAACAATGAAGCAATTATCTGTGAATTATAATTCGGACTTTGCGTTGTTTTTGAACAAGCGCCTTTTTGATTCAAGTATTAAGGATGACTCTCTTCATGACGGAATTAATGACCCTGCATATTATGTGATTAACAATTGGATGTCTAACATATATAGTTGTCACATATACAGTTCTGAAGATGAAGTAACGAAGAAAATGGATGAATATTTAGAAGCAGGAATTTATTTCATGCAAAATATTAAAAATCATTATTATTGAAAGCTATGTTGAAACCGTCTTAAAAATCTTGCCACCAACACAGCATAAAACGGCAAGTCAGCCTATCCGGCTGCCCTGCGTTTATGCCCACGTTAGCCACAAATAAAAAAAAGTAACAAAACGAAAATTATTGAATAAATGAGAACAGCAACAATATTATTTGTTACACTTTCAATCCTCTATTTAATCGGAGGAGGAGTCTCAGCATTTATAGGCAAATTAGATACTCAATTTTATTATAATTCATTTGCAATCATTGCGGGACTTGCATCAATTTTAGGCTTAATTGCTTTTGTTATTCCTAAATTAAGTAAAAAAGATATTGAAGAAGTAGGAATCGAATACTTTAAAAATGTTGTGGAGGCTTCTGATGAATTAAAAAAGCGTGAGACGGAATTAATAAGTAAGGAAAAAGCACTTTCCTCAAAAGAAAGAGAACTTAAAGAGTTGGAAATAAAAAAGCAGGAAATGGAATTGCTCGTTAAAAAGGCAAGTATGAATCTGTTTTTAAAAGACCAATTTGAAAGAAAAACAAATAGGGTAAAGGAAATTATTGACGAAAATAATGAATTAAAAAAATCAGTCGAGGAATTGGCTAAGTTACAAACTCGATTGATTGCATTGGATGAAGAAATAGCTTCTGACCCCAATGTAGATATTCTAAATGAAATAATTACGAAACAATCTCAGAAGGAACCAGAAGTCAAATATGTAAGCATAGTTGAGATTTTTGCCGAACAAATAGCAAAAACTATTAAAATGCTAATAAGATAGCAAAAACCTGTAGCTAACAATTTGTATGGCATTCTTTTTGAGCAAAAGCTCGCAACGCCGCATACACGAGACCGTTACCATCTATTAAAAAAAAAACGATGCCAAGTAAACCCGAGTTCAAAAAAGTAAAAATTCGTCAAATTGGACCGTTATGGAAACTGGAGGGAGATTTCATATTTTATCCTACTCGGTCGTATCCCTTAACTGGTTTTGCAGTAAAAGAATATGCAGGAACAGAAAGCTATTTTCAATCTATTCGAGATGGAGTTGATAAATGGTGGAATTCATTTCCAGATTGTTGCGACTCTCATCGAAGATTTAATTCAATAGAGAACTTTGATAAAAACAAGTATGATTTCGTAAAAGACCAAATATATAATAGTGTAAGATATTTTATCCATTGTATGGAAATCAATATTGACAAAGAAGACTGGTTTGAAAGAATAACTCAATATTATGACTATTTAAGTAATAATTTAGGTAACCCAGGTTGGGGGAGCCATCTTTTTGATGATGCTGTCACTATTTTCATTGAATGGGCAAAATTTGATAATTGTGATTTTAATGATGATATGAAATTAGCTTTATTGGAACATATTTCTCCTGGACATAAAGAAATCGAAAATAGGAAAAAAAATAATGGGGATATTGGAGAGTTGTATGAAGTATTCCAAGTTTGGTTGAACTCAATGCCAAGTATTGGTGAAATATCAACTATTAAAGAAAGGTTAACTGGAAAAGTTCCAATGAATTTGTTCCTTTCAAATATCAAGGTGAATAGGTATACAGGAATTGCTGTTTCAAATGTAAAATCTACAACCCAGTTAATCATTGACCTCGCAAATTACAGCAAGTCATTACTCTTGGCAGTAGAAAACAGTATCAAAGAAAAGTTTTTAGAAGATAATAAAACTGTATTTAGTCTAATCAATGAAAAGCGTCGAATAAGACAAGAGAAAATTTTTTCGGAATCAAATTCACCTGCAAATAAATTAGTCTCAGAATGGTTAAACATGTGGATAGATTATTTCATGGAAATGAAAGCAGCAGGCACAAATGGAAAGCTATCTGAGTTTATAAGAGATACAAATACATTTATGCATGAATACATAAAGGTTTTTGACTTTCTTGATTCGAATATTGCAGAATTGAGAAAAAATATTTCAATCCTGATAGAAGGAGTTGAGAATCAGGTTTCGAGTAAAGTAAAAGAAATTTCCGAAAGTATTATTTCTTCGATTGAATCAAAAAATCTATCAGAAGATGAGTTGAATCAATTAGCTCAAAGTATCTCTGAACGAATAGAATTGTCAAAAAATCAGAATGTAAAAGAGGTAGTATCGTCAATGAAGAAATCTCAATTTGGCATTAAACACAAATTAAAACTAAGCATTCCTTTATTCTTATTCACGAGATACGAAGGAGAGATTGAAATTAGTGAAACTGATAGAATGCCAAAGAATCTTAAGGAATTAAAAGAACTGTTTATTGAAAAAGAATGAAAATGTGTGATAACAATGTATTTTCTGTCAACCGCCCCTATGCGGGGCTACTGACGTTTGCACAAGACCGTTCGCAGTAATCGCCCACCCCGCAATTACACTGCAACTTCCATAAAGAGCGATTTTCGCACCATTCTACGTCTAATTTGTTAGATTTGTGTCGTTCAAGCCGCGCCTGCAAGTACAAAAAGAGGTGTATGCGATTGTCCTCGAGTCCTCAATCCATGAAAACCCTTTAATTACCTGTACAAATAATAAAAATGAAACCCAATAAAACGATTCTTGTACTCATTTTCATAATATTTCAGCAATTGACTTACGCTCAGGTTGATGTAATTTACAATGATTTGGTTTGGTCAGACGAATTTGATACTGATGGAGCCATCAATAGCATCAATTGGCATCATCAAACGCAATTGCCAGATGGTGGAAGTTGGTATAACGGTGAAGTGCAACATTATACCAATCAACTTTCAAATTCTTTTGTAGAAAATGGTGTTTTGAAAATAGTGGCAATAGCCCAACCCTTTACGGATCAAGGAGTAACGAAACAGTATACCTCGGCGCGATTAAATTCCAAGTTCGCATTTACTTATGGCAGAGTGGATATACGTGCCAAAGTACCTACCAATCAGGGGACCTGGCCGGCTTTATGGCTCCTCGGTAAAAATATCATAGAACCTGGTGCTTACTTTTCAGCAACGCACGGCACAACTTCATGGCCGGCGTGTGGGGAAATTGATATAATGGAACACGGCCTTACGCCATCACAGCCAGTAGAATATATTCAAAGTGCAATCCATACGCCTTCATCTTTTGGGAGTACCGTTAATTATGGTGGAACAATTGCTAATAATTTAGGAACAGATTTTCATGTTTATTCCATGAATTGGTCGCCCAATCAGATTACCTTTTTATTAGATGGTGTAGCGTTTTACACCTATAATCCTGCGGTAAAAAATGCTGCTACATGGCCATTTATTGGTGCTCAATATTTGCTTTTAAATATTGCCATGGGGGGCATTGCAGGAAATATACCAGGTAATTTTACCCAGGCAACTATGGAAATTGACTATGTGCGCGTGTATCAAAACACAACACCAGATACACAGGCTCCTTTCAATTTTACAGCAACACTTGGTACTGTTACCAATTCCACGGTTCAACTTTTGGTAAATGCTCAGGACAATTCCGGAAGTGTTAACTACAATGTAGCTTATGGCACTCAAAACGTGCAAGTTGCTGGATTATCAGGCATGCAAAAATCGATTGTAATTCCCAATCTTTCTCCTAATACTTCCTATACTTTTAGCATTACAGCTTCAGATGCTTCAGGAAATATGGCTGTAAACAATCCTATTGTGATCAATGCGACAACTCCTGAGTTGTTGGGTTGTTCCGGAACATCAAATTTGGCTCAACAAGGCAGTTTTACAACAGGTTATCATTATGGTTTTGAGACCTTGGGCAATGATGTGAAAATTACCTTTACGTTGCTGGATACGGATAGAGTAGGTGTTGTTGCTTATCTTTGGAGACAAACACCGTTTGCAGAATATCCAATGACTGCATTAGGTAACAACACATTTACTTATACAATTACCGGGCAAACAACGGGTGCCAACATCAGCTATGGCGTAAAATTTGCTTATTCAGGGGGTTTGTCTGTAACCAATTATTATACCTATGAAGTAGGAAATAATTGTATTGTTGGGTTAGAAAATATTACCCCAGACCCCGACTTTTATTTTCAGAATCCATCAAAAGGAATTTTAGAAATTCAATCTCAAAATAGTTTCCATAAAGTTGAAATTTATGATATCAATGGACGCTTGGTATTGGAAACGAAACAGGTAAATAGGCCCATTTCTCTGCAGCATCTATCCAAAGGCATTTATTTTATAAGGGTTTATTTTAAAGGCAGAACCCAAACAAAAAAACTGATTGTAGCATAAATAAAGATAATTTTTTGTTGCGGTAGGCTATTTTTATGTTTACGATGTTGACAAATACAATAAAGCGATCGCTCAGAACAGAGATGCCCTTGTCAGCAACATTAAAAACTATACCAATATTCAGCCCGTTATACGGATAAATGAAATTAAACAGGTGAAGTATAATGACAAAAAATAAAGGGGGTAGACTCATGGAAGCACTTGGAAGGCCCTTTTAATAACAAATGCAAAAAACACCTGAAAAATGGAATTCTCTCCCTTCAACAATGTCGTGAAACGCTGCCTGCAAGGTATGGCCATGGAAGAACAGGGCAAACCGGAAGAGGCGCTCCAGCTATTTCTGCAAGGCTGGAACGAAGCGACAGTCGACTTTGAGAAATTTCTTACAGCGCATTACATAGCCCGGCATCAAAAAACGGCTTCCGACAGGTTAACATGGCTCGAAACGGCTTTGCAGTATGCCTTAAAAATGAATGACGACACCGTACAGAGCGCCTTCCCTGCGCTGTATGCAAATATTGCCAAATGTTATGATGACCTGGGCGATCCGGATAACGCAAAAAAGAACCGCGAATCAGGAGCCTTGTTTAAGGGAAATCCTGCTGACAAAGGGCCTTTTTATCATGGGACAAAAGCAGATTTGCAGGTTGGCGATTTGCTGACAGCAGGGGGCAATTCCAATTACAAGTCTGAAATAAAAATGAATCATATTTATTTCACCGCCCTGGTTAATGGCGCCGGACTTGCTGCGGCATTGGCCAAAGGCGATGGACGCGAACGGGTGTATGTCGTTGAACCAACGGGGCTTTTTGAGCATGACCCGAATTTGACGGATAAAAAATTCCCGGGTAATCCGTCCCGTTCCTATCGTTCAGAAGCGCCGTTAAAAATTGTGGGAGAAGCAACAGACTGGGTTAGGCCATCACCAGAGGAAATTCAAAGATTTCGGGAAAAACTGGAGAGCAGTAAAGGCGAAATAATAAACTAGTGCTGTTCTAATTAAAAAGAAACAAAATGAATAAAATAATATTGATACTTTGCTCTTTCTTAAGTGTTTATCCTGAATTGACTTCCCAAACCTGCGTTCAAATTTGGGATAATATTAAAATGCCTATGGATTCTGAGAAGCAATTAGAATTGCTAAATGAATACATAGGTTATGGTTGTAAAGACAGTATTGCCGAGGCGTTGTTTCTAAGAGGAAAAATTTACTACGATTCAGACCAGTTGAATCTTGCGAGCAGAGACTTTTTAGAAGCTGTTCAGATTGATCCTAATATACCGGAGCTTTGGTATCATATGGCATTGTTGGTATATTTAGCAGACAATTCAGCCTCTTCAGGGCTTGGATTTATCAATAACGCAATTAGTCAAGACCCTCAGAATTATCATTATTTCATGCTAAAAGGGGATATACAAGTTGCAAGACGCGAATTGAATGAAGGGCTTAACAGTTACGAAAGAAGTCTTGAATTGTTGAAAAACAATAAAGGAAATGATAAAAATGCATTGGCTCTAACCTACAATGCAATAGGCGGTACGCTGATTGAATTGTCGCAAACAGTGCACAATGAGGATGAAAAAACAAAATTAATTTTGACGGCAATAGAAAATTTGCAAGAAGCGACTAAGATCGACTCTCTTTTTGATGCCGCCTATTTTTTATTAGGAAACGCTTATTTTTATCAAAAAAACTACTTGGAAAGCGTTTACAATTTTGAAAAATGTGTTTTCATAAATCCAAATCGCCCCTCTCTTATTACTAATTTAGCGATTGTATATCGCGAGACGGGTAAATACTTTGGCGAACAAAAGTCGGATTTACCCAAAGCCCTGGAATTTTTAGAGAAATCCTACCAGTTAAATCAGAAGGACGCAGAAACACTCAGGCTGCTTGGGGTGGCACATGGCATAAATGGAGAAAATGAAGTTGCATTAAACTGGTTTCTGAAAGCTTCTGAAATTGCACCTGATAACGCATTTATCTGGTGGAACCTGGGAACGGCTTATGGCATACTTGGAAAAAAGAAAGAGATGAAAAAATGCCGGAAAACGGCCTTGAGTATTGACCCTGATATTGAGAAAAAGATGTAATATGCACAATCAATATGTGTTAACTTGCACTGGTTCAAAAGCCTAGAAAAATTCAGCAAAATTATCTGGGCCTGGTTGGTTGTTTTCCATGCGAAGGGCCAGGGGAGAATTTATTTCGGTCAATTCGTTTGGGACATAAAGACGACAATCAAGATCTCTGCTATAAACCGATTGGCTTAATACGGGAAAGGCACACCTATGGACAACGAACGATACAAAAAGCAACACTCGGTGACACAGCGCTCAAGCCTTAAGTGCTCTTAGCGACTAACAGGAATATTTTAAAGGCAAAATCCACTTGCAATGGAGAACTTATTTAAAGCTCTTTCCGCAAAAGTCTTGCAAATACTGGTATTACTGCTGCTGCCCGCTTCGCAGGGCCACGCTCAGGCCCACCCTCTTCTGGACTCCCTGCTTGCCCAGCTGCCCAGGATGAAAGAGGATACCAACAAGGTTTCTCTCCTGCACCGGATAGCTGACGAGTATTTTTACATAGATGCTTCAAAGGGCATTGAATACGGCAAACAAACGTTGGAGTTGTCTAATAAACTCGATTATCCCAAAGGAAAAAGTCTGGCTTTTCTTGTGCTTGGTCTCAACTATGAAAACAAGGCCGATTTTAGCAATGCAATGGACGCCTACTTTCAAGCCCTGAAAATAAACGAAGCGATGAGCGACCAAAAAGGCATTGCCGCCTGTCTGAGCAATATCGGCAATGTCTATTTGGCCCAAAATAACTACGACAAAGCGGAGGAATATTATTTGAAGGCGCTGGAAATCAACCGGAAAACGGGAAACAAAGTCTATATGTCCGTCAACCTGACAAACCTGGGCAATATCTATGAGAAACAGGACCGTATTGAAGAAGCAGTTAAACATATCAGTGAAGCCCTACGGCTGAACCGGGAAAACGGCGACAAAAACAACGAGATCATAAATCTTATGAACTTCGGTGGTATTTACGTCAAGCAGCACAATTATCCGTCTGCGCTGGAAAACTTTAAGAGGTCGCTGGAATTGGCCATCGAGGTGCAAGACCAATACATGGAAGCTGCAAGCGCCATTTTTCTCGGTGCGATGTATGCCGAATATGTTCGGGATACGTCCGCCGGGCTGATCCCCCTGCCGGTTTCAAAAACAGTTGCCCGGCAACTGGCCATTAATAGTTTGGAAAAAGGGTCAAAGCAAGCCGCCGAAATTGGTTTCCTTGATCAGGAGATGATCGCCAGGAAGGAACTTTCGGAGATGTACGCCCTCGACGGCAACTATCGCGCCTCACTTGACAACTTCAAGCAGTACACCGTACTGAACGATTCTATACATAGCTCGGAAAATAAATTGAAAATTACTAATTTAGAAACCCAGCGGGAACTTGAACTCCGTGACAAGCAAATCGAGATTGATCGCCTCGCTGTTGCAAAAAAGCGGAACGAGCGGGTATATTTCATCTCCGGCATTTTGGCGTTATTGGCCATTTTCGGCATCGTCGTGCGTAGTTTTATTTTGCAAAAAAGGAGCAACCGCCTGTTAAGTGTGGAAAAACAACGATCTGACGATTTACTGCTCAATATTTTGCCTGCCGAGGTAGCGGAGGAACTGAAAGAAAAAGGCGCTGCCGAAGCCAAATTCATCGACGAGGTTACGGTGCTGTTTTCTGATTTTAAGGACTTTACGAAACTCTCTGAAGCGCAGACCCCCAGGGATTTGGTGGCAGAGATCAACGAGTGCTTTTCCGCTTTTGACCAGATCATGCAAAAATACGGGGTTGAAAAAATCAAGACCGTAGGCGATGCTTATCTTGCTGCAGGCGGACTGCCCGTCCCTAATGAAACTCATGCTGAAGACGTGCTGAACGCATCTCTGGAAATGCAGTCTTTTATACAGGAGCGCAGGCGCAAACGGGAATCGGAGGGCAATTTCTTTTTTGAAGCCCGCATCGGAGTACATACGGGACCAGTGGTGGCGGGCATCGTTGGAGTGAAAAAATTCGCCTACGATATTTGGGGTGACACGGTAAACACGGCTCAGCGCATGGAAGTCAGCGGAGAAGTCGGGAAAGTGAACATTTCGGGCAGCACCTATGACATGGTGAAAAATCGATTCCACTGCACCCACCGGGGCAAGGTAAACACGAAAGGCAAGGGGGAGGTAGATATGTACTTTGTGGAGGGCAGCAAAGGTTGAACATAGGCCAGGCCATCTATACGGAATGTTAAATATTGCCTTGAAATGCTCAATCCACCAGCCCCACAAAATTATGGGGGGCAATTTGATACAGCTCCTCCCGTACTGCTGCACTCACATGCAGGTCGTGAATGAACTTTTCGATGTCTTTTTTCGTAATCGTTGTCTTCCCGCGGGTGAGTGCCTTCAGCGCTTCGTAAGGTTGCGGGTATCCTTCGCGACGCAGGATGGTCTGGATGGCTTCGGCTACAACGGCCCAATTGGCGTCGAGGTCGGCTTCCAGGCGCTCTTTGTTCAAAATGAGTTTTCCCAATCCTTTCGTGATGGCCTGAAAAGCGATCAGGGTATGGGCAATCGGCACACCGATGTTGCGCAATACAGTGCTGTCAGTGAGGTCGCGCTGGAGGCGGGAAACGGGGAGTTTGTCGGCGAGGTGCCCGAAAATGGCATTGGCCAGTCCAAGGTTGCCTTCTGCATTTTCAAAATCGATGGGATTGACTTTGTGCGGCATGGCAGAGGAGCCCACTTCGCCCGCCACCGTTTTCTGCTTAAAATATTCCATGGAGATATACGTCCAGATGTCACGGCAGAGGTCGATGAGTATGGTATTGATGCGCATCATAGCATGGAACAAAGCGGCGAGGTTGTCGTAGTGTTCGATTTGAGTGGTCGGGTGCGATCGGATCATTCCAAGATCCTGTTGTACGAAATGGTCGGCAAAGCTGCGCCAGTTGATGTCGGGATAAGCAACGTGGTGGGCATTAAAGTTGCCGGTAGCACCTCCGAATTTGGCTTTGTGTTCGATGCTGTGCAGCAAAACCGTTTGGGCGCGCAGGCGTTCGGTAAACACCCGTATTTCTTTACCCAGCGTGGTCGGCGAAGCCGGTTGACCGTGCGTATGCGCGAGCATGGGTATGCCGCGCCATTCTTCTGCAAGGGCTTCCAGGGCATGCGACAACTGGCTTAAAGTTGGATCATAAACCTGTTCCAGTGCATGTTTCAGCAGGAGTGGCGTCGCCGTGTTGTTTATGTCCTGTGAAGTCAGCCCAAAATGGATGAATTCTTTGTAGCGCTCCAGTCCGAGGCCGTCCATTTTCGATTTCAGGTAGTATTCGACTGCTTTGACGTCGTGGTTGGTTTCGCGTTCGATGTGTTTTACCTTTTCGGCTTCTTCCACGTCAAAAGCTTCTGCCAGGCGAAGCAGGGCTTTCCCTTTTTCGGGCGGAACATCCTTCAATTGCGGCAAGGGCAAGCGGCACAATGCGTTGAAATAGCGCACTTCCACCAGGATCCGGTAGCGAATGAGGGCAAATTCCGAAAAATAAGCAGATAAGGATGCGGTCTGGCGGCTGTACCGGCCATCAACCGGTGAAATGGCTGTGAGCATAATGAACGGCATATTGGTTTGCCGGGTAAAGATAAGGACAATGTGATCTATGTGAAGTCTTCTGTGCACGGATGTGGTAAATAATTTAAAAGTAATTCCATACCTTTGCGCATGGAAACTCAAAATACACACCGCAATAAGTTTTTGGGCGAAGCGCTCACCTTCGATGATGTGCTTTTGGCGCCCAGCTATTCAGAGGTACTTCCCCGCGAAGTAGACATTTCCTCGCAGCTTACCCGCAACATTCGACTCAACGTACCCATCGTTTCGGCAGCCATGGACACGGTTACCGAAAGCAAGTTGGCCATTGCCATTGCCCGGCAGGGCGGCATCGGCATCATCCACAAAAACATGACGATTGACGAGCAGGCCGAACAGGTGCGCCTCGTTAAACGCTCTGAAAGCGGCATGATCGTTGATCCCGTTACGCTGATGGAAGACGCGCTCGTCAGCGATGCACTGTCTTTGATGCAACAATTTAAAATCGGTGGCATTCCGATTGTGAATCATCAAAAACGGCTCATCGGCATCCTGACCAACCGCGATTTGCGCTTCGAACGGCGTAAAAACCGACCCATACGCGAATTGATGACCACCGAAAATCTGGTCACGGCGCCTATGGGTACGACGCTGGAACAGGCGCGCGATATTCTGCAAAGCCGGAAAATCGAAAAGCTCCCCGTTGTCGACGACAATTACATTCTCGTTGGCCTGATTACCTACAAAGACATCATGAAAGTGCACGACTATCCGCGATCCTGCAAAGATTTGCTGGGGCGTCTGGTGGTTGGCGCTGCAGTCGGCGTCACCAGCGACGTCATGGAACGCATTGAAGCGCTGGTAAAGGTAAGTGTGGATGTCATTGCTGTTGATACGGCGCATGGTCATTCCAAAGGGGTACTTGATGCCATCCGGCGTATCAAATCCGTCTATCCCAATTTGCAGGTCATCGGTGGCAACGTGGCAACCGGCGAAGGCGCCAAAGCGCTGGTGGATGCCGGCGCCGACGGCGTAAAAGTAGGCGTTGGCCCCGGCAGCATCTGCACCACCCGGGTTGTTGCCGGTGTTGGAGTTCCGCAACTGACCGCCATCTACAACGCGGCAACGGCCATCAAGGGCAGCGGGGTTCCTGTTATCGGCGACGGCGGCATCCGTTTTACGGGCGATATCGTGAAAGCCCTCGCTGCAGGCGCAAACACGATCATGGGGGGCAGCCTTTTTGCAGGTGTGGAAGAAGCGCCGGGAGAAACCATTATTTTTGAAGGCAGAAAATTCAAGATATACCGCGGCATGGGCTCCCTGGGCGCAATGAAAGAAGGATCCAAAGACCGCTACTTCCAGGATGTGGAAGACGATATCCGGAAACTGGTGCCCGAAGGCATCGAAGGACGGGTTCCTTTCAAAGGCACCGTGGAGGAAGCCATGGTGCAATACATCGGCGGCTTGCGTGCAGGTATGGGGTATTGCGGCGCACCAACGGTGGAAGCGCTCCAGGAGAAGGCTAATTTTGTGAAAATCACAGCGGCAGGTATTCGCGAAAGCCATCCGCATAATGTCATTATTACGAAGGAAGCGCCGAATTATAGCAGCAGGTAAGGAGGTTTAGTTGGCAGGGTTTAGTTGGCAGTTGGCAGGATGCAGCTGTGCGCTCAAGAATTA